>JAPSLP010000043.1 GCA_031180665.1 Cupriavidus sp. | reverse complement strand
CACACCAAGAGACCATCATGCATTGGGCCATCTCCCGCCGGGCGCAACAACTGACCAGCTCGGCCATCCGCGAAATCCTCAAGGTCACCGAGCGTCCGGAAGTCATTTCGTTCGCCGGCGGCTTGCCGTCGCCCGCCACCTTCCCGGTCGCCGCGATGGAACAGGCGGTGGCCCGTGTATTCGCCGACAATCCGCACGCCGCGCTGCAGTACACCGCTACCGAGGGCTATCTGCCGCTGCGCGAGTTCATCGCGCGCCGCCATGGCGTCGACGTCGAGCGCGTGCTGATCACCACCGGCTCGCAGCAGGCGCTGGACCTGCTGGCCAAGGTGCTGATCGATCCGGGCAGCCCGGTGCTGGTCGAGACGCCGAGCTACCTCGGCGCGCTGCAGGCCTTCTCGCTGTTCGAGCCCGAGTTCGTCTCGCTGCCGAGCGACGACCAGGGCCTGCAGCCCGAGGCGCTGACCGCCGAGCTGACCGCGGGCGCGCGCTTCCTCTACGCGCTGCCGAACTTCCAGAACCCGACCGGCCGCCGCATGCCGCTGGAGCGCCGACAGGCCCTGGTGCAGCGCGCGCGCGAACTGAACGTGCTGCTGATCGAGGACGATCCCTACGGCGAGCTGAGCTACACCGGCAGCCAACTGCCCACGCTGCTGTCGATGAATCCGGACGGCGTGATCTACATGGGCTCGTTCTCGAAGGTGCTGGCGCCCGGCCTGCGGCTGGGCTACGTGATCGCCCCGCCCGAGCTGCATTTCAAGCTGTGCCAGGCCAAGCAGGCCTCGGACCTGCATACGCCGAGCTTCACCCAGCGCGTCGCCTACGAGACCATCCGCGACGGCCTGCTCGATACGCATATCCCGACCATCCGCGAGCTGTACGGCAACCAGTGCCGCTACATGCTGGACGCGCTGGCGCGCCATATGCCGGCCGGCGTCAAGTGGAACCAGCCCGAGGGCGGCATGTTCATCTGGATGTCGCTGCCCGAAGGGCTGGACAGCATGGCGATCCTGCAGGAGGCGGTCAAACGCAATGTCGCGTATGTGCCCGGTGCCCCCTTCTTCGCCACCAATCCGCGGCAGAATACGCTGCGGCTGGCCTTCGTCACGGTGCCGCCCGAGCGCATCGAGCAAGGGGTGGCGATCCTCGGCAAGCTGTTCGCCGAGGCCATCGCGGCGCAAGCCGGCCACGCCAAGGCGGCCTGATCCCGGGCTGACTGGCCACGGCACTGACCAGAACGAGGAAGACCAACATGTTGCGCATCTGGGGCCGGCTCTCTTCGATCAACGTCCAGAAGGTCGTCTGGTGCGCGCGCGAACTGCATCTCGATCACGAGCGGATCGATATCGGCATCACGCGCGGCGACCTCGATACCGAGGCCTACGTCCGCCTGAACCCGAACCGGCAGATCCCGGTGATCGAGGACTTCCGCGGCACCGATATCGGCGGCGAGCCCTTCGTGCTGTGGGAATCGAATGCGATCGTTCGCTATCTGTGCGCGCAGTATGGCGAAGGCACGTTGTGGCCGGAGGACGTGCGCACCCGCGCCTCCGCCGACCGCTGGATGGACTGGCAGAACACGGCCTTCACGCCGGCCATGGTCGACGCCTTCGTGCAGACGGTGCGCACGCCGCCGGAGCGCCGCGACGCCGACACGATCGCCCGCTCGATCGCGCGTGCCGAGCCGCTGGCCGCCCTGCTCGACAAGGCGCTGACCGGGCGGGAATTCATCTGCGACGATCGCTTCAGCATGGCCGACATCTCGCTGGCCTGCGCCGCCCACCGCTGGATGGGCATGCCGATCCGGCGCGAGCCGCGTCCCGAGCTGGAGCGCTGGCTGGCGAAGATGCGGGCGCGGCCGGCTGCGTCCGGCATCCTGGTGCTGCCGCTGGCCTGAGCGCGTCCCCAGGCCACCCGGGCGCTGGCGTCGACGCCAGTCGCCCGGATTCCTTCCCAGGCGCATTTCCTCCCCCGCTCCCCCTTGCCGTGCCGGCAAGCAGACATTTCCGTTCCGCAACAATTGGAGTACGCTGCACACCGGACGCGCGCCCCGGGGCAAACCCTGATTCCTGAATCCGGTTCACGCCCATCGTGACGCGATGTATCGCGGGTGACGTATAGCCGTCCTTACAATCCTTCGCTTGCTCGTGCGCGAAGCTTGGGTCACCCCTGCGCGTCCCTGGCGTGCGCAGGCAAACCGGCGAGGATCGCCCACAGAAGGATGGCTCGCCGGCCCATCACTGAGGAGGATTCAATCGTGTGGAGTCAAGTCTACGACCCGCTCGGCAGCATGGCCCTGTCCACGCTCGCCGCGGGCGTGCCGGTCGCGGTGCTGTTGGGCGCGCTGGCGTTCTTTCATTTGCAGGCCCACCTGGCCGCCGGCCTGGCGCTGGTAGTCGGCATCGTGGTCGCCTCGGCGATCTTCGGCATGCCCGCCGCGATGGCTGGCAAGGCCGCCGGCCTGGGCATCGCTTCCGGCCTGTTCCCGATCGGCTGGATCGTGCTGAACATCATCTTCCTGCACCGGCTGACCACGCTGAACGGCTCGTTCAAGGTGCTGCAGGGCTCGATCGCCGGCATCACCGAGGACAGGCGGCTGCAGCTGCTGCTGGTCGCGTTCAGCTTCGGCGCCTTCTTCGAGGGCGCGGCCGGTTTCGGCACCCCCGTGGCGGTGACCGGCGCGATCCTGATCGGCCTGGGTTTCTCGCCGCTGGCCGCCTCGGGCCTGGCGCTGATCGCCAATACCGCGCCGGTCGCCTACGGCGCGCTGGGCTCGCCGATCATCGCGCTGTCGGCCGTGACCGGCCTTGATCTGCTCGATCTGTCGGCGATGATCGGCCGCCAGCTGCCGCTGTTCTCGGTGCTGGTGCCGTTCTGGCTGATCTGGGCCTTTGCCGGCTTCCGGGGCATGCTGGAAGTCTGGCCCGCCATCCTGGTGGCCGGCGTCAGCTTCGCGATCCCGCAGTTCCTGGTGTCGAACTACCACGGCCCGTGGCTGGTGGACGTGATCGCCGCCCTGGTGTCGATGGGCTCGCTCGCGCTGTTCCTGAAGGTCTGGAAGCCGAAGAAGATCTGGACCACCACCAAGATCCTGGGCCGCCACGACGAATCGAAGGTCGACGATCCCGAGGCGGTCGCTGCCGAGGCGCGCGCCAACGCCGCCGCCGCCGGCATCTCGACCGCCAAGGCATGGATGCCCTGGGTCATCCTGACCGTGTTCGTCTTCATCTGGGGCGTGCCGCAGATCAAGAAGGTGTTCGACGCGATCTGGTCGTGGAAGTATGCGATCCCCGGCCTGGACAAGGCCGTGCTGAAGGTGCCGCCGGTGGTGCCGCAGCAGGTCGCCGAGGCCGCGGTGTTCAACTTCAACGTGCTGTCGATGGCCGGCACCGGCATCCTGGTCGCCGCCGTGGTCGGCGGGCTGCTGATGGGCTATTCGGTGCCGCGCCTGCTGCGCGAGTACTGGAACACCATCAAGCTGGTGCGCTACTCGCTGCTGACGATCTGCGCGATGTTCGGCGTCGGCTACCTGACCCGCTATTCGGGCCTGGATGCGACGCTGGGCCTGGCCTTTGCCCACACCGGCGTGTTCTACCCGCTGTTCGGCACCATGCTGGGCTGGCTGGGCGTCGCGCTGACCGGCTCTGACACCGCCTCGAACGTGCTGTTCGGCGGCCTGCAGAAGACCACTGCGGAGCAGCTTGGCCTGTCGCCGGTGCTGATGGCCTCGGCCAACAGCTCGGGCGGCGTGATGGGCAAGATGATCGACGCACAGTCGATCGTGGTGGCCTCGACCGCGACCAAGTGGTACGGCCACGAGGGCGACATCCTGCGCTACGTGTTCTTCCACTCGGTCGTGCTGGCGATTCTCGTGGGCCTGTTCGTCACGCTGCAGGCCTATGTGGATCCGTTCACCCGGTTGGTGATCCACTGACGATAGGGTCGTTCCCGCGAAAGCGGGAATCCACTGTCTTTGGACGTCACCGGGTCCCCGCCAGCGCGGGGACGACAGGTTCTGCCACAACAAGCCCCGCCTTGCGCGGGGCTTGTTGTTGGGCGACGCTTCGGCGCGACGCGCTCAGAGCGCGCAGGTACGGAAGCCCACGAAGGCCGCGTCTTCCTCGGGGGAAAGCGCCATGCGCGCGCGCGCATGGCGCAGCCGCGCCGGGCCGACGAAGCAGGCGCCGCGCACGGCCTGGCACAGGCCGAACTGCGCCTGCATCCCGCTGTCGCCAGGGCCCGGGCGCGACGGCACGTCGGCGAAGCCCGCATACGGTTCGTAGGGCGTCGCGGTCCATTCGCGCACCATGCCCCAGCGGAAGCCGCCGCGATTCTGCACCGCGGCCATTTCCCACTCGGCCTCGTCCGGCAGGCGGCGGCCGGCCCAGGCGCACCAGGCCTGCGCCTCGTACAGCGTCACGTGCCGGACGGCCTCGTCGGGATTGAGCGTGCGCAGCGTATCGAAGCGCTGTGCCATCCAGGCGCGCGTCTGCGCATGGCGCTCCCAGTAGCGCGGCGCCGAGCGCTCCTGCGTCATCAGCCACTGGCGGCCGGCGGGCGACCACCAGTTGGGCCGCTCGTAGCCGCCGTCGTCGACGAATTCCAGATATTGCGCGTTGGTGACCGGCGCGGCGTCGATCTCGAAGGCAGGCACATAGGTGGGCTGCGCCGGCAGTTCGTCGGGCATCGCGAAGCCGTCGGGCTCGCTCCAGCCCTGCGTGAAGCGGCCGCCGGGAAACTGCAGCGTGCCGGCGTCGGGCACGCTGACCGGCGGGCGGGTCAGCGCGGGATCGTCGGGCGCCATCGCCAGCGCCTGCAGCAACGCGGCGATGCGCTCGATCTGCGCGTCCTCGTGCTGCAGTGCCCGGCGGAAGGGATACAGCGTGTCGTCGCCATCGTCGGACAGCAGCGCGATCCGCCGCAGCACCGCGTCGAGCACCGACGCCGCGTAGTGCTTGAGCGCGGCGACATCGGGCAAGGCGACTTCCCAGCGCGCATCGGGGCCGATGCGGTCCGGATCGAACCACTCGTCGGCACCGTCGAGCATCGCCGGCGCGGCCGGCACCGGCAGCAGCACCCCGCCGCGCTCCTGCCATTGGACGTCGCGCAGGCACCACCATTCGGCGTGCCACGCCAGATGGCCCAGCGTCCATAGCGGCGGATCGGCATCGTACTGGCGCGGCACGATCCAGCCGCGCCGGGCCGCGCCGAACGCGGCCAGCCAGGCCAGCGTGCGGTTGCGGCTGTCGACCAGCGCCTGCGCCAGCCCCTCGCGCGGCAGGCGGCGCGCGTCGCTCCAGTCGTGCCGGCCGCCGGTGAAATACAGATCGGGAAGCATGGTGAAGCCGCTCATCGGGTTGCCCGCCTCGTCAAAACCGCAGGAAAACCGCACGCAAGCGCGAGCGGCATATCAGCGGACATTATGACACTGCGGCTTTTCCCTTCCCTTCGGCGCTAGGCCGGCACCCGCGCGTGGAACACCGCAAACCATTGCCGCGCATCGGTCCAGCAGACCGGATCGGCAAAGCCCGCGTCCTCGAGCAGCGCGGCAAAACCCTCGACCCGGTACTTGTGCGAGTCCTCGGTATGGATCCGTTCGCCGGCGTGGAAGGCCCGGCCGCCGCCGGTCCAGTGAACCTCGACGTCGCGCACCGCTTCCAGATGCATCTGGATACGCGAGCCGTGCCGATCGAAGCTGGCGACATGGCGCCAGTCGGCCAGCGCGAAGTTGGCATCGATCGCGCGATTGACGTTGCGCAGCACGTTGCGGTTGAACGCCGCGGTCACGCCCAGCGCATCGTCGTAGGCCGATACCAGCTGCGCCTCGTCCTTGAGCAGATCGACGCCGATCAGCACGCCATCGCCCCCGCGCGCCGCCGCGCGCAGCCGCTGCAGCAGCGCCAGCGCGGCCGCGGGCGCGAAGTTGCCGATGCTCGAGCCCGGGTAGAAGAACAGCCGCCGGCCCTGCCGGATCGGCGCCGGCAGCGCGAGCGGCGCGCACAGGTCCGCGCCCAGCCCCATCATCGGAATCTGCGGATGCTGCTGTTGCAGTCCGGCCAGCGTGTCGCGCAGGAACTCGACCGAGATATCGAGCGCAACGTATTGGGCGGGCCGCAGCACGCCGAACAGCCGCGCCGCCTTCTGGCAATTGCCGGCGCCGAGGTCGATCAGCACCCCGCCGCTGCCGCAGCGCGCGCCGATCGCGGTGGCATGCCCGGCGAAGATCTCGGCCTCGGTGCGGGTCGGGTAGTACTCGGGCAAGGCGGTGATGGCCTCGAACAGCCGCGAGCCCAGCACGTCGTAGAAGTGCTTGGGCTGGACGCTGGCGTGCGGGGCGAGCAGTCCGTCGATCAGGTCGGCGCGCTCGGCCTCGTCGTCGTGGCGGTACTGCTGCACGAAGGCGAGCGGATCGCCGATACGCGCGCGGGACTTGGCGAGCGACGAAGCCGCGGCGGCGGCGTTGGAGGATGGGAATGACGACGAAGGCGAGGACGATGAAGACGAGCTGCGCGTTCCGGATCCGTTGTCCTGGCGGACGTGGCGCGATGGCATACCGATGGGATCAGCCGGCATAGGGTTCTTCCTTCTGGTCGGTTGATGTGGCTGGATGTCACTGGGCACTGCACAACCCCGAACCCCGGTCGCACCGCCGCGGGAAACGGCCGGTGCGGGCAGAGGACACGCCCCCATCGCTGTCCGGCGGCGCATCGGCCACTGCCGATCCGGTAAGAATAGGCGCTATCGGGGCCGTCTGCCTGCCCGCCTGCCTCCGACAGACCGCCCGCGTTCCCTGCGCCTGCCGCCCGGTAGCCCCCATGCCGCGGGCGTCTGCGAGGGTAAACGCCATTTGCCGCAAAGGCGACAATCGCCATGGTCCTCGTTTATAATCCGTGCCCAAGCAAGGCCGACCACGGCCAAGCCCCTTCAAAGGGGAGTAGCTCCAGGGCAGCCCGCCCTTAGCACAATCGTCATTACGAGCGCCGCGTCCCCATTGCAGCCTCCGGTTGTGCTGACCGTTCCAGCGATATCGCAGGTCGGTCGAGCAAGACCTTTGCAACCTGGATTCATGGTTTGCAGAGGCTCCCGTCCGCGGCTGCATGACTCCAGGCGAACCTGTATTTCACGTTTCCAATAGGAGAGTTCATGGAGTGGCTTACCGATCTGTTCACGATGCAGTTTCTGACGGCACTGCTGTCGATCGTCGTCATCGACCTGGTGCTCGCTGGCGACAATGCCATCGTGATCGCGCTGGCGGCGCGTAACCTGCCGCCGCATCTGCAAAAGAAGGCCATCGTCTGGGGCACCATCGGTGCCGTCGTGGTGCGTTCGGCCATGACCATCGGCGTGGTCTGGCTGCTGAAGATTCCTGGCCTGATGCTGGTCGGTGGCATCGCGCTGGTGTGGATCGCCTACAAGCTGCTGTCCGACGAAAACGGCGAGGACGAGCACGGCGCCCCGGCGACCACGCTGGCCGGCGCGATGAAGACCATCATCATCGCCGACGCCGTGATGGGCGTCGACAACGTGCTGGCCGTGGCCGGTGCCGCGCACGGCAGCTTCCTGCTGGTGGTGCTGGGCCTGCTGATCAGCATCCCGATCGTGGTCTGGGGCTCGCGCCTGGTGCTCAAGCTGATGGCCCGCTACCCGATCATCATCTACCTGGGCTCGGGCGTGCTGGCCTTCACGGCCGCCAAGATGATCCTGGGCGAACCGCTGGTCAAGCCGTTCTTCGCCGCCAACCCGGCGCTGGCATGGCTGCTGTATGCCGTGATCATCGGTGGCGTGCTCGGTGCCGGCTATATGGTGCAGAAGCGCCGCTCGCCGGCGGTGGAAAGCCAGTAAACCGCATGAGTCGTCCCCCGAAGGCGGGGGACCCAGCGGCTTGCCAAGGCGCTGGATTCCCGGCTGCGCGGGAATGACGAGATCCGATCAGGGGCGGCTCCATGGGGCCGCCCCTTTTTTCATGCCGGCGCCCCTTCGGGGCGCATCGGCTAGAATGACGGCCTGGCCCGCATGCCCCTGCGCTGCGGCCCTTTTCCTTTCCGACGCCGATGAAACAGTATCTCGACTTCATGCGCCATGTTTACGAGCATGGCACCGTCAAGGCGGACCGCACCGGCACCGGCACGCGCTCGGTGTTCGGCTATCAGATGCGCTTCGACCTGCGCGAAGGCTTCCCGGTGGTGACCACCAAGAAGCTGCATCTGAAGTCGATCATCTATGAGCTGCTGTGGTTTCTGCAGGGCTCGACCAATGTGCGCTGGCTGCAGGAAAACGGCGTCACGATCTGGGACGAATGGGCCGACGAGAACGGCGAGCTCGGCCCGATCTACGGCTATCAATGGCGTTCGTGGCCCGCGCCCAACGGCCAGCACATCGACCAGATCGCCGAGCTGGTCGCGCAGATCCGCAGCAATCCGGATTCGCGCCGGCTGATCGTGTCGGCCTGGAACGTCGGCGACATCCCGCGCATGAAGCTGCCGCCCTGCCATGCGTTCTTCCAGTTCTACGTGGCCGACGGCCGGCTCTCGTGCCAGCTGTACCAGCGCAGCGCCGATATCTTCCTCGGCGTGCCGTTCAATATCGCCAGCTATGCGCTGCTGACGCACATGATCGCGCAGCAGACCGGCCTCGAAGTCGGCGATTTCGTCTGGACCGGCGGCGACTGCCACATCTACAGCAATCACGAGGAACAGGTCCGCACGCAGCTCGCGCGCGAGCCGATGGCGCTGCCGAAGCTGGAGATCCTGCGCAAGCCCGATTCGATCTTCGACTACCGCTACGAGGACTTCGCGCTGGTCGGCTACGAATCGCATCCGGCCATCAAGGCTCCGGTCGCGGTATGACGCTGCTGACGCTGATCGTCGCGCGCGCGCGCAACGGCGTGATCGGCCGCGACAACACGCTGCCGTGGCGGCTGCCCGAGGACCTCGCGCACTTCAAGCGCACCACGATGGGCGCGCCGGTGATCATGGGCCGCAAGACCTGGGAGTCGATCGGCCGGCCGCTGCCGGGCCGCCGCAATATCGTGGTGAGCCGCAATGCCGGACTGCGGCTGGAAGGCGCGGAAGTCGCGGGCTCGCTCGAGGATGCGCTGCGTTTGTGCGTCGGCGTCGAACAGGTATTCCTGATCGGCGGCGCGCAGCTCTATGCCGAGGCGCTGCCCAGTGCCGACCGGCTGATCGTCACCGAGATCGACGCCGATATCGAAGGCGATGCGTATTTCCCGCAGATCGACCCGCAGCGCTGGATCGTCACCGAGCGCGAGCGCCATCATTCCGAGGCCAATGGGTTCGACTATGCGTTCGTGACGTACGAACGGGCGCCGGAGTAGCCTGGTGTTGCTCCCTCTCCCGCTGGCGGGAGAGGGTTGGGGAGAGGGCCGAAGCGGTTCAAGCCGTGGTGGCGTTGGCGAATGCTGTTGCCCTCTGTCCCACCCTTCTCCCGCGAGCGGGAGAGGGGTGCCGATGACCAGGTCTACACGAACTCAATTCCCCGCAATCGTCATCTGCTCGATCAGGATCGAGCCGGTCTCCTTGGTGCCGCGCACCAGCGTGTCGGCGCCGATCGCGACGATCTGGCGGAACATCTCGGCCATGTTGCCGGCGATCGTGATTTCCTCGACCGGATACTGGATCACGCCGTTCTCGACCCAGTAGCCGGACGCCCCGCGCGAATAGTCGCCGGTCACGTAGTTGACGCCCTGCCCCATCAGTTCCGTCACCAGCAGGCCGGTGCCCAGCTTGCGCAGCATCGCCGGGAAATCGTCGCCGCGCTGCGTCAGCTTGCTGGTCAGCGCCAGGTTGTGCGAGCCGCCCGCGTTGCCCGTGGTCTGCATGCCGAGCTTGCGGGCCGAATAGGTCGACAGGAAATACCCCTCCACCACGCCGTCGCGCACCACGTCGCGCGCCTGGGTCTTGACGCCCTCCTCGTCGAACGGCGCGCTGCCCATCGCGCCTGGCACGTGGGGACGCTCATGGATGTCGATATGCGGGGCGAAGACGGCCTTGCCGAGCGTGTCGTACAGGAAGGTCGACTTGCGATACAGCGCGCCGCCGGACACTGCCTGCACGAAGGCGCCCAGCAGTCCCGCCGCCAGCGGCGCTTCGAACAGCACCGGGCAGCGGCGCGTCGACAGCTTGCGCGCATGCAGCCGGGCCAGCGCGCGTTCGGCGGCGTAGCGGCCGATCGCCTCGGGCTCCGCCAGCGCTTCGGGCGCGCGCTTGGACGAATACCAGTCATCGCGCTGCATGCCGCTGCCGCTGCCGGCGATCGGCGCGCACGAGACGAAATGGCGCGAATACGGATAGCCGCCGACGAAGCCGCGCGTGGTGGCCAGCACGAACTGCGAATGCTGCGCCGACACGCTGGCGCCATCGCTGTTGCGGATGCGCGGCGACACCGCGAAGGCCGCGGCCTCGGCGCGGCGCGCGATCTCGATGGCCTGCTCGGCATCGATGGCCCAGGGGTGGAACAGGTCCAGGTCGAGCGGATCGCGTTCGAGCAATTCCTCTTCGGCCAGGCCCGCGCAGTCGTCCTCGGCGGTGAAGCGCGCGATGTTGTAGGCCGCCTCGGCGGTGGCGCGCAGCGCAGCCGGCGAGAAGTCCGAGGTGCTGGCATTGCCGCGCCGCTTGCCGATCATCACGGTCACGCCGACCACCTTGTCGCGATTCTGCTCGATCGTCTCCACCTCGCCCTTGCGCACCGAGACCGACAGGCCGCTGCCCTCGGAAATCTCGGTGGCGGCATCGGTGGCGCCCAGTTCGCGGGCGACGCGCAGCACATCGGCTGCCATTTCGCTCAGTTGCGCCTGGGTGTAGGTGAAGTGGACGTTCTGGTCGGTCATGAGATCGGACATGCGTAAGTCTGGCGTAGGTCGGGCGTGGGGGAGGCGATTCCGGCGTCGGGCCGGAAGCCGGGGAGGCAAACGGAAACCCAAACGGGAATCATAGCAAGATAAAATGCCGCCCATGACGCGACATCCCCGCCACTCCCCCGGCGCCGGCTTTCCCGGCGCCTTTGCCCCCGAGCCCGACGACGACTCGCCCAAGAGCAAATCGCAGCGCAAGCGCGACATGCATGCACTGCAGGACCTGGGCAGCGAGCTCGAGGCGCTGCCCAAGGACCGGCTGGCGCGCGTGCCGATGCCCGAGGTCCTCGAGGACGCGATCCGCGAGGCGCGCCGCATCACCAGCCACGAAGGCAAGCGCCGCCAGATGCAGTATGTCGGCAAGGTGATGCGCGGCCTGAACGACGACGAGATCGACGCGATCCGGCGCGCGCTGGACGGTTTCAAGGGCACCAGCAAGGCCGAGACCGCACGGCTGCATCTGATCGAGCGCTGGCGCGAGCTGCTGATCAAGGACGACGAGGCGCTGACGCGCTTCCTGGCCGAGCATCCCGCCGTCGACGTGCAGGCCCTGCGCAGCCTGATCCGCAACGCGCGCAAGGAGCAGCAGCTGTCCAAGCCGCCGCGGCACTTCCGCGAGCTGTTCCAGGCCATCAAGAGCGCGCTCGAGGCACGCGAGCAGCCCGGCGCGGCAGCGGCCGCGCCCTCACCCGGACAGGACCAGGAGCCAGCATGAGCGACCCCACCCAAGCCATCAGCCAAGCGATCGGCCAACCGATCGCCCGCCGCCACCCCGACGAGCTGCTGGTCGGTTTCGTGTCGATCTCGGACCGCGCCTCCGCGGGCACCTATCAGGACGAAGGCATCCCCGCCCTGCGCGACTGGTTCGGCCGCACGCTGACCTCGCCGTGGCAGGGCGTCGAGCGGCTGATTCCCGACGAGCAGGCGCAGATCTCGCGCACGCTGATCGAGCTGGTCGACGTGGCCGGCTGCGACCTCGTGCTGACCACCGGCGGCACCGGCCCGGCGCGCCGCGACGTAACGCCCGAAGCCACGCTGGCGGTCGCCACCAAGGAAATGCCGGGCTTTGGCGAGCAGATGCGCCAGGTCAGCCTGCATTTCGTGCCGACCGCGATCCTGTCGCGCCAGGTGGCCGTGATCCGCGAGACGCCGAGCCATGCGGCGCTGATCATCAACCTGCCGGGCCAGCCGCGCGCGATCCGCGAAACCCTCGAAGGGCTGCGCGGCGACGACGGCAAGTCGCTGGTGCAAGGCATCTTCGCCGCGGTGCCGTACTGCATCGACCTGATCGGCGGCCCCTACATCGAGACCGACGAGGCGGTGGTCAAGGCCTGGCGGCCCAAGCACGCGATCCGGCCGCGCGGGTAAGCGGACGGGGGTGTCCCTCTACCGCAGGCCCAGATACAGCCCCACCGGCACGAACACCACCGCGGCGATATTGCCCAGCAGCACGATCGAAGCCACCTGGTCCGGCTCCTGCCGGAAATGATCGGCCACGAGAAAATTGAGCACCGCCGGCGGCAGCGCGGCAAACACGAACAGCAGGCCGCGCTGCAGCTCGGTCAACGGCACCACCGCCGCCAGCACCAGCGCGCAGGCGATGCCGGTCAGCGGGCAGATCACCGCGCCGGCCAGCCCCATGCCCCAGTTGCGCAGGTTGACATCCTTCATCCGCACGCCGAGCGCAAACAGCATCAGCGGCACGGTGGCGTCGCCCAGCAGCTTGATCGACTGGTAGACCGGATCGGGCAGCGCAAACCACGGCCGCATCAGGGACAGGCCCACGCCCGCGATGGTGGCCAGCACCATCGGGTTGCGCGAGATCTGCGCCAGCGAGGCATGGCGGTTGACGATCTTCAGCCCCAGCGTGAAATGCATCAGGTTGGAGGCGGCGAACAGCGCCACCGCCGGCGCCAGGCCGGCGGGCCCGAAGGCGAACACCGACAGCGGCAGCCCCATATTTCCCGAGTTGTTGAACATCATCGGCGGCACGAAGGTGCGCGGGTCCGCGCCCATCAGCCGCGCCGCGCCCAGCGCGAGCAGCCCCGAGCCGAGCACCACGCCGACCGCGCAGGCCAGCAGCGCGAGCTGGTCGGCCAGCACGAAGTCCTTGCTGACGAAGGCCGACACCACCAGCAGCGGCGCGATCACGTCCAGCGTGGCGCGATTGATGCCCGCCATGTCGGGATGGGCCTTGCGCCCGTACAGCCAGCCGACCAGGATGATCAGGATGACCGGCGTGATGATGGAGACGATGCGCTCGAGCATGGCGGGCTGGGTGCGAGGAAACGGGAGCGGGGGATCAAATCGGCGGCCGGATCAGCCGTCGTGCCCGCGCAGGCGAGGACCCAGCGGCTAACGCCAGTCACTGGGTCCCCGCGTTCGCGGGGACGGCGAAGCGGCAGGCTCAGGCCTGGCCGGTCGCGCTTGCCGCGCTCTGTTCCCCGGCCTGGCTGCTGCGAATGAAATGCGTGCGGTAGTAGCGCAGCTCCTCGATCGACTCGAGAATGTCGGCCAGCGCCGTATGCAGCTGCCGCTTGATGAAGCCCTTGTGGATCGCGGGCTCCCAGCGCTTGCACAGCTCCTTGAGCGTCGACACGTCGAGATTGCGATAGTGGAAGAAGGCCTCGAGCTTGGGCATGTAGCGCGCCATGAAGCGCCGGTCCTGGCAGATCGAATTGCCGCACATCGGCGACTTGCCGGCCGGCACCCAGCGCTTGAGGAAGGCGAGCAGCTCGGTCTCGGCCTGGGCCTCGGTCAGGGTCGAGGCCTTGACCTTGTCGATCAGGCCCGAGCGGCCATGGGTGCCCTTGTTCCAGTTGTCCATCGCGTCGAGCACGGCGTCGTCCTGGTGGATCACCAGCACCGGGCCCTCGGCCAGGATATGCAGTTCGGAGTCGGTGACCACCACCGCGACCTCGATGATGCGGTCGTTCTCGGGCGAGAGCCCGGTCATCTCCATATCGAGCCAGACCAGATTGTTTTCGCTCTTGACCGACTTGACGGCGGGCGAGGCGGGGGCCGGAGCCGGGACAGTGGCGGGAGCGGGTGCGGAGGCGGCGGAACTGGAGCTTGTCATCGGACTGCGTGAGGATCGGGAATCGGGAGGGACCGGAAGAATCGGTACGGACAATTTCGGCACGGACGGCGGCACGGCGCGAAGTCATATAATTCTCGCATATCGATGGCACTAGACCGCCCCACAAGGCAAGGACCCGATGTTCACGCTGCTTTTTCTCGTCGCCCTGGTGGTGATGGTGCTCACCAAACTCTGGCTGGCCGCGCGCCAGGTTCGCCATGTCGGCCTGCATCGCGACACCGTGCCGCCGCGCTTCGCCGATACCATCTCGCTGGCCGCGCACCGCAAGGCCGCCGACTACACGATCGCCCGCACGCGGCTGTCGATGCTGGAAGTACTCGCCGGCGCCGCCGTGCTGATCGGCTTCACGCTGCTCGGCGGGCTGCACTGGCTGAACCAGTTCTGGTACGGCACCCTCGGTCCCGGCTATGCCTATGGTGTCGCGCTGATCGCCAGCGTCGCGCTGATCGGCGGGCTCGCCGAGCTGCCCTTCACGCTGTACGCGCAGTTCGGCATCGAGCAGCGCTTCGGCTTCAACCGGATGACATGGCGGCTGTGGCTGCTCGACACCGTCAAGATGCTGGTGGTCGCCGCGGTGCTGGGCCTGCCGCTGCTGCTGGCGGTGCTGTGGCTGATGGACCGGATGGGCCCGTGGTGGTGGCTGTGGACCTGGGTGGTGTGGATGGCCTTCAACCTGGTGCTGCTGGTGATCTTCCCGACCTGGATCGCGCCGCTGTTCAACAAGTTCGAGCCGCTGACCGACGAGACGCTGAAGCAGCGCATCGAAGCGCTGATGCGCCGCTGCGGCTTCGCCAGCAAGGGCCTGTTCGTGATGGACGGCTCGCGCCGCAGCGCCCACGGCAACGCCTATTTCACCGGCTTCGGCGCGGCCAAGCGCATCGTCTTCTTCGACACGCTGCTGTCGCGGCTGAACGCCGACGAGATCGAGGCCGTGCTCGCGCACGAGCTGGGCCACTTCAAGCGCCGCCATATCGTCAAGCGCATCGTCGTGACGTTCGCGCTGAGCCTGGCCTTCCTCGCGCTGCTGGGCTGGCTGTCGACGCAGGCGTGGTTCTACACGGGCCTGGGCGTGCTGCCGAACCTGTTGTCGGACAGCCACGCGCTGGCGCTGGTGCTGTTCTTCCTGACGCTGCCGGTATTCACCTTCCTGCTCGGACCGCTGTCGAGCCTGACCTCGCGCCGGCACGAGTTCGAGGCCGATGCGTTTGCGGCCGAGCATGCCGATGCCGGCCATCTGGTATCGGCGCTGGTCAAGCTGTACAAGGACAATGCCTCGACGCTGACGCCCGATCCGCTCTACAGCGCGTTCTATTACTCGCACCCGCCCGCGGCGCAGCGTATCGACCGGCTGCTGGCGCACGCATGAGCCGCCCCGACCGACAACGAGGCGGCGCCGCCGCCGGCCGCGGCGTGCCTGCCGCATCTGCGCGCGCGTCGACGAGAGAAGCCGCGCTGATCGTGGCCGCCCACGGCCGCCACTATGTGATCGAGCTCGACGATGGCGAGCGCACGCGCATGCATGCGTTTCCCCGCGGCAAGAAGAGCGAATGCGCGGTCGGCGACCGCGTGCGCGTCGAGCGTGCCGCGGCCGACCAGTGCGTGATCGTCGAGGTCGAGCCGCGCCGCAATCTGCTGCATCGCTCGGACCAGTTCAAGTCCAAGCTGCTGGCCGCCAATATCGACCAGGTCGCGATCGTGCTGGCGACCGAGCCCAGCTTCTCGGAAGACCTGCTGGGCCGTGCGCTGGTTTCCGCCGAGGCACTGGAGATCGCGCCGCTGATCTTGCTGAACAAGACCGACCTGACCGAACGGCTCGAGGAGGCGCGGCGCCGGCTGACGCTGTATCGCCAGCTCGGCTATCGCACCGCGGAACTGTCGGTGCACGGCAATCCCGACGATGCGCTGGCGCAGCTGCGCCCGCTGACCGCCGGACGGGCGACGATCCTGATCGGCCAGTCCGGCATGGGCAAGTCGTCGCTGCTGAACCTGCTGATTCCGGGCGTGGAGGCGCAAACCCGCGAGATCTCCGCCAAGCTCGATTCGGGCAAGCACACCACGACGTTCACGCGGCTGTACCACCTGCCCGACGCCTGGGGCGAGGGTGGCAGCCTGATCGATTCGCCGGGCTTCCAGGAGTTCGGCCTGCACCATCTGTCCGAAGGCATGCTCGAGCGCGCCTTCCCCGAGTTCCGCCCGCGGCTGACCGAATGCCGCTTCTACAACTGCCACCATATCAACGAGCCGGGCTGCGGCGTGCTGGCCTCGGTCGACGCCGGCGGCATCGCGCCGCGGCGGCATCAGCTGTATCTGCAACTGCTGCATGAGTCGAGGCAGCAGAAGCCGTGGTAGCGGGATCGTGTTCCCGATGCGGCGTTGGCGCCCGTTGACGCGATGAGGGACTCCCTCTCCCGCTCGCGGGAGAGGCTTGGGCAGAGGGCCAGGCAGGGCAAGCCGCGAGGGCCATGGCGAATGCGGCTGCCCTCTCCCCGGCCCCTCTCCCGCAAGCGGGAGAGGGGAGAACATCAGTGCCACAGCCATCGCCTTGCGGGAGATGCAAGAACATCGACGTCTGCCGCTTCCTCGCCCCGCCCCGTGCTAAGGTGTTCCGCATCCCCACTGCCGGTGACGCCGATGAAACTGCTGTTGTCGACGCCCTCGCTGGTGCATGCGGCGCACTGCCGCAATCTGCTGCTGGCCGCGGGCATCCGGGCGCAATTGCGCAATACGTGGCTGGCCGGTGCGACCGGCGATATTCCATTTCAGGAGAGTGCGCCGCAGGTGTGGCTGCTCGACGATGCGCGGGAAGAGGAAGCGTGGGCGGTGCTCGATGCCGCCGCCAATCCGGCGCCGGGACCGCGCTGGCGTTGCGCGCGCTGCGGAGAATGGCACGAGGCGCAGTTCGGCGCCTGCTGGCAGTGCGGCAGTGCGCGGCCCTGAATCCCGGCCGCGGCCTGCGCTGACCGCCTGCGCCGCCAGCCGGCCTCAGCCGACCCAACTCGCCAGCGACAGCATCGCCAGCAGCAGCATCCACAGCACGACGGCACGCCAGACCAGGCCGACCGCGGACTGCAGCGCCCGGACGCCAGGATCGGCGCCCAACTCCGGCGCGGCCGGCTCGGGCCCGCCGTCGTCCTCCATACCGGGCGCGTAGTCGAACGCGGCGCCGGTGCCGGGGCTGGCCAGCACCACGCTGGCATCGTCCTCGGGCAGCGGCGTGCCCAGCCGCACGCCGAGCGCGCCGCCCCCGCTGGCCAGCAGGATGCCGTTGGTCTCGTCGCGCCACTTGCGCGCATGGTTGCGCCAGGCGTAGACCGCATCCTCGAAATTGCCGACGATCGCAAAGCCGATCGCCGTCAGCCGCGACGGCACCCAGTCCATCAGATGGAAGGCGCGCGCGGCAAAGCGGCCGAACGCCGGACTGCGCTCGGACGACGGCAGATTCCACTGCCGCGACAGATACTCGGCGACGCGATACAGCACCACCCCGGCCGGGCCGATCGGCAACAGGAACCAGAAGAACACCCCGAACACATGCCGGTGCACGGCGACGATGGCGGCCTCCAGCGTGTGGCGCACGATCTCGCTGATCGGCATGTCGACGGTATCCAGCCCGGTCCACTCGTGCAGCAGGGCGCGGGCAGTGGCCGGATCGTCGCGGTTGAGCGCCTCGTGGATATCGGTGAAGTAGTGGCTGAACTGGCGGAAGCCCAGCGTCAGGTACAGCAGCAGGACGTTCCAGGCCAGCGTCAGCGCCACGCTGATGGTGGCCAGCAGATGGTGGACCGCCAGCGCCGCCAGGGTCAGCGGCAGCGCCACCGTCATCCACGCCAGTGCCGCGTCGCGCGGCCGGCCGGTGTCGAAGGCCCGCTCGGCGCGTTCGGCGAGCGCGCGCACCATTTCGTGAATGGGGTTGTTGCGGCCCAGGGCGCGGAACTGCTCGGCGATCAGCGCAAGAAGGACGGAAACGAAGGTCATCTCGAGTCGGAAATAGGCGGCAAGGCGGGCTGCCGGGCCCGAACCATGTGCCGGTCCGGGCGCTTATCTATAGCGAGAAGATAGCACAGCGCCCCCGCCTGTCCTGCCATGCCAGACCGCAGCCGTCCGCTTCGTTTCCGTCGTCCCCGCGAAGGCGGGGACCCAGCGTCTGTGGCGTCGATCGAAAAAGCGCCGGGTCCGGGCATGCGCGGGGACGACAGCCCAACTGAAGGCTTGCCTCAAGGCAAGTCGAACACCAGCACCTCGGCACCATCGCCCTGCGCCAGGCTGACCGCGTCGACGCCCTCCAGCTTGGCCGCATCGCCGGCCTCCAGCGCCTGGCCGTTGACCGTGATGGCACCGCGGGCGACATGCACATAGGCGCGCCGTCCCGGGGCGAGCGCCAGCGTGGCGGCCTCGTCGCCGTCGAACAGGCCGGCATGCAGCCGCACGTCCTGATGGATCCGCACCGAGCCGTCGGCACCGTCGGGGCTGCCGACCAGGCGCAGCCGGCCGCGCTTGTCGGCGACGTCGAAGTGCTTCTCCTCGTAGCCCGGTTCGATGCCGTTGCGATCCGGCACGATCCAGATCTGCAGGAAATGCGTGGTGTCGTGCGCCGCGTGGTTGTACTCCGAGTGCCGCACGCCGGTACCGGCACTCATCCGCTGCACGTCGCCGGGGCGGATCACGCTGCCGTTGCCGATGCTGTCCTTGTGCGCCAGCTCGCCCGACAGCACGTAGCTGATGATCTCCATGTCGCGGTGGCCGTGGGTGCCGAAGCCCATGCCCGGCGCGACGCGGTCTTCGTTGATTACGCGCAACGGTCCGAACTGCACATGGCGCGGATCGAAGTAATCGGCGAACGAGAAGCTGTGATAGGACTGGAGCCAACCATGGTCGGCGTAACCGCGCTCTGCGGACTTGCGAATTTCAATCATTTTGATGTCCTTCCTGGCTAGTGGTCCTCGGCCTCATCCTGCCGGACTTGCACATGGACCGTCTGTTCTGCAACGATGCTAGGAAGTTTAGGGCGGCTGCGCTATATTTGCGGCGGGCCATTTGCAAGCACTCATTCAGAATTTCTGAATATGCCACTCTCTCTCGAATCCCTGGAAGTCCTCGACGCCATCGAACGCAAGGGCAGCTTCGCAGCCGCGGCCCATGAGATGGGCAAGGTGCCGTCGGCGCTCACCTATGTGGTACGCCGGCTGGAAGAAGATCTCGACGTGCTGCTGTTCGACCGGCGGCGCCACCGCGCCGAGCTGACGCCGGCCGGCCGCGCCTTGCTCGACGAGGGCCGTCACCTGCTGCACGCGGCCGACGACCTGGCGCGCCGGGTCAAGCGCCTGGCCACCGGCTGGGAGGCCAGCCTCAATATCGTGGTCGATGACCTGATCAATTTCCGCGCCCTGCTGCCGGTGATCCAGGACTTCTACGCGGAGAACGGCGCCACGCGGCTGCGCTTTGCCAAGGAGGTGCTGGGCGGCTCCTGGGATGCGCTGGTCAGCAACCGGGCCGATCTGGTGATCGGCGGCGCCTACGATGCGCCCAGTACCCAGGGTTTCCAGATCCGTTCGCTCGGCGCGATGCCGTTCGTGTTCGCGGTGGCCGCCCACCATCCGCTCGCCACCGAACCCGGTCCGCTGACCAGCACGCAGATCGCCCGGCACCGCATCGTCGCGGTCGGCGACACCTCGCGCAATCTGCCGGCGCGCACGCATGGCGTGCTGGCCGGACAGGACATGCTGGTGGTGCCGACCATGCGCGACAAGCTCGATGCGCAGATCCGCGGCCTGGGCTGCGGCTGGCTGCCGGCGCCGATGGCGCAGCCGCATATCGAGAGCGGCGTGCTGCAGGTACGCGAGACCGTCGAGGTGCGCGCGCCCGGCACCTTCACTATCGCCTGGCGCACCAGCCATCGCGGCAAGGCGCTGCAGTGGTGGACCGACAAGCTGCAGAATCCCCGGCTGGCGCAGGCGCTGCTGTCGCAACAACCGGGCGCGCCGGAGTAGCCTGACATGACTGCAGTACCGGGGCAGACCGATCAGCCGCCCGATGCCCGGCCGTGCGAACGCCGCTACCGCGGCCGCTTCGCCCCCTCCCCCACCGGCCCGCTGCATCTGGGCTCGCTGGTCACCGCGCTGGCAAGCTGGCTCGATGCCCGCGCCCATCGCGGCCAGTGGCTGGTCCGCATCGAGGACATCGACTATCCGCGCTGCGTGCGCGACGCCGACCGGCAGATCCTGCAGACGCTGGACCGCCTCGGCCTGCATCCGGACGAGGAGCCGGTCTGGCAGAGCCGGCGCGAGGCGCTGTACGCCGACGCGCTGCACCGGCTCGAGGCGGCCGGGCTGGTCTATCCCTGCGGTTGCTCGCGCAAGGAGATCGCCGACTCGCTGCGCCATGTCCGCGAACGCCATCAGACCCTGGCCTACCCCGGCACCTGCCGCAGCGGACTGCATGGCAAGCTGCCGCGCGCCTGGCGCGTGCGCGTGCCGGATGGCGAGGCGGCGCGGCTGTGCTTCAACGATCGCTGGCAGGGCCGGCAATGCCAGGACCTGGCCACCGAGCTGGGCGACTTCGTGCTGCGCCGGGCCGACGGCCTATGGGCGTATCAACTGGCGGTGGTGGTCGACGACGGGCTGCAGGGCATCACGCATATCGTGCGCGGCGCCGACCTGCTGGACTCGACCCCGCGCCAGATCCATCTGCAGCGGCTGCTGCAATTGCCGACGCCGGCCTATCTGCATGTGCCGGTGGTCGTCAACGCAATCGGGGAGAAACTGAGCAAGCAGACCGGCGCCGAAGCGATCGACGCCCTGGCGCCGCTGGACGCGCTGCGCGCCGCCGGCGCGCATCTGGACCTGCGAAGCGGCCGCACCGATGTGCAAGGCTGGCTGGCCGAGGCGACCGCGCAGTGGGCCGCGAGGTGGATCACACCGGCGGCCGGTTCGGGATCCGCGCCGTCGTCGGGCGGCGGGTCATGAGGAAACGGTCGAACGACGCTCAGGACTTGCGCGGCGCGCCGCCGAGCAACGCCGCGACGGGGCGCTTCGGCCGGGCCCGTGCGAGGCCGGCCTGGCGCGGATCGAGCGTCGGCTCGGAGGACGCCGACGACGCGGTCGCGCTCGGCTCATAGGGCCGCGAGAAGAACGGATCGTCCGCGGGCCGGAAGGCGTTGCGCGCGGTGCCGTGATCGGGCTTGCGCGGACGGTCCTCGGATTCGGCGCGCGGGCGGCGCGGTTCCGACGAGCGCCCGCGGCGGCGGTCGTCGTCGGCGGCGCGGAAGCGCGCCGCGGCGGGATCGAAGCCTTCGAGCTGCGCCCGCGGAATCTGCCGCTTGAGCATCTTCTCGATATCGGCCAGCAGCCGTTCATCGCCCGGCACGAAGATCGACAGCGCATCGCCAGTGGCGCCGGCGCGGCCGGTACGGCCGATCCGGTGCACATAGTCCTCGGCGTTGTACGGCAGATCGAAGTTGATCACGCACGGCATGTCGGCAATGTCCAGGCCGCGCGCGGCGACGTCGGTCGCGACCAGCGCGTCGATGTTGCCCTGCTTGAAGCCTTCCAGCGTCTGCATCCGCTCGGTCTGCGTCTTGTCGCCGTGGATGGCGGCGGCATTGATGCCCTCGCGCTCCAGATGGCGGGCCAGGCGCGAGCAGCCGATCTTGCTGTTGACGAAGACGATGCACTGGCGCGACAGGCCCTGCTCGGCGCGCTGCTTCAGCAGATGCACCACGGCCTCCTGCTTGTGGCCGTCCTGCACCTGGTACACGGTCTGGCGCACGTTCTCGTTGGCCGAATTGCTGCGCGCCACTTCGATCGTCACCGGCTGGTGCAGATAGCTGGCCGCCAGCTTCTTGATCTCGGGCGAGAAGGTCGCCGAGAACAGCAGCGTCTGGCGCTTGGCCGGCAGCAGGTTGATGATGCGCTGCAGGTCCGGCAGGAAGCCCATGTCGAGCATGCGGTCGGCCTCGTCCAGCACCAGCATCTGCACCTGGGACAGGTTCACCGACTTCTGCTGCACGTGGTCGAGCAGGCGGCCCGGGGTCGCGACCAGGATCTCGACGCCGCGCCGCAGCGCGTCGGTCTGCGGATTCATGTCGACGCCGCCGAACACCACGGTGCTGCGCAGGTCGGTATGGCGCGCATAGCGGGCCACGTTGTCGTAGACCTGGTCGGCCAGTTCGCGCGTCGGCGTCAGCATCAGCGCGCGCACCGGGTGCCGCGCCGGCGAGGCGCTGGCGTTGGCCATCGGCAGCAGGCGCTGGATGATCGGCAGCGCGAAGCCCGCGGTCTTGCCGGTGCCGGTCTGCGCGGCGCCCATCACGTCCTTGCCCAGCAGCACCACCGGGATTGCCTGCGCCTGGATCGGCGTCGGCTTGGTATAGCCCTGCTCCGACAGCGCCCGCAGCACGCGCGGGTCGAGCCCGAAGCTGTCGAAGGTGATGTCGTCGGTGGGAGTCGGTACAGCAGTGGTGTTCGTGTTCGTGGTCGTGGTCATGGTTTGGGTGTCTGGCGAAGGCGAACCCGGCGCCAGCGGACACGCATCGATCGAACGCAATGGAACTGGCGGTAGCCGCGCAGTACTTGGCCTGGGCGGCAAGGGCGGATCGGGGCTGTGGGGTGGGTGCCGCATTCCGGCACCGATTTCGAGGCCCCTGCCGCGCCGAGATCGGCAACATCTGGCAAGCCGATCAATAGCGCTACAGAATCAAAGACTTAGATTCTACAACAGTGGGCAGGTGCGGGGTAGTGCGGCGCACAGCGCTGTGGTAGCGCGGCGGCGGGGCCGGCACGAGCGTACCGGACGGCAAGGCAGTCAATGGGCAGCCTCGCGGCTGCCCATTCCATCGATCTTCCATCGGCGATCAGCCGACGTTCAACGCCGCGTTCAGTCGAGACGGGCGCCCGAATCGGCCACCAGCATCTTCAGGATGGGCCAGTCGCGCGCATACAGGGCCTGCGCCTGGGCGGGCGTGCCGGCGATCGGGCGCAGCGCCAGCGCGGCAAAGCGGGCCTGCATCTCGGGCGTGCGCACTTCCGCGCGCAATGCCTCGTCGAGCCGCGCGACGATCGCGGGCGGTGTCCCCGCCGGCGCCAGCAGCCCGATCCAGCCCAGCGTTTTGTAGACGCCGTCGTCCATGCCGGCTTCGGCGAAGGTCGGCACATCGGGCAGCGTCGCCGCGCGCTGCGTTCCGGTGACCGCGAGCGGACGCAGCTTGCCCGCCTCGATATGCGGACGCGCCGACAGCACGCTTGCCACCGCGAACTGCAACTGGCCGCCGAGCAGGTCCTGCAGCATCGGCGCCTCGCCCTTGTACGGCGCGTGGACCATGTCGCCACCGTTGTCGCGGCTGAAGTAAGCGCCGGTCAGATGGGGGTACGAGCCGACGCCCCAGGAGCCGTAGGTCACCTTGCCCGGATGCGCGCGGCCATACTCGGCCAGCTCGCGCACCGAGCGCACCGGCAGCGACGGCGGCACCGCCAGTACCAGCGGCGCGTCGGCGATCACGCTGATCAGCGTCAGATCCTTGCGCGGATCGTAAGGCAGCTTGGCGTAGAGAAACTGGTTGGTCAGCACCGACTGGGTCAGCGTGACCAGCAGCGTATGGCCGTCCGGGGCAGCCTTGGCGACCATGTCGGTGCCGATGATGCCGGAGGCGCCGGCCTTGTTGTCGATGATCACCGGCTGGCCCAGCCGCTTGGACAGCCGCTCGCCGAGCGCCCGCGCCACCACGTCGGTGCCGCCTCCGGCGGCGTAGGGCACCACGACGCGGATCGGCCTGGTCGGATAGCTCTGGGCCAGCGCCGTGGCGGCCTGGGTCAGCGTCAGGCCACCGAGGGCCAGCGCGAGCAGCGCGCGTTTGAACATCCTTTGTCTCCGTCGATTCTGTGTTCTGTTGTCTTGTGCTTGCCGGCAGCCAGCTTACCGGCTTGAGAATCAACGTCAAATGCAATATTTTTCAGATCTTCATGCATCAAGCACAAAGTCACGATGGGCCTGCGGCAACTGCAGCATTTCGTCACGCTGGTGGAACAAGGCAACTTCGCGCGCGCCGCGGCGGCGCTGCACTTGTCGCAGCCCGCCCTGTCGCGCAGCATCCAGGCGCTCGAGACCGACTGCGGCAGCCAGCTGGTCGACCGCGCCTATGGCAAGGCGCGGCCGACGGCGGCCGGCCTGATCGTGCTCGCGCGCGCGCGGCGCATGTTGCGAGAGGGCCGGGAATTGCGCCGCGACCTGCAACTGCTGCAGGACGTCGCGATCGGCGAACTGCGCGTGGGTTTCGGGCCCTTTGCCGCGGCCTTTCTGATGAGCCCGGTGCTGACCGCGCTGGCCACGGCCTATCCGGCGCTGCGGATCGATCTGGAGATCGCCGATACGCCCTCGCTGGTGCGCGGGCTCGAGGCCGAGCGGCTGGACCTGTTCGTCGGTGAGAGCCACAGCCTCGCGCAGACGACGCAGCTGCGCATCGAACGGCTGCCGCCGGTCGAGACGGCCTTCTATGTCCGCGCCGGGCATCCGCTGGCCGCGCGTGCCACGGTGGGGCTGGCCGACCTGACGCATTACCCGGTGGCCGGCCCGCGCGTGCCGCAGCGCGTATCCGACTCGTTCCGGCGTCTTCTCGCGGCGCAAGGCGTCGATCCCGCGCGCGATCTGCTGACCATCCACTGCGACGAAATGCATACGGTACGCACGCTGGTGCTGGGGTCGGACACCGTGGGGCTGCTGCCGCAGGCGGCCATGCGCAGCACCCGCGCAAAGGCGCTGACCCTGGCCCCGGCGCTGGACCAGAAGACCGCCTACGGCATCGTGTCGCTGGCCGGCCACACGCTGTCACCGGCCGCCGACGCCTTTGTCGCCCAGGTCCAGGCGGTGCTGGGCCGCTCGGGCGCATCGCCGGCATCGCGCTGAAGCCGACGCACGTGCCTTACTGCCTTTTACCGCGCGGACCGCGCTGGCGCGTTGCCGGTGTCCTTGCCTTGCCGCCGCCCTTGCGCCAGCGGTCCCGTTCGGCCAGAAACGCGGCACCCTCGGCAAGCAGCCAGGCCTCGATGGCCGCCGCCTGCGGACTCTGTGCCTGCGCGCAGACGAAGTAGTAGGCGGCTTCGCTGGCCACATGCAGGCCGAACAGATCGACCAGCCGTCCGGCCTGCAGGTCTTCCAGCACCAGCGCGGTCCGCCCCATCGCGATGCCCTGCCCTGCCAGCGCCGCGCCGATGGCCAGCTGCGACAGGTTGAAGCGCTGGCCCTGCTCCAGGCCGGCCACGGTGACGCCGGCCTGCTCCAGCCACGCGCCCCATTCGTCGAATTCGCCGGCGCCGTCCCAGGGGCTGGCGTCGTGCAGCAGCAGTTCGCCGCGCAGGTCGGCCGGCGCACGCAGTTCCGGATGCGCGGCGACGAAGGCGGGGCTGGCCACCGGCAGCAGCCATTCGTCGAGGAAGCGCCGCGCGCGCACGTCGCGGTACGCCCCGGGATCGAAGCGCACCGCCGCGTCGATGCCCTCGCGCAGCATCCGGCCGCGATCCAGCGTCTGGAATTCGCCCTGCACGCGCAGGCCGATATCGGGATGGTCCCGGAAGAAACTGCCCAGGCGCGGCGTCAGCCAGCGCATCGCGAACGACGGGGAACACGACAGCGAGAGCGGCCCCGCCTCGCCGCGCCGGCGTAACTGGCCCAGCACGTCTTCGATCGGCTCGAACGCGTCGCGCAGTACCACGCGCAGCCGCTCGCCTTCCGGCGTGGGCACCAGCGCGCCCGGCGTGCGCACGAACAGCGGGCAGCCCAGCCATTGCTCCAGATGCTTGACCTGCTGGCTGACCGCGCCCTGCGTCACGCACAGCTCGCCGGCGGCGCGGGTGAAGCTGTGGTGCCGCGCCGCCGCTTCGAAGCAGCGCAGCCAGGCCAGCAGGGAGGAGGAGAGCATCGTCGTCATCAGTTTGGCTAATGCATGGCCGAGCACGAATGGTTTGCCCAAATCCAGGCTTGGGCGAACAATGCGAGCAGCGGGCGGGCCCGGCGACGGCCTGCGCGCATTTCCGAATCACCGACGCCGACTGCGGCGACCAAGATGAACGACTCCAGCCCTGACCCGACGTTTTTCCCGCACGGCACGGCCGATCCCATCGCAGCGGCCGACTGCGCCGGCCCGGCCGCCGATGCCGCCCTGCTGGCGGCGCTTGGCGCGGCCAAACCATGCCTGTGGACCAATCCGCTGCTGGCCCCGCAAACCCCGGCAGCGGTCCGCGTGGGCGCGAAGCACATTAGTCTAACTGATGTCAAAGCGGCCCACGCCCGCTTCGAACGTTTCGCGCCGCTGCTGCAGCGGCTGTTCCCCGAACTGGCGGACAGCGCGGGCACCATCGAATCGCCGCTGCTGCCGGCCGCCGCGCTGGCGCCGTCCATCGGATTGCCGCCCGCCAGCGGCGCGCTGTGGATCAAGGCCGATCACGGCCTGCCGGTGGCGGGGTCGATCAAGGCCCGCGGCGGCATCCATGAGGTGCTGGAATTCGCCGAACGACTGGCCCTGCACCACGGTCTGGTGACCGGGGGCGGCGACTATCGCCTGCTGGCCGAACCGGCGGCGCGCACGGTCTTCTCGCGCTACCAGGTCGCGGTGGGCTCGACCGGCAATCTGGGCCTGAGCATCGGCGTGATGGCGTCCGCGCTGGGATTTCGCGCCGTGGTGCATATGTCGGCCGACGCCAAGCCGTGGAAGAAGGACCGGCTGCGTTCGCGCGGCGTCGAGGTGATCGAGCACGCGGGCGACTATCAGCAGGCGGTGGCCGCGGGCCGCACGCAGGCCCTGCAGGACCCCTGCTGCCACTTCGTCGACGACGAGCGCTCGCTGTCGCTGCTGCTGGGCTACAGCGCCGCGGTGCTGCGGCTGGACGCGCAACTGCGCGAACACGGCATCGCGCCCGGCGCGCAGCGGCCGCTGTTCGTCTATCTGCCCTGCGGGGTCGGCGGCGCGCCGGCCGGCATCGCCTTCGGCCTGAAGCAGTTGTACGGTCCGCACGTGCATTGCTTCTTTGCCGAGCCGACCCAGTCGCCCTGTTTCCTGGTGCAGATGATCGGCGCCGAGGTCAACGGCGCCGGCGGCAATCCCTCGGTCTACGACTACGGGCTGAGCAATCGCACCGAGGCCGACGGCCTGGCGGTGCCGCGCGCCTCCGAGCTCGCCGCGGCGGCGATGCGCGAACTGCTGTCGGGCGTCTACACCGTGGCGGACGAACAGCTGTTCCGCGATCTGTATCTGGCCAAGCGGGATGCCGGCATCGAGATCGAGCCATCGGCCGCGGCGGGCTTCAGCGGGCCGGCGATGCTGACGGGCACCGAGGCCGGGCAGGCGTATCTGGCCCGCCATGGCTTGGCCGACGCGATGGCCACCGCCACGCATCTGGTCTGGACCACCGGCGGCCTCTTCGTTCCGCCGGAGGAATACCGCCGCTTTCTCGCGCGCGGCGAGGCGCTGGCGGTATCGTCGGCACGGCAGTAAGCGCACCGCAGCGGGCCGCCATCGCTGGCGCATCGCCGGCGGCCATCGACCGGAGCCATCGAGCGGCGCCATCGACCGCAGGCATCGACTGCGGCCATCGACGGTCGCCATCGACGGCCACCATCGACGGCCGCCACAAAGAGCAAGGGCCGGCGATCTCGCGATCGCCAGCCCCCACCCTACCCCGCTAAGACAGGCAAGCCACGGTGCGCCCATGACGGGCGCGGGCGTATCAGTCGCCCTTGATACCGTTGTCCTGGATGACCTTGCCCCACTTCTTGTCGTCGGCGCGCATGCGCGCGGCCAACTGTTCCGGCGGCATATAGGCCGCCACCGTGCCCGCGCCCAGCATCTTCTGCTGGACGGTCGGATCGGCCAGCGCGGCCTTCAGCTCGGCCGACAGTTTCGCGATGATGTCCTTCGGCGTGCCGGCCGGCGCCAGCAGGCCGCCCCAGGCGGTCGCCTCGAAGCCCGGGAAGCCCTGCTCGGCCACGGTCTTGACCTCGGGCGTGAAGCTCACGCGCTTGGACGAACCCACCGCGATCGGGCGCAGCTTGCCGGCCTTGATGTGCGGCAGCGCGGCGATCATGTCGGAGAACATCATCGGCACCTGGCCAGCGAGCAGATCCGAGATCGCCGGCGCGCTGCCCTTGTACGGCACGTGCTGCACGTCGAAACTGCCCAGGTTCTGCAGCAGCTCGGTCGACAGATGGCCGAAGCTGCCGTTGCCGGCGCTGGTGTAGTTCATCTCGCCCGGCTTGGCCTTGGCCTTGGCGATGTACTGCTGCAGCGTGGTCACGTCGGGCAGCGCGTTCGGATTGACCACCATCACGATCGGCAGATCGTAGGCGGCGCCGATCGGCGCGAAGTCCTTGAACAGGTCGTAGCCCTTGCGATGGATCAGATGCGGCGCGATCAGCGTAGGCGTGGCCAGCACCAGCAGCGTGTAGCCGTCCGGCGCGCTCTTGGCGACGGTTTCGGCGCCGATGGTGCCCGAGGCGCCGGGCCGGTTGTCGACCACCACCGGCTGCTTGAGCGAATCGCTGAGCTTCTGCCCGATGATGCGCGCGGCGGTATCGGTCGGCCCGCCGGGCGGGAACGGCACCACCAGCCGGATCGGCTTGGAGGGATAGCTGTCGGCGAACGCCTGGGTGGCGCACAGCGGCAGCGAAACGGTCAGCATGGCGGCGCCGAGGCGTCGCGCGAAGGTACGGCGGCTTGTGTTCTGCATGGCAACAAGAGAAACGTCATCCGAAATCGGCGCAATCCGCGTCGGGCGCGCCGGCGAAACAGGCAACTCTCGCAACTCGCAGGGCAGCCCGGAGGCCCCTGGAGCGCAAATCGATCCCGTCATTTCCAGTCGAAACAAGGCGTGGTTGGTCTCCTTGGTGTACTGCGGGGCCGGTGGACCGGCCTTGTCGTTGTTGTGGAGGAAGGGCGGGCGTTGCTCCGCCCCGCGAATTCTTTGGCCCGTGGGCGCTCTCGCGTAGGCGCGTGTCAGCCCGCCGACGCGATCGAGAACGGTCCCGGCCGGAACAGGCAGGCATCCATCGGGCGCAGATCGGGCGCGACCGCGACCGGCGTCGCGCACTGCGCCAGCACGTCGCGCTGCAGGTCCACGCCGGGCGCGATCTCGATCAGCGTCAGGCGGGCTTCCCCGTCTTCGTCGGCACGCATCTCGAACACCGCGCGCTCGGTGATGTACAGCACCGGCACGCCCAGCGAGGCCACATACGGCCCGTTGAAGCTCAGGTGCGAGACCTCGGGCACGATCTTCCTCACCCGGCCCTCGCGGGCGATCTGCAATTGGCCACCCTCGGCGCGGACCTCGAGCCCGCCCGCCGTCAGCGTGCCCATGAAGACCACGGCCTTGGCGCTCTGCGTGATGTTGATGAAGCCGCCGACGCCGGCAATCAGCGCCTGCGCGCCCTCGCCGAACTTGCTGACATTGACGTTGCCGTGGCCGTCGAGCTCGGCCAGGCCGAGGATGGCCAGATCGATGCCGCCGCCCTCGTAGAAATCGAATTGCGAAGGCTGGTCGATCACCGCCTCGGGATAGGCCGACGCGCCGAAGCTCAGGCCGTCGGCCGGCGTGCCGCCGATCGGGCCGGCCTCGACCGTCAGCGTGAAACCGTCCAGCCCCGCCTGCTCGGCCAGCATGCCGACCGCCGCCGGCATGCCGACGCCGAGATTGACCACGCGCGGCCGCCGCCTGGCGAGCTCCAGCACCGCCCGGCGTTGCGCGATGGTGCGCGCGTCGAGCGGCGCGGCCGTCGTCTCGGCATCGAGCCCGGCCGGCGCGGCGCTGGCGAGCAGCGCTTCGGCCTTGGCTGCGGCCTCGCCGCGCCACGGCGTCACGTAGGCCGGGTTGAAGCGCTCGGCAAAGGTCATCTGATGATGGGCCGGGTCCTCGCTGACCACCACGTAGTCGACCAGGATGCCGGGCACATGGACGGCCTGCAGGTTGTCGTGATGCTCGACCAGCTGCTCGACCTGCGCGATCACGATGCCGCCCGAGTTGTGCGCGGCCTGCGCCATCGCCAGCAGCTCGTGATGGAACGCTTCGCGATGCGTGCTCAGGTTGCCGCGCGGATCGGCCGCGGTGCAGCGGATCAGCGCGCAATGGATCGGGAAACTCGGATAGAACAGATAGTCGTCGCCGCGGAAGGACACCGCCTCGACCCAGTTGGCGCGCCCCTCGGCGATGGCCTCGCGGGCGCGCCGGTTGACGGCGCCGCCGTGGTAGCGCGGATCGCGCTCGCTGCGCGGATCGACGAAGGTGTGCAGGCCGATTCGGGTCATCACGCCGGGCTTGCCGCCGCCGATCGCGCGGTACAGGTGCGTCAGCACGCCCTGCGGCAGGTTGTAGCCCTCGCACTGCTCGGCCATCGCAAGGTCCGCCAGCCGGGTCGCCGAGCGCCAGTGGCCGCCGACGATGGACGCGGTCATGCCCGCATTGCCGAAGTGATTGACGCCGCGTGCGCCGCGGTCGCCCTGCCCGGCCGAATAGACCAGCGTCAGATCGCGCGGCAGGCCGCTTTGCAGGAAGCGCCGCTCCAGCGCCTCGGTCACCGCCTCGGCATGGCCGGCGCCGACGAAGCCGGCGCTCGCCACCGTCCATCGGTCCTGTACCAAGGCTGCCGCCTGGTCTGCGGTGATCACTTTCATGCTGTCTCCTGATGCTGCGGCGCATGGGCGCGGCGGTCGCCGTCGGCGCCCGGCATCGGAGCGCGCTTGTCGGCGGAATATTGCGGTTCGCGTTTCGCGAACATTTGTTCGCGAAACGCCGTATCATACGGACGACCGGTCGAATCGCGCAAGCCCGGAGTCGGCATTAAAATCCCGGCACTTCCATCCCGACGTATATTCCACGTCACTTCAACGCGCCATCCAGGACGAACGCCATGCCCGAAGCCGAGGCACCGACGCAGAAAAAGGATGAGTTGCTCGACTCCCTGAACAAGGGGCTGGCGCTGCTGCGGCTGTTCGCCAGCGGCGTCGAGAGCCTGTCGATGCAGGACGTGGCCGACCGCCTCGATGTCACCCGGGCAGCGGCGCGCCGGCTGCTGTTGACGCTCCACCACAACGGTTATCTGGCCCAGAACGGCCGGCAGTTCTCGCTGACGCCGCGCGTGATGGAGCTGGGCTACGCCTATTTCGCCTCGATGAGCCTGCCGCGTCTGGCCCAGCCGCATCTGCGCGCGCTGGCGAGCCGCTGCGGCGAGACGTGTTCGGTCGGCATGCTGGACGAGGACGCCGTCGTGCTGGTCGCCCGGGAAGAGCCGCGGCAGATCCTGCGCGTCGACATGGCCATCGGCCGGCGCATGCCCGCCTACGCGCACTCGCTGGGGCGCGTGCTGCTGGCGGGACTGGACGACGAGGCGCTGGAGCGCTACCTCGCCCACGCCGAGTTGCGCAAGCTGACGCCCTTCACCGTCGATTCGCGCGAGGCGCTGCGCGCCACGCTGGCGCAGGTGCGCGAGGACGGCCATTGCGTGCTGGTCAGCGAGCTGGTCGATGGCTTCGCCGGCATCTCGGTGCCGCTGCGCGACCAGACCGGCAAGGTGGTCGCTGGCCTGGGCTTCAGCATGGTGCTCGGCAGCCGCAGTGCCGGCACGCTGGTCGAGCGCTACCTGTCGCCGCTGCGCGAAGTGGCCGCGGCGATCGAGGCGGTGCTGCGCGCGCGCTAAGCCCTCGCCCACCGCCGATGGTCCTCGACGGCCTCCCGCTGACGCTGGGGCGAAGACGAAAAAAGCCCCGCAAGCCGGGAGCTGCGGGGCGTCAGTGCTAGCAGGGCTGACATGCATTCGACCCCACGGGCGCTAACTTGCTCAAGGTTTGTCCGGGGCACATCGCCCGAACGTAGGGCGCGATGTCGTTGCCGTTCGCGAGCCGGGGCATCCGGCGCGCCAGGGGCCGAAAAACATGAGCGGCCGGGCCGACAGCCCCTCGCAGCGGCGCCCTACAGTGGCTGCACCCATTATTCAAATATACTGAATAACTACTTCGCAAATCGACCGAATTCTCGGTTCCCTTGGTCCGTATAGTTCACTCCATCGCAGCGCAACGCCACAACGAAGCGCACTGCGAGAATTCAACCAATTTGATCAAAGGAACTACCATGTCGAACTCGAAGCTCGAAGTGCTGACCCCGCAAAACAGCCAGCTGATCATCATCGATCACCAGCCGCAGATGGCCTTCGGCGTGCAGTCGATGGACCGCCAGTTGATGAAGAACAATGTGGTGGGCTTGGCCAAGGCTGCGAAGATCTTCGAGATTCCGACCATCATCACCACGGTCGAGAGCGAATCGTTCTCGGGCTACACCTATCCCGAGCTGCTCGATGTGTTCCCGAACCAGAAGACACTCGAACGCACCTCGATGAATTCGTGGGACGACCAGAAGGTGCGCGACGCGCTGAAGACCAACGACCGCAGGAAGGTGGTCGTGGCCGGGCTGTGGACCGAGGTCTGCAACACCACCTTCGCGCTGAGCGCGATGCTGGAAGGCGACTACGAGATCTACATGGTGGCCGACGCCTCAGGCGGCACAACCAAGGAAGCGCACGACTACGCGATGCAGCGCATGATCCAGGCCGGCGTGGTGCCGGTGACCTGGCAGCAGGTCGCGCTGGAATGGCAACGCGACTGGGCGCGCCGCGGCACCTACGACGCCGTGATCGGCCTGGCCCAGGAACATTCGGGCGCCTACGGCATGGGCATCGACTACGCCTACACGATGGTTCACAAGGCCGCGCAGCGCACCGCGACGCCGCACGAGTCGATCGCGCCGGTGGCGGCGAACTGAAGCCGAACCACGACGCACCGGCGGCTAGAACAGCCCCAGCTGCCGGCTGACCACATTGTCGAAGGCGTCGCCAACAAAAGGCAGGATCGCGTCGGCGACCGGCTGCAGCTGCCGGGTCAGGTAGTGGTCGTAGTCGATCGGGGCCCGGCGTACTTCCAGCGGTTCCGGGCCCGCGACCGTCATCACGTACTGGATCCACGCGCCCTGGCGGTATTGCAGCGGCCGTCCCCGCGCGCGGTTGAAGTCGTCGGCGACGCGGGCCGCGCGCACATGCGGCGGCACATTGCGCTGGTAGTCGTCGAGCTGCCGGCGCAGGCGCTTGCGGTAGACCAGCAGCGCATCGAGCTCGCCGCGCAGCAGCCTGGCGACGTAATCGCGGACATAGTCGGCATACGGCTCGCCCTGGAAGATGCGCCGGTATAGCTCCTGCTGGAACGCCTGCGCGAGCGGCGACCAGTCGGTGCGCACCGCCTCCAGCCCCTTGAACACCATCTGCTCGCTGCCGTCCGCGCCACGCACCAGGCCCGCATAGCGCTTCTTGCTGCCGTCCTCGGCGCCGCGCACGGTCGGCATCAGGAAGCGCCGGTAGTGGGTCTCGTACTGGATCTCCAGCGCGCTGTCGAGCCCGTATTGCGCGCGGAGGTGTTCGCGCCACCAGTCGTTGATGTGCGCGACCAGCTCGCGCCCGATGCGGTCCGCCTGCTCGTCGGCGTGGCGGCGGCCGAGCGCGACGAAGGTCGAATCGGTATCGCCGTAGATCACCGTATAGCCGCGCCCTTCGACCAGCTCGCGTGTCTTTCGCATGATCTCGTGGCCGCGCATCGTGATCGACGAGGCCAGCCGCGCATCGAAGAAACGGCAGCCTGTCGAGCCGAGCACGCCGTAGAACGCGTTCATGATGATCTTCAGCGCCTGCGACAACGGCTTGTTGCCGTCGCGCTTGGCGGCATCGCGCCCCTGCCAGATCTCGGCGACGATGGCCGGCAACGCGTGGCTGTCGCGTGAGAAGCGCGCGCCGCGAAAACCGGGCACCGTGGCCGCGGGATCGGCGCTGTGCATGCCTTCGACCAGTCCCACCGGATCGATCAGGAAGGTGCGGATGATCGACGGATACAAGCTCTTGTAGTCGAGCACCAGCACCGAGTCGTACAGCCCCGGGCGCGAATCCATCACGAAGCCGCCGGGACTGGCCTCCTCTGGCTGATCGCCCAGGTTCGGCGCGACATAGCCGAGCCGATGCATGCGGGGCAGATACAGATGCGTGAAGGCCGCCACCGAGCCGCCGCTGCGATCGGCCTCCAGGCCGGTGACGGTGGCACGATCCAGCAGGAACTGCAGCAGCTGCGCCTTCTGGAAGATGCGCGTGACCAGCTCGCAGTCCTTCAGGTTGTAGCGCGCCAGCGCCGCCTTGTCGGTGGCGAACATGCGGTCGATCGCATCCATCCGGTCGTACGGATCGTCGATGTCCTTGCCCTCGCCCAGCAGCGAGCGCGCGACGAACTCCAGGCTGAACGAGGCGAAGCTCCAGGTCGCCGAGCGCATCGCCTCGATGCCGTCGATGATCAGGCGGCCGGCCAGCGCGGCGAAGTAATGGTGCTCGCGGGTGCCGTGCTGGCGCCATTCGAGCGGGGCGCCGCCGCGGCCCAGGCGCAGCGGCACCTTTAGCCGCTCGGCATGCTGGCGCAGCACGCGCAGGTCGAACTGCACCAGGTTCCAGCCGATGATCGCGTCCGGGTCGTGGCGATCGAACCAGGCGATCAGCCGGTGCAGCATGTCGGCCGGGCTGTCGCAGTACTGGAGGTGGAAATCGACGCGCGTGGCCGGCGGCTCGGCATCGCTGCCCGTCGGCGGGCCCAGCATCAGCACCGTGCGGTCGCCGCAGCCCTCCAGCGCGATCGAATACAGATCGCCCTGCATGCTGGTCTCGATATCCAGCGACACGCAGCGCAGCCGCGGGCGATAGCTTGGCGCGGGTTTGATCTGTACGTCGACCAGTGCCCCGTCCGCGTCCGCTTGCCCGAAAAACTGCACGGGCGCGGTGATGAAGCGCTCCATCAGATAGCGCTCCGGCGGACGGATGTCGGCCTCGTAGACATCGATGCCGGCCTGCCGCAGCGTCTTCTCGACGCGCAGCAGTTGGCGGTACTGCCGGCAATAGACGCCCGTCAGCGGACGTAGCCGGAAGTCCTTCAGTGCCAGCGGCCTGAGCTCGACCTGCGGCTCGCCGCGCAGCAAGGCATCGGCGCGCGGCTGCTGTTCCTCGGGAATGAAGGCGACGCACGGCTGCGGCGGCAGGCGCAGGCGCCGCGGACCGTCATCGGTGGCCAACCAGATTTCGATCTCGGTGCCGGCCGGCGTGTCATGCCAATGGCGGGTCAGGATGAAGCCGTGCTGCGGCGGGACCACGGTGCAGTGTCGGGGAAGAGTCGGAATCTGGACGTCCCCGGGCGCGTGGGGCCGGGGATCGGCGGCGAGTCTAACATGCAGCTTCGCCCGCCATGGGTCGCTACCTGCCGACGATCGCGGCCAGCGTCAGATGCGCCACCACATGGGCGAGGATGGCCGCTTCGAGGCCGTAGCGCCAGAACAGGAAGCCCGCGATCAGCCCAAAGGCCGCGTTGGCCCCGGTCAGATGCAGCACCACCGGCCATGCCAGCGGTCCGGCCAAGCCTGCCGCGGCGGGTAGATGCGCGAGCCCGAACACCAGCGCGCTGACAGCAATCGCGACCCAGACGAGCGCCGGGGCCGGCGTGCCCTCGCCCCGCTGCACGACGCGCCACAGCGCCCACACCAGCAGGCTCATCAGTCCCCACCGCACCAGAACTTCCTCGGTCACGCCGCCGTACAGCAGCCGCACGGCCAGCGGCATTGTCGCGCCGTGAATGGGCGCCGCGGCTTGTGGCGCCGTCGCGATCGAACCCCACAGCAATACGCCGGCAAGCAGGCCCCCTATCAAGCCCGGCAAGCACTGCGGACGCAAGGCGCCCCACGGCGCCCGGCCCGCGGCCAGCTCGGCCATGGCCGGCGCCCGCAGCCCGGACTTGCCCGCGAGCCTGGCACCGGCGAAGGCTGCCAGCGCGAGCAACAGCGCGCTCTGCACGCCGCTGGCCAGGCCCACCACCCACATCGGCACGGGAAGGGTCTGGTGCTGCAGCAGCACGGGCACGCCCAGCCAGGCCATGACGATCACGCCTGGAAGGCCGGCACACCAGGTCAGGAGAAACAGGCGGCGATTCAGGGTCCGCTGAAGGGTTTGCTCGGGGGTTGGCTTCGTGTCGATCGCTTGGGTCTGCATCATGGTTCATGCGTCCATTAACGGATCTGCTCGTACTCGTACGCGCCGAGGATGAATTCGTTCAGATACTCGCCCTTGGACCGCGCCTGCATGAAATCGCGATAGACGCCGGCGGCAACGTCGTCGTAGCGATAGAGATTGCCGCTGACGAACTCGACGAAGAGCTTGCGCCCGCGATAGTCGTAACCGATGGCGGCCACGACGGAGGACTTGACGGGGTCGAGGTGCAAGGCTGTCGTTCTCATCCAGGGCTGAAGCGCGAACAAAAAAAGGGGTTACGTTTTCGCGTAACCCCTTTTTACTACAGTGGTGGGCCTCCCGTGAGTCGAACACGGCACCAACGGATTATGAGTCCGCTGCTCTAACCAGGCATGAGCTAGAGGCCCGGAAGCGTTCAGCTGCCTTCCAGGAAGCTCTTCAGC
>JAPSLP010000086.1 GCA_031180665.1 Cupriavidus sp. | reverse complement strand
GGCGTGCAGGGATGCAGGCCGGGGCGTGGATAAATCCTGTGCGACTTCGCGTTAAGGTATCGCTTCCTCAGCGCGCGCGCGTCCCGACCTGGCTGCCTAGTAGGCTACCTAGCAGGGTACGGGCGAGCAGGGCTTGGCGCGAAATCATGGCAGCGAATATAGCCGAGTTGGCAACGGCGCGCAACACGCGGGTTTTCCCCAGCGGCGGCGCGCCGGCCTGCCCCGCGGGGTGCGGGGCCGCGGCGGAGACATCAGGCCTGCGGCGGAATGCGCAGCTTCTGGCCCGGATAGATCTTGTCCGGATGCGACAGCATCGGCCGGTTGGCCTCAAAGATCGCGTTGTAGGCGGAGGCCTTGCCGTAGTACTTCTGCGCGATCGCCGACAGCGTGTCGCCCTTGGCCACGGTGTGCCATTGGGCCGATTCGGACTCGACGTTGACCGACATCTTGTCCTCGACCTGCTCGACACCTTCGACGTTGCCGCAGCACAGGATGATCTTCTCGCGCGTGGCCTGGTCGGGCGCCACGCCGAATACCGTCACGCGGCCCTGCGCACCGTCGACCTGCACCGACAGCCCCGTCGCATCGAGTCCCATCTTGCGAATGTAGTTTTCGATCGCTTCGCCGGCGGCGCGGTTGGCCGCCTCGGCCTTCTGCGCCGCATCGGCGGCGGGCGCGGCCTGGGCCGGCTCGGCGGCCTTGGCTTCGCGGCCGAACAGCTTCTCGCCTGCTTCCTTGATGAAATCCAGCACGCTCATGGGATTCTCCTTGTGATCAGTGGCAAGTCGTATAGCCGTCGACAGCTACACGGCGGGCCGCCATGCCTTGCGACATGACGCCACCGCAACATACCGCGGATCGCAAGGAAAACGCAAAACAAAAAAGGCGCCGCAGCGCCTTTCCCGTTCATCAAATCGACATCTGCCGATGCCTGGGGCGAACCGGCCTCACCCGGCGCCGCCGGACTGGGAGCGCGGTACGGCGCCCTGTTCGCCATGCATCGCGCGCCAGCCCCACAGCACGTAGCCCGAGATCGCATAGCCGACGAACAGCCCGAACAGCGCCACCGGCGGATCGCTCGACACCACCACGAACAGCACCATCACCAGGATCATCACGCCGAAGGAGACGCGATGGCGCACGTCGAGCGCCTTGCCGCTGTAGAACGGCGCATTGGTAACCATCGACAGCCCCGCATACAGCGTGATGGCAAACGCCACCCACGGCATCCACAGCTCGCGCACCGGCAGCTTGTTGTCGATCGCCAGCCAGACGAAGCCGGCCACCAGCGCCGCGGCCGCAGGGCTCGGCAAGCCCTGGAAGAAGCGCTTGTCGATCACGCCGATATTGGCATTGAAGCGCGCCAGCCGCAGCGCCGCGCAGGTGCAATAGACGAAGGCCGCGATCCAGCCCCACTTGCCGAGGTCCTTCAGGATCCATTCGTACATCACCAGCGCCGGCGCGACGCCGAACGACGTCATGTCCGACAGCGAGTCGTACTGCTCGCCGAAGGCGCTCTGCGTATTGGTGATGCGGGCCACGCGCCCGTCCATGCCGTCGAGCACCATCGCCGCGAAGATCGCAATGGCAGCGACATCGAAGCGCATGTTCATCGCCTGCACGATGGCGAAGAAGCCGGCGAACAGCGCGGCCGTGGTGAAGGCGTTCGGCAGCAGGTAGATGCCGCGCCGGCGCGGCCGCACGTATTCGACCTCGAGCTCGTCATCGTCCGCCGGATCGATCTCCGCGCCCCGCATCTTGTTATGGCGGAACGGCCGCAGATGCGTCACGTTGCCGCCGATCACGCGCTTGTTGCGCCGGTTGAATGCACCCATGCCGAATCTCCTCGATCGCTCGTGGCTCAATCCAGCTCGGCCAGGATCGTCGACGACGCCGAAACCTTCTCGCCGATCGTCACTCGCGGCCGGGCGTCCAGCGGCAGATAGACGTCCACGCGGGAACCGAAGCGGATGAAGCCGTAGCGCTGGCCGCGCGCCACCGTGTCGCCGACGCGCGTGTAGCACAGGATGCGCCGCGCGATCAGGCCGGCGACCTGCACCAGCGTGACGACCTTGCCGTCGCCGGTGCGGCGGATCACCACCGCGTTGCGCTCGTTCTCGGTCGAGGCCTTGTCCAGGTCGGCGTTGACGAACTGGCCGGGGAAATAATCGATCTTCTCGACCGTGCCGTCTACCGACACGCGGTTCGAATGCACGTTGAAGACGTTCATGAACACGCTGATCTTCAGCGCTTCACGGCCGGCATAGGGGTCCTGGGTCTTCTCGACCGCGACGATGCGACCGTCGGCCGGCGCCAGCACCGCATTGGGATGGGTGGGAATGGGCCGGGGCGGGTCGCGGAAAAACTGCAGCACGAACACCGTGACGATCCAGAACGGCAGCGCCCACCAGAATCCCGCGCTGGCGTGCACCAGCAGCGAAATGACAAAAGCGCCGGCCAGGAACGGCCAGCCTTCACGGGCGATCAGCGGATGGGGATAGTTCATGCAGGTGGGGAATGAGGTCAGTCAAGTCTGATAAGGATAACAAAAAGCCGCCCAGCCCCCGCCCGTTTCCCTCGGCGGACCATGGTCGGGCCATGGCAACCGCCGCTGGTGGGGACGGAAGGCTGAACGGCTGCGGGGCTCAGGCCGCGCCGGCCGGTAAACCCGGCGGCGCGGCGTCCGGCACGCTTAGTTCTTCGACTGGTCGACCAGCTTGTTCTTGGCGATCCAGGGCATCATCGCGCGCAGCTTCGCGCCGACTTCCTCGATCTGGTGCTCGGCGGTCAGGCGGCGGCGCGAGATCAGGGTCGGGGCGCCGGCCTTGTTCTCGAGCAGGAAGCTCTTGGCGTATTCGCCGGTCTGGATGTCCTTCAGGCACTGCTTCATGGCCTTCTTGGTCTCCTCGGTGACGACGCGCGGGCCGGTCACGTACTCGCCGTACTCGGCGTTGTTGGAGATCGAGTAGTTCATGTTGGCGATGCCGCCTTCGTAGATCAGGTCGACGATCAGCTTGAGCTCGTGCAGGCACTCGAAGTAGGCCATTTCCGGCGCGTAGCCGGCTTCGACCAGCGTCTCGAAACCGGCCTTGATCAGCTCGACGGTACCGCCGCACAGCACGGCCTGCTCGCCGAACAGGTCGGTCTCGGTCTCTTCGCGGAAGTTGGTCTCGATGATGCCGGCACGGCCGCCGCCGTTGGCGGTGGCGTACGACAGCGCGATGTCGCGGGCGGCGCCCGACTTGTTCTGGTGCACGGCGATCAGGTGCGGCACGCCGCCACCCTGGCTGTAGGTCGAGCGCACGGTGTGGCCAGGAGCCTTCGGCGCGATCATGATCACGTCGAGGTCGGCGCGCGGGATCACCGCGCCGTAGTGCACGTTGAAGCCGTGGGCGAAGGCCAGCGCGGCGCCTTCCTTGATGTTGTCGTGCACTTCATTCTTGTAGACGTCGGCGATCTGCTCGTCGGGCAGCAGGATCATGACCACGTCGGCGTCCTTGACCGCCTCGGCCACTTCCTTGACCTGCAGGCCGGCGTTGACGGCCTTGTTCCACGACGCGCCGTTCTTGCGCAGGCCGACCGTCACCTTGACGCCCGAGTCGTTCAGATTCAGCGCGTGGGCGTGACCCTGCGAGCCGTAGCCGATGATGGTGACGTTCTTGCCCTTGATCAGGGACAGGTCGGCGTCCTTGTCGTAAAACACTTTCATGATGATTCCTTCGCTCTTTTTCCGATGTTGGGAGTCGACGACGCGCCGCGCATGCTGATGGCGCCCGCGCGCCGCCGTCGATACTGCAATGGGGTGTGGTGGGGTTGCCGCGCGAGAGACCGGCGTCAGACCTTCAGGATGCGCTCGCCGCGGCCGATCCCCGAGCCGCCGGTACGGACGGTCTCCAGGATCGCGCTGCGGTCGATCGCATCGAGGAAGGCATCGAGCTTGCTGCCGTTGCCGGTCAGCTCGATCGTGTAGGTCTTCTCGGTGACGTCGATGACCCGGCCGCGGAAGATGTCCGCGGTCCGTTTCATCTCCTCGCGCTCCTTGCCGACCGCGCGCACCTTGACGAGCATCAGCTCGCGCTCGATATGCGCGCCCTCGGTCAGGTCGACCACCTTGACCACCTCGACCAGCCGGTTCAGATGCTTGGTGATCTGTTCGATCACGTCATCCGAGCCGGTCGTCACGATCGTCATCCGCGACAGCGAGGCGTCCTCGGTGGGCGCCACGGTCAGCGTCTCGATGTTGTAGCCGCGCGCCGAGAACAGCCCGACCACGCGCGACAGCGCACCCGGTTCGTTCTCCAGCAGGACCGAAATGATGTGTCGCATCACAGGTCCTCCGCGCCGAGCAGCATTTCCGAAATGCCCTTGCCCGCCTGCACCATCGGCCAGACGTTTTCGGTCGGGTCGGTCTGGAAGTCCAGGAATACGGTGCGGTCCTTCAGGCGGAAGGCTTCGCGCAGCGCCGGTTCGACGTCCGCGGTCCGCTCGATGCGCATGCCGACGTGGCCATAGGCCTCGGCCAGTTTGACGAAATCGGGCAGCGCGTCCATGTAGGAATGCGAGTAGCGGTTGTCGTACTCGATCTCCTGCCACTGGCGCACCATGCCCAGATAGCGGTTGTTCAGCGCGCAGATCTTGACCGGCGTGTCGTACTGCAGGCAGGTCGACAGTTCCTGGATGCACATCTGGATCGAGCCCTCACCGGTCACGGTGACGACCTCCTTGTCCGGGAACGCCTTCTTGATGCCCATGGCGTACGGCAGGCCCACGCCCATCGTGCCCAGGCCGCCCGAGTTGATCCAGCGGCGCGGCTGGTCGAACTTGTAGAACTGCGCGGCCCACATCTGGTGCTGGCCGACGTCCGAGCAGACGAACGCATCGCCGCCGGTCAGTTCCCAGATCTTCTCGATCACGTACTGCGGCTTGATGATCTCGGAGTTGCGGTCGTACTTCAGGCAGTCGACCGAGCGCCATTGCTCGATCTGCTCCCACCAGCGCGACAGGGCCTCGCGGCGGGGCTTGACGTCGCTCGCCTGCAGCTGCGCGATCAGTTCCTGCAGCACGTCCTTGACGTTGCCGACGATGGGGATGTCCACCTTGACCCGCTTCGAGATCGACGAAGGATCGATGTCGATATGGATGATCTTGCGCGGCTGCGAGGTGAAGTGCGCCGGGTTGCCGATCACGCGGTCGTCGAAGCGCGCGCCGATGGCGATCAGCACGTCGCAGTTCTGCATCGCCATATTGGCTTCGTACGTGCCGTGCATGCCCAGCATGCCGACGAACTGCTTGCTCGTGCCGGGGAACGCGCCCAGGCCCATCAGCGTGTTGGTGACCGGATGGCCGGTCAGCGCGGCCAGTTGGCGCAGCTCGTCGCTGGCATTGGCCAGCACCACGCCGCCGCCCGAATAGATCAGCGGCCGCTCGGCGCTCTGCAGCAGCGCCAGCGCCTTGCGGATCTGGCCCGAATGCCCCTTGTTGACGGGGTTGTACGAGCGCATGTCGATCGCCTTCGGGTACTCGTAGCGGCAGGCATTGCGCGACACGTCCTTCGGGATGTCGACCACCACCGGGCCGGGACGGCCGGTGGCGGCGATATAGAAGGCCTTCTTGATGGTCGCCGCCAGATCGCGCACGTCCTTGACCAGGAAGTTGTGCTTGACCACCGGGCGCGTGATGCCGACCGTGTCGCACTCCT
>JAPSLP010000085.1 GCA_031180665.1 Cupriavidus sp. | reverse complement strand
AGGAGTGCGACACGGTCGGCATCACGCGCCCGGTGGTCAAGCACAACTTCCTGGTCAAGGACGTGCGCGATCTGGCGGCGACCATCAAGAAGGCCTTCTATATCGCCGCCACCGGCCGTCCCGGCCCCGTGGTCGTCGATATCCCGAAGGACGTGTCGCGCAACGCCTGCAGGTACGAGTACCCGAAGGCGATCGACATGCGCTCGTACAACCCCGTCAACAAGGGGCATTCGGGCCAGATCCGCAAGGCGTTGGCGCTGCTGCAGAGCGCCGAGCGGCCGCTGATCTATTCGGGCGGCGGCGTGGTGCTGGCCAATGCCAGCGACGAGCTGCGCCAGCTGGCCGCGCTGACCGGCCATCCGGTCACCAACACGCTGATGGGCCTGGGCGCGTTCCCCGGCACGAGCAAGCAGTTCGTCGGCATGCTTGGCATGCACGGCACCTACGAAGCCAATATGGCGATGCAGAACTGCGACGTGCTGATCGCCATCGGGGCGCGCTTCGACGACCGCGTGATCGGCAATCCGGCGCACTTCACCTCGCAGCCGCGCAAGATCATCCATATCGACATCGACCCGTCGTCGATCTCGAAGCGGGTCAAGGTCGACATCCCCATCGTCGGCAACGTCAAGGACGTGCTGCAGGAACTGATCGCCCAGCTGCAGGCCAGCGACGTCAAGCCCCGCCGCGAGGCGCTGTCGCGCTGGTGGGAGCAGATCGAGCAATGGCGCTCGGTCGACTGCCTGAAGTACGACCGCAATTCCGAGATCATCAAGCCGCAGTATGTGATCGAGAAGATCTGGGAGCTGACCAAGGGCGATGCCTTCGTCTGTTCGGACGTGGGCCAGCACCAGATGTGGGCCGCGCAGTTCTACAAGTTCGACCAGCCCCGCCGCTGGATCAACTCGGGCGGCCTCGGCACGATGGGCGTGGGCCTGCCGTACGCGATGGGCATCAAGAAGGCGTTCCCGGACAAGGAAGTCGTCACGGTGACCGGTGAGGGCTCGATCCAGATGTGCATCCAGGAACTGTCGACCTGCCTGCAGTACGACACCCCGGTCAAGATCTGCGCGCTGAACAACCGCTATCTGGGCATGGTGCGGCAGTGGCAGGAGATCGAGTACGACAACCGCTACTCGCATTCCTACATGGACGCGCTGCCCGACTTCGTCAAGCTGGCCGAGGCCTATGGCCACGTCGGCATGCGCGTCGAGAAGACCGCCGATGTCGAACCGGCTTTGCGCGAAGCCTTCCGCCTGAAGGACCGTACCGTGTTCCTGGACTTCCAGACCGACCCGACCGAGAACGTCTGGCCGATGGTGCAGGCGGGCAAGGGCATTTCGGAAATGCTGCTCGGCGCGGAGGACCTGTGATGCGACACATCATTTCGGTCCTGCTGGAGAACGAACCGGGCGCGCTGTCGCGCGTGGTCGGGCTGTTCTCGGCGCGCGGCTACAACATCGAGACGCTGACCGTGGCGCCCACCGAGGACGCCTCGCTGTCGCGGATGACGATCGTGACGACCGGCTCGGATGACGTGATCGAACAGATCACCAAGCATCTGAACCGGCTGGTCGAGGTAGTCAAGGTGGTCGACCTGACCGAGGGCGCGCATATCGAGCGCGAGCTGATGCTCGTCAAGGTGCGCGCGGTCGGCAAGGAGCGCGAGGAGATGAAACGCACCGCGGACATCTTCCGCGGCCGGGTCATCGACGTCACCGAGAAGACCTACACGATCGAGCTGACCGGCAACGGCAGCAAGCTCGATGCCTTCCTCGATGCGATCGATCGCAGCGCGATCCTGGAGACCGTCCGTACCGGCGGCTCGGGAATCGGCCGCGGCGAGCGCATCCTGAAGGTCTGACGCCGGTCTCTCGCGCGGCAACCCACCACACCTCATTGCAGTATCGACGGCGGCGCGCCGGCGCCAATAACATGCACATGCACATGCACGGCGCGTCGTCGACTCCCAACATCGGAAAAAGAGCGAAGGAATCATCATGAAAGTGTTTTACGACAAGGACGCCGACCTGTCCCTGATCAAGGGCAAGAACGTCACCATCATCGGCTACGGCTCGCAGGGTCACGCCCACGCGCTGAATCTGAACGACTCGGGCGTCAAGGTGACGGTCGGCCTGCGCAAGAACGGCGCGTCGTGGAACAAGGCCGTCAACGCCGGCCTGCAGGTCAAGGAAGTGGCCGAGGCGGTCAAGGACGCCGACGTGGTCATGATCCTGCTGCCCGACGAGCAGATCGCCGACGTCTACAAGAATGAAGTGCACGACAACATCAAGGAAGGCGCCGCGCTGGCCTTCGCCCACGGCTTCAACGTGCACTACGGCGCGGTGATCCCGCGCGCCGACCTCGACGTGATCATGATCGCGCCGAAGGCTCCTGGCCACACCGTGCGCTCGACCTACAGCCAGGGTGGCGGCGTGCCGCACCTGATCGCCGTGCACCAGAACAAGTCGGGCGCCGCCCGCGACATCGCGCTGTCGTACGCCACCGCCAACGGCGGCGGCCGTGCCGGCATCATCGAGACCAACTTCCGCGAAGAGACCGAGACCGACCTGTTCGGCGAGCAGGCCGTGCTGTGCGGCGGTACCGTCGAGCTGATCAAGGCCGGTTTCGAGACGCTGGTCGAAGCCGGCTACGCGCCGGAAATGGCCTACTTCGAGTGCCTGCACGAGCTCAAGCTGATCGTCGACCTGATCTACGAAGGCGGCATCGCCAACATGAACTACTCGATCTCCAACAACGCCGAGTACGGCGAGTACGTGACCGGCCCGCGCGTCGTCACCGAGGAGACCAAGAAGGCCATGAAGCAGTGCCTGAAGGACATCCAGACCGGCGAATACGCCAAGAGCTTCCTGCTCGAGAACAAGGCCGGCGCCCCGACCCTGATCTCGCGCCGCCGTCTGACGGCCGAGCACCAGATCGAGGAAGTCGGCGCCAAGCTGCGCGCGATGATGCCCTGGATCGCCAAGAACAAGCTGGTCGACCAGTCGAAGAACTAAGCGTGCGAACGCCGCGCCGCCGGGTTTGCCGGCCGGCGCGGCCCTGCGCGTCGCAGCCGTCCAGCCTTCCGTCCCCACCGGAGGCGGTCGCCATGGCCCGACCATGGCCCGCCAAGGGAAAACGGGCGAGGGCTGGGCGGCTTTTTGTTATCCTTGTCAGACTTGACTGACCCCCATTGACCTCTTTCCCACCTGCATGAACTATCCCCATCCGCTGATCGCCCGTGAAGGCTGGCCGTTTCTGGCCGGCGCTTTTGTCATCTCGCTGCTGGTGCATGCCAGCGGGGGATTCTGGTGGGCGCTGCCGTTCTGGATCGTCACGGTGTTCGTGCTGCAGTTCTTCCGCGATCCGCCGCGGCCGATCCCGACCCAGCCCAATGCGGTGCTGGCGCCGGCCGACGGACGCATCGTCGCGGTCGAGAAGACCCAGGATCCCTACGCCGGTCGCGAGGCGCTGAAGATCAGCGTGTTCATGAACGTATTCAACGTGCATTCGAACCGCGTGTCGGTCGACGGCACGGTCGAGAAGATCGACTATTTCCCCGGCCAGTTCGTCAACGCCGACCTGGACAAGGCGTCGACCGAGAACGAGCGCAACGCGGTGGTGATCCGCCGCACCGGCGACGGCAAGGTCGTCACGCTGGTGCAGGTCGCCGGCCTGATCGCGCGGCGCATCCTGTGCTACACGCGCGTCGGCGACACGGTGGCGCGCGGCCAGCGCTACGGCTTCATCCGCTTCGGCTCGCGCGTCGACGTCTATCTGCCGCTGGACGCCCGGCCGCGGGTGACGATCGGCGAGAAGGTGTCGGCCTCGTCGACGGTGCTCGCCGAGCTGGATTGAGCCACGGGCGATCGAGGAGATTCGGCATGGGTGCATTCAACCGGCGCAACAAGCGCGTGATCGGCGGCAACGTGACCCATCTGCGGCCGTTTCGCCATAACCAGATGCGGGCAGCGGAGATCGATCCGGCGGACGACGACGAGCTCGAAGTCGAATACGTGCGGCCGCGCCGGCGCGGCATCTACCTGCTGCCGAACGCCTTCACCACGGCGGCGCTGTTCGCCGGCTTCTTCGCCATCGTGCAGGCGATGAACATGCGCTTCGATGTCGCCGCCATCGCGATCTTCGCGGCGATGGTGCTCGACGGCATGGACGGCCGCGTGGCGCGCATCACCAACACGCAGAGCGCCTTCGGCGAGCAGTACGACTCGCTGTCGGACATGACCTCGTTCGGCGTCGCGCCGGCGCTCGTGATGTACGAATGGATCCTGAAGGACCTCGGCAAGTGGGGCTGGATCGCCGCCTTCGTCTATTGCACCTGCGCGGCGCTGCGGCTGGCGCGCTTCAACGCCAATATCGGCGTGGTCGACAAGCGCTTCTTCCAGGGCCTGCCGAGCCCGGCGGCGGCGGCGCTGGTGGCCGGCTTCGTCTGGCTGGCGATCGACAACAAGCTGCCGGTGCGCGAGCTGTGGATGCCGTGGGTCGCGTTCACGATCACGCTGTACGCGGGGCTGTCGATGGTCACCAATGCGCCGTTTTACAGCGGCAAGGCGCTCGACGTGCGCCATCGCGTCTCCTTCGGCGTGATGATCCTGGTGATGGTGCTGTTCGTGGTGGTGTCGAGCGACCCGCCGGTGGCGCTGTTCGGGCTGTTCGTCGGCTATGCGATCTCGGGCTACGTGCTGTGGGGCTGGCGCGCGATGCATGGCGAGCAGGGCGGCGCGGCGCGCGCGCGCGCGGACGGCGCCGATTGACTCCGGCCGGCCGAAAGCGCGGCGAGATGTCGATTTGATGAACGAGAAAGGCGCTTCGGCGCCTTTTTTGTTTTGCGCTTTCCTTGCGATTCCCTTGTGATGTCCTTGCAATTCGCGGTATGTTGCCGTGGCGTCATGCCGCGAAGGCATGGCGGCCCGCCGCGTAGCCATGACCGGCTACCGACTTGCCACTGAACACAAGGAGAATCCCATGAGCGTGCTGGATTTCATCAAGGAAGCAGGCGAGAAGCTGTTTGGCCGCGAGGCCAAGGCCGCCGAGCCGGCCCAGGCCGCGCCCGCCGATGCCGCGCAGAAAGCCGAAGCGGCCAACCGCACCGCCGGCGAAGCGATCGAAAACTACATCCGCAAGATGGGGCTCGATGCCACCGGGCTGTCGGTGCAGGTCGACGGCGCCCAGGGCAAGGTCACGGTGTTTGGCGTCGCGCCGGACCAGGCCACGCGCGAGAAGATCATCCTGTGCTGCGGCAACGTCGAGGGCGTCGAGCAGGTCGAGGACAAGATGTCGGTCAACGTCGAATCCGAATCGGCGCAATGGCATACCGTGGCCAAGGGCGACACGCTGTCGGCGATCGCGCAGAAGTACTACGGCAGGGCCAACGCCTACAACGCGATCTTCGAGGCCAACCGGCCGATGCTGTCGCATCCGGACAAGATCTATCCGGGCCAGAAGCTGCGCATTCCGCCCCAGCCCTGACACTGCGCCGTGGCCCCGCATGGCGCGGGGCAGGCGGGCGCGCGGCCGCTGGGGAAAACCCGCGTGTTGCGCGCCGTGGCCATCTCGGCTATATTCGCTGCCATGATTTCGCGCCAAGCCCGACTCGCCCGTACCCTGCTAGGTAGCCTACTAGGCAGCCAGGTCGGGACGCGCGCGCGCTGAGGAAGCGATACCTTAACGCGAAGTCGCACAGGATTTATCCACGCCCCGGCCTGCATCCCTGCACGCC
>JAPSLP010000042.1 GCA_031180665.1 Cupriavidus sp. | reverse complement strand
AGCTGGTGATGCCGCTGGGGCCGCTCAATGTGGTCAGCGGGCAGAACGGCACGGGCAAGTCCAATCTGTATCGCGCGCTGCGGCTGCTGGCGGCGACCGCGCAAGGCGGGGTGGTGGCGGCGCTGGCGCGCGAGGGCGGCATGCAATCGACGCTGTGGGCCGGCCCGGAGACGATCTCCCGGGCGATGCTGCGCGGCGAGCAGCCGGTGCAGGGCACGGTGCGCCAGCATCCCGTGGCGCTGCGGCTGGGCTTCGCTTCGGACGAGTTTGGCTATGCGATCGAGCTTGGGCTGCGGCAGGCGATCGACTCGATGTTCACGCTGGACCCGGACATCAAGCGCGAATACATCTGGCATGGCGAGGCCCCGCATCCCTCCTCGCTGCTGGTCGACCGGCGCGGCGCGGGCGTGCGGGCGCGCGACGACAAGGGACGATGGCAAAGCCTGCCGCTGCCCCTGCGCGGCTTCGATAGCATGCTGACCGAATACGCAGACCGCCGCAGCACGCCGGAGATGCTGACCGTGCGCGAGCAAGTCCGCTCATGGCGCTTCTACGATCATTTCCGTACCGATGCCGATGCGCTGGCGCGCCAGCCGCAGGTCGGCACGCATACACCGGTGCTGTCGGACGACGGCCGCGACCTGGCGGCCGCGCTGCAGACGATCCGCGAGATCGGCGATCGCGAGGCGTTGAACGAATGCATCGACGATGCGTTTCCCGGCTCGCGCATCGAGATCGGCGCGCAGGACGGCCGCTTCGAACTGCTGCTGTGGCAGCCGGGCATGCTGCGGCCGCTGCGCGCGGCGGAGCTGTCCGACGGCACGCTGCGCTATCTGCTGCTGGCCGCGGGCCTGCATACGCCGCGCCCGCCGGCGCTGCTGGTACTCAACGAACCGGAGACGAGCCTGCATGCCGACCTGCTGCCCGCGCTGGGCCGCATGATCGGCAAGGCCGCGCAACGCTCGCAGGTCATCGTGGTGTCGCATGCGGCCCGGCTGATCGCGGCGCTGGAGCAGCAGCCGGACAGCCAGTCGATCGTGCTGGAGAAGCAGCTCGGGCAGACGCAGGTGGCCGGCCTCAGCGATCTGCAGCGGCCGGCGTGGACCTGGTTGCCGCGTTAGTCTGGATGCGGGCGCCGCTGCCCTCTCCCCCGGCCCCTCTCCCGCAAGCGGGAGAGGGGAGAAAACCGGCGCGCAGTTGGTCCAATGGTGTCCTCGGACCGTGCTGACCCGGCGGCGCTCTCCCTCACGCCCTCATGGGGAGAGGGCCGGGGAGAGGGGGTGGTCGTTCAACCAGCCACGGTAAATAGACCTCAATTGACCCGCGTGCGCCGCTGTACTTCCAGCAGCTCCCACCGGATCGCGGACGCATCGGCCGGGGGATTTGGCACGCGGTACTCGCGCACGCGCAGCGTATAGGCGATGCCCGGCTCGAAGTCGAGCCCTTCGATCGGCCCGTACCACAGCTGCCACGGCGCATTGGGATCGTCGCGGACGCGATAGCAGGTCTGCTTGCCGACGCCGGTGCATTCGACGCGCTGCGAATCCACATAGACCGTCTTTTCGACGCCGGACGCGGCGGCCTGGGCCTGGCCCGGCTGGCCCTGGCCCTGCTGACCATCGAGCCGATCGCCGCGGCGGCCCACGCCCTCGCGTTCGACGAAATGCAGCAGATCGCCGTCCGCGGTCTTCCAGATGATCTGACGCCCCGTGGAGCCGGCCGACGGCTGCGTGCCGACCGTCGTAAACGGCGACTGCATCGCCTTCAGCAGGCTGTTCTCCACCTCCATCAACGGCGGCGGGCAGGCGCGGCGCGTGCTGGCGACGCGATCGAAACGCATGCCGCTGTCGGTCTTGCCATAGCTGCCGGTCATGCGATTGCAGCCGGTGTTGCCGGTCACCGTGCCCTGCGCCGCGTCGATGCCGGCGTTGAATTCGAACAGCACCGGCTCGCCGTTATCGCCATGCGGGATCGGTTTCAGCGAGCCGTCCGGCATCTGCCAGCGCACCAGCTCCCAGCGGCTGGGGCCACCGGGGCGGGTCTCGCTCAGGGTCGGCGTCGCCGACGGCGAATCGGGGGCCGGCGCGGTGGCGCAGCCGGTCATCGCGGCGCCGAGCAGCGCTGCTGCCGCGGCTGCGGTACCCATGCGGAAGGACAGGGACATCGGTTCGCTCCTCGGATTGGGGGGATGCATCGAAGACGATGATGCGTCCCGAAGCAAAGAGAATGCCGGACGCGCCCATAGGGGCACGCCATGGGGCACGCCATAGGGGGACGCCCGGCAAGTGTACGCAATCGGTTTGACGCGGCCGGGATCAGCGAGTGCCCGGGCTTTCCGCCGGGGCCGATCCATCGGCGGCGTCGCCGGCCTTGTCCGTGGCGGCCGGTGCCGGCAGCGCGGGCACCAGCGCCTGGACCGTGCGCGCGGTGGCGCCCCGATGCTCGCCGGCGAAGGCGCGGGCCTGCGTCTGCATGCGGGCCAGGCGTTCGCGATCGGACAGCAGCACCGCGGCGGTATGCATCAGCTGTTCGGCACTGTCGACGCGCAGGCAGGCCCCTGCGGCAATGGCATCGTCGGTGGCCTGGGCGAAGTTGAAGGTATGCGGGCCGATCAGCACCGGCGTGCCGACCGCGCAGGCCTCGATCAGGTTCTGGCCGCCCAGCGGCAACAGGCTGCCGCCGATAAAGGCGACATCCGATGCCGCGAAATACATGGCCATCTCGCCCATCGAATCGCCCAGCAGCACGTCGGCGTCGATGGGCCGATCGAGCGCGTCTTCGCCCAGCGCACTGCGGCGCTGCAACGTGAAGCCGGTCTGCGTCACCATCGCCGCCACCGCATCGAAGCGCTGCGGATGGCGCGGCACCAGCAGCAGTGCGGGCGGGCGTACCGAGTCCGAGCCCTGGCCCCACACCCCGCCGCACAGCTTGCGCCAGCGCGACAAGGCGTCGAGCAGCATCGCTTCCTCGCCCTCGCGCGTGCTGGCCGCCGCCAATACCGGCCGTGTGCCGAAGGCCCGGCGCAGCCGTTGTCCGCGCTCGATCTGCTCGGCCGATGGCTGCATGTCGAACTTCAGGTTGCCGGTCACGCGCACCGCTGCCACGCCCAGCGCCCGAAAGCGTTCGGCATCGCCCTGGGTCTGCGCCAATACCTCGGTGAAGTCCCCATACATGGCCGCCGCGGCGCGCCCGAAGCGGGCGGTACGGCGAAAGCTGCGCGGCGACAGCCGGGCATTGACCAGATACAGCGGCACGCCGGCCAGGCGGGCGCCGCGCACCAGGTTCGGCCAGACCTCGGTCTCCATCAGCATGCCGGCCTCCGGCCGGAAATGCGCCAGGAAACGCCGCACCAGCGCCGGCACGTCGTAAGGCAGATAGCACTGCACCAGCCGCGCCTCGTTGCCGAACAGTTCGGCGCCGGTCTGCCGGCCGGTCGGCGTCATATGCGTCAGCACGATGCGGTGGCCGGGATAGGCGGCCAGCAGCCGCGCGATCAGCGGCTGCGCGGCGCGCGTTTCGCCAACGGAGACGGCATGGACCCAGATCCACGGGCCTTGCGTCGGCAGCGCGTCGTAGCGCCCGAGCCGTTCGCCGACATGCTGCAGATAGCCGGGCTCCTTGCGCGCGCGCCACGCCAGCCGCGCCAGCGCCGCCGGCAGGATCAAACCCCAGGCCAGGTTGTACAGAACACGCAACAGCATCAGCCTTCCCGTCCGAGCCCACGCACGCGGCGCGCCGCCGCGTGGACCTCCTCGACCGTCGGCGCTTCGCCGTCGTCGCCGACATTGGCGATGCGCGGCGACCAATAGCCCTCGGTCTTCCAGCGCCAGGTCGCGGTATAGATTTCCACGGTCGGCCGGCACAGCGCCGCGGCGATATGCACCAGCCCCGTGTCGACGCCGACCACCAGTTCGGCGCGATTGATCAGGCCGAAGCCCTGCATCACCGTGAAACGCGGCAGCACGCGCGATCCCGGCACGCCCGCGGCGATGCGTTCGGCCGCATGCCGCTCGGCCTCGTTGCCCCAGGGCAGCATCACGGCCAGCCCTTCGGCAAACAGGCGCCTGCCCAGCTCATGCCAGTGTTCCAGCGGCCAGCGCTTCTTCGCCCCCGCGGTCGCATGGAAGCAGACCGCGTAGCGCGTCGGCAGATCCGACCACAGCGGATCGTTGGCATGCAGCACGCGCGCCTCGTCGCCGAAGAAACGCGGCGGCTCGGCCGGCGCGACGCCGGTCAGCGCGGCACCGAGCAGGCGCGAGCGTCGCACCGAATGGGTCTGCAGCGGAACCGGGATCGGAGCGGTGTAGAACAGCCGCGCCGCCGGCTCGTAGCCCGAGCCCTGCGTCGCGTTGGCGAGCCCGATCACCGGCGCGCCCGCATGGCGACGCGCAATGCGCGAGACCACCGCGGTCTTGAGCAGCCCCTGCGTCTCGATCACGGCGTCGTAGGCGTCCTCGCGCAGCGCGCGCCGGAAGGCTGCCAGCTCGCCCCACACCGCGCCGGAGAACAGGCCCTTGCGCCAGCGGCGAAGCGCGAACGGAATCACGCGCCGCACCTGCGGCAGCAGGCGTACCAGTTCGACATAGCCCTCTTCGACCACCCAGTCGATCTCGCAACCGGGCCAGCGGGCCCGCAGATCGTGCACCAGCGGCATGTTGTGCACGACGTCGCCGAGCGAGGACACCTTGACCACCAGGATGCGCGGCCGCTCCGGCATGCGCACCCCCAGTGGGCGCGGCATGCCGGCGGCCTCGATTTCCTCCGGCGCGGCGCTGTCCTGCAACGGTACTGCCGGCTCGACCGGCAGCCGCTCAGAACGGCAGCTGGGCATCCGGCTTCTCGGCCAGAATCACGCGCTTGAACTCCGCCTGGATGCGGGCCAGCGCGGCCTCGTTATCGGCCTCGAAGCGCATCACCACCACGGGGGTGGTGTTGGACGGACGGGCCAGCCCGAAACCGTCGGGGTATTCGACGCGCACGCCGTCGATCGTGATGACCTCGCGCGCGCCCTCGAATCGGGCGTTGGCGCGGATCCTGTCGAGCAGCGTGAAGGGCTCGCCCTCGGCGCATTTGAGCTGCAGCTCGGGCGTGCAGATCGAATTGGGCAGCGCGTTCAGGACCGCGCTCGGATCGTCGTGCCGCGACAGGATTTCCAGCAGGCGGGCGCCGGTATAGAGGCCGTCGTCGAAGCCGTACCAGCGGTCCTTGAAGAACACGTGGCCGCTCATCTCGCCGGCGATCGGCGCGCCGGTTTCCTTCAGCTTGGCCTTGACCAGCGAATGGCCGGTCTTCCACATCAGCGGCTCGCCGCCATGCTCGCGGATCCACGGCGCCAGCTTGCCGGTGCATTTGACGTCGTAGATGATCTGCTGGCCCGGATGGCGCGACAGGATCTCCTGCGCAAACAGCATCAGCTGGCGGTCGGGGAAGATGACCTGGCCGTCCTTGGTGACCACGCCGAGCCGGTCGCCGTCGCCATCGAAGGCCAGGCCCAGCTCGTTGTCGGTCTCGCGCAGGCAGCGCATCAGATCCTGCAGGTTCTCCAGATGCGCCGGGTCCGGATGGTGGTTGGGGAAGTTGCCATCGACGGCGCAGAACAGCTCGGTCACTTCGCAGCCGAGCGCGCGGAACAGATCGCCGACGAAGGCGCCAGCCACACCGTTGCCCGCGTCGAGCGCGATCTTCATCGGCCGCGCCAGCTTGACGTCGCTGGCGATGCGATCCAGATACAGCTGGCGGATGTCGAACTCTTGATAAGCACCCGCGCCGCTGGCAAAGCGCTCGTCGACGATGCGCTGGCGCAGGCCCTGGATCTGCTCGCCGTAAATCGCCTTGCCGGCCAGCACCATCTTGAAGCCGTTGTAGTCGGGCGGGTTATGGCTGCCGGTGACCATGATGCCCGAGGTCGCACGGCGGCCGGCGAGCTCGATATTGGTCCCGAAGTACACCATCGGCGTGGCGACCATGCCGAGGTCGATCACGTCCATGCCGGCGGCGCGCAGGCCCTCGACCAGAGCCGACAGCAGGTCCGGCCCGGACAGGCGCCCGTCACGGCCGACGACGACCGCGGTCTCGCCGGCCTCGGCGGCAGCCGAGCCGAAGGACAGGCCAATGGCACGGGCGACGTCGCGAGTCAGGGTCTTGCCGACGATGCCGCGGATGTCGTAAGCCTTGAAGATGGAGGAGTCGATTTGCATGCAGCTTCCTGTAAGTGAAGGGAGCGGGCGCCCCGCCGCAGCATGGAACCATGGGACTTCGTGAGTCCTGCCATGTGCCCGGAACGGCGCGCCAAAACCTGTATTTTGCCGGATTGCGATCAGGCACGGCAGTTATAATCGGTTCGGCCGGGCAGTTCGGTGTCCTGACACACGCCATCGCACCCACGATTTGCTGCGCCGCCCGCCGCCATTCCCGCCGCCATTCCGATATCGCGCCCTCCTGCCACCGTGCCCTTGTCGCCGCGCTCGTTTCCCCATTCTCCGGCGCGCCGGTCCCAGCGCCGGTCCCTGCTCCAGCCCTTGTCTCGCTCCGCCCTGCCGGTGGATCGGGAACAGGGCGAGCGGCCCCGTATCGCCTACCTGATCACCAATTCCGAGATCGGTGGCGCCCAGGCCCATGTGGCCACCGTGCTGGAGGCGCTGGGAGACCGTGTGGAGGCGTTCGTGCTGGCCGGCGGAGAGGGTCCGCTGCTGCCGACGGCGCAGGCATTGGGCGCGCGCACGGTCCGGCTGTCCCTGCTCGACAACGCGCTGTCGCCGCTGCGCGCGATCGCGGCGTTGCGCGAGCTGGTGAAGGCGCTGCGGCTGGTCGATCCGGACCTGATCCACGCGCACAGCGCCAAGGCGGGCGCCCTGGGCCGACTCGCAGGTTGGCTGCTGGGCATCCCGGTCGTCTATACCGTGCATGGCTTCGGCTTCAAGCCGGCCGCGCCGCGCCGGCAGCGGATCGCGGCACGCGTCGCGGAATGGCTGCTCGCGCCGCTGACCGCGCGCCTGATCTGCGTGGCCCAGGCAGAGCGCGAACTGGCGCGCGGACTGCCCGTGGCGGCTCGGCGGATCGCGGTGATCCACAACGGCATTGCCGATGTGCCCGAACGCGCCGAGCCTGGCGCGCCGATGCATCGCATCGTGATGGTTGCGCGCTTCGCCGCGCCGAAGCGGCCCGATCTGCTGATCCGCGCCTTCGCCGAACTCGCCGAACCTGGCGACGGCACGCTGGCCGGCTGCGAGCTGGTGATCGCCGGCGATGGCCCGCAACTGCCGGCCATGCGAGCGCTCGCGCAACGCCTCGCCCCCGGCCGCGTGGTGTTCACCGGCAACGTCGCGGCGGTGCCCGCGCTGCTGGCATCGGCGCAGGCCTTTGTGCTGGCCTCCGACCACGAGGGCTTTCCGCTGTCCATTCTCGAGGCAATGCGCGCCGGCCTGCCGGTGGTCGCCACCGACCTGCCCGGCATTCGCGAGCAACTTGACGATGGCCGTTGCGGGCTGCTGTGCATGCCGGACAGCGTGCCGGCCCTGGCCGATGCGCTGGCGCGCCTGGCCGGCGATGCCACGTTGCGGATGACGCTCGGCACCGCCGCACGCGAACGCTGGGCGCATCAATATGGCGTGACGGCGATGGCCGATGCGACCTGGTCGATCTATCGTGAACAGCTTCCCGCCGCGGCGCCGGCCAAGGCGCCACCCGCGCGGGACCGGGCCTGAGGGGATGCGCATGAACAAGGCATCCGACACCGCCCGCCCCGCCCTGGCGATCCGCGCTCGCGGCTCCGAAACGATGCGCCGGGCCAGCCGGATGCTCGGCTGGGCCATGCTCGGCCTGCTGCCGTTCGCGCTCAACATGGGACTGGCCGAGGCCGCGCATCAGGCCGGCTACGTGACCCACGTGTTCCCGCGCACGCTGCTGTGGTCGATCGCGCCGTATCTGCTCGCCTTCGTGCTGCTGCACCGCTCGCTGCATCTGCCGGCGATGGAAGGCAACAGCCTGGTCGGGCTGGCGGCGACCCTGCCCTTCGTCGCACTGCTGTTTGCCTTCGCCGCCTTCCAGATCCCGTATTCTCGCGGCGCGCTGCTGCTCGGCTACCTGACCACGCTCGCGTGGATCTGGGCCGGCTACCGCCGCTATGTGCAGAACTACGTGCCGGTGTTCGGCTACACCGACCCCGCCGCGCTGGCCCAGCTGCAGCAGCTCCTGGCAATGCCGGGCGCGCTGCCGCCGGGACGTACCCGCTTCGAGCCGATCGGCTCGATCGAGGAAGCGGTGCACTGCGACGGCCTGATGCTGGACCGCAGTGCCGCCGCGGATCCCGAACGGACCCGCCTGCTGGCGCGCTACAAGATGAGCCACGTGCGGATCTATTCGGTCGAGCGCGTGGGCGAGATGCTGACCGGACGGCTGGGGCTCGACCATATCGACGAGAACTTCCTCGACGATCATGCCGCCCACTATTTCTACGGCTATCTGAAGCGAATGATCGATGTGGCCACGGTGCTGTGCCTGGCGCCGCTGGCGTTGCCGGCCGCGCTGGCGGTGGCGCTGGCGATCCGCCTCGATTCGCCCGGCCCGGCGCTGTTCCGGCAAGCTCGAGTGGGACTGCTCGGCAAGCCCTTCACGATGCTCAAGTTCCGCAGCATGGAAACCGCGCCGGAAGACACCGCGCGCTTCGCCGCCCGGCGCGATCCGCGCGTGACGCGCGTCGGCCGCGTGATCCGCAAATACCGGCTCGACGAGATTCCGCAGCTGTGGAACGTGCTGACCGGCGACATGAGCCTGATCGGACCGCGGCCGGAGCAGGTGCCGATGGTCGAGCGCTTCGCCGACACGATCCCCTACTACCCGTACCGGCATCTGGTGCGGCCGGGCCTGTCGGGCTGGGCGCAGGTCCAGCAGGGCTATGCCGGCACGCACGAGGAAACCGTCACCAAGCTCAGCTACGACCTGTACTACGTCAAGCACTGCAGCTTTGCGCTCGACCTGCTGGTGACCGTCAAGACGGTGCGCACGCTGCTGACCGGGTACGGGGCGCGGTGATGCGGGCGCGTGAGCAAGGCGTGGCGCCGGTGCCGGCTCTGTCGCCGGATACGGCCCGTTCGTCGGGCTCGACCGATTCGCCTTTTGCGTCGGCGTCTTCCGCCTCCGTGGCATTGCCGCAGTTGCCGCGGTCGCCGATGCGGATCCTGCTGCTGACCACCGGCCTGCGCCTTGGGGGCGCCGAGCAACAGGTCGCCGCGCTAGCACGCCGTTTCGATGCACTCGGCCACGCGGTAGCGGTGGTCAGCCTGACGCCGGGATGCGAGGTCGCGTTACCGCCGGGCATCGAGACGTTGGATCTCGCCATGCGCAAATCGCCGTTGTCGATGGCGCGGGCGCTGCGGCAGATGCGGCGTTTCGTCCAGCACTGGCGGCCGGACGTCATTCACGCGCATATGGTTCATGCCAATCTGTTAGGCCGCGCCTTGATCGCAACCGATCTGGCTCGCGTCATGCCGCCGCTGGTCTGCACCGCGCACAGCGCGCGCGAGGGGGGCGTGGCCCGCATGCTGGCCTATCGGCTGACCGATCGCTGGGCTGACCTGACGACCCATGTCAGCGCCGAAGGCCGGGAAAGAATGATCGCGGCAGGCGCGGTGCCGGCGGGGCGCATCGCGGTGGTGCCCAATGGCATCGATACCGCGCGTTTTCATCCCGATGACGCGGCGCGGGCGGAGAAACGCGCCGACTTGGACCTCGATGCCGCTGCGCCGCTGCTGCTCCATGTCGGCCGACTCGTCCCCGAGAAAAACCAGACGCTGCTGCTCGAAGCCTTTGCGCGGCTGCCTTCGTCGCTGGCGTCGGCGCGCCTGCTGATCGCCGGTGACGGCCCCGAGCGCGGTGCGCTGGAGCGCCGCATTGCCGCCCTCTCCCTCGGCGAGCGCGTACGGCTGCTCGGCACGCGCGCCGATGTCCCGGCCCTGCTCAATGCCGCTGACGTGTTCGCGCTGTCTTCCGACATCGAGGGCATGCCGCTGGTCGTCGGCGAAGCGATGGCCTGTGGCTGCCCCGTGGTGGCCACCGATGCGGCGGGCGTCGCGCAGATGGTCGACGGTTTCGGCCAGGTCGTGCCGCGCGGCGATGCCGACGCGTTGGCAGCCGCGCTTGCCAGCGCACTGCGCGACGGACGCGGCGATATGGCGCAGCAAGCGGCAAGGCATCGGCATATTGCCGATTCGCTCGGCCTCGAGGCCATCGCAGAGCAATGGCTTGGCCGCTACGCTGCGCTCGCCGCTGCCACGGCCCGCGCACGCATGGGGACCGCCTGATGCGCAGACGGGTGGCCGGCAACCTGCTGTGGATGCTGACCGAGCGCGGGCTGCAGGTCGTTACCGGCATCGCCATCGTGGCGATGCTCGCGCGCGCGCTCGGACCCGAAGGTTTCGCGCATTTCCAGTATGCGCAGGCCGTGGTTACGATCGCGGCATCGGTTGCGCTGATCTGCGGCAGCGAAGTGGTGGTGCCGCGGCTGGTCGCCGATTCCGCCAGCACGGCGCAGCATTGTCTGCTGGCGCACGCCTTCGTACTGCGCGCATTCGGCGGCCTGCTCGGCTATGCGCTGATGTGCGGCTACCTTGCGGTGGCGGGCGCCGCCCCCGAAGTGTGGGCCGTGGCGCTGTTGCTCGGCGTCGCCATCCTGCTGCGCGAACCGTTCGGCGTGGTCGGGGCCTGGATGCAGGCGCATACCAACAACCGGCCCGGCACCGTGTTCAGCCTGGTCTCGCTGACCATCAAGGCCGGCATGGTCGGACTGCTGTTTGCCGCCGGCAGCCGCGCCGCACCGGCCTTTGCCAGCGCCTTCGCGGTCGAGGCGGTGGTGCTGGCGCTGCTGCTTGCCGGCTATTACCTGAGCCGGGTGCCGCACCGGCGCATCGCCGTCGATCCCGGCCTTGCGGCTCGACTGCTGCGCGGCGGCACGCTGTTCTGGGCCAGCTTCATGATGATGATGGCCGCGCGACGGGTCGATCAGCTGATCCTGCAGCCGCTGGTCCCCCTCGGCGATTTCGGCGCCTACGCGGCGACGATGCAGATCCTCGACAACTACGCCGCGGCGGCCACCATCATCGCGGCCGGCGCCGCGCCGGTCTATGTCTACGGCCAGTCGGACGCCACCCTCGCGCGGCGCAATGTGGGCCGGCTGGCGCTGCTGCTCGGCGCTGTAGGGCTGGCCGGCGCAGCGGTCATCGCCGCCGCCTCCGACTGGATCATCCAACTGCTCTATGGCGAGCAGTTCAGTGCGGCCATCGGTTTGCTGCGCGTCGCGGCATTTGCCACGGCGCTGCTGTTCGTCGACGTCGGCCTGACCTTGCTGCCTGTGTATCTGCGCAAGCCCGAATGGGTCGCGCTCAAATGGGCCGGCACGCTGGCGATGATCCTGGTGTTCGACCTGATCGCGGTGCCGCGTTATGGCATCTGGGGCGCCGTCGCCGGGTATGCGTTGGCCAATGCATTCGCGGTCGTCATCGGGCTGGCGCTGTGGTGGCGCTGCCGGACGGCTACGTCGCAGCAAACGGCAAGGGCAGCCCATGAACACTAAGCCCACCGTCTGCTTCCTGACGGGGACGCTGAACGCGTTCGCCGGCGCCGAGCGCATGACGGCGGTGATCGCGAACGAACTGGCGCGGCGCGGGTACACGGTGCATATCCTGAGCCTGTGGGACGCCGCCAGTTGCTTCGAACTCGAACCGGCGGTGCGGCACGACGCGCTGTTCGCGCAACGGCCTTCGTTCAAGACCCGGTATCTGTCGACCGTCCTCGGCATTCGCCGGTATCTGAAGCAGCATCGGATCGATGTGCTGATCGAGGTCGATACGATGCTGACGTTGTTTACGCTGGCGGCTTGTGCGGGCCTTGGCGTGCGCCGCATTGCCTGGGAGCATTGCAATTTCGATCAGGATCTCGGACGGCGGGCGCGTCGGTTGGCGCGGCGGCTGGCGGTTCGGACTTGCGAGCATGTCGTGGTGCTGACGCAGCGGGACCGGGACCGGTGGGAACGCGCGCTGGGGGCGCGCAATGTGGTGGTGATTCCGAACGCGTTGCCGTTCGCGATGCCCGCCGAACCGGCGCCACGAACGTCGAAGGTGGCGTTGGCGGTGGGGCGGTTGACGCATGCGAAAGGGTTCGATGTACTGCTGCGGGCGTGGGCCTTGGTGGCGCAGCGGTATCCGGATTGGCGACTCGATATCGTCGGCGACGGGGAGTTGCGCGAGGAGCTGCTCGAATTGCGCAAGGCCTGCGGTCTGGAACGCTATGTTCACTTTCAGCCCGCGCGGACCGAAGTGGCTTTCCTGTATCGGCAGGCGGCATTGTTCTGCCTGCCGTCGCGCTACGAGGGCTTCGGCCTGGTGCTGATAGAGGCGATGGCGTTCGGTTTGCCCGTGGTGGCGACCGATTGCGAGACCGGGCCAAGGGAGCTATTGAGCGACAGCGCCGCAGCCATGCTGGCCCCCGTCGACAACGCTGCCGCCCTGGCCCATGCCATCTGCGCGACGATCTCGGATCGCGACCGCGCACAGGCGATGTCGGAAGCGGCGGTCCGAATGGCTGCCCGGTTCGAATCGACTACGGTAGTCGAAATCTGGCTGCGACAGATACTTGGGCCAATAGGGCGGGCCCCTAGTGGCGCGCTCTGACACGGCTGATCATCCGCCTGCCGATTCGGATGATGCGCCACGCACTGCGCATCACAAGCAAGTGCAAGACCACCAGTCCCAGGAAAAGCAGGAACAACGTTTGCTCGGACAGCCCGGCCTTCCAGCCCAGCACGCCGCAAAGTCCGAGCAATGCATTACAGACGAGGATGACCAGAACGATCGCATCCGGTCCCAGCCCCAGACGCAACAGGACATGGTGCAGGTGCGTACGATCCGCCGACAGCGGGTTCTTTCCCTTCATGACGCGCCGTACGACGACGGAGAACAGATCGATCAGGACGAACCCGAGCACCCACAGCATCACGACCGGCGGCACGCTCTTTTGTGCGTTATACTCCACTTGTGATAGCAGGACCGAGAACCATACGATAGCGAACCCCAACATAAGACTGCCGGCGTCCCCAAGAAAGACCCGATGCTTCCCGCGCAGTGGATTGCGTATATTGAAAATCAGAAAACCTAAAATCGCCCCGGTAAATATAATGCATATCCGCTGCGCGGCGCCATTTTCGACCTCGCCCGCCAAATACGCAAACCAACCGAAGATTATCGCCGCCAATCCGCCTGCCAAGCCGTCGAGCCCGTCCGACATATTCATCGCGTTGGTTACGGCGACCGCCGCAAACAGGGTCATCGGAATTCCCCAATTCGCTAACAGAATCTCGCGGCGTGCAAATAAATCACCCAGCGAATGCAGATAGATGCCGCCCCATGACGTCATCAGCATGGCGGCAAGAAACTGGGCACCAAGCTTCGCCACGGGTGACACACCGCGCAGATCATCGGCGATCCCGACGATGGCGAGCAGTGTCAGACCCGCCAGCAGCGCCACGTAGTACCCCTGCGAGCGCATGAAGATCAACGAACCGGCCCAGATGGCGATGGTCAGGGCGATGCCGCCGACCAGAGGCACTTCACCCTGGTGCCGCTTGCGGGCATCGGGGCGATCCACCAATCCGCCTGCAATGGCAAGCGGGCGCAGCAGGACCACCGCGAACGCGGTTGCCAGAAAGCAGAACAGGGGAACCCAGAAAAAATCGAACATTGTGTCAAGTAGGATCCGACGCAAGCGTTGCCAACGCGGCGCGGCGCAGTGCGGACTGCGAGCATACCTTGGAGCACACCGCTGGTGATCACGATTTTCGCCGATACGTGGCCGACCCCGCATCTCCAGCCTCTTCCCAGCGGGCCGCACGACGCTTGATGCAAAAAAACAACAGCCCGCGAGCGCTTATTCCGTGCAGCCAGTGCTTTCTATTTTCTGCTGTGGCGATCAAACGGACTGAATGTCCGCGTGAACATGGATGTTATACGAGTCCGCGCAAAGCGGACGTTTTACCGAGTACCCGTAACCGGCACTTCAAAAGCCAGTTGATTATGGTTGCAAACGTGAAGCGCAGAGCGCCGCAGTTACACTTCGAAAGAATTCGACCCTGCGCGCGTGCTCAAACGAATGCCAAAGGGACTATAATCGCCCACCTCCATACAGGATCGGTCAGCATGCACATTGTTCCCGTGATCATCTCCGGGGGAGCCGGCAGCCGTTTGTGGCCCGTCTCCAGAGAAGCGTTCCCGAAACCACTTCTGAAACTGTCGGACGGCGAAAGCCTGCTGCAGAAGACGTTCTTGCGCGCCACGCATGGCGCGCAGGTGTCCGAGGTGCTCGTTGTCACGAATCGTGACACCTACTTCCTGACCCGGGATGATTGCCAGGAAGTGAACGCGGACAGGGTTCCGCTGCGATTCCTGCTCGAACCGATGGGCCGCAATACCGCCCCCGCCGTCGCTGCGGCGGCCCTGTGGGTGCAATCGCAGGTGGGCCCGGACGCGGTGATGCTGGTCCTGCCCGCCGACCACCTGGTCAACAATCTGGAGCGCTTCGCCACCGCCGTGGCGACGGCGGCGGAGACCGCGCTCGAAGGACGCATCGTCACCTTCGGCATCCAGCCCACTTCGCCCGAGACCGGATACGGCTATATCGAGGTGGAGCAGGCCAGCGTCGGCAATGGCGCCGTACCGGTGAAGCGGTTCGTCGAGAAGCCGTCGCTGCCCCAGGCCGAACAACTGGTGGCCGATGGGCGCCATTTGTGGAATTCGGGGATGTTCTGCTTCACGGCGAAGACCATCCTGGAGGAATTCGCGACGCACGCACCGGATTTGCTGGCCGTCTGCGAAAAAAGTCTGCAACAAGGTGTGACGTCGGAATCGGCCGGATGCTCCTCCACGGAGCTGCACGGAGAAACGTTCCGCCACGCCACCGATATCTCGATCGACTACGCGGTCATGGAAAGATCGTCGCGCGTGTCGGTCGTCCCCAGCGATATGGGATGGAGCGACATCGGCTCCTGGGAGGCCATCAGCGAGCTGACGCCGCCAGATGCGCATGGCAACCGGATTTACGGCGAGGCGCTGCTGCACGAAGTAAGCAACTCCTACATCAAGTCCGAAGGGCGCGTGGTGGGCGCGGTCGGGGTGGATAACCTGATCATCGTCGACACGCCCGATGCTCTGCTGGTGGCAAACCGGGATTGCACGCAGGACGTCAAGCACATCGTCGGGCAATTGAAGAAGCGCGGCCACGAGTGCTATCGGATTCACCGGACTGCGCACCGGCCCTGGGGCACCTATACCGTGCTCGAGGAAGGTGACAGATTCAAGATCAAGCGCATCGTGGTCAAGCCCGGCGCACAGTTGTCGCTGCAGATGCATCATCACCGCAGCGAGCACTGGATCGTCGTCAGCGGCAGCGCCGACGTGGTGAACGGCGACAAGACGATCTCGTTGCAGCCCAACCAGTCCACCTATATTCCGGCCGGACACCGGCATCGGCTGATCAATCCGGGCGTGATCGACCTCGTGTTGATTGAAGTCCAGTGCGGCGAGTATCTGGGTGAGGACGACATCGTCCGCTTCGAAGACCAGTACGGTCGCGTACAGAACTAAGCCGCTTACGAGCCCCGGCCATTGGCGGGGCCGCTTCCGCCATGACCTGGAAAACGCATCCGCTTACACGCAAGGCATCGGCATTCGCCAAGCGCTGCATCGGCCACGGAGCCGAGGCGTTGCCTTGGAAGGAAATTCTGCGGCGGGTACTGCGGCGGCTGATGCGGCACGCCAAGGGTTTCCCCGGCGTATTGCCGGTCGCCCGCTGGTTGAGGGCCCGCTTTCCGGGGCTGTGGCAACGCACCGCTGGCCGCGTCCTGAGCGCAGCCAGCGATCGGCAGCCTTCCGAGTACGCCGGGCAGTTCGACTTTTCCGGCCGCAGCCACACCATCCCGATCGCCTCCCTGCTTGCCGTTGCCAGCGCCGAGCCGGTGGATCCAGGCTTTCTTTCGATGAACGGCACGCCCGACGACACGCAGGCGCTGCTCGATGCCATTCAACGGGAACTCGACGCCGTGCTGCCGGGCCGCTAGCCGGGCTGCCTCGGGAAGCCGAGCGATACTGATCCATGTCCGCATTCAAGACTTCTCTGCCCACTGCCGACCAGAACGTCATGCCCGCTGCCACATCGCGGGCGCAGGCGGGAAGCATCGCGCGCCCGGCCGTGCATCAGTTCCACTCGGGCTCCGCTGTCGGCGATGCGGTCACGAATGCGATGCTGATGATCCGGGGCATGCTGCGCCGGCTTGGCTTCGAATCGGAAATCTACGCCGAACATGTGGCGCCCGAGCTTGCGGGCGAACTCCACGCTCACCATCTTCTGAACAGGAATCCTGGCGACGTCCTCCTGATCCATCATTCGATGGGTCACGATCTGGATGACTGGATCCTGCAGTTGCCTGGGCGCAATATCCTCTGCTACCACAACATCACGCCCGCTTCGTTCTTCCCGCCGAGCAATCCGTTCCACCACTACGCGCAGAAAGGGCGGCAGCAACTGGTCGACTTCCGTCCGGTGATGGAGCGCGCGATCGCCGTGTCCGAGCTGAACGCCAGCGAACTGCGTGAAGCCGGTTATGACGATGTCACGGTATTGCCGCTGCTCCTGGACGTGGACAAGGTGCGCAATCGCACCTGGAACCGGCAACTGGCGCTGCGCGAGTCGTCCATTCTGACGGTACTGTTCGTCGGTCGGGTCTCGTCGCACAAGGGGCATGCCGACCTGATCAAGACCATGGCCTTTCTTCGCGCCATGTGCGACGAGCCGATCCGGCTGGTCTGCGTGGGCGGCTACGATGCGGGCGATCCCTACTACGAAGACCTGCAACGGCTGACCGCAGAGCTGGGACTGCAAGGGTTCGTGCAGTTCACCGGCAAAGTGTCCGACGAGGATCTGGGCGCCTGGTATCGCGCGGCGGACGTGTTCCTCTGCATGAGCGAGCATGAAGGGTTCGGTGTGCCATTGATCGAAGCCATGGCACTCGATGTCCCCGTGGTCGCCTTCGACAGCGGCAATGTTGCAGCCACGCTGTCGGGCGCGGGCATCCTGGTCCGACAGCGCAATCATGGCGCCATCGCGGGGCTGGTCAAGCGGCTTTGCCTGGACCGCCAACTGCGTGCCAGCGTGCTGGCGAAACAACGGGAACGCGTCGCCGCCTTGTCGCCCCTCGCACTGACGCGGGAACTGGGCAATTTTCTTGCTTCGATCGGACTCCCACGTCCGCCGCTTTCCCTGGACGAACAGGTGGCAGCGTCAGTGCCCCGCTACCAGTTTGAAGGTCCATTGGAGACCAGCTATAGCCTGGCCCTGGTCAATCGCCGCCTGGCGTTGGAAATGGAATCGCTCGCCCCGACACAAGTGGCGGCACGTCCGACCGAAGGCAACGGCGACTACCCGGTAGACCGCCGGGCGCTGGAAGCCATCGACGGTCTTGCCGAACTGGTCGATCGCCGCTCGGACGACAGCCGGGCCGTCACGCTGATACGCAATCTGTATCCGCCGCGCGTCGCCGACATGCGGGGTGACCGCAACCTGCTCTGTTTCGCCTGGGAAGAAAGCGGGCTGCCTCCCGAATGGGTCATGCAGTTCAATACATGGCTCGACGGGATCGGTGCCACATCGACCTTCGTCAAGAAGGTCTTGCGCGACAACGGCGTGCATATACCGATTACGGTGTATGGCCATGGCGTGGACCACCACGCAGCCGACGCGGCTCCCGCACACCAGTGGGACCTGCCCGAAGGCTTCCGCTTTCTCCATGTCTCGTCGTGCTTTCCCCGCAAGGGCGCCGACGTGTTGCTGCAAGCGTACTGCGAGGAGTTTCGCCACGATTCCGGCGTAACCCTCGTCATCAAGACCTTCCCGAATCCGCACAATACCGTGGCGGCGCAGGTGCGCGAACTGCAGGCCTTGCCCGGCTGCCCCCGGATCGTGCTGATCGAACGGGACGTGCCCGACGCGGACCTGCAGGCTTTGTATAAGGCTTGCGATGCCTTCGTTGCGCCCAGCCGCGGTGAAGGCTTCGGGCTGCCCATGGCCGAGGCCATGCTGCAGGGCCTGCCGGTGATCACCACCGCCTATGGCGGCCAGGCCGACTTCTGTACGGAAGAGACGGCATGGCTGGTGGACTACCGCTTCGCCGCGGCGCGTTCTCATCTCGGCGTCGCGGACTCCATGTGGGTCGAACCCGATCTGGCCAGCTTGCGCCGCCAGATGCGAGCCGTGGCATCGGCTACGGACAGCGAACGCCGGGCGCGCACGGCGACGGCGCAGGCCATGGCATCACAGCAGTTGCGTTGGAACCTGGCCACGAAGCGTCTCGTGGAATTCGACGCGCAGCTCGCATCGCGGACGGGGCTGGCCAACAGCCGCCAGCGGCTGGGCTGGGTTTCCTCGTGGAATGCGAAGTGCGGCATTGCGACGTATTCGAGCTTTCTGCTGCGCCATCTGAATCCGGCCGATTTCGATGTGACGATCTTCGCCTCCGAACTCGATGCAATCGTCGAGCCCGACGACGACCGTGTGGTCCGATGCTGGACCAACCGCCACGGAACACCGGACAAGCTGACCGCGGCGATTGAAGCGGCGAATCTGGATACGCTGATGATCCAGTACAACTTCGGCTTCCTTTCGACCGAAGGCCTGGGCCGGGTCATCCGCCTCTGCCACCGCCGGGGTATTACGGTCCTGGTGACCTTCCATTCGACGAAGGACATCGTGACGCCCGGGCAAGAGGCGAGCCTGAAGGACATCCGCGCGGAGCTGGCCCTTGCCGATCGGCTGGTCGTGCATTCGGTGGATGACGTCAATCGGCTCAAGGCGCTCGGGCTGGTCGACAATGTCTGCCTGTTCCCGCACGGCGTCACCGCGCGCACCCCGACGCCGATGCCCGTCGCACGAGCGGCAGCCGGTATTCCCGCCGATGCTGAGGTCATTGCCGCCTACGGCTTCATGCTTCCGCACAAGGGGCTGGAGCAGTTGATCGAAGCCCTGCCGCAGATCCTCCAGGCCAGGCCGAAGGCCATGCTGCTGCTGGTCAATGCCCTCTATCCGGGCGATGTCTCCCGCGAAGTCCACGAGCGCTGCCAGTCGCTCGCATCGTCGCTTGGCTGCGCGGACCGGGTTCGCTTTTGCACCGAGTTTCTGCCGGACGACAAGAGCTTCGCGCTGCTCGATTGCGCGGACCTCGTTGCGTTCCCGTACCAGAACACCGCCGAGTCGGCCAGCGGCGCCGTTCGTTATGGCATCGCCTCCCACCGGCCGGTGATATGCACGCCGCTGCCGATTTTCAGCGACGTCGAGGAAATCGTGCATTCGCTGCCTGGCACCACTCCGGACCACATCGCGCGCGGTATCGTGGCGCTGCTGGCCAATCCGGAGATCCTTGCCAATACGGCGTCGCGGCAATCGGAGTGGCTACGGGCCCGGGCCTGGCCCCTGCTGGCCTACCGGCTGGGCGGGGTCATGCGCGGGCTGCGCCAGGATCGTCTCGACTCATGAGTGCGCTCAAGATCGGCCTGACGGCCAATACCCTCGAGCCTGCATTGAACGGCGGGATCCTGGACGGCATCGGGATATACACACAGGCGCTGCAATCCAGGCTTCCGGCCCTCGGTATCGCGCCGCAAGCGATGTCCTTCCCGACCCGCGCGGTACCTGCGCAGCGGTTGCAGGCCATGGCGATGCCGCGCTCGTATCCGGCCCAGCTGGTGCTGTCCATGTTCGGTGCGGCCGTGCGGCCGCCGGACTCGGCGGCCCTGGTGCACGTCACCGATTACCGCTGCATACGGATGACCTGCCCCGTCGTCGCGACCTTGCACGATGCCATTCCGTTGCGCTATCCGCAGTGGGCCTCGACGCGATTGCGCGCACTGAAGAATGCGCTGATGCGGCATGCCGCCCGCTATGCCGACAAGATCATCGCGGTTTCCGAGGCCGCAGTCCCGGAACTGATCGAGTATTTCGGCGTGCAGCAGGACCGCATTGCCGTGGTACCCAATGGGGTCGAGGCGGCATGGTTGCAGCCGGCCGATGCGCAGGCGGTGGCCGCGATGCAGCAGTCGGCTGGCTTGCGGTCCGGCTACTTCCTCTTTGTCGGCACGCTGCAGCCGCGCAAGAACGTGGGGCGGCTGATTCAGGCTTATCGCACCCTGCCCGCCTCCATCCGCGAGCAGCGCCAGCTGGTACTGGTGGGGCGTTCGGGCTGGTCGTGCGACGACGATATCGCGGCGATCCGCCAGGCGCAGCATGACGGCTACGATGTGGTCTGGCTCAACGATCTGAAAGGCCAGGAAAAGCTGCGCCTGGTCTATGCCGGCGCCGGCGCGCTCGTGTTCCCCTCGCTGCATGAGGGGTACGGCATCCCGATCCTCGAAGCGTTCGGCTGCGGCATTCCTGTCGCGTGCTCCAATGTCTCGTCGATGCCGGAAGTCGCTGGCGGCGCCGCAGTGGAATTCGACCCGTTCGACGTCGAAGCGATCGCGGCGGCCATGCGGGACGCCGTGGCGGACAACGACGAAAATCGCGCACGCATCGCGCTGGGCCGGCAACGCGCCGCGGCGCTGTCCTGGGACAACACCGCAAGGCTGACAGCCGCGGTCTACCGCGAACTGGTCTAGGGACGAATCATGCGTGTACTCCACGTCTACAAGACCTACTACCCGGATACGTTCGGCGGCATCGAACAGGTGATCCGGCAGATTGCACTGTCCACGCGGCAGTTGGGCGTGGATGCGAAGATCTTCACCGTGAGCAGGCAGGGCCGGCAGACGCCTCGCATCGAGCAGGACGGTGTGCCAGTGTTGCGCGCCCCCGTCACGATCGAGATCGCGTCCAACGCGATGTCATTGCGGGCGTTCGGCGAGTTTCGTCAGGCAGCTGCCTGGGCCGACATAATTCAGTACCACTTCCCGTGGCCCTTCGGAGACCTGCTGCATCTCGCAGCCGCGGCAGGCAAGCCGGCACTGGCGACATATCACTCCGACGTGGTCCGACAGAAGGCCCTGATGCACATTTATCGTCCACTGATGCATCGCTTCTTGGCATCGATGGGCGCCATTGTCGCGACGTCTCCCAACTACGCGGAAAGCAGCGCGGTACTGCAGCGGCATCGGCAACGAGTGACCGTCATCCCGATCGGGGTCGACGAGGAGAGCTTTCCCACTCCGTCGAACACCATCCGCGAAACATGGCGCGAGCGTGTGGGGGAGAATTTCTTCCTCTTTGTTGGGGTCCTGCGGTATTACAAGGGATTGCACATACTTCTTGAGGCCATTCGGGAAACCGGTCTGTCGCTCGTCATCGTGGGCGCTGGACCCGAAGAGGAGCGCCTGCGCCAACAGGCAAAGGCGGCCGGCCTGCATCGCGTGATCTTTGTCGGCGCTGTGACGGACGAGGACAAGATGGCACTGATCGCACTCGCACGCGCCATGGTGTTTCCTTCGCACTTGCGCTCCGAAGCCTACGGCGTCTCGCTAGTCGAGGCGGCGATGTGCGGCAAGCCAATGATCTCCACCGAGATCGGTACCGGAACGAGTTTCGTCAATCTGGACCGGGAAACCGGCTTGGTATTGCCGCCGGACGACGTCCACGCATTGCGCGAAGCCTTGCTCTGGCTCGCCCGGAACGATGATGCGGTGGCGGCGATGGGCATGCGCGCGCGCGCCCGCTTCGAGGAGCGGTTCACTGCCACGCGGATGGCGCACGAATACATACGGTTGTACAAAGAACTGGCGCATTCGACACTGCCTTCCCAGGCGTTTCAAACAGTTTCCGCCTCGGACACCACCAGGCCCTTCAAGTAGAATCGCCCTGTCAGTGCGCTCGTGCGCTCCGAAATTCTCCCTTATGAAGACCAGTACCGACTTACCGATGGCCGCTTCCACTTCCGTTCCGCTTCGCGAACGCATTCGAAAGGCAGTTCGCCGTCTTGCCGACCAGCCTCTCGTCGGGCGACTAGTCCGCGTTGGCGTTGCGACCTGGCGCGGCCCACAGACCCGTGACATGGTCATGCAGGAGTTCCAGGATCTTGCGACGCTACGCCGTTTCGTCAACGAGCAAGTGCCTACGCTGCTGGAAGCCATCTCACATCTCAATCACCAGCAAACCATCGTTTCACGCGATGAGAGCAACCTTGCCATCTCGGTACCCGTGGCACTGCGTGGCATGCGCCGCGAACTGAACCGCTTGCAGCAAGTTCAGGCTTGGGATCCGGCCACCACGGCAGCGCGGCTTGATGCCATCGAGGCACAACTGGGCTCGAAGGAAGAGGCCTGGGCCCCTCGCCTCAACGCCATTCAGGAGGAACTCGATGGCATGCGCAATGCGCTGAAGCAATCGCACGAAACTGTCGACTATCTAGTTGGCCGAGTCGAATTCGTGCGGCGCGAACTGATGTACGAAATGCGGCATGGCGGATCGTCGCCGTCGGCTGAAGGCGACACGCTGGAGGTCGAACCCAAGGTGGTCAATGGCGACAAACTGACAGCGGCGCGCCAAGGTCAGTTGCGGTTGAACCTCGGGTGCGGGCATATTCCCTTGGAAGGCTATCTGAATGTCGACCGCCGCGATCTCGCGGGTGTCGATATCGTTTCGGAAGTCAGCAATTTGCCGCTCGAGCGCGGGGAGGTGGACGAAATCTTCTCCTCCCATATGCTCGAACACTTCCCACAAGAGCAGCTACGTCGCGAGTTGCTGCCCTATTGGAAATCACTGTTGAAGCCGGGCGGCAAGCTTGCAGCAGTGGTGCCCGATGCGGAAGCGATGATTCGCGAGTACGGAGCGGGCCGATACGACTACGACGATATGCGCGAAGTCATGTACGGCGCGCAGGACTACGACGGCGACTTCCACTTCAACATGTTCACGCCGTCGCACCTTGGCAGGCTGCTGCAGGAAGCGGGATTCGCCGACATCGAGGTCCATGCGGCGGGTCGGCGCAATGGCAAGTGCTTCGAATTCGAGATTTCCGCACGCAATCCCGGATGACGCGCGTGGCACGACGCCGCTGGCTGCGCTTGACCCTACTAATTCGCCCTTGCCGGAACGGCGCGGCCGTTGAAGAATCACGCCGGCATTGGCGTCGCCTTGCTGGCGACGGCAACCTCCCCCTCGCCTGACACCCTCATGTTCGAACTACAGACCCGCAAACAGACCGGTATCGCAGGCCTTTCGCTCGCGCTGATGCTGGCCAGACGCGATCTCAAGAACCGGTACGCAAGCTCGTATGCGGGCGTCGCTTGGAATATCGGCGTTCCGCTACTGTATTCCCTTATCAATGTGGTGGTCTTCTCCATCCTGATGCAGGGACGTATCGGAGGCGACTATGGCCCGCTGCCATTCTCGCTCTTTTACTTTGTGCCGTTCTCGCTGTGGACCTTCTTCGCCGAAGTTATGGGGCGAAGCCCCAACATCATGCGCGAGTACAGCTACCTGATCAACAAGATCGCGTTTCCAGCCTGGGTGTTGCCGCTCGTACCGCTCGCCTCCGCCCTGCTCAGCCAGTTGATCATCATGGGCATTGTGGTGGCGCTTCTCGTCATCAAGGGTATGGTGCCGGCCTCCACTGTTTGGCTTTTTCCGGTGATCTGGCTGATTTCCACGCTCTTCACGATCGGCTGCGCCTATTTCGTCGCCGCGGTCTCGGTCTATATCCCCGACATGGGTCAGATCGTGCCGGTGCTGGTCAACGTACTCTTCTGGCTCACGCCCGTGCTCTACCCCCCCTCGCTGGTCGAGAAGTCGAGCATGGCGTGGGTGAAGCCCATCGTGATGGATCTGAATCCCTTCTTCTATTTGGCGGAGGCATCGCGACTTTCGGTGTTCGGGTCCGCTGCCTTCCCGCTCGGGCATCTTGCAATCCCGGCGCTCTTTGCGGCAGGCGCCCTAATTGTCGGCGCGCTTACCTTCCGCAAGCTGCGCCCTGGCTTTGCTGATGTCCTCTGAAGCGACCAAGGCCTTTATGTCTCATTCCGAACTGACGCAAGCCATCGCGCTACAGGGCGTCTCCAAGATCTACCATACCTATTCGCACCCCCGACATCGCCTGCTCGAACTGTTATCCGGCGGCAAGAAGCAATACGCCCGAGAAACGAGGGCGCTCGACGAAGTCAGTTTCACTCTGGAAAAGGGCGGCCGTCTTGGCATCGTCGGAGAAAACGGCAGCGGCAAGAGCACCTTGCTGAAGGTGTTGGCGCGCGTGCTAACGCCAACCACGGGCACTGTGCAGGTGAGCGGCAGGGTTTCCGCGCTGCTGGAATTAGGAGCGGGTTTCAATCCAGAGCTGACCGGTCGGGAGAACATTAGCCAGTTCGGCTTACTGCACGGCATGACGGCAGCACAGATCGAGGAAGCGCTTCCTGCGATCATCCAATTTAGCGAACTTCGCGATGCCATCGAACATCCGATCAAGACTTACAGCAGCGGCATGGCGGTACGCCTCGGATTCGCCTGCGCGGTCTACTCGCAGCCTGACATCCTGATCGTCGATGAAGCGCTGTCCGTGGGCGACGCCTACTTCCAAAACAAGTGCCTGCACAAGATCAAGTCGATGCTGGACGAAGGTGTGACGTTCCTCTATGTCACCCATGCCGCCGACGCGATCCGCTCACTCTGCAATCAGGGCCTGTGGATGAGGAACGGGCGTGTCCAGATGACGGGCTCGTCCACCGACGTGGGGGCGGCGTACCAGCGCGAAATTTTCAACCGCATGGTACGAGCCGGATATTCCCCTCCCGAAGGCGAAGTCGTCGGGGACATCACCGACGAAGATCAAACACCACTTCCAAGCTCAATCACCCCCGCCCAGCAGGCGAGCGCGGCGGCCTTCGCCGAGCGGGTTGCCTCGATGCGGACCGGCAGCGGCGAAGCGCGAATCACCGATATCGTTCTGTACGGCCGCGATGGCAACGCGACCGACTCGATGGAATTCCTGGAGCCGCACCGCCTGCGCGTGTTCGTCCGCGTGGACGGTCCCCTTCCCCCGAATACGTCGCTGAACGTGGGGATTCAAGACAATAGCGGCAAGCAGATTTGCCACTTCAGCTCATTGGCGCAGGGAATTGACTTGTCTCGCTTTGATACCGGCACCATCTACTCGGTGGAATTTGACTACAAGCCCTCCTTGTGCCCCGGCGAATACAGCCTGGTAGCTGGCATTAGCTCGATGTATTCCCATCCTTCGAACCAAGCGCAAATGTTGATCGATAACGTCATCGACTACTGCGCCGGTGGCAGCCGCTTCTCCGTACGCTTTCCCGACAAGCCCATGGACCTTGACCTATGGGGCATTGTCGCCTTCAAATACAAGGCCGAATACCTGAAGCTGGATTGAAGGCGGTGGCTATGCAGGCCGCCTTACCGCAGGATACGGAGCAAGTGGCACCGCCGTAGGCAGATATACGGCGGCCGACCGCCGCTATACCTCGGCCGGAACGCGCCGGCGCTGCAACACGGCGCGTTCGACGGACCTCAGAAAACGCGCTTTCGTCCGGGCGGGCGAGAATCGCGCCGCGTAGGCGCTCGCACGACTCGCATAGGCTTGGAAACCACCGGCATCGTGCCACGCCGGGTCACCGACTTCGGCTGCCACATCGGCAATCGCCCGCATCAATGCCACTGCATCGCCAGTGGGCACCAGCGTGCCGAGCCCGCCGCAGATGGAAGGCATATTCGAGTTGTCATATGCAATGACCCTGCAGCCGCTGGCAAATGCCTCGACCACTGGCACGCAGAATCCTTCGTGGTACGTAGGAAGGACGAACAAATCGCTCTCGAGAAACAGTTGGTGCTTCCGATCGTCGTCAGCATTGCCGTGGATCATCACGCGCGCCCGCTCGCCGAATTGCCGATGAAGGCCCGCCCTGGCTTCTTCGACCTGGGCCACCATGTTGGCGTCCGAGAACTGCAGATTGCCGACCATATCCAGTCGCAAGCGCAAGTTTCCGTTCTCCCTGAGCAACTGCCGTAAAGCGCTCAATAGCTCGAGCGGCCCTTTAGATCGGACGAAGCGCCCTACGAACAACAATCGAATGACTCCATCGCACGCACTCGGCTTTCGATCGGGAAGGGAGAGATCCCCATGTACTGCGATGGGCAACACCGTGGCCGGCGTCTGGATACCCGCGCCACGCAGGACATCGAGATTAGTCTGGCTAACGCACCATACCTCGTCGGCAAAAGCAATGTTGGAGAGCTGCAAGAATGAGCGATCGATGACGGCATGATTGCTGGGCGCGACGAAGGCCTTCGGCGTGATGTTGTGAAACACGACGACTCGGCGCGCCCGCGCCGGCACTACAGGGAGCACATCAAACAGCGGGTAGTACACGCCAAAATGAAGGATCACAACGTCGCTGGCTTGCAGATGCGGATGCAGGTAGAGATCGCGCGGTGAACCAACTGGAATGAATGGCAGATCCGGATAGTCACAGGCGTAGCCGAATAGCTTCGCATCGTGCCCCTCCTGCAGCAGCCAGCGAACCTCGTCGCGGATCGAGTTGGATATGGCGTCGTTCCTTACGCAGATGCCATGAACATGCGAAATCTTCACGCGACGGTTTCCTCCCAGCCAGCGCGCGAGAGCGCATACAGTCCATGGCTCTCTCGCGCCATTCTGTCCGCGGTAAACCGCTGCTCGAAATGGCGGCGACCCGCCTCGCCCATTGACTCACGCAAACCGGCGTCCTGCGCCAGTCGGCTCAGGGCCTTAGCCAACGATACCGGATCGCCGGGCTCCGTTAGCAAGCCGGTGACACCATCCTGAACCACCTCTGGAATGCCACCCGCTGTCGTCCCGACGACAGGCTTTCCTTGTCGCATGGCCTCAAGATAAACCAAGCCGAAAGACTCGAATCTGCTAGGCGCGACAAAGATGTCGCAGTCGGCATAAGCCATGTCCAGCTCAGGGTCGGATAGGCGCCCTTCGAAACGGACATTTCCGAACCATGATGTCCCCGCATAGCGCTCGGCAAACGCTTTGCGGTAGTCGACATGCCCGACCTCCGTCGCATCTCCGACGATGCGCACGATGGCTTCCGGTGCGGCATGCATCAGTTCAGGCAGGGCTTCGAGCAACACATCGATACCCTTGCGCGGCTCCAACCGCCCAACGTACAGGATCTGAACGGCATCCGCCTTATTGACGCGTGTACCAGCCGGAACAGCGGCCGGTCCCATTCCGTGCGGAATGATGCGTAGCCGCTCCGGATCAAAGGCAAAACCATAGGCTTCTTCGATGCGCTGCACGATGGCTCTACTATTGGCGCGAACGCCCTGCACGGCCGTCATCATCTGCCGCTCCAGTGCTAGCATCGGTTGTCCGAAGGTACGCATCCATTCCGCGTCTTCCGCCATTTCCGGGTGCGACTCGATCCAGAAATGCAAAGTGGTATGCAGACTGGTGACCAACGGCCATTCGCCATCAAGCAGGAATGCCACGCCCTCGCAATCCCAGATCGGCGCTTCCACAACGGCGACCTCGCGGTGTGTCGCGATACGGCGTACCTCTTGCAACGCCGTCGCCGACCAATCCCAGATATGCTGCGGCACCGCGAGCGATATAGCTCCCGGCGAGCGCTCAGTGCACTGTTGCACCATGCGATGTACCCACACGCCTTGCTCAAAATCAACACGATTGATATCCGTGCTACGTGTGATGACATGGACGATATGTCCTTGCGCGCCGAGAGCTTGCGCCAAGTCACGCGAGAAAGTGGCAATGCCACCGCTATGGTTCGGCGGAAAGTCTTGGGACACCAGAACGATAGCCTTGCGGTCGGCATTGTGGATCGGGGTAAATCGGTGAAAATCGCCCCTGCCTGCCGCCAGCTTCTCTGGTGTGATCAGCTCGCGATGGGTGTCCATGCCCCGTGCGAGCCCGACTTCCCAAGCGCGTTCGTTCTCTTCACGAAACTTCTCCAGTTCGCTCTCTGGTAAACGGCCGCCGGCAATGTGGAATTCCACGTCGCCACGGTGTCCCTCGGAGAACCTCCGGTTGTCCTCAAGGATGTCGGCCAAGTCCCGATACGGACGGCCATGTTTGAGGGAGAAGTAGATCTTGTTCTTAATTACCGGATAGCGATAGCGCGTAATCTTGTGGTCATCACGTACATGGCTCGGCGCGAACTTGTGATGTACATAGGCATTGGGCAATTGCCGAATGACGTAGCCCGCATCGACAAGCCGGCAACAGAGTTCGGTTTCATCGAGATAGTATTCGATCTCCTCGTCGAACCCGCCCACTTCCAGTAATGCCGAGCGACGAAACGACGCATTAGTGCCTTGCAGGTATGGAAACTCGAATGAAGCTGGAAAACACAAGTGGCTGGCACTGCCGCCAGCAGCCCAATTGGCATTTCCCAATCGATTTGCGGTGGAATATTCGTACTGATAGGTATATCCCGACTGGTCGAACACCAGCCCCCCAGCACCACCGACCTCTGGGTCATCGTATGCTGCGGCAAGCTGTGTCAGCCATTCCGGCTCCGGGATTGCGTCATCATCGATAAACGCCACTACATCACCCTGCGCCATGCAGATGCCAATGTTGCGCGACATCGAAAGGTTTGCCATCGGACAACGACCAGCGCGGATTTTGGGCAGCCACGATTGAATCACCGCATCGGAGTCGTCTGTTGAAGGGCCATTGACAACGATTACCTCGAACTCGCCTTCATACCTGAGCCAACGAAGGCTCTCGAGCGTCTTCTGCAGCGAGGGGCCGCGGTTGAGAGTATTGATAACAATAGAAAACGAAAGCAATTTATATCCCCTGCTTCTTTCCCAGCAAGCTGACAAAACTGGAGAAGTAGCGCAATTCCTGTTCTGAAATATGGCTGTCGAGTTGGCGCGCGATATTTAGCAAGTCATCCAATTTGCCACCTTGCCCGGACGCACGCAACGAGGTCAGTCCATAGCACCACTCCAATGTTTCGGAGAATTTACCATGCGGACGGACTTCAACTATCTCGAAATCACGAAACAAGCGCTCCAGGCCCCAGCCTGTGGTATTAAAAAAATGGTATGGTACGGCATGCAAAGGCTGCATGAAAGCAGATTCGACATAAACCACGCCACCGGGCTTAAGCACGCGGTGAATTTCGCGCGCGGCAACGAACGGGTCTTCCAAATGTTCGAACACCGCCTGCGACAGCACCAGTTCGAATGTGTTGTCGGCAAAAGGCAAGCGATGTCCATCCCCAAAGACATCGGGACATTGAAACCGCGAATACTCGAAGCTGATGACGCGCGGATCCGGATGACTGCGATCACCGCAACCACAATCTAGGATCAACCCATCAGGGCACACTTCGGCCATCAGGGAGGCCAGGCAGTCCGGATACGGATTGCCGTTATTACGCCACGGATAGCAAATCTCCGAAGGCAAATGCGATGCCACATTGGATTCCGACTGCTCCAGCACGAACACCTGCGCACCGTGTGAACGAGGATCCCGCTTTCCTGTCACCACGACTTCCACCAGATGCTCGCCGCCACCCAAAAAGACGGGATACCATAGCCGCATGGAGCCGTTTGGTTCGAACAGGTTGAGTTCCGCGATCAGCTCACCGTCGCGCAGTATTTGGGCAATCCCGGACCACGGATGCTTGAGCAGCGTGATGGCGACTCCTATACCGCGAGAGCGTATAGAAAAACGCGCGCCAGGGACATCGCTATAGAACTGCTCGCTACTAAGCTGCCAGGCACCTTCCGGCGCCAAATGTTCTGGCGAAATTGGGCGGCAAGTTGCTTCGAATTTCCCGCTGATGCCAGCCGACGATGCCCCGAATTGCGGTAGATCGTTGCAGCCAAACACGAATTTTCCATTGTAAACCCTGCCGATGTCACCGCACCCCTGGCAGTAAATATTTCCCATCAACGGAATGCCATTTAGCGTTTGAGCACCGGTCACCCGGACTCTGCCCCGGCACGTAGGACACACTACCGCGTTGAACAGCTTTTCATGCTTCCAGAGAAGAGTACCTGGCACAGTCATAAGCATGCACTCCGAAGGGTCCTACCAGTGAATCGATCTAGATTCAGCTCCCGCGGGCCGGGGCATGAAGTGAACTCGACAACACCTGTTGCGCAGGAGATGCCATGTTGAGCGCAAAGCAGTTCATCTTAAAGTGCTGTCCAGTACGGTCCAATGTTCCTTTCGTTTTGTAACACACTGTTACACCGGTGGGACCGCGATTGTCGCGGCCGAAACAAGGGAAAGGGGTCAGCGTGCGCCCTTCGTGGGGGAGGCACTAACAGGGCCAGCCAACAGTTCCCTGTCAAACGTCTCCGCTTCGCGCAGAGATGTGGCTGCAGCGTCCTTCGCGGAAAGTACAGGAGGACCGGACAGTGGCCAAACAATGCCCACATCAGGATCATCCCAACGCAAGCTGCGCTCGTGCTCCGGATACCAGTAATCGGTGCTCTTGTAGAGAAATTCCGCATGCTCGGAGACCACGAGGAAGCCGTGTGCAAACCCTTCTGGCACCCAAAGCAATCGCTTGTTAGCCGCAGAGAGCGTTACTCCGACCCATTTCCCGAAGGTAGGCGATCGTCGGCGCAGATCGACCACCACGTCGTAGACCTCTCCGACTACGACGCGCGTCAGTTTCCCTTGCGGATGCCGGATCTGATAATGCAGCCCGCGCAAGACGTTGCGCGAAGAGCGCGAGTGGTTGTCCTGCACGAACGTTCGGCGGACGCCGGTCGCGGCTTCAAAGCGCGCGGCGTTGAAACTCTCATAAAAGAATCCACGCTCGTCGCCGAACACGTTAGGCTCGATCATCAGCACCTCGGCGATGGCAGTCGGAATCACGTTCATTTGATCTGCCCGGAGATGATCTGCTTCAGGTAACGGCCATAGCCGCTCTTCGCCAATGGCAGTGCCAGGCGCTCGACGTCTTCAGCGGTAATCCATTTGCTACGAAATGCGATTTCCTCAGGGCATGCCACCATCAGACCTTGACGGCTTTGCAGCGTGGCGATAAAGGTCGCCGCTTCGAGCAGGGACGTGTGCGTCCCCATATCGAGCCAAGCGTAGCCGCGGCCCATGATTTCAACGTCGAGCTGCCCGCGGTCGAGGTAGTGTTTATTGATATCCGTGATTTCAAGTTCTCCGCGCGCGGAGGGGCGGAGGCTCGCGGCGATATCGCAAACCTGATTGTCGTAGAAGTACAGTCCCGTAACGGCGTAGCTGGAGCGGGGGTGGCTCGGCTTTTCTTGCAGCGACACCGCACGGAAGTTCTCGTCGAACTCCACCACGCCATAGCGTTCGGGATCGTGTACGTGGTAGGCGAACACCGTCGCACCATCTTGGTTGGCTGACGCTCGCGCCAACTGGCTGACCAGATCGTGTCCGTGGAAGATGTTGTCGCCGAGGATCAACGTGGACGCCTCGCCCCCGACAAAATCCTTGCCAATGATGAATGCCTGGGCGAGGCCATCGGGCGAAGCCTGCTTGGCATACTGCAGGTTGATACCCCAGTCGCTACCGTCGTCGAGCATCTCCGCGAACCTCGGGGTGTCCTCCGGTGTGGAGATGATCAGAATGTCGCGAATGCCGGCCAGCATCAGCGTCGACAGCGGATAGTAGATCATCGGCTTGTCGTACACCGGCAGCAATTGTTTGGAGACGGCCCGCGTAATCGGGTAGAGACGGGTGCCGGACCCGCCAGCGAGAATGATGCCTTTGCGCATGGCGAGCCTCAGGGATAGAGCTGGTCGAGCAAATGATGGATCCCCTGTTCCCAATCGGGAAGGTGGACGCCGAACGTGTTTCGCAACTTGCTGGTGTCGAGTCGGGAATTGGCGGGCCGCCGCGCTGCAGTGGGATAGGCGCTGGCCGGAATCGGCTCCACCGCCGTGGCATCGGCCTTGAGGCTCACCCCCTTGGCCTGCACGTAGCGAAGCACCTCCATCGCGTAGCCGTGCCAGCTTGTGGAACCCGCCGCAGCGAGGTGATAGAGACCGGTCGGGAAACGCTCGCGTTCTCCATGCAGCCAGAAGCGCGCCACGATCTGCGCGGTGACGTCCGCGATCAACGCTGCGGTGGTCGGGGCGCCGAGCTGGTCCGCCACGACCCGCAGGTTGTCGCGCTCGCGCGCCAACGACAATATCGACTTGGCGAAATTGGCACCGTGCACGCCTGCTACCCAGCCGGTGCGCAGCACCAGCGCGGCCGCTCCGCTTGCCGCAATGGCATCTTCTCCCGCCAGCTTGCTACGGCCATAGACCGACTGGGGATTGGCAGCATCGCTCTCGCTGTATGGGGCCGCCTTGCTGCCGTCGAATACGTAGTTGGTGGAATAGTGGACCAACAGGCTGCCGACCGCCCTTGCTTCCTCGGCCAGCACCCCGGGAGCAATGCCATTGACGGTCTCGGCCAGCGAGGCTTCGCTTTCCGCGCGATCGACGGCGGTATAGGCGGCCGCATTGACGATCAGATCGGGCCGCAATTCCCGCACGACGCGGCGTGCGTCATCGGGATGCGACAGATCGAGGCCACTTCGATCCAATGCCACCACCTTCCCCAATGGGGCGAGGCTGCGCCTGAGTTCGAATCCCACCTGGCCGTTGCAGCCAGTGAGAAGCAGTACCGCCGGCAAAGTGCGCTCACGAGGCATCTTGCGTCGCCATCGGGCTGGGGTACCTGGCCGACATCGCGTGCCGGACCCATGCCGGATTGTCCAGATACCACCGGACGGTCTTGCGCAAGCCGGTCTCGAAGGTTTCGGCCGGCTGCCAACCCAGTTCACGCTCCAGCTTGCCCGTATCGACCGCATAGCGGCGATCATGGCCGGGACGGTCGCTGACGAAGATGATCTGGTCGCGATACGACCCCTGCGGCTTCGGCTCGAGTTCATCGAGCAGGTCGCACACGCGGTGCACGACTTGCAAGTTGGTCATTTCGTTCCGGCCTCCCACGTTATACGTCTCGCCGACTCGGCCACGCGCGAGCACTGCACGGATCGCACTGCAGTGATCGCCCACATAAAGCCAGTCGCGCACGTTCAGGCCATCGCCATAGACAGGCAGCGGCTTGCCCGCCAGCGCATTGGTGATGGCCAACGGAATCAGCTTCTCTGGATGGTGATAAGGGCCGTAGTTGTTCGAACAGTTGATGGTCAGGACCGGCAGGCCATAGGTATGGAAATAGGCGCGGACCAGATGATCCGAACCTGCCTTCGATGCCGAATACGGGCTGTTCGGAGCATAGGGCGTCGTCTCGGAGAACGAAGGATCCTCCGGTCCGAGCGAGCCGAATACCTCGTCGGTCGAGACATGCACAAAGCGAAAGCCCCGTTGGCGCTCCGCGTCAAGGCCGCTCCAATACGCGCGCGCGGCCTCGAGCAGCGTGAAGGTGCCGACAAGGTTCGTCTGGACGAAATCCGCCGGCCCCTGGATCGAGCGATCGACATGGGTTTCCGCGGCCAGGTGCAGAATGGCGCGCGGTTGCCATTCGGAGAGGAGCCGGTCCAATGCCTGGCGGTCGCAGATGTCGGTGCGGGAAAAAATATGACGCGGGTCGTTTTCCAGCGAGGCCAGCGATGCCGGATTTCCGGCATACGTCAACTTGTCGACATTGACGATGCCGTCAGCCTCGGGATGGCTCAGCCATTCCAGTACGAAATTGGCACCGATAAAGCCGGCGCCACCGGTCACGAGGACGTGCGGCAAACCCCTTCTCCCCGTTTCGAAATGTGAGATATGTCCGACAGGAATCCCGTCTTTGTCTTGCTTCGCAATGGGGACAGCGGGATCATAGTGCACTCGAACGTGGCGGTATTCTATTCAAGGCGGCATTGCCTTCCAGCAGGTCGGCCAGACGCCGAGCCGAATTGTAACGCCCCGCCCGTTCCCGCTCTCCCGCCCATCCGCTCTCAAGGTCTTTCGAGCCCATATGCCCGATTCCCCGGCGTCCGGTCTTCACCCCTATGCCATCGGCGACCTGCAAGGTTGCGCCGCCTCCCTCGAACAGCTCGTGACGAAAATCCCGCACGATGCACCGCTTCGCTTCGCCGGCGATCTGGTAAATCGCGGACCGGCGTCTTACCGGGCATTGCGCATGGTGCGGGAAATGGGAGAGCGCGCCGAGTCAGTGCTGGGCAACCACGATATCCATCTATTAGCGGTTGCGGCGGGCGTGCGCAAGCCGGGTCGGTCCGACACGCTTGGCGACACCCTGCAGGCGCCGGACAGCGAGGAGCTGCTGCATTGGCTGCGCCATCGGCCGCTGGCCCTGCATCAGGACGGCTTTCTGCTGGTGCATGCCGGCGTGCTGCCGCAATGGACGGTCGAGCAGACCCTGGAGCTCGCCGGCGAAGTCGAGCGGGCTTTGCGGGGACCGGACTGGAAGGCGTTTCTCGCCGATATTTTCGGCAATGCGGCGGACCGCTGGCACGATGGGCTGCGCGGCATCGAGCGGCATCGGGTCGTGGTCAACGCCCTGACCCGGCTGCGTTTCTGTACCGTCGACGGTGTGATCGACTTCAAGACCAAGGAGGGATTGGGCAAGGCGCCCGAAGGGTTCCTGCCGTGGTTCGACGTGCCAGCACGCCGTACGCGCGATACCACGATCGTCTGCGGTCACTGGTCAACGCTGGGACTGGTGATGCGGCCCGATCTGGTAGCGCTCGACACGGGTTGCGTCTGGGGCGGCCAGCTGACCGCGGTTCGACTTGCCCCTAATCCGGCCGACCGTGATGTCGTCCAGGTCGAGTGCCCCCAGTCTTGTGATCCTTTAGGCTGATATCACTTCCCCCGCGGGGGATGCGGGCTTGTCAGCGCGGCGAGGAGCAGGCCGAGTCGCCGGTCGTCATGGCGGCGGCCGGGACAGCGGACGGCTCGCTGGCCGGCAAGGCCCTTTCGCCCTGAAGCTGGCGGCATAGCGCGACCACGGCCGCGTGCGACTGCTCGGCCAATGCTCGCCGCCCCGCCTCGTCCGCGTGCAAAGGCTGGCCGAACCCGACCTGCGCCCTGATTGGCGGTGCCTGCAGGATCGCGTCAAGCGTCTGCAGCAGCGTCAGGTCACCGATATACGCGGGCGCCACCGTGCGTTCGCCGGTGGCGGCGTCGCAATAACGCAGCGCCACCGGCAACACCGGCAGGCCGGCGGAAATCGGCGCCTGCATCAGGTTGGCGTGGAACGGGAGCACGTCGGTGCCATCCGTGGTGGTGCCTTCCGGGAACACGCAGACACGGTCGCCCTGCAGCATGCAGTCGGTGATGTCGTGCAGCACCCGATGCGCGTCGCGCTTGCGGCCGCGTTCGATGAACAGGGTGCCGGTCTGCGCGCACAGCCAGCCGATCAGCGGCCAGTCGCGGATCTCGGACTTGGCGACGAAGCGAGACGGCTCCCAGCAATGCATCACGAAGATATCGAGCCAGGAGATATGGTTGGCGACCACCATGGCGCCGCGCCCGGTCTCCGGCACCGGCCCGATCAGCTCGATGTCCACGCCGCAGATGCGCAGCAGCCGGCGCGACCAGCGGCGGATGTGCCATTGGCGCGATGTCTTGCCGAGCCACGGGAACAGGACCGCACAGGTCACCAGGCCGCGCAGCAGGTGCAGGCAGAGGGCGAGCTTGCGCAGGGCGATCATGCCGTAGAGGGGAATGTCGGCGTCATGGGCCGGTAGCGGTTTGCCAGGCGCCGCTGCCCTCTCCCGGGCCCCGCTCCCGCCATGCGGGCGAGCGGAGTCGGTAGGCACAGGGCGTTGCGGCGCCGTGACGTCAACGGGCGGCCTGCGCCTCGCCGTTGCGCGGCTGGCCGGCCAGTTCATAGACCAGCTGGCCGCCGACCAGCGTGGCCGTGACCCGGCCGCGCATCTCGTAGCCCAGCCACGGCGAATTCTTGCCCTGGCTCTTCAGCGTGCGGCGTTCGACCTTCCACACCGCCTCGGGGTCGAACAGGCAGATGTCGGCCGCGCCGCCGACCGCCAGGCGACCTGCGGGCAGGCCGATCACCCGCGCGGGCTCGCTGGTGATGCGCCCCAACGCCTTGACCAACGGCACCTTGTGTTCGTCGGCCCAGCGCAGCGTCAGCGGCAGCAGCAGTTCCAGGCCCGTCGCGCCGGGCGACGCTTCGGCGAACGGCAGCAGCTTCTCGTCGTCGTCGACCGGCGTGTGGTCGGAGCACAGCGCGTCGATGGTGCCGTCCGCGAGCGCGGCGACGATGGCGTCGCGATCGCGTCCGCTGCGCAGCGGCGGCGAGAAGCGCATCTGCGAGTTGAAGTAGCCGATGTCCATATCGGTCAGGCCGACATGGTGGATGTTGACGTCGCAGGTGACCGGCAACCCTTCGCGCTTGGCCTGGCGCACCAGCTCGATGCCCGCCGCCGACGACAGGCGGCACAGATGGACGCGCGCGCCGGTGGAGCGCATCAGTTCGAAGATCGTATGCAGCCGCACGGTCTCGGCGATCACCGAAACCCCCGACAGCCCGAGCCGCGACGCGACCGCGCCGCTGGCCGCGACGCCGCCGCCCAGGTACGGATCCTCCGGCCGCAGCCAGACGGTGAAACCGAAGGTCTGCGCGTACTGCAGCGAGCGCAGCAGCACCTGGGTGTTGCGGATCGGCGCCTCGGCCTGCGAGAAGCCGACGCATCCGGCCTCCGTCAGCTGCGACATCTCGGTCAGCACCTCGCCCTTCAGGCCCAGCGTCAGCGCACCGAGCGGGTACACATGGGTCTGGTTCAGCGTGCGGGCGCGGTACTTGAGCATTTCGACCAGGCCCGGCTCGTCGAGCACCGGGTCGGTATCGGGCGGACAGACCAGGCTGGTGACGCCGCCGGCGGTGGCCGCGGCCACTTCGGATTCGAGCGTGGCCTTGTATTCGTAGCCCGGCTCGCGCAGCCGGGCCGACAGGTCGACCAGCCCCGGGCAGACGATCAGCCCACGGGCGTCGATGGTCTTGTTGGCCTGGAAGTCGGCCGGCGCACTGCCGATGCCGACGATCTTGCCGGCGGCGAGGAACAGGTCCTGCTGGGCATCGATATTGCCGGCCGGGTCGATCAGGCGGCCACCCTTGATGTGGATCTTCATATCGTGTCGCTTGCTATCGCTTGCTATCGCTTGCCATTGCGGCTTGTGTTGGTGCTGGCGCCCGTCTTCGAGCGACGAGCGCCGGGTGGATCGCGCTTCAGTCGTTGTTGCCGGCGACGATGCCCATCACCGCCATCCGCACCGCGATGCCGAAGGTGACCTGGTTCAGGATCACCGACTGCGGACCGTCGGCCACG
>JAPSLP010000084.1 GCA_031180665.1 Cupriavidus sp. | reverse complement strand
CTGCGGGTTTTTTCTTTCCCGCCTGCATCTGCATTTCCATCCGGATCGCTTGCGCGTTCTGCTTTGATCGGGCCATTGGCGCTCCAGTTCGGCGCCGTGTGCGCCGGTTGCCCCGGATCCCCGGGATTGCGTCCCGAAAAATTCCGACCATGTGCCGACCTTGCGCGGCCGACGACCATCTTTCACTGCTTGCGGCGCGCCTGCAACTGTTCGAACCACCGGTCGAACCGATCGCCACTGCGCCGCCCCTTGCGCCGGGCGCGACCGTCATCGCCGCACCTCGACATCAAGGCGCAGTGTATCAGCTTCAGTGGCGCTTCCGGCATTCTGTCGACATGGCGACGACATGGTGGCGAGATGGCGGCGAGATGGCGGCGACATGGACCGCATGCCGATTGCCCGCCCCGCCGTGCGCTCGCGTCTTCCGCCACAATTGACAGCCCGTCGATATGTAACTACGATAGTTTCACTTGATCGTATTCCACCATGTCTACCAGCAGCCGATTCGCCGTCGCCGTCCATATCCTGACCCTGCTGGCCAGCGCCGAGGAACCGCTGCCGTCTTCGCTGATCGCCGGCAGCGTGGGCACCAATCCCGCACTGATCCGCCGGCTGATCGGCATGCTGGCGCAGGCGGGACTGGTCTGCACCGCGATGGGCGCCGCGGGCGGCGCCACGCTGGCGCGGCCCGCGGACACCATCACGCTGCGGGACGTGTTCCGCGCGGTAGAGTCGGACAGCCTGATCGCCTTGCATGCCGGCGCGCCCAATCCGGCCTGCATGGTCGGACGCGAGATCACCGGCGCGCTGACCCGCATTACCGACCGGGCGCAGGCCGCGATGGAGGAAAACCTGGCGCAGACCACGATCGCCGGCATGCTGGCGGACGTCGAGCGGTCGGCGCGCGCGCGGCGGCGCTGATTTTTTTTGTCCATATATGTAATCGCGACAGTTTCATATACGGATGCTTCTCTCCGCTTTGTCTCGTTTTTCGCTTCCTCGCGAAGCCAACCCCTGAAGGAGTTCCATCATGAGAATCGCCATCCTCGGTGCCACCGGACGTGTCGGCAGCCGCATCGTCGACGAAGCGCTGCGCCGCGGCCATACCGTGACCGCCATCGCGCGCCAGACCGCCACGCTGGCGGATCGTCCGGGCCTGGCACGGCTCGACGCGGATATCACCGATCTGGCCGATACCGCGAAGCTGGCGCCGGCGCTGGCCGGACACGACGCGCTGGTCAGCGCCGTGCGTTTCGCCCAGGCCGGTCCCGAGCCGCTGCTCGGCCTGGCCCGCCAGGCCGGGATCCAACGCGTGCTCGTGGTCGGCGGCGCCGGCAGCCTCCAGGTCGCGCCGGGCGTGCAACTGGTCGACACGCCGACCTTTCCCGAGCTGTACAAGGCGGAAGCGCTGGCAGGCCGCGACTTCCTGAACGCACTGCGGGCCGAAGAGGAACTGGACTGGACCTTCCTGTCGCCGTCCGCGCTGCTCGAACCGGGCGAGCGCACCGGCAGCTATCGGGTCGGCAAGGATGCGCTGCTGACCGACGCCAACGGCAACAGCTGGATCTCGATGGAGGACTTCGCCGTCGCGCTGGTCGACGAACTGGAACGGCACGCGCATTCGCGCGAGCGGTTTACGGTGGGGTATTGAGGGGTTGCGGGGGACGGAGGTGCGCTGCCCACTCCCCCGGCCTCTCTCCCGCAAGCGGGAGAGAGGCGAGAAAACCGGCGGGACGCTGGACTCTGATGATGGTGTTCTTCCCTCCCCCGCCTGCGGGAGAGGGCCGGGGAGAGGGAGCAGTCCGAAGGCCGATCAGCCCCGACCGCCCTCGCCTTCCGCCCGCTTGCCGCGCTTGAGCCAGGCGGACAGGTTATGCGGGCGCAGCGTGTCGTATTCCTCGAACGGCTGATGGATCCACGGATTGGTCGGCAGGAAGCTGACGTGATAGTCCGGCTTGACCTTCGAGCAGGCCTTGTACCACAGCACCGCCGAACGGACCTCGGTCACCGCGGGATAGCGCTCCTGCAGGTGGCGCCCGACGCGTTCGAGCGTCAGGCCCGAGTCGACCAGATCGTCCACCAGCAGGATGCGGCCGCTGAGCTCGCCGCGGGTCATCGTGATGTACTGCGCGATATCCAGATCGCCTTGCACCGTGCCGGCTGCCTCGCGGTAGCTGCTGGTGGCCAGGATGGCCAGCGGCACGTCGAAGATGCGCGACATCTGGTCGCCGACGCGCAGGCCGCCGCGCGCCAGGCACAGGATCTTGTCGAAACGCCAGCCCGACTCGTGCACGTTCAGTGACAGGCGGGCAATCAGCTGGTGGTATTCGTCCCACGAGATCCACAGGTTCTCGTCATCGTTCGCTGGCAGGGTCATCGCTTGCTCTTCGTTGCTGCTTTGTAAGGGGTTCCCGTAGGGGGATACAGTAAGGCCCGCTTGCGCGGGCCGGATTTCCATCGATGGCCGCGGTCTGGCCGCGGCGCGGGTCGAATCAGATCATCGAATCAGATCAGATACGGATGGCGCAACAGGATGGTTTCGTCGCGGTCCGGACCGGTGGAGATCATGTCGATCGGAATGCCGACCACTTCCTCGATGCGCTTCAGGTACTGGCGCGCGGCCTCGGGCAGCGCATCCCAGCTCTTGATGCCGAAGGTCGATTCGTTCCAGCCGGGGAAGTCCTCGTAGATCGGCTCGCAGCGCGCCACGGCGTCGGAGCCGCGCGGCAGCATGTCGATCTGCTTGCCGTCCAGCATGTAGCCGACGCACAGGCGGATCGTCTCGAGGCCGTCGAGCACGTCCAGCTTGGTCATGCACAGGCCCGTCACGCCGTTGATCTGCACCGAGCGCTTGAGCGCGGCGGCATCGAGCCAGCCGGTACGGCGCGGCCGGCCGGTGACCGAGCCGAATTCCTTGCCGACATTGGCCAGGCGCACGCCGACCGGATCCTGGCGGCGCGGATTGTCGTTGTCGTACAGCTCGCTCGGGAACGGGCCCGAACCGACGCGGGTGCAGTACGCCTTGGTGATGCCGAGAATGTAGTGCAGACGGCCGGGACCGACGCCGGCGCCGGCGGTGGCGGCGCCCGCCACGCAGTTGCTCGAGGTCACGAACGGATAGGTGCCGTGATCCACGTCGAGCAGCGTGCCCTGCGCGCCTTCGAACATCAGGTTCTGGCCGGCGGCATTGACCGCGTACAGCTCGGCCGACACGTCGGCGACCATCGGCGCCAGGCGCGGCGCATAGGCGAGCGCCTCGTCCAGCGTCTGCTGGAAGTCCACTGCCTCGGCGCCCAGGTACTGGGTCAGCATGAAGTTGTGGAGGTCGAGGTTTTCGCGCAGGCGCTCGGCGAACTGCTGCGGATCGAACAGGTCCTGCACGCGCAGCGCGCGGCGGGCCACCTTGTCCTCATAGGCCGGGCCGATGCCGCGGCCCGTGGTGCCGATCTTGCCGGCGCCACGGCGCAGCTCGCGCGCGCGATCGATGGCGACGTGATACGGCAGGATCAGCGTGGCCGCTTCGGAAATGCGCAGGCGGTTCTGCACCTGCAGGCCGGCCCCTTCCAGTTCCTCGATCTCGCGGAACAGCGCGTCGGGCGAGAGCACCACGCCGTTGCCGATGTAGCAGACGGTGCCTTCGCGCATGATCCCCGACGGGATCAGCCGCAGAATCGTTTTCTTGCCGCCGATGATCAGGGTGTGGCCGGCATTGTGGCCACCCTGGAACCGCACCACGCCCTTTGCATGATCGGTAAGCCAATCGACGATTTTTCCTTTGCCTTCGTCACCCCACTGGGTGCCGATCACGACGACGTTGCGTCCCTGGCTTACTGCTGAAGCGGACATGTTGAACTGGTCAGAAGGTTAAAAACGTATTCTACTCTTGTTGCGGGCCGATCCCCGATTTTGAAGGGAGAACCGCTCAGTCCGGCGAACCGGCGTTCAGCGCGGCACCACCACCCAGCGGCTGCCGTCGCGCACCAGCTGGCGGTCGCAATTGAACTCGTCGAGCTCGTGCGTGTGGCCCGGCAACGACTGGATCACGATCTCGCCGCCCTCGCGCAGCGCCGCGATCGCGGTGCGCAGCGCGGGATCCGGGTCCCACGGCGCGAAGATCGCCAGCGCGCGAACCTCGACCGGCGACAGCGCCGCAACCTCGCGCAGGTCCAGCGAAAAGCCCGTGGCCGGACGCGCGCGGCCGAAGGCCTCGCCCACCTTGTCGTAGCGGCCGCCGCGGGCGACGTGGTTGGGCAGGCCCGCCACATAGGCGGCGAACATGACTCCACTGTGATAGTGGTAACCGCGCAGATCGGCAAGGTCGATATTGACCGTGGCGCCGCGCACCTCGCCGGCCAGGAAGGCGAGCTCGTCCAGCGCGCGCCCGATGGCGGGGCTCGCCGGCAGCACCGCACGGGCCCGCTCGATCACCTCGGGGCCGCCGTACAGCGTGGGCAGCGCCAGCAGCGCGTCGCGCTCGACCTCGGGGAAACCGGTCGTCAATTCGCGCAGGGCCGGCACATCCTTGTTCTCGAGCGCGTCGAACAGGGCCTGCTCGTTGCTGCGGGCCGGCGGCAGGCCGTCGAGCAGCGCCGCCACGATACCGGCATGGCACAGGTCGAGCCGCACCTCGCCCAGCCCCGCCGACTGCAGCGCGGCCAGCATCAGGTTCTGGATCTCGACGTCGGCCTCGAGGCCGGCATGGCCATAGATCTCGGCGCCGACCTGGATCGGCTCGCGCGTCGCATGAAAGCCCGCCGGCCGCGCGTGCAGCACGTTGCCGGCGTAGCACAGCCGCGTCACGCCCGGCCGGTTCAGCAGGTGGGCGTCGATGCGGGCCACCTGCGGCGTGATATCGGCGCGCAGGCCCATGGTGCGGCCCGACAGCTGGTCGACCAGCTTGAAGGTGCGCAGGTCCAGGTCGTGGCCGGTGCCGGTCAGCAGCGACTCGAGGTATTCCAGCAGCGGCGGCATCACCAGCTCGTAGCCGTAGGTGCGGAACAGATCGAGCATGCGGCGGCGCAGCTCCTCGATCTTGCGGGCCTCCGACGGCAGCACGTCGGCGATGTTCTCGGGCAGGAGCCAGTGGTTGGACATGGTGCTTCTCTGATTCGTGTGGGTCGCGGGCCGGGCGCGGGCGGCTCGCACATATTGGGCATCGGTCATCGGACGGCTTCGAGGGCGCACCGTCCTGCGAGCGAACAAAACCCCGGCAAGCCGGGGTTCGGGCACAGCGCACTACCGTACGATCGCACTATGCACGATCGCGCTATCGCACTGCGCAGGCCGGCACGCTCGCTAGCGCCGTGTCGCCGTCTGCGTGCCGCCCGACGAGCGCATGTAGCGGAAGAATTCCGAATCCGGCTCCAGCACCAGCACGTCGCGCTTGTCGCGGAAGGTGTTGCGATAGGCTTCCATGCTGCGCCAGAACTGCGCGAACTGCGGATCGCGGCCGAACGCGTCGGCGTAGATCTGCGAGGCGCGGGCATCGCCCTCGCCCTTGATCTTCTGCGCTTCCCGATAGGCCTCGGCCAACACCACCTCGCGCTGGCGATCGGCGTCGGCGCGGATCTTCTCGCCCTCGGCCGCGCCGGTCGAGCGCAGCTCGTTGGCCACGCGCTTGCGCTCGGCTTCCATCCGGCGGTAGACCGATTCGCTGATCGCCGGCAGCAGGTCGACGCGCTTGAGGCGCACGTCGAGAATCTCGACGCCGACCGACTTGCCGTACTCGGTCATGCTGT
>JAPSLP010000007.1 GCA_031180665.1 Cupriavidus sp. | reverse complement strand
AATTCCGTTGTGCGAAATCAATTACACTGGCGCAAAAAATAAGCTTTATTTCGGCAGGGGTCAGGAGCCAAAGCTTGGTGAAGAGTCGAATTGCGTCGGGCATGGCCCCGGCGCGCCAGTCGTATGCCATCGTCGTCGACGACCATCCGCTGGTGGCGCGTGGAATTGCGGGATATCTGACAACGCATTGCGACTACGCGGTGGCGAACGATGCCGCGAATGCGCAGGAGTGCTTTCAACGGATCGATAGCGACGGGCCTCCCAGCCTGCTGGTCGTGGACTTCTGGCTGCCGGGCGGCACCGCGTTGGCGCTGCTGCGAGAGGCCGCCGCAAAGCTGCCATCGTGCCGCCTGCTCGTGATGAGCGGCGATGAGGACGCGCGCGTGCAGATCAAGGCCATGGAGGCGGGTGCACACGGCTTTCTGCGCAAGAGCGAGCCGCCGGAGACGTTCGCCCAGGCGGTGGCCACGCTGCGGCAGGGCGGCACCTGGTTTCCCGCCGTGCCCGCAGCCGAACTGACGCCGGCCCTGCGCCGAGAACTGCCGCTGAGCCCGCGCGAGCTCGGCCTGACCGATCGGCAGGGCCAGGTGCTGGCGCTGATGCTGCGTGGCTTGCCCAACAAGCAGATTGCCAAGGAACTGGCGATTTCCGAGCAGACCACCAAGGAACATGTGACGGCCATTCTGGGCAAGCTGGGCGTCAGCAATCGCGTCGAAGCCATCACGCTGCTGCACGGACGCCGGCTCGAACCGTGAGCGGGCCGTTCTTGCAACGGCTGGGCCTGCGTGCCGCCGCCGAATCGAGTGTCAGCCCGCGTGCCCGCGCGCGCCTGGTCGACATGACGTTCGAGCGGCTGGTCTTCAGCGTCAACGCGATCCCCTTCGTCGGCCTGCCGTTCGTCGCCTGGCTTCATGTCACGGGCAGGGATGCCCGATCGCTGCTGGTGTGGACGCTTGCCTACTGCCTCGCCGCCGGCTGGATGCAGTTGGAGCGGCGCCACTACCGGCGCGAGCGGGCGCAGTCGGACGATGCGGCGATGGCCGAGCGCTGGCTGCCGGTGGTCCGGCGCATCGCGCTGGTCCACGGCCTCTGCCTGTCGATGGCAACGGTATTGACCGCAGGCCAGGTGACGTTCGACTTCGCGCTGCTGCTGCATATCAGCCTGGCCGCCATTCTCGCGGCCAACGCCACGCATCAGACGCCGATACTGGGTGCCTTCCAGCGGTTTTTCTTTGCGTGCTGGGGTGTGGTGACAGTCAACGTGCCATGGAGTTTTCCCCATCACTGGCAGGTGGTGCTGCCGCTGACGCTGCTGTACGCGGTGGCGATCTATCGGCACGCGCTGATCGCCAATCAATTCTTTCGCCAGCAGGTGCAGCTCGAGGACGACGGCATCCGGCTTGCGGAGAGCTATCGGCTCGCCAAGGAGGCGGCCGAGGATGCGCTGCGCGCGAAGAATCTCTTCCTGACCACCGCCAGCCACGACCTGCGCCAGCCCGTTCATGCGATGGGATTCCTGATCGAAGCGATCGCGCAGCGCAATCGCGATCCGGCGCTGAATCCGCCGCTGGAGGATCTGCGCCGCAGCGTGCGATCCGTCCATTTGATGTTCAACTCGCTGCTCGACCTGTCGAAGATCGAGCAGGGCATGGCAATGCCGCGCAGCGTACCGGTGGCGCTGGCGCCGATCATGGAGGAAGTCGCCGCACTGTTCCGCGAGGAGGCGCATAGCCGCGATCTCGATCTTCGTGTGCGCGTGCCGAAGCAGGCTGCCGCGGTGCTGGCCGATGCTTCGCTGCTGCGCCAGTCGCTGGTCAACCTGGTTCACAACGCGCTGCGGTACACGCAGCGTGGCGGCGTGCTGTTGTCAGCCCGGCGCCGCGAAGCGGACTGGCTGCTGGAAGTCTGGGATACCGGCATCGGCGTGGCCAACGACGACAAGAGCCGGATCTATTCGCCGTACTACCGCAACGAATACGCGTGGCGCATCGATAGCGCCGGTCATGGCCTGGGGCTCGCCGTGGTCGCCCGCTGCGCGACCATGATGGGTGCCGCCTACGGACTGGACTCCGTCGAACGCCGCGGCTCGCGATTCTGGCTGCGCTTTCCGGCCGCCGACCCCGCGCAGGCCCACGTGCACGCGATGGCCGCCGAGTCCCAGGCGCGACCGTCGAGCGCGCTGCCGCCGCTGAGCGGTTGCTGCCTGATCGTCGAGGACGATCCGGTCGTCGTCAGGGCGTGGACGAGCCTGATGCAGGCATGGCACGTCGATGCGCGCTGCGCGGCCTCGGCGACGGAAGCGATCGCGCTGCTCCATGCCGGCCTGCGTCCGCAGGCGATCCTGTGCGACCAGCGCCTGCGATCTGGCGAGAGCGGCTTCGAAGTGCTGAAGGAACTGCTGGAGCGCTGTCCCGGTGCCAGCGGTGCAATGGTCAGCGGCGAATTCGATTCGCCCGCCCTGCTGCAGGCCGAGCGCGAAGGCTATATGGTGCTGCGCAAGCCGGTCGAGCCCGCGCAGCTGCACGCGTTGCTGTACCAGTGGCTTGGACCCGAAGAGACGCTGCATCGCATGTCGTGATCATCCGAGAGCGATGATCCGGTGCCGGCATCGCCCCCCCCACCTCCTTGCCGAGGACCCATATGCCAATCCAGATCCGTGACGAAGTCCCCGCCGATATTCCGGTGATCGAGTCGGTCGTCGCCGAAGCCTTCCGCAGCGCGACGCATGCCAGCGGCACCGAACCGCTGATCGTCAACGCCCTGCGCGCGCGAGGACAGCTGTCGATCTCACTGGTAGCCACGGACGCCGACCAGATCGTCGGCCGGATCGTTGGTCATGTGGCGGTGTCGCCGGTCGCGATTTCCGATGGCAGCGACGGTTGGTATGGCCTTGGACCGATCGCGGTACTTCCCGCCTGGCAGTCCAAGGGCGTCGGTTCCCTGCTGATGAACGCGGCCATGGACGCGCTGCGCCGGCGCGGCGCGCGAGGCTGCGTGGTGCTGGGCGAACCCGGCTACTACGGCCGCTTCGGCTTCGTTTGCCGTGCGGATCTCGTATTGCCCGATGTCCCGCCGGAATACTTCCAGGCCGTGCGGTTCGAGGGCGAGTGGCCGGTGGGGACGGTGCAGTATGACGAGGCGTTTTGGGTGACGGGGTAGCGGTTCGACAGCAGTCGAATAGCAGCGGCAGTCTTGCCCTGCCGTCGATGGATCGCCAGTTCCCACTGCAGACATGACCCAGCACCACGGCAAATCCAAAAAGCGGCACTTGACGATCGACGATGTCCTGAAGCTGGACACGTTTCTCGGTATGCACGCCCCGTGTTTTTCGTTTTCGCCTGATGGTGAGCGCCTTGCCTTCTGCGTTCAACGATCGCTTCAACAGGCGACCCGACACACCGACTTTTTTCTCGCGGGGGTGGCCAGAAGCGAGCTGTGGGTGGTCGATCTGTCCTCCATGCACATGGAACGGCTAACAGTCGAGGGCGACGGCTTTGGTCCTTGCTGGAGAGGGACACGTGATTTCTGGCGCTGAGAACATCAAGGACATGTGGGCCAGGGTGATCGACTGGCTGGGCGAGACTGGACGAAAAGATATTGGGGTACAGTGATCAGCGGACAGATTGCCGACGGCTTCGTTGAAATGCCATGGGCGGCTGGAACAGGAGCGAGACATGAAAGGAAGCTGCCTCTGCGGCGAAATCGAATACGAGGCCCGCGCTCTCGCCGGTCAGATCGTCCACTGCCATTGCCGCAAATGCCGCAAGGCGCATGCCGCTTCCTATGCCACGACGGCGCGGGTAGATCGGTCCAATTTCCAGTGGCTGAAGGGAAAGGCGTCGCTGGGCTCGTTCGAATCGTCGCCCGGCAAGCTGCGCCACTTCTGTAAGCAATGCGGCAGCCAGCTGATGGCCGAATGGGTGCATCAGGATCAGGTCATCATCCGTGTGGCGACGCTGGATGAAGATCCGGGCCAACGTCCGGCCGCGCATATCTGGGTGTCCGAGCAGGCCGATTGGTTGCTGGACACGGACTCGACGCGGTCGTTCGACAAGGCGCCGCACTGACTTCTTGCCGGGTGGGCCGGGTGGGCCGGGTGGGCCGGGTGGGCCGGGTGGGCCCATCGCGAGGGCCCGGCGACCCGGCAGCCGCCGGCGGGACATCCGCCGTTCACCTGCGTACAATGCCGGCCTCGACTACCGAGATGACCCCGTGAAGAAAACCGACCTCGAAAAGAACAAAGGCCTGAAGATCGCCAACAGCATGAAACAGGCCGGCGCCAAGCGCGGCGGCCCGGCGCCCAAGACCGACCGCCGCGGCGCGGCGGCTGCCAAGACCGGACTGCTTGGCAAATTGCTGGGGAAGGCGGTCCCGCCGGAGAAGTCAGGCGATTGATCCTGCTTGCTCAGCTTTGCAAGCGACCGTAGCGTTCTGGCACGCGGCCCGTTGCAGCCCTGAGGCGTTTCCCCCTTTGGCGGTATGGCGAGATTCGAGCCGGCATCCGACAATCGGACGTGTTCGTGTTGGCATCGCGCCACGTGAGGACGATAACGATTGGAACGGGTGGGTCGCATGCGTGTGTTCAGCGCTGTTTCGGCGTTTCACATCGGTGGACGCGATGTTGGAGCGACGATCCTGCAGTGGGGGGCGGGAGCCATTTTCTTTTTGTTCACTGGTGCGGCGAGTGCCCATGGAGGCGGACTGAACGCCGAGGGTTGTCACACGAACCGGAAAACAGGCGAGTACCACTGCCACAGAGGAAGCGGGCATGCCGGCGTCCGCGCAGCGCCAGCACCTGGCGCCAGGGCCCAACCATCGGCGAATGCCTTCATGGCAAGGCAAGGCTCGTCCACCGGCCCCACCTGCTATCGCGGGCCGCGAGGTGGCACCTATACGATTACCGCTAGCGGTCGGAAGAACTACGGCGGGTGCTAGCCCGCCTCGCAGCCGCCAACTTCGCGAATCGCTTTATCGCGCCCCAAACACCATCGATTGATGCGCCGCCACGCCGGCCATCACCCCATCGGCACTGGCGAACGTCGCGCTTTGCATGCCGCGCGCGATATCGCCCGCGGCGTAGACGCCGGACACCGTGGTGTTTTTCTGGGCATCGGTGCGGATGATCGAGCCGAACGGCATGTCTTCCATTTCGCAGCCCAGCTGCTGTGCAATGTCGCTGTTCTGGCGGTTGCGGACGGCCAGATAGAGGGCATCGACCGCGGTGGTCCGGCCATCGGCAAACTCGATTGCCGATAGCGCGGCGCCCTCGCCATGCAATGCCTTGATCGGCGCTGCTTCGATCGCGACCCCACGCTTGCGCAAGTCCGCCAGCGCAGATTCGTCGACGGGGGCTTCACCATTCAGAAAGAGCGTCGTCGGTCCCCATTCGGCAATCAGCATGGCCTGATGGACCGACATCGGTGACATGCTCAGCACGCCCAGGCGTTGATCGCTGAATTCGAATCCATGGCAGTACGGGCAGTGAATCACGGACTTGCCCCAGCGTTCCTTCAGACCCGGCAGGTCGGGCAGTTCGTCCGAGATGCCGTACGCGAGCACCAGCCTGGCGGCTTCCACGACCTCACCGTTCTCGAGGCTTACCGAGAAGGCGCCCGATTCTCCCGAGGCGCCGATGGCCTTGCCTTCGATAAACGTCGTGGTCTGATAGGCCGCGACCTGCTCTCGCGCGGTCGCAAGCATGGCGGCGGGATTGCTGCCGTCCTGCGCCAGGAACCCGTGCGAATGGGTGGCAAAGCGATTGCGCGGGGCGCCCGCGTCGATGATGCAGACCGAGCGCCTTGCCCGCGCGATATAGGTGGCTGCCGACAGACCGGCGAAACTTCCGCCGATGACGATGGCGTCATACCGCATGAACGTGCTCCAGATCGTGACGGCCGCCGCGGGCCACCATCCGTTTGTGGAAATCGGCGCTGAGCATGGCCAGCGTGACCTCGCCCAGCCGGGCCAGCAACAGCGCTTCCGCGTCGTTGAACGCCTGGTCGAGCGCGGCATTGACGGCCTGCTCGACCAGGCAGCCGGGCGATTCCGTCCGGTTGCCGATCGCAAGCAGCGAGGGGCAGCCAAGCGCGGTGTAGACGTCGCGCAGCGTGACCCGGGACAGGTCGCAGGCCAGCGTCCAGCCGCCGCCATGGCCCTTTTCCGAGCGGACGTAGCCTTGCTCGCGCAGTCCGGCCATGACGCGGCGGATGACCACGGGATTGGTTTCCATCGCCTTGGCGAGGACCTCGGAGGTGACCGGGCCATCGTGCTCGGCCATGTGCAACAGGACGTGGAGCACGCCTGACAGTCTGCTATCGCGTTTCATGGAACTTATGGTGTTACATGAACCGCCGAATGTCAAGGTAAAGGTGGGCGAAGCCCGCAAAGGGTCCCGAGGGCGCGATGGCCGCGATCGCGGCGCCTCAGACCCAGATATCGTTCTGCACGGTCCGTTCGCCCCCTTCTTCACCGGTATTGCGCACGCCGCGCGGCTCGATCAGCAGCAATTTCACTTCTTCGGCGGCAAAGGGCTTGTGTTCCACGCCCCTGGGCACGACCGCCATCTGGCCGGCGCGGAGAACGATCGCGCCATCGCGAAGATCGATCTGCAATTCGCCGTCGAGCACGATGAAGGTCTCGTCGGTATCGGCGTGCGTATGCCAGATGAAATCGCCCTTGAGCTTGACCACCTTGAATTGGTAGTCATTCATTTCGGCGACGACGCGGGGCTGCCAGTGGCCGTCGATCTGGCTGATCTTTCCGATCAGGTCGATCACGACGCCCTGGCCGCGGGAAGCCGGGGCCGATGATGGGGTGGCTTGCATGGGTTCTCTCCGTGAATGGGGAGAGAACAGCGTAATGTGGACGCGGATGCGGCGTCTTGAACGATTGTGCGAGCGGAAATCAGCGGCCGTCGGCGGACTGGACCATGCGCAGCCACCTGGCCGGCGGAATGCCGTAAGCCTTGGTGAAGTGCCGCGTCATGTGGCTCTGGTCCGCAAAGCCGGCTGCCACGGCGCTGTCGGCTAACGCAACACCGTGCTGCATCAGCCGGCGTGCCGCCTCCAATCGGCGCATCGTCAGGTAGTGGTAAGGGCTGGTGCCGTAGAACGTGCGGAAGTCGCGCGACAGGCTCCAGCGGTCCCGGCCGCAGGCGACGGCGAGCTCTTCCAGCGTGACGGGGCGATGCGAAGCGGCATGCAGATAGTCGCGCGCAAGCTGCGCCGCCCGGAAATCGCAGGACGGCCGCAGCGGTCTGGCGCCGGAAGCGGCGTCGAGCGCGAGGGCAAGCTCGACCATGCCATCGTCCCGTTCGAGCGGATCGAGCAGGATCTCCGGCCGCTGCAGCAACGCTTCGGTCGCCGCGAACAATCGCGGGTCATCGGTGATGCCGCCCTCGATGAAAGGCAGCGCCTTGCCGCCGAGCGCCGCCTGAAAGACGGCCGGCTCGACGTAGATCATCCGATAGCGAAAGCCCTCATCGGTACCCGCCTGTCCGTCGTGCGCCTCGTCCGGATGCAGCACGATGGTCTTGCCCGGCACGCTCGCGCGCAGGCTGCGCCGATACTGGAAGCATTGCACGCCGGCCAGCGTGCGGCCGATGGCATAGGTATCGTGCCGGTGCATCGCATAGGCGTTGCCGCTGAAGAACGCCTCGATGCGTTCGATACCCTGCGCCGGTTCGGCGCGATGCACCCAATCGGGGCTTTCAGCACGACGTCTTGTCATGGTGGGCAGGGCCGGCATTGGGCCGTTTTTTGGGGAGGGAGACTGTCATTGTCTGCCGAATGTATGGCCTTGCGCCTGCGTCCGCAATCGGCTGTAATCCCGTGGCGCCTCTTGCCCCGGCGTCGCCCGACAACAACCGAATAACGAGACAAGCGAACCAGCCGTGTTGAAAACCCGAATTGGCATTCTCGCCCTGGCGATTTCCGCCCACGCCGTTCCCGCCTTTGCCCAATCCGCAGTGAATCGCGACGAGTTCTATTGGCTCGGCGAAATCAACAAGGCCACCGCCGTGATCAATACGGACGAAGGGCTATTGGACAAGTCGCTCGCGCCGCGCATCGCGTCGGGCATCGCCAAGGTGCTGGAAGACGGCAATCGGCCGGGCGGCAAGCGTCCCTCGACCGTCATCACCTTCGAGCCATTGCTGATCCAGGCCGCGGGCGTCGAGGTAACCCTGCTGCATGCCGGGCGGTCCAGCCAGGACATGCATGCGACCTACCGCGCCGCGATCCTGCGGGACAATCTGCTGAGCCTGGCCGACCAGTTGAACAAGACCAGCCGTTCGCTGGTGTCGCTGGCGGAGAAGCACGCCAATACCATCGTGCCGAATTACACCAATGGCGTGGCGGCGCAACCGAATAGCCTTGGCCACTATCTGCTCGGCCATGCAGCCGGCCTGGAGCGCGACGCGCAGCGGATTCGCGAGGCCTATGGGCGCATCGATCGTTCGCCGATGGGAACGACGGTATTGAATGGCACCAGCTGGCCGCTGAATCGCGCGCGAATGGCCGACTATCTTGGCTTTTCGGCGATCGTCGATAACGCCTACGATGCCGCCCAGATTTCCTCGACCGAACAGCCGGTGGAGGTCGGTGCGATCGTCACCAGCATTGCGCTGCATGCGGGGAACTTCATCGAGGATGTGATGACGCAGTATGCGCAATCGCGTCCGTGGATGCTGTTGCAGGAGGGCGGCAGCAATACCTATGTCTCCAGCGCGATGCCGCAGAAGCGAAATCCCGGCTTGCTGAACACCACACGCCGGCATGCCTCGACCGCGGTCACGCTGGCGATGGGGCCGGTGATTCAGGCGCACAACATCACGCCGGGCATGGGCGACGCCAAGGAGGTCAAGCCCAACAGCGAAATGGTGCACAGTGCGATTCGCGTGCTGCAGGGCTGGGACAAGATCCTGAACGCGCTGGTGATCAGCCCCGAGCGCGCGCTGGAGGAGCTGAACAGCGACTGGACCGCATCGCAGGAGCTGGCCGACGTGCTGATGCGCAAATACAAGCTGCCATTCCGCGTGGGCCATCACTTCGCATCGGAAGTGGTCGATTACGCAAAAGCGAACAATATCCGGCCCAGCGAATTTCCCTATGCGCAGGCGCAGCGCATTTATGCGGACGCGGTCAAGGGGCAGGGGCCGGCGCAGTTACCGATGAGCGAAGCGGAATTTCGCGCCACGCTCGATCCGGTGGCGATCGTCCGCCATCGCGCCACCGTCGGCGGGCCGCAGCCCGCAGAGATGGAACGGATGCTGAAGGCGGCGAAACAGTCGCTGGCGCAGCAGGATGCCTGGGTCAAGGAAAAACGCGGCCGGATCGATGCATCGCTGGCGCGGCTGGATCGGGATTTCAGCAGGCTGGCCAAGGCGCCCAACTAGCCTTGCGCGCGATGCCGATCCGGTGAAAGGCGCTCCATCAGCCGTTGCGCATCGAATGGCGCTTTGACCTTCTGGTCGTTATCGAAATAGCAGTAGACATCGCGCCGGGCCGCCTTGCGTGCCTTGACCGGCGAAATGCGCCTGGCGTCGTCCGGCTCGCCGCCGGCGCCCCATGCGCGCAAGCGATCGGCCCAGCGATCGAGCGCGGGATCCGAATAGGAGCCGCCATACAGCGTTTCCGTGCCGTGCAGCCGCAGATAGACGAAATCGGCGGTCACGTCCTCGACGTAGGGCCAGTCGGCCACCGCATCGGAGACCACCAGCGCGACACGATGCCGGCGCAGCAGCGCTGGGAATTCCGGCGTACAGAAGCTGGCGTGGCGGATCTCGATGGCATGCCGCAGGCGACGTTTGCGCGTCGGCTCGAACCAGGGCTGCTTGACGCGGCCATCGTGCTGGCGGGCCAATCTCGCGGCCTCGTCGGTGGTGCGAGGCAGCATCGCGAGAAAACGCTCCAGCCGTTCGGACTTGAAGCTGAAATTCGGCGGGAATTGCCACAGGAAGGGGCCGAGCTTTTCCTGCAACGCCAGCACCCCGGAGGCAAAGAAATTCGCCATGGCGGGCTGGGCCTTTTCGTCGCGGAAACGCAGCATGTGGGTCAGATAGCGCGGCCCCTTGACGGCGAAGACAAAGCCCGGTGGTGTGGCCTCGTACCACGCGCGGTAGCTGCCGATGGTCTGCAGCGAATAATGCGAGCCGTTGATCTCGATGGTGTCGACGGCGCGTGCGGCGAATTCGAGTTCGCGCGCCTGGGCCAGTCCTTTTGGATAGAAGACGCCACGCCAACCCTCGTAGCGCCACCCCGAAATGCCGATTCGAATTGTCATCGGATTGCGCCGGCGAGAGAGCCATTCGCCTTGCCTCGTGGCGATGGCTTTTGCCAGGCGACGAAGGATCGATATGGACGATCATAGGCGAACGCCCGCAAATAGCAGGTGCCGCGACATCCACCGCGCGCGTAGGAACCGGCCTACGCCAGTCTCCGTTGCGCACCGATCCCTGTGGCGCGGCATGGCCCCTACATTGCACTTAAGCCGCAGCCGATCGCGGCAATTGCCAGGAGCTGGGTTATGTCGTTTGCACTATTCCTGATTGGACTGTTGATCCTCGTGGGCGGCATCGCATGGGGCCTGATCACGGCCGGCGTGCCGGAGACCTACGTCGCCATCGCCTGTGTGATCGTGCTGGGCCTCGGCATCATGGGTGCGGTGTCGCGTACCCGTACCAAGGACCCGTCATAACGGTGTCAGACGCGCGGCGATTCGGGCGTGGAGGCCGCTGAGGCCGCGGAGGGCGAGCGCCGTGGCGGTGGCGTCGCCGTCCGGACCGCCGCAGCGCGTTGGCTCAACCACATGCTGGCCAGCACCAGCACCATGCCCGCCAGTTGCGGCGCGCTGAGCCACTGATCCAGCAAGCCCCATCCCAACAGCACGGCGCTGAGCGGGCTCAGAAAGCCCAGCGACGCCACCACCGGCGGATCCAGCCGCGCGATGCCGCGAAACCACAGCACATAGGTCAGCGCGGCGCCGATCCATCCCAGATAGAGAAAGCCCAACACATTGGCCTGCGTCAGCGGGCCAAGCGGCGGTTCATGCCACAGTGCGACCGGCAGCAGCAGGATGCCGCCCGCCACCAGTTGCCATGCGGTAAAGGTCAGTGCGGACACGGGCGGCTGCCAGCGGCGCGTCAGCACCGTGCCGAGCGCCATCGAGGCGGCGCCAAGCAGGCCGGCGGCCACGCCGGTCGCGTCCAGCGCCGCCTTCGGCGTCAGCACCAGCAAGGCCACGCCCGCCATGCCGCCAATCGCGGCGATCACCGCCACCGGCCGGATTGCGTTGCCGAGCAGCAGCCTCGAAAACAGGATCACGATCAGCGGCTGCACGGCGCCCAGCGTCGCTGCCACGCCGCCCGGCAGGCGGTAGGCGGCGACGAACAGCATCGCCTGAAACACCGAGAAGTTCAGCGCGCCGAGCACGAATACGCGCAGCCACCAGCCACGCTGCGGCAATTGGCGCACCCACAGAAGCAGCAGCAGGCCGGCCGGAAGCGCCCGCAGCATCGCCACCGTCAGCGGATAGCCTTGGGGCAGCAGGCTGGTCGTGACGACATAGGTGCTGCCCCAGATCGCGGGGGCCAGACCGGTCAGCAGCAGGTCGGTGGCGCGGTTCACGATGCCTGCCTCAAGCGAAATCCAGCACTTCGGCGAGCGGGCGGCGGGGCTTCTGCGGCCAGTTGCCCGGCGCCGCATGGCCGACCGCCACCAGCAGGGCCGGCACCTCGTCGGGCCGCAGTGAGAATTCACGTGCCACGCCCTGTGGATCGAAGCCGGTCATCGGGCCGGTTGCCAGGCCCATGCCCTGGGCGGCCAGCATCAAGGTGGCGGCGCCCAGCGATGCGGTGCGAATCGCTTCGTCGCGCCGGCTCTGCGGCTGCTCCAGATATTGGCCCCGGGCGGCATCGACCCAGCTCTGCACCATGCCGGCGGGCAACAGGCCGGCTTCGACGGACGGCTCAAGGCGCTGCGCCAGCGTGGCGGGATCGGCCAGCACGCCGCAGACGATAAACACGACCGCCGCATCGGTGACCTTGGGCTGGTTCCAGGCGACCGCGCGCAGGCGCGCCTTGGCCTGCGCGGTCCGGACCGCGATGAAGCGCCAGTTCTGCAGGTGGTAGGCGGTCGGTGCGCGCGTCGCCAGCGCGATCAGCGCTTCGATCTGCGCGTCGGACAGAGAACGCGCGGCATCGAAGAAATTGGCGGAGATGCGTTGCTCGATGGCGTCGATGACGGGATGGCTCATGGTCGTTCCAGCTGCGAATGGTGTCGTTGGAGGTCGTTGAAGGCCGTGGCGTCGGCATTGCCCTAATGCCGATGGGACGGCCGTTTATTCACGCTGCAAGATTAATCGCCATCCTCGCGCGTTGAAATATGCGATATGCTCACCACAATCTTTACCATCAGTGAATAATCGGGTGAATCCAGCGTGGACCATTTGACGGCGCTGCGTGTATTTCGGGAAGTCGTCGAGCGCAATAGCTTTGCCGCGGCGGCGCGGCGGCTTTGCCTGTCTCCGGCGGCGGTCAGCAAGAACATTGGCGAACTGGAAGCGCATCTGTCCACGCGGCTGCTCAACCGCACCACGCGGCGGCTGAGCCTGACCGAGGCCGGCCAGCAGTACTACACGCAGATCGCGCAGATTCTCGACGAGCTGGACGAGGCCGACCGCGCGCTGGGCCCGATGCAAGGCGAGCCGAGCGGCACGCTGCGCGTCAGTGCGCCGATGTCGCTGACACTGACGCAATTGGCCGATGCGATCCCGCAGTTTCTGTGCCGCTATCCGCAGCTGTCGCTGGATCTGCGTCTGGACGATCGGCGCGTCGATCTGGTCAAGGAAGGCTTCGACGTCGCGATTCGCGGCAGCGACAAGCTCGAGGATTCCAGCCTGGTCGCGCGCAAGCTGATGTCGATGACACATGTGCTGTGCGGCGCGCCGGCGTATTTTTCGCGCCATGGTCTGCCCGATTCTCCCGAAGCCTTGCGCCAGCACGAATGCGTGCAATTCAGTCTGTCCGGCCATGCCCGGCTATGGAGCTTTCGGAAGAACGGCGCGCAGGGCGATGTCCAGGTCGATGTGCCGATCGACGGCCGCTACAAGGTCACGTCCAGCCTGGTGGTACGCGAAGCGTTGCTCGCGGGCTTCGGCATCAGCCTGATTCCGCTGATCTATGTCCGCGAGGATATCGCGCAGGGGCGGCTCGCCACCGTATTGGACGAATGGTCCACCGTCGAGACGCATGTCTATGCGGTCTATCCGTCCCGGCGGTATCTCAATCCGAAGGTCCGTGCCTTCGTCGATTTCCTGATCGAGGCATTGGCATGAGCATTCACGGCTGGCGTGCGTAGCTGACGGTCAGCATTTCCCATTGATGATCGTCGGGCTCGTTCCAGTAGACGAAGCGCCCGCCTTGGAAGGTGTTGACCGCGTGGTCCACCGGCCCGCGCACATTGCTGCGGTACGGAATGCCGGCGTCCCGAAGGCGCTGCAGGATGCGATCGAACTCGTCTTCGCCGACGCGGAAGCAATAGTGAATGCGCGGGAACGGCTCGTTCCACTGATCGAAATCCAGCGTCAGCCCGTCGTTCAGATAGACCGGGCAGAATGGTCCGATGCCGGTGTCCGACCACGGCACGCCAAGCAGCTCCGCCAATTGCTTGGCCGCCGCGACCTTGTCGCGCGCCGGCACCATCAGGTGATCCAGTTCGATCGCCATCGTAGTCTCCCTTCGCAATGCGATGCGATGGCCGCGCATCGCGCCTTCGAGCCTTAACCTGCGTTCAAGGCAGCCATGCCGCGCGGGACGGACAAACCGGCCTAGACTGGCTTCGTCCTGTCCGACCCACCCCATAAGAGGCTGCGCCCCATGATCCGACTTTCTTTCCTGCGCCGGCTTGGCGCCTGCCTGGCGCTGGCCGTCGCCACGCCGCTGGCGATCGCGCAGTCCGCATCGTCCGCATCGTCCGCATCGCCATCGAGCGGTGCCTACCCCGAACGCCCGATCCGCCTGCTGCTCGGCCAGGCCGCCGGCGGCGCGGTCGACACCATCGCCCGCATGCTGGCCGAGCGTCTTGGCGCCACGCTGCGGCAGCCGGTGGTGGTGGAGAACCGGCCCGGCGCCGGCGCGATGATTGCGGCAGAGGCGGTGGCCCGTGCGCCGGCGGATGGCTACACGCTGGCCCTGCTGGACGAAGGGGCGCTGACCGTCAACCCGGTGCTGCAAAAGAAGATCGCCTACGACGTCCTCAAGGATTTTAGTTATCTCGGCACCGTCGCGCGCATCCCGCTGGTGATGGTGGCGCATCCCTCGCTGAATGTCGCGACGCCCGACCAATTGACGCGCTACAGCAAGGCGCATCCGTCGGCATTGAGCTATGCGTCGGCGGGCGTCGGCAGCCCGCCGCATCTGGCCTTCGAGGCTTACAAGCAACAATCGGGTGCGATCGTTGCGCATCTGCCCTATCGCGGCGGCGCCCCCGCGCTGGCCGATGTGGTGGCCGGCCACGTGCATCTGACCTTTATCGACACCAACCTGGGCAGCCAGTATGCGAAGACGGGCCGCGTCAAGCCGATCGCCGTGTCGACGCGTCAGCGCAGTCCTTTGCTGCCGTCCGTGCCGACCTTCGAGGAGGCCGGCTTGAAGGGCTTCGAATTTGCGCCATGGGTCGGCTTGGTGGGACCGGCGGCGCTGCCGGCGCCGGTGGTCGAGCGGATGACCCAGGCGTTGCAGACGGTGCTGGCGGACCGCGACTTGCTGGCGCGCGTGCGAGGCAACGGCTTCGAGCCCTTCGCCACCAGCGGCACCGCGTTCGCGGCGCTGATCCGGCAGGATCTGGAGGCCCACCGCACGCTGATCCGCGAACGCAATATCCGGCTCGATCACTGAGTCGTCTCGCGCCCCTGCGCTGAACTTTCATCGTTGCCTGCCATGACCAAGACCTTGTTGCTCGATGCCGTCCCCGGCGCCAACGTCGACGCCGATCTCGACACCTTCGTCGATGCCTGCCTGATCCTTGCCGCCCAGGGCCACGCCGCGGGGCTGGCCGGACAGATCACCATGCGCGACCCGGAATCGGGCGGCATGGTCACGCTCGCACTCGGTACGGGCATGGAAGAGGCCAGTGCCGCCAATGTGCTGCTGGTCGATGCAGAACTGAACACGCTGCAGGGCAAGGGCAGGGCCAATCCCGGGGTGCGCTTCCACAGCTGGATCTATCGCCACCATCCGCAGGTCGAGGCGATCGTGCATACCCATCCGCCGGCGTTGTCGGCGCTGTCGATGCTTGGTATCCCGATGCCGGTCGCGCATATGGATGCGGCGATGTTCCATGACGATTGCGGGTTTCTGGCGCACTGGCCCGGGGTGCCGACCGGCGACGACGAAGGCGAACTGATTTCGGGCGCGCTGGCCGGCCGGCGCACCGCCTTCCTCGTCAACCACGGCGCGGTCTGCACCGGAGCGACCCTGCAGGAGGCCGTCTATCTGAACGTGTTCGCCGAGCGCAATGCCCGCATGTGCCTGGACGCGCTGGCCGTCGGCGCGTTGCAGCCGGTCGATCCGGAGGCTGCGCGCGAGGCGCACGATTTCCTGCTGCAGCCGGCAATCGTCAACGCGACGTTTGCTTATTGGGCGCGCCAGGCGAAGACTACGCTGCGTCGTTGATACACGGGCGCGCTATCGCGTCGCGATGCGCGCCGCGGCCGCTTCGATGGCCCGGATCGCGCGGCTGACCGCCTGGTTCGGTGTGGTGCCGCTGCGGTGGATCAGCACCACATGGCGATGCAGGTTGGCGCCTTCGATGGCGAGCCGATGCAGCCCGCGCGCCGAAATGGCGATGTCGGGCAGGTCGCGCGGCAGGATCGTGGTGCCCACGCCTTGCATCGCCAGGTCGAGCGACATGCTGACCGAATTGCTTTCGACGGCGATCGACAGCGGCGCCGGTAATTCCCGTTCGATCACGCGCCGCAGCGCGTACGGGCGCGGCGGCACGATCAGCGGCCGCTGTGCGAGCGCGGCGACGCTGACCGCTCCCGCTGTCGGCGCGCCGGGCTCGCGGCTATAGGCGGCGATCTGTTCGATGCACAAGCGCCGCAATGCCACCGCGTCGGTATCGACGGCGAGGTCGTAGACCAGCCCGATATCGGCGAGGCCGCGCTCGACCCGCTCCACCACCTCGGGCGAACTGGCGTTGAACACGCTGAGCGCGATGCGCGGGTGCGCCGCGCGCAGCGACGCGACCACCGCCGGAATCAGATAGGCGGCCAGCGTATTGACGGTGGCGATCGTCACGCGCCCATAGCCACCGGCGCAGGTCTGCCGCGCGAGGTCCAGCGCGCTGTCGACCATGCCGAATCCTTGATCGATATCGCCGACCAGGCGCTCTCCCAGCGGCGTCGGCCGCATGCCCCGCCCATGGCGGTCGAACAATGGCGCCCCGAGGAACGTTTCCAGTGCGGCGACCTGCTTGCTGGCGGCGGCCTGCGTGATGCCAAGCGAAGTCGAGGCGGCGCGCAGCGATCCGGCGCGGGCGACGGCGAGGAAAGTGCGAAGCAGGCGGTCTTTATCTTGCATCGAGGGACGGCGCTGGAGAGTATTGGACGAAGCACGCGCTTGGCCGCGTCAGCATTGGAATCGATTCAACCGGCGCTGTCCATCCGGGCGCGTGCTATGGTTTCGCTGGCGCTCCTCCATCGATCCCCATGCCTGCCGGCCAATTCCAGCTCCTGCCTTGTGCGTTGCCCGGTGTGCTCGCCGTCCAGGCCAGCTCGCGGCACCGCTTCGCCCGCCATACGCACGAACAGTTCGGCATCGGTGTGCTCGAGCGTGGCGCGCAGCGCTCGGCCAGCGGGCGAGGCGAGGTGCAGGCGGTCGCCGGAGACATCATCACGGTCAATCCCGGCGAGGTGCACGACGGCATGCCGGTGGATGGGGCGGGGCGCTCGTGGCGCATCCTGTATTTCGATCCCGAGGTGGTGGCGCCGGTCTGTCACGATGTGAGCGAAGGCGCGGCCCGGCTCGGAGAATTCCTGCTGCCGGTGCTGAAAGACCAGGCCTCGGCCGCAATCTTCACGCAATTGTTCGATGCCATGACCGGCGGCAATGCACCGGATGCGGCGTTGCGTCGCGACAGCCTGCTGCTGATGCTGGTCGCGCGCACGATGGGCTGCCGGCACGGTGTGCGAGAGGGCGAAGGCACCCCCGCGGCGATTGCCCACGCGCTGGCGCGCATCGACGACGATCCCTCGGTGCCGGTGACGCTGGACGACCTTGCCCATGCCAGCGGCCTGAGCCGCTTCCAGGTGCTGCGCGTTTTCACCCGGGCCACCGGGCTGACACCGCATGCCTATCTGGTGCAGCGGCGGATCGACCTCGCGCGTCGATTGATTGCGCGCGGCGAGGCGCTGGCCGATGCGGCGATCGGCAGCGGGTTTGCCGATCAGAGCCATATGACGCGCATCTTCGTGCGGAAATACGGCCTGTCGCCCAGTGCCTATGCCGCCGTCGCCAGCGGACGGTCGTTGCGCTGACGGGTTGAATCCGGAGGGCGGCCTTCGCCTGCCTGCAATTTCGTTCAAGACGCCTGCCATGCCGGTGGCCTAGCCTGAGGCATCCAACGATGCGGAGGCGGCCATGTCCGGCAAAACCGAAGGTTATTTCTATCTGGCGCTGGCCATGATCCTGGTCGGCAGCACCGTCATCGCCAGCAAGGTGATCGCCGCCGGGCTGCCGCCGTTTACCGCGACGGCGCTGCGCTTTGCCATCGCCTTGCCCGGCTTCCTGCTGCTGATGAGGTTGACCGGCACGCGCTTGCCGGCCATCGGCCGTGGCGACGGGGTGCTGCTGGTACTTCAGGCGGTGGCTGGCAGCGTCGGCTATACCACCTTGCTGATTTCCGGCCTGCGGATGACATCGGCCGCGGATGCCGGCGTGATCATCGGCACGCTGCCGGTGGTGTCGGCGCTGGTCTCGATCGTCGTGCTCAAGGAGCGCCCGGGCGTGGCCCTGCTGCTGGCTATTGGGCTGGCGACTGCGGGCGTGCTGGCGGTCGCGGTGCCGGGGGACGGTGCCGAGGCCGGCCGGGGGACGTGGCTTGGCAATGCATTGGTCATGGGCGCGGTGGTCTGCGAGAGCCTGTTCATTCTGCTGAACAAGCGGCTGCGCCAACCGCTGCAACCGCTGGCCCTGTCGACCGTGATGACCGCGATCGGCCTTGTCGCATCCATCGTCCCCGCGCTGTTCGAGGCGCCATGGCGGCATGGGCTGCCGAGCGGCGCGCTGGTGGCCGTGCTGTATTACGCGCTGGTGCCGACCGTGGCGGGCTTCGTGCTGTGGTATGCAGGCTCGGCGCGCACCACCGGCACGGAGGCATCGCTGTTCACGGCGCTGGCCCCGATCTCGGCGGTGGCGATGGCCTTTCTGCTGCTCGGGGAACCGGTCGGTGCCAGCCAGCTCATCGGCATCGGCTGTGTGGTGGTGGCCGTGCTGAGCCTGGTGCTGGCCGGCAAGCGCAACGCGGGGAGGCCGCGCAAGAGCGCATGCTGCAAGCGCTCAGGCGGGCTGGCGGGGCGCTCGTGAGTGCGCGGCGGCGCTCGCGGGCATATACGCGCGCGGCGTCGTGCCGAGATAGCGGCGGAACATCGCGATAAAGCTGCTGACGCTGGCATAGCCCAGATCGAGCGAAATCGCCGTGACGCTGTGGCCGGCGGCAAGCCGCTCCATCGCCGCCAGCAGCCGCATCTGCTGGCGCCACTGGCCGACGGTCCATCCGGTCTCGGCCTGGAAGCGCCGTGTCAGCGTGCGGCGGCTCATGCCGATGCGTTGGGCCCACCCATCGAGATCGGTGTTGTCCTCAGGCGCGGCCAGCATCCGCGTCGCCATCCGCGTCAGCCGCGGCTCGCGCGGCATCGGCAGGAACAGCGTCTGCGCCGGCTCGCGCGCGAACGCATCGGCGAACACGGCGAGGTAGTGATCGAGGGCGGTGCCGGTCGGCACCTCGTTGCCTGTCAGCGCGCCGATCAGCGCGTCCAGCAGCGGCGATAGCCTTGCCACCTTCACCGCGTCGGGCATCGAGGCACGGCTCCACGCGCCGTCGAAATACAGGCTGGTACCGGCCATGCCACCCTGCACGCTGGCGCCATGCTCGATGCCGGGTGGAATCCAGGCGATGCAGCCCGTCGGCATCACCCAACGGCCGCGGTCGGCTTCGATCGCGACCACGCCCGCCTGGATGGTGAAGAGTTGTCCATCGTCGTGACGGTGCGCACGGCGCTCGCGGATGCCGGCGTGCGACAGCCGGCGGACTTGCTTCAACGACACGGTCGATCGAATGGGCTGGCCCGATTGCATTATGGGTTGGCATTCTAGCGTTAGCGGGCAAGACAGGGCGCCCTAGACTGCCTGCATTGCCAACCACGGAGCCGCTCGATGACACCTGCCACGCCATCCCGACCCATTGCCGGGACACACGGGGGCCGCGCATGAAGCCCGAAACCCTGCTCCCGGACCATATCGATGCCGTGCAAGCCAACGGCGTCACCGTACGCAAAGGCAGTGTGGGCGCGTTCCTGGCGAGCTGGCGCGTGCTGTCCGATCCCTCGCAGTCCGACGCGAGCCATGCCGCGGCGAAAGCAGACCTGATCGCGCTGGTTCCGGCGCTGGACGCGCTGGGTTTGTTCGATGTGTGCGAGGCGCGCGATCCGCAATTGCGTGAGCTGATTGCACAAGGCCGCGACGGCGCCTGAGCGCTCGCCGCGGCCTTGTGCCGGGGTGCTGCGGATCAGACCAGCGTCAGCCGCACGTCGATGTTGCCGCGCGTCGCGTTCGAGTACGGGCAGACGACGTGGGCCTTGTCCACCAGCGCCTGCGCGGTTTCGCGCGCCACGCCGGGAATCGAGATCTGCAGCTCGACCTCGATGCCGAAGCCGGTCGGGATCTGCCCGATGCCGACATTGCCGGTGATCGTGGTATCGGCGGGCAGCGCCACCTTCTCGCGGCCGGCGACGAACTTCAGTGCGCCAAGGAAGCAGGCCGAGTAGCCCGCGGCGAACAGTTGCTCGGGGTTGGTGCCGGGGCCGCCGGCACCGCCCAGTTCGCGCGGCGTGCTGAGCTTGACCTCGAGCGCGCCATCGGACGAGACGGCGCGGCCGTCACGGCCGCCGGTGGCTTGGGCTTGCGCACGATACAGGACTTTTTCGATCGACATGGTTGGTTCCTTCAGGTTGATGGCGGGTTTTACTGCAACATAGGACGCTATTGCATAGCGCGCGATATAAATCGGTCAAAGCAAGACGAGGTTGTCATTCCATGCGGCTCAGTCGGCCGCGTTCCGGGCAATCTTCGCCGTCACGCTGTCGAGCTTGCGCTTCAGGCTGGTCAGTTCCTCGACGCTGCACGCCGATGCGCACAGCACCGACTCCGGGACCTTGCCGGCCTGGGTCTTCAACGCGCGGCCGGCCTTGGTCAGACTGACGATGACCTGCCGCTCGTCTGCCGCCGCTCGGGCCCGCGACAACAGTTGCTGCGCTTCGAGGCGCTTGAGCAACGGCGTCAGCGTGGCCGAGTCCAGATTCAGTCTGGCGCCGATCTCCGACACCGTCAGGCCGTCCTGTTCCCACAGCACCATCATGACCAGGTATTGGGGGTAGGTCAGGCCCAGCGGACGCAGCAGCTTGCGATACAGCTTGTTCAGCGCCAGCGAGGCCGAATAGACCGAAAAACAGAACTGCCGGTCCAGCAACAGCGCGGTGGCAGGGTCGATTCGGGGGTTCGATGCGGCATTCATGGAACAGAATATAGATCGTGTGCGATTAAATAGCAAGAAATTTACTCGACGTGCCGAAATGGGCCGGAAAGCCAGGCATGCCACCCTACTCGCCGTCCCCGCGCAAGCGGGGACCCAGCGGCTTCGAAAGACGCTGGATTCGCGCTTGCGCGGCAATGACGTGGTGGTGTTCGGAGCCGCGCCTTGGTCGTCAGACCGCCATCTCCATCAACGCATCGACCACCACGACGCCATCGGGGCTCGCCATCACCGGATTCAGGTCGACCGACCGGATCGCGCCGCCCGCGGCGTGCACCATCCTGCCGACCGCCACCGCGGTGCGGCACAGGGCGGCCATATCCACGGCCGCTTCGCCTCGCACGCCGGCCAGCAGCGGCGCGATGCGCAGCGTCCGCAGCGCGCGGGCGACATCGTCTTCGTCGCAGGTCGCCAGCAGCACCGCGGTGTCGCGCAGCACTTCGACATACTTGCCGCCGTCACCGACCACCAGCACCGCGCCAAACACCGGGTCCCAGTGCGCGCCGATCATGCATTCGCGCTGGCCCCGCACCATCGCCGCGACGATGACGCCCTCGGCCTCGACGCCCATGCCGGCCAGCGTGGTCATCTGGCGCTCGAATGCCGAGACGATCGAATCGGCGTCGTTGCAGCCCAGCGCGACCAGGCCGTGTTCGCTCTTGTGCGGTACCGCGGCGGCGCAGGCCTTGACCGCTACCGGTCCTCCAAGCGCACGCCAGGCCGCCACCGCCTCATCGGCGCTGCGGCACAGGCGATGCGCGACGACCGGAACACCGGCCTCTGCCAATCGTGCGAGGCTCGTCGCTTCGCTCAGCGTCGTCGAGCCCGACGAGACATCGGGCGCAACCGCCGCGGGCGGTGCCGGAGGACGCGCGACCAGCTCCGCCAGCCGCAGCCGGTGCGCGCGCCACTGGCTCAGCGCGGGCAGCGCCTCGCCGGCGTTGGCGTAGACCGGAACGCCGCGCTGCCGGAACGGGGTGGCCACACCCTGCTGCCAGGCCGCGACCACGATGGGCTTGCCGCTGGTATCGGCGAAGGCCGCCGCATCGGTGGCAAAGCGCTCGATGTCGTAGCCCATGCCCGCCACCGGAATATCGAGCAGCACCATATCGGCCGCCGCGTCGCGCGCGATCACCGGCAGCACATCGCCGAACAGCGCGCTGTTGGTCAGCAGGGCCGCGGTCACGTCGACCGGATTGGCGGTGGCGGCAAAGCCCGGCAGGCGTTCGGCCAGCGCGGATTGTGTCGGCGCCGCCAGCGGCGCCATCGTCAGTCCGCACGATTCGGCGGCGTCGGCCGCCATCACGCAGCTCGCGCCGGAATTGCTGACCACCACGAGGCCGCGGCCTTGGGGCTGCCAGTCGCGCAGGTACAGCGGTGCGCAGCGCGCCAGCGCATGGGCGTCGTCGACCCGCCAGATGCCGTGATGTGCGAGGAAGGCATCGACGGCGCGATCCTCGTTGGCAAGCGCGCCGGTGTGCGAGGCCGCCGCGCGCTGGCCCGCGCTGGTGCGCCCGGCCTTGACCGCGACGATCGGCACGCCGCGGGCGCGCGCCACCGCGGCCGCCTGCGCCAGCGTGGCCGGATCGTTCAGCGTCTCCAGATACAGCAGCATCAGCTGCACGTCGCGATCGTGCGCGACGGCCAGCGCCAGATCGCTGACCGTGACATCCGCCTGATTGCCGGTCGCATGCATGTGCCGCACACCGATGCCCTGGTGGCGCAGCAGGCCGTAGACCATCGCGCCCATGCCGCCGCTCTGGCTGATCACCGCGACCGGTCCATCCTGCGGCGGTACCTCGATGAACATCGTCGAGAAGCTGGCAATCGCGCCGCTGCCGAAATTGGCCAGGCCCTGGCTGTTCGGGCCGACCATGCGCAGACCGCCGGCACGCGCGATGTCGACCATCTTCTGCTGTTGGCGCCGGCCCTCCTCGCCCGCTTCGCCGAAGCCCGAGGCGATCACGATCGCCGCCGCCACGCCGAGCCGCGCGCAGTCGCTGACGGCCTGCACGGCGGCCTCGCCGGCGACCACGACGATGGCCAGCTCCGGCGCTTCCGGCAGCGCGTCGAGCGACGCGTAGCTGCGCAGGCCCTGGATCGTGTCGCGCTGCGGGTTGATGGGATACAGCGTGCCGCGGTAGCCGTGCTGCTGCGTGTAGTGAATCGGCCGGCCGCCGATCTTGTGGATATGGTCCGAGGCGCCGATCACCGCGATCGAGCGCGGCGTCAGCAGGGCCTGCAGGCCGCGGGGGAGAGAAGCCGACATGTCGTTGTCCTGTCAGTCGATCGGTTCAAGGAATGCGAAGGGTCAGTCGATGGTGGCGCCGGAGGTCTTGACCACGCCGGCCCATTTGTCGATTTCGGCACCGAGGAAGCGGCCCGCCGCCTCGGGCGACGTCCATTCCGCACCGAAGCCCTGCGTGGCGAAGCGCGAGCGGACTTCGGCATCGTCGAGTACCCCGCGCAGCGCCTTGCTCACTGTGTCGATCACCGCAGCGGGCGTGCCGGCAGGCACGAGCAGCGCGTTCCAAGCGGTGGCCTCGTAGCCGGCCAGACCCGCCTCGGCAATGGTGGGCACGTCGGGCGCCGCCGGCGAGCGCTTGGCGCTGGTCACGGCCAGGGCCTTGAGCTTGCCGTCGCGCACGAACGGCATCGCCGACAGCATGGTATCGAACATCACCGTGGCCTGGCCGCCGATCACGTCAGTCAGCGCGGGCGCGCTGCCCTTGTACGGCACGTGGGTCATGCGCACGCCCGCCATCGCGTTGAACAGCTCGGCCGACAGATGGGTTGACTGGCCATTGCCCGAGCTGGCGAAGGTGACCTGACCGGGCTTTGCCTTGGCCAGCGCGATCAGCTCGGCGACATTTCGCGCCGGCGTCGTCGGTGCGGTGACCAGTACCAGCGGTCCGCGCGTCAGCAGGCTGACCGGCGCGAAGTCGCGGCGCGTGTCGTAGCCCGGCTTGCGGAACAGGGTCATGTTGATCGCATGCGCGGTGGTGGCGACGAGCATGGTGTAGCCGTCCGGCGTGGCCTTGGCGACGGCCTCCGCGCCGATATTGCCGCCGGCGCCCGGCCGGTTATCGACCACCACCGTTTGCCCGAGGCGCTCGCCGAGTTTTTGCCCCACCACGCGCGCGACGATATCGGTGGGGCCGCCGGGCGGGTAGGGCACCACCATGCGGATCGGCCGCGCGGGCCAGGTCTCTGCATGGCCGGGCCGCGGCAACACGGCGCACAGCGTGCCCAGCGCGAGCATCGAGAGCAGGGCGCGCAACGCGGGCCGCCTGGATGAGGATGACGGACGGGCGAGCGCGGCCCGCCGATGCTGATGATTCGGCTGCATAGGTGTCTCCATAGGGTTGTCGTGGTGCGCAGGCCGGTTTTCCATACCGGCGCGCGGGGGCTCGGCGATGCCGGCGCTATTTCCGCGCTGTTCTCGCGCTATTCCCGCTGAAATCGCAACAGCGTCCGTTCGCCATGCCGGAAAAAGCCCGCACGCACACGGTCGCCGATTGCCACGCCGGGCTCGGCATGGCCCATCACGCGCGGCCCTTCGTCGAGCGTGGCGAGCACCAGCGTGTAAGGGACCAGCGCGCGGAAGCTGTCGTCCGGCGCGCGGGCGATCTCGGTCACGGCGTAGACGGTGGCCCCGCCGGCGGCATCGCGCCACGCGAGCCGGACGCTGCCGCAACGCTGGCAGGCATGGCGCTCCAGCGATTGCGCCGCGCCACAGTCTGCGCACGACTGGTAGCGAACGTGGCCCGTGTCCAGACCTTCGGCATAGGGATGAAGCCCTTCGGGCAGCGCAGATTCGGGTGAGATCGGCATCACAGGGCCTCCAGCACCAGGCTGACATGGGACGACAGCACGCCGCCATCGGCATGGAACAGCGCGCGGCGACGCTGACCGATCTGGCGGTCGCCGGCACGCCCGGCAAGCTGCCGCGTTGCCTCCGCCAGATGCATCAGGCCGCCGGCAACGCCGGAATGGCCGAACGCGAGCAGGCCGCCATGGGTATTGAGCGGCAGCGCGCCATCGACGTCGAAGTCGCCGGCCAGCAGCCGCGCATGCGCGCCGCCGCGAGGCGCCACGCCGATTTCTTCGAGCAGCATCAGCAGCGTGATGGTGAACGAGTCATAGATCGCCAGATAGTCGAGGCCATCGATCCCGATGCCGGCCTCGCCCAGCGCGCGCGTGGCCGCTTCGCCGGCGCCGGTCGTCATCACGCTGTCGATCGCACACAGATGCTGATGGCGATGCGCCTGTCCCGCGCCGGCGATGCGCAACGGCCGGCCGGGGCCCGGCTCCGCCGACACCACCAGCGCCACCGCGCCATCGGAGATCGGGCAGCAGTCCGACAGCAGCAGCGGCGTCGCCACCGGCTTGGCGGCGCACGCGGCGTCTGCGCTCAATGGCTCGCGCAGATGCGCGTCGGGGTGGCCGACCGCATGCTTGCGCATCAGCACCGCGAAATCCGCCAGGGCGTCGCGCGGCAGGCCGGTCTCCATCAGATAGCGCGACGCGAGCAGCGCGTAGTACGCCGGCACCGAGGCGCCGTTCGGCACTTCAACCTGCGGCTCGCCCACCTGCGCGAGCGTCTGTACCGACTGGTCGCGGCTCTGTCCGCTCAGGCGATTCTCGCCGGCCACCACCAGCACGTGGCGGCAGCGGCCGGCGCGCACCAGTTCGCGCGCCAGCATCGCCATCGCCCCACCGGTCGCCCCGCCGGCGGCCATGCCGTGCGCATAGGCGGGTCGGAGCGACGCGTATTCGCAGAAGCGGTCGGCCAGCATCAGATGCGGCAGCGTGGTCGCGTAGCCGCACAGCACGCCATCGATGTCGCCGCGCGAGAGCCCGGCCTCGGCCAGCGCGGCATCGGCGGCCTGCGCCATCAGCGTCAGCGGCGTGCTGCCCGGCAGCCTGCCGAAGCGCGTATTGCCGGCGCCGCGCAACCACGCGGCGCGTTGGATGGGTTCGCTCATGTCAGCGCTTGAGCAGCGGGCACTTCGACTTCGACGGCGGGATGAATGCCTGGTCGCCAGGCACCGTGGCGAGGACCTTGTAGTAGTCCCATGGATACTTCGATTCGGCCTGCGTCTTCACCTCGAACAGGTACATGTCGTGCACCATGCGTCCGTCCTCGCGGATACGGCCATTGGCGGTGAAGAAGTCCTGGATCGGCATGGCCTTCATCTGCTTCATCACCGCGGCGGTCTCGTCGGTGCCTGCGGCCTGCACCGCCTTCAGGTAGTGCATCACCGACGAATAGACGCCCGCCTGGCTCATGTTGGGCATCTTCTTGAGCTTGTCGAAATACCGGCGCGACCATTTGCGGGTGGCGTCGTTCATGTCCCAGTAGAAGGCCTCGGTCAGCACCAGGCCCGCGGCGGTCTTCAGGCCGATGGCATGGATGTCGTTGATATAGAGCAGCAGGCCGGCCAGCTTCTGCTTGTTGTCGCGCGTCAAGCCGAACTCGTGCGCGGCCTTGATCGCGTTGACCGAATCGCCGCCTGCATTGGCCAGGCCCACCACCTGCGCCTTGCTGGCCTGCGCCTGCAGCAGGTACGAGGCGAAGTCGCTGGCGCCGATCGGATGGCGGGCGGCGCCGAGCACCTTGCCCCCGGCCTCTGTGACGACCGTGGTGGCAGAGTCCTGCAGCGTGTGGCCGAAGGCGTAGTCCGCAGTGAGGAAATACCAGGTCTTGCCGCCGCGCTGGACCATCGCACGCGCGGTGGTGTTGGCCAGCGCATAGGTGTCGTAGGCGTAGTGGACCGAAATCGGCGTGCACAGGTCGTTGGTCAGCCGTTCGGTGCCCGGTCCCGAGAACACCACGATGCGGTTCTTCTGCTTGGCGACCTCCAGCACCGCCAGCGCGGGCGCGGACGCCGCGACGTCGAGGATCGCGTCGACCCGGTCCGTGTCGAACCATTCGCGCGCCTTGTTGGCGGCGATATCGGCCTTGTTCTGATGGTCGGCAACCACCAGCTCGATCTTGCGGCCGAGCACCTTGCCGCCGAAGTCGTCGATCGCCATCTGCGCCGCGGTGGCGCTGCCGCGGCCGGTCACATCGGCATAGAGGCCGCTCATGTCGAGGATCAGGCCGACCTTGACCAGATCGTCCGAGAGGGTCGCTTTCGGCTGAGCCTGTGCGTGGGCGCCGCAGCCGAGCGCCAGCGCGCAAGCGCCGAGCATGCCGGCCAGCCAACGCGGAACAGGACCGGCGCTGCGCCGGCGTGCGGGGAATGGTTTCATATCGTGGGTCTCCTCCGGATCGTTGGTGTCGCCGCTCAGACGGTGGCGATCGGTGTGGTGGGCGAACCGACCGCCCCGGGCAAGCGCAACGGCGGCGCCGTCAGCATGAAGCGCGTGCGGCCGTGCTCGCGCAGCCATTGCGCCAGCTCGCGCAGATACCAGAGCTCGCCCAGCGGCAGGCCCAGCTTGAACAGGCAGTGGTGATGCAGCGGCAGCAGCGGATGCGGGCCCGGACCGCTGGCGGGCTGCGCGGGATAGCGCTCGACCGCGTAGTTGTCGGCGACCAGCGCGGCGATGCCGGCGTCGGTGATCCACTGCAGCAGCTTGTCGTCGCGCCCGTTCAGCGCGCTGCAGCTGTGGTGCAGCACGTGCTCGTCGGGCTCGCGCTGCATCGACAGCACCACCTCGGCGAAGCCGGTGCGCAGCAGCAGCATGTCGCCGCGCTCGACCTCGACCCGATCCGCTTCCATCGCCCGCATCAGCTCGTCGTAGCCGATATCGCGGAAGTCGGTGCCGTAGCAGTGCGCCAGATCGACCAGCACGCCGCGGCCCTGCATGCCCTTGACGGCGAAGTTCTCGATGCCGAGCGCGCGCGCCTCGCTGTGTTCGTGGTTGCAGCCGTGCGCGGCGAACTGATCGTCGTCGGCGTAATCGACCGGCCCGACGATATGTTCGTTGGCGCGATAGCCGTTGTAGTAGACCCGCTCGGCGCGGCCGTCGCCGTCGGCATCGAACAGCGCGCCGACGTGGGCCAGCGAATCCCATTGCGTCGAGTACTGCAGCGACAGCAGGACCTGATCGTCGCTGATCACGTCGGTGGCCGCGGGATCGACCTTGGCCAGCGGGAAGTTGACGTAGGGCAGGTCGTCGCGGAAGGTCGGGCGCAGCACTGGCGGATGGCGGCGCGGATTGAGCTTGTTGCCGCCGGGATAGTCCAGCGGCAGCGACAGGCAGAAGCTCAGGCCCGCCTGGACCTCCTGCGCGGCCTTGCGTACCTGCTCGGCACCGATCAGATTGAGCCGCCCGATCTGGTCGTCGGGGCCGAAGTCGCCCCAGGTGGAGCCCTGCGGACGTTGTTTCCAGCGCATGCCTGATGTCTCCATATCCGTGGTCCTTTTTTGTTGAGGGTCGTGCAGGGGTGCAGCCGCGCCGTGTCGGCTACGGCGTATCGGCTGGTGACAGCGTGGCGCCGCCCAGGCGTGCCGCGGCGCCGCGATGGGGCCAGCGGTCGGGCAAGGACGCCTCGATGGCGCCGAGATTGGCGACGATGCCGTCGGCCTCGCGCCGCATCGCCTTGGCGATGGCCGTCTCCCGCTCGGTGATGCGTTCGTTCAGCGCGGCGATGCTGAGCGCGCCGAGCGGATAGCCGTCCGGGCCGGGCAGGGCGATCGCGATACCGCCCATGCGTTCGACCACCACGTCGAGCAGCACCGCATAGCCGCGTTCGCGCGTCGCTTCGACATGGCGCAGCAGCGCCGCCGTACTCAGCCGCGGATAGCGCTTGAGTGCCGGCGCCACGCAGCGCAGCACCGCATCGATCTCGTCGTCGGGAAGGGCGGCCAGCAAGGCCAGGCTGCCCGCGCCCACGCCGAGCGGGCGACGGCTGCCGATATCGAGATAGTTGGCGCGGATCGGGAAACTGCCGAAGCGCAGCTCGGTGCAGACCGATTCCCAGCCGCTCGGCACCGACAGGATGGCGGTGTCCTCGAACGCGCAGGCCAGGCGGATCAGCGCCGGGCGGGCCAGGGGCCGCATATCGAGGCGCCGCAGCGCGGCCGCCCGCAGCACCAGCCACTCGGGGCCGGGGCTGAAGGCCTTGGTCGCAGGATCGCGCGAAACCAGGCCCTCGGTCGCCAGCGTGTCGAGCAGCCGCAGCGCCGACGCCTTGTCGACGCCCGACGCCTGCGCCAGGTCGGTCAGCCGCGTATTACGCGGATCCGACAGCGCCCGTAGCAGCTGGCAAGCCTTGCGCAGCGACGATCCCTGGGTCGTCATCCGGCCGTCTCCCTGTTCTGGTCATTTTGCGGAATGAAACCGCAGATGCCGTTATAGGGCGGCTGGAAGGCTGCGTCATTTTGCGACGCATCAAAGTTTCGCGGGATGAAACTTCATCGGGCCGCCGGGAAGGCCTCGGGACAGAAGTCAGTGTGTTCGTTTTACCGTACATTCGCCGGAAGCGACCGGGAGATGTGCGGAATATTCGACGCGATGAGGCCGGCTCACCGCAGCGGCGGAGGCGACCGGTCCCTGACGCCAATGCCTACCCCGCAAACACCGGCTCGTCCCGATCCGCCTTTGCCGCGGCCAGCAGCGCATTCAGTTCGGGCACGCACGAGCCGCAATTGCCGCCAGCCTTGACGCAGGCGGTGATCTCGGCCGCGCTGCCCAGGCCATGCTCGCGGATCGCGTCGCAGATGGTATTGCGGCCCACGCCGAAGCAGGAGCAGACGGTCGGGCCGGCATCGACGCCGGGCTCGGCCGCCTGGCCGATCAGCAGGCCGATGCGGTCGTCGTCGCTCAGCTGGCCCTTGGCGAACAGGCCGCCGAGCCAGGCCCGTGCCGGCAGGTCCGGCCGTGTCGAGACATAGACGCAGGCCTGGAGCCGGTCGTCGACGACCAGGGCCGCGTGGTAGACGCCGGCGGATCGGTCCTCGTATTCGATCCAGTCGGCCTCCGCGTCGGTCGCGCCGAGCAGTTGCCGCGCCCACCCTGCGCGATCGCCCACCGACTCGCGGCCGGCGAATTCGTAGCGCTGGAATTGCCGGCCGGTCACGCGCGTCCACCAGGTCAGCGCGCCGCAGTCCAGCGTGTCGCGCGCCAGCGCGAAGCCGTGCCACGAGACCGGAAAGGGGTCGACGCGGACCGGCGTGTGCTTGAACTCCGGCTCGCCGGAGACCGGGTCGACCGCCGGATTGACCAGCGCGCCGACGCGCGCATCGGAGCTGTACTGGCCGTTCCAGTGGATCGGCACGAACACGCTGCCGCGCGGGATGCCGCCGCCATGGCGCACGCGCACCACCATCGCCCCCCAGCGCGTCGATACCCGCGCGAGGCGGCCTTCGGCGACGCCGCACAGCAGCGCGTCCTGCGGATGCATGTCGACGAAGGGTTCGGGCAGGTGCTCGGCCAGGCGCGCCGACTTGCCGGTGCGCGTCATCGTGTGCCACTGGTCGCGCACGCGACCGGTGTTCAGGATCAGCGGATAGTCTTCGTCGGTCGCGTGTACCGGTTTGCGCGGCGCGGTGGCGACGAAGCGGGCGCGCCGGTCCGGGTGCGAGAAGCCGCCGTCGGCGAACAGGCGTGCCGTGCCATTGCCGCCCGCGCGCACCGGCCACTGCACCGGCTGCAGCATGTCGTAGCCGCGCGCGTCGAGGCCGGCCAGGCCCCCGATGTCGAAGGCGCGCGGGACCGCCTGTTCGCCGCCGGCCTCGCCGTGGTTCCGATACGCCGACAGCCGCGCATGCTCGTCGAAGATTTCACGGGGCGAACCATAGTCGAAGCCGGCGAAGCCCATCCGGCGCGCCACCTGGCAGACGATCCACCAGTCGGCGCGGGCCTCGCCCGGCGCGGGCAGGAAAGCGCGCTGGCGGGAAATGCGTCGCTCCGAATTCGTCACGGTGCCGTCCTTCTCGCCCCAGCCCAGCGCCGGCAGCAGGATATGCGCGCTGTCGTTGGTGTCGGTGCGCGTGACGATATCGGACGCGATCACCAGTTCGCAGCGCTGCAGCGCGCGGCGGGCCTGGTCGGCGTCGGGCAGGCTGACCACCGGATTGGTGGCCATCACCCAGACCGCCTTGATGCGGCCCTGTTCGATCGCCTCGAACAGCTCGACCGCCTTCAGGCCGGGACGATCGGCGATGGCCGGTGCGTCCCAGAAGGTCTGCACCAGTTCGCGATGGCGCGGCTCGGCCAGCTCCAGATGGGCGGCGAGCATGTTGGCCAGTCCACCGACCTCGCGCCCGCCCATCGCGTTCGGCTGCCCGGTCAGCGAGAACGGACCCATGCCCGGCTTGCCGATGCGGCCGGTCAGCAGATGGCAGTTGATGATGCTGTTGACCTTGTCGGTGCCCGCCGACGATTGATTGACGCCCTGCGAGAACGCGGTAACCGTACGCGGCGTGCCCGCGAACCATTGGTAGAAGGTCAGCAGGTCGGTCGGATCGACCTTGCAGGCGCGGGCGACGGCGGCCACATCGGCCTCGCCGGCGGCTGCCTGCAGCGCGGCCGCAAGCGCGTCGTCGCCATCGGTATGCGCCTGCACGAACTGCGCATCGATGGCGCCCTCGCGGTGCAGATGATGCAGCAGGCCGTTGAACAGCCAGACGTCGGTGCCGGGCCGTACCGGCAGGTGCAGGTCGGCGAGATCGCAGGTCGCGGTGCGGCGCGGGTCGATCACCACCAGCTTCATCTGCGGGCGATCGGCCTTGGCCTTGGCCAGCCGCTGGAACAGGATCGGATGGCACCACGCGGTGTTCGAGCCGACCAGCACCACCAGATCGGCCAGCTCCAGGTCCTCGTAGCAGCCCGGCACGATGTCCTCGCCGAATGCGCGCTTGTGGCCAGCCACCGCCGACGACATGCACAGCCGCGAGTTGGTGTCGATATTGGCCGTGCCGATGAAACCCTTCATCAGCTTGTTGGCGACGTAGTAGTCCTCGGTCAGCAGTTGCCCGGAAACATAGAGGGCGACCGACTCGGGACCGTGGCGCGCAATGATGTCGCGCAGACCCGAGGCGGCGCGATCGAGCGCCTCGTCCCACGACGCCTGCCGCAGCGTGCCGTCGGCCGCGCGCCATTGCGGATGCAGCAGGCGGTCGTTCAGGTCGACGGTTTCCGCCAGGGCCGAGCCCTTGACGCACAGGCGTCCCGCGTTGGCCGGATGCGAGGGATCGCCGGCGACCTCGACGGTGCCGTCGGCGTGCCGCTGCGCACGCACGCCACAGCCGACGCCGCAGTAGGGGCAGGTCGTCTGCACGCTCGCCACCGGCGTGGACCGCGCGGCGGCGTTTGCAGCGATGGCGTCTGCCGCGATGGACACTGGAATATCGGAGAGTTTCACACCTTGCCCCTTGCTGGCTTGCTGCTGCGCCTCGTTAGCGCGTTGGCCTGTGCCCGTCGTCCCCGCGAAAGCGGGGACCCCGTGTCGTGCGGGGCCCATCTGTGAGCCGCTGGGCCCCCGCTTTCGCGGGGGCGACAATGGTCGATGCGCGCGCACCACGTCAGGATCATCACGCGGCCACCGCCTCGCACTGCGCCTTGCCGAACAGCAGCCGGTTGCGCATCGCGCCGATCGGCGTACCGTTCTGGATCAGCTCGAAATACCACGGACCATCCTGCACGTCGCCGTACAGCACGGCGCCCGCCAGCCGGCCCTGTTGCAGCACCAGGCGCTTGTAGATGCCGCGGCGCGGATCGCGCAGCACCAGGTCCTCGCTGTCCTCGCCGCCGACGATATCGCCGGCCGAGTACAGCTCGACGCCGCTGACCTTGAGCCGCGTGGCGGTGGCCTGCTGGACATAGCGGCGGTGCCCGGCGCCGGCCAGATGCGCCGCGCATACGCGCGCCTGATCCCAGATCGGCGCGACCAGGCCGAAGGTGGCCTGGCGGTGCTGCACGCATTCGCCCACGGCATAGATGCGCGGATCGTAGGTCTGCAGCGTGTCGTCGACGACGATGGCGCGCTCGCAATGAAGCCCTGCCGCGCGTGCGAGCTCCGCATTCGGACGCACGCCCGCAGCCATCACGACGAGATCGGCCGGAATCTGCGAGCCGTCGGCCAGGCGCACGCCGGTCACACGCTCGTCCCCAAGGATCTCGCTGGTATTGGCGCCGAGCAGGATGCGCAGGCCGCGCCGTTCCAGCGTGCGCTTGAGCAGGGCGGCGGCGTTGGCGTCCAGCTGGCGATCCATCAGCGCATCGCCAAGATGCACCACGGTGACGTCCATGCCCTGGCGCAGCAGGCCATTGGCCGCCTCCAGCCCGAGCAGGCCGCCGCCGATCACCACGGCATGGCGGTGCGCGCGCGCTGCCGCCAGCATGGTCTCGACATCCTGGATGTCGCGGAAGGCGATCACGCCGTCGAGCTGGTGTCCGGGTACCGGCACGATGAAGGGGCGCGAGCCCGTCGCCAGCAACAGCCGGTCGTAGCGGACCTGCCTGCCGGACTGCGATCGCACCAGCCTGCGCGCGCGATCGATCGCCACCACCGGATCGCCGGCCAGCAGCGCGATGCCATGGCGCGCATACCACTCGCGCGGATGCAGCATGATGTCGTCGACCGTCTTCTCGCCGGCCAGCACGGGCGAGAGCAGGATGCGGTTGTAGTTGCCGTGCGGCTCGGCGCCGAACACGGTGATGTCGTACAGGTCGGGCGCCAGCGCCAGCAGCTCCTCGACGGTGCGCATGCCGGCCATGCCGTTGCCGACCACCACCAGCCGGGGTTTGTCGGTCCGGATCATGCCGCCACCCATACCTTGCCGTCGTAGAGGCGGGCCGGATAGGCGGGCACCGAATGCTCCGGTGCCTCCAGGCATTCGCCGGTGCGCAGGTCGAAATGCTGCTTGTAGATCGGCGAGGCGACCACCAGCCGCTCGCCCAGGTTGCCGACCAGGCCGCGCGAGAGCACCGCGGCATCGGCATTCGGATCGTAGTTGCCGATCGCGAAGATCTGGTTGTCCGGGCCGACGCGGAACACCGCGATCTGACGATGCCCCACCAGCGCGCAGACGCCGGTGTTCGGCACGATGTCGCGCAGCGCGCAGACCGCGGTCCACTGTTCGGAAGAAGCGTGCGTGGCAAGCTGGCTCATGGTTTGCTCCTGGTACGGCTTTGTGGGGTACTTGCGTCGTCCGCGCGAACGCGGGGACCCAGTGACCCAGTGACCCAGTGACGTTCAACGTAGGCTGAAGGCGCTGGACTCCCGCGATCGCGGAAGCGACGACTGTGGGGCGATCACGCTACCGGGTCCGCCTCGGCGACGCGATCGACGCGGACCAGCGGCACCGCCACCGGGCGCTGCGCCGGCATGCCGCCGCCGCCCACGCGTTGCAAGTCCCGTTCCTCCGGCGTGGCCGGACGGATCTGGCCGCGTTCCTGCACGAACACGACATGCTCGTCCCCTCGCTCGCTGTTGACGAAATGGTGGAAGCGCTGGCGCGTCTGCGGATCGGTGACGGCCTTCTTCCATTCGCACGCATAGGTATCGACCACCAGCTGCATCTGCGCCTCGAGCTCGGCCGCGATGCCGAGGCTGTCGTCGACGACCACGGCCTTCAGGTAGTCGAGGCCGCCCTCGAGGTTGTCGCGCCAGACGCTGGTGCGCTGCAGGCGGTCGGCGGTGCGCACATAGAACATCAGCACGCGGTCGATATAGCGGATCAGCGTGTCGCGGTCCAGATCGCTCGCCAGCAGCTCGGCATGGCGCGGCTTCATGCCGCCGTTGCCGCAGACGTACAGGTTCCAGCCCTTGTCGGTGGCGATCACGCCGATGTCCTTGCCCTGCGCCTCGGCGCATTCGCGCGTGCAACCGGATACGCCGAACTTGATCTTGTGCGGCGCGCGCAGGCCCTTGTAGCGGTTCTCCAGCGCGATCGCCAGGCCGACCGAGTCGCCGACGCCGTAGCGGCACCAGGTCGAGCCGACGCAGGACTTCACCGTGCGCAGCGACTTGCCGTAGGCGTGGCCCGATTCGAAGCCCGCCTCGATCAGTTCTTCCCAGATCAGCGGGAGCTGCTCGACGCGCGCGCCGAACAGGTCCACGCGCTGGCCGCCGGTGATCTTGGTGTAGAGGCCGTACTTCTTGGCCACGCGGCCCACTGCGATCAGCCCGTCGGGCGTGACCTCGCCGCCCGGCATGCGCGGCACCACCGAATAGGTGCCGTCCTTCTGGATATTGGCCAGGAAGTAGTCGTTCGAATCCTGCAGGCTGGCGTGCTCGGGCTTGAGCACGAACTCGTTCCAGCACGAGGCGAGGATGCTGGCGACGGTGGGCTTGCAGATATCGCAGCCGTGGCCCTTGCCGTGCGCGGCCAGCAGCGCGTCGAAGGTACGGAAGCCGCCGACGCGGACCAGGTGATACAGCTCCTGGCGCGAGTAGGCGAAGTGCTCGCACAGGTGGTTGTTGACCGCCAGCCCCTGCTTCTTCATCTGCGCCTTCATCAGCTGCGTGACCAGCGGCACGCAGCCGCCGCAAGCGGTGCCGGCCTTGGTGCAGGACTTCAGCGCGCCGATGCTGGTGGCGCCGTCGTCGACCGCGGCGCAGATCTGGCCCTTCGAGACGTTGTTGCACGAGCAGATCTGCGCGCTGTCGGGCAGCGCATCGACGCCGAGCCCGGGTCTCGCCTTGCCGTCGGAGGGCGGCAGGATCAGGAATTCGGGCGATTCCGGCAGCGGCATGCGGTTCAGCATCATCTGCAGCAGCGTGCCGTATTCCGCCGCATCGCCGACCAGCACGCCGCCGAGCAGATAGGTGCCGCACTCGGACACCACCAGCTTCTTATAGACCTCCTTGCGCTCGTCGGCGAACTGGTAGACGCGTGCGCCGGGGGTGTGGCCGTGCGGGTCGCCGAGGCTCGCCACATCCACGCCCATCAGCTTGAGCTTGGTGCTCATGTCGGCGCCGGTGAAGGCGGCCTCGTCGCCCAGCAGCTGGCTCGCGGTCACGCGCGCCATGTCGTAGCCGGGCGCGACCAGGCCGAAGATCTTGCCTTGCCACAGCGCGCATTCGCCGATCGCGAAGATGTCCGGGTCGGACGTGCGGCACTGGTCGTCGATCACGATGCCGCCGCGCTCGCCGATCGCGAGGCCGGCGGCGCGCGCCAGTTCGTCGCGCGGCCGGATGCCCGCCGAGAACACGATCATGTCGGTGTCCAGATGCGTGCCGTCGGCAAAGCGCATGCGGTGCGTGCCGGCCTCGCCGTCGACGATCTCGACGGTGTTCTTGCCGGTATGCGCGGTGACGCCCAGCGCCGCGATCTTTCGCCGCAGCATCTGGCCGCCGCCATCGTCGACCTGCACCGCCATCAGCCGCGGCGCGAATTCGACCACATGGGCCTGCAGGCCCATGTCGCGCAGCGCCTTGGCGCATTCGAGACCGAGCAGGCCGCCGCCGACCACCACGCCGGTGCGCGAGCGCGCCCCGCATTCGCGCATTGCCTCGAGATCCTCGATGGTGCGGTAGACGAAGCAGTCGGCGCGATCGCGGCCCGGCACCGGCGGCACGAAGGGATAGGAGCCGGTCGCCAGCACCAGCTTGTCGTAGTGCAGCGTCTCCCCGGTCGACACGGTGACGGTGCGGGCGGCGCGGTCGATCGCAGTGGCGCGCGCGTTCAGCCGCAGCGCGAAGCCGGTCTCGTCGAAAAAGCCCGGCTGGACCAGCGACAGGTCCTCGGCGCTCTTGCCCGCGAAGAATTCGGACAGGTGCACACGGTCATAGGCGGGGCGCGGTTCCTCGCACAGCACGGTGACCTGCAGGCCGGCGGCACCGTCTTCGCGCGCCTGCGCCAGGCATTCGAGCAGTTTGTGGCCGACCATGCCGTGGCCGATGATGACGAGCTTCATGATGCGTTCCTTGTTGGTGGGCGCTTGCGTGGGCATCTCGGGGTGCGTTGTTGTCAGGAGTGGGCGGGCGGCATCGCCTAGCTGGCGAGCGCGTTCTCGAGCAGCGCCTGTTCGCGGGCCTTGTGTTCGGCCGAGAAGCGCACCGCCACCGCGCACAGGGCCGACAGCACGACCAGCACGCCGAGCACCATCAGGGTTTGCTGCAGGCTGCCCAGGCCCTTCATCAGCAGGCCGGCGGCCACCGCGCCGACGTTGCCGCCCGCGCCGATGATTCCGGACACACCGCCGAGCGCCTTGCGGTCGATGAAGGGCACCAGCGCATAGGTCGCGCCGCATGCCATGTGGGTGAACAGGCCGAAGGCCAGCATCGCGATCACGGCCAGCGCAACCGAATTCGATTGGGAGAACCACAGCAGCCCCAGGCCCTCGCCGAGCATCAGCACGAACAGCAGCGTGGTGCGGGCGCTCAGGCCATGGCTGCGCGCGACCTTGTCGGAGGCCCAGCCGCCGAGCGCGCGGGCGAACAGCGCCAAGAGGCCGAAGCTGGCGGCGGCCAGGCCGGCGGCCTTCAGCGACAGTTCGAACCGGTCGACGAAGTACATCGCGGCGACGTTGTGGATGAAGATCTCCACGCCGAAGCAGGCGCCGTAGGTCACGAACAGCAGCCACACGCGATAGTTCGCGCTGGCCGCAACGAAGCTGGCCCAGCCGCCCTTCTTGCCGCCATCGATGGCGATACCCTGCGCGCGCAGTTCGGCGTAGTTGCCCTGCGGGCAGTCCTGCGTGAAGCGCCAGTACAGCGCGGCCATCAGCAGCATGGCGACGCCAGGCACCAGCAGGGCGACGCGCCAGCCCATCGTCTCGCTGACGCCGAGCATCAGCACGCCGGCCAGCAGCAGCGGCATCAGGCCCTGCGCGGCGCCGCCGCCAGCATTGCCCCAACCAGCCGACGCCGCGTTGGCGGTGCCGACCACGTTGGGGGCGAACATCACCGAGGTGTGGTACTGCGTGATCACGAAGCTCGCGCCGATCGCGCCGATCAGCAGCCGGAAGAACAGGAAGGCTTCGTAGGTCTGCGCCATCGCCACCCCCAGCACCGGAATCGCACCGAGCACCAGCAGGCCGGTATAGGCCTTGCGCGGACCGTAGCGGTCGCACAGCGGGCCGATGATCAGCCGCACCAGGATCGTCACGGCGACGGCCGCGATATTGATGTTGGCTACCTGATCGGGCGTCAGGCCGAACTCGCCGCGCAGCATCGGCATCAGCGGCGCGCAGGCGAACCAGGCGAAGAAGCAGACGAAGAACGCCATCCAAGTCATATGGAAGGCGCGCATCTGCGGCGTGCGGAAGGTGAACAGCGCGATGCGGGTCGCTTTGCTTTGCGCGCTGGAATTCAGGCTTGCATCCGGGCTGAGGGTCGCTGCCATGCTGGCTCCAAGAAAACAAAAGGCGTCCCGAGAGCCGATGCGGGCAATGCGATCGGTTCAGGGGACGCCGTTGTCCTGACGCCGGCGGTGAAGACCGCCGACGCCCTGTGTGTCTGGAGCGGGCCGCCGTTGGTCCGCTCGCGTCACAATTCAGCAAGCGGCATGCCAGGGCGTTTTGTGCTGTGGGATGCGGAAACTGCGCTGCCGCAGCGCGGCAACAGCCACCTGATGCGCGCTGTTGGGGCGAGGCGGCACGACGATGGTGCGCCGCAATGCGCGGCGGCGGTGCGGCCGTTCAGTCGGTGCGGGAGGGGCCCGCAGCGCTGGAGCGCTCAGTGGCCTCAGTGGCCTCAGTGGCCCCCGTGGCCCCGGAAGGCGATGGCTCGGAGCGGACGCCGTTCTCCGATGCCGCGGCAGCGTGGGGATAGCGAGCGCGCACCACCTTCAGCTGGTTCGGCGGTACTTCGTTGCCCGCCTCATCGAGCAGGGCGGCGTGGACCTTGAGCCCGCTGCTGGCCGAACGCACCTCCATCAGCCCGCAGCCATCCTTCAGATGGCGGTCGCCCCACTGCATCAGCCCGATCAGCACCGGCAACAGCTCGACCGCGGCGAGGGTCGGCCGATAGGCGAAGCGCTCCCGCTCTCCGGGCTCACGGTAGCCGACCCGGCGCAGCAGGCCGGCCTCGGTCAGGGTCTTCAGCCGCGCCGACAACACCGCCGGGGAACATTGCAGCCGCCCGAGCAGGTCGTCGAAGCGGCCAACGCCGTTCAGCACGTCGCGCAGGATCAGGATCGACCACTTCTCGCCGATCAGCGAAAGCGTGCCGGCGATCGAGCAATGACGGAGGTCTTCGGGGGTCAGTTCCATGGCCGAAGCATAGCAGGCTGACTTCATTTGCAAAAGTCAGGTTACCGCCTATACTCTGGCTACGATAAATGAAGTCAGGATGCCAGTCATGCCCGCCGTCTTGCGTGCCGCCGAACTCGCCCCCTTCCTGTTTGCCCAGCCCCTGGCGTTTGGCGACTTCCCGCAGACCTGGGCCCTCAATGGCGGGCAGACCTTGACCGCGCGCGCCGTGCGGCCGGACGACTTTGCGCGCCAGCGTGCCTTCGTCGACCGGCTGTCGCGCGAAAGCCGCTACTACCGGTTTCTGACCGGTGGCCTCGTCTCCGACGATTTCATCGCGCGATTCGTCCGCAGCCGCTGTGCCCTGGTGCTGACCACGCGGGACGAGACCGACGGGGCCGAAGAACGGATCGTCGCCAACGGGGAATACGTCGCTGGTGAAGGAGGCGTCGCCGAATTGGCGTTGGTCGTGACCGACCGCTGGCAGGGGCGCGGCATCGGGCGCCGGCTGGTGCAGACCCTGGTGCAGGGCGCCCGCACGCAACGCCTGCGGGCCTTGCGTGGCGAAGTGTTGAGCGAGAACCGCCGCATGCTGGCGATCCTGCGCGAGCACGGGTTCTCCGTGCGCCGGCATCCGGGCGACGCCCTGCTGCACGAGGCCACGCTGACGCTGGCGCCGGCCCGGCAAGCCACCGAGTGGCTGCCGGAGGACTGGTTCGCGATGCGCTGAGCCGCGGCGGCGGCGCGGCGCTCAGCCTTCGGCGAGGATCTGCCGGATTGCCTGTTCGAACGCTTCCGCCGGCTGTCCGCCGGTGACCAGATAGCGATCGTTGAAGATGATCGAGGGCACCGACTGGATCCCCATCGACTGGTATTCCCGTTCTTCAGCGCGGACCTCGTCGGCATAGTCGCCGCTATCCAGCACGCGCCGGGCCGCGGCGGCATCGAGGCCGGCCGACTGTGCGGCCTGCACCAGCACCTCGCGGTCGCTCGGATCCTGGCCCTCGCCGTGATAGGCCCGCAGCAGCGCCAGCTTCAGCGGCAACTGTCTGCCTTCAAGCCGTGCCCAATGCAGCAGGCGGTGCGCATCGAAGGTGTTGTACACGCGTTCCCGCGGACCGAACGAAAACCCGACGTCGGCGCCGCGCTCGCGGATCATTGCCTGCGTCTGCGTGATCTGTGCTGGCGTGCGGCCGTACTTCTTGCCGAGATAGTCGACGATGGCCTCGCCGTCCGGCCCCATGTCGGGGTTCAGTTCGAACGGGTGCAGCACGACCTGGGCATCGACCTCATCGCCGAGGCGCGACAGCGCCAGTTGCAGCGAGGACAGGCCGATCGCGCACCAGGGGCAGGCGATGTCGGAGACGAAGTCGATTTTCAGGGGTTGGGGCATGAAGCTATCCGGGAGACGATCTGATCTGCAATGAGGCCGGTCGTACGGCGCAAAACGGTGCGCGACAGATTAACCCGAATGGCTGATCTCCGCTGAGAACGCCACCATCGGCGTGCGCGATGACGATGCCTGGCCACACTATTGAATTCGATAAACCGAAGCAAGGTGTACGAAGCCCGCGACTTGCCACTTCCTTGCTTGACGGTCTTTTCATGCAGTTCTACCAACCAGCGCTTTCCTACGATGTCGGCAGCATCGAGGGCACCGGGATGTTCGTCTTGTCCATTTCGTTGGATGACATTGGGGGCAACGATTCCCTTGAGCACGGGCCCAGCGGTGGGATGCAGCTCGAACCGGCGTGCGTCGGGAACGAGAAAGAGCACACCCTCCCGCCGGATCACCGTTTCATCGATCACGGTGGCTTGGCTGGCCATGCGCCTGGTGTCGAGTTCCTGATCGTGGCTGATGGCATCGGCGGCGAAGTCAGCTCGAATTCCACGGGATCCCACTACGGGTGTTGCGCCAAAGAAGACCGCAACTTCGGCATTGGCGGGCAAATCAGACTCCATTCGCGCGAGCCGCGCCGCAACGTCTGCCCTGCGGTGGGTCAGTTGCAGCCAGCCTGGCGGGTCCTCTTTCTCCGTCCGCCGGGCCAGCCGTGCATCGAGGGTCGATAGCTCTGCCTGCAGGCTGTCAAGTTCCAGCTTTCTCATGAGAGGCCCCTGTTTCCAGGGACGGCAAGTGCGGCGGCATCCGATTTCCGTATGCCGAAGCGCCTTATGAGAATCTTCTGAGCCGGCCCAACGCCATGCCGTCCAGCCACTAGACGACCGGTCTAATTCTGCTATCATGCCACCCCATGGCTACCTCCACCACCGCTGACGTCCGCCAGCACATCCTCGACACGGCCAAGCCGATCATGCTCCGCAAGGGCTTTTCGGCGGTGGGGCTGAACGAGATCCTGCAAGCGGCCGGCGTGCCGAAGGGGTCCTTCTATCACTATTTCGGCTCCAAGGAAGCGTTCGGCGAGGCGCTGCTCGAAGCATATTTCGCCGACTATCTGGCCCACCTCGAACAGATGCTGGTGCGCGGTCAGGGCGATCACGGGCAGCGGCTGTTGCGTTACTGGACCGAATGGCAGAACGCGCAAGGCACCGAGGATCCCGAGGGCAAGTGCCTGGCGGTCAAGCTCGGGGCCGAGGTCTGCGACCTGTCGCAGGCGATGCGCGGCGCGCTCGAGCGCGGCACCGGGCAGATCGTGCAGCGGCTAGCGGCTTGTATCGAGGCGGCTTTGCGCGACGGCTCGCTGCGGGAGATCGACGACCCGCATGCGCTGGCGACGACGCTGTACCAGTTGTGGCTCGGCGCCACGCTGCTGGGGAAGTTCCGGCAGGACGGCCAGCCATTTGCGCTGGCGATGGCGGCGACGCGGCAATTGTTGAAGCTGAATCGTTGAAGCTGTCGTAGAAGAGCAGGGCCGGCGGACAACCGCCGGTGGCGACGCCGAAAAGCGCGTCGCTTTTTTTGGCTTTGTTACTAGACGACCGGTCTAATTCCGCCGTCTCCGTTCCAGTTACCTCCGTTCCAGTTACCTCCGTTTCACCGAACCGACGAGGATCCCATCATGAAACTGCTGATCGTATTGACTTCGCACGACCGCCTGGGCGACACCGGCCAGAAGACCGGCTTCTGGCTCGAGGAGCTGGCGGCGCCGTACTACGTGTTCCGCGACCAGGGCGTGGATATCACGCTGGCCTCGCCGCAGGGCGGGCAGCCGCCGCTCGATCCCAAGAGCAGCGACCCCGCCTCGCAGACCGACGCCACCCGGCGCTTCGAGGCCGATGCCCAGGCGCGCGCCGCGCTCGCGTCGACGCGCAAGCTGGCCGAGGTGTCGATCGACGATTTCGACGCCGTGTTCTATCCCGGCGGCCACGGGCCGCTGTGGGACCTCGCCGAAGACCGGCACTCGATCGCGCTGATCGAACGTGCCATCGCCACCGGCAAGCCCGTCGCGGCGGTGTGCCACGCGCCGGGCGTGCTGCGCCACGTCAAGGGACCGGACGGCAAGCCGCTGGTCCAGGGCAAGGCCGTGACGGGTTTCGCGAATACCGAGGAGGCGGCGGTCGGCCTGACCGACGTGGTGCCGTTCCTGGTCGAGGACGCACTGAAGGCCAATGGCGGCCGTTATGAAAAGGCCGCCGACTGGCAGCCGCACGCCGTCACCGACGGGCTGCTGATCACCGGCCAGAATCCGGCCTCGTCGGAGCCGGTCGCCCACGCGCTGCTCGGCGCCCTGGCGGCACGCGGCCATTGAGCCCGCTTCGTGTCTGCGGCTCCTTGCTCGAGCCACTCCTGTTTCGATCTCACTGAAGGAAAACAATAGATGTCCGCGCTGTTCCAACCGTTCCAACTGAAAGATGTCACGCTGCGCAACCGTATCGCGGTGCCGCCGATGTGCCAGTACGTCGCCGAAGACGGTGTCATCAACGACTGGCACAAGGTCCATCTGGCCGGCATCGCCCGCGGCGGCGCCGGACTGGTGATCGCCGAGGCGACCGCCGTTTCGCCGGAGGGCCGCATTACGCCGGGATGCGCTGGCCTGTGGAACGACCGGCAGGCCGAAGCATTGGCTCCGGCGGTGGACGCCATCAAGGCAGCGGGCGCGGTGCCCGGCATCCAGATCGGCCACGCGGGTCGCAAGGCCAGCGCGAACCGGCCGTGGGAGGGCGACGACCACATTGCCGAAGGCGACCCGCGCGGCTGGCAGACCATCGCGCCTTCGGCCATTGCCTACGGTGCCGGCCTGCCCAAGGTGCCGCGCGCGATGACGCTCGACGATATCGCGCGTGTCCGCGCCGATTTCGTCGCCGCCGCCGAACGGGCACGCAACCTCGGCTTCGAATGGCTCGAATTGCATTTTGCGCATGGCTATCTGGCGCAGAGCTTCTTCTCGCCGCACTCCAACCGGCGCGACGATGCCTACGGCGGCTCCGCCGAGAACCGTGGCCGCTTCCTGGTCGAGACGCTGGCGGCGGTGCGCAAGGTCTGGCCCGAGCGCTTGCCGCTGACGGCACGCTTTGGCATGATCGAATACGACGGGCGCGACGAGGAAACGCTGAGCGATGCCATTGCGCTGACGCAGCGGTTCAAGCAGGAAGGATTGGACATGCTGAGCGTCAGCGTCGGCTTTTCGACGCCGGAGGCCAATATTCCCTGGGGCCCGGCGTTCCTCGCGCCGGTGGCCGAGCGGGTGGGCCGCGAGACAGGCCTGCCGGTGGCGTCGGCCTGGGGCATCGATACGCCGCAGCTCGCCGAGCGCGTCGTCGCGCAGCGGCAACTGGACCTGGTGATGGTGGGGCGTGCCCATCTGGCCGATCCGCATTGGCCGTACCACGCGGCCAAGGCGCTCGGTGTGGAGCGCGCTGCCTGGACGCTGCCCGCGCCCTACGCACACTGGCTCGAGCGCTACAAGGTCGCCTGAGCGTGATCAAGGCCCCGCCACGGCGGGGCCGCCAGCGTAGGTCACGCGGCCGTGCCGGTGTCGCGGGCGTCCGCCTTGGGCGGCCGGCGCGCACCGGCCGTCGCGGTGCAGCCGATCGACGCGACGATGATGCAGCCGATCGCGAGCCACTGCGTGCCGCTCAACCGCTCGTGCAGCATCACCAGCCCGGCCAGCGCGCCCATCGCCGGCTCCATGCTGAGCAGGATGCCGAAGGTCCGCCGCGGCAGCCGCTTGAGCGCGACCATCTCCAGCGAATAGGGGATGGCGCTGGAGAGCACGCCCACGGCCAGCCCGGCCAGCAGCAGCGCCGGGCTGAACAGCGCCGTGCCCGCATGCGCGAGGCCGAACGGGAATACCACCAGCGAAGCCATCAGCAAGCCGAGCGAGGTCGCCTGGCCGCCGTGGGCATTGCCCGCGCGTTGGCCGAAGATGATGTAGAGCGCCCAGCCGACCCCGGCGGCGAGCGCATACCCAATGCCGACCGGATCGAGATTGTTGGCGTGTTCCCGCAGCGGCAGCAGCAACAGCAATCCCACCACCGCGAACGCAATCCAGACGAAATCGATCGCGCGGCGCGACGAGGCGATCGCCACGGCCAGCGGGCCCGTGAACTCGATGGCAATCGCCAGCCCGAGCGGCACCGTTCGCAGCGACATATAGAACATCAGATTGGTCGCGCCCAGCGCCGCGCCGTACAGCGCGATGGCACGGGCATCGGCCCCCTTCAGCGGCCACCGCCATGGCCGCCATGCGATCAGCAGGATCAGCGCGGAAAAACCGACGCGAAGCGCCGTGGTGCCCTGCGCGCCGACCGCATCGAACAGGCTCTTGGCAAACGACGTGCCGATGCACAGCGAGGCCATCGAACCCATCAGGGCGAGCACGGCGAACAGAGTGGAACGGTCTTTGGAAGCGGGAGAGGACACGGAAGTTCTTGTTCTTGCAGCGGTGCACCGGCCCGGTGCAGGGAGCCGCAAGTGTAGTGGAACCGCGCCGGGCATGCACCTCGATGGGCCTGGATGGCGCATGCGACGTGCACCGTCTGAATGCCACCAGCACGCTGGCGGTGCAAGCCGGAATAAAGGGGAAAATTTGCCTTTATTCGTCGCATCGCTTGCCGATACAACGGTTTTGCGCTTCTACCGTTCTATCGAAGGGATCGACGTGGTGACCTTGCTGACCCCCGCTGTCCGCCTGATGGCGAAACTGACGATTACCCGCAAGCTGCTGCTGCTTGCCATGCTGTTCATCGTGCCGCTGGCCGGCGCGCTCTACGTCGTCTTCGATACCAAGCTGCATGCGTTGCGCAGCAGTCAGGACGAACTGGCAGGGCTCGCGGTGGTGGACCGCGCGCTGGAGCTGATGCGCGAGGTGCAGGTGCGCCGCGGCGCGTCCGCCTCGGTGCTGGCGGGCAACACCGCCTTCATGCCGATCTATCAGGGCGCCGATGCGAAGGCCGTGGACCGCGCCGCCGCCTTGACTGCGACCGCGGCGGCGAGCGGCAACGCGGGCATCGTCGCCGAGACCGCGCGTCTGGTGCAATCGTGGCAGCGATTGCGGGAGATCGGACTGAACCATACCGCCGGCCCGCTGTTCGCGCTGCACAGCGACCTGGTCAAGGCGATTCGTTTCTATATTGCCGACGTCGCCGACCTGAGCACGCTGGCGCTGGACCCGGACAGCGGTTCCTACTATCTGATCAATCTGATGGTGTCGCCGATGCCCCGGTTGGCCGAGCTCGTCGCGATCAGCCGCGGCCGCGGGACAGCGGTGATCAGCCAGGGCGGTTTCTCCGATGCCGCGCAACAGGCCGAGCTGGCCGCGTTGTCCGAACAGATCCGCGAAGGGCTGGAAACGGTAAGGCGCGATATCGCCCGGGTGCTGCGCGCCGCTCCGGCGCATCGCGCCAGCGCGGAGCAGGCACTGGCGCGGCTGGCCGCCATGGACGCCTTCCATGCGACGATGCGGGATCGGCTGCTCGGCCCGAACGGCATCCGCATCGAAGCGAAGTCTTACTTCGACGAAGCGACGGCCGCGATCGATGGCGTCTCGTCGGCGAACAAGACGTTTGCAGAGATCGCGCGCCGCATGCTGGAGGCGCGCATCCACGCCGAGCGTGTGCAACTGATGGCGCTCGCGCTGCTGGCGATCGCAACGGTCGGGACGGCCTTCTATCTGTTCGCCGGCTTCAGCCGGGGCGTGCGCGAGGACGTACGGCAGGTCGCGGAAGCGGTGGGCCGCGTCAGCGCGGGCGACCTCGGCATCGTGCTGACGGTGCGCGGCAAGGATGAGTTGAGCGAGATTCAGCGGCATCTGAAGGCGCTGGTCGACAGCTGGCGTGCACTGATTCGCGATACCAAGGCTGGCGCCGAGAGCGTGCTGGTCGCCGCCGGACAGATCGCCCAAGGCAATCAGGATCTGTCGCAGCGCACCGAGCAGCAAGCCTCGGCATTGGAGCAGACCGCGGCGAGCATGGAACAGATGACCGCGATCGTGCAGCAGAACGCCGACAACGCCGCCGCCGCAAGCACGCTGGCGGGCGAGGCTTCCGGCCTGGCCAGCCAGGGCGGCGAGGCGGTGGCGCGGGTACGCGAGACCATGGCAGGCATCCAGGCCGATTCGAAACGCGTGGTCGACATCATCGGCGTGATCGACGGCATCGCATTCCAGACCAATATCCTTGCACTCAATGCCGCGGTCGAAGCCGCGCGCGCCGGCGAACACGGGAAGGGGTTTGCTGTGGTCGCCGCCGAAGTGCGCAGCCTCGCCCAGCGCGCCGCCAGCTCGGCCAAGGAAATCGGTGCGTTGATCTCACAGTCGGCGCAGCGTATTGAAAGCGGCTTTGCCCAGGCCAATGCCGCCGGGGAAACGATGGCCGGCATGGTGGCGGCGGTGGGGCGGGTAGACGCGATGGCCGACGAAATCAGCCAGGCTTCGCGCGAGCAGAGCAGTGGCATCGCCCAGGTCGGGCACGCCGTCGCGCAGATGGATCAGGTCACGCAGCAGAATGCGGCGCTGGTCGAGGAGGTTGCCGCTGCGGCAGCGTTGCTGCGCGACCAGGCGATGCGGATGGAGCGGGCGATGTCGCGTTTCCGCTTGGAGCCGGAGCCGGAGCCGGAGCCGGCGCGGCTGCCGGTATGACGACGAGCATCGTCGGCGGGCCGAACGATCCGGTGGGCCTGGGCCGTCCTGCCGCGCGTTGGGGTTGCCCTACCGCGCCTCGGCGCTGCCTGCCGGACCGCCTGGCGCGCCCGCGTTCTGCTCGATCTGCTGCGCCTTGCGCATGCCGCGCAGATTCAGCGCGGCCAGCGCGAATTGCAGCACCACCAGCGCATGGGCGCTGGTGTGCAGGCCCCAGACGACCCACAGCGCATTGCTGAGCAGGAAGATCCAGAAGCCGACCTTGCGGCGCGTGGCGACACGCGAACCGATCAGCCAGGTGGCCGCGACGGTGATGGCCATCGCCGGCCATTGCAGCATGTCGATCCAGTCCATCGCCTCTCCCGTTGCGTGTGGCCCATGCTGGGCAAATGCCGCCAGCATAGGCCGGGTCGGCTGCAGCAGGACACCGGCGTCGGGCCGCATCGGCTGTCAGCCGATTCCGACAGCGACGCCGCGCGCGGCAGCGCTCAGGTCGCGAAGGTGACGTAGCCCTCGGGCGAGATCGGCCAGGCCGGGTTATGGGCGACCTCCCACAGGTGTCCGTCGGGATCGGCGAAATAGCCCGAATAGCCGCCCCACGGCAAGGCGCGCGCCGGCGATACCAGTTCGGCGCCGCTTGCCACGGCCTGTGCCATCAGGCGGTCCACTGCCTCGGGAGATTCGACGTTATGGCCCAGCGCCGAGCCGCGCGCGCCGGGGCTCGAAGGGCCATGGATTTCGGCTTCGAAGGAGGCCTTGTTCCACAGCCCGACGATGAAGCCGTTGAACTGGAAGAACGCGATGTCGCCGTTGTCGAATACCGGCGACCAGCCCAGCCCCCCGCAATAGAAGGCCTTGGCACGATCGAGATCGGCGACGGGAAGGGTAACGACGGAGATGCATTGTTTCATGATGGCCTCGCTGAAAAGGCTGCACGGCATGCCGATGGGGCAGCCGCGCAGCGTCGAACCAAATGGCTTCGCGCCGAGACCGGGCATGGACAGGAAGTCGGTGTGTCGACGTAGACGCACGCAACCCTGCCCACTGGAACCGCGGGCGAAGGTCGCGGGTCGGCAAGTGCCGACAGAACCCCTGATTGGGGCGGGCGGACTAACCGATACCGCCACTGTCTTTTTCGACGTCGCGATTATCCCGCACGATATCCACACCGGCAAATTCCACTTACCTTCACCGGTCCCGGCGAGAATGCGAGCTGAATGGCGGCCGAACGGCCCGGCTTTACATTTGCCAGCCCCCCGCCTTAAATGTTCCGCACCAGCGCCCTCCGCCGATCCCGCCTCCTACCCTCATCCTCCCAGGTCCCAGACCCGATCGATCCGGGCACGCACACCCCGTGATGGCCATCACCCCCGCCATCGCGCGGCCCCAGGCCGGACAGCCTGTCGAGGACGCTGCGTCAAAAGCAAGACGAGGTGCGACATGACCAGTGTGACCAGGGAAACCATCGACCAATGGAAGTCGGGTATGCGCGGAGCGGTGTTGCAGGCCGACGATCCCGGCTATGAAGAAGCGAGAAAGGTGTGGAATGCCACGGTGGATTGCCGGCCGGGCGCGATCGCCCGCTGCGCCGGGGCCGCCGACGTCATCAGCGCGATCCGCTTTGCCAGGCAGAACGGCATGCGCGCCGCGGTGCGAGGCGGTGGCCACAATATCGCCGGCACGGCGGTCTGCGACGAAGGGCTGGTGCTCGATATGTCGACCATGCGATCCGTGGTGGTCGATCCGCAGGCGAGGGTGGCCTGGGTGGATCCGGGCGCGACCCTCGCCGACTTCGATCACGAGGCGCAGGCCTTCGGGCTGGCGACGCCATTGGGCATCAACTCGACCACCGGCGTCGCCGGGCTGACGCTGGGCGGCGGCTTCGGCTGGATCAGCCGCAAGTACGGCACCACGGTGGACAACCTGCTGGGGGCGCACATCGTCACGGCGGACGGCCGCTTTCGCCGTGTCGATGCCGACAACGATCCGGATCTGTTCTGGGCCATCCGCGGCGGCGGCGGCAATTTCGGCGTGGTCACGCAGTTCGAGTTCGAGGTGCATCCGGTCGGCCCCGAAATCTACGGTGGCCTGGTGGTCTACCCGTTCGAACAGGCGGCCCAGGTATTTCCGCGCTATCGCGACTTCATCGAGGCCGCGCCGGACGAGCTCACGGTGTGGGCGGTGTTCAGGCTGGCGCCGCCGCTGCCCTTCCTGCCTCCCGAGGTGCACGGCAAACCGGTGATGGTGCTGGCCAGCTGCTATATCGGCCCCTCGGCCGATGGTGCGGACGCGGTCGCGCCGCTGCGTGAATTCGGCCAGCCCTATGGCGAGCATCTGGGGGCAATGCCCTATACCGCGTGGCAGAAGGCCTTCGATCCGCTGCTGACGCCTGGGGCACGCAACTACTGGAAGTCGCACAACTTCGCGCGCCTCGACGACGGCATGCTGGCGGTGCTGAACGACGGACTCGCGACGTTGCCGTCGCCGGAATGCGAGATCTTCATCGGCGCACTGGGCGGCCATGTCGGCCGGGTGCCGGTGGACGCCACCGCCTATGCGCATCGCGATGCCAACTTCGTGATGAACATCCATGGCCGCTGGCAGCAGGCCGCCGACGACGAGCGCTGCATCCAGTGGACGCGCGGCCTGTTCGACGCGCTGACGCCGTTCGCACTGGGCAGCGTCTACGTGAACTTCCTCACGCAGGACGAGACCACGCGGGTCGATGCGGCCTATGGCGCCAACTATGCGCGGCTGGCGCAGATCAAGCGCGAATACGATCCGGACAATCTGTTCCGCGGCAATCAGAACATCCGTCCGGCGCAATAAGGCCGTCGCGCGCGCAGCCGCAATGCCGCCCGGTGGCGCGGCCTAGGCCGTCGCCACCTGCGGCGGCCGCGGCCGCGTGGCCACGGCGAAGGCGATCTGCGCGAGGCCGGCGGCCAGGCCCAGCGATACGCCGACCTGCCATGCGAGCGTGTACGAGCCGAGCGCATCGAACAGCAGTCCGCCGCCGAAGGCGCCGACGAAGCTGCCGATCTGGTGGCTGAAGAACGCCACGCCGCCCAGCATTGCCTGCCAGCGCAGGCCGAAGGTTTCCGCGATCCAGCCCGCCACCAGCGGCGCCACGCCCAGCCACAGGAAGCCCATCACCGCGGCGAACACCAGCGTGCTCTCCGGCGTCGGTGCCGAAGAGAAGTACCAGGTCAGCGCCAGCGAGCGCACCGTGTAGATGCCGCCGAGCAGCAGCAGCTTGTTGACGCGCCCGCCGGCCCAGCCGAAGAACAGGCTGCCCAGCACATTGAAGCCGCCGATCACGCCGAGCGCCTGCGCGCTGAGCATCGCATCCATGCCGCAGACATCGAGGTACGACGGCAGGTGCGTGGTCAGGAAGACCAGCTGCATGCCGCAGACGAAATACGCCAGCGCCATCACCAGGAAGGGCGCATGGCGCAGCGCCGTGCCCAGCGCCTGGCGGGCGTTCTGCTCGATTCCGGTCGTCGACACCGGCGCGGGCAAGCGGTCGACCCGCCCGGCGAACCACGCGGCGGGCAGCATGGCCAGCGCCAGCACGACGAAGGCCACCATGCCGACGCGCCAGCCGTAGCCCTGCGCGACGACCTGGCCGATCGGTGCGGCGATCAACGCGCCCAGCGACCCCGCGGCCGACACGATGCCGAGCACCGTGCTGCGCAGCGTCGCCGAGATCGGACGGGCGGCGACCGCCATCGCGATCGCGCTGCCGGTGCAGGCCATCGAGGCACCGATCGCGACGCCGGCGCCCAGCGTGACGCCGATCATTCCTTGCGCCCCTGCCAGCAGCGCGAGCCCCAGCACGTACAGCGCGGCGCCGCTCATCATCAGCGGGCGAAAGCCCACCCGCACCGCCCACGCGCCGGCGATCGGCTGCAGCAGGCCCCACGCGAGGTTCTGCACCGCGATTGCGACGGTGAAGTCCGATACCGAGATGCCGATGTCGCGCGTCAGCGGCGGCATGAAGATGCCCAGGCTTTGGCGCAGGCCCATGGCCAGGCTCAGCATCACGGAAGCGCCGATCAGGATCGGCAGGGCGGGGCGCAGCTCGCTGAGCAGCGAGGGATTCGGGCGGGAGGAGGACACGGCGGGGACTGTCTCGGAGAGTTTTTTTCGTTATGGGTATTTGCGAACTGCGGGCCCGGAAGGGCTTGCGGCGCGGCGGCGCGAGGGGCGGCGTGCGAGGCATGTCCAGGGACGACCGAGCGTAAGTCCGTCCTTCCGGGGGTGTCAATTTTTCTCAAAGACGGACCGCGGCGGCCGCATCGTGGAACTGACGCGGCAGGCGCTTGCGGCACGGAATTTGCAGCCGCCGCTCGGACATGACGACCACGCTGCCCGATTCCATCCAGCGCCTGCTGCGCGAACGCTTCGACATCCAGCGGCTGCGCCCCGGCCAGGCCGAAGTCATCGACAGCGTGCTCAAGGGCCACGACACGCTGGCGGTGATGCCCACCGGCAGCGGCAAGTCGCTGTGCTACCAGGTGCCGGCGATGTGCCTGGAGGGCCTGACGGTGGTGGTATCGCCGCTGATTGCGCTGATGCAGGACCAGGCCGAGAAATTGGAAGGGCTGGAGCTGGACCCGGCGGTGGTCAACAGCGCGGTCGGCGACGCCGCGGCCGATGCCGCGCTGGACAGCCTGGCGCGCCGCGACGAGCGGATCGTGCTGACCACGCCGGAGCAGCTGCAAGACCCGGAAGTCATCGCGTCGATCCAGCGCAATCGCGTCGCCTTGCTGGTGGTCGACGAAGCGCACTGCATCTCGCAGTGGGGCCATGATTTCCGTCCCGCCTACCTCGGCATTCCCGATGCGGTGCGTGCGCTCGGACGCCCGCCGGTGCTCGCGCTGACCGCGACCGCCACCGACGCACTGATTCACGACATCGCCGCGCAGCTCGACCTGCGGTCGCTGTGCGTGGTCAAGGCCGGCCTGTACCGGCCCAATCTGATCTATGCAGTCCAGCATGTCGCCGGCGACGACGAGCGGCTGGCGCAGGTGCGCAGCCTGGTCGCGCGCGAGCAAGGCGCGGGCATCGTCTACACGGCGACGGTGCGCGAGGCCGAGCGCCTGCATGCGGGGCTCAAGGAGGCCGGGCAGGACGTGGCCCTCTACCACGGCCGCTGCACCGCCGGGCAGCGCCGCGACAGCCAGGCGGCCTTCATGGCGGGCGAATGCCGCGTGATGGTCGCCACCAACGCCTTCGGCATGGGGATCGACAAGCCCGACGTCCGCTTCATCGTGCATGCGCAGCTGCCGGGCAGCCTCGATGCCTATTACCAGGAGACCGGCCGTGCCGGCCGCGATGGCGAGCCGGCACGCTGCACACTGCTGCACGACGAACGCGACAAGCGGGTCCAGCAGTTCTTCCTGGCCAACCGCTATCCCAGCGCCGATACGCTCGAACAGATCGTGGCGGCGATGCGCGACCGCGCTGCCGCCGCGCCACTGTCGCTCGACTGGCTGCATCAGCAGCTGCCTGACGTGGCGCGGCGCAAGCTGCAGGTCGCGCTGACGATGTTGTGCGAGGCCGATATCGCGCGCCGCCACAAGGACGGCAGCTACAGCCGGCAGCCGGACAAGAACGACGCCGAGGCGGTGCGGGCCATCGCGGCGCAGTACGCCGAGCGCAGCGACAAGGACCGCGCCACGCTCGAGGCCATGCTGCACTACGCGCGCAGCGGCCGCTGCCGCTGGGCGATGCTGCTGGAGTACTACGGCGAACACGGTGGCCCCGAGCGCTGCGGCACCTGCGACAGCTGTGTGCGGGCCGCCGAGGCCGCGCGCCATCCGGTCGAGCCGCTGCCCCAATCGAAGGCCGGTGCGGGCGCGCCGCGTTTCGCCGAAGGCGACAAGGTCCGCGCCCGCCGCCACGGCGTCGGCACCGTGGTGGCGACGACGCGCGAACGCGTCGATGTGCGCTTCCCGGATGGCACGATCCGCCGCTTCGTGCCGCGATATCTGAGGCGGGAGGCCTAGCGGGCGAACGCAGCACGGGTGGCGCCGCGCCGGACCCGATACATGACAAAACCGTCAGCCTGGCGCCAGCGGCGTGACCGGCAGGGACGGATAGCATCGGTGCCGCCCGATGTTCTCCGATTGCCGCCATGCCCGCCCACTCCGCCTTTGCCGCATCCCGTTCGCCTTCTTCACCGGCTTCGTCTCCTCCTTCGAGGCTGCGCGCCGCCGCGCCCCTGCTGCCGCTGTTGCTGGCGGCAATGACCGTTGCCGGCTGCGGCAGGGAGGAGGCCCCGGCCGCAGCCCGGACCCCCGAGGTCGCCTATGTCACGCTGCGGCACCAGCCGGTGGCCCTCAGCACGGAGTTGCCGGGCCGTACCGTGGCCTACCGCGTCGCCGAGGTTCGGCCGCAGGTCGACGGCATCATCCTGAAGCGGCTCTTCAAGGAGGGCAGCGAGGTCCGGCAGGGCCAGCAGCTGTACCAGATCGATCCGTCCATCTACCGGGCCGCGCACGCCAGCGCGGCCGCGACGCTGGAGTCGGCCCGGCAGACCGCCCAGCGCTACGAGCGGCTGGCGCGCGATCGGGCGGTGAGCCAGCAGGAATACGAGCAGGCGCGAGCGGCCTGGCTGTCGGCGCAGGCGGCGGTGGACCGGGCCGCGATCGACCTGCGCTACACCCGGGTGCTCGCCCCGATCTCCGGGCGCATCGGCCGCTCCTTCGCCAGCGAGGGCGCGCTGGCGACCAACGGGCAGGCCAACGCGCTTGCCACCGTGCAGCAGCTCGATCCGATCTATGTCGATGTCACCCAGCCGTCGTCCGCGCTGCTCGGGCTGCGGCGCGATCTGGCGGCCGGTCGCCTGGAAGCGGCGGGGGAGAACGCCGCGCGCGTGCGATTGATCCTCGAGGACGGCAGCGAGTATGCCGAGCCCGGCCGGCTCGAGTTCACCGAGGTGGGCGTGGACACCGGCACCGGCTCGGTGACCTTGCGCGCGGTGTTTCCCAATCCGCGCCACGAGCTGCTGCCCGGCATGTTCGTGCGGGCGAGGATGCAGCAGGGCGTGCGGCCCGCCGCCATGCTGGCGCCGCAGCGCGGCATCACGCGGGACGCGAAGGGGCAGGCCACCGCGCTGCTGGTCAATCAGAACGACGAGGTCGAGCTGCGCCGGATCGAGGCCGAACGCGTGATCGGCGAGAACTGGCTCGTTAGCGGCGGGCTGCAACCGGGCGAGCGGCTGATCGTCGACGGGCTGCAATTCGTGCGGCCTGGCATGAAGGTGCGACCGCTGCCGTTTGCGGCGGCAGTGCCGGCGAGCGCAGCCAATGCAGCCAACACAGTGGACGCGGCCAGCGCGGCCGGTGCCGTCGTCTCACAGCGTTGAGCGGAGCGCTTCGATGTCCCGATTCTTTATCGAACGCCCCATCTTCGCCTGGGTCATCGCGCTGGTGATCATGCTGGCGGGTGCGCTGTCGATCGGCGCGCTGCCGGTGAGCCAGTATCCGGCCATCGCGCCGCCCACCATCGCGATCCAGGTGAACTACCCCGGCGCGTCGGCGCAGACCGTGCAGGACACGGTGGTGCAGGTCATCGAGCAGCAGCTCAACGGGCTGGACCGCCTGCGCTACCTCTCGTCCGAGAGCAACGGCGATGGCAACATGACCATCACCGTCACTTTCGAGCAGGGCACCAATCCGGACATTGCCCAGGTGCAGGTCCAGAACAAGCTGCAGCTGGCCACGCCGCTGCTGCCACAGGAGGTGCAGCAGCAAGGCATCCGCGTGACCAAGTCGGTGCGCAATTTCCTGATGATCGTCGGCGTGGTGTCCAGCGACGGCAGCATGACGCGCGAGGATCTGGCCAACTACATCGTCTCGAACATCCAGGACCCGCTGTCGCGCACGCCGGGGGTGGGGGATTTCCAGGTGTTCGGCGCGCAGTACGCGATGCGGATCTGGCTCGATCCGGCAAGGTTGACCGCGTATCAGCTGACGCCGTCGGATGTCAGGACCGCGATCCAGGCGCAGAACGTGCAGGTGGCCTCGGGCCAGTTGGGCGGGCTGCCCTCGGTCGCCGGCCAGCAACTGAACGCGACGGTGGTGGGCAAGACGCGTCTGCAGACGCCCGAGCAGTTCCGCGAGATCCTGCTCAAGGTCAATGGCGACGGCTCGCAGGTACGGCTCAAGGACGTGGCCGAGGTCGGCCTCGGCGGCCAGGACTACAACATCAATGCGCAGTACAACGGCCGCCCCGCCTCCGGCATTGCGATCCGGCTCGCCAGCGGCGCCAACGCGCTCGATACCGCCAAGGCGATCCGCGCGACGCTGGGCGAGCTGGAGCCGTTCTTTCCGCCGGGCATGCAGGTGGTCTATCCGTACGACACCACGCCGGTGATTTCGGCCTCGATCGAGGGCGTGGTGCGCACGCTGCTAGAGGCCGTGGTGCTGGTGTTCCTGGTGATGTATCTGTTCCTGCAGAACGTGCGTGCCACGCTGATTCCCACCATTGCGGTGCCGGTGGTGCTGCTTGGCACGTTCGGTGTGCTGGCGGCGTTCGGCTATTCGATCAATACGCTGACGATGTTCGGCATGGTGCTGGCGATCGGGCTGCTGGTCGACGACGCCATCGTGGTGGTCGAGAACGTCGAGCGGCTGATGGCGGAGCAAGGGCTGTCGCCGAAGGAGGCCGCACGCCGTTCGATGGGGCAGATCCAGGGCGCGCTGATCGGCATCGCGCTGGTGCTGTCCGCGGTGTTCCTGCCGATGGCGTTCTTCGGCGGCTCCACCGGCGTCATCTATCGGCAGTTCTCGATCACCATCGTCTCGGCGATGGTGCTGTCGGTGCTGGTCGCGCTGGTGCTGACGCCGGCGCTGTGCGCGACCATGCTGCGTCCGCTGCCCCAGCATGGAAATGGCCTTGGGCACGGCGCGCCGAAACGCGGTCCGCTGGGCTGGTTCAATCGCGGCTTCGAGGCCGCCACGCGTGGTTACGAGCGCGGCGTGGTCGCGGTGCTCAAACGGCGCGGCCGCTACTTCGCGGTCTACCTGCTGATCCTTGCCCTGGCGGCGTGGATGTTCACGCGGATCCCGACCTCCTTCCTGCCCGACGAGGACCAGGGCGTGCTGTTCGCGCAGGTGCAGACGCCGCCCGGCGCGTCCGCGCAGCGCACGCAGCAGGTACTGGACCGGCTGCGCGAGTATCTGCTCAAGGAAGAGGGCGGCGTGGTGCAATCGCTGTTCACCGTCAACGGCTTCAACTTCGCCGGCCGCGGCCAGAGCTCCGGCTTTGCCTTCGTGCTGCTCAAGCCGTGGCACGAACGCAGCGGCGAGGCGACCAGCGTGTTCGACCTTGCCCGGCGCGCGCAGGCGCGGTTTCGCGACATGCGCGATGCGATGGCCTTCGCCTTCGTGCCGCCGGCGGTGATGGAGCTGGGCAATGCGACCGGCTTCGACGTCTATCTGCAGGACCGTGCCGGCGTCGGCCGCGACGTGTTGATGCAGGCGCGCGATCGCTTTCTGCAGCTCGCCGCCGAACGCCCGGAACTGCAGCGGGTGCGGATGAACGGCCTGAACGACGAGCCGCAATACCGGCTCGAGATCGACGACGAAAAGGCGCGCGCGCTCGGCGTGTCGCTGGCCGAGATCAACAGCACCGTGGCGATCGCCTGGGGCTCGAGCTATGTCAACGACTTCATCGACCAGGGCCGCGTCAAGCGGGTCTATCTGCAGGGGAGGCCGGACGCGCGGATGAATCCCGACGATCTGGCCAAATGGTTCGTGCGCAACGACCGCGGCGCCATGGTGCCCTTCACCGCGTTTGCCAGCGGCAGGTGGGGGTACGGCTCGCCGAAGCTGCAGCGCTACAACGGCGTGGCGGCGATCCAGATCCTGGGCGAGCCGGCGCCCGGCCACAGCTCGGGCGAAGCGATGGCGGCGGTGGAGGCCATCATGGCGCAGATGCCGGCCGGTGTGGGGTACGCCTGGACCGGGTTGTCGTACGAGGAGCGGCTGTCGGGAGCGCAGGCCCCGGCGCTGTATGCGCTGTCGCTGCTGGTGGTGTTCCTGTGCCTGGCCGCGCTGTACGAGAGCTGGACCATCCCGTTCTCGGTGATGCTGGTCGTGCCGCTGGGCATCGTCGGCGCGCTGGCGGCGACGCTGTTGCGCGGCCTGCCCAACGATGTGTTCTTCCAGGTCGGTCTGCTGACGACGATGGGGCTGTCGGCCAAGAACGCCATCCTGATCGTCGAGTTCGCCAAGGCGCTGCACGATCAGGGCAAGGGCATCGTCGAGGCCGCGATCGAGGCCAGCCGGATGCGGCTGCGGCCCATCGTGATGACCTCGCTGGCCTTCGTGCTGGGCGTGGTGCCGCTGGCCACGTCGGTCGGCGCCGGCTCGGGCAGTCAGCATGCCATCGGCACCGGCGTGATCGGCGGCATGATCACCGCGACGGTGCTGGCAATCTTCTGGGTGCCGCTGTTCTATGTCGCGGTGCACCGCTGGTTCGGCGCAAAGCACGGCGCGCAGGCCGGCGAAGTGTCGGCAAAGACCGCGTAAAGAACCTTACCGCCCGCGTATTTGTTACTCACTGGCCCGGCCGGCGCGCGCAATCGCGATCCGGGCGCGCACGCCCCCTTCCGGCCGCAGGCGCGTCTTCACGCGGTTTGCGGCCCCTGCTGCGCATGCGCCGGCCCCAATGGCAGGCTTCTTGCAGCTTGCCTGCAGGCATCGTGACGAATGGAGGACACCATGGCACAGCAACCGCAGGGTGGGCAGGGTGGAAAGGGCGGCAGCGGGAACCCGCAAGACCCGGCCACCGATCCGGCGCAGCGCCCCGATCCCGAGGCCGCCAATACCGATGAGACCGTGCAGGCCGAGGAGCGCGCCGCGGGCGGCACCTCCGGCAGCGGCAATACGCTGGGCGACGGCATGACGGCTGGCGGCGCGCAGAACGTCCAGGAGCGCAAGGTCCTCCAGCAGGACGCGGGCGGCCAGGACGACGATAAGGAGAACAAGGGCCAGCAGGGCCCCGTGAAGATCGCCGTCGCAGGCGACGAGCACGGGGACGAGGACGCGACCAGCCAGTAGCGATGAATTGCAGCGGCGCATTGACGCAGGTTCGTGGCGCGATGAATGACATCCGTGCCGGTACGTCAGGCGTCACCCGCTGAGCAAGCAGAGGAGCATCCGATGAAAACCACCTGGGTCCTGGTGGCCGACGAGGCCATCGCCCGCATTCTCGAAGGGCACAAGCCCGGCCAGGAACTGGCCTGCATCGATGAACTGACCGACGCCGGCGCGCATGCCGACGCCGCCGACCTGCGTCGCGACGCATACGGACGCCGGGCGGGCGCCGGCGCAGGTCCCGGTGCGGGTCCCGCCGTGGGCGGCGGCACCGGCCGCCAGCGTGCGCCGTCGAGCGTCACGTCGTCGGCGGGTGAGGACGAACTGCATCTCGAAGCCGAGGGGTTTGCCCGGCGCGTCGCCGAGCATCTGGCCGAGGCGCTGCAGAAGCAGCGCTACGACGAGCTGCGCATCGCGGCTGCGCCGCGCTTCCTGGGCCTGCTGCGCAAGCACCTGCCCGCGCAGGTCGCCAACGTGGTGACCGAGGAAATCGACAAGGACCTGGTGCATCTGCCTGAGCGCGAACTGACCGAGCGGCTGTTTGCCGCGAAATTCGCCGCCGACCGGACCGGCGGCCAAGCCGCCAGCTGAGCACGCGAGGCCGCCATGCCGCGCCGCGCGATGGAAGCGGTCCGCAATCTCTACGGGCTGCTGAAGGACACGGTCAGCGCCTGGATCGACGATTACGCGCCCAGCATGGGCGCGGCGATCGCCTATTACACGGTGTTCTCGGTGGCGCCATTGCTGCTGATCGTCATTTCGGTGGCGGGGGTGGTGTTCGGCGCCGACGCCGCACGCGGGGCCATCGTCACCGAGCTGCAAGGGTTTATCGGCGCCGAGGGCGCGAAGGCCATCGAGGACATGCTGGCGGCGGTCAGCGAACCGGCCACCAGCACACTGACGACGCTGGCCGGCCTGGTCACGCTGCTGATCGGCGCGACCACGGTGTTCGCCGAGCTGCAGAGCGCGCTCGATCGCATCTGGCGCGTGCCGGAACGGCATAAGACCTCGGGGTTGTGGGGCCTGCTGCGCGCGCGCGTGCTGTCGTTCGGCATGATCCTTGGCATCGGTTTCCTGCTGATCGTGTCGCTGCTGGCCAGCGCCGCGCTGGCGGCGCTGTCGCGCGGATGGGCGCCGCTGTTCGGCGAAGAGGAGGCGTTGGCCCATATCGTCGATTTCGTCTTCAGCCTGGCGGTGATCACCACGGGATTCGCGATGATCTACAAGATCATGCCGCGCGCCCGCGTGCGCTGGCCCGACGTCTGGCTGGGCGCGCTGGTGACCGCGCTGCTGTTTACATTCGGCAAGTTCCTGATCGGGCTGTATATCGGCAAGACCGGCGTGGCCTCGGGCTACGGCGCCGCGGGTTCGCTGGTGGTGCTGCTGGTGTGGGTCTACTACTCCGCGCAGATCTTCCTGCTCGGGGCGGAGTTCACCTGGCTGTACGCGCATCGCTACGGTTCGCTGCGCGGGCAGCAGCCGGCAGAGCGCACGGTGGCGGTGAAGCCGGGCCGCTACGTCGAGCCGCAGGAGCTCCGAGAGCGGCCGCAGGGGCAGGGGCGGCACCAGGGCCCGTAAGCTCGGCGGCGGTGCCGCGACTCACCGACTGGCCGCGTGGTCGTCGATGTCGCGGTCCATCGCGCCAAAGCGCGCCAGGCAGTGCCACACCTTCTTCAGGTCCTGCGAATCGTGCTCGGCGCGGCGGGCGGCCGCACCGATCGTCGCCGGCGTCAGCCAGCCGTCGGGCGCCAGCGCGCAACCCAATTCGACGTAGCGCGCGCCGCGATAGTCGGGGTGGCGGCGCAGCTCGTCCACCGACAACCTGAAGCCCGCATGCCATTCCAGCGCGCAAGGCAGCGTACGCGCCATCGCTTCGATCTCCGTGCCGCGATAGCAGGGATCGAGCACCAGCGCCTCGACATCGCGCGCCAGCTCGAGCGGCCCGTGCACCTGCGCCTCGATATAGTCGTCGAGCGGGTCGGGCTGCGGCGTGGCGGCCAGCGCGATCAGCCCCATGCGCCCGGCCACGCCGAAGGCGGTGGGCTCGTAGACGCTGTCGGGATAGCAGAAGGTCGTGCGCGCCAGCACGGCCCGGCGCAAGCGAAGGTGCGCGGAGCCGAAGCGCGGCGATCCGCCGGTGGCACGGCCGCGGAAATTCAGCGCCCCGTACTTCGGGCGCTCGGCCGGCGCCGCCTCATCGTAGGCGCCGCCGAACAGCCGGCTCTCCCACTGCCAGCGGTCGCCGCCCGGATGCGCGGTCAGGCCGCCATTGCTGGTACCGGTCTCGAACTGCGAGCGATAGACGCCATCGCGCGCGAGCGCCTGCAGGAAGGGTACGCCGCGATGCAGGCGGTCCGGATGGAAATTGAGCGTGACGCGCAGCGCAGGGTCGATCGGATCTCCGCGGCTGTGCGCGGCGACATGGGCCAGGGCACGCGCCTGGGGAGAGTCGGGGGGCGGCACCCATGAACCGGCGGTATCGATGGCATGGACAGGCATGACGGTCGCTTGGGCGATTGGCTTGCGATTCGGCTTGCGATTCGGCTTGCGATTCGGCTTGCGGTAGGGCTTGCCGGCGCGGCAGCCGATGCATTCTAACGTCGCCGATGCGAAGCGCCGCCATGCCAGCCGTGCGCTGCGTCAAGCCCGCATGCCATCCAGCACCTTGTCCAGCGTCAGCGGATAGCTGCGCAGCCGGATGCCGGTCGCGTTGAACACGGCGTTGGCCAGCGACGCCCCCGCCCCGCAGATGCCGAGCTCGCCGACCCCCTTGGCCCCGAGCGGATTGGCCTTGTCGTCGTATTCGTCGAGGAAGACCGCTTCGATCGCCGGGATGTCCGCATGCGCGGGCACGTGGTAGCCGGCCAGGTCGCGATTGACGAAGGCGCCGTAGCGCGGGTCCACCATGGTCTCTTCCATCAGCGCCGCGCCCACGCCCCAGATCATGCCGCCGATCATCTGCGAGCGCGCTGTCTTCGGGTTCAGGATGCGGCCGGCGGCGAACACCCCCAGCATGCGCCTCAGCCGGATCTCGCCGGTGTCCATGTCGACGCCGACCTCCGCGAAATGCGCGCCGTAGGCGTGCTGCGAGTAGGTCTGGTATTCCGGGCCGCGCTGCACCTCTCCGGTCACGCTGAGCCCGTCGGGCATGGCGCGCGCGAGCAGCGCGCGCAACGGTTCGGATTTGCCACCGGCGTGAAGATGACCGTCCGCGAGCCTCGCCTGCGCCGGGTCGCTGCCGAACAAGGGCGAGGCGCGGTCGGCCGCAGCAACTTCCGCCAGCTTGCGGCACAGCGCCGCGCAGGTATTGAACACCGCCGAGCCGGTGCTGGCCGCGCCCCAGGAGCCGCCGGAGCCGGGCGTCGGCGGGAAGTCGCTGTCGCCCATCTCGACCTGCACCGCCTGCAGCGGCAGCCCCAGCGATTGCGCCGCGATCTGCGTCAGGATCGTATAGGTGCCGGTGCCGATATCGGTCATCGACAGCCGCACGCGCGCGGTGGCATCGCGATACAGCGTGACCTCGGCCTTGGACGCCTGCAGGTAGTTCGGCCGGATCGCCGCCGACATGCCGTAGCCGATCAGCCAGCGTCCCTCGCGCATATTGCCCGGCGCCGAGGGCCGGCGCGACCAGCCGAAGCGCTCGGCGCCCTCGCGCATGCAGGCGACCAGCCCGCGCGTGGAGAAAGGAACGTTGCGCTCGGGGTCGACGCGCGGCTCGTTGCGGATGCGCAATTCGATCGGGTCCATCCGCAGCGCATGCGCCAGTTCGTCGACCGCGCACTCCAGCGCCAGCGCGCCCGGCGCCTCGCCCGGCGCGCGCATGATGTCGGAGGGCGGCAGATCGAGCCGGACCAGCCGATGGCTGGTGCGCCGGTTCGGCGCGGCATACAGCGAACGCGTGAAGGCCGCGGTCTGCTCGGCGAATTCGTCGTACATCGCCGTCTGCTCGATGACGTCGTGCGCCAGCGCGGTCATGCGGCCGTCGCGGCCGGCGGCCACGCGGATGCGCTGGCGCGTCTCGGTGCGATGGTTGGTGTTGGCGAACATCTGCTGCCGCGTCAGCGTGACCTTGACCGGCCGGCCCGTCATCCGCGCGCCGATCGCCGCCAGGATCGCGTCGGCATGGGTGGGCACCTTGGAGCCGAAGCCACCGCCGACATGCTTGCAGACCACGCGCACGTTCTCGGCCGGCAGATTCAGCGTGCGCGACACCGCGATCCGGCAGGTATCGACCATTTGCGTCGACGTGTGGATCAGCAGCCGGTCGCCGGACCACTGCGCGACGGTGCCGTGCGGCTCCATCGGATTCACGTGTTCGTACGGGGTGGTGTAGGTGGCGTCGATCCGCACCGGCGCGGCGGCAAACGCCGCATCGAAGTCGCCCACCGCGGTGTCGTGCGGCATGCCCGCGTTGATGCCGTCGGGCACGTAGGCGTTGCGCAGCTCGGCGGTCATGTCGAACTTCGCACCCCATTCCGGCGTGTACCTGACCCGTACGCGCGCCGCCGCGTCGCGCGCGGCCTCGAACGATTCGGCGATCACCAGCGCGACCGGCTGGCCGTAGTGGCGCACGCGGTCGCTGTCGAGCATCGGCTTGGGCCGTTCGAAGCGCCGCGCCACCTTGGGCGGGCCGTAGGGCGATTGCGCCGGCGCGTTGCGATGGGTGACGATCAGGATCACGCCGGGCATCTGCGCGGCGGCCTCGGTATCGATCGCGGCGATGCGGCCGCGCGCGATCGTGCTTTCGACCAGATAGCCGTAGGCGAGCGCGCCGTTCGGCACGTGATCGCACGCGTAGACCGCGCGGCCCGTAACCTTGAGGCGCCCCTCGACCCGATCGACCGGCGCGCCGATCCATGGCTGACCGGTGCGCTGGCGCTGCTGAAGTTCATCCATGGTGGGCTCCGTCGCCTTGCGATGCCTGCGTCAGGCTGGCCTGCAGTACCTGCCTGGCCAGCGGAATCTTGAAGTCGTTGCCGCCGAAGCCGCGCGCACCGGCCAGCGCCGCGTCGGCGGCCCGGGCGAACAGCTGCGCCGACGGCGCCTTGCCGGTCAGCATGGCCTCCGCCTCGGGCACGCGCCAAGGCTGGTGTGCGATGCCGCCGAAGGCCGCGCGCACGTTCTGCATGCGGCCGTCTTCCACCTGCGCGATCAGCGCGACCGATACCAGCGCGAACGCGAACGAGGCGCGGTCGCGCACCTTGCGATACGACTGCACGCCGGGCGGGGCCGGCGGCAGCACCACCGCGCCGATCAGCTCGCCCGGGGCCAGAAGGGTTTCCAGATGCGGGGTCTGTCCGGGCGCGCGGTAGAACTGCCGGATCGGGATCACGCGCAGGCGCCCATCGGCCTGCACGGTTTCGATCCGCGCGTCGAGCGCGCTCAGCGCGACCGCCATGTCGGACGGATGCACCGCGATGCAGGCTTCGCTGTGGCCAACCACCGCATGCATGCGGTTGGCGCCGCGCAGTGCCGCGCAGCCAGAACCGGGCGCCCGCTTATTGCACGGCATCGCCGTGTCGTAGAAGTAGGGGCAGCGCGTACGCTGCAGCAGATTGCCGGCAGTGGTGGCCTTGTTGCGGATCTGCGCGGATGCGCCGGACAGCAGCGCGCGCGTCAGCAGCGGATAGCGCTCGCGCACCAGCGGATGGGCCGCCAGGTCGCTGTTGCGCACGGTCGCGCCGATGCGCAGCGTGCCGTCGGCGCCCGCTTCGATGCCTTGCAGCGGCAGCGCGTTGACGTCGACCAGCCGCGTGGGCCGCTCGATCTGCAGCTTCATCAGGTCCAGCAGATTGGTGCCGCCCGCGATGAAGCGCGCCTCGGGCTGGGCCGCGGACGCGGTGGCGTCCCTGAACGCAGTCGGGCGCTCGTAGGTGAAGGGGATCATCGCTGGCTCCCGGCCGCGCTGCGGATCGCGGCGACGATATTCGGATAGGCGCTGCAGCGGCACAGGTTGCCGCTCATGCGCTCGCGCACCTCGGCCTCACTCAAGTCCTGCAGCGACACCGTGCGGGTGCCGCTCAGGTCGGCGCTGGCATGGCTGGGCACGCCGTCGGCCACCTCGCGCAGCATGCCCACCGCGGAGCAGATCTGCCCGGGCGTGCAAAAGCCGCACTGGAAGCCGTCGTGCGCGATGAAGGCGGCCTGCACCGGATGCAGCTGCCCGTCGCGCTCCAGCCCCTCGATCGTGGTGATCTCGTCCTGCTGGTGCATCACCGCCAGCGTCAGGCACGAGTTGATGCGTCGGCCGTTCAGCAGCACCGTGCATGCACCGCATTGCCCGTGGTCGCAGCCCTTCTTGGTACCGGTCAGGTGCAGCGTCTCGCGCAGTGCGTCGAGCAGCGAGGTGCGGACATCGAGCGCGAGCCGATGGCGTTTGCCGTTGACGGTCAGCGTGACCGGCGGGTGTGGTGCGTTCGGCGCGCTGGCGGCTGCCGGCATGGGCTCGCTGCCCGCAGCGCCCGGTGTTTGCGCGATGGCCGAAGCGGCGGGCAGCACCGAGATGCCGCCGGCGGCCACCGTGGTACCGAGAAACGCGCGCCGGCTCAGCCGTGGCGTGCCTGTGTCGTCGTGGCGATTGCCCATGGAATGCTCCCGAGTGGAGGTGGCGGGGCGCGGTGCTGCCATGGATCGGACGAGGCGGCAGCAGCACGATGGGGCGCAGTTTGCGCATTCGTTTGCTCGGGCGGTAGCCTCGGCGCGGTTGAAACCTCTTCAACCGAATGGCGAGGAACGAGGCGGGGACTGACTTTGGCGGCGACGCCGTCAGTGCATCGTCACGACGCTGTCAGCGTGGTGACAGTTTCGGGTCAGCGGCTTGTCAGCGCACTGCCGCGATACTGCAAGCCAGGGGCGCGCCGGGGCGATCGCCGCATGCCGCGGCCGGCGGGCAACCCCACCTTCCCCACTTCCGAATCCCACCGACAGGATGGCGCGATGGACCGCTTGCGAGCGCTGACGGTATTCGTACGCGTGGCCCGCGCCCGCAGCTTCAGCCAGGGCGCTCGCGAGCTAGGCATGACGCCACAGGCGGCGAGCAAGCAGGTCATGCTGCTCGAACGCCTGCTCGGCGTGCGGCTGCTGCACCGTACCACCCAGAAGGTCGGGCTGACCCGCGAGGGCGAGCAGTTGCTGGCGCAGTGCCAGCGGCCGGTCGAATCGCTGGAGGTGGCGCTGCGCCATATCGATGGCGACCGCGAGCAGGTGGCCGGCGTGGTGCGGGTCGCGGCGCCGTATTCGCTCGCGCACCGCTATGTCGCGCCGGCCATCGCCGAATTCGTGCAGGCGTATCCCGACGTCGCGGTCGAGCTGCTGGTTGGCGATCGGCTGACCGACGTGATCGAGCAGGGCATCGATATCGGCCTGCGTACCGGCAGCCTGCCCGACAGTTCGCTGGTGGCGCGCCGTATCGCGCCGCTGCAGCTGATCGTCTGCGCAGCGCCGGCCTATCTGGAGCGGCACGGCGTGCCGCGAAGCATCGCCGAGCTGGAGCGGCACCGTTGCACCAGCTTCCTGCATCCGCGCACGGGCAAGGTGTTTCCGTGGGAATTCCTCGTCGACGGCGCGATCGAGACGCGCACCTTTGCGCCGTTCGTCGCCACCAACGATGTCGATGCCGAAGTTGAGACGGTGGCCAGCGGCGCGGCGATCGGGCAGTTCTTCCAGTACGCGGTGGCGCAGCACCTGCGGGCCGGGCGGCTGGTGCCGGTGCTGCCCCAGCATGCGACCGAGCGCTACGGGGTGTTCCTGTACATGCCGGCACGCGCGCATGTGCCGCGCCGCAACCGGCTGCTGGCGGATTTTCTGGTGGAGACGCTCGCCGGGCATCCGGACTTCGCACGCGTATCGCTGGAGCTGGTACGGCCAGTCAAGCGACGGGCATGAGGCTGCGGTCCGCGAACGTTGTTTGGCCTCTTCCCCGACCCCCTGGCCCGCGAGCGGGAGAGGGGAGCCGGATCGCGATTTGCCAGTGCCTTCGCGGCCTGCTTTTCTCCCCTCTCCCGCGTGCGGGAGAGGGGCTGGGGGAGAGGGAGAAGCGCCAATCAGCGCGACATCGCTCGCCTTACGACGCCGGACACGGCAACGCCGCGGCGATCCGCGGCCGCCCTTGCGCGACCGCGGGCGAATCGTCCGCCGTCACCGTGTTGTCGGTGAACCTGCAGCCGTAATCGGGGCGCGCCACGGTGGCCGCGTCGAGCACGTCGTCGCCCGCGGGTCTCGGCCCGCCCTGTTCCCACTGCGCCATCGCATCGAACGCCGCCTTCTGCTCGGCCACCGTGAAATCGCAATGGCTGACGCCACGGATCGCGCGCTGCACCAGCCACTGCGCGGTGCCCTGCGCATCGGCCCGCCGCTTGTAGATCTGCTGCATGCTGAACGGCACGTACATGTCGCCGAGCGTATGCAGCGTGACCACCGGCACATTGATGCGCGCATTGGTCTTCGGGATCCAGCGCAGGCCGTCGCGCCGAAGGCGGTTGGCCTCGGGATCGGCCTTGGCCCGCAGGATGGTCTCGTTCAGCGTGGTTTCCTCCGCCGACATTGCCGGATCGCCGTCGAGCTGATAGACGATGCTGGTGGTCGATACGCCGTTCCGGTTCAGGATGCCGTTGATGGTGCCGTCGCCGCCGAAGGTACCCCACACCGTGTTCTGCACCGGGCCGGCGAAGCCCTGATCGAACATGGGCCGCGCGCCGCCAGTCAGGTTCTGCACGATCGCCTTGACCTTGTCGCCCTGCGCGGTGGTCACGCTCGGAAACGTGGTGAACAGCGCCTCGCGCACCGCCGGCGCGATCTCGGCCCAATTGCTCACCGGCCAGGCCGTGGCCGGGCGGCCCGCCACCTGCTGGGCCGCCAACTGGTAAGCCGCGAAGTAGTCGAACAGCTCGGCGTCGCCCAGCACGCCGCACATCGGCACCGCGCCGTGATAGCGGACCTTGTTGTTGGCGGTATCCAGCGTCTCCTGGTCGACCGCCGCGGCGGCGATATGGCCGCCCATCGAATGGCCGACGATATAGACGCGGCTCGGCGGCGCAAGCGGACGCCGGTTTTGCGCGGCGATCGGCACGAAGGCCAGCGCCAGCGCGTTGGTGTCTTCGACGCCGGCGCGCACGTCGTAGTAGTTCTTGCTGTAGCTCGAGGCCGCCCACGCGTAGCCTGCCTCGATCAGATGGCGGCGGATGCCCGGCGTGGTGACGCCCAGCGCCGCGCCGGTGCCGGCATAGCCGTGCGCGTACATCACGAGCTTGCCGTTCCACTGCTTCGGGACCTCGATGCGATAGCCGGAGCCCTGCAGCGTGCCGGTCCAGCGGTCGGTCTCCGGGGCGTCGGGCAGCGCGGCAAAGGCGAGGGCGGCTTCGTTGACGGCGAACGTGCGGCTGTCCTGGGCGCGGGTCTCTTCCGGCTGGCGCGGCGGATCGTCGTCGTCGCCGCCGCAGGCAGCGAGCGGCCATGCGGCGGCTAACGCCAGCGCCAGGGCGGCGCGCGTGGTGAGCTGCATGGTTGTCTCCTGCTTATCTCGTTTTGGATACGGGGGAGGCCTTCGCCTTCATGCCGCACTGCCACATCGCTTCGTCACGAAAACGAACGACCGTGCACGAAGTCTAAAGACGGGAGACAAAAAGTAAAAGAAAAGCCGCCCGACGTTTCGCGTTGCGAAATGCCGGGCGAGGTGGCCAGTATTCCCGTCGTCCCCGCGCACGCGGGGACCCGGCGGCTGGTTCGGGCGCGTGGGCCAACGCCACCGGGTCCCCGCATGCGCATGGACGACAGCAGGCGCGCCTGGCGGCTCAGCCGCGCTTCGGAATCTCCAGCCCCCGGATCACCGCCGGCCGCGCGACAAAGGCATCGAGCACGCGCTGCACCTGCGGAAAATCGTCGAAGCCGACCAGCTCGCCGGCCTCGTAGAAGCCGATCAGGTTGCGGATCCACGGGAAGGTCGCGACATCGGCGATGGTGTACTGGTCGCCCATGATCCAGTCGCGCCCGGCCAGATGTTTCTCCAGCACGCCGAGCAGCCGCCGCGATTCGGCGACATAGCGGTCGCGCGGGCGCTTGTCCTCGTACTGCCGGCCGGCGAACTTGTGGAAGAAGCCGAGCTGGCCGAACATCGGGCCGACGCCGCCCATCTGGAACATCACCCACTGGATGGTCTGATAGCGCGCCGCCGGATCGGTAGGGAGCAGCTTGCCGGTCTTCTCGGCCAGGTACAGCAGGATCGCGCCGGATTCGAACAGGGCCAGCGGCTTGCCGCCCGGGCCGTCAGGATCGAGGATTGCCGGGATCTTGTTGTTCGGATTGAGCGACAGGAATTCGGGCGAGAGCTGCTCGTCGGCATCGAAGCGGACCAGGTGCGGCTCATAGGGAAGCCCGATTTCTTCCAGCATGATCGACGCCTTGACGCCGTTGGGCGTCGGCAGCGAGTAGAGCTGGAGCCGGTCGGGATGTCGGGCAGGCCATTTGCGGGTGATCGGGTACGCGGAGAGATCGGGCATGGTTCCTTGGTCTTGGCGGGACGGGACAATCGCCGCCGCGCGTGGGTCGCGATGGCGCCGCAAGTCGGCACCCAGGGTGGCGCCGGAGGGCGCATCGCGCGATCGGCCGCGGCGGGCAGACGCGATCATAAGCGCTTTGCCGGCGAGGCGCCGGGGCAGGGTCCAGGGACGGGCCCGCGCCGGGCATCGGCGGAGGTCACCGGCCGTTTTGGTACGATGCACGCTTCCCGAATTCGCAGTGCTCCGTGTGAAGCGTCTTTTCCTACTCAGCGCCGGCCACGCCGGCGAGCGCGCGCCATGATGCGCGACCGTCTGCGCAGCACCCTCGCGGACTGGCGTGCCCGGCTGCGCCGGCCGACCGGCCGCCAGATCGCCTGGGGCGTGGCCGCGGTGCCCGTCCTGTTTCTTGCCTATACGCTGGCGCTGGTGCCGTTCACGCCCGGCATCAGCGATATCCGCAAGGCCAAGTCCGAGCGGCCGGCCCAGGTGCTGTCGGCCGACGGCAAGGTGCTGGCCGAGTTTAAGCGCGCCAACCGCGACTGGGTGCCGCTGGACAAGATCTCGCCCAACGTGGTGGCGGCATTGATCTCCACCGAGGACCACCGCTTCTATGAGCATTTCGGCCTGGACTGGCGGCGCACCGCGGCGGCGGCCTGGTACACGCTGTCCGGCGACCGGCAGGGCGGCTCCACGCTGACCCAGCAGCTGGCGCGCAATCTGTATCCGGAGGAGATCGGCCGCGCCGCCAGCGTGACGCGCAAGATCAAGGAAGCGATCACCGCGCTGAAGATCGAGGCGCTGTATTCGAAGGACGAGATTCTCGAGACCTATCTGAATACGGTGCCGTTCCTGTACAACGCGACCGGCATCGAGATGGCGGCGCGCACCTATTTCGACAAGCCGGCCGACCGGCTGGACGTGCTCGAGAGCGCCACGCTGGTCGGCATGCTCAAGGGCACCAGCTACTACAACCCGGTGCTCAACCCCGAGCGCGCGGTCGAGCGTCGCAATACCGTGCTGGCGCAGATGGTCAAGCGCGGCAAGCTCAAGCCCGGGCAATTCGAGGCGCTGAAGAAGCGCCCGCTGCGGGTCGACTTCGAGCGGCAGTCGCCGGAGGAGGGGCCGGCCCCGCATTTCGCGCAGCAGCTGCGCAAGTGGCTGATCGACTGGGCCGACCGCAACGACTACAACATCTACACCGACGGCCTGGTGGTCCATACCACCATCGATTCGCGGCTGCAGGCGATGGCCAACCAGGCGGTGGCGCGCCAGGGAGCGCGGCTGCAGGGCATCGCCGATGCCGCTTGGTCCCCGCGCGGCGGCTGGAGCGCGAATCGGGCGCTGGTCGAGGCCTTCATGCGCGAGACCGCCCAGTACCGGGCCGCGCGCGAGGCGGGCATGACCGATGCGGATGCGCTGGCGCAGCTGCGCAAGGACGGCGACGCGATGCGCGCGCTGCACGAGCAGAAGACGCGCATCCAGGCGGGCTTTCTCGCGCTCGATCCGCGCAGCGGCGAGATCCGCGCGTGGGTGGGCAGCCGCGACTTCGCCGACGATGCCTTCGATCACGTGCAACAGGCGCGCCGCCAGCCGGGCTCGACCTTCAAGCCCTTCGTCTACGGCGCGGCTTTCGCCCAGGGCATCGGTCCGGACACGACGCTGCGCGACGAGGCGGTCGAGATCCGGCTGGCCGGCGGCGAGGTCTGGCGACCGACCGATGGCGGCCCGCCGAGCGGACGCGATCTGACGCTGCGCGACGGACTGGTCTATTCGAAGAACACCATCACCGCGCAGCTGATGCAGCAGGTCGGGCCCGTGCGCGTGGCAAACCTGGCGCGGGCCATGGGCGTGCGGCAGAGCCGGCTCGATACGGTACCGTCGCTGGCGCTGGGCACCAGTCCGGTGACGCTGAAGGAAATGGTCGCGGCCTACGGCACCATCGCCAACGGCGGCGCCTATCTGCAGCCGACCATGGTGACTCGCATCGAGGACCGCGACGGCCATGTGCTGGAGTCCTTCCGGCCGGCGTCGCCGGAGCGTGTGTTGCCGCCCGCGGTCACCTACACGCTGCTCGACGTGATGCGCGATGTGGTCGACCGAGGCACCGGGGCGAGTATCCGCAGCCGCTATGGCATCCATGCCGATGTCGCCGGCAAGACCGGCACCACGCAGGACAACGCCGACGGCTGGTTCATCCTGATGCATCCGCAACTGGTGGCTGGTGCCTGGGTCGGCTTCAACGACGCGCGGGTGACGCTGCGCAGCGACTATTGGGGCCAGGGCGCGCACAGCGCGCTGCCGATCGTCGGCGACGTGTTCCGCCGCGCCTTGCAGACGCGCGCCATCGATCAGCGCGTGCGCTTCGAGAACCAGCAACAGCCCGGCATGCTCGACCCGTGGTTGAAGTCGGTGGAAGGCTGGTGGGCGCGCACCTTCGGTCCCGCGTCCGAGCCCGAGGCGGCAGCCGAGGTCCACGTTGCGCCGGCGCCGGCCGGGCGGCAGGAGCCGGCCGTGGACAGCGGCATGGCCTCCGGGCCCGAGGTCCTCGACGAAGCCGGGCCGGTACCGCTGCCGACCGATCCGCAGGCATCGGCGCCGTTCGGGGAACCAGTGCCGGCGCCCGGGGCGGCGAACGGCGCCAGCGGTCCGTATGTGGGGCCGAATGCGGGGCCGAATGCGGGGGCCTATCCGGGGAGCGGTACCGGCACGGGCAGCGTCAATACCGTGCCGCCAGCGGTTTCGCCGCCAGCGGTGCAAGGCAATGGTGCCGCGCAGGGGGCGGCGAACGGGGCGGTGAACGGGTCGGCCGGTGCGCCGCCATCGGCAACGTCGCCCACGCCGGCCGCACCCGCGCCGTCAACTGCGCCGTCAACTGCGCCGTCAACTGCGCCGCTGCCGCAGGCCGCGCCGCCCGCCGTACCGTCGGTACCGCCATCCGCACCGGCCCCGGCCCCGGCACCGGCCCAAACACCGGCACCGCCGGCCACCAATGGCGCAGCGAGCCCCAATGCACCCGGCTGATCGCAGTAGTCGCCGCAGTGCCCCATGCGCTATGCTTGCGCGATTTGGTGAGGATAGGCGCGCACAATGGGCATCCTGAGCTTGAGCAATCTGGTGGCGGAGTTCCTGCTCGCGTTCTCCGCGCTGCTCAGTATCATCAACCCGTTCGGCATGGCCTTCGTGCTGTTCGACCGGACGCGCTTCCTGACCGTCGAAGAGCGCCGCAAGCTGAGTCGCCAGGTCGCGATCAATTCGCTGATCGTGCTGCTGGTGACCTTCTTCCTCGGCACCGCCATCCTCGGCTTCTTCGGCATCTCGCTGCAGGCGCTGCGCCTGGCCGGCGGCTTCGTGGTGGCGTTCAGCGGCTGGACCATGCTGAACGCGCCGACGCAGCCCGCCGAGAAGCGCATCGAGTCGGTCTCGACCGGCGATGTCACGCAGATGGCGTTTTTCCCGCTGACGATTCCGCTGACCACCGGCCCCGGTTCGATCGCGACCGCGATCGCGCTGAACGCCAGCCGAAGCCGCGAATGGCGCGATGCGATCGAGTCGGCGGTGGTGTCAGTGACGGTCAGCGTGGCCGTGGCCATCGTCGTCTATGTGGTCTACAGCCGCGCGGAACTGCTCGCTCGCGTGCTGGGGCCGGAAGGCACCAACGTCGTCACGCGCCTGTCGGCCTTCCTGCTGCTGTGCATCGGTGTGCAGATCATGATGACCGGCATCAGCGAGTACCTGACGACGCTGCCGGGCCTGCGCTGAGCGCGCACGCCGGCCGGGCGGTGCATCGACTGGCCGGCCATCGGGCTGCCGGCTAGCCGAGCCTGAACTGTCCCACCGCGCCGGTCAGCCGCGCCAGTTGTTGCTGCTGGCGCGCCACCTCTTCCGCGGTCTGGTCGACATGGTCGACGTTCTGACGCGAGGCCGCGTCGATGCCGGCGATATTTCCATCCACCTGATCGATGCCGGCGCGCTGCCCAGCGATGGCGAGCGCCATCCGGTCGACGATGGCGGCGAGCTGCGCGACGCTCGCCTCGAGCTCGCCCATCGTGCTGCCCGCGGTACCGACCAGCTCGGAACCTGCGCGTGCGCGGTCGACCGATTCGCCGATCAGCGCGCGGATCTCCTTGGCAGCCGCGGCGCTGCGCTGGGCCAGCGTGCGCACCTCGCCGGCCACCACCGCGAAGCCGCGGCCCTGCTCGCCCGCGCGCGCGGCCTCGACCGAGGCGTTCAGCGCGAGGATATTGGTCTGGAACGCGATGCCGTCGATCACGCCGATGATGTCGGCGATCCGTTCGCTGGCCGCATGGATCTCGCCCATGGTGCGGATGACCGAGCCGATCACCTCGCCGCCCTGTGCCGCCACTGCGCGCGAGGTGCCCGCCAGCGTGTGGGCCGCCTGCGCATGGTCGGCGTTCTCATGGGCGCCGCGGCGCAGCTCGCTCATCGCCGTGACGATTTCGTCCAGCGCGCGCTGCTGGCTGTGCGTGCGCTCGGCCAGCACCGTATTGCGCTGCAGGATGTCGCCGCAGGCTGCCGCCGCCTCCGCCGCGCTGTCACGCACCTGCACCAGCGTGCCGCGCACCGCGTCCAGCGTGGCCTGGAACGAGCGCGCCAGCGCGCTGACCGGCCGCGGCTCGCCGGCGCGCGCCGGCGTCAGCGTCAGATAGCCGGGATCGCGGCCGATGCGCGCGGCCAGCGCCGCCAGTTCGCCGGCGGAGCGGGCGTCGGCCTCCATCCGATGGGCCAGCACCACCAGCACCGCGGTCTGCACCACGACGAAGGCCGCATGCAGCAGCACGATGCCCAGGCCTGGCTCGGTGAAGCAGATCACCCCCCAGCCCCAGGTCTGGAAGTAGTTGAAGCTCAGGTGGTGCACGGCGATCAGCGCCGCGGCCAGCAGGATCGGCCGGAAGTCGCGATAGGCCAGCAGTACCGACAGCAGCACGAACACCGCGAAGTGGTACTCGGCCTGTCCGCGCGCCTGGTGGATCAGCAGCCCGACCATCGCCATCGAGATCGCGGCGGTCGCCAATCGCGTGCCGAGCCGGCCCGGCAGCGCCGCAGCCCACAGGCTGGCCGCCACCGACAGCGGCAGTCCGACCGCCAGGCTCGGGCCGATCGTGCCGTAGCGCCAGCCGGCCAGCAGCGAGGCGGCCCATAGCAGCCAGACCGCGCCGACCAGCAGGCGGTCGGCGCGCCGGTGGACCGCGTCCAGCAGCGTGCCGGCGGCCTGCGCCTGCGGCAAAGGTTCATCCGGCCGCGTTGCGGTGCGATCCGCGTCGGCGCGCAAAGCCAGCGTGCTGCTACCCATTCGATCCCCCTGTCTCGCAATCGATTCGCTTTCGTTTGTGGATGTTGTTATCGCGGCCGCACGACGGCATGCCGCCGCACCGACGATATCGGCAGATCCGGGCCGGACCTTAGGCCGGGCAAGGTCATGGTTTACTCGCAAGAAAGGCACGGCTTGCCGGTAAGGTTTGCCGGTGCGGTTGTAAGGACGCATCGGCGGGACGAGGCGGCCCGGACGGCCCAGCGGGGAGCACGCCGGCTCGGGCAGCCACGGACGGCATATGGCGGCGGCGGCATGAAAGTTGCGGCCCCATCGGCCAGGTGCCACGCCACAGGCGTGGCGTTCGCCAACGTTTGCCAGACAGGAGAAAGCCCATGGCCACACCCGAGCAACTCCCGCCGCAGCATCAGGACCGGCAGCCCGGACTGGAAAGCGAGATGCATCCGAAGCCCGACAGCGGCGCCGACGACTATGTCGGCAGCGGTCAGCTGACCGGCAAGGTCGCACTGATCAGCGGGGGCGACAGCGGCATCGGCCGCGCCGTCGCGGTGGCCTTCGCGCGCGAGGGTGCCGATGTCGCGGTGGCCTACCTGAACGAGCACGAGGACGCCAAGGAGACCGCGCGCCTGGTCCAGGAGGCTGGCCGCCGCTGCCTGCTGATGGACGGCGATCTGGGCGACAGCGCCCATGCCGAGCAGGTCGTCGAGCGGACCGTCAAGGAGCTCGGCAAGCTCGACATCCTGGTCAACAACGCGGCCGAGCAGCATCCGAAGCAGGAGCCCGAGCAGATCGAGGAGGGCCAGGTCGAGGCGACCTTCCGCACCAACGTCTTCGCCATGTTCCACCTGACGCGCGCCGCGCTGCCGCATCTGCAGCCGGGCTCGGCCATCGTCAATACCACCTCGGTCACTGCCTATCGCGGCAGCGCGCACCTGCTCGACTATTCGTCGACCAAGGGCGCGATCGTCTCGTTCACGCGCTCGCTGGCGCTGCAGGTGGTCAAGCGCGGCATCCGCGTCAACGGCGTGGCGCCTGGGCCGATCTGGACCCCGTTGATCCCGTCTACCTTCCCGCCGGAGCAGGTCGAGAAGTTCGGCAAGGAGACGCCGATGGGCCGCCCCGGCCAGCCGTTCGAGGTGGCCGCCGGCTTCGTCTTCCTGGCCTCGCGCGCCGCCAGCTATATCACCGGGCAGGTGCTGCATATCAACGGTGGCGAGGTGATCAACGGCTAGCGGCGCGCCGGCCGTTCGCATGGCAGGGGAAGGACGGCGGCGCGCGAGCGCCGCCCGTCGGGGTGGCGTTCGCGCTTGACGTTCGGGGCTCGGCGTCTAACCTGAATGCTTGCTGGGGTAAGCTGCGCATTCGTGCAGTGGCCGCCATCGCGGTTGCCCGGTCCAGCCCCTTGCCACCATGCCCCACAGCTATCTCGGCACGCGCCACTACTTCGCCACGCAGCGCCGCACCCTGGTCGCGCTGCTGTTCGGCGCGATCCTGTTTCCCGCGGCGGTGCTGGCCACCTGGGCCTGGCTGTCGCTGCGTGCCGACGTCGCCGAAGCCGAGCAACGCTCCGCGCGGCTGGCGCGCGTGATTCAGGAGCATGCCAGCAAGGTTTTCGAGAGCAACCACCAGATCAACAGCCGCATCCGCGATGCCACTGCGGGCTGGAGCAACGCGCAGCTGCGGCAGCACGAGGATGACGTCCATACCCGCCTTGCCGATATCGTCGGTGGCCTGCCGCAGGCGTCGTCGCTGGCGGTCTACGACGAGCACGGCGTGCTGGTGGCCAGCAGCCGCTTCTATCCGGTGCCGCGCGTATCGATCCGCGAGCGCGAGGATTTCCGCGCCATCGTCGGCGGGCTGCGTCCGTTCGACGTGACCGGCGTGGTCACCGACAAGGTGGTACCCGAACGGGTGATCAACGTCAGCATGCCGCGGCTCGGGGCCGATGCGAATGTCGCCGGGCTGGTGTCGGTGGCATTGCGCCCCTCGTATTTCGCCGACTTCTATCGCGACGTGCTGAGCCAGGAGCCCGGCGCCGAAGCCGCGCTGGTCCGCAGCGATGGCGTGGTGCTGGCAGCGTATCCGGACAGCGTGCCGGAACAGGTGCCCGATGCGGTGCGCGAGGGGCTGCAGCGGGTGTCGGAAGGGTCCGGCGACAGCGTCGCCCGGATGGCGGGCCCGGGGGGCGAGGACAGCATCGTCGCCCACTGGTCGATCGGCAGCGGGCTGCTGCACGCGGTGGTCGGCATTCCGATGCGCGTGATCCACGCACAGTGGCGGCACCGCCTTTATATCGGCGCGACCGTCGCGGCGATTCCCGCCTTCGCGCTGTGGGCGCTGGCCTGGATGAGCCTGCGCCGGCTCAAGCGCGAAGAGCAGTCGTATTTGCGCTGGCAGGAGGAGGTCACGCGCCGGCAGGAGGTCGAGGAGCGCTATCGCCAGTCGCGCAAGCTCGAGGCGGTGGGGCATCTGATCACGTCGGTCGCGCACGACTTCCGCAACGTGCTGTCGGTGATCTCGTTCAACACCGACTTGATGATCACGCGGCCCGATGTCGCGCGCGAGAAGGCGCTGGCCGGCATCAAGCGCAGCGTGGCGAGCGGGGTCGCGCTGAGCAACCAGCTGATCGGCATGGCCCGCAAGCGCCAGCACCGCAAGGAGGTGCTGCTGCTGCCGCAGGAGGCCGAGGGCTGGACGCCGCTGATCCGCTCCGCGCTCGGTCCGCGCGTGCAGTTGCGCTACGAGGTCGACCCGGCCTGCTGGCCGGTCTGCGCCGACAAGAACGAGCTGGAACTGGCGATGATGAACCTGGCCTCGAACGCGCGCGATGCGATGCCCGGCGGCGGCCAATTCGTGGTGTCGGCGTCCAACGTGACGCTCGATGGCAGCCGTCCGGGCGGCATGCGCGGCAATTATGTCTGCTTGTCGGCGCGCGACAACGGCAAGGGCATGCCGCCCGACGTGGTGGAGCGGGTCTTCGAGCCGCTGTTCACGACCAAGACGGCGGGCCTGGGCAGCGGCCTGGGACTGGCGCAGGTGCACGACTTCTGCCGTGAAGTCGATGGCGTGGCGGTGATCGAATCCGAAGTCGCCAAGGGCACCACCGTGCGGCTCTATCTGCCGGCCTGGCAGCATCGCGACAGCCACGCACGGGCGCGCACGGGAGCGAACGCCAGCGCGGTGCTGATCGTCGCCGACCAGCCGCGCACCGTGCAGAGCGCGGTCGAATCGCTGCAGTCGACCGGCCACCGGGTGACGCTGGTGCGCGACGAGGCCGAGGCGATAGCGGCGACCGATCGCTACGGTTTCGATCTGGTGATTGCCGATGCGCGCCTGGGTCCGGCGCTCGGCGGACTGGCGCTGCGCGATCGCTTGACGCGCAGCTTTCCGTTCCTGCCGGTGATCCTGATGACCGACGATGCCGACATGATGGCGCTGGCGTCGGTGTCGGGGCTGCCGTTCCTGCTCAAGCCCTGGAACGCGCAGACGCTGGTCAAGGCCGGCATCCTCGCGCCCGCGCGGGCGGTGAACGGACAGTCGAGTCCGTCGCGGCCGTAGCGCTCAGCCGGTACCGATCGGCAGATACCCTCAGCCCGTACGGCGCAGCAGCGCGACCGGCAGCGGCTCCAGCACCTCGGCAACACGCAGTCGGCCGTTCGGCGCGGACAGCGTGCGGCCAGTCAGCGCATCGGTCCAGCGGCTCGCGCCCGGTTCGCCGACGCACAGCAGCGTGTCGCCCCATGCCGCCTGCGCCACCGCCGGCCGATCCTGCACCAGTCTTGCGGCGAGCCGCGCGGTGACCGCGATGGCGCGCTCGTCGCCGTGGCGCCGCTCGAATGCCAGCACATGCGAGGCCGCCGGTCCCTCGCCGTGCAGTTGCCGGTAGCCGCCATCGCGGAACAGTGCCGGTTGTTCCTGGCGCGCAGCCAGCAGCGCGCGTACCAATTGCACCTTGATGCGGCCGTCGCGCCATTGCTCCAGCCAGTTCTGCCAGCCCGCCGTGCACGCCAGCGCCGCGCGCAGCGCATCGTAATCGACCGGGCGCCGGTTGTCTGGGTCGACCAGGCTGAAGTCCCAGCCCTCGGTGCCCTGATAGCGGTCCGGCACGCCGGGCGCGGTCAGTTGCAGCAGCGTCTGCGCCAGGCTGTTGAGCGCGCCGGCCGGCGCGATGCGCTGCGCGAAGCGGGCCATGCTGCCCAGCAGATCGCTTTGCGCCATCGCCTGCAGCAACCCCGCGTAGGCCTGTTCGTAGGCCTCGTCCGGCCGGGTCCAGTGGCCGTGCCGCTTCGCCTCGCGCACCGCCTTGGTCTGCCACGCGCCCACGCGCTCGAGCAGGGTCTGCACGTCCCGGTCGCCGGCATCGCGGTCGGCGGGCAGTTCGGGCGGCCAGGCGCCCACCAGGGTTTGATACAGCATCAGCCGATCGGCGCCATCGGGACCCGCGGCGCGCTCGGCGGAACCTGCCAGCCGCAACGCCCGCGCTTCCCACTGGCCGACCGCTGCCTGCCATTCCGGCGCGAGTTCGCTCAGCACCGCGAGCCGCATCCGCATGTCCTCGCCGCGCTTGTGGTCGTGCGTGGCGGTCGCCAGCATCGCATGCGGCCAGACCTGCGCACGCACCGCCATGCGGGCATGGAAGCGATCGGGCGGCATCGCCAGCGTGGCCGGGTGGCTGCCGACCTCGTTGCGCGACAGCAGCCGCCCGTAGCGGTAGAACATCGTATCTTCGGCGGCCTTGGCGGCCAGCGGCGGCATCAACTGCTGAACGCGGGCGCGCGCCTCGCGCAGCGCGCCGCTGGCATGCGGGCCGGCGCACAGCCAGGCCAGCAGCCGATCGACGGTAGCGGTGTCGTCGGGCCGCACCGCGCGGCGGGCCAGCTCGGCGGCGGTTTCCAGCCGCAGGCGATCCTCGCGCGACCACGCGTGTTCGCCCAGATAGGTGCGGTAGACCTCCAGCGGCTCGAGCAGCGCGGCCAGCGCCCGGCGCCAGCTTGCCAGCGTCAGGTCACGCGTGGCGGGCTCGGCGCGCGCGCAGGCATGCAGGCGGCGGCAGGCGCCTTCGAATTCGGTGACGAGAAAACGCGCCAGCAGATGGCGGCGCGCCTGGCGCACCTGCTCGCCATACTCCTGGCTGTCGCCGCTGACCTGCTGCCACAGCGTCGTCAGCGTCGTTTCGCCGGCGCCGTCGTGCAGCACCGCGCCGACCTCGTCCATGAAGTCGTAGCCGGTGGTGCCGTCGATCTGCCATTCGGTGCGCAGCGTTTCGCTCTCGGCCAGGATCTTCTCGATCACGATCCAGGGCCGCGCGCCGCGCGCCGCCATCGCGGCGTTCAGATGCCCGCGCAGTTGCTGGCAATAGCCGCCCGGGTCGGCCAGGCCATCGACATGATCGACGCGCACGCCGTCGATCAGGCCATCGCGCGCAAGCCGCAGCACCAGCGCATGCACGTCGTCGAATACCTGCGGCTGCTCGACGCGCACCCCCACCAGCTCGCTGACCTCGAAGAAGCGCCGCCAGTTCAGTTCGTCCGCCGCGGTGCGCCACCAGGCAAGGCGATAGTTCTGCTGCTCCAGCAGCGCATGCAGCCGCTCCAGCCCGCCCGGCGCCGCCGCATCGAAGCCGGCGCCGCCGCTGCCCGCATCGAGCGACGCGATCGATTCCTCGGACAACGGCACGTCGTGTTCGCCGTATTGCAGCCAATGGTGCTGGCCGTCGCTGCGCACCGCAATCTCGCCCGCCTGCAGCGTTTCCCAATACGGGCGACCCAGGATCGGCAGCAGCACCTTGCCATGCAGCTCGGGATCGGGCGAATGCCAGTCGATATCGAAGTGCCCGGCGTAGGGACTCTCCGCGCCGCGCGCCAGCACGTCGGACCACCAGCGGTTGTGGGTCGAGCTGGCCGCCATATGGTTCGGCACGATGTCGATGATCACGCCCAGCCCCGTGGCGCGCGCGCGTCCGGCCAGCGCCTGGAAGCCAGCCTCGCCGCCCAGCTCGGGGTTGATGCGCTGGAAGTCGATGACGTCGTAGCCGTGCGTCGAGCCTGGCTTGGCCGCGAAGATCGGCGACAGGTAAAGGTGGCTGACGCCGAGCGAGGCGAGATAGTCGACCTGGCGCTCGGCGTCGGCGAAGGTGAAGCCGGCATGCAACTGCAGGCGGGCCGTGGCGCGCGGCACGATGGTGTTGCCGCGGTCGGTGGCGTGATCGCCGGCGTGGGGGGCCGGGTGAGCGGCGGCGGGATGAGACGCGTTGGCTGGGGCTGACGACATGGTGGCAAGCGTGCGGCGTTCAGCCGGCGGTGTCTTCGGACGGCGTTTGCTGCCCGGATTGCAGATAGGCGACCGTGACGCCGGCGGACAGCGTGCCGTGCTTGAGCTCCCGCGCGGCGCCGGACTCGCTCTCGGCCAGCAGCTCGCCTTGCGGCGCGTCGCCGCACGAGACGACGGCGTCGCCCAGATTGGCCCACAGCGTCAGCAGCGCGCCGTCGCCCATGCGCCAGCTGGCCCGTACCGCTGCGTCGCCGAGCACGGCGACGCCTTCGCAGCGCGTGCCGGGCAGCCGCGGCAGCAGTTCGCGCCGCCGCAGCGTGATCAGCGACCGGTAGTACTGCGTGTATTCGCCGTCCGGATCGAACTGCGGACGTGACGCCTCGAACGTGGTCGGCGCATTGGGGTCCGGAATGCTGTCCGCGCGCGCGCCGTCGGTAAAGCCGGCCATCGAGCCGAACTCGCGGCGGCGACCCTCGCGCACGGCCTCGGCCAGCTCGGGCGGATGGCTGGTGAAATAGAGGAACGGCGTGCGCGTGCCGCCTTCCTCCCCCATGAACACCATCGGGATCTGCGGGCACAGCATCTGCAGTGCGATCGCGGCGCGCAGCGGGCGCGGCTGGGCCAGTGCGGTGATGCGCTCGCCGAACGCGCGGTTGCCGATCTGGTCGTGGTTCTGCAGGAAGCTGATGAAGGCGGTCGGCGGCAGATGCGCGCTGCGCTGTCCGCGATGGACGGGCTTGTCGCCGCCCGCTTCCCGCGTGCGATGCGGCGATGCCTCGCCCTGATAGGCAAAGCCCTCCGCCAGCACGCGTGCCAGATAGCGGGTGGTGGGACCGAGCGGCTGATGATCGCCGCGCGGCGCCGCGTCCTGGTCGTAGGCGCGGCCATAGTCGGGGCCGGGATGGCTGCCCGAGTCGGCCCGGTGAGCGGCGTCGGCACCGGCGCCGAATTCGGGCGCGACCACCGCGCCATAGTCGGCGTAATAGCCGTCGTGTTCGCCGGTCAGCAGCACGTGCAGCACGTGGTGCGCGTCGTCGTTCCACTGCGCGTCGTAGCCGCCGGCGAGCAGCGCGGCGTCGTTGTGGTCGTTCTCCAGCACCAGATGGATCTGGCGGCCGGCGCAGCGCTGCCGCAGCGCCGGCGCCAGTTCGGCCAGCCAGCCCTCGTCGGCGATGGCATGCACGGCATCGAGCCGCAGCCCGTCGAAGCGGAAGTCCTGCAGCCAGTAGCTGGCGTTCTCGGTGAAGAAGTCGCGCACCTCTTGCCGGCGGAAGTCGATGGCCGGACCCCATGGCGTGCGCACGTCCTCGCGGAAGAAGGCGCTCGCGTAGCGCGGCAGATAGTTGCCCTCGGGGCCGAAGTGGTTGTAGACCACGTCGAGCAGCACCATCATGCCCAGGCCGTGCGCCGCATCGATCAGCGCGCGCAGCTGGTCGGGCGTGCCGTAGCTCGATTCCGGTGCGAACGGCAGCACGCCGTCATAGCCCCAATTGCGGCTGCCGGGAAACTCGGCCAGCGGCATCAGCTCGACCGCGGTAAAGCCGAGTGCCGCAAGCCGCGGCAGTTCGCGCGCCGCGCCGGCGTAGCCGCCGCACAGGCCGACGTGCATCTCGTAAATGATGGCCTCATGCCAGGGCCGGCCCTGCCAGTAGGGATGGCACCACTGGTAGGTGGCCGGATTGACCACCACGCTGGCGCCGTGCACGTCGCCCGCCTGGGCCCGCGAGGCCGGGTCCGGCACGATGGTGCCATCGGCGAGGCGGAACCAGTAGCGCGCGCCTTCGCAACAGGCCGCGGTGGCTTCGAACCAGCCGTCGGCGGCCGGCGTCATCAGCACCGGGCCGGCGTCGTGGATCTCGAGCCGGGGAATCTCGCCCTGAGCGGCGAGGTCCGGCGCCCACAGCCGGAAGCAGGTGCGGCCGTCTGCCAGTCGCAAGGGTCCGAAGCGCGGCTGGTGTGCCGGCGCCGCTTCAGACTCGCTGCCCAGCGGCGCGGCCGCCGGCGCGGTGCCCAACGTTTCCCAGCCCCCGCGCGGCTGGGCCGCGGCCGCCGCGGCAGCGGGATTCGGCTCTACGCTCATGATGATTTCCGTATCGATTGAAAGCACGCGGGGGAACCGGCCATGGCGCCGGCCCCGCGCACCTGGCCGTTCCGCCGGCTTGCGGCATCAGGCTGCCGCTGTCGGCAGCGCATCGCCGAACCCGCCGTTGTTGGTGGCCGCGCTGGCCTGCGCGGGAACCGCGCCGCGGTCGACCCGTGCGCTGCGGCTGCGCCGCCGCGACGGCGAGGCCCGGATCGCGAGTTCGGTTGCCGGCTCGGCCGCCATGGCGGCGGCGATGGCCGGCGTGGAGCGTGGCACGCGCTGCGGCTGGGGCGCGGCTTCGACCTGCGCCACTTCCGCCGGCCGTTGCGCGGCCCGCTGCATCGCCATTGCGGACGCCAGCGCGGGCGACAGGGCGCTGTACAGCGACAGGTATTGCTCGGCCGGTCGGGTCCAGCAGAACGGCGCCTGCATGCCGGCGCGCTGCAGCACCTTCCATGCGCGCGGCCGCTGCAGCCATTGCAGCGCGCGCTCGATCGCCGCGCTCATCGCCTCGGCGGTTTCGCCGTCGAACAGGAAGCCGGTTGCGCCAGGTTGCGGTGTCGACCCATGGCCCGCATCGCGCACCGTGTCGACCAGGCCGCCGACGCGCGAGGCGACCGGCACCGTGCCGTAGCGCATCGCATAGACCGGGGTCAGTCCGAACGGCTCGAAGCGGCTGCCGTGCAGCAGCACGTCGGCGCCCGCATGCAGCAGGTGCGCGGTTTCCTCGCGATAGCCGATCGACACGCCGACGCGCTCCGGATAGCGCGCCGCCAGGGCCTCGAAGCTTCGTTCGATGGCGGCCTCGCCGCAGCCGAGCACGGCGAATTGCACGCGGTCATCGGCCTGCAGCGCGCGCTCGATGGCGCCCAGCGCGACATCGGCCATCTTCTGATGCGTCAGGCGGCTGCCCATCGCGACCAGCGGCGCGGCCGGATCGCTCGGGAGCCCGAAGCGGTTCTGCAGCGCCGCCTTGCAGGCGCGCTTGCCGGCCATCGCGTTCGGCGTATAGCAGTGCGGCAGCAGATCGTCGCTGGCGGGATCCCAGTCCTCGATGTCGATGCCGTTCGGGATCGCGCCCAGCACATCGCGCCGCGCCTGCAGCACACCTTCCAGCCCGTGGCCGAACTGCGGCGTCAGGATCTCCTGCGCATAGTGATGGCTGACGGTGGTAATGCGGTCCGCATAGCGGATGCCGGCCTTCAGGAAATTGAGCTTGCCCCAGAACTCGACGCCGTCCGGCGTCAGGCAGTCTTCCGGCAGGCCCAGTTGCCGCGCCAGGCACAGCGGGAAGACGCCCTGGAAGGCAAGGTTGTGGATCGTGACGATGCTCGGCGTATCGAGGCCGGCGGCGCGCATCAGCAGCGGCGTCAGCCCGGCATGCCAGTCGTGCGCATGCACGGCGGCGGGTATGGGCAGCGGCGTGCGGCCTGCGGCGATCGCGGTGGCGGCGTGTGCCAGCGCGGCGAAACGCTGCGGGTTGTCGGCAAAGTCGCGTCCGGTCGGGTCGGTGTACGGCGTGCCCGCGCGGTCGTAGAACGAGGGGCAATCGAGCAGGGCGACCTGCACATGGCTTCCCGGCATGCGGCCCAGCATCAGCCGCATCGCACTGTGTCCGGGAGGCAGCGCCAGCCCGGGCGCGCTCTCGGCAAGTTTCAACGCCCCGAGGCTGCGTAGCCCTACGGCGCCGGCCAGGGCCTGCGGATAGCCCGGCATCAAGATCGTGACATCGAGGCCCCGCTGCTGCAGGGCGCGGGCCAGCCCGCTGACGACATCTCCCAAGCCGCCTGTCTTGGCCAAGGGCATGGCCTCGGCCGCCACGAATAGCACGTTCGTGTTCAAGTTGATCTCCGCCATTCTGAGTGCGCTGGTGGTGGGGCGGCGGCCGGGCTGCACCGCCGCTGTTGCACTTCACTCGCACAGCGTTGTCGGCTGGCCGGCGCGTGAAGCGTTGGTCTGCCATGCGAATGGCATGCCAGCGCGGCGCGAATTTCGCAAAGGCTTTGCGTTCAACGGTTTGCGTAACTCGTTCGTAACTATTGAAACAAGCGCTGCGTAAAGCCTCCTGCGGTCGGTGTAAGAACTACATGCCAGCGCCGCCCTTGTGGCGCGTCCCCGCCGTGCTCATCGCGGCGCGATGCAGCAGCGGCACCGGCACCGGTGTCACGTGCCAGATCCGCTCGCAGTACTCGCGAATCGCACGGTCGGACGAAAAACGGCCAGAGCGCGCGCACGACAGCACCGACATCCGTTGCCAGCGCGGCTGGTCGGTGAACGCCGTCGACACGTCCTGCTGGCAATGCAGATAGGAGGCGAAGTCGGCCAGCAGCATATAGGGATCGTGTTGCAGCAGCCCGCCGAAGATGGGCTGGAACACCGACGGATCGCCGCGCGAGAAGAAGCCCTGGCCGATCAGGTCGATCACCGCCCGCAGTTCGGCATGGCTCTCGTAGCAGGCGGCGGGCCGGTAGCCGGCGGCTTTCAGCGCGTAGACCTCGGAGGCCGACAGGCCGAACGGGAAGAAGTGGTCCGCGCCGATCGCTTCGCGCAGCTCGATATTGGCGCCATCCATGGTGCCGATGGTGATCGCGCCGTTCATCGCGAACTTCATGTTGCCGGTGCCCGAGGCCTCCTTGCCCGCCAGCGAGATCTGCTCGGACAGGTCGGCGGCCGGATAGATCTTCTGCCCATAGGTCACATTGAAGTTGGGCAGGAACACCACCTTGAGCCGGTCGCGCACCTGCGGATCGCGGTTGATGACGTCGCCCACCGAGGTGATCAGCCGGATCATCAGCTTGGCGTAGTGATAGCCCGGGGCGGCCTTGCCGGCGAACAGAAAGGTGCGCGGCACGATCTCCGCATGCGGGTCCGACTTGATCCGGTGGTACAGCGCGACGATGTGCAGCACCGCCAGATGCTGGCGCTTGTACTCGTGAATGCGCTTGACCATCACGTCGAACATCGAGGCCGGGTCGACCACGACGCCGGCGGTCTCGCGCACCAGCCGCGCCAGGTCTTCCTTGTTCTCGCGCCGCGCCGCCTGCCATCGGTCGCGAAAGCCCGTGTCGTCGGCGTACGGCTCGAGCTCGCGCAGCCTGTCGAGGTCGCCGATCCAGCCGTCGCCGATCGACTCGCACACCAGCCGCGACAGCCGCGGATTGGATAGCGCCAGCCAGCGGCGCGGCGTGACGCCGTTGGTGATGCTGGTGAACTTCTCCGGCCACATGGTGTAGAAGTCCTTCAGCACGTCCTCCCGCATCAGCCGCGAATGCAGCTCGGCCACGCCGTTGATGGTATGGCTGCCGACGCAGGCCAGATGCGCCATCCGCACATGGCGCTGGCCGCGCTCGTCGATCAGCGACAGGCGCGAGAGCTGCGACTCGTCGCCGAAGAAGCGGATGCGGACCTCGTGCAGGAAGCGCGCGTTGATCTCGTAGATGATTTCCAGATGGCGCGGCAGCGTCCGTTGAAAGAGCGGCAGCGGCCACATCTCGAGCGCTTCCGGCAGCAGCGTATGGTTGGTATAGGCGAAGGCCTGGCGGGTGATCTCCCACGCTTCGTCCCAGGCAACGCCGTGCTCGTCGACCAGCAGCCGCATCAGCTCGGCGATGCCGATGGCCGGATGGGTGTCGTTGAGCTGGACCGCGAACTTCTTATGGAAGTGCGTGACCGGAATGCCGTGTGCGTCCAGCAGCCGCAGCATGTCCTGCAGCGAACAGGACACGAAGAAATACTGCTGCTCGAGCCGCAGCTCCTTGCCCTGCTCGGTCTCGTCGTTCGGGTAGAGGACCTTGGTCAGGTTTTCGGAGGTCACCTTCTTGCTGACCGCGCCGAGATAGTCGCCGCGATTGAACACGCCGAAGTCGAAGGCCTCCGTGGCCTCCGCTCGCCACAGCCTCAATGTGTTGACCGTGTTGACCTGATAGCCAAGAATCGGCGAGTCGAACGGCACGCCGACCACCGTCTTGGCCGGCACCCAACGCACCCGGTAGTGGCCGCGGTCGTCGGTGTAGTGCTCGGTCTGGCCGCCCAGCTTGACCTGCACCGCCCACTCGGAGCGCTGGATCTCCCACGGATTGCCGTGGCGCAGCCAGGTGTCGGTGCTCTCGACCTGCATGCCGTCGATGATCGACTGGTGGAAGATGCCGTACTCGTAGCGGATGCCGTAGCCGAGCGCCGGGATCTGCATGGTCGCCAGCGAATCGAGGAAGCAGGCCGCCAGCCGGCCCAGGCCGCCGTTGCCCAGGCCGGGCTCGAGCTCCTGCGCCAGCACCGTGTCGAGGTCGAGTCCCAGCTCGGCCATGGTCTCCTTGACCTCGTCGAAGATGCCCAGGTTGACCAGGTTGTTGCCCAGATGCGGGCCGAGCAGGAACTCGGCCGACAGATAGGCGACCGTGCGCGACGGCTGGCCCAGATAGGTTTCCGCCGTACTGATCCAGCGCTGAACCAGCCGGTCGCGCACGGTATGGGCAAGTGCCTGATACAGATCGTTGGGACTGGCAAGGCCGGGCAGCTTGCCCTGCGTGTAAAAGACATGGTCGAGGAAGGCGCGACGGATGGTCGCGCCGGACATCGCGGTGCGGGTGTCCTCGTGGCTGTCGGCGGGCATGGTTTCGGCGAGCTGGGCCCGGGCGGCTTGCGACATGGCGGTCCTCCGGTTGGAAAACCGAAGGGAGTTGCAAGAGACGTACCTTGCCCAAGGTAAGCGTGTTGCGCTCGGCCGGGCGGGCAGGGCGCCGGGCAGTTCTTGCCAATTATTGGTGAGTTTGTAGAAAACGGTTAGGACCTGCGGTTGGCTTCCCGCTCCGGCGCATGGGGGAGCGGGAACACCAGTGGCGCCGATGTCGTCCCTTTCCTACAAACGATTGCGCGCGCGGCGGGATGCAGCGGGCGTCGCCCCGGACTAATGTCGGATTGCCATCCACGACAAACGGCGCGACGAGCGGGCGACGAGCGGCCGGCGCGGCGCCGATCGGGAAGGGTGGAGACGGGAGCCACGATGCGCGCGTCGACGCCAGCCGCTGAGAGCGTGACAGCCGGAACGACAGCAGGAACCACGGGAGCGACCGCGGCAGCGCCGGCGCGTGAGGCGTTGCCGCCCGGCGTGCGCTATGTCAACGACACCAGGCCCGGCATCACGCGGCGCCTGGTGCGCGGCCGCTTCGCCTACTTCGCCCCGGACGGCAGCCGCATCCGCGATCGCGACACCATCGCCCGAATCGACGCGCTGGCGATTCCCCCGGCCTACCAGGACGTCTGGATCTGTCCCGACCCCCGCGGACATATCCAGGCCACCGGCCGCGACGCCCGCGGTCGCAAGCAGTATCGCTACCACCCCGCATGGATCGCGCTGCGCGACGAGAACAAGTACGACCGCCTGCTCGCGTTCGGGCGCGCGTTGCCGCGACTGCGGCGACGCGCCCGGCGCGACCTGCAGCGCAACGGCATTCCGCGCGAGAAGGTGCTGGCCGCCGTACTGCTGCTGCTCGACGCCACACTGGTGCGGGTCGGCAGCCGGCGCTACGCGCGCCAGAATCGCACCTATGGCCTGACCACGCTGCGCCGGCGCCATGTACAGGTGCGCGGCAGCCGGCTGCGCTTCCTGTTTACCGGCAAGAGCGGGGTCGAGCACGACGTAACGCTGCAGGACCGCCAACTCGCGGGGCTGGTGCGTACCTGCGCGGACCTGCCGGGCCAGCATCTGTTCAAGTACCGCGACGAGGACGGCGAGATCCGCGAGGTCGGCTCGGACGATGTCAACGCGTACCTGCGCGAACTGGCCGGCGAGGATTTCACCGCCAAGGACTTCCGCACCTGGGCCGGCAGCGTGCATGCGCTGGCCGAACTGCGCAAGGCGCCGGCGGCGCAGAGCGAGGCCGCCCGCAAGCGCGCGGTGGCGGCCACCATCAAGATCGTGGCCCGGCGCCTGCGCAATACGGTGGCGGTATGCCGGCAGTGCTATGTCCACCCGACGGTGGTCGACGCCTATATGAACGACAGCATGGCCGCCTGCGCGCAGTGCCGTCGCGCGGTCGCGGCGTTGAGCATGGACGAGACCAGGCTGCTGGCGCTGCTCGAAGCGCAGGGCACGGCGGCCGGCGGACGCGGCTAGTTTGCCGTGCCGGGATTCAGCTGTGTTCCAGCAGTTCGTCGATGGTGCGGATCAGCGCTTCGGGCGCGCAGGGCTTGCGGCAGTAGCGCACGTTGGGATTGGGCACCTCCGGCAGCGTCTCGATGCTGGTGAAAACGACAATCGGTGTACGACTTAGCGACGCATCGCCGAGCAGCAGATGGCAAAGCAGGGCGCCGTCGCCGCGCGGCATCACCCAGTCGGTCACGACCACCGAGGGGTGCAGCCGCTGCGCGGCATCGAAGCCGGCCAGCCCATCATCGGCCAACTCGACGGCAAATCCCGCTCGGCGCAGGGCACTGGCCATCGCATGGCCCACGTCGGGATCGTCATCGACGACGAGTACGGTTCGCACGGAGATACCTTGTGTTGGCAAATCGTTTCGACCTTGCCATGCAAGCGGCGCGCCAGGGGCCGCCGCTCGCCGAACCGCACGCGATGACGCTATGTCGCTATGACGCCGTGACGGTATGGCGGCGCCGCTCGACGCCTCAACTCCTGGGCGCGTGTCCCGAGCGCAGCGCCTCGATACGGCGCTGGACCCCCGGCTGGCTGAACAGCGTCTGCACATCGAAGCGCAGCCGGCGCTGCCAGTTCGGATGGCCGCTGGTGGTACCCGGCAGATTGGGCTGCTCGACATCGGCCAGCAGATCCTCCACCGGTACCAGCCGCAGCGGGGTGCGGGCGCGCGCGAGCCAGGCAAGGATCGTGGCCACCGGCGCGCGGTCCGGGTCGGGCGCCTCGCCCTTGGCCAGCCCCGCTTCGCACAGCGCCTGCCACAGCGCCTGGCGGTCGCGCGCCCGCTCGGCGCGGGCGGCGGCCTCGGTGACATCGGGACCCAGCTGGTCCAGACGTGCGCGCCAGGTGATGTCCTGCCCAGCCCACCAGCCGGCGATGGTGGGCAGATCGTGCGTGGTCGAGGTTGCGATCGCATTGGGCGGCCAACGCTCGGGCCCAACGAACGCCGCAGGCGCTTCCGGCCCGGGCGTAGCGGTGTCTTCCCCCGGCTGCGGTGCGGGCCGGCCGTCCGTGTTGCCGGGCGCATGGCCGCTCGCATTGCTGTTCTTCGCCCCGGTCTCTTCGCTGGTCGAGCGTCTTTTTTTTCCGCCCGAGCTCCCGGCCGTCTGGTCCTTGTCTTCGCTGTCCGGCTGCGCCCGCTCGAACCACAGCACATCGATGCCCAGCATGCCGCGCTCGGCCAGCGTGGTGTTGAAGGCGGCCGGCACCGTGCCGAGGTTCTCGCCGATGATGATGGCGCGATGGCGCCACGATTCGAGTGCGATCAACCGCAGCAGATCGTCCATCGGGTAGCGCAGATAGGCGCCCGATTGCGGCGGCGCGCCTTCGGGCACCAGCCAGACGCGCGCCAGCCCGAGCGCATGGTCGATGCGCAGCCCGCCGACATGCGCGAGGTTCGCCCGCAGCATCTCGATGAAGGCCGTGTAGCCGTGCCGGCGCATGCCGCGCGGCGAGAACACCGTGATGCCCCAGCTCTGCCCCAACGCGTTGTACACATCGGGCGGGGCGCCGGCCGAAAATCCCTGCAGCATCTCGTTCTGCCGGGTCCAGGCATGGCTGCCGGTGGGGTCGGTGCCGACCGCCAGGTCGCCGATCAGCCCGATCGCCATGCCGGCATCGCGGGCGCTGCGCTGCGCTGCGCGCAGGCCGTCCTCGGCCAGCCACTGCAGGAACACGTGATAGCCGATCTCGTCGGGGAAGGCACTGGCGAACGCCGACAGCGCGGCGTCTTGCGGGGAGCGGTGCGTGACGGGCCAGCGGCGCCAGTCCCCGGCCACCTGTATCTCGGCGCGAGTGCCCGCCTCGGCCACGTGCTGGGCCTGCAGGGCCTCGAAGGCGGCGTGCGCCAGCAGCGGCGTGCCGCCCTTGCTGCGGAAGGTCGCCAGATCCTCGGCGGCGTCCGCGGGCAGCATCTGGTCCCGGTGATCCCACAGCCAGCGCGTCAGCTTCAACCGCGCCCGCGCCACCGCCGGCCAGTCGATCTCGGCCCTGGACTCCAGCGTCTGCAGGACGCCGCCCAGTTGCAGCGCCGAGATGGCGCGCGCCACCGCGGCGTGGCCGAACACCGGCGCCGGGTCGGCATAAAGCACGTTCAGGAACAGCCGGCTGGACGGCGAGTAGGGACTGTAACGTTCGGGAAAGGCAGCAAAGCCGGCGTGCAGCGGGCTGATCGCCACCGCGTCGGCGCCTTCGCGCGCGGCCGCCTCGGCGAACATCGCCAGCGCGCTCAAGTCGCCCATGCCGGCCGGCGCGCCGCGGCGCAGGCCGTAGACCTGCACCGACGGACCCCAGGGCTTGCGCCGCATACGCTCCTGCTCGGACAGGCCGATGCCGCGCAGCGCGTCCTGCACGCCGAAACAGCGCGACGGCGCGACCGCCACTTTCACCTCGACATCGCCCAGCAGCAGGCGATGGTAGCCAGCGCTCTGCACCGCCGGCACGATCAGCGCGCCGCGCGCGTCGCGCCGGGCCACGCCGGTCTGCACGCTGCCGTCTTCCAGCTCGAGCCGGAATGGCTGCTCCTGCCGGGTGTGCGCGAGCGGCACGCGGATCGGCTTGCCCTGGTCGGCCGTCAGCAGCGGCGCCAGCGCGGTGGCGGCATCGTCGGCCAGCATGCGGGCGCGCGAGGCCTCGCACTGGCCGATGGTCTTGCACGGCAGGCCCAGCCGTTCGAGCACGGTGCGCAGCGACTCCTCCGGGACCACGCGATCGCGCCCCTCGGCATCCTGCCAATGCACCAGCAGGCCGGCGCGCTCGGCGAGCAGGTGCAGCGATGCTAGCGCGGCATCGGGATTGGCTTGACGCGGCATGGTGGGGCTCCTTTGTGGCTGACTGGTCGGGATGGCGGACGATGGCGGACGATGGCCGACGAACGGGCCGCTACGACGGTCCTGGCAGCGCCAGCGTGGCGGCCAGCAGTACCGCCGCGTGCGGCGCCACTTGCTGCGTCGGGTGATCGAGCGGCCCTTCCGGCAACTCCGGCCGCGCGCTGTCGAACAACCGGGACCAGATCAGCGCCGGCGGCGGCAGCCGGTACTCGACCGGCTCGCTACCGGCGTTCAGCAGCAGCACCGTCACGTGGATCTGTCCGTCGGCGTCTCGCGTGGCGCGCCTGAGCGCCAGCGTCCGCTCCTCCGGATTGGACCACTGTTCGGGCGTCAACGGTTTGCCGTCGATGCCGAACCAGCCGATATCGTGAAGACCTGGTGCGAATTCCTGACGACCGTGCAGGAAGCGGCGTTCCACATAGGCGGGCAGCCGGGCGCGCAGGCCCAGCAGCCGGCGCACGCATTCGACCATGCCCCGGCCGGCCGGCGTCTGCGCCTCGTCCCAGTTCAGCCAGGACAGTTCGTTGTCCTGGCAGTAGGCGTTGTTGTTGCCCTGCTGCGAGCGCAGCCATTCGTCGCCGGCGGTCAGCATCGGCGTGCCCTGCGACAGCAGCAGCGTGGTCATCATCGCCCGGGCGACCTGGCTGCGCGTGGCGAGGATCTCGGGGTCGTCGGTGGGGCCTTCCACCGCGCCGTCGGGGCTCCAGTTGGCGCTGGCGTTGTCGTCGCTGCCGTCGCGGTTGTCCTCGCCATTGGCCTCGTTGTGCTTGGTGGCGTAGCTGACCAGGTCCGCCAGCGTGAAACCGTCATGCGCGGTGATGAAGTTGATCGAGGCCCAGGGCTTGCGGTGGCGCCGGTCGAACAGATCGGCCGAACCGGTCAGCCGCGCCGCGAGGTCGCCGCGCTGGCCGGGGTCGCCGCGCCAGTAGCGCCGCACCGTGTCGCGGAACTTGTCGTTCCATTCGGTGAAGCCGGGCGGATGGTTGCCGACCTGATAGCCGCCCGGGCCGAGGTCCCACGGCTCCGAGATCAGCTTGACGCGCGAGAGCACCGGATCCTGCAGCACCGCGTCGAAGAAGCCCGCGCCCGGATCGAAGCCGTTGCCCTCGCGGCCCAGCGTGCTGCCCAGATCGAAGCGGAAGCCGTCGACGTGATAGCACTGGACCCAGTAGCGCAGCGAATCGAGCACCATCTGCAGCACGCGCGGATGCGACAGGTTCAGCGTATTGCCGCAGCCGGTGTCGTTGATGTAATGGCGCTCGTCGCCCGGCACCAGCCGGTAGTAGCTGGCGTTGTCGAGTCCGCGCCACGACAGTGTCGGGCCCAGCTCGTTGCCTTCGCAGGTGTGGTTGTAGACCACGTCGAGAATCACCTCGATGCCGGCCGCGTGCAGCCGGCGGATGGCGACCTTGACCTCGTTGAGCTCGCCGCCGCTCAGGTAGGCCGGCTCGGGCGCGTAGTAGCTCAGCGTGCTGTAGCCCCAGTAGTTGCGCAGGCCGCGCTGGACCAGGAAGCGGTCCTGCAGGAAGGCGTGGGTCGGCAGCAGCTCGATGGTCGTCACGCCGAGGTGATGCAGATGATCGACGAAGCGCGGGTCGGACAGCGCCGCGAAGGTGCCGCGCTGATGCGGCAGCAGATCGTCGCGCCGCATCGACAGCCCGCGCAGATGCGCCTCGTAGATGACGGTGCGTTCCCACGGCACCGCCGGCGGGCGGTCGTCGCCCCAATGGAAGCTCTCGTCGACGACGATGGCCTTGGGCATCATCGGCGCGCTGTCGCGCCGGTCCGGCGTCAGGTCGGCGCGCGGGCTCTGCAGTCGGTAGCCGAACAGCGCGTCGGCCCAGCGCAGCGGGCCGGTCAGCTTGCGCGCATAAGGGTCCAGCAGCAGCTTGGCGGGATTGAAGCGATGGCCGTGGTGCGGTTCGTACGGGCCGTGGACGCGATAGCCGTAGACCGTGCCGAGCGAGGCGTGCGGCAGATAGCCGTGCCAGATCTCGTCGGTACATTCCGGCATCGTCAGCCGCGCCAGTTCCTTGCGGCCGTTGCGCGAGAACAGGCACAGCTCGACCTTGGTGGCGTTGGCCGAGAACACCGCGAAGTTGATCCCGAGGCCGTCCCAATGGGCGCCGAGCGGGTAGGGTTTGCCGGGAAGGAGCGTGCTGGCGATCGGGGAACGCGACAAGCAGGACCCTCCTAGTCGGGCAGATGGCGCAGCAGCAGCATCGCCAGCGGCGGCAGCGTCAGCGACAGCGAGGCGGGCAGCCCGTGCGAGGGCGCCGCTTCGGCGAAGAGCTCGCCGCCGTTGCCGACGTTGCTGCCGCCATAGCAGGCGGCATCGGTATTGACGATCTCCTGCCAGCGCCCGGCGTGCGGCACGCCCAGGCGGTAGCCCGGCCGGGGCAAAGGCGTCATGTTGACCACGACGAGCACCACGTCGTCGCTGTCCGGCGCGGCGCGTCGCAGGTAGGCGAACACGCTGTTATGGCTGTCGTCGCCGATCACCCAGCTGAAGCCCCCCGGATGATGGTCGCAGGCGTGCAGCGCGGGCAGTTCGCGATAGGCGCGGTTCAGGTCGCGGATCAGCATCTGCATGCCGCGATGGTTCGGATGGTCGAGCAGCGCCCAGTCGAGTTCGCTCTCGTGATTCCATTCGTGCCATTGCGCAAGCTCGCCGCCCATGAACAGCAGCTTCTTGCCCGGGTGGGTCCACATGAAGCCGAAATACGCGCGCAGGTTCGCCAGCTTCTGCCAGTGGTCGCCCGGCGCCTTGCCGATCAGCGAGCCCTTGCCGTGGACGACCTCGTCGTGCGACAGCGGCAGCACGAAGGCCTCGGACCAGGCGTACACCATGCCGAAGGTCATGTCCTGGTGGTGCCAGGCGCGGTGCACCGGATCGTGCGACAGGTAGCGCAGCGTGTCGTGCATCCACCCCATGTTCCATTTGAACGTGAAGCCCAGGCCGCCGCTGTCGACGGGCGCGGTCACGCCCGGCCACGCGGTCGATTCCTCGGCGATCATCATCGCGCCATGGCAGCGCTCGCGCACCACCGTGTTCAGCTCGCGCAGGAAGGACACCGCCTCGAGGTTCTCCCTGCCGCCGAAGCGGTTCGGCACCCATTGTCCGGCCTTGCGGCTGTAGTCGCGGTACAGCATCGAGGCGACCGCGTCGACGCGCAGCCCGTCGATATGGAACTCGCGCAGCCAGTGCAGGGCGCTCGCCAGCAGGAAGCCGCGCACCTCGTTGCGTCCGAGGTTGTAGATCAGCGTGTTCCAGTCCTGGTGGAAGCCTTCGCGCGGGTCCTGGTGTTCGTACAGCGCGGTGCCGTCGAACTCGGCCAGGCCGTGGGGATCGGTCGGGAAGTGGGCCGGCACCCAGTCGAGGATCACGCCGATGCCGGCCTCGTGGCAGCGGTCGACGAAGGCCGCGAAGGCCTGCGGCGGGCCGAAGCGCGCGGTCGGCGCGAACAGCGACAGCGGCTGGTAGCCCCAGGAGCCGCCGAACGGATGCTCGGTGATCGGCAGCAGTTCGATATGGGTAAAGCCCAGGTCGCGCACATACGGGATCAGGCGCTCGCCCAGGATCTCCCAACCGCGCGCGGGATCGTTGACTTCGCGCAGCCACGAGCCGGCATGCACCTCGTAGATGGACATCGGCGTCGAATACGGGTCCTGGCTGGAACGGCGGCTCATCCACGCCTGGTCGGTCCAGCCGAACGGCGGCGCCGATACGCCCGCCTGCGTCACCACCGACGCGGTGCCCGGCGGCAGCTCGGTGGCGAGCGCCAGCGGATCGGCCTTGTCGGGCAGCGGGTGGCCGTGCGCGTCGCTCAGATCGTACTTGTAGCGGCTGCCCGGCTGCACGCCGAGCCCGGCCGGCACGAACAGCTCCCACACGCCGACGCCGTAGCGCAGCCGCATCGGATGGCGCGCCGGATGCCAGCCGTTGAAGTCGCCGATCACCGAGACGCGGCTCGCATTGGGCGCCCATACCGCGAAGCGCACGCCCTCGATGCCGTCGACCGTCATCCATTGGGCGCCCAGGCAGCGGCCCAGTTCGAAATGCCGGCCCTCGCCGATCAGGTGCAGGTCCAGTTCGCCCAGCAGCAGGTCGAAGGAATAGGGGTCGGCGCTGAGCTGCCGGGTACCGTCCGGCCAGGTGATATCGAGCCGGTAGTCGCGCCGGCCGAGCTTGTCCGGCAGCGTGCCGGCGAAGATGCCGCCGGCGTGGATGCATTGCATCGGTCCGATCGCGTTGCCGAGCTTGTCGGCCAGCGCGACCGCCTGCGCGCCGGGCAGGCAGGCGCGCACGACCGTGCGCTCGCCCTCGCGGTGCGGCCCGAGCAGCGAGAACGGATCGGCATGGCGCGCATCGAGCAGCGCCTCGTATTGCACGGCGGCGTGCTCGGCGTGTCCGGAGTGCCCGTGCTGGCCCCGCGTCGACGCGGGGCCGGAGGAAGTCATCGTGGCCATGATTGCGTCTCAGACGTGGGGGGCGGGAGGCGGCGACAGAGGCGAGGCCGGCGGGGCCGGCGGGGACGTGCCCGTCAGCGTGCGGATCAGCCGCGCCAGGCCATGCACCGGCAGGTCGATCCACGCCACCCGGTTGTCGGCCTCGTACTTGACCTCGTAGGCGGCGCGCTCGAGCAGGAACAGATCGAGCAGCGCTTGCATCTGCCCGGCTTGGACCCACGGGTGCAGCGCGGTGTCCGCCACCTCACGGTAGCCGCCGAGGAAGGCGTCGGTGGCAGTCTGGCGGAAGCGCTCGAGCAGGCCTTCGCGCCGTTCGGCCTGCGCCGGCGGCAGCGCCGAATGGGTGCGCTCGCTGCGGTCGGTGCCGACCGTGGCCGCGGCATAGTCGAACGACCGCAGGATGCCAGCCACGTCGCGCAGCGGCGAGGTCTTGCGGCGGCGGTGGGCCAGCGGCAGCCCCGGCTCGCCCTCGAAGTCGATGATGTAGGTGTCGTTCTGCGCGATCAGCACCTGACCGAGATGCAGGTCGCCGTGAATGCGCGTCTGCAGGCTGCCCGGTGCCGCCGCGGCGAGCGAGGCGACCAGCTCGGGCAGGCGCTCGCGGCTGTCGAGCACCACCTGCACGTCGGCGCGGTAGCGCTCGCCGATCGCGCCCTGCGGCGGCTGGCCGGCCCCCGCGCTCATCAGTTGCAGCGCGGTGTCGAGCGCCGCCATCGCGTCGTCTGTCCACTCGCGTACCTGCGCCTCGCCGGCCGGCACGGGCGCGAAGGCTTCGTCCTCGCTCGGCCGCGCCAGCACCGCGTGCAGTTCGGCCAGGCGCCGGCCCAGCGTCGCCGCCATGGCGGCAAAGCCGTGCATCGCCTCGGTGAATTCGTCGTCGCCGTTCTCGTTCTCCATCGGCAGGGCATCGTCGATGGCGCGGCCGATATAGTCGAGCGTCCAGTTCCAGCCGTCGCCCTGGTTCAGGATGTAGCCCTGCAGCAGCATCAGCGTATGCGGCGTGCCGTCGGCGCCGGTGCGCACGACTTCGCCCAGCAGCGCCGCGGCATTGGCATAGCCCTGCTCGGTCAGGTAGCGCGTCATCTCGGCTTCCGGATGGATGCCGCCGGAGACGCGCCGCACCAGCTTGAGCACCGCCGAGTTGTTGAACGACAGCGAGCTGTTCGACTGTTCGGCGGACATCCACTGGATCGGATCGTCTTCCAGTGCCAGCGCGGCCAGTCCCGGTCCGCCGCGGAAGCGGATCTGCCCGCGCGGCGTGGCCAGTTCGGTGCCCGCGCGCAGTGCCTTGACGACCTCGCGCGCGAAGCGCTCGACCACAAAGCCGTCGGTGGCCAGCCCGACGCGGCTGCCGCGGCGCACACGCGCCATCGCGAGCCCGTGTGCCAGCTGCGGGACGCTGGCGCCGGGCGCGTCGTGGTCCCACAGCACGCTGACCGGCAGCTGGTAGCACTCGCTGCGCCCCTGCAGCGCGACCTCGACTTCGGTCAGATAGATCGCCTCGCCGGGCGCGGCGGCGCCGAACGGCACCGCGTAGGCAATGGTGACGCCCTGGATCTTCTCGCTCTTGGCGCCGAACCAGCGGCGCCGCGCGATGTAGTCCGGCAGCACCTCGTTGGAAAGGATGCGACGCGACGCTTCGGTCAGGTCGGCTTGCGCGGTGTTTTGCATGATCAGCGTGATCAGCTCGGGCATCTGCTGCGGAGCGTCGACGTGCCAGGACGGCGGCTGCGCCTCGGTGGATAGCACGAACCAGTAGAAGCCATAGGGCGGCAGCGTCAGCAGATAGGTCAGCTGGCCGATTGCCGGGAACGGGGTCGCGCCGAGCATCTCGACCGGCACCCGGCCTTCGAACTCGGACAGGTCCAGCTCGACCGCCTGCGGTGCGCGCGACAGATTGGCCACGCAAAGAATGTGCTCGCCCTCGTATTCGCGCAGATAGGCGAGGATCTTCCGGTTGCCGGGGAACAGGAAGCGGAAGCTGCCGCGCCCAAAGGCGCGGTGCTGGCGCCGCAGCGCCAGCATGCGGCGCATCCAGTTCAGCAGCGAATGGGTGTCGCGCGATTGCGCCTCGACGTTGACCGCCTCGTAGCCGTACAGCGGCCCCTGCAGCGGCGGCAGCACCAGCCGCTCGGGATCGGCATGCGAGAAGCCGCCGTTGCGGTCCGGCGACCACTGCATCGGCGTGCGCACGCCGTCGCGGTCGCCCAGATGGATGTTGTCGCCCATGCCGATCTCGTCGCCGTAGTAGATCACCGGCGTGCCGGGCATCGAGAACAGCAGGCTGTTCATCAGCTCGATGCGGCGGCGGTCGCGCTCCATCAGCGGCGCCAGCCGGCGGCGGATGCCCAGGTTGATGCGGGCGCGGCGATCCGAGGCATAGACCTCCCACAGATAATCGCGCTCGCTGCTGGTCACCATCTCCAGCGTCAGTTCGTCGTGGTTGCGCAGGAAGATCGCCCACTGGCAGTTCGGCGGAATCTCCGGCGTCTGGCGGATGATGTCGGTGATCGGAAAGCGGTCCTCCCGCGCGATCGCCATGTACATGCGCGGCATCAGCGGGAAGTGGAAGGCCATGTGGCATTCGTCGCCGTGTGCGGGCCGCTCGCCGGTGGCCGGCGTGCCGCCGAAGTACTGCTGCGCGTCCTCGGGCCACATATTGGCCTCGGCCAGCAGCAGCCTGCCCTGGTAGTGGTCGTCCAGATGCTTGCGGATCTGGCGGATCATCGCATGGGTCTCGGGCAGGTTCTCGTTGCTGGTGCCCTCGCGCTCGACCAGATAGGGCACGGCGTCGAGCCGAAGGCCGTCGATGCCCATATCGAGCCAGAACCGCATCACCGACAGCACATCGCGCAGCACCAGCGGATTGTCGAAGTTCAGATCCGGCTGGTGCGAATAGAAGCGATGCCAGAAGTACGCCCCGGCCACCGGGTCCCAGCTCCAGTTCGACTTCTCGGTATCGCAGAAGATGATGCGCGTGCCGCTGTAGGCCTGATCGGTGTCGGACCAGACGTAGTAGTTGCGCGCGGCCGAGCCGGGCTTGGCGTGGCGCGCCCGCTGGAACCACGGGTGCTGGTCGGAGGTGTGGTTGATCACCAGCTCGGTGATCACGCGCAGCCCGCGCGCATGCGCGGCGGCGATGAAGCGTCGCACTTCGGTCAGCGTGCCGTATTCCGGGTGGACATTGCGGTAGTCCGCGATGTCGTAGCCGTCGTCGCGGCGCGGCGAGGGATAGAAGGGCAGCAGCCAGATCGTGTCGACGCCGAGGCCGACCAGATAATCGAGCTTGGCGTGCAGACCGGCGAAGTCGCCGACCCCGTCGCCGTTGGCGTCGTAGAACGACTTGATATGCAGCTGGTAGATGACGGCGTCCTTGTACCAGAGCGGATCGGCGTTGAGCAGCGCGGTGCTGCCGCGCTCGGAGAGGCGCTTCATGCAGACTCCTCGCGTCTTGGCTTGACATGCCACAGGGCGAACGGCAGCGCATGCGGATCGAGGCGGATGCGCTGATGCTTGCCTTGCCACTGGAAGCGGTGGCCATGCATCAGCTCCTCGGCAGCCAGCGCGCCGTGATCGGGCAGGCCCCACTCCCATAGCGGCAGTTCGATATCGGCCTCGCGCACGGTGCGCGGGTCCAGGTTGATCGCGACCAGCAGCACGTCGTCGCCGAAGCCCGCGTCCGGCTCGTGCGAGGTGGGCACATAGCGGGCGAAGTACAGCACCGCATCGTCGCTCGCATGCAGGAAGCGCAGGCCGAGGTGGTTCTGCAGCGCCGGATGGCTGGCGCGAATCTGGTTCAGCCGCGTGATCTCGGCGACGATATTGCCGGGCCGGTGCCAGTCCCAGGCGCGCAGCTGGTACTTCTCCGAATCGAGATACTCCTCCTTGGTCACCCCTCCCACCACCAGCGGCGTGCCTTCGCACAGCTCGAAGCCGTTGTACATGCCCCAGAGTCCGGACAGCAGCGTCGCCAGCGCGGCGCGGATCAGAAAGCCCGGCCGGCCCGAGTCGTGCAGGAAGTAGGGGTTGATATCCGGCGTGTTGACGAAGAAGTGCGGGCGGAAGTATTCGCGCAGCGGCGTGCGCGTCAGCTCCGTCATGTACTCGATCAGCTCGCGCTTGTGGTTGCGCCAGGTGAAGTAGGTGTACGACTGGCTGAAGCCGAGTTTGGCCAGCCGCGCCATCATCTTGGGCCGCGTGAAGGCCTCGGCCAGGAAGATGGTGTCGGGATGGCGCTCGCGCACGTTGGCGATCATCCATTCCCAGAACGGCAGCGGCTTGGTGTGCGGGTTGTCGACGCGGAAGATGCGCACGCCCTCGCTGACCCAGAACATCACCACGTCGCGCAGCGCGATCCACAGCGCGGGCGCGGCGCCGCCCTTGGCATAGAAGTCGACGTTGACGATGTCCTCGTATTTCTTCGGCGGATTCTCCGCGTAGCGCAGCGAGCCGTCGGGCCGGTGCGCGAACCATTCGGGGTGCTCGCGCAGCCACGGATGGTCGGGCGAACACTGGATCGCGAAGTCCAGCGCCAGCTCCAGCCCCGCCGCGGCGCTGGCCGCGCGCAGGCGGCGGAAGTCCTCGATGGTTCCCAGCTGCGGATGGATCGCGTCGTGACCGCCCTCGGTCGAGCCGATCGCATACGGGCTGCCCGGATCGTCGGGCGCGGCGCGCAGGCTGTTGTTGCGGCCCTTGCGGTTGGCGCGCCCGATCGGGTGGATCGGCGGGAAGTACAGCACGTCGAAGCCCATCGCGCGGATCGCCGGCAGGCGCTGGATCACGTCGTCGAAGGTGCCGTGGCGCTCCGCGTCGCCGCTCTGCGAGCGCGGAAAGAGCTCGTACCAGCTGGCGAAGCGCGCCGCCAGCCGGTCGGCCTCGACCGGCATCGCGACCGGATGGCGCGTGGAGAAGTGGCGCGGATCGGCGGCCTGCATCAGCGTGCGGGTGTGCGGCGACAGCAGGATCTCGAGCCGGCGCAGGTCGTCCTTGGCGGCGGCCTCCAGTTCGGCGACGACCTCGCGCAGCGCGCGCGATGCCTCGCGCTCCCCGGCGCGGCCGTGCCGCAGCGTATTGGCGACCAGGCGCGCGCCTTCCTCGATCTCCAGCGTCACGTCGACGCCGGCCTGCTTCTTCTTGGTGACCTCGTCGCACCAGGTGGCGAAGGCATCGTGCCACGCCTCGACGGTGAATTCGTGCCGGCCCAGCGCGGTCAGCGCAAAGCTGCCGACCCAGCGGTCGTTGACGGTCGGCACCATCGGCGCTTCGTGCCAGCTCTCCTCGCCGGGACCGCGCCACAGCACCACGGCGGCGAGCTTGTCGTGGCCGTCCATCCAGATATCCGCGCTGACCTCGACGCGCTCGCCGGTCACGCGGCGCACCGCGAAGCGGCCGTTGTCGCAGGCCGGCGCGACGTTCTCGATGGCGATGCGCGGCGCCTGCACCGCCGCGGCGACGCTGCGCTCGAGGGCGGCGCGCACCGAGGCGCCGAAGCGCTTGCCCTCGCGCCGGGCCGGCTCTGCCAGCGCCGCGGACGGGGCGGCATGGAACAGCTGCACGCCGGCCGGGGCCAGCGTGATGTTGTCCAGCGCATCGAGCAGCGTGCCGGGTTCGATGCCGCCGCCGGGGCCGCCGTCGGCGGCCAGCAGCGTGCCGGCGCCATGCGGCAGCGCGCTCAGGATGCGGTCCGCGCCGAGGCTGGCCGGCTGCTGGGTATCGGGATTGATGACGATGGCCAGCGGCAGCGGCGCGCCGGCCGCGGGCAGCGGCAGCCGGGCCAGCGCGATCAGGGCGCCATCGGCGCCGCTGAGCTGCCGCACGGCCAGCGCCGGGGCCGGACCGCGCGCGGCGATCCAGGCATTGGCATGGATCAGCTCGTGCGACAGGTCGTAGCTGAGCCCCGCATCCGCATCGCCATCGCCGCGCGGCGGGTCTTCCTCGCAATCGCCGCCACCGCATTCGAAGTCGGCGGGCACCAGGATGCCGTCGCCCACCGCTGCTGCGGTCCACAAGGCGCGCCGCGCCGCCAGCGCGTCCAGGCCCCGGGCCTGCATCGCGGGCGCGGCCAGTACCGCGCCGAACGGCCGTAGCCGGGCGATTTCCTCGGTCAGCCAGGGGCTGCGGTAGTCCCACCACGGCAGCGAGCAGAAGGCGCCATCGAAGCCGCTACCCGAGCCGGTACCTGAGCCGCTACCCGAGCCGCTACCCGAGCCGCCGCCGGCCAGGTCGGCCAGTTGCGCCGGGCTGGTGCCGGGCGTCCAGGCCAGCATCAGCGGCGGGCGGCGCGCGCCGCTGGACTTGCCGCCTGCGCCTGCGCCCGCGCCCTTCAAAGCCGCGATCAGCCTGGCCCAGTGCCGCCCCGCCACGCGGGCCGGCGCGCGGCACACATAGCCGGCAATATCGAGTTCGGCCAGGCCCTGCAGCCGTTCGGTCCACCACGACACCAGCGCCCCGGCGGCGCCTTCGTCGTGCCAGCGAAGGCGGGCCCCCGGCAGATGGTTGTCGGTGTCGCGCGGATCGGGCATCGCACCGTCGTGCCGCCAGCCCGGATCGATCGGCGCGGCGCCGTCGGGATAGCGGTCCAGCGCCAGCTCCAGCAGGCAGGCCAGCCCTTGCGCGCGGCAGTGGGCGGCCATCGCGGCCAGCGTCTCGGGCGGGGTATGCAGGGGAGAGGCGCCTGCCAGCAGCACATGATCGAAGCCGAGCGCCTTGGCCCGGGCCAAGGCCCCGAGGGTGCCGTCATTGGCCTGGTGGACGAAATTCGGGTCGATCTGGCAGATGCGCACGGATAGGCTCGCTGGAAGCGAAGGACAGTCCGGGCACTGATGCGAAGCGCGTGCCAATATACCGCCGCGTCGGACAAGCACCGACGCGCCCACGGAGCCTGCCTTGCCCCGCAAGGGATGGCGCGAGATTGCGGCAGGAGCGCCGCTTGCCGAAATGACAAGCACCGAAATGTGGCCTGTAAAAACTACAGTGCCGCGCTGGCAGAAAGTATCCGAAGCGGTGCCGCGCGATCCGGCTCAGGCAGTCGGACGTCCCGCACCGGGACTGCGGCGGCGCCGGGTGGTGCCGCCCGGGCCCCGTGCGGACGCGACGGGGCGGCTGCCGTCTCCTTCGGCAGCGCTCACCCCCACCGTGCCGCCCGTCGCCGCGGCGGCGGGCAGGGGGGCGCGGGCGGGCGAGGGCTTGCTGCATTCCTCGCTGCGGCGGCACACCAGCACGCAGCCGTGGCCGGGCTGCCGGCAGTAATCGCGGTGCAGCACCGCGGCGACGATGGCCGGATGGCAAGCCAGCAGGCCGGGATAGGCCTCCAGCGTCCACGGCCAGGACAGGCCGTCGTCATGCAGCACCAGCAGCGCGTACGATGGCCAGCCCGCCTGGGCCTGGGCCAGCGGTCCGCGCACCGTCGCACCGCCGTCGACCAGGGTCTCGCGCTGACGCAGCAACGGCTGTACCGCGAGCGGGGCGGCGCCATCGCTGCCCGCTTCGATCACGCAGGCGCAGAAGCGGCCGGCGCCGGCCACGCGCACATGGCCCGCCTGCGCTTCGATCTGGGCCGCCGCCAGCGCCATGTCGCCGCCGCCGGGCAGCGTGGCGCGGACGCGGTCGATCTGCTGCATCTGTGCGCCGAAACCCTGCAGCGCCGCGACTCGTCGCGCCGCTTCCGCGCCGCGTCCCAGGCCCAGCACTACGGTCGACAGCCCGCGTGCCGAATGGATATTGAGCCCGCCCGGCGCGGCATCGCCGTCGGCGGGCGCCCACACCACGCCCACCGCCACGGCGGGCAGCGACACCGGGCCGGGTCGATCCGCCGGGGACAGCGTCATGCGAATCACCGAGCCGGCGGGGCTGTCGTAGCGGTCGAGCGCGGTAACCAGTTCGTACAGCGCGGCGAGCCTGCCGCCCGCGCGGGCGCCCGCCTGCCTGCCGTCGGCACCGGGCGAGCCATCTCGCGGGCCCGGCCGGTCGACGGCCAGGATTTCGACCTGCGGGGCGGCGGCCCCGGTCACCTCCTCCTGTAGCGGCCGCAGGTGCAGCACGCCGCCACCGGCGTGGTCGAGCATGCCGGTGGCCGCAGCGACCGCTGCGCGGCCAAGCCGTTCGGTGGCGATTTCGCCGAAGCCGCAGCGCACCGCCAGTTCCGTGGCCGCGTCATGCGCGTTCGCGAGATCGTCGGTCGCGTCGATGGCGATACGAGTCTGCATGGCTGCGTGCCGGGGTCATCAGGCCTGGCCGGCGCGCGCTTCGCTGCCCTGGCCCGTACGTTTGCCCAGTTCGCCGAACAGCGTGACGATCTCCTGGTTGAACGCGGGGATATCGTCCGGCTTGCGGCTGCTGACCCAGTTGCCGTCGCGTACGACTTCGCGGTCGACCCATTCGCCGCCCGCGTTGCGGATATCGTCGGCCAGCGACGGCCAGCTGGTCAGCATGCGGCCCTTGACCAGGCCCGCGGAGACCAGCAGCCACGGACCATGGCAGATCACCGCGATCGGCTTGCCGTCGTCCTGCATCTTCCTGACGAAGCGCTGCGCGGCCTGGTCCAGCCGCAGGGCGTCGGCGTTCATGGTGCCGCCGGGCAGCACCACGCCGTCGAAATCGTCGGGATGGGCCTGTGCGAGCGTCGCCTGCACGCCGAAGCGGTCGGCCTTCTTGTCGTGCTGGACGCCCTGCACCTCGCCATCGTGCGGGGCAACGATCACGGTTTCGGCGCCGGCCTGCTGCAGGGCCTGGCGCGGTCCGGTCAGTTCGACCTGCTCGAACAGGTCGGTGACGAGGAAGGCGATGCGCTTGCCCGTCAAGGGGTGATTGGCGTCGGGGGACGTGTTCCGGTTCATCTTGAGGTCCTCGTTGCACAGGGAAGTCGATCCATCGATACGGACGCGGACCGGCCCGACCTTGTAGCTTTTGCGGCCGGCGGTAAAAAAGCGCTCGCCGCCGCGCCCCAGGTCTTGCGGGAAGGCGGCGTCCGTGTCCTCTTCGGTCTGGAGCGGCAAGAAGCGTGCCCCGGTGCGGGGCGCCGGGCCACGTCGGCCTCAGTCCGATGGGCTCGCGGCGGCCGCTGGCATAACATCGTTTAATCGATGTGCCTGTCGATGGACTCATCGGCACGGCCATCGCAGCCGGAGTCCGCATCCATGGACCTTGTCGTAGCGCGGCCCGAGGGCCTGTACTGCCCGCCGGGCGACTTTCATATCGACCCGTGGCGCCCCGTGGCGCGGGCCGTCATCACCCACGCCCATTCGGACCATGCGCGCGCCGGCAGCGGCCACTATCTGTGCGCGGCGCCGGGACGCGGCGTGCTGCTGTCGCGCCTGCCCGATATCCATCTCGATAGCCTCGACTATGGCGAGGCGGTGGTGCACAACGGCGTCCGCATCAGCCTGCATCCGGCCGGGCACGTGCTGGGCTCGGCGCAGGTGCGGCTCGAATACGGCGGCGAGGTCTGGGTCGCATCGGGCGACTACAAGCTCGCGCACGATGGAACCTGCGCGCCGTTCGAGCCGGTGCGCTGCGATACCTTCATCACCGAGAGCACCTTCGGCCTGCCGATCTATCGCTGGCAGTCGCAGGCCGAGCTGATGGCGCAGATCCTGTCGTGGTGGCACTCCAATGCCGGACAGGGGCGGGCCAGCGTGCTCTACTGCTACGCCTTCGGCAAGGCCCAGCGCATCCTGCATGGCTTGATGAGGCAGGCTGGCGAAGCGGGGCTGCCGGGGCCGATCGTCGAGCATGGCGCGATGACGGCGCTGACCCGGGCCTATGCCGCCGCCGGCGTGGCGTTGCCGGCGACCATGCATACCTCCGAGTTGCCGCCGCGCAGTCCGTTGCTGCGCCAGGCGCTGGTGATTGCGCCGCCGTCGGCCCAGCGCTCGCCGTGGCTGCGGCGCTTCGGCGATGCCTCGCAGGCCTTCGCCAGCGGCTGGATGCGGATTCGCGGCACGCGCCGGCGGCGCGGCGTCGATCGCGGCTTCGTGATCTCCGATCATGCCGACTGGCCGGGCCTGCATGCGGCCATCGAGGCGACCGGTGCCCAGCGGGTGTTCGTCACCCATGGCTATGTGCATGCGATGGTCCGCTATCTGTGCGAGCGCGGGCTGCAGGCGCAGGGTTTCGAGACGCAGTACGGCGACGAGGAAGACCACGATCGCGACGAGCCGGACAGCGAGGCCGACGCCGACGCCGACGCCGACGCCGACGCTCCGGGGGCGGACGGGCCGAGCGGCGATGCGGTCGGCCCCACCGGCCCCACCGGCCCCACCGACCCCACCGGCCCCACCGGCCCCACCGGCCCCACCGGCCTCGATCCGCGGGGCACATCATGAAGGCCTTCGCCGAGCTCTACGCCGCGCTCGACGCGACCACCTCGAACAACGCGAAGCTCGCGGCGCTGCGCACCTATCTGCAGGCCGCGCCGCCGGCCGATGCCGCGTGGGCCGTCTATTTCCTCGCCGGCGGCAAGCCGCGCCAGATGGTACCGGTGGCGATGCTGCGCACGCTGGCCGAGCAGGCGGCGCGCCTGCCGACCTGGCTGTTCGAGGAGAGCTACCAGGCTGTCGGCGACCTGGCGGAGACCATCGCCTTGCTGCTGCCCGAGTCCGAGCATACCGACGATGCAGGCCTGGCCGAATGGGTCGAACAGCGGCTGCTGCCGCTGCGAGGCCTGCCGCCGGACGTGCTGCTGCCCAGGCTGGACGCGCTATGGCGACCGCTCGATGCGCAGGCGCGGCTGGTGCTGTTCAAGCTGATCACCGGGGCCTTTCGCGTCGGCGTCTCGCGGCTGCTGGTCACACGCGCGCTGGGCGATGTGGCCGGCATCGACCCGAAGCGGGTGGCCGAGCGGATGGTCGGCTATACCGATATTTCGGCGCGGCCCGATGCCGAGCACTATCTGGCGCTGATCGCGCCGGACGGCGCCGGCCAGCACGGCGAGGACGTCGCTGACGGTACGAGCGTGCCGCGCAGCCGCGGCGGCCAGCCCTATCCCTTCTTCCTGGCGCATCCGCTGCAGGCGCCGCTCGAACAGTTCGACGCGGTGCTGGGCCCGGTGTCGCAATGGCAGGTCGAATGGAAATGGGACGGCATCCGCGCGCAGATCGTGCGGCGCGATGGGCAGACCTGGATCTGGTCGCGTGGCGAGGACCTGATCACCGAGCGTTTCCCCGAACTGGCCGAGGCGGCCGCGCCGTTGCCGGACGGCACCGTGATCGACGGCGAGATCGTGGTCTGGCGCGACGGGCAGGTGCAGCCGTTCGCCTTGCTGCAGCAGCGCATCGGCCGCAAGAACCTCGGCGCGAAGCTGCTGCGCGACGCGCCGGCCGTGCTGCTGGCCTACGACCTGCTCGAATGGCAGGGCGAGGACTGGCGCCGGCGCGCGCAGGGCGAGCGCCGTATCGCGCTTGAGAGCGTGCTCGCCGTGCATCGGCATCCGGCGCTGCGGGCGAGTCCGCTGGTGCAGGCCGACGACTGGCCGGGGTACGCGGTGCTGCGCGAATCGTCGCGCGAGCTCGGCGTCGAGGGCTTCATGCTCAAGGCGCTCGATGCCGCCTATGGCGCGGGCCGGACCAAGGATGTCGGCGTCTGGTGGAAATGGAAGATCGATCCGTACGCGGTCGACGCAGTGCTGATCTACGCGCAGCGCGGCCACGGCCGCCGCGCCAGCCTGTACACCGACTTCACCTTCGCGGTATGGAGCGCGCCGGCGGGCACCGAGGACAGGGTGCTGGTGCCGTTCGCCAAGGCCTACTCCGGGCTGACCGACCAGGAGATGCGGCAGGTCGACGCGATCGTGCGGCGGACCACCATCGAGACCTTCGGGCCGGTGCGCAGCGTCGAGCCGACCCAGGTGTTCGAGCTGGGCTTCGAGGGCATCGCCCGCAGCAGCCGGCACAAGAGCGGCATCGCGGTGCGCTTCCCCCGCATGCTGCGCTGGCGTACCGACAAGACCATCGAGGAGGCCGACACGCTGCAGACGCTGCAGGGCATGCTGCCGCCCGGCCAGCGCGGGGAGGCGGCATGAGCGCGCGCGCGGCCGATGCGCCGGCCTTGCCCGCCGCGCCGCTGGCGCAGGCGCTGCCGCAATGGTTCGCGCAGCGCGGCTGGCAGCCGTTCCCGTTCCAGCGCCAGGTGTGGCAGGCGATCGGCGAAGGCCGCAGCGGCCTCGTGCATGCCACCACCGGCACCGGCAAGACCTACGCGGCCTGGCTCGGCGCGCTGCTGCGCCATGGCGAGCCGGCGGCGCAGGCTTGCATCGCGCCGCCGTTGACCGTGCTGTGGCTGACGCCGATGCGCGCTCTGGCGGCGGACACCGCGCGGGCCCTGCAGGCGCCGCTGGCCGACCTGGGCCTGAACTGGACCGTCGGCCTGCGCACCGGCGACACCGGCAGCAGCGAGCGTGCCGCGCAGGCGCGGCGGCTGCCGACCGCGCTGGTCACCACGCCCGAGAGCCTGTCGCTGCTGCTGACGCGGGCCGACGCCAAGGAGGCGCTCGGCCGCGTGCGCATGGTGGTGGTCGACGAATGGCACGAGCTGATCGGCAACAAGCGCGGCGTGCAGGTGCAACTGGCGCTGGCGCGCCTGCGGCGCTGGTGTCCCGATCTGGTGGTCTGGGGTTTGTCGGCCACGCTGGGCAATCTGGACCATGCCAGCGAGGTGTTGCTGTCGGGCACGCCGCGCGATCGGCGCGAGCTGGTGCGGGGCAAGATCCCGAAGCAGCTGATCGTCGATACGCTGCTGCCCGATGCCGCGGGGCGCTTTCCGTGGGCCGGGCATCTGGGCCTGTCGATGCTGCCGCATGTGGTGCGCGAGATCGACGGCAGCAGCACGACGCTGGTCTTCCTGAATACCCGCTCGCAGGCCGAGCGCTGGTACCTGGCGCTGCTCGAGGCGCGGCCCGACTGGGCGGGCCGGCTCGCGCTGCATCACGGCTCGCTTGACCGCGACGTGCGCGAATGGGTCGAGGTGGGCCTGAAGACAGGCGCGCTGAAGGCGGTGGTCTGCACCTCCACCCTCGATCTGGGCGTCGATTTCCTGCCGGTCGAACGCGTGCTGCAGGTCGGCTCTCCCAAGGGCGTGGCGCGGCTGCTGCAGCGTGCGGGGCGCTCGGGCCATGCGCCGGGTCGGCCCTCGCGCGTGACCATCGTGCCGACCCACAGCCTCGAACTGGTGGAAGCGGTGGCGGCTCGCCACGCGGTCATGGCCGGGCGCATCGAAGCGCGCGAGTCGCCCGACAAGCCGCTCGACGTGCTGGTACAGCATCTGGTCACGGTGGCGCTGGGCGGCGGCTTCGTTCCCGCTGCGCTGCTCGACGAAGTGCGCGGCGCCTATGCCTATCGCACGCTGACCGACGCCGAGTGGCAGTGGTGCCTGGATTTCGTGCGGCAGGGCGGCAGCAGCCTGTCGGCCTATCCGGACTACCGGCGCGTGCAGCCCGACGAGCAAGGCGTCTGGCGCGTGCCGGACGTTCGCCTCGCGCGCCGTCATCGGATGAGCGTCGGCACCATCGTCAGCGATGCGACCATGCAGGTGCGCTACTGGAGCCGCGCGGGACGCGGCGGCGCGTCGCTCGGCACGGTCGAGGAAGGCTTTATCGCGCGCCTGTCGCCGGGCGACTGCTTCCTGTTCGGCGGCCGGCTGCTGGAACTGGTGCGCGTGCAGGAGATGACCGCGTACGTGCGCCGCGCCGACAAGGGACGCCCCGTGGTGCCGCGCTGGAACGGCGGGCGCATGCCCTTGTCGACGGAACTGGCCGACGCGGTCGTCGCCACGCTCGAGGACGCCGCCGCCGGCAAGCTCGATCCCGCCGATACGCCGGAGCTGCCGCTGATCCGGCCTCTGGTCGAGCTGCAGCAGCGCTGGTCGGCGCTGCCGACGCGCACCACGCTGCTGGCCGAGACGTTGAGCTCGCGCGAGGGCTCGCATCTGTTCCTGTATCCGTTTGCCGGCCGTTCCGTGCATCTTGGCCTGGGCAGCCTGCTGGCGTGGCGGCTCGGCTCGCAGTTGCCGACCACGATCTCGGTCGCGGTCAACGACTACGGGCTGGAATTGCTGTCGGCCGCGCCGCTCGACTGGGCGCACTGGCTGCCGCTGGTGCTGGCGCAGGAGCGGCAGCGCGATCTGGTCGCCGACGTGCTGGCCAGCCTCAACGCGGGCGAGCTGTCGCTGCGGCGCTTTCGTGAGATCGCACGGGTGTCGGGACTGGTGTTCCAGGGCTACCCCGGGGCGCACAAGAGTGCCCGCCAGTTGCAGGCCTCGTCGAGCCTGTTCTACGAGGTGTTCCGCAAGCACGATCCCGGCAATCTGCTGCTGGGCCAGGCCGAGCGCGAGGTCCTGAACCAGGAGCTCGATGCCGTGCGGCTGTCGCGCACGCTGGACCGGCTGGCAGGGCTGCGGCTGGACCTGCGTGTGCTGAAGCGGCCGACCCCGCTGTCGTTTCCGCTGATCGTCGAATTCCTGCGCGAGAAGTTGAGCACCGAGAAGCTGGCCAACCGCATCGCGCGGATGCTGGCCGAACTCGAACGGGCGGCGGGGCCGGAGGGCGAGGGCGACGTTGTGTCCGTGTCGGTGGAGGAGCCGCCGGCCGATCGTGTCGCGCAGATCGCGCGCTTCGGCATGGCCGATCATGCCGGCCGGCCGTCGCCGGGGTCTTCGTCTTCGTCTTCGCGTCGTCGGCGCCCGCGCAAGATCTCGAAGCCGTTGCCGCCGCTATGAGCGTGCCGATGTCGTCCGCTCGTTCGTCCATGCCGTCGTCCATGCCCTCGTCCGCGTCCTCCTCTGCGCGGCCGGTCGAAGTCGCCGGCCAGACGCTGTGGCTGCTGCCGGAGCGCGCGCTCTGGTGGCCGGCGGCGTCGATGCTGCTGGTCGCCGACGTGCATTTCGGCAAGGCCGCCGCCTATCGCGCACTGGGCCAGCCGGTACCCGCCGGCACCACGCGCGACAACCTCGCGCGGCTGTCGGAGCTGGCGGCACGTTACCCGGCGCAAGAACTGGTCTTCCTTGGGGACTTCCTGCATGCCCGCGCGAGCCGCACGCCGGCAGTGCTGGCGGCCCTGGCCGACTGGCGCGCCGGCCTGCCGTCCGCGCTGCGATGCACGCTGGTGCGCGGCAATCACGATGCGCGCGCCGGCGACCCGCCGCCCTCGCTCGATATCGCCGTGGTGTCCGAGCCGTGGCGGCGCGGACCGTTCGCGCTGTGCCATCTGCCCGGCGCCGCGGATGGTGGCTACGAACTGGCCGGGCATCTGCATCCGGCCTATACGCTGCGCGCCGGGTCGGATTCGGTCCGGCTGCCTTGCTTCGTGTTCGATGCGCATGCCGGCATCCTGCCGGCGTTCGGGGCCTTTACCGGTCACGCGCCGGTCAGGCGGGCGCCGGACCGGCGCGTCTATGTGATTGGCGACGGCCGGGTGTGGGCGGTGCCGGCGCGTTAGCGTTGGTGAGCATGCCCTCGCACGGAAGCGCTCACCGGGGCCACGTCCAGCCCCCGCCCATCGCCTGGTACAGGGCCACGCTCGCATTGAGCCAGTCCGCATGCGCCTGGATCAGGTTCAATTCCGCGCTCAGCAGTCCGCGCTGCGCATCGAGCTGCTCCAGATACGGCGAATAGCCGGCGCGATAGCGGTTGGTCGCGTGGCGCAGCGCGGCGGCCAGCGCATCGCGCTGTTGGCCCAGATGCAGGACCTGCGCTTCGAGCTGGCGCAGGGCCGCCAGATTGTCGTTGACCTCCCGGAAGGCGGTCAGCGCGGCACGGCGGTAGGCGAAGGCGGCCTGATCGCGCTGTGCCGTCGCGACCTGGGCGCCGGCCTCGATGCGGCCGCCCTCGAACAGCGGTGCCAGGATGCTTCCACCGAGCGACCAGATACGGACGGGGCTGGCGACGCCGCTGGCGTACAGCAGACCCGCGGAACCCGACAGATGCAGCTGTGGCAGAAAGGCCTTGCGCGCCGCGCTCAGATTGGCATCGGTCGCCGCAAGCTGGAATTCGGCCTGCGCGATATCCGGGCGGCGCCGCAGCAGGTCGGCGGGCAGGCCGTCCGGCACCGGCGGGGGCCGCAAGGCAGACAGCGCGGCGCCGCGCGCGAGCGCGCCCGACGACGGATCGCCGATCAGCAGCAGCAAGGCGTTCTCCTGGCGTGCGACCGCCAGCTCGGCCTGCGGCACCGCCTGCGCGGTGGACTCGTACTCGGCGCGCGCCTGCGCGAACTCCAGTTGCGAGGTATAGCCCGCGTCGGCGCGGCGCCGCGCTAGGCGCAGGGCGTCCTCGCGGGCAGCAAGTGTCTGGCGTACCACGGCAAGCTGGGCGTCGAGCGCGCGCAGCGTCAAGTAGGCGCGCGCGGTGGTCGCGGCGACCGACAGCAGCCCGGCGTCGTGCGCCGCTTCGCTCGCCAGCGTACCGGCGCGCGCGGCCTCCGACAGGTCGGCCAGGCGGCCGAACAGATCGACCTCATAAGCGGCCTGGAACTGCGGCTCGAACGAATTCGAGATCGATTCCCGTCCCAGCGCATTCAGGCTGCGGGAGCGTCCGCCGGTCGCGGTGGCGTCAAGCGTCGGCAGCAATTGGGCCTGTGCCAGCCGCTGCTGCGCGCGCGCTTCGGCGACCCGGGCCGCGGCAATGCCGAGATCGGTGTTGTTGGCCAGCGCGCGTTCGACCAGCTGCGCCAGCACGGGATCGCCATAGCGATGCCACCAGTTGCGCTCGAGCGGCGCGCTGGGGCCCGGTTCGACGCGCCATGCCGGTGGCGGCGTCAGCGCGGCGCCGGCGGGCGGTTCGGGCCGCGGGCCCATGCAGCCGAACAGCAGCGGCAACGCGGCCGCGCACAACGCGATGCGCAACGCCGCCCATATACGCGGAATGCGAGCGCCGGCCGTCATCGCGTGCGGGACTCCGCTTGCCGTGTATCGACCTCGACCCGCACCGACATGCCGGGCCGCAGCCGCGCCGCGAGAGGCTGGTCCGGATCGATGGCGATGCGCACCGGGATGCGCTGCGCGACCTTGACGAAGTTGCCGGTGGCGTTGTCCGGCTGGATCACCGCGAATTCCGATCCCGCCGCCGGCGCCAGCTGTTCGACATGGCCGGTCAGCCGCGCATCGTCGAGCCCGTCGACGCGAAAGCTCGCCGGCTGGCCGGGCGCCATGTGCGACGTCTGCGCTTCCTTGTAGTTGGCGATCACCCACAGCGTCGGCGGCACCAGGAACATTGCCTGCGTGCCGGCCGTCACGTACTGGCCCAGGCGCGCGCCGATCTGGCTCAGCTGCCCGTCCTGCGGGGCGCGCAGCACGGTATTGGCCAGATCGATCTCGGCGAGCTTCACCGCCGCGCGCGCCGCTTCGACCGCCGCTTGCAGCCCCTCGCGGCTGACCGCGACGGCCTGCACGTCCTGGCGGGCAATCTCGGCCGCGGCGCGGGCCTGGCGCACGGCGGCCTCGGCCTGCCGCAGCGCGGCGCGGGTCTGGTCGCGCTCCCGCAGCGATACCGAACCGTCGGCCACCAGCTCGTCGACCCGCCGCATATCGGCCTGCGCCCGCAGCAGTTGCGCCTGCGCGTTGGCCAGGCTCGCCTGCTGGGCCAGCACCGTGGCTTCGCGCGAGCGGCGTGTCTGGTCGGTGTTGTTCAGGTTGGCGATCTGCGAGTCGAGGTTCGCGCGGGCTTGCTCGACGCGCTGGCGATAGATGCGGTCGTCGATCTTCAGCAGCACCTGTCCGGCCTTGACCTGCTGGAAATCGCGCACGGGCACGTCGGTCACGTAGCCGCTGACCTGCGGGCTGATCACCGTGGTCTGCCCGCGGACATAGGCGTTGTCCGTGCCCTGGATCACGCGCGTGAAGGGCGGCAGCCCCCACGCGTACAGGATGATCAGGATGCTGGCGAGCGCGATCGCCACCACGATGAGGGTGGCCCGCCGCGTGCCCTTGGGCGGCGACCAGCCGGTCGGCGGGGCCGCCGCCTGCTGCGGTACCTCGACGGGATCCTGCAGACGCTCGCGTGAATCGCTCTGTTCGTGCTTCTGCGCGGAAGACGTGGGGCCGGGTTCGCGGCCCGGCGTATGGTCGGTCAATGGTGACTCCAGTGTTGTTCTTATTGCTGGCGTTGCCGCATCCGGGCCATCGCTTCGAGCGGCTCGGCCATCGGATTGTGGCCGCGGATGCGATCGCGGATGTAGAGCGCCAGCAGCCAGACGAACGTCGCGGACGCGATGATGCCGATCGTCAGGAATACGTCGTTGAAGGCCAGTACGTTGGCCTCGCGCGTGACCTGCTGCGCCAGCAGCGCGGAGCCTTCGGCCTGCCGCAGTACGGGATCGGCCAGCACGCGTCCGTAGGCACCGCCCAGCGCCTGGATGCGCGCCGCATCGAGCGGGTCGGCCAGCGTGATGGACTGCACCAGCGAATGCGAATGAAATTTTTCGCGATAGATCTGGAAGGTGCCCAGCAGCGCGGAGCCGGCAAGACCGCCCAGCGATTGCGTGATGCCGAACAGCGCCGAGAAGCTGACGATATGGCTCATGCCCTTGGACAGCGCGCGCAGCATGCCGATCAGCAGCGTCGGCCCCATGAAATAGACCGCGGCGAAGGCGATCAGCGCCTGGCTCAAGTACATGTTGGCCGGCCGCGTCAGGTTGTTCGAATGCGCGTCCATGAAGGCGCCGATCGCGATCAGCAGCAGCGAAATGCGGATCGGCCGTTCCAGGTTCAGCGGGTTGACCGTCAGCGCGCTCGAGGCCAGACCGGCGATGGTCGCCAGCGAGACCACGACGTAGAGCGGAACCAGCTGATCGTTGCCCATGCCGAGCGCGGTCAGCAGGCCGACCGCGCCGTAGGCCTGCTCGGACAGCAGCACGCGCACGGCGATCGCCACCAGCGCGAAGCGCAGCATCGCGCGGCTGCCCAGCCAGCGCGTATTGAGCAGCGGGTTGGCGCGGTTGTGTTCGATCCACAGCGCGGCGGTGATCAGCGCGACCGCCCCGCACAGCGCGTAGCCGAGCCACGCGGCCTCGGTCCACCACAGGATGCGGCCCTGGCTCAGCACCGCGCACAGCAGCGCCATGCCCGGCGCGAACAGCGCGAAGGTCACGAAATCGAGCTTCTCGAAGGCGCGGATGCGCTCGCTGGGCGGCAGCCGCAGCAGCGCCACCGCGACCAGCGACAGCAGCGCCATGCCCAGTTCGAACAGATACAGGGCCTTCCAGTTGCCGGCCTCGAGCATGCCGGAGGTGAAGACGCGGGCCAGCGGCGTGGCCAACTGCGGCACGCCGATGCCGAGCACGATCGCCTTGAGCCGGTGCGCCGCCGGCATCGACTGGATCATGTAGTACAGCGCCAGCGTGCTCAGCCCGCTGGCCGCGATGCCATTGGCCGCGCGCACCAGCAGCGCGGTCTCGAAGGTATGGACGAAGATATGGGCGAGCGTGATGACGACGTAGCCGAGCAGGAACAGCCGCGCGAAATGCTGCAGGCCGTATTGCTGCCGGAACTTGATCAGCAGCATGCTGGCGCAGACGTTGGTCATCACGTAGACCGTCGACAGCCACGCCGCCTGATCGCTGTAGAGGCCGAAGACGCCCTGGATATTGTTCAGGTTGGCGATCACCAGCGCGTTGCCGAAGCCGGCAGTCAGGCCGATCAGCACGCCGACACAGAAATACCCGACACGCCGTGGCATCGGATGATCGGGCGTCGCCGGGGAGCCCGGAATGGTGGGCCGCTCGTGCGGCTTGAACTGGTATTCGGCCGTGGCAGCGCCCATTGGCATGACGGGGAAGCGGGTTCAGCGAAGGTCCAGCGGGTTCGATGATTGCCGCTGCGGGGCCGAAGTGTCAAGCCATGAGGTAGCCGCCAGGAGAAGCCGCGTGGGCGAAGAGCCGCCGCGGCCGGTCGGAAAGAACGATGGCCGGGACTGTAGTCACGGCCATCCGTGTCGCTGCGTCGGGTCCGCTGTCAGGCCGCCATCGCGCGCCGTTCGTCTTCGGTCAGCTGCGGGCCGTCGAGCGTCACGCGGGAATCGTCGTGACGGAACTTGCGGATGATGGGTTTGAGTTCCTCCTTGATATGGTCCTCGCTGTAGCCGTTGAACAGGTGGCCAAGCAGGCCGCGGCGCAGATCGCTGGTGCCCATCAGCCAGTCGGCGATCGGGAAGGTCAGGTTCATGTTGTAGTGCATCATGATTCCCTGGTTGTGGTGCGCCGTATGGTGCCGGCGGATGGTGTTGATGAACGGCATGTTGCGCACGAACCAGTTGTCATGGACATGGCAGCAGTAGTGGAAGACCTCGTAGACCAGGTAGTGCCCGACCATCGTCATGAAGACGATATACGCCGCGTTGGCATTGATCATCAGATAGGCCAGATAGCCAAGCAGGCCGCCACCGACGCCAAGGGTGATCAGCACGCGCCACGGGAAGAACACGATGCGGAATTCGCGCGTGGTGTCGATGGTGGGTTCGATGTCGGTGAAGTACTGATGGTGCTGGCGGGTGTGCCGCTCGTAGATGGCGCGCAGCGCGAACACGTCGATGCGCCGGTGCATCACGTACTTGTGCATGAACCATTCGACCAGATTGCCGGCGAGAAACACCGGCAGTACCAGCAGCCACTCCCAGGTCGCGTTCTCCAGCCGGGTGGCGCAGTAGTAAAGCGCCGCGATGCCGGCGGCGAAGATCACGCCGATATGCAGCAGGCCGTTGTACAACGGGCTGATATCGGCCTTGTATTGCTCGCGGAATTTGCGTTGGCGTTCGCTTATCATGATGTTGTCTCCTGTCCGTGCCGTACTGACATCGTACTAATATATTAGTGGTATATGGTGCCGTGTCAATAGGATTGTTTTCGCGGCCCTGCCGCTGCAAGAAAACGGCCCTCGCAAGCGAGGGCCGCAGGAGCTCCGCCGTCCCCGCGAAGGCGGGGACCCAGTGACGTTCGAAGACGCTGGGTTTCCCGCGTCCGCGGGAAAGACGGGAATGTTCGTTCAGCTCGACACTTCCTCCAGGCACCGGCCTTTGGTCTCGATGCCCAGCCACAGCACGGTGATCGCGGCGATCGCGAACGACAGCGCGCCCAGCGTGAAGATGCCGCCCTGGCCCGTAATGGGCAGCAGCACGCCGACCAGATACGGACCGACCAGCGAGCCGATGCGGCCGATCGACGAGGCGAAGCCCGATCCGGTTGCACGCGAGCGCGTCGGATACAGCTCCGGCGTGTAGGCATACAGCACCGACCACATGCCGAACAGGAAGAACTGCATGCACAGGCCGGCGGCGATCAGCTGTTCGACCGGCAGCTTGAGCACGGCGGCCTGCCCGTACAGATAGGCGGACGCGGCGCTGCCGAGCAACATCAGTGCGCAGGTCGGCTTGCGCCCCCATTTCTCCAGCAGCCAGGCCGAGAAGATGAAGCCCGGAATGCCGGCCAGCGAGATATAGACGGTGTACAGCACCGACTTGGTCACCGCGTAGCCGGCCTGCTGCAGCAGCGCGCCGAGCCAGGTGGTCAGGCCGTAGTAGCCGAGCAGCGCGAAGAACCACACGCCCCACAGCATCACGGTGCGCTTCGCGTATGGGCCTTTCCACAGTTCACCGAACATGGCCTTGCGACCGTGCACGGCGGCGGGCGCGAAGCCCTGCTGCACGGCGGGCAGCGGCTTGCCGCTGGCGCGCTCGACGCGTGCCTCGATGCCGGCCATCACCGCCTCGGCTTCGCGTTGCCGTCCCGCGCCTTCGAGCCAGCGCGGGGATTCCGGCACCATCCGGCGCACCACGAACACGAACGCTGCCGGCAGCGCCATCGCGATGAAGATGCCGCGCCAGCCGATCACCGGCAAGGTCAGATACGCCAGCAATCCGGCCGCGATAAAGCCGATCGGCCAGAAGCCCTCGAGGATCGCGACATACTTGCCGCGGCTCTTGGCCGGCACGATCTCCGACACCATCGACAGACCGATCGGAAATTCCATGCCCATGCCGAAGCCAAGCAGCACCCGGTACAGCATCAGCGCGGTCACGCTATCGGCCAGCCCGCACATCAGGCTGCCCACGCCCCAGAAGATCATGCTGACCTGGAACACCGGCTTGCGGCCGAAGCGATCGGCCAGCATGCCGGCCACCGCCGCGCCGGCAAACATGCCCAGAAAGCTCGAACTGGCCAGCAGGCCGGTCTGCGCCGCGCTCAGGCCGAACTCGGCTTTGATCGAGCCGAGCACGAAGGTCATCATGCCGAGATCCATCGAATCGAAGAACCAGGCGGTGGCAATGATGCCGAACAAGGTGCGCTGATAGCGGGTCATGGGTAGGCGCTCGAGCCGCGCCGCGACTCCGGGGGTCAGCGCCACACTGCCTGCCGACATGTCCATGGTTGTCTCCTGTCTTTGTCGTGGGGCCGCCTGTCGGCGGTCTGTCTAATATATTAGATGGATGCGATGGGTATGCAAGCTGCGTGCCGCCGAACGCGGACCTCGCTGGCGTTTGGGGGCGCCGTGTTCTCGCCCGGAGAGCGTTATTCGACGCGGCTTGGCGGGCGAAGCTCGGGATTTGCCCTAGGCCGCCCGGCGGACCGCTCCGGGGCCGCCATGGGCGGCGAGTTCGCCGCGCCAGGCGCGCTCGATCACGCGCGCATAGGTGCGCGGCACGTCGTCGACGGGAAACGCCTGCGCCAGCCGCGTGACGCCCAGTGCGTCCCGCGTCAGCGCCGGCAGCGCGTCGCGCGGGACGCCGAAGGCCTGCAGATTCGAGGGGATGTCGAGCGCATCGATCAGATCGCGCACAGCCAGCGGCACGCCGGCGATGCGGGCTTCATCGCTGCCCTCGTCGAGGCCGACCAGCGGCGCCAGCGCCAGCAGATCGGCGCCGCGCGTCGTGCCCAGCGCGTCCAGTACATAGGGCAGCATCACGGCATTGGTGCTGCCATGCGAGCGGTGGGTCAGGCCCGCGACGGCGTAGGCGATGCCATGCACCGCGTTCAGGCCGGCGCTGCCGTAGGACAGCGCGGCGTACAGGCTCGCATAGGACATGCCGATGCGTGCCTCGATATCGCGGCCGCCGGCTGCACTGCTGCCGTTGTCGTCCCCCTTGCCGCTGTCGCGGTAGGCCCGCAGCAGATAGCGGCTGCACAGTGCGATTGCCTCGCGAGCGAACAGCATGGTCAGCGCCGAGCGGCCGCTATAGCCGGGATCGGCATTGCCCTGGCGCGGATAAGCCGCGCTGTCGACGGTCAGGTACGACTCGATCGCGTGCGTCAACGCATCGATGCCCGCATCCGCGGTCACGCGCGGCGGGCAGGTGTAGGTGAATTCGGGATCGATCAGCGCAATCTGCGGACGCAGCGCGTTGTCCATCACCGCGATCTTGGTCGCGTTGTCAGGGTCGACCAGGATCGCGCCCGGCGTCGCTTCCGAGCCCGTGCCCGAGGTAGTGGGCAGCGCCACCAGCGGGATCGGCCGCGTACCCGCGGGCAACGTACCCGCGAAGTCGCGCACCGGCCGGCCTTCCAGCAGCGTCAGGCTCAGTGCCTTGGCGAGGTCGATATTGCTGCCGCCGCCGAGCGCCACCAGATGGTCCGGAATACGGCCGCCCAACTGCTTGCGCAGCGCGAGCGTGGCCTCGTCGCACAGCGTCGTGCTCGGATCCGGCAGGCCGCCGTCGTAGACCACCGTGTCGATGCCGGCGGCGCGCGCGGCCTCGAGGTATTCGGCGACCCACGGCGTGCGCTCGGTGAAGAAGGTATCGGTAATCAGCACACCGTGACGATGGCCGAGGCGCTGCAACAGCGCCGGCAATTGCGCGCGCGTACCGGGGCCGACGATCAGACGCGCCGGCGCGCAGAAATGGACGAGGTCTTCAATTCTCATGGCAGCTCCAGGGGGATGGAAGAGTCAGGGGCGGTTGCGCCGGCAGTGCGCATCGAATCGGCGAGCTGCCGCAACCAGGGCAGCGCGAGTTCGGCTACCGCATCGGCATGACCGTTCAGCAGGCCGTGCCCCGCCCGTTCGATGGTGGCCAGCCGGCCGGCGGGCAGTCCATTGGCCAGCGCTTGCGCGTGCGCCCGCGGGCAATCGCCGTCGTCGCGGCCATGGATGACCAGGGCCGGCATCGGCAGCGTGGGCAAGCGCGAACGTTGATCGGTTTGTCGAATCGCCTGCCACGTCCGCGCGACGGCGGCGTGGTCGGCTGCCTCGCTCAATCCCAGGCGACGCTCGCGCGCGGCGATCTCGTCCATCAGCGCTGCGCCCTCGTCAGCGCAGAACCAGCGCGTCTCGCACAGGGCAGGAGATCCCGACAGCAACAGCAGCGCGAGCGGGGCGCGCGCATCGCGATAGCGGTCCGCATACTCGAGCGCCACCGACACCCCCATGCTCCATCCCGCCAGCACAAAGGGCCGCGCCTGCGCATGCCGCTGCACGACCTCGCGTACCGCGGCCGCATAGCGCTCCAGGGTGTATCCGTCGATGGTGCCGGGCCGCGGCGCCGCCCCGCGTCCCTGCAGATTCGGCAGCACAAAGGTGCAGAGCGGGCTGAGGTGCCGCGCCACTGCCAACCACGCCGCCCGTGTCCCCTGGATGCCATGCAGCGCCACGACGCACAACGGCCCGCTGCCGACTTCGATCACGTCCATGGAGTCCGCTGCCATGGAGTCTCCTGTACATCTAATATATTAGATGGATCATAGTAGTGGACGAAACGGCAGGAAGGCAAGGGGAACTGGAGACGGAAAGGAGGCCCGTGGCGTACGCGCCCACGAGAATTTTCAGTGAAACAGCGATTTTCAGCGTTTGCTGAAAGCGGGTCTTTCAGTGAAAATGGGTCGGACGTTCCGAATGAAAATGCCGCCTGCCGCTAAATGATGCGTATTGAAGAAACGATTAAGCCACTTCAACGCGAGGCGAGCGCGTTGCATGCGCTTTTGCAGCGGGTGCCGGTGATCGAACACCTGGAATTCGCCGCGACGCCTTCGAGTGAGAGGGGCGCGGACGTTGTCGCGGACGTTTGTGTCCAAGGCAGGCGGCATACCCTGGTCTGCCTGGTCAGTACGAGCGGCCAGCCCCGCCATGTACGAACCGCGCTGCTTCAGCTTCGGCACCGCGTGGCGTATCACGGAGAGAACGCGACGCCCGTGCTGATCGCGCCGTATCTGTCTGCCGCGGCGCAGGCCCTGTGCCGGGAGCACGATGCGGGTTTCCTGGACCTCGAGGGAAATGTTCACCTCCTCTTCGGCGGCGTCTTCATCGAACGGACGGTGGCAAGCAAGCCTGCCGCCGAGCGCCGCGATCTACGCTCCCTGTTCAAGCCGAAGTCCGCCCGGATGCTGCGGATCATGCTGCGCGATCCGGGGCGGCCTTGGCGCGTGGCAGCACTTGCCGAGGCTGCCGGGATCAGCCTCGGCCACGCCAGCAACGTCCGTGCTGGCTTGCTCGATCGCGAGTGGGCGAAGGTGTCGCGAGACGGTTTGTCGCTTTCCGATCCCGATGCACTGCTCGATGCCTGGCGCGACGCCTACGAGGCGCCGGCCGGCAAGCGTCACGGCTTCTATACGCCCCTGCATGGCAGTGCCCTCGCGCATGCCGTACGAGATGCGCTGCGGGCGCGGAGCGGCCTGTTGACGCTCGCCTCCTTTTCGGCGGCGCAATGGCTTGCCCCTTACGCCCGCACGGCGACGCAATATTTCTATGCCGACGAGCCGGGACTCGAACAACTGCGTTCGGCGTTGAAATTGTCACCGGCATTGAAAGGCGAGAATGCCGTGGTGATGACGCTGGAGGATCCGGGTCCATTCCGCGACACGGTCGAGCCGGCCCCCGGTGTCGTCTGCACGAGCCCCGTTCAGACCTACCTCGACCTCGCGGTTGCCGGCGAGCGGGGCAGGGAAGCGGCCGATCACTTGCGACGACATCAGCTCAATTGGCAGACATGACACCTGGTGAACCGCAATCCGCGGTGGATTACGACGATCGCACGACAGCGGCGGTCCAGACGGTACTGATCGAGATCGGTCAGATTCTTGGGAGCTTCAAGGGGAAATTCGCCATCGTTGGCGGCGCGGTGCCCTGGCTGCTGCTGGGCAAGACCGACGATATGCCGCATGTCGGCACCATGGACGTCGGGCGCAAATTCGATTCGGTGGAAGGCTTCGGGCCGACCTGCGTGCGCCGATTCGTCGAGGACACCGATGTGCTGCGCGACCGGACGCCGGAACAGTGGCAGCAGGATGCGTTCGGGCAGGTCGATGCCTGGCTGCGCAGTCTTGGTTTGCGTGGCTGAACGGTGAAGCCATGCCGCATCCCAACTTGCCGCGCCTGCCCAAAATGACTCATATACAATTTGCATTCGTCAAACATGCAAACGACGTCAATGGTCAAGAAAGCGGCGACAGTCAGGCGGGCGGCAGCGACCCATGTCGAAGACGAAGGTAGCGAGAACGGGGCGGGGCCGCGCGGGCGGCTGACGGATCAGGCCTATCGGTGGATCGAGGAAGCGATCGTCACCTTGCAGCTCGCGCCCGGTTCGTCGGTCTCCGAATTCCAGTTGAGCGAGATGACCGGTATCGGCCGCACGCCGATCCGCGAGGCGATTCAGCGGCTGGCGCGCGAGCATCTGATCGTGGTGCTGCCGCAGCGCGGCCTGCTGATTCCGCCGATGGACGTGGCCAAGCAACTGCGGCTGCTGGAGACGCGCCGCGAGGTCGAGCGGTTGATCTGCCGCAGTGCGGCGCGCCGCGCCACCGTCGAGGAACGGCAGGGCTTCCGGCGGCTGGCCGCGGAGTTCGAGCGCTCGGTCAAGAAGAGCGACGAAGTCGCGTTCGTGCGCGCCGATGCGGGCTTCAACGAGCTGTGCCTGCAGGCCGCCCGCAACGAGTTTGCCGAGGGCGCGATGCGGCTGATGCATGGGCTGTCGCGCCGCTTCTGGTATTTTCACTACAAGCAGGCCGCCGATCTTCCGGAGATGGCGCGCCTGCACGCCCGTGTCGCCGCAGCCATCGCCGAGGGCGATGTCGAAGGCGCGGGCGCCGCGCTCGACGCGCTGCTGGACAATATCGAGGACTTCACCCGCGCCACCGTGCTGGGCGACCGCCGCTAGGGGTTGCCAGACCAGGCAAGGCGAGGCCAGGTCGTGGCCAGGCAAGCCGACGGGCAAGGCCCGCGGCCCCAAGGCCCAAGGCCCAAGGCCCAAGGCCCAAGGCCTCGGTTCGGCCAAGGCCACGGCATGCCCAAGGCCTTTTGCCGGCACGACGCGGGTTTGCCAACAAGGAACCCACCCACGCATGCCACGCCGCCAGATTCGCCCGCGCCGACTGATCCCGGCCCTGCTGTTCAGCCTGCTGACTGCCCCAGCCCTCGCGCAATCGCCCGCGCCGCCCGCATCGACCGATCCGGTCCCGGCGGCGGTCGAGGTCCGTAACCTGACCACGCCGACCACCTGCGCGGAAGAGGACAACGTTTCTTTCGCGCTGTCGGCCCCGTCGATCCAGCGCTTCCGCGTCGAGGCGCTGCATCCCGCCTACATCGGCAAGATCCGCAAGGACAGCTCCGCGCCGGACTTCTCGGGCTGCAATTTCGGCGATACCCCGCATCCCACCGATCCGCGCCACACCTTCAAGCCGCGCAAGGTCCGTCTCCATGACGGCAAGGACCTCGCCATCGTCGGCATCACGTTCGACAGCTTCTGGCGGCCCCAGCGCGTGCCGGTCACCGTCGGCGGACGCCAGGACGGCGGTTTTCATCTGATCCAGTTCTTCGACAAGCGCAAGGGCGCCAAGGGCAAGGTCGTCGAGACCGAAGTGCTGGTGCTCTATCCGTCGGACGGCTACTGGCGCGCCAAGCCGCTGCCCGCCGCGCACCTGCCCGACAACGCCTATGGTTCGTCGTTCCTGATGGGGCCGGTGCAGCAGGACCTGCGGCCGATCGTCGATATCGCCCACATCGACATCGACCCGCGCCAGCGCACGATCGGCCTGCGCTTTACCGCCGGCGGCGAGGCCCAGGTCGCGATCCGCGAAATCAGCCGCACGCGCACCGCGCTCGATGTCGCCTTCAGCCCGCCGTATCGCGCGCAGGCGCCGTTCGCGATGCTGCGCTCGATGTACGTGACCGAGGACAACGCCGACATGAGCCGCGTCCGCTGGCGGGACCCGGCCGGCCAGGGGCGCGACGCCACGGTGGCCGAGGTATCGAACTGGCAGGCGAGCGATGTCCGCTTCGGGCGTACTGTCCCGTCGCGGCACAACACCAGCGCACCGGACATCCGCTTCAGCGATTTCCGCTGACATGCCGGCACGGCCTGCCGGCTTTGTAATTCCGGCCAACGGGAGAACGGCACGGCGGGCGCGCGACGGCATCGCAACCCGCGGAACGAAGTTTGCTTGAGGGATGGGTTGGCCGTACCGCCCCGCGCAGCGTTGCGCCGGGCGATACGAACCGAGCCGCCATCAGGAGACCGCCGTGAACCAAGCCGCCCGTCCCTTTGCCGTCGTCACCGGTGCCTCGTCCGGCATCGGCTTCGAGCTTGCGCGCTGTTGTGCGATGCAAGGTTACGATTTGCTGATTGCAGCCGACGAGCCTGCCATCGATACCGCGGCGGTGGCGCTGCGCGATACCGGCATGGCCGTCGACGCCCTATGTGTGGACCTGGCCGATCCGGCCGGCGTGCAGGCGCTGTATCGGGCCACGGGCGGGCGCCCGGTCGACGTGCTGTGCGCCAACGCGGGCCGGGGGCTGGGCCGAGCCTTTCTCGATCAGGAATTCCGCGACATCCAGCGGGTGGTCGAGACCAATGTCACCGGCACGCTGGACTTGCTGCATCGCATCGGCCGCGACATGCGCGACCGCCGCACCGGGCGGATCCTGATCACCGGCTCGATCGCCGGCTTCATGCCGGGCACCTATCAGGCCGTCTACAACGCGACCAAGGCCTTTCTCGATTCCTTCTCGTTTGCGCTGCGGCACGAAATGCGCGATTGCGGTGTCACGGTGACCTGCCTGATGCCGGGCGCGACCGAGACCGACTTCTTCGAGCGCGCCGACATGCTCGACACGCGCCTGGGCCAGCAGAAGAAGGACGATCCCGCCGAGGTAGCGCGCGAGGGCTTCGAGGCGATGCTGCGCGGCGAAGGCGATGTCGTCACGGGCTGGCAGAACAAGCTGCGCGCCGCGATTTCGAACGTGACACCGGCCGATCTGCTGGCCGAGCAGCACCGCCGCATGGCCGAGCCAGGAGGCGGCATGGAGCGGTGAATCCGCCAAAGCCCAAGCTCGCCGCGCGCCAGATCGTCGTTATGGACCATTGCATAGCGGCCCGGCGCGTACTAGCGTCGTAGTCGTCGTTCCCCACCGCCGCCGATCCGGCGCGCGATGCGCGCCGGCGGACGCGTTCGCATCCCGGGCACCGAGCCAGCCCTGCCAGCTGATGCCCGACAACAAGGAGACAGCCATGCGACAGCGCACGACCTTCGATCCCGCCTTTCCCGCATCCCCACCGCGCAGACGCCCCCGCGGCTGGCTGATGACGGCCACCGCCGCGCTGTTGCTGGCCGCGTGCGGCGGCGACGATGACGACGACCACCATGGCCACAAGCCGCCGCCCCCGCAGCCGGTGGCGGGTTGCGAGCTGAACGGCACGACCGGCGGCGAAGTGATCGTATTGCCCGGCGAGCCCGGCGCCCCCGAGGTCGCCACGGGCTACGCGCCGAAGCGCACGGTCTATGCGAAGACGTATATGGCGGTGACCAACAACCCGGTCTCCACGAAGGTCGCCTGCGACATCCTGAAGGACGGCGGCACCGCGGTCGATGCGGCAGTGGCCGCGCAGATGGTGCTGAACCTGGTCGAGCCGCAGTCGTCCGGCATCGGCGGCGGCGCCTTCATCATGCATTACGACGCGCAGACGAAGAAGGTCATCGCCTACGATGGCCGCGAGACCGCGCCGGCCGGGGCCGACGAGAACTATCTGCGCTGGAAGTCCTCGACCGACCAGACCCCGCCGCTGCCCAACGCGGTGCGCAGCGGCCGCTCGATCGGCACGCCCGGCACGCTGCGCGTGCTGGAACTCGCCCATCGCGACTACGGCAAGAAGACCTGGAAGGAGCTGTTCTCGCCGGCGATCCGGCTGGCCACCGACGGCTTCGCCATTCCGCCGCGCATGGCCGCGTCGATCTCGAGCGCCACCACCGTGCAGAACATCCAGCGCGATCCGGAGATGGCTGCCTACTTCCTGAATCCCGACGGCACACCCCGCGCGGTCAACACGATCCTGAAGAACCCGGCGCTGGCGCAGACCTTCACCGCGGTGGCCGAGGGCGGTGCCGATGCCTTCTACAAGGACGGACCGATCGCGCGCGGCATCGTCGACAAGATCCGCACGACCTACGACGGCAACACCACGCCGGGCGTGACCACGCTCGACGACCTGGCCAACTACCAGGCCAAGAAGCGCGAGCCGGTCTGCACCACCTACCGGCAATACGAGATCTGCGGCATGCCGCCGCCGTCCTCGGGCGGCATCGCGGTCGGCCAGATTCTCGGCATCCTGGAGAACTTCGACATGGCCAGCCATGCGCCCACCAGCATGGACCAGAACGGCGGCAAGCCCAGCGTCACCGGCGTGCATCTGGTTGGCGAAGCCGGCAACCTGGCCTATGCCGATCGCAACCAGTACGTGGCCGACACCGACTTTGTGCCGCTGCCCGGCGGCAGCCCGGACACGATGCTCAACAAGAGCTATCTGGCCCAGCGCGCCGGCATGATCAGCCTGACCGCGGCGATGCAGCGGCCCGTGCCGGCCGGCAACTTCGGCGGGGCGCCGATGGGGGCCCCGATCATCGCCGAACGCGGTACCACGCATCTGTCGCTGGTCGACAAGTACGGCAACGTGGTGGCGATGACGACGACGATCGAATCGGGACTGGGCTCGTACCACATGACCGGCGGCTTCCTGCTGAACAACGAACTGACCGATTTCAGCGCGGAACCGGTCGACGCGAACGGTGCGCAGATCGCCAACCGCGTGCAGCCGCTGAAGCGCCCGCGGAGCTCGATGTCGCCGACGCTGGTGTTCGAGCGCAAGAGCGACGGCAGCCGCGGCGACTTCAAGATGACCACCGGTTCGCCGGGCGGTGCCACCATCATCCAATACGTCGCCAAGACGCTGGTCGGCGTGCTCGACTGGGAGATGGACGCGCAGCAGGCGGTGTCGATGATCGACTTCGGCTCGAACAACGCGACGATGATTGTCGGCGGCGAGCATCCGAACGTCGATACCAGCACGCCGCAAGGCGGCCTGCCGGGCGACAACGATCCGCTGGTCAAGGGCCTGCGCAATCTTGGCCATACCGTCAGCGTGGGCAACCAGTCCAGCGGCCTGAGCGCGATCGTGCGGGAGACCATCGGCGGGGCCCCGGCGCTGGTCGGCGGTGCCGATCCGCGGCGCGAGGGCGTGGTGCTGGGCGATACGTTCCGGCCGTGATGTCGATGCATTAGTGCCGCAGTAGAGCGGCGGGCCGGACCCTGTGCGAGCAGGTCCGGCCCGCTTCGCTTGCGAGGCCGTTTCGTCTGGCCGCGCCCAGGCACCGGTACAATGCCCGCTTTCCGCTGCCCTCACTGTTGACCCCCTCGCTCCCATGACCACGCTCGGAACGCCCCTGTCCCCCCGTGCCACCAAAGTGATGCTGCTCGGCTCCGGAGAGCTCGGCAAGGAAGTGCTGATCGCCCTGCAGCGGCTCGGCGTCGAAACCATCGCAGTCGATCGCTACGATCACGCGCCGGGCCAGCAGGTCGCGCATCATGCGCGCACCATCGCGATGAGCGACCCCGACCAGCTGAAGGCGCTGATCGAGGCCGAGCGGCCCGACCTGGTGGTGCCCGAGATCGAGGCGATCGCTACGCCGATGCTCGAAGCGCTCGAGGCGGCCGGCACGGTCCGCGTGATTCCGACCGCCCGTGCCGCGCGGCTGACCATGGACCGCGAGGGCATCCGCCGGCTGGCGGCCGAAACGCTGGGCCTGCCGACCAGCCCGTATCGCTTCTGCGATTCGCTGCAGGAGCTGCGCGAGGCCATCGACGGCGGCATCGGCTATCCGTGTGTCGTCAAGCCGGTGATGAGCAGCTCGGGCAAGGGCCAGAGCAAGCTCGACGGCCCGCAGGACGTCGAGCGCGCGTGGGAATACGCGATGGCCGGCGGCCGCGTCAGCCACGGCCGCGTGATCGTCGAGGGCTTCATCGACTTCGATTACGAGATCACGCTGCTGACGGTACGCGCGCGCGGCGCCGACGGCAGCATCGAGACGCAGTTCTGCGAACCGATCGGCCATCTGCAGCAGGCCGGCGACTACGTCGAGAGCTGGCAGCCGCATCCGATGCATCCCGCGGCGCTGCAGAAGGCGCGAGAGATCGCCCGCGCCGTCACTGGCGATCTCGGCGGGCAGGGCCTGTTCGGCGTCGAACTGTTCGTCAAGGGCGAGCAGGTGTGGTTCAGCGAGGTCAGCCCGCGCCCGCACGATACCGGCATGGTGACGATGATCACGCAGTGGCAGAGCGAGTTCGAACTGCACGCGCGCGCGATTCTCGGCCTGCCGGTCGATACCACGCTGAAGAGCCCGGGCGCCAGCGCGGTCATCTATGGCGGCGTGGAAGGCCAAGGCGTGGTGTTCGACGGGGTCGACCAGGCGCTGCGCGTGCCGCGCACCGATCTGCGGCTGTTCGGCAAGCCGGAGAGCTTCGCCAAGCGCCGCATGGGCGTGGCGCTCGCCTACGACGGCGATGTCCAGACCGCGCGGGCCAACGCGCGCGCAGCGGCGGGCAAGGTGGTGCCGCGGTTGCCGGACTGATTCACTGCGCTGACCGGCGCATCGGCTGTACCGGTCGATCGAAAGAATGCCTGCCGGGCCGCGCTCATGCCGCGGCCCGTTTCGTTTGCGCGGCGGCTTGGGCGAGGGCTTGGGCGAGGGCTTGCGCGACGGCTTGGGCGGCGGCTTGTGCGGCGGCTTGTGCGGCGGCTTGGGCGGCGGCGTGGGCGACGGTTTGCGCCATCACCGCGGCAGCCGGACGCGGACCCTCGGCCCGCGCGGCAACGCATTGCACGCCGCGATGCCGCCCCCATGCGCGGCGATCCGGACCGCCGCGCCGCTCAGGTCGCCGACTCGGCGTGGATCTTGCCCAGCAGCCATTGCATCCCTGCCAGATGCTGCTGGTCGTGGCTGCACAGGTAATGCACGAGACCGCGGACCGTCAGCGGTCCGTAGCCCTCGAACACGGCGGTGCGGGCAAGCTGTCGATCGTCGAGACCGACGATCAGCGCGACGGTCTTCTCGCGGGCCGTGCGGAAATCCGCGAGCACCTGCGTGGCATCGGCCGTCGCATACGCGCGCTCGATCGCCAGCGCGTCGCCGTCGATCGACGGCAGCAGCGGGTGCGTTTCACCCAGCGTGCGCGCGAAGCGCACGTGATAGCCGTCGATCTCGATATCGCGAACGTGGCACAGCTGGCCGATCGCGGTGAACGGCTCGCTGGGCACGCCTTCCCAGCTGGCCGGGGACCAGTTGCGATGCGTGGCCGGGACGGCCGCGTGGAAGGCTTCCAGTTGGCGCGGAAAAGCGCGCAGGGCGGCAAGCGTGGCGGTGTCGATCATGTCGTGCGGGCGCTGGTGCGCAGCGTGGTGGGATGCATTGCGCAATGTACCCAGCCACGGGGCACGCCGACAATCATGACGCCGCTGTTCTCCCTCGCCGGAGCGGAACAGATCGCATCGGCAGCACCGCTATGCGGCCGCCGCCTCGTCGCCGGCACTCCGGTCGATCTGCCGCATCGCCTTCTCGATCTCGCCTGGATCGGTCGGCCTGACCAGCCGCGCCACTTCCTTGCCGTCGCGCAGGAACACCAGCGTCGGCCACAGCTTGATGCGGAACGAGCGGCCGAGCGGGCGGCCGCTGCCGTCCTCGACCTTGATGTGCCGCACCTGCTGGTGGCGCGCGAAGGCCGAGGCGATCGGCGCCTGCGCCCGCATGCAGTAGCCGCACCAGGGCGCGCCGAACTCCAGCACCGCGGCGCCCGGCAGCGCGTCGATATCCTCGCGTGGCGGTTCGATCGCCATATAGGTTTCGGACATGGCCATTTCGTCGTCTCCAACGTTGTCGTCGATATCCAGATCTAGCGAAATTCACGCCAAGTTCGGCTCAAGTGTACGGGGGGACTGACGTAAACCCTGAATGAAACCCCACTAACATCAGAATTAAGCGACCACTGGGTCGCTTTTCTGATGGATAGCCATCCCCTGGCCCATCATGAACATCAGTCAACGTCTGCTTTTCACGCTGTTCTTTTCCCTGCTCGCCATGCTCGTCGTCGGCTTCGGCGGCATCTGGCAATTGAACCAGGCCGAACAACGCCTCGAGTATTTCAACGAAAACACCCTGACCAGCGTGCGCCGGCTCAATGCCATCAAGGACAGCACCACCGCGATCCGGGTCCAGCTGTATCGCCATGCACTGGCCGACGACGCCCAGGCCAAGGACAATGCCGAGCAGGAGGTCGTCAACGCGATCAAGCGCTTCGACGATCTGACCGCCAAGTACGAGCGCGAGGATATCTCCAACGACGCCGACCGCAAGCTGCTCGAGGAGGACCGCGCCGCGCTGGCACGCTATCGCGCACAGCATGCCGCGTTCTTCGCGCTCTCGCGCGCCAACGACACCGCGGGCCTGCACGCGATGCTGTCCTCGGGCGAGCTGCATCTGGCCTCGGCCGCGCTGCGCAAGCAGATCGACGCGCATCTGGACTTCAACAGCAAGATGGGCGACGACTCGGTGATCGAGAACCGGCGCGCCAGCACAATCGCGGTGCGCGTGTTCGCGACCGTCATCGGCGCGACCGTGCTGGTGGTGGCCGTACTGGCGTGGCTGCTGTATCGCCGCATCCGCGACAGCCTGGGCGAGATGCAGGCCAGCATGGAGCATGTCAGCGAAACGCTGGACCTGAGCCATCGCTCGCCGGTGCGACGTCTCGACGAGGTCGGCCGTACCGCGCAGCGCTTCAATGCGCTGCTCGATCGCGTGGCCGCGGCGATGCGCGAGGTGCGCCAATCGAGCGATTCGGTCGGTGTGGCCGCACGCCAGATCGCCGCCGGCAACGCCGACCTGTCGTCGCGCACCGAACAGCAGGCCGCGTCGCTCGAAGAGACCGCCTCCAGCATGGAAGAGCTGACCACCACGGTCCGCCACAATGCGGACAGCGCACGCCAGGCCAGCACGCTGGCCAACAATGCCGCCGCCGTCGCGCAGCATGGCCATGCCGCCAGCGATCAGATGGTCCAGACCATGGGCGCGATCAGCACCAACTCGAACCGCATCGCCGAGATCACCGGCATGATCGAGGGCATCGCCTTCCAGACCAACATCCTCGCGCTGAACGCGGCGGTGGAAGCTGCGCGCGCCGGCGAGCAGGGCCGCGGCTTCGCCGTGGTCGCCGGCGAGGTGCGCACGCTGGCACAGCGCTCGTCGACCGCGGCCAAGGAAATCAAGGAGCTGATCGACGCGTCGGTGTCGACGGTGCGGACCGGCTCGGCGCAGGCGGAGAGCGTCGGCGCGACCATGAGCGAGATCCAGCAGGCGGTCAAGCAGGTGTCCGACATCATCGGCGAGATCGCCGCGGCCACCGGCGAACAGAGCCGCGGCATCGAGCAGGTCAACCAGGCGGTCGGCCAGATGGACCAGGTCACGCAGCAGAACGCCGCGCTGGTCGAGGAAGCCGCCGCCGCCGCGCATTCGCTCGACGAACAGGCGGCGCGCCTGCTCGACACGGTGGCGATGTTCCGGCTTGCGGCGGGCCACGGCGCCGCCGCGCCGTCGAAGGCTCCGGCGGTGGCCCGCGCGCAGTTGGCTGCCGCCTGACGCGCAGGCCGGTGGCATGCCCATCGATGGCGTGCGTCGCTCGCCGCGCTAGCTTGCGGCGATCCGCTCTACGGTGCTCCGGTTGCTCGTGGCGATCCGTCGCACGATGCCGCGCTAGCCTGCGGCCACCCGCTGTACGGTCCCGCGATTACCGTCGACCGCCAGCGTGTCGCCATCGGCCAGTTGCGTCAGGATGCCGGGCAGATTGACCACCGCCGGAATGCCGAACTCGCGCGCGACGATCGCGCCGTGCGACAGGTAGCCGCCGGTCTCCATCACCAGGCCGCCGGCGCGCAGGAACAGCGGCGTCCAGGCCGGATCGGTGCTGGGCGCCACCAGAATGTCGCCGTTGGCCATCGCGGTCGCCTGTTGCGGGCTGCGGGCGACGCAAGCGGGTCCCTGCGCCTGCCCAGCGCCGACCGGCGTGCCCGACCAGCGCCCGGCGGCGGCATCGGCCACCGACGCGGCGCTCGGTTCCGACGAAGGGAACACCGCCGGCAATGCGCCGGGCTGCTCGACGAACACCGCCGGCTCGGTCCGGTCGGCCTGACGGGCCAGCGTCTCGGCTCGCCGCGCCGCGCGCCGGGCGGCGTGCTGCAGCGGCATCCGGCCTTCCGCGGCCGCGAGCAATTCGAACGCGGTCAGATGGAACACATCGTCGGCCCGCTTCAAGCCGGCGTCGTTGCCGCTCTCCTTACCGTTCTCGCCCCTGCCTTCGTCAGCGTCCCCGCCCGCACGGGCCAACCGTGCGCCGAGCGCCAGCGCGGTCCGCCGCACCACTTCCAGATACCGCATCAAGGCGCTGCGCGCCGCCTCGCGCTGATTGCACTCGCGCGTGGCGACCCGCACCATCCGCCGCAGCAGCGGCAGCATCGCCGGCCGCGCCAGCGGCGGGATCGCGCGGTGCAGGCGTTGCCATGCCTGGCGCGCGGCATCTCGCTGGCGCTGCCGCACCGCGTGCGCGTCGCTGCCGATCATGCCGAGCACGGTGTCGAGCAGATAGTCGGGTGCCTCGCGCCAGCGCGGCTGCCGCACATAGCTTTCCGCGGTGGCGCGATGACCGTAGCGATCCAGGAACTGAGCGAATGCGCGGCGAAAGGGGCTGTGCGCGGGCAGTTGCTGCGCCCACTGCGCGCCGATCCGCTGCGGACTGCGCAGCCACGCCAGCGCTTGCGCATCCGCGGCGGCAGTCTCGGCCAACGCGATCAGCGCATAGCCCTGCTGCGCGGTGACGCTCGGCTCGCCACCGGCCATCAGCGCCGCCGTCACCGCATAGCCGTCGCCGGGACAAAACTTCTCGACCAGATCGACCAGCCCTGCCAGCGTGCCGCCGGCCGATCCCTGCAGAAAGAACAGCGGATCGGCTTGCGCCACCGTGCGGAACTGCTCGCGCAGCAGCCGGGCCAGCGCAACGGGATCGTCCGGCAGGGTTTGCTCGCGCCACTGGCGCGCCTGCCGGGCGGCGCGCGCCAATGCCGCTTCGCCCCGGCGCCGTTGCGCCGGTGAGCGGGCCAGATAGCGCAGCATGCGCAGGCCGCGCGCGAGCCGGTCGCGCGCGCCTGGCGGCGGCACGGCGATCTCCGGCTGGGTGCCGCCGAGCAGGCGGTTGACGGCATCGGGACGCACGCCCAGCGCGTCGTAGCACTCCCACTGCATCAGCGACACGTCGAGATACAGGCGGCCGTCGAACAGCGCCGCATGCTCGGTGCCGGGCAGGACCGGATAGCCGGACAGCGAGAAGCCGAGCGTCAGCATCCGGTTGGCCATGGTCCGGCAGCCGTGCCAGTCGAGCGCGGACAGCGGCTCGGGCATGATTTCGCGAGTATTGCCGCGCGACCAGTAGCGCGGCTGGCCGCGCAGCGCCGGATAGGTGTGACGCGCCCGCGCGGTCACTGGCCTTGCCTGCACGATCCAGAATCGTTCGCCGTCCCAGACCCACTCGATGTCATAGCGGGGATTGGCGAAGTCCAGGGCGTTGGCGGCGTCGCGCGCCAGCTCGCCGAGCGCGACGGCCTGCGCGTCGGACAGTACCGCCTGGGCGGCCTGCCGCGCGGGTGTGTCGATCACGGTCGTGCCGCCGCCGGACAGCAGCTGCGTCATGCGTTGCTTGCCGCCGAGGCGGCGCTCGATCACGCGCAGGGCGTCGTCGCCATCGGTGCTTTCGTTGCTCTGCAGCCGATATTCGTCGCCATCGGCGTGCCCGCCGACCAGCGCTTCGCCCAGCCCCCAATGCGCGTGGATCAGCAACTGGTCGTCGCGCCCGGACAGCGGATCGCAGGTGAAGGCGATGCCGGCCGCCACCGCCGGCAGCAGCGGCATCACCACCACCGCCATCGCCGGTGCCTGCTGTCCTTCCCGATCCAGCCCGAGTCGTTGCCGATAGGCGAGCGCCGCCGGCTCCCACACCGAATCCCAGGCCGCCTGCACCGCCGCGGCCACGGCATCCACACCGGTCACATTCAGGCGCGACAGGTGGATGCCGGCGAACGAGGCCTGCGCCGAATCCTCTTGCGGGGCCGACGAGCGGACCGCAAGCGGCGTCGTCTCCCAGTCCCGCACCGCGAGTTCGCGCGCGAGCGTGTCGCGCAGGGCCTGGGGCACCGGGTCGCCGGCGCGCCGGCCGCGGCTGGCGTCGGCATGGATCACGAAGCCATCCGGCACCGGCACGCCCAGCTGCGCCATCAGCGCCAGTTGCCAACCCTTGCCGCCGGCCGCGGCAGGACCTTGCGCCGCGGCGGCCGGCCAGTCGAGCAGCAGCGCGCTCATGGTGCGCTCTCCCGCTCGGCCGCACGGGCCGCGCCGTGAAAGAACAGCTCGACGATGGCCGCGAACTCGGCGCGCAGGTCGCCGTCGGGCGCCGCGAGCCAGCGCATCAGCGCGCCCAGGTACAGATGGTGGAACAGCGTGGCCAGTTGCCCCGACGGCAGGTCGCGGCGCAGCTCGCCGTCCTGCTGTCCCGCCGCCATCAGCGCATCGAAGGCGAGGTCCATGCCGCTGCGCCCCGGCGACGCTTCGCCGGGGCCGTTGGCGTTGGAGTTGGCGTTGGCGTTGACGTGGCCGTTCGGCCCGAAGCGGCCCGGGCCGAGGTCGAGAAAGCGGAAACGCAGGTAATGGGGCAGATAGCCGCGGCGCGCTTCGCACCAGTCGGCCGAGGCCGACAGCAGATAGCAAAGCCGTGCCTGGAAGCTGCCCAGCCCGTCCAACGCCCCGCGCAACTGCTGCAGGCCCGCAGCCAGCTCGCCGTGGAACTGGTGGGCCAGCAGCGCCTCCTTGACCGGGAAGTGGTTGTACAGCGTGCCCTTGGCCACGTCGGCCTGCGCGGCGATCTGCTCCATCGTCACCGCGTCGTAGCCATGCGTCTCGAACAGGTCGAAGGCGGTGGCCGCCAGATGATCGAGCGTCTGGTTGCGTTTGCGCTGCCGCCGCCCCGGGGCTGGCGGGGCGGCGGCGGTGTCGACGGGCGCGTCGAACGGGGTTCGGATGGCAGGCTCGGGCGGGGTTTCCATTTGCACGTCGATTAAATTTGAACGTCGTGCAAGTTTATGCCTTATGCTTCCCCTGTCAAGCCATTCGGTGAACCCTCAGGCAACCGTCTCCGTCTTTGTGTCGCCGATATAGACGACCTTCTCGGTCATCGGATCGAACGGCAGCGAGCCGTGCTCGTGCACCACCAGCCAGCGACCGTTGCGCTTCTGGAAGCAGACCGTGATACGGATCCAGGTACCGCCGGCCGGATGATCGGGCTCGTCCATCGGCGCGATGCGGCTCAGGCAGTGGCAGAAGGCGAGATCGGCACCGACGGTCAAGGCGATGTCCTTGCGTTCGGACCGAAAGCGCCGGGGCAGATAGGGAAAACAGGCCTCCCAGGTCGCGCGGTACGCGTCCACGCCTTGCAGCGCATAGGGCGGCTTGACGTCGAACAGCGCCACGTCGGGCGCATAGTTCGCCGTCATGGCCGCGGCGTCGCGCCGTTCCAGCGCGCGCGCCCAGTCCTCCATCATCTGCGCGATGGTCTGCTCGTCCTTGCTGATGCTCATGATGTGCTCCTTGTCGGTTCGAGTTCGAACCCGCCGCCTTGGGGTCGATGGGGCCGGTGCGGCCGGGCGGCGGCTCCTGTCTGCTTGTCGAACGGGGCCGGCCCGAATCGACATTCCGCGCCACGAACGTCGCCCCCCGCGAGCGCGGGGGGCAGTGGCTCACTGGGCAGCGGCAAGACGCCGGGTCTCCCCACGCGCGGGGACGACGGGTGGTGGTGCCTTAGAATGCACAGAACCGGGTTTGCCACCGCTGGCAGCGGGGGCATTCGCGCCGATACTTGTCGGAAGACCTGTCAGGTCGCAAACCATCGAGGAGTGCGTCATGAGAAAGGTTCGCCTTGTCATCGTGCTGGGTGCCGTCATGCTGCTGGTCGGCGGCTGCTTCCTGCTGGGCATGGGTGACCGCGCCACGCTGACGGTGGCGCAGGGCACCGGTCCGTCGCCGACCCTGCCGCCGCCGAACAAGACCCTGCTGCCGACCGTGGACATCGCCCCGGCGATCGGCTGGCCGGCGGGCGCGCGGCCGACGCCCGCGCCAGGGCTCGCCGTGACTGCCTTCGCCGACGGGCTGGACCATCCGCGCTGGCTCTATGTGCTGCCCAACGGCGACGTGCTGGTGGCCGAGTCCAACGCGCCGCCCAAGCCGGAGTCGGGCAAGGGCATCCGCGACTGGGTCATGAAGATGGTGATGAAACGCGCCGGCGCCGGCACGCCCAGCGCCAACCGCATCACGCTGCTGCGCGATACCGACGGCGACGGCGTCGCCGACAAGCGTTCGGTCTTCCTGCAGGGCTTGAACTCGCCGTTCGGCATGGTGCTGGTCGGCAACGACTTCTATGTCGCCAATGCCGACGCGCTGGTCCGCTTCCGCTATCGTCCGGGCGCCGACCGTATCGACGAGCCCGGCGTCAAGGTGGTGGACCTGCCCGCCGGCATCAACCATCACTGGACCAAGAACGTGATCGCGAGCCACGATGGCCGCAAGCTGTACATCACGGTCGGCTCGAACAGCAACGTCGCCGAAAAGGGCATGGAGATCGAGCAGGGCCGGGCCGCGATCTGGGAGCTCGATCGCGCCAGCGGCAAGATGCGGCTGTACGCGACCGGCCTGCGCAATCCGAACGGCCTGGCCTGGGAACCGGTCACCGGCAAGCTGTGGACCGCGGTCAACGAGCGCGACGAGATCGGCAGCGACCTGGTGCCGGACTACATCACGTCGGTCCGCGATGGCGGCTTCTATGGCTGGCCATACAGCTACTGGGGCCAGCACATCGATACGCGCGTCAAGCCGCAGCGGCCCGAGCTGGTGGCCACCGCGCTGGTGCCCGACTATGCGCTGGGCCCGCATACGGCCTCGCTAGGCATCACGTTCGCGGACGGACTGCACTGGCCGGCCCCATTCCGCGAGGGGCTGTTCGTCGGCCAGCATGGCTCTTGGAACCGCAAGCCAAAGAGCGGCTACAAGGTGATCTTCGTGCCGTTCCGGGGCGGCATGCCCAACGGCGAGCCGATCGACGTGCTGACCGGCTTCCTCGATGGCCAGGAGCGCGCCCATGGCCGCCCGGTCGACGTCAAGGACGACCGCCGCGGCGGGCTGCTGGTGACCGACGATGTCGGCAACGTGGTCTGGCGGGTGACCGCAATGACGGCGAAGCGCCGATGAGGGGCGGTGGAGCGGGGTGGGCGGCTGCCGTGCTGCTGCCGCTGTCGGGATGGGCCGGCGCACAGGACGCGCCCGCGGCGCCGGCCGCGGACGCCGAGCCGGCACTGGCGCCGGTGGTCGTGACGGCGACGCGCATCGACGCCACGGTATTCGATACGCCCGCATCGGCCGACGTGGTATCGGGCAACGTGCTGCGCGAGGGCCGGCCGCAGATCAATCTGAGCGAAGGGCTCGGCGGCGTGCCGGGCCTGCTCGTCAAGGACCGGCACAACTACGCACAGGACCTGCAGTTGTCGATCCGCGGCTTCGGCGCGCGTTCGAGCTTCGGCGTGCGCGGCCTGCGCCTGTATGTCGACGGCATTCCCGCCACCATGCCCGATGGACAGGGGCAGACATCGAACATCGATATCGCGTCGATCGATCGCATCGAGGTATTGCGCGGCCCCGCATCGGCGCTGTACGGCAACGCATCGGGCGGCGTGATCCAGGTCTGGACCGAGCCGGGCGCGCGTCCGCCGCTGCTCGAAGGCAGCTTCGGCGCCGGCAGCTACGGTACCTGGCGCTATGGCCTGAAGGCCAGCGGCGCGCCGGCCGAAGGCGAGCCGGGACTGGACTATCTGGTCAGCGCGTCGCGCTTCACGACCGAGGGGTATCGCGACCACAGCGCCGCGCGCAAGAACCTCGGCAATGCGAGGCTGACGTGGCGGCCCGATGCCGACAGCAGCTGGACGCTGGTGGCCAATGCGGTCGACCTGAGCGCGCAGGATCCGCTCGGGCTGACACGGGCGCAATTCGAGAGCGCGCCGCGCTCGGCACCGTTGGCCGAGCAGTTCAACACGCGCAAGACCGTGCATCAGGCGCAGGGCGGCCTGCGCCATGAGCGCCGGATCGATGCCGACAATACGCTGATGGCGATGATCTACTACGGCCGGCGCGAGACCCGCCAGTTCCTGTCGATCCCACCGGCGGCGCAGCGCAGCCCGCTGTCGGCGGGCGGTGTCATCGATCTGGCGCGCGACTACGGCGGCGCGGACCTGCGCTGGACGCACCATACGCGGGTCGGCAGCATGCCGCTGACGCTGATCGCGGGGTTCGCCTACGACGCGATGGAGGAAACGCGCCGGGGCTACGAAAACTTCATTGGCAGTGCAGAGCAGCCCGTGCTCGGCGAACAGGGCCGCCTGCGGCGCGACGAACGCAATACGGTCTGGAACTTCGATCAGTATCTGCAGGCATCGCTGGACCTGACCCCGCGCTGGACCGTCGAAGCGGGCCTGCGCCACAGCACGGTGCGCTTTTCGTCGAGCGATCGCTATCTCGTCGGCGTCAATGGCGACGACAGCGGCTCGGTGCGCTACGACAAATGGTTGCCGGTCGGCGCGCTGCGCTATCGCGTCAGCGACTCGCTGAATCTGTATGCCACCGCCGGACGCGGCTTCGAGACGCCCACGCTGAACGAGATCTCGTATCGGCCCGATGGCTCGGCGGGCCTCAATTTCGCGCTGCGCCCGGCCACCAGCACGTCGATCGAAGTCGGCGCCAAGCAGAAGCTGGCCGGCGGCCTGCTGACGGCTGCGCTGTTCCAGACCCGTACCGACCAGGAGATCGTCACCGCGACCAGCAGCGGGGGGCGCGCCAGCTATCGCAATGCCGGCCGCACGCTGCGCCAGGGCGTGGAACTGGGCTGGAGCGGTGTGCTGCGCCGGCATTGGCAGGCACAGCTGGCGTACAGCTTTCTCGATGCAACCTTCCGCGACACGGTGCCGCCCGGCATCGTCGCCGGCAATCGTTTGCCCGGCACCGCGCGTCACGCGCTCTATGGCTCGCTGGGCTGGGCCCCGCCGCGCGGCTGGCGCGCCGGCATCGACCTGCGCTATCTGAGCGCGGTCCCGGTCGACGACCGCAACAGCGACCGCGCGCCGGGTTATTTCGTCACGGGCGTCCACGCCGGCTACGCGATGCCCATCGGCCGCTGGACGCTGAACGCCTTTGCGCGGATCGACAACCTGTTCGACCGCCGCTATGCGGGTTCGGTGATCGTCAACGATGGCAATGGACGATATTTCGAGCCGGCGGCGGGGCGCAATGCCTTTGCGGGGATATCGCTGTCGTATGCGTTCTGAGACCGGTATTGCGGTCATCGCTCCGTTAATTCGGTGGCTCGCATCAGCAATGGCGTTTGCAAATGGCGCCTACTGTTTCAGCTCTTACAATATGTCACGCCTTTCCGGATCGACGGGAAATTATGCTCAAGATTCCCAATAAGAAAGTGAAGGAGAGGGAAATGAGAACCAATTTCAAATACCGGGGGCTGGCATTCGGTGTGGCCGCGTCTGCTGCAATCTTGGCCGCCTGCGGTGGCGGCGGCGATGACGACGGCGATGGCGGTGGCACGGGTACGCTGAGCGTATCGATGACCGACGCGCCCGCCTGCGGCTTCGACCATGTCTTCGTCACCGTCGACAAGATCCGCGTCCATACCAGCGCCAACGCCGAGGACGGCGCCGGCGGCTGGGCCGAGATCGATGTCAACCCTTCCCGCCGCATCGACCTGCTGTCGCTGCAGAACGGCACGCTGACCAAGCTGGGGCAGACCGTGCTGCCGGCCGGCGAGTACCAGCAGATCCGCCTCGTCCTCGATCGCAATACCGGCAATGCGCTGGCCAATTCCGTGGTGCCGTCCGGCGGCGGCGCCGAACAGCCGCTCGATACGCCGAGCGCGACGCAGAGCGGGTACAAGATCATCCGACCGTTCACCGTGCAGCGCGACACGCTGGTCGACCTGGTGCTCGACTTCGATGCGTGCCGCTCGATCGTGCAGCGCGGCAACGGTTCCTATGCGCTCAAGCCCGTGGTGACCGCGGTGCCGCTGGTGGTCAGCGGTGCGATCCAAGGCCATGTCTCGCCCGCACAGGCCGGCGCCACGGTCTATGCCCAGCAGAATGGCGTGACCATCAAGGGTACGCTGGCCGACAGCAATGGCGCCTTCACGCTCTCGCCGCTGCTGCGCAGCAGCGATGCGGGCAACTACAGCGTGGTGGTGGTGCAGAACGATCGTGCCACCGGCGTGATCCGCAACGTGCCGGTCACCGCGCAGACCACCACCACGGTCTCGAGCTCGGCGGCGCCGATCACGCTGCCGGCCTCGCCGATGCGCCGGATCACCGGCTCGGTGCTGCCTGCTTCCGCACAGGCCTTCGTGCAGGCGAAGCAGACCGTCGGCGGTTCGCCGATCGAGGTGGCCGTCGCCAACGCGAACTTCGATACCGGTGCCTATCAACTGAACGTGCCGGCTGCCGCGCCGCTGGTAGGCACGTATCAGCCGACGCTGCCGATCGCGCTCGCTGCCGACACGGCGGCGGCAGGCAAGTACACTGTCACCGCGACATCGATCACTGGTGCCACGCTGAGCACCGACCGCGACGTCTCGGCGGCCGATGCGACGGCGAACTTCCAGTTCTGATGCACTGAACCCCCAACAAAAGGCCAGGAAAACGCAATGAAGACAATGAAGGCAATTTGTGCGCTGCTGATCGGCGCCGGCACGCTGCTCGGTGGCTGTGCCGTTTATACCCCGCACGGTGCGGTGGTCACGCCGGGCGCCGTCGTGGTCGACCCGGGCCCCGGCCCGTACCACTGCCCGCCGGGACAGGCGAAGAAGGGCCGCTGCTGATCGCGGCGACCCGGTTGGCGACCCGCCAGCCGCCACAGTGAAGATGGGCCCGCGGGCCCATCTTTTTTTTGCCCTTGCGCTCGAGCGCGCTCCGTCAATCGCGGACCAGCTTGTCGAGCTTGCCGTGGACCTTGGCCCAGGCCTGATGCTCGGGTAATGGCCCTTTGGCCTGCATCAGCCGTTTCCATTCCGGCTTGCGGGCCAATTCGGCGTTGAGGGCAACGAAATGCCGCTGGTCTTCGGGTAGATCGTCTTCGGAATAGATTGCGCCGACCGGGCATTCGGGCACGCACATCGAGCAGTCGATGCATTCGTCGGGATCGATCACGAGGAAATTCGGCCCTTCGTGGAAACACGACATCGGGCACACCTCGACGCAATCGGTATAGCGGCACTGGATGCAGGCATCCGTTACGACAAACGTCATGGGGCAATGCGCAGGGACAGCGGGATAGCCGCCCGGAAACTGCGGATGGACAACGGGAGCCCTGATGCTAGCGCGCAAGCCGGCCGTCGTGCCGGCGCGGCTTTGTGCGACACCATCAAAAATCTTCAAGCCATGCCGCGGTAAGGCGTTTGACAGGCCGCGAATAAAAAGGGGCCGGTATTCCTACCAGCCCAACGTCCTTGCGCCCATGAAGAAGACAAGGTCGATATGATCGTTCGCGCGGCGGCGCGCCGTGTCTGGCGCCGCCGCATGCCCGCATGGCGGGCGTTGTGAGGCTTCGCTCAGAAGCGGTGGCGCATGCCGATCGTCACGCCGGTCTGGTTCTCGCCGGCCTGGGCGGTACCCGAGCCGTTCAGGCCCAGGTCCGAACCGTCCTTGTTGCGCACGTAGCCAACGTTCATATAGACGTCGGTGCGCTTGGACAGCGAGTAGTCGGCGGACAGCACGAACATCCACGGATCGGCACCGGTGTTCTTGGTGTCTTCGTAGTAGGCCGCGCCGGTCAGGCTGAAGGCCGGGGTGAACTTGTAGCGAGCGCCGGCCCAGTACAGGTTGCTGCGGGTGCTGGTCGCCGTGGCGCTGCCCAGACCCTCGTCGCGCATCCAGCGATAGCCGGCGAACACCTTGGCGGCGCCGAACTCATAGGCGGTACCGACCGCCAGGCGCTTGGCCGCGCGGTCCTGCAGCGCGACGGTGGCGCCCTGGTACTGGTCATACGCCGTGCCGACCGAGAAGCCGCCCGCTGCGTACGACAGGCCACCGCCGAACTGGCGCGCGACCTTGGCTTCGCCCGGGACTTCGCCGTTGTTGTCGCGGCCGAAGCTGTAGAAGCCGGTCGCGGTCAGGCCACCGAACTTGCCGGTGTACTTGATGTTGTTGTCGGCGCGGCCGTTGAAGGCCGAGTCGACGCTGTTCAGCGAGTAGCGCGGACCGACGCCCATCGGGTCGAAGGCACCGAACAGGTCGTACAGCGCGTTCTGTTGACGACCCAGCGTGACGGTACCGAAGCCGCTTTGCAGACCGACGTAGGCGGCGCGGCCGAACAGGCGGCCACCCTGGGCCGAACGGCCGGTGTCGATGTCGAAACCGCTTTCCAGCACGAACAGGCCCTTCAGGCCGCCGCCCAGGTCCTCGGTGCCGCGCAGGCCCCAGCGCGAGCCGGACAGGTTGCCCGAGTTCATGCGCACGGCGGTGTCGCCGCCGCCGTCGCTCGGGGCGTTGCTGATGACTTCGATGCCGGCATCGACAATGCCGTACAGCGTGACGTTGCTTTGTGCGGACGCTGCGCCGGAGGCGGCGGTGGCAGCGGTCGCGGCCAGCGCGAGGAGGGCTTTCTTCACGGTGTGTTCTCTTTTGACTGGTGATGGAAGACTGAAGAGGTCTGCCGCCGGCAGCATGGCGCGGGTTCGACCCGTGAACCCCTGCTGGCGCAAACGAAGGCGATCATCGCTTGCTTTTATGACACCTATAAGTAAGGTGAAAATCACGTTGCAAAAAAGCCGCAGTGAGAGCCCGTATTCCCTGCCCGTGCATGTCCGTGAAGACATCAGAAATGAAAAGGGCGAAGCGCCAAAGCGCTTCGCCCCAACGGCGATTCAGGTCTATCGACGACCCGCGGCGCCTCAGCTGCCCTTGGTCAGACGGCTTTGCATGCGTTTGGCGCGATCGGCCGAGCCCGGGTGCGAATCGAACATGCCGGACTTGCCGCCATCGAGCTTGGCGAGCTTCTCGAAGGCCGTCACCAACCTCTGGCGGTTGGCCTTGTTCTTCGTCAGCAGATCGAACGAGTAATCGTCGGCCGCGGTTTCCTGCGCCTGCGAGAACTGCGCGTTGATCAGCTTCTCGGACAGGTCGCCCAGCTGGGACTGCGACAGCGCCGCCACGGTGCCGTTGGCGCTGGCGGCCAGCGCGCCGCGCGCGGCGACGGCGGTATAGGCCACCTGCATCTGGCTCTTGCTGTGGCCCAGCGCCACGTGGCCGATCTCATGGCCCAGCACGCCGCGCACCTCGTCGTTGTTCATCATGTCCATCAGGCCGCTGTAGACGCGCACGCAGCCGTTGGCCATCGCCCAGGCGTTGACGTCCTTGGTCAGGTAGACCTTGGCCTGGACCGGCACGCCGCTGTCCTTCAGGCCGGCCATGATCGCGGTCAGGCGCTTGGTGTACGGGCTGTTGGCCGGCGCGATCTTGTTTTCCTTGTCCGATTCGGCGCAGGCCTGCTCCGACAGCGTCTTGACGTCCGCGTCCGACAGCGTGGCCGCCTTGAACAGCGAGCCGCCGGCATCGACCAGGCCATTGACGTTGCTGCCGGCGCAGCCGGCGATCAGCGCGGCGGCGCAGGTGGAAAGCAGAGTGAGCGAGAGAACCTTGGTCATCAGTGGAATTGCCCTGGATTTTTATTGATTCGTATCAAGCGTGCCCGACGAATAAAAGGCGCCGAATTGTACGATTTTTCGGAATCCCGGATTGCAAACAACGGTAATGAAAAAAATGCCGGACAGGCCGGCATTTCAGGACAATTGGCGGCGATTTCCGTATCAGGATCGCTTGCGATTGACGAATTCCGCCATATAGCGCTGCGGCTCGCCGGTATCGAAGGCGCTGCCGAATTCGGCGACGCTGTTGGCGATCGCCGTATCGACCGGTTGATCTTCCCATTCGCGCAGCAGCCGCTTCTGCTGGCGCACCACCGTCTGGCCGAAGCCGGCCAGCAGTTGCGCGAGCCGCTCGACTTCGGCATCGAGCTCGGCCAGCGGCACCACGCGATGGACCAGGCCCCACGACAGCGCCTGCGCGGCGTCGCACAGCTCGCCGGTCAGCAGCATCCATGCCGTGCGGGCATTGCCGATCAGGCGTGGCATCAGCGCGGCGTGGATCACCGACGGAATGCCGACCTTGACCTCAGGCATGCCCAGGTTGGCGTTCTCGCCTGCGATCCGCAGATCGCAGGCCAGCGCCAGTTCCAGGCCGCCGCCCAGGCACCAGCCCGGCATGCGGGCGATCACCGGCACCGGGCAGTGGCGCACGGCGTCGCACAGCGCGCGCAGGCCGCCGATGAAACGCTCGGCGGACTCCCGCGTCAGGGCGACCATCTCCTTGATGTCCGCGCCGCCGATAAAGCCCTTGTCGCCCGTGCCCCGCAGGATCAGCACGCGCACCTGCGGATCGGCGGCGAGCTTGCGTACCGCGTCGGTCAGCGCGGCGATCACCGGCGTGCTCAGGATATTGAGCGAGCCGGCGCCGCTGATGGTCACGGTGGCAATGCCGCGCTCGTCGATGGCGACGACGGCGTGGCGGCCCGGATCGGCGTTCATGTCGACAGAGGGGTTGGGCGACGCGCTGGTCGGCGGATTGGTCGGCGGATTGGTTGGCGGATCGGTCGGCGGATTGGCGGGGGCGCTCATGATGTCCTCACTGCAGTTTGGCGAACTGGATCTTGTCGACGACGCGCTTCCAGTGCTGGTTTTGATGGCGGATCAGGTCGGAGAAGGCCTTGCGCGAGGTCCACGCCGGAATCGCGCCCTGCTTCTCGATGGCGGCAATGACCTCGGGATCGGCCAGCGCCTGGCGCACCGCATCGTTGAGCTTGTCGAGGATCGCGTCGGGCGTGCCGGCGGGCGCGCCGAGGCCGAACCAGGACGGATTGTTCATCGCCGGCAGTCCGGCCTCCGCATAGGTCGGCACATCGGGCAGCAGCTTGAGCCGCTGTTTGGCGGCCACTGCCAGCGGCTTCAGGCGCTTGCCCTGGATCAGGCCAGATGACGACGGGATATTGTCGAACACCACCTGGATCTGCCCGGCCACCGCGTCGTTCAGCGCCGGTCCCAGGCCCTTGTAGGGAACGTGCAGCATGCGCGTGCCGGTCTCGCTCATGAACAGCTCGCCGTTCATATGGCTCAGGCCCCCATTGCCGGAGGAGCCGAACGAGTATTTGCCGGGGTTCGCCTTCAGCAGCTTGACGAACGAGGCCACGTCGGTGGCCGGGAACGATGGATTGACCACCAGCACGTTGGGCACGTCGGCCAGGTTGCTGATCGGCGCGAAGTCCTTGACCGGATCGTACGGCGTCTTCACGTAGACGTTGGGATTGACGGCGTGCGAGCTCTCGACCTCCATCACCAGTGTGTAGCCGTCGGCCGGCTGCTTGGCCGCATAGGCGCTGCCCACCGCGCCGCCGGCGCCCGGACGGTTTTCGACCACCACCGGCTGCGCCAGGATGGCGCCCATCTTGGTGCCGACGATGCGGGCCAGGATGTCGGTGGTGCCGCCGGCCGCGTACGGGACGATCAGCTTGATCGGCTTGCTCGGATAGCTGTCGGCATGCGCGGGGTTTGCGAGGGTGGCGAAGGCGGCAGTGGCGGCAGTGGCGACCACCGCGGCGATCAGCTGGCTGGACTTGCGCACGGTGGCGCGATGCGGATGTTTCAAGGTTGTCTCCTCGTGGGTCTTCGTGATTCGTGGGCGTTCGTGAGCGTTCGTAGGGGGGGCGTCGGCGTTCGTATGGCAAAACGTCAGGCGCCGTGCTCGCCGAGCAGTGGCGGCGGGACGAGCGCGGCGGCAGGCGCGTCGGGCAGCATCGGATTGCGCACCATCGGAATGCGGCCGAGCGCCGGATGCTCGGCGTGTTGCAGCAGGCCGCGATGGCGGACCTGCGGATGGGCGAAGACCTCCTCGATCGAATGGATCGGCCCCCAGGGCACGCCGGTCGCATCGAAGGCATCGGTCCACTGCTGGCGGGAACGCGTGGCGAATACCTGCGCCAGCACCGCTCGCAATGCCGGCAGGTTGGCGATGCGCGCGCTGTTGGTGCGATAGCACGGATCCGACGGCAGCTCGGGCAGGCCGGCCACCTCGCAGAAGCGGGCGAACTGCGCATCATTGCCGATCGCCAGGATCAGATGGCCGTCGGCGCAGCGGAACACCTCGTAGGGCGCGCAGTTGGGATGCGCATTGCCGCTGCGCGGCGGATTGCGCCCGGAGAACAGATAGTTGGCGCCCTGGTTGGCATTGAGTGCGACCGCGACATCGAGCAGCGCGATGTCCAGATGCTGGCCCACGCCGCCGGCCTGGCGCTGGAACAGCGCGGCCAGCACCGCCGAGGTGGCATACATGCCGGTGCTCAGGTCCACCACCGCGACACCGGTTCGCAACGGTCCTTCGCCGGGCTCGCCGTCGGGCTGGCCGGTATAGCTCATCAGGCCGCCCATGCCCTGGAACACGTAGTCGTAGCCGGGCTTGTCGGCCATCGGGCCGCTCTGGCCGAAGCCGGTGATCGACAGGTAGATCAGCCGCGGGTTGCGCGCCTGCAGGCTCGCATAGTCCAGCCCGTAGCGCCGCAGCGTACCTGCCTTGAAGTTCTCGACCAGCACGTCGGCCTCGTCGGCCAGCGCCAGGATCGCGGCCTTTCCCTCCGTGGTGGTGAAGTCGATCGCCAGCGAGCGTTTGCCGCGATTGCAGCAGGCGAAGTAGGCGGACATCCGCTCGCCGCCATCGGGCGATTGCAGGTAGGGCGGGCCCCAGCCGCGCGTATCGTCGCCGCGCTCCGGGTGTTCGACCTTGGTGACCTCGGCACCGAGGTCGGCCAGATTCTGGGTACACCAGGGCCCGGCAAGGATTCGGGACAGGTCCAGCACCTTGATGCCGGACAGGGCCTTGTGCAGCATGGGGTCTCCGCGTCGATTCGATCGCGGAGCAGTATATTTACGCGCCTCTCGGCCAACCAGTCGAATGTCTTCAAGCCACCGTTCGCGGCAATTCAACGGTACGGCCGGGTCCGGTCACGGCAGCGCGTCGCGTGTCGCGGCCACGTGCGGATCGCCCAGCAGGAACTCGGCAAAGGCCTCGGCGAAGGCGGGCAGCTTGCCTGGGGCCGGCAGCACCAGATTCAGCTGCCGCCGCGCCCAGTCTTCCGCGAGCCGCACCCCGACCACGCGGCCGTCGCGCAGCGAGGCCGCGGCAACGCTGCGCGGCACCAGCGCCAGCCCCACGCCGGCTTCGACCAGCGCCAGCACCGCATCGAAGGTCGGCGCATGCAGGCGGACGTTCGGCGTTCGTCCCAGCCGGTGCGCGGTATCGCGCAGGAAGGCCACATTGCTGGTATCGCGGCCCGGGCAGACGAAGTCGTGCTCCAGCGCCGCGCCGAAGCGCACGCCGCCGGGCTGGGCCTGCGCCTCGCGCGTCAGCGGGTGATCGGCCGGCACGGCCAGGATCAGCTCGTCGACCGCGTACGGCATCCAGCGCACGCCCTGCGTCTGGACCTCGCCGGCCAGCACGCCGACGTCGGCCTCACCCGCGGCGATGGCGGCGGCGATCTCAAGGCTGCCCCGTTCCTCCAGGTCGATATTGACTTCGGAATGGGCGTTCAGGAAGCGGCTGACGCTCGGCAGGATGAAGCCGTTCAGCGAACTGCTGTTGGCGATCAGGCGGATATTGCCCTTCAATCCCGCGGAAAACCGCCCCAGCTCGCCATGCATCCGCTCCAGGCCGCGCAGCAGCTCGCGCACGTGGCCGAGCAGCGCGGTGCCGGCCGCGGTCAGCTCCATGCCTCGCGCGGCGCGCACGAACAACGGCGTGCCCAGCGCCAGCTCGAGGTTCTTGAGCCGATAGCTGGCCGCCGATGCGGTGATATGGATGGCGGCCGCGCCGCCGGACAGGCTTTGCGATTCGGCGATGGCCTGGAACAGCCGAAGGTCCGTCAATTCGTAGCGCACCGGGTTCTCTCTGGCGGGTCGGTCGGTTCGGACCATGCCATGCATGGCGTGGCCCGTGCCGCATTCTAAGCCCCGCCTTGCATCCGACGCCGGTGTTGCCCCCTCGTCGCTACAGGCCGAACGGATACGTCTCCGGCATGCCGCTGCGCGCCGCGGTGGGCAGCGCCTTCACGGCGTCGGTGCGGTCGAACCATGCCAGTGCATCGAACTGCTGCGGCAGGCAGGCGAACGCATAGTGGCTGGCGAACTCGGTATCGGGCCGGTACACCACGCCGATGAAGCGTTCCTGGCGCGGCACCGTCAGCAGCGCGCGTGCCTGCTCGTGCATGCCTTCGCGCAGGTCGACGAAGCAGCGGTCGATGCCGGTGCGCTGGAACAGCGCCTCGTAGCTGTCGGCGCGCGCGGGGACGATGTCCATCACCTGCATCGGCCCGTCCCAGTCGGATGCCGCGGCGACGGTGCCGCGCGAGGTGGAAAAGCCGATCAGCGCCGCGTCCTTGCCGAAGCGGGCGCGGCACAGCCGGCCGATATTGGTTTCGCCATGGTCGCGGCCCATCGCGGTCGCGTCGGCATCGCCGATATGCGAGTTGTGCGCCCACACCACCGCCTTGGCGCCGGGCGCATAGGTGTCCAGCAGCCGCGCCAGCGTGTCGAACATATGGGTGTCGCGCAGGTTCCAGCTTTCCGGGCCGCCGTAGTACATCAGCCGGTAGTACTGCTCGGCCGAGGCCACCAAGTGCGCATTCTGCGCGGCGTCGAAGAAAGGCTCGCGCCCGCGCATGGCGTAGTCCAGCTGCTTTTCCAGCAGTGCCTGCAACTGGGCGATGACTTCATCCTCGCAGTCGCGCGTCCGCCCGCTCAGCACCGCGCGGCCGTAGCGCGACGGATCTTCGCGCCACGGCAGCAGGCAGCCGTAGCGTTCGCGCGCCTCCCGCGCGCCCTCGGGATCGACACGGTTCAGATAGCTGACCACGGTCGCGATCGAGCTGCCCAGGCTGTAGATGTCCAGGCCGAAGAAGCCCGCGCGCTGGTCCGGCGCGCGTTGCGCGTTGTAGCCGCGCATCCATTCGACCAGCGCCTCCACCGACGTATTGCGCCACATCCAGGTGGGAAAGCGCCGGAACGGCGGTTCCTGATGTTCGGCCGCGGGCAGTTGCCGGACATAGCGGTCGATCGCGGCGGCATCCGGCCAGTCGGCCTCCACCGCGACGAGGCGAAAGCCGTGCCGCTCGATCAGCCGTCGCGTGAAGGCCGCGCGGGCATCGTAGAACTGCGCGGTGCCGTGCGTCGATTCGCCGAGCAATACCACGCGGCAGTCGGCAAACCGGTCCACCACTGCGGCGAATGCCGGATCTTCGATGGCCGGCAGGCGTTCGGCCGCTTCGGCGACCCGCTCGACGATATCGGTGTCGGCGAGCACCTGGCCCGTCATGGGATCGTGCAGTGCGCTGGTCATGTCGGTCCTCCGTGGGTTCGTCGGGGCTTCTGGACTCGATGCGCCTCAGTCGCCGGCGTTCTCGTTGCCCGCCTCCTCGGCAGTGCGCGCGACCAGCGGCACGAAGGCCACGCCGGCGAGATCCTCCCGCTCCAGCGTGCCGTCCTCACGCTTGCCGATGCGCAGCAGCCGCTGTGCGTGACCGGGATGGCCGTGCGGCATCACCAGCGTGCCGCCCGGCGCCAGCTGCGCCAGCCACGCGGCGGGGATGTCGGGGCTGGCGGCGGCGGAAACGATGGCGTCGTAGGGCGCGCCCGCTGCCCACCCGGCGGTGCCGTCGGCCAGGTGGACTTCGACGTTATCGAAGCCCAGCGCGCGCAGCACGTCGCTGGCACGCTCGGCCAGCCGCCGCCAGCGCTCCAGCGTGATGACGCGGGCCGCGATGCGTGCCATCACCGCGGCCGCATAGCCCGAGCCGGTGCCGATCTCGAGCACCCGCGCGGCGGGATGCAGCCGCGCGGCCTCGACCATGCGCGCGACGATATAGGGCTGCGAGATGGTCTGGCCGGAGCCGATCGACAGCGGCGCGTCGTCGTAGGCAGATTGCCGCAGCGCGTCGGGCACGAAGCGCTCGCGCGGCACCTCGCGCATGGCGGCCAGTACCGCGGGATCGCGGATGCCGCGCGCGGCGATCTGCAGCTCGACCATGCGCTGCCGGTAGCGTTCTGGCTGGTGTTCGGGGCCGTTGAAGAGAGGGGGAGTCATGGTGGATCGCGGCGCAGCCGATGTGGCGCATGTCGTGTCCGGCGAGTCACGCATTGACCGTGCCACCGAGGGCAGCGGCGACGCCCGCGTGCTTTCGATCACGTCGATTCGCCGGCCTTCGCGCGGCTGGAAGATCGTGCATGGGCTCGCGTACAAGGCGTGTAAATGCTCCATGCGCGTGCGGGACACCGCCGGCACGACGCTACCGGTGCGGCAACGCTGGCGCCCTTCTTGCGTACCGCTTGACTTCTTTTCCACCGCCGTCCGGCGACTTCCAAGGAGCATGACGATGAAGAGCAAAGCACCACGCGCGAATCCGATCACCGATGTCACCGATGTGACGGACGTGGCCACCGGGCAGTTGGCCGAGCAGCGGCCGATTCCGGAGGTCACCGAAGTGCCCGACGCTTCCACCATGCTGGCGCGCGACTACCTGAAGCTGGCCGCGCTGGGCTGGAGCTTCTATGGGGCGATGATGGAAGAGGCGGGCTTCCAGTGGACCTCGTGGATCTGGAAATGGGACCCCGACGAGCGGCTCGCACAGCAGATCAGCGCGCCCGCACCGGCGCTGTCGATGGCGAGCAAATACGGGCAGACCGCCTGGGAGATCGGCGCCGACATGCAGGGACGCTGGCTCGATGCCTGGATGCGGTTCTTCACGTGGAATCCGGCGGCGGCGTGGGGCGGGATGGCGGGGGCCGACGGGGCACAGGCAGTCGCCACGGCGCGGTAGCCACCTGTGGCGTAGAGAGTAGGCTTCCCTCTGCCGCGTATGGGACGGGGTGGGCGGGCACGCAGGCCCAGGCTCAACGAGTGGTGCAGGTGTGGTTCGACGCCTGCGCCGCGTCTCAGCGCCGCCGCTCGTGCTCGATCAACTGGGCCAGCAGCCGCACGCCTTCCTCGATCCGTTCCTCGGCAATCCCGGTGTAGCCCAGGCGGAAGTGCGGCGACGGACCGTCAGCGGCAAAGAACACGTCGCCCGGCTCGATGATCACGCCATGCCGCAGCGCGACATCGCCAAGCTTGCGAGCATCGAGTCCTGCCGGCCCTTCGACCCAGAACGACGATGCCCCGGGGGAATTCTGTACCCGGCATTGCGGCAGATGCCGCACGAGCATGTCGCGCAGCACGGCCGCGCGGCGCTGGAAGATCGGCGCGACGCGCCGCAGCAGCGCGTCGTGGTGTCCCAGCGAGATGAAGAGGGCCGTGGCGCGCTGGTTGTTGGCCGGCGGGTGCCGCAGCATATAGCGCCGCAGCGCCCGCGCCTGGCGGATCACCGAACTGGGCGCGACGATGTAGCCGAGCCGGATGCCCGGCACGAAGGACTTGGACAGGCTGCCGACATAGATGACGCGGCCTTCGCGGTCCAGGCTCTTCAGTGCCGGAATCGGCTGCGTCAGCGCCGGGTTCTCGGTGTCGTAGTCGTCCTCGATCAGCACCACGTCGTGCCGGTGCGCCTCCGCCAGCAGCGCCTCGCGGCGGTCCAGCGGCATCGTCACCGTGGTCGGGCACTGGTAGCTCGGCGTGACGAAGGCATAGTCGCAGCGCGCCAGCTCGCCTTCGGGGCGCAGGCCCGAGTCATCGACCGGCAGCGGCACCACCTCGCGTGCCCGCATGCCGAAGATCGCGCGCGCATCGCTGTAGCCTGGCTCTTCCAGCCCGACCACCGCCTCGCGCATCAGCAGATCGGCGAGCAGATACAGCGCGTGCTGCGCCCCCAGCGTGACCATGATTTCGTCGGGATTGGCCCAGACCCCGCGGCGCGGCAGCACGTGCCGCTGCAACTGCTCGATCAGCAGCGGATCGTCGCGGTCGATCAGGTCCGACGCCCAGCCGCGGATCTCCAGCACCGCCAGCGCCATGCGCGAGCATTCGCGCCAGTCCGCGGTCGGAAACAGCGCCGGATCGAACTGGCCATAGATGAAGGGGTACGGATAGTTCTGCCAGTCGTTGGGCTTGACGATCGCGCGCAGCCCGCTGATATCGGGCAGCCGTTGGCTCCAGTCGGGGCCGGGGGTTTCGCTGCCGCCATCCGTGCTGGCCGGTGTGCCGGCGGTGCCGGCGTTGCCCACGGACGGCGGTCGCGCCACGCTCGGCAGTTGTTCGACGACGAAGTAGCCGCGCCGGGGCCGTGTTTCGAGGAAGTGCTCGTCGACCAGTTGCTGGAAGGCCAGGATCACGGTATTGCGCGCGATACCCAGCGTCGCGGCAAGTTCGCGGCTCGAGGGCAGCGCGCTGCCTTCGGGCAACTGCCGCGACAGGATCGCGGAAACGATCTGCTGGCGCAGCTGGGCCTGCAGGCTCAGGCCCGAATCGGCGGGCAATTGCAGCAGCCGATTCCAGAAGGTGTTTCCCTTGCCCGCCGTGGCCATGCCGTTCGCGCTCCGTATCGTCGTTGTCGTTCCTGGGTCGGGGAGCATTATCGGATATGGGCGGGGAGGGGGGTATGGGGGAAAGCCGGTGGATCGAACGCGGCGCGCTGTCGGCCGATTGGCTCCCCTCTCCCGCTCGCCGGAGAGGGGCTGGGGGAGAGGGTAGCCCGCAAGAGCGATATCGCAACCTCGATCGCCCGGCCCTCTCCCCAGCCCTCTCCCACAAGTGGGTGAGGGAGCGCGCTGGCGCTCCGCCAGTCGCGCCAGTACGGCGAGCGTCTCGACTACAGCACGTCGTCCTTCAGGTGGTACCAGTGATACAGGAACCGTTGCCCCAGGCGCCGGAACGGTGCGAACGCCGGCGATTCGACCCACTCGCGCACATTGGGGAAGGGCAGCGCCGAGCGGAAGATCGGCAGTTCCGGCCCCGGGTTCTTGCGCGCGATCATCGCGGCCATGCGCCGGCCCGCCTGGGCCGAGTACATGACGCCGTTGCCGCCGTAGCCCATCGCGTAATAGAGGGTCTGCGCCGGATCGGGCTGAAAGATGCGCGGCATCATGTCGTGGCTGACGTCGACCCAGCCCCACCACGAGTAGTCGATCGGGATGCCCTTGAGCGCCGGGAACTTGCGCACCATGTCGTCGACCAGCTTCTGCTCGTACTGCGGCCGCGGCGCGTCGGTGCCGGTGATCGCGCTGCGGCTGCCGATCTGCAGGCGGCCGTCCGGCATCAGACGGTAGTAGTGGCGCAGGATGCGGGTGTCGGTGATCACCTGCGTCGTGCGGAAATTGCAGGCGGCGATTTCGTCGGGCGTCAGCGGCCGCGTCACGATCGAGTTCGACAGGATCGGGAACAGCCGGTTCTTCAGATGCGGATGCAGGTTCTGCGAGGTATAGCCGCCGGTGGCGACGCCCACTGCCCGCGCCCGTACGATGCCGCCGGGCGTGCGCAGATAGTGCACGCCGTCGCGCGTGGTCCAGTCGAGCACCGGGCTGGACGGATGCACGGTGGCGCCCAGCGCGCGGGCACGGCGCAGATAGCCGAAGGCCAGCTTGCCGGCATGGATGCCGATGCCCTCCGGTTCGTGCATCGCGCCGGCCGCCTCCTTGTCGTCGACGTATTCGCGCTTGACGGTATCCGCGTCCAGAATGCGGGCGTCGTAATGGAAGACCTCGCGCAGCAGCTTGGCTTCCTTTTCCAGCGCGGGCATCGCCTCGGGGCGATGCGCGATATACAGATGGCCGCCCGGCTGCGGATCGCAGTCGATATCGCGGATCAGCGTCTTGAACGTCTCCATGCCGGCGCACACTTCCTCGTGCAGCCGCAGCGCGGCGTCCAGGCCGTAGCGCTGGATCCATTGCGAGCGCTTGAGCCGGCCCGATGCGCATTGCGCCTGCCCGCCATTGCGCGTGCTGCAGCCCCAGCTGACGCGATTGGCCTCCAGCACGGTCGCCTTGATGCCGTGTTCCTGCGCCAGGAAGATCGCGCAGGTCAGCCCGGTGAAGCCCGAGCCGATGATGGCGACATCGACGTCCACGTCGTGCGTGATCGGGCCGTCGTCGGGCGGGGGCTCGCCGGCGGTGCCGATCCAGTAGGTCGGCGCGTAGTCGCGGCCCTGGCCGGGCGTCGGCGCGACCAGCGGGTCGTAGGCGGGATCGTAGGGCCGGGACGGGCCGGTGGACCCGTTGTGTCCGGTGTGTCCGTTGTGTCCGGTGTGTCCACCGGCCTGGCCCGGCGATCCGTTCTCCCGCCCGATGGCGGTGATATCGGCAATGGCTTCCATCGCTGCGCTCCTGTTGGCGACGCGTTCGATCAGCCGCGCGAACCGGCCGCCAGCGCGGGACGGTCCTTGCGATAGGCGTTCTTGACCGCGATCTTGCCGTCGCGGAAGGTGAACACATCGACCATGCGCGCCTCGATGCGCGAGCCGTCGGCCTTGGTGCCGCGGAAGGTCGATTCGCTGACGCCGCGCTCGCCGCAGACGAAATGCTCGCCGTCGACCCAGGCCGCGTCGGGGAAGGTCTGCCAGGCCAGCTGGAAGCCCTCGCGCACCGCCTCGCGGCCGCTGTACGTGCGGCCGAACAGCTCGCCGCCCGCCACCGCGTGGAACACGCAGTCATCGGTCATGAAGGACATCAGCGCATCGATGTCGTGGCGGTTCCAGGCGTCGCTGAAGGCCTGCAGCGTGGCGGCGGTGACGCCGCCGCTGGCGCCACCGGCCTGCTGCCCGGACGGGTTGCTGTCGGCCGCGACGATGGCTTCGGTGCCGGCCTGCTTGCTTGCGTACTCCACTTGAATCTCCTCGATGTTGTTGCGGTCCGCGCGGCTGCGGACCCGGTCCTTTGCACGTTCCCAGCATAGGGAAGCGCCGGGGCGCGCTGTAGGGCCAGTTGGATGGAATCGATTGGGCCAGCGTTGGTCGCTGCTGGGGGGGCTTGCCCTCTCCCCCGACCCCTCTCCCGCGAGCGGGAGAGGGGAGAGGAGGCACGAAAATGCTCGGGCATATCGACTGCCGACGACCTGCTCCGCTCTCCCCGATGCGGGAGAGGGGAGAGGAGGCGGCAAATGCTCGGGCATATCGACTGCCGACGACCTGCTCCCCTCTCCCGCGATGCGGGAGAGGGGCTGGGGGAGAGGGCAAGCGCCCCCCAGGCAGCGACCAGGCTCAACCCTTGGAACGTCAGAGCCGATGCACTTCGGCCCGCGGCATGTCGCCCAGATGCTGCTGGTGCGGGTCGATCTCGGTCTCCCGCGGCTGGCCGTGATGGCGGTACTGCCGACGGACCAGATAGACCAGCAGCAGGATGCCAAGGCTGACCACGCCCAGCATCAGCGGCTTGCGCTGGTCCGGAATGAAGGCCATCGCCACCACGATGCCCGTCATGCCCAGGATCGCCACATAGGTCAGATACGGATACATCCACATGCGCACCCGCAGCTTTTCCGGCGCCTCGCGCTCGAGCCGCGCGCGCAGCCGCAGCTGCGATACCGCGATCAGGATGTAGACGAAGATCGCCACCGTGCCGTAGGAATTGACCAGGAAGGCGAATACCGTATCGGGCGACACGTAGGACATCACCACCGCGACATAGCCGAACAGCGTCGAGAACAGGATCGCGCGAACCGGCACGCCGTTGCGGTTCAGCTTGGCCAGCCCGGCCGGGGCATCGCCGCGACGCGTCAGGGCAAAGATCATCCGCGACGAGGCATACAGGCCCGAGTTCAGCGCCGACAGCACCGCGGTCAGCACCACCGCGTTCATCACCTGCGCCGCGCCGCGAATGCCCATCGCGTCGAGCGCGCTGACATACGGCGTGGCGATGCCGGGCGAGTTCCACGGGACCAGGCATACCACCAGCAGCACCGAGCCGACATAGAACACCAGCACGCGCGTGATCACCGAATGGGTGGCCTTGGCCACCGCCTTCTGCGGCTCCGCGGTCTCGGCCGCGGCAATGGTGACGATCTCCGCGCCGAAGTAGAACCCGGTCGCGGCGACGGCGCCGGTCAGCACCGGCATGATGCCGTTGGGCGCGAAGCCGCCGTGCGCGGTCAGATTGGCGACGCTGGGCGCGGTATCGGGCCACATGCCCAGTACGAACAGGCCGGCCAGGAACAGGAACACGACGATCGCGGCCACCTTGATGGAGGCGAACCAGAACTCGAATTCGCCGAAGGACTTGACCGAGAACAGGTTGGTCAGCGTCAGCATTACCAGCAGCACCAGGCTGATGGCCCAGGAGGGCACGTCCGGCAGCCAGTAGCGGATCAGGTCCGCGCCGGCCACGGCCTCGAGCGCGACCACGATGACCCAGAAGTACCAGTACATCCAGCCGGTCAGGAAGCTGGCCAGCGCGCCGGCTTCGGGTTTGCCGTGCCACGCTTCGCGCGCGTATTCGTAGAAGGAGCCGACGGTGGGCAGCGCGCAGGCCATCTCGCCGAGCATCCGCATCACCAGCACCACCAGCATGCCGGTCAGCAGGAAGGACAGGACGGCCGCCGGGCCGGCCGATTTGATGACCACGCCGCTGCCGACGAACAGTCCGGCACCGATCACGCCGCCGAGCGCGATCATGGTCATGTGGCGCTGTTTCAGGCTGTGCTTGAGGCCGCGCGAGCCCTCGGGGTTATCCAGCAATTTTTGTCTCCAGTGCTTCTCATGATGGTGTCGTCACGGCGTCGCTGTCTTTGTTTTGTCTATCCGGGGCCGCATTGCTGCGGGCGACCCCGAAGGCCGTGATCGCGCGGCGCGGCCAGGCCGCACCGCGCGCCTCATTGCTTCCGTTATACGTAATCCTTGTACTTGTCGAGCAGGCGGACCGGCTTGGACAAGGCATCGCGGCGGAACGGATCGCCCAATTCGCGCGTGCACATGATTTCCACGATGGTGGTCTTGCCGTGGTTCATCTGCAGGTCGATGGCCTTCTTCAGCGCGGGACCGACATCCTCGAGCCGATCGACCACGATGCCTTCGGCGCCCATCGCACGGGCGATCACGGCAAAGCTCGGGTTGTCCAGCTCGCCGGCGACGAAGCGGCGGTTGTAGAAGTCCACCTGGTTCTTCTTCTCCGCGCCCCACTGGCGATTGTGGAAGACCACCGCCGTGACCGGGATGTTGTGCCGCACGCAGGTCATCGTCTCCATCAGGCTCATGCCCCAGGCACCGTCACCGGCGTACGAGATCGCCGGCCGGTGCGGGGCCGCAACCTTGGCGCCGATGATGGTGGGGAAGGCGTAGCCGCAGTTGCCCCAGCTCATCGCCGCGAAGAAGCTGCGCGGCTTTTCGAAGCGCAGATAGCTGTTGGCCACCGAGTTGATGTTGCCGATGTCGGTCGACACCATCACGTCGGCCGGCATGGCCTTCTCCAGTTCGCGCAGCACCTGGCGCGGATGCAGGTAGTAGCCGCCGTTCGGCGTGCGCTCGTTCTTCTGCTCCTCGATCATGTCCAGGCTGAAGGCGTCGCGCTCGTGCGTCCAGTCGTCCAGTTCCTTCTCCCAGGCCGCCTTTTCGGTGGCGATCTGGTCGGCGCGCGCGGCGCGGGTCGCATCGCAGGCCAGCGTGCGATTGGCCAGCCGTTCGGTCAGCGCGACGGCGGCCGCCTTCGCGTCGCCGCAGATGCCGACCGAGATCTTCTTCACCAGGCCCAGCATCTTGTGGTCGGCATCGATCTGGATGATCTTGGCGGTCTTCGGCCAGTAATCCATGCCATGCTGCGGCAGCGTGCCGAACGGTCCGAGCCGCGAACCGAGCGCCACCACCACGTCGGCGCGCGAGATCAGCTTCATCGCCGCCTTCGAGCCCTGGTAGCCGAGCGGGCCGCACCACAGCGGGTGGCTGGCGGGGAAGGAGTCGTTGTGCAGGTAGCTGTTGACCACCGGCGCGCCCAGCCGCTCGGCCAGCGCCTTGCATTCCTCGACGCCATCGGCCATCACCACGCCGCCGCCCGAGATGATCACCGGGAACTTCGCCTGCGCCAGCAGCTCGGCCGCTTCGTTCAGGCTCTGCTCGCCGCCGGGGCCGCGGTCCAGCCGGCGCGGCTGCGGAATCTCGGCCTTGATCTGGCCGTAGAAGTAGTCGCGCGGGATGTTCAGCTGGGTCGGGCCCATCTCGGCCATCGCGCGGTCGAAGCAGCGGCCGGTGAATTCGGCCATGCGGGCCGGATTGGTGACGTGGCCCTGGTACTTGGTGAACTCCTGGAACATCGGCAGCTGGTTGGCTTCCTGGAAGCCGCCCAGGCCGATGCCCATGGTGCCGGCCTCGGGCGTGACGATCACCACCGGGCTGTGGGCCCAGTAAGCCGCGGCAATCGCGGTTACGCAGTTGCTGATGCCCGGACCGTTCTGGCCGATCACGACGCCGTGCCGTCCCGACACGCGGGCATAGCCGTCGGCCATATGGCCGGCGCCCTGCTCATGCACCACCGGAATCAGGCGGATGCCGGCCGGCGCGAAGATGTCCATCGCATCCATGAAGGCGGAGCCCATGATGCCGAACATATCGGTCACGCCATTGGCGGCGAGGGTTTCGACAAAGGCCTCGGAAGGCGTCATGGCCTGCGGGCCGGCGGTGGGGGTGGGTTCGGACATGCTTGCGGTCTCCGGTAGGTTGGGATTGTTGTTGATCGTAAAACGGTACGGTGTGTACCGAAAACTGTTGTTTGGCTGAAATGTAGGACGGACTTCGGGCATCGTCAATAGGAAAATCCATTATCCGGAATGAGTTGTGTCTAAAAATGAGACTGGATATGATGGGCTCCATGGAACCGCCGTGGCCATGGCGCGCGCCTGCGCCGCTGCCGGACATCAGGGAAATCCCTCCCGCCTCATCCAGGAGAACCGAAGTGGCGATCGACCTTGCCAGCGTGGAACCGGACCGCATGGTGTCGGTGCGTGATGTGTTCGGCATCGACAGCGCGATGCGTGTGCCGGCATTCGGTGTGCGCGACGACCACGTGCCGGAAATCGACCCCGGCTACCGCTTCGAGCCGGAGGTCACGCTGGCGATCCTGTCCGGCTTCGTGCGCAATCGCCGCGTGCTGGTGCAGGGGCTGCACGGCACCGGCAAGTCGACCCATATCGAACAGGTGGCGGCGCGGCTGAACTGGCCATGCCTGCGCGTCAACCTCGATGGGCATATCGGCCGCATGGATCTGGTCGGGCGCGACACCGTGGTGCTGCGCGCTGGGCAGCAGGTCACCGAGTTCCAGGAGGGCATCGTGCCGTGGGCGCTGCAGCGGCCGATCGCGCTGGTGTTCGACGAATACGACGCGGGCCGTCCCGACGTGATGTTCGTGATCCAGCGCGTGCTCGAGCGCGATGGCCGTTTCACGCTGCTCGACCAGAACCGCGTGATCCAGCCGCATCCGTTTTTCCGGCTGTTCGCCACCGCCAATACGGTCGGTCTCGGCAACTTGACGGGCATGTATCACGGCACCCATCTGCTGAACCACGCGCAGATCGATCGCTGGAACGTGGTGGCGACGCTGGACTACCTGCCGCGCGAGGCGGAGATCGACATCGTGCTGGCGCGCGTGCCGGAACTGGCCGACGCGGCCGGACGCGAACTGGTGGGCGCGATGGTCGGCGTCGCGCAGCTGACGCGCGAGGGGTTCGCCGCGGGCGACGTGTCGACGCTGATGTCGCCGCGCACCGTGATCGCCTGGGCGGAGAACTGCCAGATCTTCCGCGATCCGGCGCTGGCGTTCCGGCTCAGCTTCCTGAACAAGTGCGAGCCCGGCGAGCGCCCGATCGTGGCCGAGTATTTCCAGCGGGGCTTCGGCGCCGAGCTGGAGCCCTGCGGCGACGCGGCGGCCTGACGATGGCGGCGTCGGCGAATCCGCAGGCCGCGAGCGCGCAGCTGCCGGAGCCGGCCTTGCCGGCGGCGACGCAGCGCCGGCGCGAGGCGTTGTGCGCGGCGGCCCTGCGCGCGCTGGCGGCGGACGCGGCCCTGCATTACCGCGCGGGCCGGCCATGGCGCGGCCAACGGCCGCTGCCACTGCACGCGCCGCACCTTCTGACCGATGTCGGCCGTGACACCTTGGCCGACCTGCGCGGCGGCGTGGACGGCGTCGCGCTGCGCCTGCGGCATGGCGATGCGGCCCTGCACCGCGCGCGGCGTCCCGCCGATCCCGTCGCGCGGCTGCTGTTCGAACTGTTCGAGCAGCTGCGCTGCGAAACCCACCTGCCCGCCGGCATGCCGGGCGTGGCCGCCAATCTGCACCGGCGCTTCGCGCAATGGTCGCTGGCCTTTCATCGCTCGGGGCTGACCGAAGGGCGTTTCGGCATCCTGATCTACACGGTGGCGCAGGTGGTCTGGTCGCGCTTGTCGGGCCGGCCGGTGATCGAGGAGACCGAGGATCTGATCGAGGCCACGCGCGCCGCCATCGTGCCGGCGCTGGGCCCCGCGCTCGCCGGCATGCGCCGCACGCGCGCCGACCAGCGGGCCTTTGCCGAACATGCGCTTGCCGCGGCCGGGATGGTGGCCGGGATGCTGCGCGACGATGCGCGGCGCGCCGGCCTGGCCGACGACGATGGACGCGAATCGCCCGAGTCCGTGCGCGACGGCTTCTCGTTGCTGCTCGACTTCGAGGATGAGGCGCCGTTGCAGGAGGCAGGCAGTGCGGGCCAGGGCGGCGCGCGTGCCAGCGCGGACGGTGCACTCGCACCGGGCTACACCGCCTTCACCACGCGCTACGACCGCGAGCTGCGCGCGGCCACGCTGGCGCGCCAGGCTTCGCTGCAGGCATGGCGCGAACGCCTGGACCGGCGCATCGTCGGCGCCGGCATCAATCCTGTCCGCATCGCGCGCACGCTGTCGTCCGCCTTCGCGATACCGGCCGTCGATGGCTGGTCGTCCGGCGAGGAGGAAGGCCGGCTCGATCGCAGCCGGCTGGCCCAGCTCGCCTGCGCCGGCGGCCAGCCGCGCATCTTCCGCCAGCCGCGGCTGCAGCCGCGCACCGACGCGGTATTGAGTTTCCTGATCGATTGTTCCGGCTCGATGAAGGCGCATGTCGACCAGATCGCGTTGCTGGTCGATGTGATGACCCGCGCGGCCGATGCCGCGGGCCTGGCCACCGAAGTGCTCGGCTTCACCACCGGCGCCTGGAACGGCGGCCGCGTGGCGCGCGACTGGCAGGCGGCGGGCCGGCCGCCATCGCCGGGGCGGCTGAACGAGGTCTGCCATCTGGTGTTCAAGGACGCCGACACCAGCTGGCGCCGCGCACGGACCGGCATCGCCGCGCTGTTCAAGGCCGATCTGTTCCGCGAAGGGATCGACGGCGAAGCGCTCGACTGGGCCTGTGCCCGCCTGCTGTCCCGCCCACAGGCGCGCCGCCTGCTGGTGGTGGTATCCGACGGCAGCCCGATGGACCGCGCCACCGCGCAGGCCAACGGCGAGCGGCTGCTGGACGATCATCTGAAGGACGTGGTGGCGCGCCACGAGGCGCACGGGCGCATCGAAGTGATGGCACTGGGCGTCGATCTGGACCTGAGCCCTTACTACCGGCACCACTACCCGCTCGATACGACGCGGCCGCTGGACACGGCGGCCATCGATGCGATCGCGCGCTGGCTGGGAAGCGGGGGACGTGCGGCGCAAATGTAGCGTCGCACCGCGGCGCGGGCTAGCGTTGCAGTTGCTTCGACATCTGGGCGAGCGGCATGGCCAGGATGGAGTTCAAGATTCTCCTTTCGCCAGCATCGGGCTGAGCCTGCGCCGCGACTTGCTCGTACACTTCCCGCTTGGCGTGTTCCAGCGTTGCCAGCAGCGCGTCGAGCTCGGCCGCCGCTGCGCTTGCCGCCAGGCCCAATTCCACGCCGGCCTGAATCACGTCGTCACGGCGTATGTCACGGAAATGGCGAGCGTTGCCGATGGGCATGGTCAGCTCGGAGTCCGGCCAGAACGGGTCATTGTTCCGGTAGGTGACGGTGTCATAGACCACGGTGCTGACCAGGTCGTAGAAGGGCGCGAGCGTATAACCCCTGGGCTCGCAGAAGAAGGACAGGTTCTTCATGTGCGCGTCGCCATTGCCGATCAGCACATTGAACGCAATCCACCGAAACAGCGCCAGCCGCGATGCGGTGCGTGGCAAGGTCAGCGCGATCAGTTGTTTCAAGGTCTGCGTCGAGCTTTGCGCGTACTTGAGGACGCGGCTCTTTCCCCGTATTTGCATGCCGTCGATGACGTGACGTCGCCAGATCCGGCCATCGCCGCTGCGGCGGTCGAATCGTGCCACGGCAAAGACGGGCGCTGGCACACGAAGAAAGGAAGTCGCAGGAACCGGCAGGCCTGAACGGGCGGCGAGCCGCATGCAGTAGAACTCGTTGATGGCGGTGTGGCGCCACGTTTCCGACCGCGAATCCGGCTTCAGGATATGCGTGGACGGTTCCGCGCCGGCCGGCTCCCAGATGGACCAGTGTCCAGGCCCACCCTCGAGGATGGCGGCGAGCTTGTGCTGCGCCCCCGCCACCGACATGTGTTTGGGGGCGTCCGCATCGAGCGGCCGACGGGGCAGGTCGAGGATTCGCGCGTTCAACGTTTCCAGGGGAAGAGGCACACGCCCGGGCGCTGGCTCTTGCGCGCCGGGCCGCAATAGCGTGATGGCCCCGGCGGACTCGGCTCCGTAGTACGCGAGCATCGACCATGCATCGTCGATGTCCAGCTTTGCCGATGTCGCAAGCAGGGTGCGTTGCTCTTCTTCGGGGAGAAGGTGTCGAAGAACCATTGCACCGGGCGGGCTGTGCTGGTGTCCGTTTGGCGGCCCGGCTGCAACGGCAAGTCGGGACACAAGGCGAACCGGTCCGGACGTTCGAGCCAGAGCGGGTCGTATTCGAAGCTCCAGACGCCGTTGTCCTCGACGAGCGTGCCGATGCCGATGCCATTGGCGCTGGCCATCAACGTACGCGTGTCGCCGTTCATTTGCGCACCCGCCGTTTCGTGATTGCCTCCGGGTTCTTCAGCCACGGTTCGACATCGAAGGCTTCGGCGGACAGCAACACGCCCAGCTCGCGCAGCAGGTGCAAGACCTTGCCCAATTGCGCTGTCGATTTTCCCGCTTCGACGTCGGAGATAAAGGTGGGCGACAGGCCCGTACCCCGCGCGACTTCATCGCGGGTCAGCCGTTGAGACAGACGCGCGGCGCGGACGAGCTGCCCGAGCATTTCAGGGTCGGAGATTGGGACGTGCATGGCGCCATACCGTAGTCGATCGGCGTCGTTATAGCCCAAAGCGCGTGTCGCGGACCATTAACGTATGCGGTCGGCTACGTTATGGTCGCGCCTGTTGCCGTTCGCGGATAAGAGGTGCGATCGGCTACGTTACCCCGATTCTAGTGACGAAATGCCAACAAAGAACACAGGCGGCTACGTTATGCGATGGCCTTATGCCGAAGACGTAGCGAACCACTGCCACAGCGGCCCCGCCATCAGATACGCACCCAGCACCACCAGCACCCCGAACGCCACGCGGCGCGTCGCCTCGGCCGACAGCGGCGGCGGGAAGCGCCGTGCCGCGATCGTGCTCAGCGCGACCACCGGGAAGGCCAGCGCGGCCTGCAGCCAGACGTCGCTGGCCAGTTCGCCTTGCCAGGCGCTGTAGGCGGTGCGCACGGCCGAGGTGGTCGTGAAGACGAGGATCAGCGCGCAGCGGATTTGCACCATGTTCAGCGGTTGGCGATAGAACTGGAAGATCAGCGGCGGCCCGGAGACGCCGAACAGGCCGCTGAGCAGGCCGCCGCAGACGCCGCTGACGAAGAAGCTGCCGTCGCCGGAGCGGCTGGCCAACGCCGCCGGGCGCAAGGCCGCGCCGATGCCGCCGTACAGCACCACGGCGCCGAGCATCAGCTGCAGCACGCCGGCGGCGGTGCCGCTCAGGTAGTGCAGCAGCACGACCCCGGCCACCACCGACGGCAGGATGCCGAGCGTGGCCGCCCGCACCGCGCGCCAGTCGATATGGTGCAGCTTGCCGGGCAGCGCCAGCGCGCCGTTGGCGAGCGTCAGCAGGCTCACCAGCGCGGCCAGCGTGGCGACCGGTGCCAGATGCAGGCCACTGGCCGCGCCCATCACGATCAGACCCATGCCGAACCCGGTCACGGTCTGGAAGTAGCTGCCGAGGCCGAGCAGGGCCAGGACCGGCAGCAAGGTTTCGACATTCATCGGGACTGCGTGGCTCCCGATGGTGTGGTGCCGGAAGGCAGGCCTTCGAGCAGGCCCGGCAGCGCCATCTGCGCGCTGGCATCGCCCGCCTCGAGGTCGGCGGCCTGCGCCTGCACCACGGTGACCGCGATCACGTGAAAGATGTCGTCCGCGCTGCAGCCGCGCGACAGATCGTTGGCCGGGCGTCGCAGTCCTTGCAGCATCGGCCCGATCGCCACCGCTCCGCCCAGGCGCTCGGCGAGCTTGTAGCCGATATTGCCGGCCTCCAGGCTTGGGAACACCAGCACGTTGGCATGGCCGTGGACCTGCGACGCGGGCAGCTTGCGCTCCGCGATCTCCGCGACGATGGCGGCGTCGAGCTGCACGTCTCCGTCGATCGCCAGGCCAGGCCGCAGCGCGCGCACGCGCTGCGTCGCCGCGGCGACCTTGTCGACGGCGGCGTGGTGCGCGCTGCCATTGGTCGAGAACGACAGCATCGCCACGCGCGGCGTCTCCATCAGCAGGCTCTGCGCGCTGTCGGCGGCGGCCATCGCGATCTCGGACAGCGCCTCGGCGTCCGGGTCGATCACCAGGCCGCAGTCGGAGAAGATCAGCCCGCCCTTGAGCGAGTGGAAGGGCTCGCAGAACATCATCAGGAAGAAGCTCGATACCAGCCGGAAGGACGGGGCGATGCCGATGATCTGGATCGCGTGGCGTACCACGTCCGCAGTGGTATGGACGGCGCCCGCCACCGAACCGTCGGCGTCGCCGGCGCGCACCATCAGATTGGCAAAGCACAGCGGCGCCAGCACGTCGCGCTGTGCCTGCTCGGGCGTCATGCCCTTGGACTGTCGCAGCGCGAGCCATTGCTGCGCGTAACGTTCCCGCTGCGCCGCCACGGCGGGATCGACCACTTCCATGCCGTCCAGCGCGATGCCGTGCCGCGTCGCCGCATCGGCGATGCGGGCGGCATCGCCGACCAGCACGATGCGGGCGATGCCTTGCTGCACGGCGCGCTGCGCGCCCTGCAGCACGCGCGGATCCTCCGCCTCGCACAGCACGATGCGCCGGGGGGACGAGCGCGCGCGCTCGATGATTCGGTGGATCGCTTTCATGGCGAGATAAAAAGTGGGATGAAACGTACCGAAAACAGGGATTTGACCGAAGCATAGGGTGACAAGCGCTATCGGTCAATAGAAATCTCGGAAAACGGTACCCGGAGTGCACTAAAACGAGACAAATCGGGCCATCATGGTGCGAAGGCGGGCCCCGGAACGGGCTCGCCCGAAAGGGAATCGGACGCGTTTGGCGGCTCGCCGATGCTTGGACCCACGATTGCCGCGCAGTGGCACTATGGCCCGCGCCACGCGCTGCCTACGATAGCGCTACCCAACGTGCAAGGCGTTGGCTGCCGATTGCCACCACGACGTGGCGACGGCCAAAACAAGGACGCGACAGCCGTCCACTGCAAGGAGACATTGGCATGCGACCTGCTTTCTGTCTTCCCCTCCTCGAGTAGGCACCTTGCCGGTGCCTGGATCTTTCATGCCGCTCCCTGTCGCGGCACGCAACCTGTTTTTCTTGAGGAATACGACGATGCGTTGGATCGAGCGTTGGATCAAGCAGTTGGCAACAGGCGCAGTGCTGGCCGCCGCCGTGCAGGCGGGCGCGCTGGCACAGACCAAGGAAGTGGTGATCGCCTACCAGGACATGGTGGTGCCATGGCGCCATGTGCAGGACGCCAAGGAAATCGAGAAGCAGACCGGCTACAAGGTGTCGTTCCGCCAGTTCTCCGGCGGCGGCGACGTGATCCGGGCGATGGCGTCGGGACAGATCGCGATCGGCGAGGCAGGCACCTCGCCGATTGCCTCGGCCCTGTCGCAGGGGCTGGATGTCGAGCTGTTCTGGATTCTCGACGACATCAACGCCGCCGAGGCGATGGTGGCGCGCAACGGCACGCGCATCGAGAACGTCGCCGATCTGAAGGGCAAGCGCATCGGCGTGCCGTTCGTCTCGACCACGCACTATCACACGCTGGTTGCGCTGGAGCAGGCCAAGGTCGATCCGAAGCAGGTCCGCATCATGAACATGCGGCCGCCGGAAGTCGCCGCTGCCTGGCAGCGCGGCGACATCGACGCGACCTTCATCTGGGACCCGGTGCTCGCGCGCATCAAGCCGACCGGCAAGGTGCTGCTGACCTCGGGACAGATCGCGCAGTCCACCGGCAAGGCGACCTTCGACGGCATGATCGTCAGCAAGAAGTTCGCGCGCGAGAACCCCGACTTCATGGTCAAGTTCGTCAAGATGCTGGCGGCCGCGGACGACAACTACCGCAAGAACAAGGCCGCGTGGACCGCGGATTCGCCGATGGTGAAGACGGTGGCCAGGATATCGGGCGCCAAGCCCGAGGACGTGCCGGGCAGCATGTCGCTGTACGCCTTCCCCACGCTGGAGGAACAGGCCTCCGCACGCTGGCTCGGCGGCGGCGCGGCCAACGCGCTGCAGTCGGCGGCGCAGTTCCTGAAGGAGCAGGGCACGATCCAGACCGTGCTGCCGGACTACTCCACCGGCGTCAATGCCGAGTGGGTCAAGCGGGCGATGCGTTGAGCCGCCGCCCGTCCCCCTCAGCCAGCGCTTTGCCAACGACCCAACAGGGAACCGAGATGGCCAAACTCGAAATCGACAACCTCAGCGTCAACTATGGCGGCGCGGGCGGTACGCAGACCCTCGCGCTGTCGCAGGTCAATCTGACCATGGAACGCGGCGACTTCGTCGTCGCGCTGGGCGCCTCCGGCTGCGGCAAGACTACGCTGCTGTCCTGCATCGCCGGCTTCATGCAGCCCTCCGAAGGCGAGATCCGCCTGGACGGCCACGCCGTCAACGGGCCCGGCGCCGAGCGCGGCGTCGTGTTCCAGAAGCATGCGCTGATGCCATGGCTGAACGTCGCCGACAACGTTGCGCTGGGTTTGCGCATGCGTGGCGTCGGCCGCGCCGAGCGGCTGCGCATCGCGCGCGACAAGCTGGCGCTGGTCGGGCTGGAGCAGGTCGCCGACAAGCCGGTCTATCAGCTGTCGGGCGGCATGCAGCAGCGCGTCGGCATTGCGCGCGCGCTGGCCAACGATCCGGCGGTGATGCTGATGGACGAACCGCTCGGCGCGCTCGACGCGTTGACGCGCGAGTCGATCCAGGCGTTGATCCTGAAGCTGTGGGCACGCGAGCAGAAGATCGTCTTCTTCATCACGCACAGCGTCGAGGAGGCGCTGTTCCTGGCCACGCGGCTGATCGTGATGACGCCATCGCCGGGCCGTATCGCCCACACCTATGAACTGCCGTATGCGCGCCGCTATATCGAATGCGGCGATGCGCGCGCCGTCAAATCCGATCTGGATTTCATTCGCCACCGCGAGGAAATCGTCGACCTGATCCATGCCACGCCACAAGGATAAGCCGATGCCTGCCACCGTTCAGAGCCTGTCGGGCGCGCCGCGCGCGCCGGGCGCCATCGTTGCCAACGAGATGACTACCACCACGACTCCCGCCGCCGCGGGCCCGGCGGCGCCAGCACGCAAGGTCCGCACGGTCTGCGGCTACCGGATGCCCGGCGAGGGCTCCAGTTCGCGGATTTCCGTGGTCACCGTGGTGTCGCTGCTGGTGCTGTGGTGGGTCGCCAGCCATCTCCGCTGGCTGCCGCCGCTGTTCCTGCCGACGCCCGAATCGATCGGCGCGGCCTTCGTCGATGCATGGAATGGCAATGTGCAGGGCGGCCTGCCGCTGCTGGACCATTTCTGGGCCAGCATGGTGCGCGTATTCGGCGCGTTCGCGCTGGCGGCCTTGACCGCGGTGCCGATTGGCGTGCTGATGGGCGTGTCGCGCATCGCGCGCGGCGTCTTCGATCCGCCGATCGAGTTCTACCGGCCGCTGCCGCCGCTGGCCTACCTGCCGCTGATCGTGATCTGGTTCGGCATCGACGAGACCTCGAAGATCCTGTTGATCTTCCTGGCCTGCTTCGCGCCGATGGCGATGTCGGCGCGCGCCGGCGTGCGTTCGGTGACGATCGAGCAGATCAACGCAGCCTATTCGATGGGCGCCACGCCGTGGCAGGTGATTCGCCATGTCGTGCTGCCCGCCGCGCTGCCCGACATCCTGACCGGCATGCGCATCGCGATCGGCTTCGGCTGGACCACGCTGGTCGCGGCCGAGATGGTGGCGGCCACCGCGGGGCTGGGCCAGATGGTGCTCAACGCCTCGAACTTCCTGCGTACCGATGTGGTGGTGATGGGCATCGTGCTGATCGGCCTGATCGCCTATGGCTTCGATCTGCTGATGCGTGGCGTGGAGAAGTGGCTGGTGCCGTGGAAGGGAAGGGCTTGATCGGCTGATGCGCGATGCCGCTGCTGTGCTCCCCTCTCCCGCTTGCGGGAGAGGGGGCGGGGAGAGGGACCACAAGCGGGATGTTGGGGGCGCGCCGCCAGATGGCAGTCACGCACACTCGCCACCCTCAGAACGTCGACGCCAGATCTCTTGCCGCCTGCTGCAGCCGCGGTACGAACTCCAGCGAACGCGACAGCGGCGAACGTACCGTCGGCGCATGGACCGCGAGGGCCGCCACCACCTGGCCGCGCTCGTCGCGCACCGGTACCGCGACGCAGCTGATGCCGGCGACGAACTCCTCGTTGTCGACGCCGATCTGCTTGTGGGCGCAGCGGTCCAGCTCCGCCTCGAGCAGTTCGACATCGGTGATGGTGTTCTGCGTGAAGCGTTCCAGCGGCAGTTGCCGCACCAGCGCGCGGCGCTGCTCGCGCGGCAGCAATCCGAGCAGCAGCTTGCCGCTGGCCGAGCAGTGCAGCGGCACATGGGAACCGGGCTTGAGGTCCAGCCGCAGCGGCCAGGGCGCCTCCATGCGGTCCAGATAGAGCACGGCGCTCTCGTGCAGCATGGTCAGGTTGACGGTCTCGCCGATATCCTCGACCAGCCGCGACAGGATCGCGTGGCGCAGCTGGCGGGTGCCGGAATGCGTGACGATGGCCACGCCAAGCCGGGCCAGCCGCGGTCCGACCGCATAGGCATTGCGCGCGCCGGGCTCGCGAATCACCAGACCGCCCGATTCGAGCGCGCCCAGCATGCGGTGCAGCGAGGCCTTGGGCGCCTCGAAGCCCTGCATGATCTCCGCCAGCGTCAGCGGCCGGTCGGCGGCGACCAGGAATTCGAGCAGCGCGAAGGCGCGCAGCGTCGGCGTGTCGCCGCGATCGTTGGCGGCTTCGCTGGGCGGCGGCGGGGGCGGCACCGGGGTGGGCCGCGCGGCGGCCTTCGCCGCGGCGGCGGCGGCGGCCTTCGCGGCCCCGCGCGCACGTGGAGCGGGCGTCGCGGCGGTGGGGGCGGTTTTCAAAGCGATTCCTCCGTTCCGGAAAACGAGACAAAGCGATTGTACTTCTGGATGGGGCGGGCCGCCATGAGACCGCGGTACGGCGCGGCGGCGTTCCTCCGCTCAGACCCTATCGCGCCAACTGCAACGTCACGATCCCCGCCAGCACCAGCGCCGTCGCCATCAGCCGCCGCCGATCGAACGGCTCGCGCAGCAGGAAGTAGCCCAGCAGCGCGGCGAAGATCACGCTCGACTCGCGCAGCGCGGCCAGCTTGGCCACCGGCGCCAGCGTCATCGCCCACAGCATCAGCGCGTACGAGCCGACCCGGTTGATGCCGCCGATCCACGCGCGCTTCCACTCCGTGCGCAACAGCGTCAGCAGCGTGCGGCCGCGCCGCACCGCCGCATAGCCCGGCATGAACAGGTGCGACAGCGTCTGCAGCCAGACGATGTACGAGAACACCTCGCCGTGGCGCTTGACCGCGGTGCCGTCGATCACCGTGCCGCCCGCGAGGCAGGCGCCGGCCAGCAGCGCGAATCCCATCAGCTGCGGCGACTGCGTGCGCCAGCGCACCAGGCTGACCAGCCCGCAGCAGATCAGCGCAATGCCGGCGTAGCCGCCGGGACCGAGCCGCTCGCTGCCCATCGCGAGCAGCAGCAACGCGACCATCATCGGCGCGCAGCCGCGCATCAAGGGATAGGCCTGGCTGAAGTCGCCGCGGTTGTAGGCCGCCACGAGCGACAGCTTGTAGACGACCTCCAGGCAGACCGTCGACAGCAGGAAGGGCCAGACCGCCGGCGCGGGCAGCGGCACCAGCAGCAGGAACGGCAGCGCCGCCAGCAGGCAGAAGGTGTCGATCAGCGCCATCGACGACAGGCGGTCGCCACCGATCTTGACGATCGCATTCCATGAAGCGTGCATCATGGCGGACAGCATGACGGCGACGAACGCCATCCAGTGGAAGTCGGCGGGGAGGGTCATGCTGGCTTAGCAGGAAAGAGTGCGGGAAAGGCGCGGACGATGGAATTCGACGGCGCGCCGATGCTATCGAGCGGCGATCCGGCTGTGGACAACATCCGCCAACCAGCACGTCGTTCCCGCGACAGCGGCAACCGAGCGTCTTTCGACGCCGCTGGATTCCCGCGTCCGCGGGAACGACGCAATCATGCAGCCTTGGCCAGCTGCGCCGCCATGTCGATGCCCATCTCCCGCAGCGTCAGTCCGATCGCCGACACCACGTTGCGCATCTCGTTGTCGTCGATCGCGCCGATGCAACCGACGCGGAAGGTCTCCACCTGCGTCAGCTTGCCGGGGTAGAGGATATAGCCGCGCTCGCGCACCTTCGCATAGAAGGTCTTGAAGTCGTAACGCGGATCGTCGGGCGCGTGGAACGTGACGATGATCGGTGCCTGCACCTCCGGACGCAGGAAGGGGCGAAAGCCCAGCTCGCGCATGCCGTCGATCAGCGCGGCGCAATTGCGGCGATAGCGCTCGCCACGCACCGCTTGCCCGCCCTCGGCCAGATACTGGTCCAGCGCCGCGCGGAAGGCCGCCACTACGTGCGTGGGCGGCGTGAAGCGCCACTGCGTGGTTTTCTGCATGTAGACGTACTGGTCGTACAGATCCAGCGCCAGCGAATGGCTGTTGCCCTGGCTGGCCGCCAGCACGTCCTTCCTGACCAGTACGAAGCCCATGCCCGGCACGCCCTCGATGCATTTTCCGGTGGCCGCCACCAGCGCGTCGAACGGCATCGTGCGCGCATCGATCTCGATCGCGCCGAACGAGCTCATCGCATCGACGATCAGGCCCTTGCCCAGCCGCGCACACAGCTGGGCAATCTCCGGCAGCGGGTTGAGCACGCCGGCGCCGGTCTCGCAATGGACCTGCGCCACATGCGTGATCGTGCGGTCGGCGGCCAGCGCGGCCTCGATCGCCGCCGCGGTGGCGGGCTGGTCCTCCGGAATGGGCAACTCGACCGAGGCGCGGCCGATCGCCTTGCAGATCTTCAGGATGCGCTGGCAATAGGCGCCGTTCTGCGGCACCAGCACCTTGCCCTCGCGTGGCACCACATTGGCGATCGCCGCCTCCACCGAGAACGTGCCGCTGCCCTGCATCGGCACGCAGACGTGCGTGGCTTCGCCATGCACGATGCGAACCAGGTCTTCGCACAGGCTGCCGGTGATGGCGTTGAAGGCGGCGTCCCACGAGCCCCAGTCGCGCAGCATGGCTTGCTTGGTCGCGAGCGAGGTGGTCAGAGGGCCGGGCGTCAGCAGAATGGGGTCGTTGCCGCGAATCATGGTCAATCTCCTGGCAGGTGGTGGCGGAGCCGAAGTCGTGTGGAAGTTGTGCGCTTCTTATCGGGATCAGTCGCGGTCGTCGGCGCCGCGCCAGGCCTGGGTGCGGCGCTCGAGCCAGCGCTGCAGGCCGTGGTACGCGAGGCAGGCGGCGGCGCAGGTCAGCACGACCAGCGTCGCCATCGCGGCGGCCGGGCCGATATCGCCGGATTCGTCCAGGTTGACGATCTCGACCGAGGCCAGCTTGGTATCGGTGCCGTACAGGAACACCACCGCCGACACGGTGGTCATCGCATTGATGAACAGGTAGCGCGAGATCTCGACAATCGCGGGCAGGCAGGCCGGCACCGTCACGCGCAGGAAGGTGGTGTAGAACGGCACCTTCAGCGAGGCCGAGACCGCCTCGAACTCGCCGTCGAGCTGCTTGAGCGCGGTCACCGCGGTCAGATGGCAGGACGCGTAGTAGTGGACGATGGTCACCAGCACCAGGATGCCCAGCGTCTGGTACAGGACATTGAGCGGATTGGCGGCCGGCACGAAGAAGAAGATGTAGCCCAGGCCCAGCACCAGCCCTGGCACGCCCATCGGCAGCACTGCCATCAGCCGCACGAAGCCGCGCAGCCACCGCAGGCCGCGCGTTTTCTCCAGCAGATAGGCGGTGGTGAAGATGAAGACGGGACCGATCAGCGCGCAGGCCAGCGCCAGCTTCAGGCTGTTGAAGTAGGAAGCGACCACGCCGCCTTCCACCAGTCCGACCCGGTAGTGGTTCAGCGACAGCGAGAAGTTGTAGGGCCACAGCTTGACGAACGACGCGTAGATCGCCATGCCCATCACGGCGACCATCAGCGCGGCGACCAGCCAGCAGAACGCCGCCATCGCCATGTCGAAGCGGCGGCTGCGGCGGGGCGCGTAGGGTACCGAGCGGGCCGACATCTGCGCCATCTGGCGGCGCTGCACGCGCGCGTCGATGCAGTAGGTGACCAGCACCGGCACCAGCAGCATCAGCGCCACCACCGCGCCCTGCGAGAAGTCCTGCATGCCGATCACCAGCTTGTAGATGTCGGTGGCCAGCATGGGGAAGTTGCCGCCGATCACCTTCGGAATGCCGAAGTCGGAGATCGCATAGGTGAACACCACCATCGAGGCGCTGACCAGGCCATAGCGCGCGGCCGGCACGGTGATCGTGAAGAACTTGCGGACGGTGGACGTGCCCAGCGCATCGGCCGCCTCGTACAGCCGCGCATCGGTCAGCGACAGCGCCGTGATCAGGATCATCAGCGCATGCGGGAATGTTGCGAACACCAGCGCACCAACCACGCCGAGCGGCCCGTAGATCTGCAGCCCGCCCAGATAGGGCTTGAGCAGTCCCTGGTTGCCGAACCAGAAGATGAAGGAGATCGCCGCCAGCAGCGACGGCGCCAGCAGCGGAATCAGCGCGAGATTGCGCAGCAGGCCCTTGGCGCCGATGCGGCTGCGTGTCAGCGCATAGGCGAAGGCGAACGCGATCGGCACCGTGATGGCGGTGACCAGCGTCGATACCCAGACGCTGTTCCAGACCGAGTGCCACAGCGCGGGCGTGGCCAGATACGCGCGGAAATGCGCGATGCCGGCCAGCGTGCCGTCGCGGTTCTGCACGCTCTTGGCCAGGATCATCACGATCGGCGCCAGCACGAAGCACAGCAGCGCCAGCGCGGCGACCCACAGCAGCGCGTGCGCAATGCGGTCGGTCCAGTGCCTGCGGACCGTGCGCAGCGCGATGCCCGATGCGGCAGAAGGGGATAGCGGCGGAACGGGCGCAACTGGCGGCACGGTCGCCTTGGACAGGAGCAGGCTCATGGCTGACGGAACACTCGCAGGCGGGCGGCGGGAATGGCCAGGCGCAGCGGATCGCCCGCGCTGGGACGCAGTTCGTGCATGTCGTTGAGCGACAGGTCGGCATAGAGCGACGCCGCCGAGACCCCACCGTGGGCCAACTTCAGCGTCAGCCGCGAGAAGGCGCCGAGGAACTCGATCTTGTCGACGGTGGCGTCGAGCACGTTCTCGCCCTGCTGGTCGCAGCCGCGTACGCAGACGTCCTCGGGCCGGAAGAAGACCTGCACGGTATCGTCGGTGCAGCAGCCCGGCGGCGCGATGCATTGCAGGCGCCGTTCGCCCAGCCGCAGATGGCCGTCGCTGTCCACGGTCGCCGGCAGCATATTGGTCTTGCCGACGAAATCGGCGGCGAAGGGCGTGGCCGGACGCTGGTAGATCTGCGCCGGCGTGCCGATCTGCTCGATCGCGCCCTGGTTCATCACGACGATGCGGTCCGCCATCGATAGCGCCTCCTCCTGGTCGTGCGTGACCAGGATGGTGGTGATGTTCAGCCGCTGCTGCAGCGCGCGGATCTCGCCGCGCAGCCGCACCCGTACGCGGGCATCGAGCGCGGACAGCGGCTCGTCGAGCAGCAGCAGGCCGGGCGAGGTGGCCAGTGCCCGTGCAATCGCCACGCGCTGCTGCTGGCCACCAGAGAGCTGGCTTGGGTATTGCGCGCCGCGCTCCGGCAGCCCGACCAGCGTCAGCAGCTCGGCCACGCGCGCGCGCCGCTGCTCGCGCGGCATGCGGCGATTGACGAGCCCGTAGGCGACGTTGTCCGCCACCGTCAGGTTGGGGAACAGCGCATACGACTGGAACACGATGCCGTAGTCGCGCTCCATCGGCGGCAGCGTCGAGATGTCGCGGCCTGCCTGCATGATGGTGCCGGCGGTCTGCGATTCGAGGCCGGCGATGATCCGCAGCAGGGTGGTCTTGCCGCAGCCGGACGGACCGAGGAAGCACAGCAGCTCGCCCTCGCGCACGTCGAGGTCGACGTGGCGCAGCGCGGTGAAGCCGTCGGCGCCGCCGAACCGCTTCTGGATGCCTTTCAGGCTCAGATAACTGTCGTGCCTGGTGGGGGGCGTGGTCATGGATATCGGCTCCATCGAGTCGGTTGCGGGCGGTGGCGGTTGGCGGTGAGCACGTCGCGTGCGTCGTTCCCGCGCAAGCGGGAATCCAGCGTCTTCGAAAGCCACTGGGTCCCCGCATTCGCGGCGACGACAAGTCCTGCAGACCTGGGCGGCTCTTACTGTTTCTCCGCCTTGGCGCTGTAGCGCTTCTGCCATTCGGTCAGCACGCGCTCGCGATTCCTGGCGATATGGCCGAAGTCGTTCTTGACCAGCATCTTTTCGTAGTCGGCCGGAATCGTGTCGATCTTGCGGGCCACGCCGGGGTAGGCCACGATGGCCCAGTCGCGCGCGAACAGCTCGTTGGCTTCCTTGCTGGCGAGCCAGTCCAGATAGCGCTGCGCGGCCTGCAGCTTTTTGGTGCCCTTGACGATGGCGGCGGCCTCGATGTCGTAGCCCAGTCCTTCGCGCGGGAAGATGATGTCGATCGGCGCGCCGGCAGCCTTGGTCTTGTGCGCGCGCAGCTCGAACGAGATGCCGATCGGAAATTCGCCGGCGCCGGCCTGCTTGCACGGCTTCGAGCCGGAATGCGTGTACTGCGCGATGTTCTCGTGCAGCGCGTCCATGTATTTCCAGCCTTCCTGTTCGCCGAACAGCTGCAGCCACGCGGTCACGTCGAGGAAGCCGGTGCCCGACGAAGCGGGATTGGGCATCACGATCATGCCCTTGTAGATCGGCTTGGCCAGATCGCGCCAGGTTTCGGGCTTGGGCAGGTTGCGCTTTTTCGCTTCGATGGTGTTGAAGCACACCGTCGCGCCCCAGACGTCCAGGCCGAGCCACGAGGGCGGCGTCGCCTTGTCGCTGTAGTCGCGCGTCAGGCGTTCGAAGCCCTTGGGCGTATAGGGCTGCAGCATGCCTTCCTGCTTGAGCAGCTCCAGGCTCGAGGCGGCCAGGCCGGCGATCACGTCGGCCTGGGGGTTGGCCTTTTCGGCCAGCGCCTTGGCGGTGATCACGCCAGTCGAATCGCGTACGTACTTCAGTTCGATATCGGGCGCGACCTTGGCGAAACCCTCGGCGTAGGGCTTCAGCGTGTCGGTTTCCCAGGCGGTGTAGACGGTCAGGGTGGTCTTCTGCGCGAATGCGGCGCCTGCCAGAAGAAGGGCCGTGCTGGCGGCGAGGGCTTGCTTGGCGAGTGTCATGGCGGTTGTCATTGTGGGGCTCCTTGCGGCATTGTATGTGCTGTCGTGTGTCAATTTGGTGAATTAGTTGTGGCGCATCGGCAGATCCGTGCAGCACCGTGAATCACCTCGAAACCCTTGTCCAGCAATGCTTATCAGACAGTACACCCAGACCGATTTGCTCTCTCTTCCGGATTTCGCGCTCGCCGGCGTCTTGGTTTGTTGACAATATACAAACCGCTTGCTTTAATCGCAACCAGGAAATGCGCGCACGCCAACCGGACTGGAAAGACGGTGGAAACGAACCCGCGGCGCGTGCCCCGCCATCCCGAGCCAGGAGTGTTCATGTCCCGCCAAGCGCCGCTGTCGAGCGAAATCGAGATCCTGCAGAGCCGATCGCTGACGTCGCTGGTGCAGCGTGAGCTGGAGCGGCGCATCACCGCGGGCGAACTCGCTCCGGGCGACAAGCTCAACGAGATCGAGCTGGCCGGCGAGCTCAACGTGTCGCGCGGTCCGGTGCGCGAGGCCTTTCGCGCGCTCGAACAAACCGGGCTGCTGCGTACCGAAAAGAACCGCGGCGTCTTCGTCCGCTCCGTGTCCCTGCACGAGGCCGACGAAATCTATGCGCTGCGCGCCGTGCTGGACGAATACGTCGGCCGGCAGCTGGCCCAGCGCATCACGCCCGAGGCGCTGCGCGAACTGCGCGCGATGATCGAGGCGCTGGGCGCGGCCAGCGCGGCGCGGGACCTGGACGAATATGCGCGGCTGAACTTCGCCTTCCACGACCGCATGGTGGAGCTCGCCGGCAACGGCAAGCTGCTCGAGACCTATCGCCGGCTGGTCAAGGAATTGACGCTGTACCGCCGCGAGGCGCTGTCCGCCGCGCCCACCGCGATGCCGACCTCGACGCGCGAGCATCGCGACATCGTCTCGGCGATCGCCTCGCGCGATCCCGAACTGGCCGGCCGGCTGATGCGCGAACACGTCGAGCGCGGACGCGCCCGGCTGCATGCGGCGGTGCAGGGCCACGCCGGAGCGGGCACCGGCACTGCCACCGGCACGACATCGCCCGCCGAAGCGCCGCCGGGCACCGCCTGATCCGGTCCAACCGCCGGCGCGTGGCTTCGGTCCCGCGCTGGCCGACCCCTTGCGACGCTTACGTCCCTACGACCCCAACGCCTTCTCCCGCACAGGACTCCCGACATGCCCGCCCCTCGCACTGACTCCTCGCCCGGCAAGCCCGCCGTGACCGTCAACCAGCGCACCTACCGATGGATGCAGCAGCCCGTGGTGGTGGTCTGCGTCGACGGCTGCGAGTTCGACTACCTGGAAGCCGCCGCCGCCAGCGGCAAGGCGCCCTATCTGAAGCGGCTGCTGGCCGACGGGACGGCGTTTCGCGGCGCCTGCGTGGTGCCGACTTTCACCAACCCGAACAACCTGTCGATCGTCTGCGGCGCACCGCCGTCGGTGCATGGCATCTGCGGCAACTACTTCTTCGATCGCACGGCCAACGGCGGCCGCGGCGAGGAAGTGATGATGAACGACCCGAAGTACCTGCGCGCCGGCACCATTCTCGCGGCCTTCGCGGAGGCGGGCGCGAGCGTCGCCGTGGTGACCGCCAAGGACAAGCTGCGCCGGCTGCTGGGCCATGGGCTGCGCGGCATCTGCTTCTCGTCGGAGAAGGCGGACCAGGCCAGTGTGGAAGAGAACGGCATCGATAACGTGCTGGAGCTGGTCGGCATGCCGGTCCCCGGCGTCTACAGCGCCGAGCTGTCCGAATTCGTGTTCGCCGCTGGCGTGCGCCTGATGGAGACGCGGCGCCCCGACCTGATGTATCTGTCGACCACCGACTATATCCAGCACAAGTTCGCCCCGGGCTCGGACGGCGCCAACGCCTTCTACGCGATGATGGACCGCTATCTGGCGCGGCTTGACGAGCTGGGCTGCGTGGTGGCGTTGACCGCCGACCACGGCATGAACGCCAAGCATGACGCCCGGACCAAGGCGCCGAACGTGGTGTTCCTGCAGGACCGGCTCGATGACTGGCTTGGCCGCGGCGTGGAGCAAGGCGGGGCGCGCGTGATCCTGCCGATTACCGATCCCTATGTCGTCCACCACGGCGCGCTCGGCTCGTACGCGACCGTCTATCTGCCCGACGATGCCGACGCCGGCGATGCCGCCGCGCTCAAGGCCAAGCTCGGCGATATCGAGGGCGTGGAAGCGGTCCTCGACAATGCCCAGGCGTGCGCCCGCTTCGAGTTGCCGCCCGATCGCGTCGGCGATCTGGTGGTGATCAGCGGCAAGCATGTGGTGCTGGGCACCAGCCGCAGCCGCCACGACCTGAGCGGGCTGGATGCGCCGCTGCGCTCGCACGGCGGCGTGTCGGAGCAGACCGTGCCGCTACTGTTCAACCGTCCCACCGCCGGCATTCCGGGCAAGGCGGTGCTGCGCAACTTCGACATCTTCGACGTCGCGCTCAATCATCTGCATTGATCCGGCCCGGCCCGGCCTGGACTGGACTGGACTGGACTGGACTGGACTGGACCGCATCGCCCCTTGCCTGCACCTCACGGAGCCCCGAACATGAACGCCCCCCAGTTTCCTGCCGCCCCGGTCAGCCCGCATTTGCGCGCCGAAGCGCTGCGCATCGACGGCGAGAAGGTCCTGCGCGACCGCGTGATCGAAGTGCGCAATCCCTATGACGGCACGCTGGTCGGCACGGTGCCGAAGGCGACCGTCGAGGACGTGCGGCGCGCGTACACGGTGGCGCGCGCCTATCGCGCGACGCTGACGCGCTACGAGCGCGCCGCGATCCTCAATCGCGCCGCGGCATTGCTGCGCGAGCGCACCGAGACGGCCTCGGACCTGATCACGCTGGAGTCCGGTCTGTCGAAGAAGGATTCGTTGTACGAGATCGGCCGCGTCGCCGACGTGCTGAACTTTGCCGCCAACGAGGCGCTGCGCGACGACGGGCAGATGTTCTCGTGCGACCTGACGCCGCACGGCAAGAAGCGCCGCGTCATGACGCAGCGCGAGCCGCTGCTGGGCGTGATCACGGCGATCACGCCGTTCAACCACCCGATGAACCAGGTCGCGCACAAGGTCGCGCCGTCGATCGCCACCAACAACCGGATGGTGCTCAAGCCGTCCGAGAAGGTGCCGCTGTCCGCGTACTACCTGGCCGATCTGCTGTATGAGGCCGGCCTGCCGCCGCAGATGCTGCAGGTGCTGACCGGCGATCCGGCCGAGATCGCCGACGAGCTGATCACGCATCCGGCGGTGGACCTGATCACCTTCACCGGCGGCGTGGCGATCGGCAAGTACATCGCGGCCAAGGCCGGCTACAAGCGCGTGGTGCTGGAGCTCGGCGGCAACGATCCGCTGATCGTGATGGACGACGCCGACCTCGACCGCGCCTCCGACCTTGCCGTGCAGGGCTCGTACAAGAATTCCGGCCAGCGCTGTACCGCGGTCAAACGCATGCTGGTGCATCAGGCCGTCGCCGCGCGCTTTACCGAGCTGGTGGTCGAGAAGACCCGGGCGTGGAAAGTCGGCGATCCGATGGACCGCGGCGTCGACATGGGTACGGTAATCGATGCGCAGGCCGCGGCGCTGTTCGAGGCCCGCGTCAACGAGGCGGTGGCGCAGGGCGCGCGGCTGCTGGTCGGCAACCAGCGCGACGGCGCGCGCTATGCGCCCACCGTGGTCGACCGCGTCGATCCCGCGATGACGCTGGTGCGCGAGGAAACCTTCGGCCCGGTCTCGCCGATCATCACGTTCCGCGATATCGACGAGGCCATCCGCATCTCCAACGGCACGGCCTTCGGCCTGTCGTCGGGAATCTGCACCAACCGCATGGACGATTTCACGCGCTTTGCCAACGAGCTGCACGTCGGCACCGTCAACCTGTGGGAGGTGCCCGGCTACCGCATCGAGCTGACGCCGTTCGGCGGCATCAAGGATTCGGGGCTGGGCTACAAGGAAGGGGTGCAGGAGGCGATCAAGAGCTTCACCAACCTGAAGTCGATCACCATGCCGTGGGGGTGAAATCGATAGCGCGGGAGCTGAAGACCACCCTCTCCCTGGCCCTCTCCGCCTGAGGGGGAGAAGGGCGGCGGAGAGGGCAGCCGGCGGTCCATCCGGCCAGCGCCGTAAATTGTCATCCCCCTGCGCTAGAATCCCCCGCACCTTTCACCACGCCCTCGGAGCCCCCGTGCTGGCCGAACAACGGCAGAAATTCATCCTCGACCAGCTTGCCGCCACCGGTGCGCTGCAGATCAGCCAGCTGGTCGCCGAACTCGACGTCTCGCGCGAGACCATTCGCCGCGACCTCAATGCGCTGGCCGCGCGCGGCCTGCTGACGCTGACGCATGGCGGTGCGCTGGCGTCGAGCCGCGCCGAGGCCGATATGCAGACGCGGGCGGCCGTCAATGCCGAAGGCAAGCGCGCGATCGGCGTGCGCGCCGCCGAGCTGGTGCCCGACGGCGCCTCGGTGATCATCGACTACGGCACCACCACGCATGCGGTCGCGCAGGCGCTGCTGGGCCACCACAACCTGCTGGTCTATACCAACGACCTGTCGATCGCGCTGCTGCTCGGCCGCCGCAACGGCAATCGGGTGGTCGTGCTGGGCGGCGAGCTGCAGGACAACGAGGACGCCACCAACGGCTGGGACACCGTCGAGCAGCTCTCGCGCTATCACGCCGACTTTGCCTTCATCGGCATCGGCGGCATCAGCAACGACGGCGAGGTCAGCGAGTATTCGCGCCCGGCCGCCGAGCTGCGCGGCCGGATGCTGCTGTCGGCCAGCGTGCCCTGCGTGGTGGCCGACCATACCAAGTACGGGCGCCATACCGGCGTGCAGGTCAGGCACTTCGACAAGGCGGCCTATCTGATCAGCGACATGGCCCCCGAGACCCCGCTGGCCGAGGCGTTGAAGCGCCGCGGACCGGCGCTGCTGATCGCCTGAAGCGGCCGCCGGAACACGGAGTTCCGCATTTTTGCGCTCAGGGTCACAACACTTTTGACTGTCGAATTTCACCATTTCGGTGCTAAAGTCGCGCTCCGACTCAAGAAAATCGACAGAGACAGCTGTGAGCCTTCCGACCCTCGATGCCTTCCTTGCCGGCGTGGCCCGGCGCGATCCTGACCAGCCCGAGTTCCAGCAGGCGGTCAAGGAAGTGATGATGACCCTGTGGCCGTTCGTCGAGCGCAATCCGCGCTACGCCGATCAGGCCCTGCTGGAACGGCTGGTCGAGCCCGAGCGCGTGATCCAGTTCCGCGTGGCATGGACCGACGATCAGGGCAACGTGCAGGTCAACCGCGCGTTCCGCGTGCAGCACAGCTCGGCCATCGGCCCCTACAAGGGCGGCATGCGCTTCCATCCCACGGTCAACCTGTCGGTGCTCAAGTTCCTGGGCTTCGAGCAGACCTTCAAGAACGCGCTGACGACGCTGCCGATGGGCGGTGGCAAGGGCGGCTCGGACTTCGATCCCAAGGGCAAGTCGGACGGCGAGGTGATGCGCTTCTGCCAGGCGCTGATGACCGAGCTGTATCGCCATCTCGGCGCGGACACCGATGTGCCGGCCGGCGATATCGGCGTGGGCGGCCGCGAGGTCGGCTTCATGGCCGGCATGATGAAGAAGCTGTCGAACCAGTCGGCCTGCGTCTTCACCGGCAAGGGCCTTGCCTTCGGTGGCAGCCTGATGCGCCCCGAGGCGACCGGCTACGGCACCGTCTATTTCGCACAGGAGATGCTGCACCGTACCGGCCGCGACTTCGACGGCCAGCGCGTGCTGATTTCCGGTTCGGGCAACGTCGCGCAGTACGCCGCGCAGAAGGCGATCGAACTGGGCGCCAAGGTGCTGACGGTATCGGACTCGGGCGGCGTGCTGCACTATCCCGAAGGCATGAACGACGAGCAGCTCGCCGCGCTGATGGCGTTCAAGAACGAAGAGCGCGGCCGCCTGTCGGACTTCGCCGAGCGGCAGGGCCTGCGTTTCGAGGCCGGCCGCACGCCGTGGCATGTGCCGGCCGATATCGCGCTGCCCTGCGCGACGCAGAACGAGCTCGATGGCGAGGATGCCAAGCGGCTGCTGGCCAATGGCGTGTTCTGCGTGGCCGAAGGCGCCAACATGCCCTCGACGCTGGAGGCGGTGGATCATTTCCTGGCCGCGCGCATCCTCTACGCGCCGGGCAAGGCCAGCAATGCCGGCGGCGTCGCCACCTCGGGCCTGGAGATGTCCCAGAACGCGATGCGGCTGTCGTGGCATCACGCCGAGGTCGACTCCAAGCTGCACTTCATCATGAAGGACATCCACCAGAACTGCATCCATCACGGACGCAAGGACGACGGCTACATCAACTATGTCGAGGGCGCCAATATCGCCGGCTTCGTCAAGGTGGCCGACGCCATGCTGGCGCAGGGCGTGATCTGACGATCGGGTCGGCCGCGCCGGCGATGTAGCTTCTTACCCGTATTGCCCCGAGAGCGCTTGCGGCGTGGCAATTCTGCAAGTCCGTGTAAGAACGCGCCGCCGGCGCTCAGCGATACCGCACCGCACAGCGGGCCTTCGGGCCCGCTTTCTTTTTGTCAGTCGGTGCCGGCCGCCGGCCCCTTGGTCGGAATGGCTCTTGCATCTTGGCCCTGGCGCGGCCGGCATAGCGTGACCAACGGCAGCGCGAGCCCGAAGGCGACATAGACCAGCGCCAGCGACCACGGCGAGAGCCGCCGCTCGAAGCCCGGCGTCAGCCGCTTCGGTGTCAGTCGCAAGTCGACCACGCAGGCCGCCGCAGCAACCGCAAGGCCGGCCAGAATCGCCGCCGCGGGTCGCTGCCGCTGCGGCGAGCGGCCCACCCACGCTTCGTAGAACGCGGCCCAGAATACCGACATCGCATGATGGATCACGTATCCCACCGCGGTATAGCGCCATGCCGGACCATTGGCATGGATCGCGCGATCGCCCCAGACCCAGTGGCTGACCGCATTGACCGGCGCCAGCGTGTTGCGGCAATCGAAATGGCCGCCGCAGGCCAGGGCGATGGTGGACAGCGCGCTGGCGCTGGTGCCGGAGACCAGGCTGCGGCCGACGAAATCCTGCATGGCGCTCATGTCGGTTCCTCGGAACGGGATGCGGCCACCGGCGGCAGCGCGCGTCCCACGGTGCTGCTGACCGGCGCCAGCGGTTTTATCGGCGCCGCGATCGCCGCGGCGCTGGCACGGGCCGGCTGCCGGGTCCTCTGCGGCGTGCGCGATCCGGACAAGGCCGCGGGCAACCTCGGCGCATGCGAATTCCGTGCCGTCGATTTCGGCGCGCTGACCGAGGCCCACGCATGGCTGCCGCTGCTCGACGGCGTGGACGTGGTCGTCAATGCGGTCGGCATCTTTGCCGAGCGCGGCACGCAGACCTTCGAGCTGCTGCATCGGCGCGCGCCGATCGCGCTGTTCGCCGCCTGCGCGCAGGCGAACGTGCGTGCGGTGATCCAGATCTCGGCGTTGGGCGCGGACGAGCAGGCCACCACGCCGTACCACCTGAGCAAGAAGGCCGCCGACGATTTCCTCGCCGGCCTTGGCCTGCCCGCGGCGATCCTGCAGCCCTCGCTGGTCTACGGGCCGGGCGGCACCAGCGCGCGGATGTTCGGCACGCTGGCGACGATGCCGCTGCTGCTGTTGCCCGAGGGCGGCAGGCAGCGCGTGCAGCCGGTCCATCTGGACGATGTGGTGGCCGCGATCGTGCGGCTGGCGACGATGGCCGGAGGCAGTGCCGGTGGAGGTCTCGGTGGAGGCCCTGGTGGAGGCCCTGGTGGAGGTCCCGGCGGCGATCCCGGAGGCGATCCGGCAATGCGGCCGGATTGGCCGCAAGGACGCATCCCCGTGGTCGGACCGACGGCCCTGAGCCTGCGCGACTACCTCGCCCAACTGCGCCATACGCTCGGGCAACCCGGGGCGTTGCGCGTGCTGCCGGTGCCCGACGCGCTGGTTCGCGCCGGCCTGCCGCTGATGACGCGTCTGGCGCCGGGGCTGCCGCTCAATCGGGACGCGCTGGCGATGCTCGCGCGCGGCAATACCGGCGATCCCGCGCCGATGCATCGGCTGCTGGGACGGCCGCCGCGCGCTGTCGAGGACTTCGTGCCGGCGCGCTGGCGCGAGGCCGCGGGCACGCAGGCCGTGCTCGGCTGGCAGCTGCCGATATTGCGCACCGCCGTCGCGCTGGTCTGGATCGTCACCGGCATCGTCTCGCTGGGTCTCTACCCGGTGGAGGACAGCTATGCCTTGCTGGCGCGTGCCGGTGTGCCGCAGGCGCTGCAGCCGCTGGCGCTGTACGGCGCGGCCGGGCTCGACCTGCTGTTCGGGTTGATGTGCTTCGCGCCCGCGCGCTGGCGCTTTCCATGGATCTGGGCCGCACAGGCCGCGCTGATTCTCGGCTACACCGCGATCATCAGCGTGCGGCTGCCCGAATTCTGGCTGCATCCCTATGGTCCGCTGACCAAGAACCTGCCCATGCTGGCCGTGCTGTGGCTGCTGGGCACGCTGGAGCGCAAGCGATGGACTACATGATCGTCAAATGGATCCACGTGGTCGGCAGCACGCTGCTGTTCGGCACCGGCGTGGGCAGCGCCTTCTATCTGCTGGCTGCCACGTTGACGCGCGACAGCCGCGCGGTCGCGGTGACCTCGCGCCATGTGGTGATCGCCGACTGGCTGTTTACCGCGAGCACGGCGATCCTGCAGCCCCTGACCGGCTACATGCTGATGCGCATCGCCAATTTCTCGTGGGAACTGGCGTGGCTGCGCGTATCGATCCTGCTTTATGTGGTCGCCATCGCGTGCTGGCTGCCGGTGGTCTGGCTGCAGATGCGGATGCGTACCGTGTCCGCGGCCGCGGCGGGCGCGCAGGCGCCGCTGCCGCCGGCCTACTGGCGGTACTTCCGCTGGTGGTTCGCGCTGGGTGTGCCGGCGCTGTTCAGCTTCCTCGCGATCTTCTATCTGATGATCGCCAAGCCGGCCACGCTGTTCTGAGGGCGCGCCGACGGGGCGATCGGCGCGCCGATGGTGGGCTTCAGCGCGCCGCAGCGGCCGGTTTCAGCGCACGCCAGCGGCCGGCTTCAGCGCGCGCCGCTCTCGCGCGGATCGGTGCTCGGCTCACGCGCCTGGTCGATCGCCGCGCCGCCGCTGCCCTTGCGCTCGCGGCCCTTGAGCGGCGCCGGCGGGGGCGACGGCGCGGCACCGGAGGCCTGGGTGCGTGGCGAAGGCGCGTCCTTGCCACCGGGCGCGCTCGGCATCGGATCGCCCAGCTTGCCCAGGCCCCCCGGATTCGAGCGGATCGCTTCGCCTTCGCGGGTCGACGGCTGGGTCACGGCCTTGGGCTGGCGCGACATCTGGCTGCCGCTGCCGCGCTCGGATTCGGTCGGCACATTGGCCGGCTGCGCCGCGGCCGTGGTGGCCCATGCCGTGACTAGCGCCAGCAATGCCGTGCACAGGCCATTTCGATGGAACCGCATGATGTCTCTCCTCGTGGACGGATATCGATCCATGAAGCACAACCTGGGCCAAGGAGAGGCGGGTATGGCGGCATTGCCGATATCGCGTCGAACGCGGCGACGTGATCCGCTCAGGCGTTGGTCCGGAACGGGTGGTACTGATACAACCACGTCTCCGACAGCGGCTTGTCCTTCAGACGCAGGAACAGCCGCATGTCGACCGGTTCGTCGCCGTCGACGGTCAGGTCGAACTGCGCGCGCCAGTGGCCCGGTACGCCGTTGGGTACGGCCTCGGTGAAGATGTACGAGAACTTGCCGCGCGAGGCCCACAGCACGGCCTCGGGCTTGGTGCCGAACGGCAGGCCTTCGAGCGGGGCGCCCTTGAACTCGACCATGAACTTGCGCACGCCGGGCGGGCGCGGCTGGCCGGGCTGGCCGCCATTGCCCATGCGCGTGGCCACGCAGCGGGCCAGCGGCGTGGGGTAGGGCTCGTCGGCCAGCCAGTGCAGGCGGTAGCGCAGGCGATAGGCACTGCCGGCCTTGGCCGGCGCCTTCGGGACCCACATCGCGACGATATTGTCGTGAATCTCATCGTCGGTCGGAATCTCGACCAGCTGCACGGTGCCGGCGCCCCAGCCTTCGCGCGGCTCGACCCACAGGCTTGGCCGGCGCTCGTAAAAGACGCCGTCCTGGTAGTGGTCGAAATTGCGGTCGCGCTGCAGCAGGCCGAAACCGCGTGGGTTGTCGTCGCCGAAAGCGGAGGCGATGGTGCGCGGCGGATTGTTCAGCGGGCGCCAGATGCGCTCGCCCGCGCCGGTCCACATCGCCAGCCCGTCCGAGTCGTGTACCTCGGGGCGCCAGTCGACACCGGTGCGCTTGACCGACTCCGAGTACCAGAACATCGAAGTCAGCGGCGCCAGGCCCAGCCGCCCGACGTCCTTGCGCAGGAACAGCGCGCAGTCCACATCCATCACCACGCCCTTGGCGCGCTGCATCGTGAAGCGGTAGGCGCCGGTGACGCTCGGCCCGTCGAGCAGCGCGTGCACGGTGACGGTATCGCTGCCGTCGCGCGGCGCCTCGAAATAGAAATGGGTGAAGGAGGGGAATTCTTCGGGCTTGTCGGGCTGTGCGACATCGACCGCGATGCCGCGCGCCGACAGACCGTACTGATAGAGCTCGCCGATCGCGCGGAAGTACGAGGCGCCAAGGAAGGCGACCCAGTCGTTCTTACGCCAGTCCAGCTTCTTCTGGTCGCCCAGCCGGCTCTCCTGGAAGCGGAAGCCGGCAAAGCCGCTGCCGCGCGGCAGCTTGCGCGCCGGGCTGTTGGCCGGCATGTCGAAATAGGACTCGTCGTAGACGATCTCGCGCGCGGTGCCGGCCGCAGTGCCCGAACTTGCGTCGCCGGTCTCGACCAGATGCATCCGTACCGGCACGCGGAAGAAGGTACCCAGGTGGAAGAAGGTCACCGGGAACTGGCCGGGCCCATTGGCAAACAGCGCGTCGTCGGTGCGATAGCGGATCTTGCCGTGTTCCTCGTAGTCGATGCGGGCCAGCACGTCTGCCGGCGGCGAGGGCGGCGCGACATACGGCCGGCCTGCCATGGTGCGGGCCAGTTCGACCAGGCCCTCGTGGGTGAACGGTTGGCCCTTGGCCAGTTTGATGCGGCCAGCGGCCAGCGCGGAAGCGGGAATGCCCAGGGCGGCGAGCGCAGCAGAGGCGGCGGCGGAGACCAGCACGGTCCGTCGGTTCATTTTCGGCATGCGGTGAATCGGCGTCTGGCGCCTTCAATGAAGTTGCAGAAAAGACGCCCGCTGGCGCAAAAAGTTCGACGGCTCGGTGGGGAGCCGGACGCAGCGGGCACGACAGAACGCAGCATGGTACCGCATGGTCCAGGCGCAGCCGCCACTTGCCGGCGCCCTCCGTGGGTAGCCCGCACGCAAATAGAGGTTGTGATTCCGCTTTTGTGAAATATAGTATGTGATATATCAAAAGAGCAGATTACCAATCAAAAGCGGGAGACAGCATCATGAAGGTGTGTATCTACGGTGCCGGCGCCATCGGCGGCTATATCGGCGCACAACTGGCCGGGGCGGGCGTCGACGTCAGCTTCGTCGCGCGCGGGCCGCATCTAGCGGCGATGCAGGCGAACGGCGTCAAGCTGATGATCGACGGCGAGGAGCGGGTGCAAAAGGTGCGCTGCACGTCCGATCCGCGCGAACTAGGGCAGCAGGACTATGTGTTCATCACACTCAAGGCGCATTCGGTGCCCGGCGTGGTCGACCTGATGCAGCCACTGCTGGGGCCGGACACGGCGATCGTCACCGGCGTCAACGGCATTCCCTATTGGTACTTCTATCGGCACGGCGGCGAACTCGCCGGCACCACGCTGCAGAGTGTCGATCCCGGCGGCAGGCAATGGAGCGGATTCGGCCCCGAGCGGGCGATCGGCTGCGTGCTGTATCCCGCGGCGGAGATCGCCGCGCCCGGCGTGATCCGCCACGTCTACGGCAAGAAATTCCCGCTCGGCGAACCGGACGGCACGCGTTCGGAACGGGTGCTGCGGCTCAGCGAGGCGATGATCGCCGCCGATCTGGAGGCCCCGGTGCGCGAGGACATCCGCAACGAGATCTGGCTCAAGCTGTGGGGCAATCTGTGCTTCAACCCGATCAGCGCGCTGACGCACGCGACGCTGGACGTCATCACGTCCGACCCGGGTACACGCGCGCTGTCGCGGCAGATGATGCTCGAGGCCAAGTCGATCGCCGAACGCTTCGGCGTGCATTTCCGCGTCGATGTCGAGCGGCGGATCGACGGCGCGGGCGCCGTGGGCGCGCACAAGACCTCGATGCTGCAGGATCTGGAGGCGGGCAGGGCGATGGAGATCGACCCGCTGCTGACGGTGGTGCAGGAGATGGGCCGGCTGGTCGGCCAGCC
>JAPSLP010000006.1 GCA_031180665.1 Cupriavidus sp. | reverse complement strand
TGAAAACCGGTATCGTCAAATGGTTCAACGACGCCAAGGGTTTCGGTTTCATCAAGCCGGACGAAGGCGGTGATGATCTGTTCGCCCACTTCTCGGAAATCCAGGGCTCTGGATTCAAGTCGCTGCAAGAAAACCAGCGCGTTTCGTTCGAAGTGAAGAACGGTCCGAAGGGCCTGCAAGCAGCGAACATCACCCCGCTGTAAGGCATTGCCCCCTCGCCTTCTGGCGAGAAGACGCTGAAAGCCCCGCCCCGTGCGGGGCTTTTTGTTTTGTCGCCGCGGGATCGGTCAGTCCCGCAAGGGGGCTCGCCGCAAGCGTCGCGCCTGTTTCGCCCCCGCCCTCGTCCCTACCCGCTACTCCGCCTTCACCTCGCCCCCTTCCCTTCGTTGACCGATCGCCAGCGCAGTTTGGCCGGCACGGCGCGCCTGCCCTCACGCCGCAGAAACGGGTACGGATCGCGTGCGTATCCGTCCGCAGAATCGGGTACGGGTTGGCCTCGTGCAGCCTTCATCAGCCCCCCTTCCCCGCAGAAACGGGTACGCCCGGCGGCCAGCGTCCCGCCCGGAGCGCACGCAGAAACAGGTACGGCTGGGCCCGGTACCAAAGCCGATCGGCCAGCCATTGAGCAAACGTTCACGCAGAAACGGGTACGGAAGAGCCTGTTTTTTCGGGGGACGCAGAAACGGGTACGGTGCTTTCGCCCGGCGGTCGAGCGGCCCACGACTGCCCGTCGTCCGCAGAAACGGGTACGCGGACAGGCCCTCGAACTTCCTGGCTCGATGCGCAGAAATGGGTACGGCCCTCTTCGGCCGCGCAGCATGCGCTTGGATCGCCGCAACGGTCAGGGCGCAGAATCGGGTACGCTGGTGGCCGTGTCTATGGTCTCCCGAGGTATACGTATGCGAGCGCCCGCTTTCGATATGGCCTACGTATACATTTACCTGGCACATGCGAGCTCCGTTTTTGCGCCCTTCCGGTATCGCAGAATCGGGTACGCTTCGCTCGTACCCGATGCCCGGCATCGTACGCAGAAGTAGGTACGCTTTTCGGAAGCCAGTGGCGCCCCGATGTCTCGCAGAACTGGGTACGCCGCAGAAATGGGTACGCGCACGGCCAGCCAGTCGCCTTGCCGCGATCGCGCAGAAACGGGTACGGCGCCGCGGCACGCGCGCCCTGGACCGGCGCGTCAGTGGCCTGATGTGCCTTTTTGGCTGCTTTTGGCCGACCCTTCACGCTGCTGTTGCGCAGAAACGGGTACGTCCGCGCCCACTGTCCCTGTGGATAAGGCTGTGCAATGCCGAAGTTATCCCCGCAGAAAGCGGTTCGGCCCTTGCGCTGAAACGGGTTCGCGTATACGCAGATTCGGGTTCGAGGCTTCGCAGAATCGAGTACGCTGCGCCGCAGAATCAGGTACGGACGGGGTCGGTTTACGTTTACCGATCAACGGCTTAGGCACCCCGTATACGGTTTACGAGTAGTTAACCGTAAAGGTATGTATTGCTTGTAGTGGATGACCGCGCGGAAGTGGACAACCCTGCCGGGTTGCCCCCTGCCGCACGGCATGCGAGCTGGCAAGAGAGAGACATCGGAACAGAGACAAGGGCTGCAGCCACTGGGCGAAAGTTGGCGTAATACCCGCCCAGGCTGGCTGTTACCCGCGGGTATACGCCCGAATCCCTGGACGTACCCGTTTCTGCGTGACAAGGGTGACGGCATCAAGTAAAAAGGCGGGTAATTCGAAGCACGCCGATATGCCGATCAAACGTTCCCTGGCCACCCCGGACGACCGCACCGTCACTGACGTGGAAACCGGTCCCTCGCGCATCATCGTTCCTGGCAACGATGCGCCGTTGGTCCCGTCCGAAAAATTTCAGCGGCTCTTCGACGAAGCGCAGGCCATGGAGCGCGAGGACGCCTGGCAAAGTGGCGAGGTCGGCTTTCTGAGCCGCGCCAGTGTCCAGGTCACGCTGCCTTATCGCGCACCCAAGGGCGCCCCGCCTGTCTGGACCCGGACCAGCGGCAATATCTCGCTGATGATCCAGCCGGGTTACTTCACGCAGCAGCGTTCGGAGCGCGCCAGCAACGGCCGCCAGAAGTTGGTGTCGGAGACCGTGTCGCTCGGGTATCCCTATGGCTCCTATCCGCGGCTAATGCTCGCCTGGATCGGCAAGGAAATCATGGCGAAGAAGAAGCGAGGCGAGTTTACCGGCACCGTGGACGACCGCCGCATCTCGCTGGGCAATTCGCTGTCCGAGTTCATGTACAACCTCGGCATCCCGATGGCAACGGGCGGCAAGCGCGGGACCATGACGCTGGTGCGGCAGCAGATGATCCGCCTGTTCTCGGCAACCATTGCGATCGTCCAGAACAAATCCGCGCCGACCCAGAACCAGACCAACAACCACGAGCCGATGTCGATCGATCGCGTCGGCTACCTGCTGGCCGACCAGCTGTCGACCTGGTGGGATCCGATGCAGCCCGGCCAGGGCTCGATGTTCGAGAGCTTCGTGGTGCTGTCCGAGCCGTTCTTCAACGAGCTCGTCAACCGTCCGGTGCCGGTCGATATGCGCGCGCTGAAGGCGCTGAAGCAGTCGCCGTTCGCTCTGGACGTCTATTCCTGGCTGACCTACCGCTTTTTCACCATTCAGCGGCGCACCGAGATCCCCTGGGAAGCGCTGCAGATGCAGTTCGGTACCGAGACTGAAAGCGAGCGCAAGTTCCGCGCGTTGTTCCGCAAGGCGTTGAAGGACGTGCTGGTGGTGTATCCGGACGCCAAGGTCGATGCGGATTCGTCGAAGGCGCTGATTCTGCAGCCCTCGCGTACCAGCGTGCGCAAGCTGGCCTGAGCGGCGAGCTACGGCGCCCGCCGCGGCAGCGGCAGCCGTGTGGAGTGGCAATAAAAAAAGCAGGTGTTGAACACCTGCTTATTGCTGGCTCCCGGCGAGTGCCGCGAACCAGCGGCGACGCGGGAGATCAGGCCGGCTTGATACCGGAAGCCTGCTTGCCCTTCGGACCTTCCTTGACTTCAAAGGTCACTCGCTGGCCGTCCTTCAGCGTCTTGAATCCAGTGCCCTGGATTTCCGAGAAATGGGCGAACAAGTCCGCACCACCATCGTCCGGGGTAATGAAGCCGAACCCCTTGGTTTCGTTGAACCACTTAACCGTACCGGTTGCCATGTGAGTTTCCTTTCGACGCAAGTTCTTTGTACACGACGCAAACAACCGTTCAAGCACGTTGATGTCTCGCAGATACCGAACGGAAGCCGACGAGGGTGACACGACTTGACGCGACTGTGTTGGGCATCATATCCAGTTTGTCTAATCGTGTCATGTGCGGCGTACAACGCACAACCTCTAATGTAGGCCGATTCTCGACCGATTTTCAAGCACAACTTTTGAAGATACTTGAGCGCCTTTCAGGCTTTGTGCTGTAACGAATTCGTTTATTTGAAGAAATCGGTTGATAGCACCGAGGCGATTGACTAAAGTTTCGCCTACAGTCAAACCGCGCTTTCAGCGCTGAAAGAGAGAGGCCCCGGTGGCAGCGAAAATCATCACGGTGTTCAATCAGAAGGGCGGCTGCGGCAAGACGACGGTCAGCATGCACCTGGCCGGCACCCTGGGTCTGCGCGGCGCGCGCGCGATGCTGGTCGATATGGACGAGCAGGGAACCGCGACGCGTTGGGCTGCCCAGGCCTCGGATGAGCGCCCTTTTCCTGCCTCCGTCATCGGCTTGGCCGCATCGGGAGGGGCCATGCACCGCGAAGTGCGCAAGTTTGTGCAGGATTATGACTATATCGTCGTCGACTGCCCACCGGCGGTGCACTCGGCGGCGCCGTCCAGCGCCCTGCTGATCTCCGATCTGGCCGTGATCCCCGTGGTCCCTTCACCCCCGGACTTGTGGGCGGCGGTCGCGGCCAAGACCCTGGCGCAGCATGCGCAGGTCCAAAACGAAACATTGACCGTCCGTGTGATGGCCAATATGGTTCAGCGCCGCGTGTCCATCGCACGCCAGGCCATCGAGATCCTGGGCGATGACGGCGACTTCCCGCTACTGCAATCGATGATCGGCTCGCGCTCGGCCTTCCGGGAGTGCCAGGCCATTGGTTGCACCGTGCACGGTGTTCCCGGCGCACGCGAGGCGGTGCAAGAGGTCGACATCATGGTGGACGAGGTGTTGTCCCTGATCGAGTAAAGAGAATGGCAACGAAGATGAAGAATTTGCGGGCCGGCATGCTGGCCGGCATGGCGGCGGAAAAGAGCCGCGCGGACACGCTGGACCGCTTCGCCCGTGCGGAAGCGGCGATCGCCAAGCATCCGCACGGTCTGCTGCAAGCCAAAGGCGCCGACATCCCGCCGACTTTCAGCGCTGAAAACGAGGAGCGCTCCGGCGACTGGCGGGTCCTGAAGCGCATCCCGCTCGCGCAGCTGCACGACAACCCGCTGAACGCCCGCCGCATCTACGATCCTGCGGTTGTGCAGGAGCGCGCCGCGTCGATCGCGACTCACGGCCAGAAGACGCCCGGTCTGGCGGCCCCGGACCCGTCCCGTCCCGGCCACTACATCCTGATCGACGGCCACTATCGCAAGCGCGCGCTGGCGGCGGCAGGCAAGCTCGAGATGGAGTGCTTCGTCGAGAGCGACCTTAGCGACCTCGACTTCTACCGCCTGTCCTTCCTGCTGAACGAGCAGCGTTCGGACCAATCGGCCCTGGACAATGCCATCGCCTGGCGCCAGTTGCTCGACGAGGGCAAGGTTGCCAAGGAAGAAGATATTTGCGAACTGACCGGTATGTCGGCCGGCACCGTCAACAAGACCCTGGCGCTGCTGAAACTGCCGGAGTCGGTGCTGATGGTGATGCGGGAGCGTCCCAGCGCGATCGGCATCGCGACCGGCTACGAACTGACGCTGTATTACAAGCTGGCCGGCGAGGAGCGTACGCGCGAACTGGCGATGCGCATCATGAACGATGGCCTGTCCAGCCGCGAAGTGGAGGCGATCCGCAAGTCGGCGCAGGAAGGCAAGGCGCGCAAGGTCAAGGAAATCAGCCGCCAGTACAAGATTCGAACGAGTGGGGGCGAGTTGCTGGGGACGATCAAGGAATGGGACTCCGGCCGCGTCGTGCTGGATGTCCAACTGGCCGATCGCGATGCGCGCGAAGCGCTGCTGGAGGCTCTGAAGGCGCGCTTCGGCCTGGATAAATCCCTGCTGTAGCAACCCGCCAATGGCTGCGCGTTCGCGGTCGCGAAAGTCGACCGGCGCGCGAAGCAAGCGATTACGGCTCCCCGGCTTGTGCCCGTGCCAACATGCGCGGCGTGAAGCGCAGGGCGCGATGATCCGCATGCGCGGGCAAGGCGACGAAATCCCGCCACGCCGCCCGCAACAGCCGGTCCAGCCCGCTGGGGGAATAACCGGCAAGCGGCAGACTGGCGCGCTTGGCCCGCCCCCGCGAGGTCGGCGGCAACATCAGCGGAGCCAGCAACGGTGCCGCCTGCGGTAGCCCGTCCGCCGACAAGCCACGGTCCGCCCAGTGCCGGGAGAGCGCACTCCACGCCTGCTCGCTGAGCGTGGCCAGTTGCATCTCGACCTGGCAGCGTTCAACGGCCGGCATGACGATTCCAGATCCATCGGGGCCAGATCGAGGGCGAAGCAGACAGCGCCCGCCTTCGCCCAACCGAAGATGGCCGCCGGTCGCCAACACCGCGTCACCGATCCGCATCCCACAATCGCCGATCAGATAGGCTGCGGCATTGGCGGTGCGCCATATCGGCGTGCCATTCGCGCCATCGAGCCAGCGGCGAAACGCGGTCACACTGTTGCCGGCGCTGCCCGCGATGCCGCGATCGTCTGCCGGCGCCTCGGCCTGATGGCCCGCATGATGGTCTGACCGAGCGTCGCCCTGTTCGCCTCGCAAGCGCGCCGCGGCAATCGGTATCGTGAAGCCGTCGAAGGGGTGATGCGACAACACGGCGCGCTGCAGCAGCCAGCCAAACAGCGCCCGTATCACCCGCATGGCCGCCTGGCGGGAGCTGTCCCGCAGCCCGCCTTCGAACGGTCGCCATGGCCTGCGGTCGCGCGGACCGGCGGGCCCCTGCCAGAACGCCGCGGGCTGCGGATCGGCGAGGAAGTCCCAGTACGCCCTCAGATCCTTCGCCGTCATCGCACGCAAGGGCTGTCGCCGTCGCGCTGCCCAAAGCAGCAGGCGCTCCGCCTCCCGCCGATAGCTGGCCCAGGTATGGGAGCCGGGCCGCTTGTCCTCCAGCCATTCGCGTACCAACTGCAGGTCTTCGCCGAGGGCAGCATGCCAATCCCTCTGAAGTGGCGAATAAAGCATAAATTCGAGCGGAACAGGGTCGACCAATCGGTCGTCGAGCGGTGCCGGCGACATCGGCGGGCGCTGCGACGGCGCCACGAGCGCGCCCACCTGAGGCCCCAGCACCTGTCCGCCGTCGCTGGTCCGCAGCGTTTCGCGCTGCCGCTCGAGCCAATGCCGGACCACGTCCGCGGACTTGGCGCCCAGGCGAGGCACCCCGCGCCACCAAGCCGCGCCGCGCCGGTTGACCCGCTCCACCAGCTCGCCGATGCTGCCGATCCCGCCCGCCGCGAGGCGGCGCGACAGGCTGGGCCCGAACCACAACGACACTGCGTGGTCCAGCGCCGGCCGCCCGGGAGACAACCGCTCCAGCGACGACAGTGCGTCGACACGCCGGTCCATCGCGACATTGGAACGGCCCTTGAGCGAGTCGAACATCGCCGCGATATCGGGGCGGTTGTTCTGCAGCGCGAACTGCACCAGCCGGTCGCGCAGCCGCAGGATGCGCTGCACCGCCTGATGCTCGGTCAGCGCCTCCTCCTCGTCCGGGTCCAGCAGGTAGCGATTGGCGATATCGACGGCTGCCATACCCTGGGCATACGCCCGCACCACGGCGAACTCGGTCCGGGTCAGTTTCGAGGGGTCCAGCGTGTCGTCCCGCACAGACATCGGCAATCGGCTCTAAGTGATTGATTGATAACGACTTTGAGCAGAGGAGTAGCGCAACCTGCCCAAATTGCTACCCGAAGTGTAATGTAAATTATTTTCCGGGCACAACAACCGGTGCGCTTGCCCGCGCCGGCCGCATGGCGCCAAATAGTCCGCCTCCCTCGGTTCGAACCCTGAGAACGCGGCCGCATTGGGATTGACGTAAGGGAAAATCCTTAGCCCGCCTCTGGCCTTGCGCTGCGTACGCATTCGCACAAAAGCGACTTACCCATCATCTGGCGAGCCTTGCTTTCCTGTTTTGGCGTGCATATGCTGGACCGCAGAATAAGTGAAAGTTAAGTCTGTCTTTAGAGGGATCGAAAGCGTGCAAAACACGCGAACGGGGCGATTGCATCACGCTTGACGGGAAGGGACGGCCGCGCTGAACGCCGCGCCGAGCTGAAGCGGGATGGATCGTAGGGAGGGGCAGGCGCAACATAGCGCCGCACTTCCGATCACACGGGCGACCGTCGCGGCGCACGTGACGCAACAAGAACGAGAGCGGCATGGCCACCATTCTGTTGATCGAGCCTCATCCCTTACTGCGATTGGGCCTGCGCCAGCTACTGGCGCAATCCGAGCTCCCCGTCCAGGTCATCGATGTCGAACCGGCCGCGCTGCCGTCGGCCGATGACGCCCGCCTGCGCGACGCCGACCTGCTGATCTACGGCTGGAGCGACGATGGCAGCGGCACCTGGCGTGCGATGGAAGACCTGTGCCGCTATCTGGCGCCGCAGCGCGTGCTGGTGTTGGCCGATGGCCTGCCCGGCGCGATGGCGCAGGAGTCCGTGCCGCCGATGGTGGCGGGCCTGCTGTCGAAGAACTGCTGCGCCGAGGTGCTCGACGCCGCCATCCGCCTGGTGCTGGCCGGCGGCGAATGCTTTCCCGCGCTGGTTCACGTCGAGCCGGCGCAGCGGACCGACCTGCGCGGCATGCACGCAGCCGGTGACACGGACGGGGCCACCACCCGGCCCGACGAACCCATCGAGTCGACGCGCGCCGCGCCCGGCCGGTCCGCCGACATCGCCGTCCGGAGTGCCCCGCTGATCCAGCCCGATATCGAGACACCGTCGTTCGGCTCGCACCTGCTCAATATCACCGAGCGGCAATACGAGGTGCTGGCGTTGCTGGCGCGCGGCTATCCGATCAAGACGGTCAGCCGCGTGCTCAATATCTCGGTGGCCACTGCCAAGACCCACGCCTGCACGCTGTACCACCGCCTGCATGTGCGCAACAAGGGCGAGGCCGTCTACGAAGCGCTGCGGCGCGGTGCCAAGCTGAACTGGCCGGGACCCTCGGCGCTCGGCGCGGTGCCGCTGCATGCGGAAGGCTTGCGATTGCCCGCGGTCTGCCAGGCGGCGTGAGCCGCGCCACGGCCGTGACGGGGCATGTGCTGGCGCGAACTCATCCTTTCGGCTGAGGGACTTCATTCCAATGGTCGAGGCGGCCCGGGAGGCGGCTTGCTAGGCTTATGGACATGCACGCCGGCAGTCACCTCGCCCCCCTGAGCTCCCCCGAGTCGATGACGACCCTTCTTCTGGCCAACAACGCGATCATGCTGCGCGCGCTGTCGCGCTACCTCGGCAAGCGTCAGGCCTCCTGCCCGTTGACCTTGCAGTCGCCGGAATGGCTGCTGCACGGGTCGTCGACCCAATTGCCCAGACAGCCCGTCGATTTCGCGCTGCTCGATTGCAGCAGCAGCGAGGCGGATGCCGGCGCGCTGATCGAGGCCTTGTGCCAGCGCATCGCGCCGCGCCGATGGCTGCTGATCGCCCGCCCAGGCGCCACCGAACTGACGCAGCGCGCCGCCCGGCTCGGTGCGGGCGGCTGCCTGCTGGCACCGGCCTCGCCCGACCTGGTTTCCGCCGCAGTGGCGCTGGTCAGCGCCGGCGGCCAATGCTTTCCACGCGCCAGCATGGCCGGGTTGATGGCGCCCGCTGCTGCTGCGACCTCCAACTTTCTGCGCCCTGGTTCTACGGCAAGCGGCTGATGGTCTTCCACCGGCGATGCGGCCTATGCTGGCACTACGCTGCTGGCGCAGCCGGACCCGGGATCAGAAGGTCCGCCGCCGGCAGGAGCGGGGGGTCATATGAATGGAGGACCGGCGGTCCTGATCGTGCGCGGCTTTGCCGTGCCCGAGGGCCGCAACAAATGGGCATGTTGTTATGAGATCCGGCTGGCGTCCGCTTGCGATGGCCCGCTGATCCATCGAGGCGAACTGCATGGCCGGGCGTTCTGCAGCGAGGATGCCGCGGTGATCGCGGCCCGCGAAGCCGGCGAGCGCGAGGCACGGCGGCGCATCGCCGCGGGGCTGGCGACGTCGTTCCTGTCGGTGGCGCCCGGCACGTGCGCGGACGATGACGGCGACATGAAGACGCCGCGGCGGGGCGATTGGTAACCACCGAAGCCAGGCGAACGGCCGGGGCGAACGAAACGAAGGGGGGAAATAAGGCGCGTGCTCGGGGGAGCCGCATGTCGGTGACGAATCGAACGACATGCGTACACGCGCGTCTCGGCCGCGGCAATCGCCCGGCCGGATCTGCGGACCACGGCGGAGCCGCCGCTCGACAGACGGCACGCCGGGGTCCTTTTTTTTTTTGGGGTTGCGGCCGTCGGCGACGACCGCAACCTGGGAAGGGGAAAAAAGAAGCCCGCAGACCGGGGGACCATGCGGGCTCCAAAGTGGCAGGCCGATTCCGCCTGGCCCACCACAAGACTGACGATATCCAATCGATCTTGCGACTTCCATCAACCAAAAGGACCAAAAGCCCACGGCGGCACAACGGCAGCGCGGGGCATCGGACACCATGTGGCACTGGCATCTGATCTCGCGCTTCGGCGACACCGCGCTGCTGCTGCCGTGCGCCGCGCTGTTGCTGCTGTCGCTGTGCCATCGCGGCGAATGGCGCGCGGCGCGCGACTGGTGCCTGGCGTTCGCCGCTGCTGCGGGACTGACGCTTGCATCGAAGCTGGCCTTCATCGGCTGGGGCGTCGGCGTGCCGGCGCTGGACTTCACCGGCTTTTCCGGCCACAGCATGATGGCGGCAAGCGTGCTGCCGGTACTGATGCACCGGCTCGCGCCGGGACGTCGGCAGCGCCTCGGTTGGAGCGCGGCAACGCTTGGCGCATGGCTCGGTGCATCGCTCGCACTGCTCGTGGGCTATTCGCGTTTGCCACTGGGTGCGCATTCGCTCAGCGAAGTGGTTGGCGGACTGATGCTGGGTTTTGCCGTCAGCGGCGGCTATCTGCTGGCCACCACGCCGCGGCGGCGACGTTCGCCGCGCTCACCGCCGTTGCTGTTGCTCGGCGCCTTGCTGCTGGGCGTGCCGGCATCGGGCGCGCATGCCCCGACGGAGCAATGGATCGAACAGATCGCGCTGTACCTGTCCGGACGGGCGCGACCGTTTCAACGCGAGGACTGGCAGCGGCGCGAAGCGGCGACGATCGGGCCATCGTCGCCGCGCACGTCTTCGTGCGCGCCCTGTGCACGATCGCCGCTGCGCACGCCGCCACGGCCCATCGATACGATGCCCGTCGTGCGCAACTGAAGACCAACGACTGGAAGCCAACGACTGGAAGCCAACGACTGAAGACCAACGCCGGAACAGACCACGGCTACCCGCCGCAGCCCCCACCTGTGTGGGGGACCCAACAGACCCCACGCCGACCCCGGCGCGACGATGTTCGCGATATGCCGACACACGGCATCGACAGGGCAGCAAGGGGAGAGGGTCATGGCAACGGCAAGCGCGCAAGCGGTCGTCGAGCGGCAGACAGCGCTGCAACTGCTGTATCGGGTCTCGGATGCATTGACGGTGGGCATCTGCGGCATCCTGGTCGGCGAATTCTGGTTTCCCGAGGGCGGTCTGGCATCGGCGGCGCCGATACATGGCTTCCTGACCGCGTTCTGTGCGGTCGCGACGCTGATCGTGTTTCCCGCCTGCGGACTGTATGAATCGTGGCGCGGCCGCAGCCGCGCCGCCCTCGGCCTGCGCACGCTGGCGGCATGGAGCCTGGTGGCAGTCAGCGGCCTGGTACTGGCCTACCTGATGCATCAGATCGGCGCAGTATCGCGGCTGTGGTCGACCACCTGGTTCGGCACCGTCTCGCTGGCGCTGATCGGATCGCGGCTGGTGCTGTACCAGCTGCTGGGCAACGTACGGCAGCAGGGCATCAACGCCAAGCGCGTGCTGATCTTCGGCTACGGGCCGCTCGGCAATGAGATGTACCGGCGCGTGCAACGCATCCGCGAGGCCGGCTATCACGTGGTCGGCGTCTACTGCGACCACGACGACGACGCGCTGCCCACCGGCGTGCCGATCCTGCGCGAGATGAGCGAGGTCACGCGCTTCGTGCGCAGTCAGGACGTGCGCGAGATCTGGCTGACGCTGCCGATGGCGGCCTGCCGCGATCTGTGCGACGTGGTCTACCAGTTCCGCAACGACCTGGTCGACATCCGCTGGGTGCCCGACATCATGTCGGTCGAACTGCTGGGCCACCGCTTCAGCGAATTCCTCGGCTTGCCGGTGATCGACCTGAACAGCCCGCCCGATTCGCGCATCACGGGCCTGCTGAAGGCCAGCTTCGATCGCGTCTTCGCGGCCGTGGCGCTACTGGGCATGTCGCCGCTGCTGGTCGCCATCGCGATCGGCGTCAAGCTGTCCTCGCCGGGCCCGGTGCTGTTCCGGCAGAAGCGCCTGGGCATCGACGGCAAGCCCTTCGATGTCTTCAAGTTCCGCACCATGGTGGTCCACCAGGACCGTGGCGTCACGCAGGCGGTGCGCAACGACCCGCGTGTGACGCGCATCGGCGCCTTCCTGCGCCGTACCAGCCTGGACGAACTGCCGCAGTTCTTCAACGTGCTGCGCGGCGAGATGTCGGTGGTCGGCCCTCGCCCGCATGCGCTCGAACACAACGAGATGTACAAGGAGCTGATCGACCGCTACATGCTGCGCCATCGCGTCAAGCCCGGCATCACCGGCTGGGCGCAGATCAACGGCCTGCGCGGTCAGACCGACACGGTCGAGAAGATGCGTGCGCGCATCGAGTTCGATATCTACTACATCCGCAACTGGTCCTTCCAGCTGGACCTGCGGATCATCGCGCGCACCGCGCTGCATGGCTGGACCGGCAAGAGCGCATTCTGAAAGGGTTCCGGCCCACGGCTGTGGCGAACGTGCGTTGGCAAGCGCACGGTGCCGGAGGGTACGGTCGAGCCAAATGGGGCATACCAAGACCCCAGGGGGAGGAGACCATGAAAGCCACCATACGCACGATCCTGGCGCAGGTGGGGCGGCTCGAGGTGCCAGCGGACACGCTGGACGATCACGCCGACCTCTACGAAGCCGGTCTGTCGTCGCTCGCCACGGTGCACGTGATGCTGGCCATCGAGAATGCCTTCGATATCGAAATTCCCGACCGGATGCTGACGCGCCAGCTGTTTCGCAGCATCCAGTCGCTGGAAGACGCGATCGTGTATCTGCGCCAGCAGCAGGAGGCGGCATGAACGCGTTCGCGGCGCATGCGGTGCAGCCCTGCCCGCACGATGCCGGTGCCGAGCCGGGGCAGGGCGATCCGCCGGTCCAAGGCGATCCACCGCAGGACGCGCTGGCCGCCGCCCGCGAGGTGGTGCCGCTCGCCGCGGCGCAGGCCGATCGTGTCGATCGCGAGGCGGCGTTCCCCGAAGCGGCCTTCGCCGCGTTGCGCGAGCGCGGCCTGCTCGGTGCGATGGTGCCGGCCGAACTCGGCGGCGGCGGCGCATCGCTCGATACCGTCGCGGCGATCTGTCGCGCGCTCGCCGGCGCGTGCGCGGCCACCGGCATGATCTACGCGATGCACCAGATCCAGGTTGCCTGCCTGGTCGCGCATGCGCGCGGCAGCATCTGGCACGAGCGCCTGCTCGCACGCATCGCCGGAGAGCAGTTGCTGCTGGCTTCGGCGACGTCGGAACAGTCGATCGGCGGCGCGCTGCGCACCAGCGGCTGCGCGGTGGCCACGGACGGCGGGCGCTTTCATCTGGTCAAGATGGCGCCGACCATTTCGTACGGCGCGCAGGCCGACGTGATTCTCGCCACCGCGCGCCGTCATGCGGAGGCGCCGCAGTCCGACCAGGTGCTGGTCTGCGTGCCGGGCAGCGATTGCACGCTGCAGTGCACGAGCGGCTGGGACACGCTGGGCATGCGCGGCACCTGCAGCAACGGCTTCCGGCTGGAGGCGCGCGGGGCCTGCGAGCAGATCGTGCCGGTGCCGTTCGGCGAGATCGCCGACGCGACCATGACGCCGGTGTCGCACATCCTGTGGAGCGCGCTGTGGACCGGCATCGCCGCCGACGCGGTGCAGCGGGCAAAGGCCTTCTTCCAGGGCCAGGCGCGCTCGCGGCCCGGCACGCTGCCGCCCTCGGCCACGCGGCTGGCGGAGGCGGCGGCGACGATCGACACGATGCAGGCGCGCGTGCAGATGGCGCTCGCGCACTACCGCGACCACACGCCCGGCCGTTCCGTCTCCGCGGATTTTGCCTTCGCCGCGGAAATGAACGGCCTGAAAACCAGCGTGTCGACGCTGGCCCTCGAAGCCGTACAGACCGCGCTGCTGATCTGCGGCATGGCCGGCTACAAGCAGGGCACGCCGTTCAGCGTCGGCCGTCATCTGCGCGATCTGTGGTCCGCGCCGCTGATGATCAGCAACGACCGCATCCTGACCAATACCGCCAGCCTGCTGCTGGCGGAACGTTCGCATTGAGGAGAATCGGCATGGACTACCAGAGCGGCCACCACAGTGGCGCCGTCGAGCCTGCCGACACCGCGGCGCCGCCGCAGCGCCTGGTCCGCCCACCGGAGCAGGCCGCGCTGGCGGCGCAGCGGCGCTTTCGCCAGGCGTTGATCGAGGCCGGCTTGCTGATTCCGACCGGCGTCGACGGTCTGTATGGACGCAGCGCCGACTTCGAGGCCATTGCCGACGGCCTGAACGCCGCCATCGGTGCGCTCGGCGCCGACCAGCAGGCCGAGGTGATCCGCTTTCCGCCGGCGATGGCGCGGCAGGACTTCGAAGCCAGCGAATACCTGAAGAGCTTTCCGCAGCTGGCCGGCACCGTGCACAGCTTCTGCGGCAGCGATCGCGATCATCATCGCCTGCTGGCGCGCCTCGATGCCGGCGAGGAATGGGCGGACCAGCAGCGGCCCACGCGCGTGGTGCTGACGCCCGCCGCCTGCTATCCGATCTATCCGGTGATGGCCGCACGCGGACCGCTGCCGCCGCAGGGGCGCGTGGTCGACGTGCTCTCGTACTGCTTCCGCCATGAGCCATCGGTCGACCCGGCCCGCATGCAGCTGTTCCGCATGCGCGAGTACGTGCGGCTGGGCACCGCCGAGCAGATCGTCGCCTTCCGCACGCAGTGGATCGAGCGGGGCAGTGCGCTGGCGCAGCAGCTGGACCTGCCCTGGCAGCTCGATCTGGCAAACGACCCGTTCTTCGGCCGCGGCGGCAAGATCGTCGCCGATGGCCAGCGCGAGCAGAAACTGAAGTTCGAACTGCTGATTCCGATCCACGACGACGCCCCGCCCACCGCCTGCATGAGCTTCAACTACCACAAGGACCACTTCGCCGAAGTCTGGCCGCTGCGCACCGCCGACGGCGCGCGTGCCCACACCGGTTGCGTCGGCTTCGGCATCGACCGGCTGATCCTGGCGCTGCTGCGCCACCATGGTTTCGCGCTGGCGCGCTGGCCGGGCCAGGTGCGCGAGCTGCTGGGACTGCGCCATGTATGACGGCACCGGGCGGCTGGCGCACGCCGTGCATGCCTCGCATGTCCTGCATACCGAGCAGGCGGTCTGGCCACAGACCAACTGCTATGTCGACCTGTGGATCGAGCTGCTGCACGGCTGGCAGCTCGATCCGCTGGCGGCGCTGCCGTTTACCGTCGCGCAGGACTTCGACGGCGACCAGTTCACTTTCTTCAAATACCCGGTCGACGATCTGGAACGGCTCTATGGCGTGGTGGTGCACGAGCTCTCGCTCTACGACGCGATGGAGCGCCATGTCGCGACGCAGACCGCGCGCGGCCACGTGGTGCTGCTCGAGGTCGACGGCTACTACCTGCCCGACAATCGCGCCACGTCGTACCGGCGCCAGCACACCAAGACCACCATCGGCATCGACGTGCTGATGCCCGAGGCACGCGGGGTCGGCTACTACCACAACGACGGCTACCACGTCGCGCGCGGCGACGACTATGCCGGCCTGTTCCGGCTGCTGCCGGACCTGCAGGCCGATCCCAATCTGCTGTTTCCGTACGCCGAGGTCGTGCGGCGGCGCTTTCCGCCGCTGTCCGGGCCGATGCTGCTGCGCGCCTCGCTGGCGCTGTTGCGGCGGCATCTGGCGCGGCGCCCGCGGCAGAATCCGATCGCCGCGTACCGGCAGGTGTTTCCGCAACATCTGGACGAGCTGGCGGTGCGCGGCGAACCGGCTTTCCATCCGTACGCCTTCAACGTGCTGCGCCAACTGGGCGCCAACTTCGAGCTGCTCGGCAAGTACCTGCGCTGGCTAAGCCTGCAGGGACAGCCATTGCCGGCGGCGATCGCCACCGCCTGCCAGCGGCTGGCGTCGGAGGCGATGGTGATGCAGTTCCGGCTGATCCGCTCGATCCTCGGACGCCGGCCCGACGCCTGCCAGGATTGCCTCGATCAGATGGAAGCCTGCTACGAGGCCGCGGTGCCGGCGCTTGCCGCCTATGTGGGCGAGGGGGAGCCCTGACGCCGCGGGCGCGGCGATGACCGCGCCCGATGTGTGCCAGCGCATGGCGCCGGCCATGCCGTTGGGCCGGCCGCTGGCGCGCCAGCCGCTGACCGGTCCGTGGCGCATGCTGGAGACCGAGGCCGATGCCATTGCCACGCCGCTCGACTTGCCGGCCGCGGGCGACTGGTTGCCGGCACCGGTTCCGGGCACGGTCGCGCAGGCGCTGCAGGCGGCCGGCCGCTGGTGCGCCGAGGCGCCGCCGCCGCTGCATCGGCGCGATTACTGGTATCGCGTGCCGATCTCCGGCGAGGGCGCACATTGCCTGCGGCTGCGCGGACTGGCCACGATCTGCGAGGTGTGGCTCGACCACACGCGCGTGCTCGAGAGCCGCTCGATGTTCGCGGAACACGAGGTCGCGCTGACGCTGTCTGGCACCCACACGCTGTCGCTGTGCTTCCGCTCGCTCGAGCGCGCGCTGCGTGGCCGGCGCGGCCCGGTGCGCTGGAAGCCGCGGCTGGTGTCGCCGCCATCGCTGCGGCACGTGCGCACCACGCTGCTCGGCCATATGCCGGGCTGGTGTCCGCCGGTGCACGCCGTGGGACCATGGCGCGAGATCGACCTGTTGCCGGCGCCCGCGCGTCCGCTCGACGCGGCGCGCTGCGAAACGATGGCACGCCTGGACGGCGACGACGGCGTCGTGTCGGTGCAGGTGCGCGGCGTCGCTCCCCTCGTGGAAGGCGCGTTGACGGTGGCGGTCGACGGCCACGAGGCCGCGTTGGCATGCCGGCAAGACCGCGAGCACGGCCCGGTATGGCATGGCAGCGTCAGGGTGCCGCGCGTGCGCAAATGGTGGCCGCACACGCACGGCGAGCCGGCGCTCTACGACGTCACGCTGCGCGCCGGCGCCCAGACGCTGCCCTGCGCGCGGGTCGGCTTCCGGCACATCGATCTGGACCAGAGCGATGGCGGGTTCGTCGTGCGCGTCAATGGCGTACCGGTCTTCTGCCGCGGCGCTTGCGTGGCCAGCCTGGACCTGCACGGCCACGCGCCCGATGCGCAGGCCTGCGCGGCATGGCTCGCGCAGGCGCGCGAGGCCAACATGAACATGATCCGCATCAGCGGCGTGACGTGCTACCAGGGCGAGGCGTTTCACGCGGCCTGCGATGCGATGGGCCTGCTGGTCTGGCAGGACTTCCTGTTCGCCAACTTCGACTATTCCGTCGAGCCGGGGACCGATTCCGGCGCCGCGCTGCTCGACGACGCACGCCGCGAGGTGCGCCAATGGCTCGCCACCCATGCCCACCATCCGAGCGTGGCCGTGCTGTGCGGCGGCAGCGAAGCGGAGCAGCAGGCGGCGATGCTGGGCGCTGCCCGCCAGGCGTGGCGCCAGCCGCTGTTCGACACGGTGATTCCCGACTGCATCGCCGCGCACGGCGTTTCCGCGCCTTACGTGCGCAATTCGCCGAGCGGCGGCGCGTGGCCGTTCCAGCCCGATCGCGGCGTCAGCCACTACTACGGCGTCGGCGCCTACCAGCGGCCGCTCGACGATGCGCGGCGTGCGCGCGTGCGCTTTGCCGCCGAATGCCTGGCCTTCGCCAACGTGCCATGCGAGCGCACGCTGCGTGAGGCGATGGCGGGCGTCGCGCCGGTGCACGACCCACGCTGGAAGCGCACGGTGCCGCGCGATGCCGGCGCATGCTGGGACTTCGAAGACGTGCGCGACTTCTACCTCCAATCGCTCTATGCAGTCGATCCCGCGCGCCTGCGCAGGGAGGACCCGGCGCGCTATCTGCACTGCGCGCGCGCGGTGGTCGCCGAGCTGATGAGCGAGGTCTTTGCCGAATGGCGCCGCGCCGGCTCGTGCTGCGCCGGAGGGCTGGTGTGGCAATGGCAGGACCTGGTACCGGGCGCCGGTTGGGGCATCGTCGATGCGCTGCGCCGGCCCAAGTCCGCATGGCATGCGCTGCGCCAGGTGTGGCAACCGCTGCAGGTGCTGCTCACCGACGAAGGCCTGAACGGCGTGCATGTGCACCTGATCAACGAGACCGCTGTCGCGCAGCCGATGCGCCTGCGCCTGCGATGTCTGCGCGACGGACTGATGCCGCTGCTCGACGTGTCGCGCGAATTCACGCTGGCGCCGCGCTCGGTCCGATGCATCGGCGGCGCCGAACTGGCCGACGAGTTCTTCGACTTTGCCTATGCCTACCGCTTCGGCCCACGCCTGCATGACGTGGTGCACGCCGCGTGGCTCGATGGGGGCGGCACGGTCGTCAGCGAGGCGTTCTATCTACCGGATCGCAGCGCCGCGGCGCTCGCGCCCCCGGAGCTGCATGCGCAGCTCCAGCACATCGAAGGCCAGTGGTGGCTGACGGTGTCGGCGCGCCGTTTCGCACGCTGGGTGCAGATCGACGATGCAAACCTGCAACCGGCAAGCGATTACTTCCATCTCGCACCGGGCGCAAGCCACCGTGTGCTGCTGCGTGCCGACGTTGGTGCGCGTGGTGGCGAAGGGCGCGGCGAGGGGCGCAGCGAAGAAGGCCTAAACCGTCTGGCGAGCGCCGCCATCCCGATGGGGGAGATTCGCGCGCTGAACGCGCCTGGACCACTGGGCTACAGCGCGTAGCACATCGACCCGCAGGCCAATGCCCATCGCAACCGGCTGACGCATTGCCGATGCGTCGCGCCAAATGGTTGCACTGCTGTAACGCGGCTCCCTCCCCATTCCCACCTACCGAAGGATGAGCAGGTTTCAGCCGTGCGGCTACTGTTGGGCGTCCCACAGATGGAACTTAATGGAAGCACGCAAGCCGCACCGCGTCGCCGTCACGGTCAGCGTCGCTGTCTCGTGGTTGTGACGGACGTCGTCGACGGGCATCGGGTGCGAGGCGGGGGAAAACAGCAACAAAAAGGACAAGAAGGGAGAACAGAAATGATCGGTCAACGTTCGGATTTGCACGTCAACCACCTGCTGGCCTCGTTGCCGCGCAAGGAATGGGAAACGCTGTCGGGGCACCTGGAGCTGGTACGGATGCGGGCGGGGCAACTGCTCACCGACTCGGGTCAACGCATCCACCATGTGTACTTTCCCACCACGGCCATCGTGTCGATGCTGTCGCTGCTGGAGAACGGCGCGACCGCCGAGATCGCCGCGATCGGCAACGAGGGTCTGGTCGGCATCCCTGTGCTGACCGGTGGCGACACCATGCCGTGCCGCGTCGAGGTCCGCACGCCCGGCTTCGCCTATCGGCTCTCGGCGGGCACGCTGCGCCAGGAGTTCATGCGCTCGCCGACGATCCAGCGCGCCACGCTGCTGTACGTGCAGGCGGTGCTCACGCAGATCGCGCAGACCGCGGTCTGCAATCGCCATCATTCGCTGAACAAGCAGCTGTGCCGCTGGCTGCTGCTCGCCCTCGATCGCATGGCGACCAACGAGCTGGTGATCACGCAGCAGGTCATCGCCAATATGCTCGGCGTGCGCCGCGAAGGCGTGACCGAAGCCGCCGGCAAGCTGGAGGACCTCGGCCTGATCCACCACAGCCGCGGCCATATCACGGTGCTCGATCGTCATGGGCTCGAAGCGCATTCGTGCGAATGCTACAAGCTCGTCAAGCGCGAATTCGACCGGCTGCTGCCGGCCCTCGCCGAAGCGTGAACTGCGCCAGTGCGTCAGGAGATTGCCGTGGACAGGTTGTCATTCGCCGGAACAATGCCGGCTCCCAATGTGGTGCCGCAGCGGCCGGCCGGCTATGCGCGCGCGCTGCAGGATCGCGCCGGCCTGCTGGTCGGTGCGACGCTGGCCGGCGCGGCCGTGGCCGGGCTGGCGGCGTTGACGGTGCCGCCGCGCTACGAAGCCGCGGCGCTGATCCAGGTCGCCCAGCCTGACGTTGCCGTCAGCGGCGCGCCGGGCGCGGCATCCACGCCGGGGGCCGGCTTCGACGCCAGCATTCTGAAGAGCCGTGCGGTGGCCGCGCCGGTGATCGAGCAGCTCAGGCTGGGCATCACTGCCGAGCCCGTACGCGCGCCGCTGGTCGGTGCGCTGGCCGCGCGCCTGTCGGAACCGGGGCACGTGCGCGGCCCCTGGCCGCCGGGCATGGGCTACGCGTGGGGCGGCGAGCGCATCGCGCTCGATACGCTCGCGGTGCCCGAGCGGCTGCTGAACAAGCCGCTGACGCTGGAGGTGCTCAGCGGCGGCGCGTTCCGCCTGAGCGATGGCAGCCGTACCCTGCTCGAAGGCCGCGTCGGCGAGTCGGCCGCGGTCGATGGCGTCGAGGTCCTGATCTCGCGCATCGACGCGCGGCCGGGCACGCGCTTCACGCTGATGCGCAGCGATCCGGTCGCGACCGTCGATGCCATCGCCAGCCAACTCAAGGTCAGCGAAATGCCCGGCGGCACGGTGCGGCTGTCGTGGCAGAGCGGCGATCGCAAGCAGGCCGCCGATCTCGTCAATGGCATTGCCGAGGGCTATATCCGCGGACAAACCAGCGCGCGGCGCGGCGACGCCGCCGAATCGCTGGCCTTCCTCGCGGCGGAGCTGCCGCGCGTGCAGGCCGAGCTCGAACGCGCGGAGGCGGCGCTGACCCGCTACCGTTCCCGCTCCGGCTCGATCCAGCCGACACAGGACGCGCAGTCGTATCTGCAAGGCAGCATGGAGTATCAGCGCCAGATCGCCGCGCTGCGGCTCGAGCGTACCAAGCTGCTGCAGCGCTTCACCACCGATGCCAACGAGGTCAAGACCGTCGACAGCCAGATCCAGCAGCTGATCCGCGAGCGGCGCGAACTCGACGAGCGCATGCAGAACCTGTCGCTGTCCGAGCGCGAATCGGTGGCGCTGACGCGCGACGTCAAGGTGGCCGAAGACATGTACATGACCCTGCGCCGCAAGATCGAACAGCTGTCGCTGGTGCAGGCTGACCGCAGCAGCGCGGTGCGCATCGTCGATGCGGCCGCGGCCTCGACCGTGCCCGTCGGTGTCGGCCCCTGGCCGGCCGCGGTGGCAGGCGGCGCGGCAGCGCTGGCGCTGGCGATCGGTGGCGTGATGCTGCGCCGGCGTGTCAAGCCGGTGGTCGCCGATGCCAACGAGGCGGAGGCGCGCCTGGGCCTGCCGATGCTGGGCGATGTGGCCTTCAGCGACGAGCAGGCGGAGCTGGAGCGCCAGGCCGAACTCGAGCGGCGCTTCGGGGCGATGGCCGCGATGGGGCTGGCGGACGCCGCGCGGCAACGCCTGGCCGCGCCCGCCCCGGGCACCGCGCTGGCCGAGGCGCAAGGGGGCGATCCGCAGGCCGGCGCGCGCAACGGTAACGGGCTGCACGACCGCTTCCTGCTGGCGCGGCGCTCGCCCCATGCGTTGGCGGTCGAAGGGTTGCGCAGCGTGCGGGCCTCCCTGTACTTCGGCCTGCGCAGCGCCCCCGATGGCGTGCTGGCGATCACCAGTCCCGCGCCCGGTGCTGGCAAGACCTTCGCCGCAGTCAATCTCGCGGTGCTGTTCGCCGAGGCCGGACAACGCGTGCTGCTGATCGACGCCGACTTGCGGCGCGGCAAGGTCGCGACGTGGTTCGGCCAGTCCGCGGAACCAGGACTGTCGGATGTGCTGGCCGGCCGCATCCCGGTCGGCGCGGCGGTGCAGCCGACCGTGGTCGCGGGCCTGTGCATCCTTGGCGCCGGTGCGACGCCGGTCAATCCGTCGGAGCTGCTGATGCTGCCGACGTTGAAGGACGCGCTGCAGCAGTGCAAGGAGCGTTTCGACCTGGTGATCGTCGATACGCCGCCGGTGCTGTCGGTCGCGGACGCGATGCTGATCGCCAGCCTGGCCGGCTCGACGCTGCTGGTCATGCGTGCCGACGTGACGCTGCCCGGCCAGGTCGACGACACGCTCAAGCGGCTCTCGCGCGCCGATGCGCGCATCGCGGGCGGCATCATCAATGGCGTGGCCCAGCGTCGCAGCAACCGCGCCGAGTTCGCCACCATCAATCCGTATCTGGGCATGCCGCTGCCGCCCGCAACACCGGCGACCCGTGCCCTCGAACGTCCGGTGGCAGCCGCCGCGGGCAAGGCTTGAAGCGGGCAGCGTACCCGTTTCTGCGTAAGCGAGAGGCAGTATTGCAGAGGTAGTGAGAAGGTTTCGGGAAGGCTGGCGCGGGCTCTTGCCCGCGCGCCTTCCCGGTATCCGGGGGAAGACGATGAAGCGAGTGGCGTTCGACCACTGCGTCGGCTGGCTGCATGCCGGCCCTGGCGCAACCGGCGTGGTGCTGTGCGCGCCGTGGGGCCATGAAGCGATGTGGTCGCATCGCGCGTGGCGGCATCTGGCCGCGGACCTCGCCAGCGCCGGCATGCCGGTGCTGCGCTTCGACTATCCCGGCTGCGGCGATTCCGCCGGGGCCGAGGACGGTCCCGATCGTCTGAACGCCTGTACGCACAGCATCGTGCGCGCCGCGCAGACGCTGCGCGCGCATACCGGGGTCGAGCGCGTGGTGCTGTGCGGTCTGCGGCTGGGCGCGACGCTCGCCGTGCTGGCCGCCGAGGCGATGGCGGTCGACGAGGGCCGGCGTCCCGATGGACTGATCCTGCTGGCCCCGCCTGTCACGGGCCGCACCTATCTGCGCGAGCTGCGCGCACTGCAGGGCAGCTGGTGCAATAACGCGATCCCCGATATTCCGGTGGCGCCGCCGCGCGACGGCGCCTGCGAGGTGCTGGGCTATCGGCTGCCGTCCGATGCCGTGGCCTTGCTCGAGAGCCTGCGGCTCGAACGCCGGGCCACCTGTCCCGCGCCGCGCATGCTGCTGCTCGATGCGTGGCCCGGCGCCGGTTCGCCGGTCGCTGCGCTGGCCGGTCGCTATCGGGCGCAGGGCGCGCAGGTGACGCGGTTCGATTTCGACGAGTATCCCGCCATGATGCGCTCGGCCGAGAACAGCAGCGTGCCCGAGCAGGCGTGGCAGCAGATCGCGCAATGGCTGGGACCGACTGCGTCGGTCGCGCGCCGTGGCGAGCGGTCGTCCCCCGTGTCGGCCGATGCCGTGCTGCGGGTCCAGGGGACGGTGGAGCAGCCCGTGTGGCTCGATGGCGGCCGTCAGTTCGGCGTGCTGTGCACGAGCGACGATGGTGGCGACGCGACGGCCACCGCGGTGCTGTTTCCGAACACGGGCGGCAACCACCATGTCGGCGACTGCCGGCTGTTCGTCACGCTGTCCCGCCAGCTCGCCCATGCCGGCGTGGCGGCATTGCGGCTCGACGTCTCCGCGCTCGGCGACAGCCCGCAGGCCGCGCGCACGATGCGGATCGCGGCGCTCTATGGGGAGCAGCCGTCGCGCGATGTCGCGGCCGCCGCGGCGTGGCTCAGGGCGCGCGGCTATCGGCGCGTGGTGGTGGCCGGGGTTTGCTCGGGCGGCTTCCTCGCGCTGCAGGCCGCGCTGGCCGGGGCGCCGATCGATGGGCTGGTGCTCGCCAATCTGCTCAAATTCCGCTGGGACAGCCAGCACGACGACAGTGATCGGGGCGGTGGCGACGCCGATGCGCAGCTGCAATCGACGCGGGTCTATCTGGCCGCGGCGCGCAACCCGGCGCAATGGTTGCGGCTTCTGCGCGGCGAGATCGATCCGTGGCCGCATGCCGCGGCGCTGGCGCGGCGGCTATGGTCGAGCCGCGCCGGTGCCGGCTCGACGCGAGGCGCGGACGACCTCGATGCCTACGCGCGCGAGGCGATGCACAGCCTGCAACGCCGCGGCGTGCGCGTCGATCTGCTCTATGGGGCGGGGGATATCGGTCTGCTGGAAGCGCGGGCTCGCTTCGGCCGGCATCTGGAGGCACTGGCCCCGCTGAGCGGCATTCGGGTCCATGTGCTGCCGCGGCTGGACCATTCGCTGTTTCTCACCGAGAGCCGCGCGCAATTCGCGGCTTGCCTGATGCGACATCTGGCGGCGTTCGATTCGCCTGTGGAAGCGGCATCCCAAGTTGCACCGGCAAGTGGGCCGACAGCGTTGCCAACAGCAGCGTCGCCGGCCGCCTCCCGGGCATTGCGCCAGTCACTACGCTGACCGCGCGGGCCGCCTCGCGAGCCTGGACCGGCCTGGCGGCTCGTCCAGTGCCCGGGGGCGGCCCACGACGTATCAGCGCGCCGGCGGGGCGGTCAGTTCACGCTTGGCCTCCTCGTTGGCCTCGCGCATCTCCGCCTTGCGCTCCTGCTTGGCGGCCTTCACTTCCTGCCTGTATTCCTGCCGCGCTTCGGACTTGCGCTCGCGGTACTCGCCGCGTGCCTCGGCGCGTGCCACGCGCCGTTCGACCAGCGGATCCAGCTTCGGCTGGAGCTGATAGACGCCCGGCCCGTAAGGAACGGCGACCATGCCGGCCGGAACGCTGCCCGGAGCGGGGCCGGTGGTCGGCATGGTCGAGGCGGCACCGGCAGGCGCCATCGTGCCGGCACCGGCAGTGGCGCCAGCACCTGCGCCAACACCGGCACCTGCGCCGGCACCCGCGCCGGCACCTGCGCCAGCGCCGGCACCAACACCGGTACCGCCGGCGCCAACACTGGTGCCGGCACCGGTGCCGGTCGAGGGCGCCATCGGCGCCTGCGCAAAGGCGGTCGCGCCGATCAGACCCGCAGCCAGCGCCGCCAGGGCGGTTCGGGTGCGCACAGTCAGGTTTCTGGACATATCGGACCTCGTGGAGTTGTTATCGAACGAAGCCCGCGGCCGATGGGCCGCGGGGACGACGGTGGCGGCACGCGATCGAAGGATGGTGCCACCCGCTCGATTTTTGATGGCAAGCGCGGGTCGCCGTTTCCGCCTTCCAACAACTCCTTACAAATGGCCGAAAGACCGACAGCGCGTTCCTACGCGGCGCGCCACCGCTGTCCTACAAAGCGCCGATCCCCGCGCGCGGCGGGGATCGGCGTTGATACGGCGGTAGGGTGGGAGGCCGCGCGGATCAGGCCCGCTTGGCCTTGATCGCGCCGTACTGGTTCATATAGCGATACTTGCCGAAGTGGTAGTGCGAGCGGTACCAGCGCCCCTCGACGTGCAGGCCGTTGAACAGCACGCCCTTGACGTCGCCTCCGGCATGGCGGATCGCCTTGTCGGTGGCCTGCAGCTCGCTGGCGGTGGTGACATCGGCGCGCGCCACCAGGAACACCGCGCCCGCCCTGCTGGCCAGGATGCCGGCATCGGCAGCCGCCAGCACCGGGGGCGAGTCGATCAGCACCACGTCGTAGCGCGACTTCAGCTCATCGATCAGCGCCTCCATGCCCGGGCTGTTCAGCATGTCGGCCGGCTGCGGCGCCTGCGTTCCGGTCGGGATGAAGTCCAGCCCCGGCGCGACCTGGCGCTGCACCACCTTGTCCAGCGGCGTGCCGAGCAGCACGTCGCTCAGGCCCGGCGAGCGGCGCGAGCCGAAGCGGTGGTTCAGTCCGCCGCGGCGCAGGTCGGCGTCGACGAGCGCGACGCGCTTGCCGCCGGCGCCCAGGATCGCGGCGAAGTTGGCGGCGATGAAGGACTTGCCCACGCCCGGGGCGGGGCCCGTGATCACCACGATGCGATTGCGGCTGCCGACCAGCGCGAACTGCAGCGCGGTGCGGAAGCTGCGCAGACTCTCCATCGCCGGGTCCTCGGGCTCCTGCAGCGCGAGCAGGCCGGGCAGCGGCTTGGCGCCACCGAACTTGCGGGTCTGCTGCTGGCTCAGCGGGATCGTGGCGTAGACGGTCAGGCCGGTTTGCTGCTCGATCTCGTCGGCATCGGTCAGCCCGCCATCGAGCGAGCGGCGCACCACCACCATCAGCAGGCCGGCCAGCACGCCCAGGCCCACCGCCACCGCGACGATCAGCGGGCGATTCGGCCGCACCGGCTTGAGCGGCACGTTGGCCGGATCGACCAGGCGCGCGGTGCCGACCTTGCTCGCCTTCATCAGCTTGAGCTGCTGCACGTCGTTGAGCAGGGCCTGATAGAGCTCGGTGTTGACCTTGACGTCGCGCATCAGCCGCAGCACGTTCTGCTCGACATCGGGCAGGCGCTGGATGCGGCCGGTGACGCCGTTCAGCTGCGCGGTCAGGCTGTCGATCTGCCTGTCGATCGCGGTGATGCTGGGGTGGTCGCCGACGAAGCGCATCGCCAGTTCCTGCCGCTTCTGCTTCAGTTCCTGCAAGCGGGTCTGGATCTGTACCGACTGCGCCAGGATCAGCTTCGATTCCTCGCTCAGGTCCACCGTGCCGCGCTGGTTGCGCATCGCGTTATAGCGCGTCTCGGCGGCCTCGACCTGCTGGCGCAGCTGCGGCATCTGGCCCTGCAGGAACTCGAGCGACTTCTCCGCTTCCGCGGCCTTGCGGCGCACGTTCTGCTCGACGTACTCCATGCCGATCTCGTTGAGGATCGCCGCGGTCAACTGCGGCGAATCGCCTTCGAGCGTGACGCCGATCACGCCGCTCTGCTTGCCGCGCTCCATGATATGAAGCTGCTGCTGCAGGCGGGCGATCGCTGCCAGGCGCGGCAGATGGCGCAGTTCGAACTGCGTGCCGGGACGCCCGTCGAGCTTGCTGATCGTCAGGTTCACCGGGCCGTAGGCGGTCTTGACCGTCAGCGGCTCGCCGACCTTGCCGTTGGCACGGGCCGGATCGCTGGCGAAGGCGACGCGGTACTCGCCCTTGCCCAGCGCGGTCACGGTGATCTTGCGCTCGTCCATCTCGGCCGGCACCGTCAGCTCGCTGACGGCGATCGATTCGCTGCCCCAGGCGAAGCCGCCCCAGCCGAACAGGCCCGGCTGCGACAGCTCGCTGTTGCGCTGTGCGATCGCGCGGCCCACGATCGGGAAGTAGCGTGGCGACGCCTCGATGTTCAGCATCAGGTTGTCGACCGCGCGCCCGACCACCATGCGCGACTGCAGCAGTTCGATCTCGGCGGAGGCCGCCGACTTGACCTCGATCACCGGCGAGATCTGCGCGGCCACGCGGTTGGTCGCCGCGGTGGTGTTGGTGCTCTCCTCCACCTGCACCATGATGTCGGCGCGATAGACCGGCCGCGAGATCAGCGCATAGATCGCACCGAGCGCGATGACCAGGCCGGCCACCGTCAGAAAGGTCCACCGGTATCGCGCCAGCACGTCGAACCAGGATGTCAGATCGACCATGCCATCGCGCTCGTCCGCGCGCTCGGAGTGGGTGCTCCGGATGTTATTGCTGTTCATGATGCCTCCCCGTGACATTCGGCCGGCGCAATGGCTCGTATGCGTACCGACCAGGATTCGATGCCCGTCTTGATCAAGCCGAGTGCGATGGCGAACATGCTGTGCGAGCCGCCGAAGGGATCGGGCACATCGGCCGCGATGAACTCGCAGATGCGATAGACGCGGCCGCGTGCGTCCGGAAACCGGCGCTCGACCTCGTCGCGCTGCTCGAGGTCCATCACCAGCACCAGATCGGCCCAGTCCACCAGTTGCGCATCGACGAGGCGGGCGCGATGCCCGCGCAGTTCCAGCCCTTCGGTGGCCATCAGCGCGATCGCACACGGATGCGCCGCCGCGCCGACCGGCGGAGCCAGTCCGGCGGAGGCCACCTCGCACGTTGGCAGCGCCTGCCGCAGCAGGGCTTCCGCCATCGGACTGCGACAGGTATTGCCGATGCAGACCACCAATATGGTTCGGATCATCGCGCCCGCCTATCGGACCACGCCGGCCGTGCCGATCACCGGCTGGGTCGACGGGATCAGCAGGTTGATGACGCGGCTCCAGCGCACCAGTTCACGCGCATCGACGTAGACGACGTCCTTCGGCTCGAGCTCGAATCCTTCCGCGATGGCCAGGGCCACCGGGGAACTGCCGTCGAGGTGGAACACCTTCGGTTCTTCTCCGGCGGTGGTCTTGCGGATGACGTAGATCTGGTCGGCGCTGGCCGAGCTCGGATTCACGCCGCCGGCATCGCCGAGCGCCTCGTTCAGCGTCATGCGCCCGTTGCGCATCAGCAGCGCGGTGGGCCGCAGCACTTCGCCGGTCACGAATACCTTGCTGTCCTCGCGCTGTTCGACGCGCACGATGTCGCCGTTGCGCAGCAGGATGCGCGATGGATCGACACCCTTGGCAAGCAGCGCCGGCATGTTGATGTACCAACTGCGTTCGCCGCGCGTGACGCGGATGCGGCTGCTGTCGCCGGTCTGCGTCAGCACGCCGCCGGCGCGGTTCAGCGCCTCGACCAGCGTCATCGGCGCGTCGTCGATCGGCAGCATGCCGGGCGTCTTGACCTCGCCGTCGACATAGACGCGCTGGCTGCGGAAGGCGAGCACGCGCACCGTCATCTGCGGATCGCGCACCACGCGCGAGAGCGCCTTGGCGATCAGGTCGCGCACCTCATTGGCGGTCTTGCCGCCAACCTTCATCACGCCGGCATAGGGGAACTGGATGTCGCCGTGCGGGCTGACCACATAGCCGGGTACGTTGGGGCTGCCGCCGGTGCTGGGCAACTCGTAGGCCTGGCCGATGCTGTAGGTCTGGGTCGGGAAGACCAGCTCGGGGTGGTCCCATACCACCACCGAGATGATGTCGCCCGGGCCGACCCGATACGGCTGCGGCGCGGCGAACAGTTCCTCGACGTTCTCGTTGTCGCGCCGCGAGTTGTTGCGCAGTTCGCGCACCAGGTCCATCGTGATCGGCGTGATCTTGGGCACCGCATCGGGGCCGATCGCGGAGACCGGCGCCTGCTTGTCGAAGTACATGCCTGGCGAACTGGCGCAGCCGGCCAGCAGCGCCGCTGCTCCCACCGCCCCGGCGGCGGCCAGTCCCGCCAATCCCCGACCGCGGCGCACACTGCGTGGACCGCGTTGCTGATGCTGTTCCAATGCTTTCATGGCAACCTCCCCCCACTGCGACTTGCACATGGACACGCGAACGGCCATGTCCCCCGGATGCTGCCATCGTGTCCGCCGAGGCACTGGGTATCGGTGCGTTGTCACACATTTGATGCGGTGTGGATCGGGAGGGCACAGCAAGGGGCTGCCGCGCGCGTTTGCCCTATCCTCCAACCCCTCTCCCGCAGGCGGGAGAAGGCGGCCAGCGTTCAAACTCGCACAGGCGTGCGCATGGCGAAAAAAACGGGCCGGAGAATCCGGCCCGCCTTCGTTCGAACCCCCGCCCAGCGTCAGCGCATGCCGCCTCCGGCCTGCAGCGGCAGTTCGGTAATCTCCGCGCGTTCGTTCGCCGGACGCGGCATCCGCGTGACCGACGCCACCGGCGCCGCGCCGTCGCCGTTGACCCATTCGAGCTTGGCTCCGCGTTGCAGCGCGGTGTAGACGGCCTCGCCCTTGTTGCGTACTTTCAGCCGCTGGTACAGCGTGCAGGCGTGGCTCTTGACCGTGGCCACCGAGATATTGAGCATGCGGCTGACGGTCTTGATCGGATGGCCGCGCGCCAGCAGCACCAGCACCTCGTACTGCCGCGGCGTGATCTGCAGCATTTCGGCTTCGTCGTAGTAGGTCGCTTCCGCGCTGCCGGTGTCCACCGGTACGGGACGCGGCGCGGCGGCGGCGGCGTGCGGCGGCACGATGCCGCTGCGCGAGGACGCCGGCATCGCCGGATGCGGCGCCACGGTGGCGGTACCGGCGATCGCCGCTCGCCCGCCGAGCGAGGCCGGCGCGACCACCGGACCGCCATAGCCGGCACCTGGCAGCGAGGATGACAGCGTGCCGGCGGCACCGTTGCCGCGCACGAAATAGCCGCCCACCATCGCCAGCCGGATGGCCGCTTCCAGCACGGCGAGCGAGGCGGACTTCGGCAGGCAGCCGCAGACGCCCTGCGCCATGGCGGCGGCCGGAACCTGCAATGGGACCATATCGGAGAGCAGCAGCACGCGCTGGGCATTGAGCACGCGGCGGACCTGGGTCAACAGTTGCCAACCGGCGTCGACATCCTGCGGCATGCCGAACACCATCAGGTCGGTATCGCCGTCGGTGCCGTCGAGAAGAGAGACATCGGCGGGATCGATCGCGATGACCTGATCGATTCCCTCGATGCGCTCCAGCATCTGGTGCAGGCCCAGCCGGAGCAAGGGATGGCTTTCAATCAACAGTGCATTCATGTTCTTTTTCCCCCGTATCTGTGGGTGGAAAACAGGTAAATACACTGGTGAATGCAATTGCCTCATCGCTGGCAACTTCCCGGCGAAGCGGCTCAGGCCTTCCCCCGTCTGTCGGTCTCGGCATCACCAGGCCACTGTGGTGCGCCGGCCCCGATAGCCGACCCTGATTCCCACCCCAAAACATTTATCTTTAATCCGTTTAGGGCATCTTATGGGTTGAGTCAGTCGAAATCAAGTCACCTCCCGGGGGCCTGGAAGGATGGGATTACCCCCACTTTTCATAATCCGGTAACCCTTGATCCATAAGCGTTTCCCGCCTCCCCAAATGGGTGAGAATAAATGCGCTCATTAGAGTTTCAATAATGAAACAACGCTCATTCGATAATGTTTCAGCATTGAAACTCGTGTCATCGCCGATGCCGTCGCCATCGCAGTAGGCCAAGCCCGGCGCGGCCCGCCGATACAGCGCTGAAACAGCGGCCCCACATCCCACCGTGAATGGCGCGACGCACTCGGACGGGGCCCCGCAAAGGGGAGGCCCGCCAAATGGATGAGTGGGTTCTCCACCATCAGGATGATGGCCGCAAGGCAGGGCACTTCGTCCTTCCCTCCACCCTGCCTTCCCCCTCCTTCCACCCTCCGATCGGCGCCCATCGGGACGGGCCGAGGCCGTCCGCGCGCCGCGCCGCGGCCCTCCATTGGGTGCGCCAACGAACAGAGCTTGCCCATCGCGCTGCCTACGCTTTGTGGCACGGAGCGCCGCCCGCCAGCACGGCGCGTCTTGGCGCGGCATGTTCGCCGTGCTGCGCCATCCCATCTTGCTGCATGCCGATACGGTCAGGGCCATGAAGCTTCTTCACATCATCGCGACAATCAACCCGGCCGGCGGCGGCCCGATCGAAGGCCTGCGCCAGTTGCGCATGCCGCTGGTCGAACGTGGCGTGCATGTCGATGTCGTGTGTGGCGACGATCCGGATGCGCCCTGGGTACGCGAGAGCGAGCTCAACGTGATCGCGCTGGGGCCGTCCAAGGGCATCTACACCTACAACCCGCGCCTGCTGCCCTGGTTGCGGGAGCACGGCGCGCGCTACGACGCGGTCATCATCGAGGGTCTCTGGCAGTTCCACAGCCTGGCGGCGCTGCGGGTCCTGCGCGGCAAGGTGCCGTATTACGTGTTCACCCACGGCATGCTGGATCCGTGGTTCAAGGCCCGCTACCCGCTCAAGCATCTGAAGAAGCTGGTGTACTGGCTGTTGTTCGAGCGCCGCGCGCTGCGTCATGCCACCGCGGTGCTGTTCACCTGCGACGAAGAGCGCCGGCGCGCTCGCCTGTCGTTTCCCGGGTACCGCTGCACCGAACGCATTGCCTCCTATGGCACCGCGCAGCCGCCCGCCGACGATGGCACGCTGCGCGCGGCCTTCCACGCCGCCTTTCCGCAGACCGTGGGCAAGCGCATCGTGCTGTTCTTCGGACGGATCCACGAGAAGAAGGGCTGCGATCTGCTGATCGAGGCCTTCGCCCGCGTGGCCAACGTCGATCCGGACCTGCAGCTGGTGATCGCAGGGCCGGGCACGCCGACGCTGTGCGAGGAACTGGAGATGCTGGCCGAACGGGTCGGCATCGCCCCGCGCGTGGTATGGACCGGCATGCTGTCCGGTCCGCAGAAGTGGGGCGCCTTCCATGCCGCCGAAGTGTTCTGCCTGCCGTCGCACCAGGAGAACTTCGGCGTGGCCGTGGTCGAGGCGCTCGGTTGCGGCGTGCCGGTGCTGATCTCCGACAAGGTCAATATCTGGCGCGAGATCGAGGCCGACGGCGCGGGCATCGTGCGCACCGACACGGTCGAGGGCACCGAACAGGGGCTGCGCGAATGGCTGGCCGCCGACGCGGCCACGCGCGCGCGCATGCGCGCCGCCGCGCCGGCCTCGTTCGCGCGTCGCTTCCAGAGCAGGCAGGTGGGACAACGCCTGCTCGACATCATTCAGGGCCGCGCCGATGGCGCGCCGCCGGCCGACCGCGATTCGGGACCGGCGCTTTCGCATGCGGCCCCTTAGCGGTTGACCGGGAGACTTCAGATGCGAGAACTGATCCTCAATGCCGACGATTTCGGCTGGGATGCCGATACCTGCGACGCCACCATTGCCTGCTTCGAGGCCGGGCTGCTGACCAGCGCCACCATCATGACCGGCCGGCCGGCGTCGCATCAGGCTTACGACTACGCCCGCCGCAACCGCGGGCGCTTCTCGTTCGGCCTGCATTTCAACATGGTGGACGGCCATCTGCCGCATGCCGGCCGGCCCTCGTCGCTGTGCACGCGCGACGGGCGCTTTCGCGCCAGCCACCGCCAACGCGTGCGCGCGCTGGCCTGGATGCTGTCGGAGGAAGATATCGCGCGCGAGTTTCGCGTCCAGCTCGAAGAGCTGCGCGACAACGGCGTCAACGTGACCCATGTCGACAGCCATGGCCATCTGCACAAGTTCCCGATCGTGATCAGCGCATTGCGCACCGAACTCGAACGCGCCGGCCTCGAATGGGTACGGCGGCCGCAGAACTTCTATTTCACCGCCAATCCGCGCCAGGCGGTGATGAACAATTATTGCCAGCGCTACTTCAACGGGCTGCGCCATACCCATTACTACGGCGCCATCAACCAGGACAACACCGACTGGGCCGCGCGGCTGCCGGAACTGCTGCGCGAGGGCATCACCGAGATCTCGGTCCATCCCGGTTACGCCGAGCCGTGGCGGCGTTGCGAAACCGAACCGCTGGTCAGTGCCGCCGAGCTGCGCACGGCGCTGCAGCGCGCCGGCATCGCGCTGCGGAGGTACGGCCAATGACCGCGCCGCTGGCCCGTACCTTGCCCGCGCAGCCGGTGGCGCGCGCCGACACGCCGCAGGCCGCCACCGACGGCACGCATGCCGTGCCGTGCAAGACCGCCAAGGTCTCGGTGCTGATCCTGACGCTGAACGAGGAGAAGAACCTCGCGCGATGCCTGGAGTCCGTGTCGTGGTCCGACGACGTCGTCGTGCTCGACTCGTACAGCACCGACCAGACGCTGGAGATCGCGCGGCGCCACGGCGCGCGCGTCTTCCAGCGCAAGTTCGACAACTGGTCGGCCCATCAGAACTGGGCCAACGAGAACATCGACTTCAAGCACAGGTGGGTCTACTACTCCGATGCGGACGAGGTGGTCAGCCCGGAGCTGGCGGCCGAACTGCGCGGGATCGCCGACGAGGTGCCGGGCGATGGCACGTCGGCGCATGTCGCCTACCGCGTCCGCTATAAGAACTACTTTCTCGGCAAATGGATCCGCTTCGCCGGCGGCTATCCGATCTGGGTACTGCGCTTCTTCCAGCCGGACAAGGTCCGCTGGGAGCGGCTGGTCAATCCGGCGCCGGTGGTCGACGGGTCGGTCGGCTTCCTGCGCCATCATTTCCTGCACTACAGCTTCAACAAGGGCTTCGACGCCTGGTTCGACAAGCACAACAAATATTCGATGGGGGAGGCGCTGGAGACCATCCGCAGTCTGGACGAGGACAAGTTCCGCTTTTCCTCGCTGTTGGCCTCCGATCCGCCGGCGCGCCGGCGAGCGCTGAAGGAGCTGTCGTTCCGCCTGCCGATGCGGCCGGTGGCGCGCTTTCTGTACCTGTACCTGTTGAAGTTCGGCTTCATCGACGGGAAGGCCGGATTTCATTACTGCGTGCTGGTATCGATCTACGAATACATGGTGGTGCTGAAGGTACAGGAGCAGCGGCGACGGGCGATGCAGTTACCCCTGTAGCCGGCTTGCGCCGCCATCGCTGGAACTTACGAGGCCGCCGATCCCCCGCCTGGTCGGGATCGGCCAGCTAGATCCCGCGCGCTGCGCAGCCGCGTATCCCCGCTTCGGCAAGTTCTGCGCGGAAACGCTGCGCAACGGCCATCGGCTCTGGCGGCAGGGAAATCGAAGCCATGCCCCGCCTTATGAGGCCAAGGCAACAGTGTCATGCGGTACTAGTGGCTATGTTGTCTGCACAACCGAACGTTTGGTTGGGGCAACGCGTTGCAGGCAATACACGATGACTCAGAAGACGGTGCTGGTTACCGGGGCGAGAGGCTTCTTCGGCGGCTACGTCGCGGAGCACTATCTGGCCGCGGGTTGGCGCGTGGTCGGTCTTGGCCACGGCAACCCGGGCTGCGCCCACGAGGGACGCATGGTCTGGCACCGTGCCCATGTCGTCCTCGAGAGCCTGGAGCGGCTGGAGATCGAGCCCGATCTGCTGGTGCACTGCGCCGGCGGCGGCTCGGTGGGGGCGTCGCTGCGCGACCCCTTTGGCGACCACACCCGCACCGTCGACAGTACCGCCGCCGTGCTGGAATACGTCCGACGACATTGCCCGCGCACGCCGGTGGTCTATCCATCGAGCGCCGCCGTCTATGGCAACGCCGCGCATTGCCCGGCCAGCGAAGGCAGCACGGTGCGGCTGCGGCCGGCCTCGCCCTATGGCGCGCACAAGCTGATGGGCGAGCAATTGTGTGCTTCGTATGGCGCGCATTTCGGCGTGTCGGTGGCGGTGGTGCGCTTCTTCTCGATCTACGGCGAGGGCCAGCGCAAGCAATTGCTGTGGGACGCATGCCGCAAGATCGGCCAGCGCGACGATCTCTTTGGCGGCACGGGCGAGGAGTGCCGCGACTGGCTCCATGCCGAGGATGCGGCGCGGCTGGTGGCCGCGGTGTCGCCGCATGCGTCGCCGGCGTGCCCGATCTACAACGGCGCCAGCGGCACCACCACCACGGTCAGGCAGGCGCTGACGCTGCTGTATCGGGAGCTGGCGCCCTCGCGTCATCCGCGTTTTTCGCTGGACGCCCGCGACGGCGACCCTTGCGATCAGTGCGCCGACATCGGCCATACGCTGACCACCGGCTGGACCCCGCAAATCCCGTTGGAAAAAGGCGTGCAGCGCTTTGCGCAATGGTTCGAGGCGGTGCGCGATGACTAGGGTCGGTTTCGTCTTCGCCTTCCAGGATCGCGGCTGGCTCGGTGGCATCAGCTACTTTCGCAACCTGCTGTGGGCCTTGTACACGCTGCCCGGACGCACCATCGATCCGGTGATCCTGACCGGCGAGCGCACGCCGGCGTACCTGCTCGACGGCATGCCGCCGCTGCCGGTTCATCGCACGGCACTGCTCGATCGCCGCCATCCGTGGTGGTGCCTGCGCAAGGCATGCCAGGCGGCGAGCGGCACGGACTTGATGCTGGCGCGCTATCTGGCGCGCAAGGCAATCGCGGTGCTGTCGCACCACAACCCGCTCGGCCCGCGCGCCGGCTTGCCGACGCTGGGATGGATCCCGGATTTTCAGCACCTGCATCTGCCCGAGCTGTTTTCAGCCGACGAGATCGCGATGCGCGAGCGCCTGTTCGCGTCCTTGTGCCAGGGTTCGGCGCGGGTGCTGGTCAGCAGCCACGCCGCGTGCCGCGACCTGCAGCGCCGCTTTCCGGCGCAGGCGCATCGCGCCCGCGTGCTGCAGTTCGTGGCCAACATCGATCCGCTGGCACCGGCCCCGCCGGTGTCCGAACTGGAACGCCGCTATGGCTTCCGTGGCCCCTACTTCCATTTGCCGAACCAGCTGTGGCAGCACAAGAACCACGGCGTTGTGGTCCAGGCGTTGCGCATCCTGAAGCAGCGCGGCATCGAAGCATTGGTGCTGTCGACCGGCCAGACCGTGGATCACCGGCAGCCCGGCTATGGCCAGCGCCTGGTTGGCAGCGTCGAGGAGGCTGGCCTGCAGGGAAATTTCCGCTTCCTCGGCGTGGTGCCCCACGGCGATCTGGCCGGCTTGATGCGTGGCGCGGCCGCCCTGATCAATCCGTCGCGCTTCGAAGGATGGAGCACCTCGGTGGAGGAGGCGAAATCGCTGAACAAGCCGATCCTGCTGTCCGATATCGAGGTCCATCGCGAACAGGCGCCGCCACGTGGCGTGTTTTTCGCGCCGGACGACGCGCCGGCGCTGGCCGACGCCATGGCGCAGGCGCTCCGGCGTCCGACCTCGCCCGAACGCGATGCCGAGCAGGCTCGTCATGCCGGGGACGACCTGGCACGGCGTCGTCGCCGCTTCGCCGAGACCTACCAGCAGATCGTGATGGAGTTGCAAGCCTGAGCGCAGCGTCGCGCTGCGCGCAGCGGATCAGCGTCCCTGCGGTTTGCGCTTGCCGATCGGCCGTGCCGGCGTGCCGGCGTAGACGGTCCAGGGCGTCGGCAGCGACTTGGTGATCACCGAGCGCGGCGCCACTACCGCACCTTCGGGCACCGACACCCCGGGCGAGACGAAGCTCTCCGCACAGATCCACACCCGCGGCCCCAGCGTGATCGGCGAGGCGATCAGCTGGAAGTTCGGGCTGTTGTAGTCATGCGAGCCGGTGCACAGATGCGAGCCTTGCGACACCACGCAGTATTCGCCGATGTCGATGCGCTCGATGTTGTACAGCGTGACGCCGTCGGCCACGCCGGCATTGCTGCCGATGCGCAGATTCCACGGCGCCCAGATGCGGACGCCGGGGTAGACATGCACATGGCGCCCGAGCTGCGCGCCGAACAGCCGCAGCAGCGCGGCGCGCCAGGCGTGCGCCGGCCGCGGGCTGGGACGGAACAGGAACAGCCAGACCCAGTTCCAGATCTGGCGCTGCACGCGGTTCCCCAGCGAGAACGAGGGGCCCATGGTCGGATCGTCTTGCGTAATCAGCATCGGCTGTCCCGGTAAGCGCGCGGCGCGCACGCGACGATGGTGAGCCGGCACAGGTCGCCGGTCGGTGCGGCCGGTCACAGACCCTGGCGCCGTGCATGCCGGATGGCCTGGAATGGGACTTGCACGGGGGGTGGTTCCTGCAGGAGGGCATTCATGCGGATCCATCATCTGAACTGCATCTCGACCTGTCCGCTGGGCGGCCGCCTGATGGACGGACGTTCCCGTTCGATCCTCGAGCGCGGCGAGCTCGCCTGCCACTGCCTGCTCGTCGAGCTGCCGCAGTGCCTGGTGCTGGTCGATACCGGCATGGGCCGGCGCGACGTGCAGGACCCGCGCTCGCGTCTGAGCGGCTTCTTCCTGACCCTGCTGCGGCCCGATTTCCGCGACGAGATGACGGCTTACCGGCAGGTGGAGGCGCTCGGCTTCGATCCGCGCGACGTACGGCACATCGTGCTGACGCACCTGGATTTCGACCACGCCGGCGGACTGGACGATTTCCCCTGGGCCACCGTCCACCTGATGGCGGCCGAACGCGACTATGCGCGGCTGCAACGCACCTGGCTGGACCGCCAGCGCTTTCGCCCCCAGCAGTGGTCGACGCAGGAGCGCTGGCGTACCTACGCGCCCGACGCCGGCGAGCGCTGGTACGGCTTCGACCGCGTCCGCACGCTCGACGGCCTGCCGCCAGAGATCGCGATGGTCGCCTTGCCTGGCCACACCTTCGGGCATGCGGGCGTCGCGGTGCAGGCGCAGGGCGAGTGGCTGCTGCAGGCCGGCGACGCCTACTTCCATCATGGCGAGCTCGACCCGGTGCGGCCGTACTGCACGCCCGGTCTGCGCTTCTATCAATGGATGATGGAAAAGGATCGCGAAGCGCGGCTGGCGACGCAACGGCATCTGCGCGAGCTCAAGGAACGCCGCGACGGCCATATGACGGTCTGCTGCGGCCACGACGTGGTCGAGTTCGAACGGCTGTCGCGGCGCTCGGCGCGCGTGCCGGCGCGTGCGTTCGCCACTGCGCCGTGATGGCGCGGGGAGGTGCCGCCGGGCCGCCGCGCGGTCCCCAAATATGCAAGCCCGTGGAGCAAATTGTGCAAGCACTGCGCGACGGCGCAGGGGCCGCATGTCGCCGATGGCCCGCATATACCGGCATGCAGCTTGCGAGGGGAGCGGGTAGATCACCACGTCGACAATCAGGAGAGACAGCATGAAACCACGAGATCTGCTGGTGGTGGCCGCGTCGTGCCTCGCACTGGCCAGTCAGCTCGGGATGGCGCAGGGCCGCTCGAGCGGCGGCAGCGGCAAGGGCGGCTCGACCGGGATGAGCGATGACGCCAGCGCGCAGGGCACCACCGCGACGGGCACGACATCGTCGGGGACCGGCGCCGGGGCTGGCACGGCGGGCGGAGCCAGCGGTCCTGTCAGCGGCGGTGCGCGCGGCGCGGTCGGTCCGGGGCAGGGCGGGCAGGCGAGCGCGCAAGGCGGCGCTCAGGGTGGTGCTGCGGGTGCCGCTCAGGGTGCTGCTCAGGGCGCTGCTCAGGGCGGCGCGCAAGGCGGCGCCGGCGATTCCCGCCAATCCCGCGCGGGCGATGTCGAGCATGGCGGCAGCCCCACGACCGGTTCGCCGTCCGGCGGACGTCAGCCGCCCGGCAGCGCGAAGGCGGCGCCCGGCGGCGGCACAGGCAACGCCGCGGGCAATACGGCAGCCAACAGCGGCGGCGACGCGACCAGCGGCAAGCCGGCGAGCGGCTCGCGCCGTGCCGGCGGCGCATCGGACTCGACGCAGGGCAGCAGCCGCGCCAGCGCCGGCGGCGGCAAGGCCAGCACGCCCTCCGGCGCGACCAGGGGCAGCGGCACGTCCGATCGCGGCACGGGCGGAGGCGGTGTGACCAGTGGCAGCGACCGCTAAGGCGATCCGGAAGGCGATTCTGAAGGCTATCCGCTGCCCGGAAGGCAGTCCGCTACCGAGCAGCCCGCCCGCTACTCCGTGCCGACGCTGGCAGCCGGCACGCTGACCGCCCCGTGCTCGCCGCACAGGGCCTGCATCTCGGCTTCCCAGCGGCCGAGTACCGCGTCGCGGTCCAGATGCCGCTCCGCCCAGGCCCGGCCCGCCGCGCCGAGCGTGTCCCGCGTCGCCGGGTCGGCGGCCAGCCCATCGATCGCCGCCGCCAGCGCGAGGCCGTCGCCGGGTGCCACCACGCGGCCACAGCGCGCCGCCAGCCGGGCCAGTTCGGTGCCCGGATGCGCGGTGGCCACCACCGGCCGGCCGCTGGCCAGCATGCCGGCCAGCTTGGACGGCAGCACCAGGTCCGCGGCATCGGCGCGCTGCGGCAGCAGATGCAGATCGGCAGCCGCCAGCAGCGCGGGAAAGCGCGAGGCCGGCTGCAGCGGCAGGAAGCGGACCTGCGGCAGCCCGGCACAGGCCTGCTCGAGCGCGGCGCGGCCCGCGCCGTCGCCGCACAGCACGAACCAGATGTCGGACCGGTCGCGCAGCTGGCGCGCCGCCTCGGCCAACACCTCCAGTCCTTGCTTGTTGCCCATGTTGCCGGAGTACAGCGCCACCGTGGCATCGGCCGGAATGCCGAGCCGACGGCGATAGAGGCTGCCGCGGCCGGGCCGGATTGCGCGCAGATCGACCCAGTTCGGAATCAGCTGCGAGCGTGCCTGCGGTGCGCCCTTGTCGCGCGCCAGCCGCAGCATCGCCTCGGATATCGTCGACACGCGGTCGAAGCCCGCCATCGCATGGCGTTCGAGCGCAAGGGCGAGCTTGCGCAGCAGCGGCTGCTTGAGCAGGCCCAGCGCGAAGGCGGCATCGACCTCGTAGTCCTGTACATGCAGCCAGGTCTTCGCGCCGGTCCAGCGGCCGAGCAGCAGCGCGGCCGGGCTGCACAGCAGCGGCGGCTCGACCACCATCACCACGTCCGGACGCCAGCGCCATTGCGCCAGCAGGCAGGGCAGGCTGCTGAGCGCGAAGCTGGCCAGATGCAGCACGCGCTTGAGGCCCGACGGCCGGCGCGGCACCCAGATCGGCGCGCGCCATACCCGCACGCCGTCGTGTTGCTCGCGCCGGTATTGCCAGGCGCGGTAACCGTCGCCGACACGCCAGGCGGGATAGTAGGGCGGCGCCGTGACGACGCGCACCTCGTGGCCGCGCGCGGCGAACCAGCGTGCCTGCTCGCCGGTGTACTTGCCGATGCCGGTCAGCTCGGGAGCGTAGTTCAGGCAGTACAGGAGGATCTTCATCGGCGCGACCTGCGCGGGCTCAGCGCAGCGCCACCAGCCGCGGCTGCCGCCGCGGCGGGCTTTCCAGGCGGCCGCTTTGCAGCGCGTCCTGATAGGCAAGCCGCAGGCCGTCGACCAGCGACACGGTCGGCTTCCAGCCGGTCGCCTCGATCCTGTGCGAATTGAGCCGTTTGCGCGGCGTGCCGTCGGGTTTGCTGGTGTCGAAGCGGATCGCGCCACGGAAGCCCACGGTGTCGGCGATCAGCTCGGCCAGCACGCGGATGCTGACCTCGTCGGGGCTGCCGACATTGAAGAAGCCCGGGGCGCCGGCGTGGTCGCGATATTGCTGCTGGGGCAGCGCCATCAGGTGCACGCAGGCCTGGCCGAGATCGTCTGCGTAGAGGAATTCGCGCAGCGGCGTGCCGGTGCCCCACACCACCACCTCGCTGGCGCCGTTCTGCCGGGCCTCGTGGAAGCGCCGCAGCAGGCCCGGTATCACGTGGCTGTTCTCGGGATGGTAGTTGTCGCCAGGGCCGTACAGATTGGTCGGCATCGCGCAGCGGAAGTCGGTGCCGTATTGCCGGTTGTAGCTCTCGCACAGCTTGATGCCGGCGATCTTGGCGATGGCATACGGCGCGTTGGTCGGCTCCAGCGCGCCGGTCAGCAGTGCCGCCTCGTCGATCGGCTGCGTGGCGAAGGCAGGATAGATGCAGCTCGAACCGAGAAACAGCAGGCGCTTGACGCCCGAGCGCCACGACTCGTGCACGACATTGGCCGCGATCATCAGGTTCTGCTGGATGAATTCGGCCGGATAGGTGTTGTTGGCATGGATGCCGCCGACGCGCGCGGCCGCCAGATAGACCTGGTCGATGTGCTGCTCGGCGAAGAAGGCGCGTACCTTGGCCTGGTCGCACAGGTCCAGTTCGGCATGCGTGCGGGTGATGACGGTGATGTCGGGACGCGCGCCGAGCGTGCGCACGATGGCGCCGCCGACCATGCCGCGATGACCGGCAACGAAGATACGTTGTGGAGGCTGATTCATGGTTGTGACACTGACTGTGGATCCGCGAAGTGGGCCACCGGCGTGGCGATCGGGCGATGATCGGGCATGCCAGGCTGCACCCGGAAGGGCGTGCACTGGACGGACTCTAGCGTGCGATGCCTGGGACGACTGTGGGCTAGCGCACATTCGCGCACGGCCGGTCGAACCGGTGTGCGCCATCGAACGGAAAACATGCTTACCCCCCGGCATCGTGCGGCCATGCGGGCCCATGGCTTCGCGGCGCCGGGTTCCCCGGTCCGCCCCGGTCCCGCACGGCATATCCGCTCACCGACTCAGAAGGCGGCCAGACCATGCAAACCACCTCGACCCTGCCGATCGGCGCCCGCACCAGCCACTCGGCCATGCTGCTGTACCTGGGGCTGGGCGCACTGTGCGCGATCAAGGTCAACGTGATCGGCGAGGTGTATATCGGCGAATTCGTCGCCGCCGCCTACGCGCTGGCCGTGCTCTCCACCTTGCGGATCGAGCGCACCTATGCGTCCTTCCTGGGCCTGACGCTGGTGTGGGCCTTCGCGCAGGCGCTGTCGGACCTGTCCAATGGTACGCCGCTGAATTCGTCGATCAAGGGCGTGCTGGCGCCGGGCGTGTTCTTCCTGACGGTGTTCGCCATCGGCACGCATTTCGGCCAGGGCAGCTCGAAGCGGATCTGGTATTTCCTGATCGGCGCCGCGCTCAGCGAGATCGTCAGCATCGGCCGCGCGCCCACGGAGCAGATGCTGTACAACCCCTGGAAATGGGGCTACGCGATGCCGGTGCTGATGCTGCTGCTGTGCTATCTGTCGATGGCGCGTGCCGGCGCGCTGCGCATCGCGCTGTGCATCCTCGCCTATTGCACGGTGTCCGTGGTGTTCGACTTCCGCAGCGCGGCGGGCCTGCCGCTGCTCGCGCTGGCGATCTACCTGATGCGCCGCACGTCGGTGGTGGCCTGGGTGCGCAGCCTGACCTATACGCGCGGCGGCATTCCGCTGCTGTTCGGTGTGCTGGTGCTGGTGATCGCCGCGCTCAACGCGCTGTTCTCGATGATCTTCGCGCACGCCGGCGAATTCGGCTTCCTGACGCCCGAAGCGGCGCACAAATACACGGTGCAGGCCACCAGCGACCTGGGCATCCTGTTCGGCGGGCGCTCGGAAATCCTGGTCTCGATGCGCGCCTTCCTCGATGCGCCGCTGCTCGGCCATGGATCGTGGGCGGTCGACCACAACGGCTACCAGGACGCCTACAGCGTGATGGTGTACCAGATGGGCGCGGCGCTCGACGACAAGATCGTCGTCACCGACGACACGCTGATTCCGGCCCACTCGTTCCTGATGGGCGCGCTGATCTGGAGCGGCATCGTCGGCGGCCTCTACTGGGTCTGCATGCTGGCGCGTACGCTGTGGTTGTTCGTGCGCAATATGCCGGCGATGCCGATCTTCTTCTATGTCGGCACGGCGCAGTTCGTCTGGGACGTGTTCTTCTCGCCGTTCTCGGCGGACCACCGCTGGGAGTCCGCGATATTCCTCGGCATGCTGTTCGCCTGGCACCATGCCTCCCGCTATCGCCAGCTACGGAGCGTGCGATGAAATTCAGCGTGGTCACCGTCTCGTTCAACCAGGCCCGGTACCTGGAACAGGCGATCCGCTCGGTCACGGGCCAGCGCGGTTGCGAGCTCGAATACATCGTGGTGGACCCGGGTTCGACCGATGGCAGCCGCGACATCATCGCGCGCCATGCCCGCTCGATCGACCGCTGCATCCTCGAGCCGGACGACGGCCCCGCCGACGGGCTGAACAAGGGTTTCGCGGCGGCGACCGGCGAGATCTTCTGCTACCTGAACTCGGACGACCTGTTCCTGCCCGAGGCGTTTGCCAAGGTGGCCGCGTATTTCCGCCGCTATCCGTCATCCGACGTGATCTGCGGCAACGGCTACGTGATCGACGGCGAGGGTGCGCTGGTGCGGCGCGTGTACTCGGACCGCTTCGGCCTGCGCCGCGCCGCCTATGGCGCCAGCATCGCGATCCAGCCGTCGACGTTCTTTCGGGCCGAGACCTATCGTCAGGTCGGCGGCTTCAATGTCGAGAACCGCTCGAACTGGGACGGTGAGCTGGTGGTCGACATGGCGCTGGCGGGGGCGACCTTCCGCAATGTGCCCGATTTTCTGAGCTGCTACCGCGTCTACGCCGAATCGATCACCGGCTCGGCCAGGATGGCCGAGGCGCACCGGCAGTTCGAGCAGCGCATGTTCCGCAAGATTCTGGGGCGCGATCGCCGCGCCTACGACGATCTGGCGTCGGCCTGGTTTCGCGTGACCAAGCATCTGGCCAATCCGCGCGCGACCTATGAACGCGTGGTCCGCGGCCCCGTATTCGGGAGGCAGTCATGATCCGGAAAGTGCTGGCGGCCGTCTCGATCGGCCTGCCGTGGCCGCTGCGGCGGCGGTTGCTGAACCGCTTCTGCGGCGCGCGCATCGATCCGAGCGCACGCATCGGCTGGTCGCTGGTGCTGTGCGACGAGCTCGAGATGGGCCCGCACTCGCACATCGCCCACCTGACGCTGGTCAAGGGCATCCGCCGGCTCAGCCTGGGCGAGCATGCGATCCTCGGCAGCCTGAACTGGGTGTCGGGATTCCCGCAAGGGCTGACCGATTCGCCGCACTTTCGCGATGCCGCCGACCGCGATCCGGCGTTGGTGATCGGCCGGCACGCCGCGATCACCTCGCGCCATATCCTCGATTGCACCGACACCATCACCGTCGGCGCCTATTCGACGGTGGCGGGCTATCGCAGCCAGATCCTGACGCACAGCGTGTCGATCCGCGAATCGCGCCAGCGCTGCGCGCCCGTGACGATCGGTGCCTACTGCTTCGTCGGCACCGGCTCGATCCTGCTGCCCGGCGCGGCACTGCCCGACTACAGCGTGCTGGCCGCCGGCGCGGTGCTCAACCGTAGCATGGCGGCGCCCCATATGCTGTACGGTGGCTGCCCGGCGAAGGCGGTGCAGGAGTTGCCCGAGGACCTGGCGTATTTCCGCCGCGAGGAAGGCTATATCGTCTGAATATCCGGCTCGTCGTCCCCGCGCATGCGGGGACCCGTGGTGTTCACCCAGTGGTGTTCAGCCCAGTGGCGTCCAAAGACGCTGGATTCCCGCATGCGCGGGAATGACGCAGTTGACGACCGGCCTTTCAGGACTTCACCAACGCCCCTGCCAACCCGTGCCGCGCGAATCCGTGGATCTGCGGCAGCAGCACCAGCAGGATCAGCAGCTCGGTGGCCAGCACGCCGAACGACACCGCCGCTTGCCCGAACAGCTTGCCGCCGACGACCGCGATCAGCAGGCCGGCGGCATTGCTGGCCAGGTACACCAGCGACAACCGCGCATGGTTGTTGGTCGAGGTCACCATCACCGATGCCGTGTGCCACAGCGAATTGACCACCGCGGCAGCCAGCAGCCAGCTGTAGTCCGGATGGATCGGCGCGATCTTGCCGTGCGTCCATAGCTGGCAGATCCATTCGCCGGCGATGTACAGGAAAACGCCGCACGCGCTGGCCAGGCCCACCGACGCGGTCAGCGCGTGGCGGAACAGGGCGCGCAGTGCGGTGGCGTTGCGCTGGCCGTAGAGCCGGCCGATCTCGGGCGACAGCGCCTGGCTGATCAGCTGACCGAGCTGGTAGGGGATTCGCGAGAGGGTGCGCATCGCGCTGAAGTACGCCACGAAGGCCGGCCCGAAGACGAAGCCGGCGCACAGCACCATGCCTTGCATATTGAGGGCATTGCCGATCGGGAAGGCATTGAGCGCCAGCGCCGGCATCAGCATCTCGCGCACCTCGGCGCGCGAGAAGGCCGACACGCCGACGCGCGCCCAGGAGGCGAAGGCCATCATGCGGCGATACATCACGATCACCAGCAGCACGCGGACGAACGCCAGCAGCGTCAGCAGCAGCAGGAAGCCGCCGTCGAACAGCAGCACGCCGGCCGCCAGCGCGCCGAACTCGAGCAGGCGGAACAGGTTGAACCACATGGTGGCCTCGGCGTAGCGACCCGCGCTCCAGAACACGCCGTGCGACAGCAGCGCCAGCATATAGGTCGAGACCTGGATCGCGATCATCAGCATCGCCAGCACCGCGGCGCCGCCGGCCAGGCCGGTCCAGCCCTGGATCGCATTGCCGAAGGCCGCGCCCAGCAGCATCGCGACGCCCGCCAGCAGCGCGCCGATCGCCAGCAGCAGCGCCAGTGCCGACTGGTAGCACACCACCGCGGCGCGCTGGTTGCCGGCCGCGATGCTCATATTGATGCGGTTGACCGCCACGCCGGTGAAGCCCAGGTCGGCCAGCCCCAGATAGACCGGCACCGCGATCACCATCAGCCAGGTGCCATAGCGCTCCGGACCCCATGCCGCCAGGAACATCGGCACGCTGAGCAGCTGGGTCACGATGGTGACCGCCTGGCCCAGCGCGTTCGCGCCGATTCCGCGCAATATCCGCTCCACGCTCGCCTCTTCCGTTTGCGGCCCGGCTGCCGCGGCAGGCCCGGGCCGTCATGCCATGCGCTTATGCGTTCAAGCCTGCGTCCATCGCATCATTCGTGATGATCGTAGGCGCGGAAGCCCGCCAGCTTGCACAGCGCATCGCGCCGCGCCGCCGCGTAGTCGGCGCCGATCATCTCGCGCACCAGCTCGTCGAAGCTGGTGGTGGGCGACCAGCCCAGGCGCTCGCGCGCCCGGGTCGGATCGCCCAGCAGCGTGTCGACCTCGGTGGGGCGGAAGTAGCGCGGATCGACCCGCACGATCACGTCGCCGACCTTGCGCCCGGGCGCCAGCTGCTGGCGGCTGTTGTCGATCGCGGCGATCACGCCGATCTCGTCCACGCCGCTGCCCTCGAAGCGCACCGTGATGCCGAGCTCGGCGGCGGCGCGCTGCACGAACTCGCGCACGCTGTGCTGCTCGCCGGTGGCGATGACGAAGTCCTCGGCCTGCTCCTGCTGCAGCATCATCCATTGCATCTGCACGTAGTCGCGCGCATGGCCCCAGTCCCGCAGCGACGACAGGTTGCCCAGATGCAGCGTGTCCTGGAGGCCGAGCGCGATCCGCGCGATGGCGCGCGTGATCTTGCGCGTCACGAAGGTCTCGCCGCGCAGCGGGCTCTCGTGGTTGAACAGGATGCCGTTGCAGGCGTACATGCCGTACGCCTCGCGGTAGTTCACCGTGATCCAGTACGCGTAGAGCTTGGCGGCCGCATACGGGCTGCGCGGATAGAACGGCGTGGTTTCCTTCTGCGGAATCTCCTGCACCAGGCCGTACAGCTCGGAGGTCGAGGCCTGGTAGAAGCGCGTGGTCTTTTCCAGGCCGAGGATGCGGATGGCCTCGAGCAGCCGCAGCGTACCGAGCGCATCGGTGTTCGCGGTGTATTCCGGCTCTTCGAACGATACCTGCACATGGCTTTGCGCGGCCAGGTTGTAGATCTCGTCCGGCTGCGATTGCTGTACCACGCGCACCATGCTCGCGGTATCGGTCATGTCGCCGTGGTGCAGGATCAGGCGGCGGTCGGGCGCCTGCGGATCCTGGTACAGATGATCGATCCGCTCCGTATTGAACAGCGAGCTGCGCCGCTTGATGCCATGGACCTCGTAGCCTTTGGCAAGCAGCAGTTCGCACAGATACGCGCCGTCCTGGCCCGTGATGCCGGTGATCAGCGCACGCTTGCGGCGTGCCCCGCCGCCGGCCGCCGCCTCGTCGTGCTGCCGCGGCTGGAGTTCGAGATCGCCGGCCGCCAGCGGGCCAAGCGGTTGGAGGTCAAGTGCGCCCATAAATATCTGCCATCCTGATGATGTCGTCTTCGCCAAGGTACGAGCCGGACTGGATCTCGATCAATTCGAGCGGGATTCGTCCGGGATTTTCTAGACTGTGGGTCTCGCCGATCGGGATATAGGTGGACTGATCCTCGGTCAGCAGGAATTCGACGTCGCCGCGGCGCACGCGCGCGGTGCCCGACACCACCACCCAGTGCTCGGCACGGTGGTGGTGCTTCTGCAGCGACAGCTTGGCGCCGGGTTTGACGCTGATGCGCTTGACCTGATAGCGCTGGCCGTGGTCGACGCAGTCGTACGAGCCCCATGGGCGGTAGATCTGGCGGTGCTGCGTCGCCTCGGAACGTCCCTGCGCGCGCAGCGATTCGACCAGTTGCTTGACGTCCTGCGCATGGTCCTTGTGGACCACCAGCACGACGTCGGGCGTCTCCACCACGATCACGCTGTCGAGCCCGGCCACCGCCACCATCCGGTGCGAGGCGTGGACCAGGCAGTCGCGCGCCCCGTGCGTGATCACATTGCCGATCGCCGCGTTGTTGCCCTCGGTCTTGTCCGCCGCCTTCCATACCGCGTCCCACGAGCCGATATCGCTCCAGTCCGCGGCCAGCGGCGCCATGCGCGCGTCGCGCAGGTGCTCCATCACCGCGTAGTCGATCGAATCGGAAGGGCACGCGCCGAAGGCATCGGCATCGAGCCGGCAGAAGTCCAGATCGGATTTGCCGCGCGCCACCGCCTGTTCGGCGGCACGCAGGATGTCGGGCGCGAACTGCCGCAGCGCAGCCAGATAGACCGACGCACGGAACAGGAACATGCCGCTGTTCCAATAGCAATTGCCTTCGCCGAGGAAATCGGTCGCCTGCTCCAGCGAGGGCTTCTCGACGAAGCGCTTGACCGCCATCAGCCCGGTGTCGTTGGTCGTGACCGCCTTGATGTAGCCGTAGCCGGTGGCCGGAAAGGTCGGCACCACGCCGAGCGTTGCCACCGCACCGGCGGCGGCGCCCGCGCTGGCCGCGGCGACCGAGCGCGCGAAGGCGGCGTGGTCGCGTACCAGATGGTCCGACGGCAGCACCAGCAGGATCGGGTCGTCGCCGCCGGCCTGCGCCTTGATCGCCGCGACCGCGGCCGCCGGCGCGGTGTTGCGCGCATGCGGCTCGAGCAGGATCGCCGCCGGTTCGCAACCGATCTCGCGCGCCTGTTCGGCGACGACGAAGCGATGCGCTTCATTGCTGACCAGGATCGGCGCGCCGACGCCATCGATGCCGCGCACGCGCAGCAGCGTGTCCTGCAGCAAGGTATGTTCGCCGAGCAGGCGCAGGAACTGCTTCGGATGGCCGTCGCGCGACAGCGGCCATAACCTCGAACCAGTGCCGCCGCACAGCACCACCGGTACGATTCGATTCTCGCTTGCCATGACACCTCCAATCGGCCGCTGCGTGCGTGCCGATGCGATTGGGTGAAACCGTCAGGCAAGTGTATCGACCGCTGTGCCGCAGCAATGTTTGCTAGGCAACAGAGGTCGACGGTCACCGATCGGCGCCGCAGGTGACGCAGCGATGACAAAAGGGCCGGCGCAATGGCCGGCCCTCGGTGAGGTGACGTGAGCGGATGTAGGCGGTTCTGGCGCCGGGGCGAAAGCGGGCGGCCAGTGGCTCAACGTGCCTGGATCCCCGCCTTCGCAGGGACGGTGGCGGGATTCACCGCACCCAGTGCCCCGGCCGCATCACCCACCCATGCGGCCCGCGCACCCAGCGCTCGGGCACATAGCGGTAGCCGGGGCGCGCGCGTTCCCAATGGCCCGGTTGCCACACATAGCGCGGACCGGCCGCGCGCCAGTAGCCCGGCACCCACACCTGTCCGCGGCGTGCGGCTCGTGGCGCTTCGTAGCGCGGAGGTGGCGGCGCAAGGCGGCGGTAGCCGTGGTCGCGATCGTAGCGTGGGCCGTCGTGCGCCTGGGCCGGCGCGACGAAGCCGAAGGCCGAGCCGGCGGCGAGGGTGGCGAGCGCGAGAATCAGAGGGCGGGTCATGCGGTACTCCTGCTTCAGGTAACAAGCCTGGTGTTGCTCCGTTGCGATTCGGGCCATCGGCGCGAACGCATTGCCTTCCATATCAATAACGGTGATGACGATGGTGATGTCCGTGTCCGTGTCCATGCGGGACGACGATGCAGGCGGACAGCAGGGCGGCGGTGGCGGACAGCAGCACCAGCATGGACAGCGTTCGTTTGGTTCGTTTCATCCTTGAGCTCCTTGGCAGGGCGCGTTGAACATGGCTGCAATGTAGCGGTGCGCATGCGGCGGCGGCCGTTGCACTTGTAAGGCTCTCTCACAGCGCCATGGGCTGGCGCCGGCCGCGCCGATCGACGGCGTCGAGCGGCGTATCTCGTTGCACGGCAAGGCTTTTTCGCCGGGATGAAAGGGTGTGCAAGCGACGCGGTGCATTGCGCGCGCGTAATGCGGCGTTACATCGGAAATGGATGCCGGCAGGACGGCGGCATGCCGTGCCTGCGGATCGGTCTGCGCACTGGTCTGCAGACTGGTCTGCGGATCGGCCAGCAAACCGGCCGTGGACGCGTCAGTGCGCCGTGCCGGTGTACTCGATCTCGAGCCGGTAGGCGAGCGCCAGGAACAGCGATTGCGCCAGGCACAGCGTGCTGGTCAGCGAGCGGAAGCCGAAGGTCGCGCCATCCTGGACCTGCAGCAGCACGCTGGCGTGCTCGGCCAGCGGGCCGAGCGCGCTGTCGCTCAGCGCGACGATGCGCGCGCCCTGCGCGGCTGCGGTCCTGACGCAGGCCAGCGTTTCCTCGGCATAGGGCGCGAACGAGACCGCGATCATCACGTCGCCTGGCTGCATGGCGCGCAGCTGGCCCTGCTGCATGTGCCCAAGGCCATTGAGCCACTGGATCGGCTTGCTGGTGTGCTGCAGCGCGTAGGCCAGGTAGGCGCCGACCGGGAACGCGCGCCGCGAGGCCACCAGCCAGATCGACGGCGCCTCGACCAGCAGCTCGACCGCTTCGCCGAAGCGCGCGCCATCGACTTCGCGCTGCAGGGCCTCGAGGCTGTCGAGGCTGCCCGCGATGACCTCGTGCGCGATGTCCGCCGGCGCGAGCGGGCCGCCCTTGCTGCCGATCAGCGCGCGCAGCCGGTCGCGATAGTCGCGATTCGGCGCCAGCTGCCGCGCCGCGGCCGCGCGGAACAGCGCCTGCATCTGCGAATAACCCGACAGCCCGAAATGCTTGGCGAAGCGGACCATGGCCGAGGGCTGCACGCCGCAATGGCGGGCCGACTCGTTGACGCCGTCGAGCACCAGCTGTTCGCGATGGGCCTCGACGTACTGGGCGATCGCCTTCAGTTGCTTGCTCAGTTGCGGAAAGCCGGCGCGCACGGCGGCCAGGAATTGCTCGGCGTCTGCGTAGGGAAGGGATTCGCTCATCGGTAACTGGTGTCGCCGCACCGCCTCGCCGGCGGCCGCGTCATGCGGCCCCCATGTGGAGAGGAAGGCATTGAATTGGAATTTATTTTCTCACACAACAAAAAAAAGAACAAATTTTCTATTCTCGCGCTATCATCGCTTCCAGCTTCCATCTGGTGGGTCAAGCCACCAGCCCGGCCCCGACCCGGGACAGCGGACACAACACAAGACAGCAAGACAGAGACAGCCTTCATGCGCACCCTCCCATTTCCCGACCAGCGCGATTTCGATGTGGCCTGCCTTGGCCGGCTGGCGGTCGACCTCTATGCGCAGCAGATCGGCTGCAGCCTCGAGGCGGCCAGCACCTTCGCCAAATACCTGGGCGGTTCGTCGGCCAATATCGCCTTCGGCACGGCGCGGCTCGGTTTGCGCTCGGCGATGATTTCGCGCGTCGGCAACGAGCAGAACGGACGCTTCCTGCTCGAGACGCTGCGCCGCGAAGGCTGCGACGTCAGCCAGGTGCAGATCGACGACGCGCGGCTGACCGGCATGGTACTCCTGGGCATCAAGGACCAGGACACCTTCCCGCTGCTGTTCGCGCGTGAAAACTGCGCCGACATGGCGCTGGACGCGCAGGCCATCGATGCGGGCTTCCTAGCGCGCTGCCGCAGCCTCGTCATCACCGGCACGCATCTGAGCACGCCCGGCGTGCTGGCCGCCTCGCGGCGCGCGCTCGAGATCGCCGGGCGCCATGGCGTGGTGCGCGTGCTGGACATCGACTACCGGCCGGTGCTGTGGGGCCTGACCGGCAAGGGCGACGGCGAGACGCGCTACATCGGCAATGCGCAGGTCAGCCGCCATCTGCAGGCACAACTGGGCGCCTTCGAACTGATCATCGGCACCGAGGAGGAATGGCTGATCGCCGGCGGCGCCGAGGGCGACCTGATGGCCAGCCTGCGCCAGGTGCGCGCCTGCACGCAGGCCACGCTGGTGATCAAGCGCGGACCGCTCGGCTGCTCGATCGTCACCGGCGAGATTCCGCCGACGCTGGACGATGCGCTGACGGTGCTGGGCGAGCGCGTCGAGGTGCTCAACGTGCTGGGCGCAGGCGATGCCTTCGCTTCGGGTCTGCTCGCCGGGCTGCTGCGTGGCAAGGACTGGCGCGAATCCGCGGCCATCGCCAATGCGTGCGGCGCCATCGTGGTGTCGCGGCACGGCTGTGCGCCGGCCATGCCCACGCCCGCCGAACTGGCGCACTGGTTCTCCGGCCATCGTCATCCGCGGCCCGACCGCGATCCGACGCTGGCCCATCTGCATCGCGTCTCGGCGCCGCGCCAGCCCTGGCCGCAGCTGTACGTGCTGGCCTACGACCATCGCTCGCAATTCGAGGAGCTGGCGCGCGAGGCGGGTGCCGACGTGGCGGACATCCCTCGGCTCAAGCGGCTGATCAACGACGTGGTGGCCGAGGTCGAAGGCGATCCGGGCTGCGGCGGCAAGATCGGCGTGCTGATCGACGGCCGGCTGGGCGAGTCCGCGTTGCATCAGGCCACCGGACGAGGCTGGTGGGTCGGCCGCCCGATCGAGTTGCCGGGCTCGCGGCCGCTGCGCTTCGATGGCACGCGCTCGCTCGCCTCCGAACTGGCGCACTGGCCGCGCGAGCAGGTCGTCAAGTGCCTGGTGTTCTATCACCCGGACGATCCCGCCGCGCTGCGCGCCGAGCAGGACGACTACCTGCAGACCGTGTGGGAAGCGACCCGCCACAGCGGCCACGAGCTGCTGCTCGAGGTCATTCCGCCGAAGGACACTCTCGCGCCGAACGACCGGGGCGAAGCCGTGGTCCGCGCGATCCGCCACTTCTACGACATCGGTCTGAAGCCGGAATGGTGGAAGGTCGGCGCGATGTCGGCCGCGCAATGGCAGGCGCTGGACCAGCTGGTGCAGGAGCGCGACCCCTGGTGCCGCGGTGCGGTGATTCTCGGCCTGAACCAGCCGCTCGAGCAGCTGCTCGAGGGCTTCGCGCAAGCCAGCTCGCCGCTGGTCAAGGGCTTCATGATCGGCCGCTCGGTATGGGCCGAGGCGAGCCTCGCGTGGCTGCGCCGCGAACTCGACGACGATGCCTTCCGGGCGCGCGTGGCCGGCAACTTCCGCCGGCTGATCGCCGGCTGGCGCAGCACACGGCCCGCCCAGGCGGCGGACAGCGCCGCACGGGAGGCAGCATGAGCACGAGGCCGATGCGGAACACCGGCAGCCTGCTGGTCAAGGCCCAACCGGGCCGCAACATCGTCGACATCACGCCGCAGTCGGCTGGCTGGCGCTATATCGGCTTTCGCGCGATCCGGCTCGGGGCCGGCGAGGCCGAGGCGTTTTCCACCGGTGCGCGCGAGTTGTGCATCACGGTGCTGTCCGGGCAGGTCGACGTGATGGTCGGCACGCAGCGGTTCAGCGCGCTGGGCAGCCGCCGGTCGGTCTTCGAGGCGCAGTCGCCGTATGCCGTCTATGTGCCGCCGGGCGGCGACGTGCAGGTCATCGCGCGCGACGCGGCCGAGGTGGCGTTCAGCACCGCGCCGGCCCAGGGCCGCCTGCCGTGCCGCGTGATCGAGCCCGCGCAGATGCGGCGCAGCGTGCGCGGCCAGGGCGCCAATACCCGCCATGTCTGCGACATCCTGCCCGAGAGCGAGGCCGCCGAATCGCTGCTGGTGGTCGAGGTGATCACGCCCGCGGGCCATTCGTCCAGCTATCCGCCGCACAAGCACGACAGCGCCGACGCGAGCGACCCGCTGGCCGAGACCGCGCTGGAGGAGGTCTATTACCACCAGCTCGATCCCTCGCAAGGCTTCGCCTTCCAGCGCGTCTATACCGACGACCGCAGTCTGGACGAGGCGATGGCGGTCGAGCACCGCGATGCGGTGCTGGTGCCGCGCGGCTATCACCCCTGCACGGCGCCATACGGCTACGACCTCTATTACCTGAACACGATGGCCGGCCCCGAACGGCGCTGGGCCTTCCGCAACGACCCGGCGCACGCGTGGCTGATGGCGCCACGCTGAAACGCTGTGCCGACGCTTCGCCAACGCTGAACCCGCTCGATCGCCGCCGCCGCGCGGCACCCGCTTCGCCATACGACAAGGGAACACCGCAGTTCCCGCCAAGACAGGAGACATTGCCATGCAGACCCGCATCCCTCGCGGCATTGCCCGCGCGTTCGCCGCACTCGCCACGACACTGGCCGCGACGCTGACCTGCGCTGCGCCGGCAGGCGCGCAGACCTTCCCCAGCCAGCCGGTCAAATGGATCGTGCCCTATGCACCGGGCGGCACCACCGACGTGATCGCACGCAATCTGGCGCTGCGCATGGGCCAGGACCTCGGCCAGCCCGTGGTGGTCGAGAATCGCCCCGGCGCGGCCAGCATCATCGGCGCTACCGCCATCGCGCGATCGGCGCCCGACGGCTATACGGTCGGCACGGCGGACTCGGGCACGCTGGCCTTCAACCCGGCGATGTATTCGAGCCTGACCTACGACGCCGGCAAGGACTTCACCTTCATCGGCGGACTGGGCCGGATGCCGCTGGTGCTGGCCGTGCATCCCTCCTTTCCGGCGAAAGACATGAAAGAGTTCGTCGCGCTGGTGCGCAAGTCGCCGGGGCGCATTTCCTCGGCGTCCTCGGGCCCGGGCTCGCCGCTGCATGTCGCGCTGGAACTGTTCAAGCAACGCACGCGTACCGACATCCTGCACGTGCCCTACAAGGGCTCGTCACCGGCACTGCAGGACCTGATGGCCGGCCAGGTGCAGACCATGTTCGTCGATCTGCCGCCGAGCCTGTCGATGATCCGCAGCGGCAAGCTGCGCGTGCTCGCCGTGGCCACGCCGCAGCGCCTGCCGATCCTGCCCGACGTGCCGACCATGGCGGAATCGGGCCTGCCGGAACTGGCCGGCTTCGAGGCCTATGCGTGGCAGGGCTTCGTCGGTCCGGCCAAGCTGCCGCAGCCGGTCGTCGCGCGGCTCAATCAGGAGCTGGTCGCCGCGCTGCGCCATCCCGGCACGCGCGCCAAGCTCGAGGAACTCGGCATCCAGCCGATGCCGATGTCGGCGGCGGAATTCGGCGACTTCACCCGCGGCGAGCAGAAGCTGTGGTCCGGCGTGATCAAGGCCGCCGGCATCCGGCTCGATTGAGCGCGGCCTGCGCCGGCTCTTCTTCTTCATTCGTCGCCCCGTCTTTACCGTACCCGGGAATCTTCATCATGAATGCACCGTTTCATCAACGCCGCGCCGTGCTGCGCGCGCTCGCTGCCGTGTCCGCCACCGCGGCCTGCCCCGCGCTGGCCCAGGGCGGCGCCTATCCGTCGCGTCCGATCGAGCTGATCGTGCCGTTCGCCGCCGGCGGTGGCACCGATGTGCTGGCGCGCGCCTTCGCCGAGGCCGCGCGCAAGCACCTGCCACAGAACCTGGTGATCCTGAACAAGTCCGGCGCCAGCGGCGCGGTGGGCTGGGCCGATCTGGTCAGTGCCAAGCCCGACGGCTATCGGCTGGCGGTGATCACGGTCGAGCTGACGATGATCCCGCATCTGGGCCTGGCCAAATTCACCGCCGATGACATGACGCCGGTGGCCCGCCTGAACGCGGACCCGGCCACCATCGCGGTGCGCGCCGACTCGCCCTTCACGACCATCGAGGCGTTCCTCGCCGCCGCGCGCAAGCAGCCCGATTCGATGCGCGTGGGCAACGCCGGCCCGGGCTCGCTCGGTCATCTGTCCGCCGCCGCGCTGGAGGACAAGGCCGGCGTGCGCTTGAACCATGTGCCGTTCCGCGGCGCCAATCCGGCGGTGCTGGATCTGCTTGGCGGACATATCGAAGCGGTGGCGGTGACGCCGGTCGAAGTCGCGACCTATGTGGCCGCCGGCAAGATCCGCCCGCTGGCGGTGATGTCGGAGCAGCGCATCAAGGCGGGCTGGGAGAACGTGCCGACGCTGAAGGAGCGCAACGTCGATCTGGTCATCCACGGCTGGCGCGGCATCGCCGCGCCCAAGGGCACGCCGCCGGAAGTGGTGGCGCGCCTGGGCAGCGCCATCGCCAAGACCATGCAGGACCCGGCGCTGCGCGAAACGATGGCCAAACAGAACATGGGCGAAGGCTACCTGGACGAAGCGGCCTTCAAGCGCGTGATCGCGCGCGACAACGCCACCTTCAAGGCGCTGATCGAAAAACTGGGGATCAAGACCTGATTGGAAAGACCGGGGCCGGCCTACGCAGAAATGGGTACGGTCGGCTTCGGCGTCGCGGTGGCGGTACGCAGAAACGGGTACGCGGGTATGGCAGCGGCGCAATTGTCCGGCCTGGGACCGTCATTCGAAATCCATGGGTCGTGCCGGTGAACTGCTGCGCCCGCGCTCCAATACAGCGAAGTCATCGTTACTCGGTTCTACTGCCCGACCGATCTGTGCCAAGGCGTCGCCCAATCGGATGTGCGCCGTCGGCACGACGGCGCAGTGCAATTCATCCGGCAGATCTGGTTTCTTCAAGATCGTGATTCCTCTCCCTCCGGATTGCTTTCCAAGGCGCAAATTGTCGCCATGGGAAAGCTTGCGAGCGCCTGGGTCAAGAGCGGGAATCATTGATGTATGAAGTTACGAGGTTGATGGCGAGAAGATGAATTTCCTGGTTGCCGTATGACCGGTCGCTGAAGGGCATCGCTGTGGTGCCCACCGCGGAGGGTTGAGCTGCCGGCGAAGCGGACTACCGAAGGCGAAGGCCTTCCCCTTCGCCCAGCAAGACCATCAGGCCCGGCTCGGCATCGCGGCCAGATACCGGCGCGGATCGAAGCGCGTGGTGGCGAGCATCACCAGCACCACCGCGGCGAGGTGGTACCACCAGGCCGCGGCGAAGCTGCCGGTTGCGTCGTGCAGCACCGCCGCCAGCCACGGGGCGCAGCCGGCCAGCAGGAAGCCGCCGCCCTGCATCAATGCGCCGAGCGCGGCAGCGTCCTCGGGGCGGGGCAGGTGGTCCAGCGCGACCACCAGATAGAGCGAGAAGCAGCCGCCGAGACCGGCGCCGCCGATCACCGCCCATGCAAGCGGCGCGAGGTCCGGCCAACCGGCCAGGCCGGCGAAGCCGATTGCCTGCAGGGCGAGCGCGAGCGCCAGCCATGCGCGTCGATCGGGACTGCGGGCCGCCAGTGTCGGCAGCGCCAGCGCAGCAACGGCCTGCGCCACCGACATCACTGCAATCAGGCCGCCCGAGGCCGGACCGCTCCAGCCGCGCTCCTGGTAATAGGCGGCGAGCCACGCGATCAGCGAGGCATAGCCGCCGTTCATCACGCCGAACGAAGCCATCAGCAGCCAGGTGCGCGGGCGTCCGAGCAGGCGCAGCACCGGAATCGTGGTGGGGCGGCTCGCGGCGGCCTTCGCATGCGGGACGCCGTTGGCAAGGACCGCCGGCTCGACGGCTGCATCCCGCGGCAGCGTGCGCCACGCCAGCAGCCACCCCGCCCATGCCGGCAGCGCCCACACCGCCAGCCCCGCATGCCAGCTGCCGCCCAGGCCGGCGATCCATGGGGTCAGCTGCGCGCCGAGCGCGCCGCCCGCCATCAACGCGGCCGAATAGAGACCCATCACCATCGCCATCCGCGCCGGAAACTGCCGCTTGACGATGGCGGGCAGCGCCGCCTGCGCCGCCGCCGTGCCGAGGCCGCACAGTGCCGCGGTCGCAATCAGCGCCGTGCCGCCGGGCCAGGCGAGCCGCAACAGCGAACCGATGCCCACCAGCGCCAGCGCAAGCAGTACCGCTCGACGCTCGCCCAGCCATCGGCGCATCGCCGGGGCGAGGCAGGCGCCGACGCCGATCAGCACCATCGGCAGCAGCGTCAGCCACGCCATGCCGCGGTAGTCCAGGCCGGTGCTGTTGCGGATGACCGGCGCCAATGGGCCGATGCCGGTCAGGAAGGGACGCAGGTTCAGGCCGGCCAGCACGATCGCGGCCAGCGCCCAGCCCGGCGCGCCGATGCCGCGCCGGCCGGTGGAGACTTCAACTGCCATGGAGATCAACGGCCATAGACGGCATCGGCCGCGATACCCACATCGAGCCGGGTCAGCGGCAGCGGCGGCGGATCGAGCGTCAGCCGCAGTGCCTGGTAGGTGGCCTCGCTGGACAGGCCGTACGGCGCGGCGTCGTTGTTGTCGAAGGCGTAGTAGACCTCCTGCACGCCGCTGATCAGCAGCGCGGCCAGGCACATCGGGCAGGGATGGCCGCTGGCATAGACCGCGCAGCCGCGCAGGTCCGGGCTCTGCAAGCGCCGGCTGGCGGCGCGGATCGCCTCCATCTCGGCATGGCTGGTCGGATCGTGGCTCTGGACGATGCCGTTGACGCCGGTGGCGATCAGCTGACCGTCGCGTGCCAGTACGGCGCCGAAGGGCCGGCCGCAGCGCGCGCGGTTGGCCTGCGCCAGATGCACGGCCTCGCGCAACAGGGATTCGTGGGTGGACATGGGATTGCCTCGCGAAAAAGAGCCTGCGGGTAGAGGAGCAGACTGTACGCGCGCGCTTGGCAATTGGGAAATTAAATGATGGAATGCGCTGCAGTGAGAAACCAAATAACGCGCTGTTGCCCGCGTCCACGACACCTTTGAACGACATCCTCGATCCGCAGCTGCTGCGCAGCTTCGTCGCCGTGGCCGACAGCGGCAGCTTCACCCGCGCCGCCGAACGCGTCCATCTGACCCAGTCCACCGTCAGCCAGCAGTTGCGCCGTCTCGAGGAGCAGTGCGGCTGCGTGCTGCTCGCCCGTGGCGGGCGCTATGTCACGCCGACGCCCGAGGGCGAACGTCTGCTCGGCTATGCGCGGCGGATCCTGCAGCTGTCGGGCGAGGCCGTCGCGTTGATCCGCGACAGCGCGGTGCAGGGCGAGATCCGGCTAGGCGTGCCGGAAGACTTCGCCGCCCAGACGCTGACGCCGGTGCTGGCCGATTTCGCCGACGCCTGGCCCGGCGTGCGGCTCGAGGTCACCAGCGGCCTGAGCCACGAGCTATGGCAGGGCTTCCAGGAGGGCGAGTTCGATCTGGCGCTGATCAAGCAGCGCGAGGGCAGCGCCGCGGGGCTGGCGAACTGGCCCGAGCCGCTGTGCTGGATCGACAGCCGGCGGCGGCCGGCATTCGCGCGCGAGCCGGTGCCGCTGGCCGTCTTTCCCGGTGGCGCCCTGTATCGCGGCGAGATGACGCATGCGCTGGAGGCGAGCGGCCGGCGCTGGCGCATCGGCTTTGTCAGCGCCAGCCTCGCGAGCCTGAGCTCGGCGGTGGCCGACGGCCTGGGCATCAGCCTGCTGCCGCGCCGCGTGGTTACGCGCGCGCATCGGGTGCTGGACGAGCCGGCGCTGATCGGCGCGGTGCCGCCGGTCGAGCTGAGCCTGCATGTCAGGCCGGAACCGTCGGCGCCCGCCCGCGACATGGCGGCGCGGCTGCAGGCGATGTGCGATGCCGCAATGCGCCGCGATCAGCGGCGCGGTCCGCAGCACGCTCGGTAGCGCGATCGGTAGCGCGATCGGTAGCGGGATCAGCGGTCAGTGCGGATCGGCCCGAACTCGACCGGCACCCAGGTATAGCCGTTGCCGTCGGCCCGAACGTGCCCGATGCCGGGGAAGGGCAGATGCATGCCCGCAACCCACAGCTTGTTGCGCGCGGCGTCGTTGAACAGGCGCTTGCGCGTGCGCACGGCGGCGCGGCTGTCGACGTCGAACTCGATCGCCACGTCCGGCCGGCGGAATTGCACCGCGTGGCTGTGCACGATGTCGCCCCACACCAGCAGGCTCTGCGCCTTGCCGTTCTTTGCCGAGCGCAGCAGATAGCCGGTATGGCCGGGGGTGTGGCCATACGCGGCCACCGCGTCGATGCCCGGCACCAGTTCGTCGCCGGCCTTGAAGGTACGGAAGCGCCCGCCCGCCTGATAGGGAGCGACGGCATCGCGCGCCATCTTGAAGTACGGCTGGGCCTCGGCCGGGGCCTTGTCGGCGATGTCCTGAGACAGCCAGTAGTCGGCGTCGATCTGGGACGCATAGACCGTCGCGGTCGGAAACACCGGCTTGCCGTCGAGAGTGAGACCGCAGGCGTGGTCGCCATGCAGATGAGTCAGCAGCACGGTGTCGACCTGCATCGGGTCATAGCCGGCTGCGCGAATGTTGTCGACGATCTTGCCCATGGTGGGGCCGAAGCAGGCGCCGGCGCCGGTGTCGATCAGCACCAGGTTCTTGCCGGTATGGATCAGGAATCCGTTGACCGCGGTCTGCACGCCCGGTGTCGACTCCACGAACATGCGGGCCAGCAGGGTTTGCACCTCGCGTGCACTGGTGTTGCGCAGCAGCTTGGGGTCGATGTCGATATAGCCGTCATACAGCGCCGTGATCTCGAACTGGCCGAGCATCATCCGGTAATACCCCGGCACCTGGCTCTGCTGCTGCGCCGGCATGCCCTGCGCATGGGCCGGCGCGCTGGCCAGCGCCGCGCACGACATCGCGGCGGCCAGGGCGAGAGGGAGAATACGACGCGGCAGGGCAAAACGGGACGGGTTCATGCGGCGCTCCATGGGCGAATACGGTGACCGGAAAAGCGGAGGGAAAGCGGTAAGACGATTGGCGTTAATGTAGCACTCGTCACATTTTTACGCAGGAAGGGCCGCAGGGGACGCGCTTGCCCCCACTGTGCCGTCCCCCTATAGTCGGGCCAATGTCCTTCAACTCGGGAAACGGCATGACCAACAGCGATTCCGCTCCGAAACGGCAAGGGGCCGCCGTCTCGGCGACCACCGCGGCCGACTCGCGCGGCCACGTCATCGAGCAGCCGGTGTCGGAGCGCATCCGCGCCCGGCTTGTCGCCGCGCGCCAGCGCTTTCACGCCAACGACAACATCTCGCGCTTCATCGAGCCGGGCGAGCTCGACCAGTTGTCCAAGGAGGTCGAGAGCCGGCTGGCGGACGTGCTGCGCAGCCTGGTGATCGATGTCGACAACGATCACAACACGCAGGAAACTGCGCGCCGCGTCGCCAAGATGTACCTGAAGGAAATCTTTGCCGGCCGCTATCAGCATGCGCCCAGCGTGACCGAATTCCCCAATGTCGAGCAGCTCAGCGAGCTGATGATCGTCGGCCCGATTCGCGTGCGCAGCGCTTGTTCGCACCATCTGTGCCCGATCATCGGCAAGCTGTGGGTGGGCGTGATGCCGAACCAGCATTCGAACCTGATCGGCCTGTCCAAGTATGCGCGGCTGGCCGAATGGATCATGTGCCGGCCGCAGATCCAGGAAGAAGCGGTCAGCCAGATGGCGGACCTGCTGCAGCAGAAGATGAATCCGGACGGCCTGGCCATCGTGATGGAGGCCGAGCACTTCTGCATGCACTGGCGCGGCGTGCGCGATACCGACGCCAAGATGACCAACAGCGTGATGCGCGGCTCCTTCCTGAAGAACGACAGTCTGCGCCGCGAATTCCTGACCCTGCTCAATCTGAACCGCGGCTGAAGGAGGCCATCATGCTAGTTCGTCTGCTTTATGCGAGCCGCGCCCGCCAGCCCGCGGACGAGGATCTGGTCGATACCATCGTTGCCACCAGCATCGAGCGCAACCCGGCACAAGGCATCACCGGGGTGCTGTGCTACGGCAACGGCGTGTTCCTGCAGGCGCTCGAAGGCGCCCGCGCCGAGGTGTCAGCGCTGTATCACCGGATCGCACAGGACCCGCGGCACGAGGACGTGGTGCTGTTGCACTACGAGGAAATCGTCGAACGGGAATTTGCCGGCTGGGCGATGGGGCTGGTCAATACCGGCCGCATCAATACCGCCACGCTGCTGAAGTACTTCCCGCGCGCGGAGTTCGATCCGTACCGCACCAGCGGTCGCGCCTCGCTGGCGCTGCTGGGCGAATTGATCGCCGGCAATGCGGTGGTGGCGCGCAGCGCGGAACGGCCGCGGTATTGATCGACACTCCGGATCGACACTCCGGATCGACAGTCCGGATCGACAGTCCGGATCGGCGGTCCGGCTGAGCCCGACGGGAGGTCAGGCGCTCGCCGGCCTCGGGGCGTTGCCATGACCGGCATACGTGGTCATCCCCGCGAACGCGGGGACGCAGCGGCTTCGGCAGACGCCGGAATCCCGCCTTCGCGGGAATGACGAAGTCCCCCGTCAGTCCTTGCCGAGCTCGTGGCCGATATAGCCGCCGACCGCGGCGCCGCCGATGGTGCCCCACGGGCTGCCGTCAGTGACTTCGTGGCCGACCGCGCCGCCGGCAACGGCGCCGCCCAACGTACAGCCCTGCATCGAGATGGTCATCGCGCCCGCCGCAACGAGCGTTGCTATCAGCTTCCACATGATGATCTCCTGAGCGGCGTGGTTGCCGCCTGATGGGTCCAGCTTAGGCCCGCGCGCCGCGGCGTCGATTCGGCCCGGGGCTGAATTGCCTGTAGGAAAGGGACGACACTCCGGGCGGCGGCCGTGCCACAGCTGCGGCGTCGCTTGTGCACCGCTTGTGCACCGCTTGTGCACCGCTTGTGCGCCGCGGCATGCCGCACCGGCATGGTGGCCATGCCCACGCCGCGCTTGAGCGGCACTTGGCGCCGCGCGATCATCGTGGCGTCGTTGCAGCAACGAGGAGACACGATGTCCGCCGCACCCCCGCCCACCCTGGAGTTCTGGTTCGAGTTCGGCAGCAATTACAGCTACCTGAGCGCGATGCGGATCGAGCCGCTCGCGGCCCGGCATGGCGTCGCGCTGGCGTGGAAGCCCTTTCTGCTCGGCCCGGTGTTCGCCGCGCATAGCTGGCAGGGTTCGCCCTTCGTGGTGCAGCGCGCCAAGGGCGCCTACGCGATGATCGACACGGCCCGCCAGTGCGCCAAATACGGCTTGCCGTGGCGGCAGCCGAGCCAGTTCCCGCGCCGGGCGCTGCTGCCGATGCGGGTGGCGCTGCTCGGTGCGCAGGAACCCTGGATCGGCGCCTACTGCCGCCGCATCATGCAGATGAATTTCGCGCAGGACCGCGATATCGATAACCCGGAAGCGGTCGGCGAGGCCCTGGCCGAACTCGGTCTGCCGGCCGACGCGCTGCTGTCGGCCGCGGTGCTGCGGCAGAACAAGGAGGCCCTGCGCGCGCAGACCGAACGGGCCCTGCACCGGGGCGTCTTCGGCGCGCCGACCTTCTTCGTCGGCGAGCAGATGTTCTGGGGCAACGACCGGCTGGAAGACGCGCTGGCACTGGCCGTCGAGCAGGCCGCGAACGACTGAGCGCGTGGGTCGGGGCGCGCGGGCAGCGTGCTACCATCGTCGCCCCATGCCGACCAATATCGAAATCAAGGCCCGCGTCGACGATCGCGACGCCCTGGCGCCCCTCGCGGCCGAACTGGCCGACCACGGTCCCGAGCTGCTGCAGCAGGACGACACCTTCTTCCATTGCGGCAACGGCCGCCTCAAGCTGCGCGCGTTTCCATCGGGACGGGGGGAGCTGATCTTCTATCGCCGCGCCGACGGCAGCGGTCCCAGGCCAAGCCACTATCAGATCGTGCCGACCGCCGAGCCGGACCAGCTGCGCGCCGCGCTGTCTGCCGCTTACGGTGAGGCGGGGCGCGTGCGCAAGGCCCGCATCCTGTTCCTGGTCGGCCGTACGCGCGTGCATCTGGACCGCGTGGAGGGACTGGGCGACTTCCTCGAACTGGAGGTGGTGCTGCGCGACGGCGAAGCGGCCGAGCACGGGGTGGCCGAGGCGCATGCGTTGCTGGGCAAGCTCGGCATCGATGCCAGCCAGCTGGTGCCGACTGCCTATGTGGATCTGCTGCGCGCGAGGGGCTGATCCCGGCCGGCTTTTCGCAGACGGCTGAATTTCCGCGTCGCTTTGCTGCCCGCCACCGCTGTCCCCTTCGCTGCCTGCCTTGCCGCCCGCCTGCCCTGCACCGCGCCCGCCCGGTGCCATTCCCGTGAACACCCTGATTTCCACCCGCTTTGATGTAGTACATACTGAACGTCCATTCGGTAAACACTACATCAAAGGCGATGCCCCGACGCGCCGCGGCCGGCGTACCGGCTGCGGACGAGCGCGCAGCCGCTCGGCGTGGCATGCTTGCACGGTTTGGCATGGGCAGGCGCTGGCCCGTTCCTTGCGTCAACCGGGCCGTCGCAGTTTATGTAGTGAATCCTGAATGAAAACAGTGCGCGGCGCACCGCCCGGGCCGGCGGTGCGCACCAGTGCCGTGCCGGCCGGGTGCCTTGCCGTTCCACCGTCCATTCCCGCCATCCGAACGACTCGCTTCAGCAAAGGAAGAACGATGCACAACCGAATCCGCCCCCAACGACGACTGCGCCGCGCGACCGCCGCCATGGCAGTCACCGTGTCGGCGCTGCTCGGCAGCGCCGCGGCGCTGGCGCAGAACACCATCAAGATCGGCGAGATCAACAGCTACAAGGCGCAGCCGGCGTTCCTCGAGCCGTACAAGCGCGGCTGGGAGATGGCGGTCGAGGAGGTCAATGCGGCCGGCGGCGTGCTGGGCAAGAAGCTGGAGGTGGTGTCGCGCGACGATAACGGCAATCCCGGCGATTCCGTGCGGGTGGCCGAGGAACTGGTGGCGCGCGAGCGCGTCGCGCTGCTGTTCGGTGGTTTCCTGTCCAATACCGGTTTGGCGCTGACCGACTATGCCAAGCAGCGGCGCGTGTTCTTCCTGGCCGCCGAGCCGCTGACCGACAAGATCGTCTGGCAGAACGGCAACCAGTACACCTACCGGCTGCGCCCGTCGACCTATATGCAGGTCGCGATGCTGGTGCCCGAGGCGGCCAAGCTCAAGAAGAAGCGCTGGGCCATCGTCTATCCCAATTACGAGTACGGCCAGTCGGCAGTTGCCACTTTCAAGAAGCTGCTCAAGCAGGCGCAGCCCGATGTCGAATTCGTCGCCGAGCAGGCGCCGCCGCTGGGCAAGGTCGACGCCGGCTCGGTGGTGCAGGCGCTGGCGGATGCCAAGCCCGATGCGATCTTCAACGTGCTGTTCGCCGCCGACCTCGGCAAGTTCGTGCGCGAGGGCAATACGCGCGGGCTGTTCGAGGGACGCGAGGTGGTGTCGCTGCTGACCGGCGAACCCGAATACCTCGATCCGCTGCGCGGCGAGGCGCCGAACAACTGGGTGGTCACGGGCTACCCGTGGTACGCGATCGATACGCCCGAGAACAAGAAGTTCGTCGCGGCCTATCGCAAGAAATTCAACGACACGCCGCGTGTCGGCTCGGTGGTCGGCTACGCCGCGGTCAAGTCGATCGCGGCCGGGCTGCAGAAGGCCGGCACCACCGACAGCAACAAGCTGGCGGCGGCCTTCTCCGGCCTGCGCGTCGACACGCCGATGGGGCAGATCGTCTACCGTCCGCAGGACCATCAATCGACCATGGGCGCCTACGTCGGCCGCACCGGCGTGCGCGACGGCAAGGGCGTGATGACTTCGTTCGTCTACGTGGACGGCGCCAAGGTCCAGCCCAGCGACGCCGAAGTCAAGGCGATGCGGCCGGCGCAATAAGTCCGATGCAATCAGGCCGGCGCGTCCCGGCTGGAGTCGACACATGACACTGACAAGCTTGCTGGTCCAGTTGCTGAACGGACTGGCCGAAGCCTCGACGATGTTCCTGGTGGCCGCCGGGCTGTCGCTGATCTTCGGCGTCACGCGCATCGTCAATTTCGCGCACGGCTCGTTCTTCATGCTGGGCATCTATCTGTCCTACACGGTGGTCAGCCGCATCGGCGAGACCGCCGCGGGCTTCTGGGCCGGCGTGCTGGTGTCGGCGCTGGTGGTCGCCGCGATCGGCGCGCTGGTCGAATGCGTGATCCTGCGGCGCATCTATCAGGCGCCAGAGCTGTTCCAGCTGCTGGCGACCTTCGCGCTGGTGCTGGTGATCAAGGATGCGGCGCTGTTCGTCTGGGGGCCAGAGGACCTGTTCGGCCCGCGCGCGCCGGGCCTGAGCGGCGCGGTGGAAATACTGGGCCAGCGTTTCCCGCAATACGACCTGGTGCTGATCGCGATCGGCCCGCTGGTGCTCGGCCTGCTGTGGCTGCTGCTGACGCGCACGCGCTGGGGCACGCTGCTGCGCGCGGCGACGCAGGACCGCGAGATGGTCGGCGCGCTCGGCATCAACCAGGCCTGGCTGTTTACCGGCGTGTTTGCGCTGGGCTGTTTCCTCGCCGGGCTGGCCGGCGCGCTGCAGGGTCCGCGCGTCCCGGCCAACCTCGCGCTGGATCTGGAGACCATCGGCAACGCCTTCGTGGTGGTGGTGGTCGGCGGCATGGGCTCGATTCCCGGCGCATTCCTCGCCGCGCTGCTGATCGCCGAGATCAAGGCGCTGTGCATCGCGCTCGGCACGGTGTCGTTCGGCGGCGTCGAGATCGCGCTGACCAGGATGACGCTGGTGGTCGAATTCCTGGTGATGGCGGTGATCCTGGTGGTACGCCCATGGGGCCTGCTCGGCAAGCCGCAGGCGCCGTCGCGCAATGGCGCCGAGCTGGAGGCGCCATTGCGCGCCCCCGGCACGGCGGTCAAGCTCGCCGGCGCGCTGACCGTCGCGGCGCTGCTGCTGGTGCCGCTGCTGGCGCAGTCCTATCCGTATCTGACGGTGCTGCTGGTCGAGATCCTGATTGCGGTGCTGTTCGCCGCCAGCCTGCACTTCATCATGGGACCGGGCGGCCTGCATTCGTTCGGCCATGCCGCCTACTTCGGCCTGGGCGCCTATGCGGCCGCGCTGCTGCTGACCAAATGGCAACTGCCGATGGAGGCCACGCTGCTGCTCGCACCGCTGGTCGCCTGCGCCGGCGCGGTGGTGTTCGGGTGGTTCTGCGTGCGGCTGTCCGGCACCTATCTGGCGATGCTGACGCTGGCCTTTGCGCAGATCGTCTGGTCGGTGATCTACCAGTGGGACGGCTTCACCGGCGGCAGCAACGGCCTGCTGGGCGTGTGGCCGGCCGCCTGGCTGTCCTCGCCGACCGCGTTCTACTACCTGACCATGGGGCTGTGCTGCCTGTGCGTGCTGGCGCTGCGCCGGGTGCTGTTCGCCCCGTTCGGCTACGCGATGCGCGCCGGCCGCGATTCGGCGCTGCGTGCCGAGGCGATCGGCATCGACGTCAAGCGCGTGCAGTGGGTGGCCTTTGCCATCGCGGGCCTGTTCTGCGGCATGGCGGGCGTGCTGTTCGCCTACTCGAAGGGCAGCATCTCGCCCGAGGCGATCAGCGTCAGCCGCTCGGTCGACGGCCTGGTGATGGTGCTGCTCGGCGGCGTGCAGACGCTGGCCGGGCCGCTGGTCGGCGCGTCGGTGTTCACCTGGCTGCAGGACACCATCGCGCGCGAAACCGATTACTGGCGAGCGCTGCTGGGCGCCACCATGCTGCTGCTGGTGATCCTGTTCCCGGCGGGCATCGTCGGCTCGCTGCGCAAGCGTTTCGGGCGCGGGACCGAGCCGGCCGAGACCGAACCGGCGGCCGGCGCAACGGTCCCCGCCTCCTCGTCGTGGCAATCCCCTTCGCTGAAGGAGCCGGCATGACGCTGCTGCAAGTCAGACATCTGGGCAAGGCGTTCGGCGGCGTCAAGGCGGTCAGCGACGTGTCGTTCGACCTGCCCGCCGGCCAGCTGCTGGCGCTGCTCGGCCCGAACGGCGCCGGCAAATCGACCTGCTTCAACATGCTGAATGGCCAGCTCAAGCCGGACCAGGGCTCGATCCGCTTCGACGGGCACGAGATCGCCGGCATGCGGCCGCGCGATATCTGGCGGCTCGGCGTTGGCCGGACCTTCCAGATCGCCGCGACCTTCGGCTCGATGACGGTGGTCGAGAACGTGCAGATGGCGATCCTGTCGCGCGAGCGCAAGCTGTTCCAGCTGTGGCGCCCGGTGCGCGAGCACCATCGCGACGAAGCGATGGCGCTGCTCGAGCAGGTCGGCATGGCAAGCCAGGCCCGGCGCGCCTGCGGCGTGCTGGCCTATGGCGACGTCAAGCGCGTGGAGCTCGCGATCGCGCTGGCCAACCGCCCCCGGCTGCTGCTGATGGACGAGCCGACCGCCGGCATGGCGCCTGAGGAGCGCCGGGCACTGATGGCGCTGACCAGGCAGCTGGTCGTGCGGCACCAGCTGTCGGTGCTGTTTACCGAGCACAGCATGGATGTCGTGTTTGCCTATGCGGACCGGATGATCGTGCTGGCGCGCGGCCAGCTGATCGCCGAGGGCGATGGCGAGGCGATCCGCAACGATCCGAAGGTGCGCGAGGTGTATTTCGGCACCGGCAAGACCTTCGAAACCCAGGCCGGCCGGCGCGGATCGGTACAGACGCAGGAGGGCTCGGCATGAACGCCGACACGCTGTTGGAAGTGAGCGGCCTGAACGCCTTCTATGGCCGCGCGCATATCCTGTTCGATGTCGGGCTGGAAGTGCGGCGCGGCGAGGTGGTCGCGCTGATGGGCCGCAACGGCGCCGGCAAGTCGACCACGATGAAGGCGCTGATGGGATTGCTCGAGCGTGCGCACGGCAGCATCCGCTTCCGCGGCCGCGACCTGGCGCGCGCCAAGCCGTACCAGATCAGCCGCATGGGCATGGGTTTCGTGCCCGAGGACCGGCGCATCTTCACCGACCTGACGGTGATGGAGAATCTCGAGATCGGCAAGCAGCCGCCGCGTCCGGATGCGGTCGAATGGACGCCGCAGAAGCTGTTCTCGCTATTTCCCAATCTGGGGGAGATGCCGCACCGTCCGGGCGGCCAGATGAGCGGCGGCGAGCAGCAGATGCTGACGGTGTCGCGCACGCTGATGGGCAATCCCTATCTGGTGCTGCTCGACGAGCCGTCCGAAGGCGTGGCGCCGGTGATCGTCGAGCAGATGGCCAACATGATCCTGGCGCTCAAGCGCGAGGGCATGGCGATCCTGCTGTCCGAGCAGAACCTGCATTTCGCCGAACTGGTCAGCGATCGCGCCTACGTGCTGGAGAACGGCCATATCCGCTATCACGGCACCATGGCGGAACTGGCGACCAACGACGAGGTGCGGCGCAACTATCTCGCCGTCTAGGAAGCCGGACTCCAGTCAGCGGCGAGCCTTGTCGTCCCCCGAAGGCGGGGACCCAGCGGCTCCCAATGACACTGGATTCCCGCTTGCGCCGGAACGACGGCGGCCTGGATGTTGTCGGGAGCGTGCAGGGGCGTCAACGCCCGGTGTCCTCGATCAGCCGCAGCAGCGCGTCGGGGCTGACGGGCTTGACCAGATGCTGGCCGAAGCCGGCGGCCTTGCTCCGATCCCGGTCGGTGTCCTGCCCGTAACCGGTCAGCGCGACGAAGCGGCACGGGTGCTCGCCCAGCGCCTCGCGCAGCCGGTGCACCAGCTCGTAGCCGTCCATCACCGGCAGGCCGATGTCGAGCACCGCGACATCGGGCGCGAAGCGTTCGACGACGCGCAGGGCGGAGACCGGGTCGTAGACCACTTCGACCTGGTGGCCGTAGGCCGTCAGCAGCTGGGCCAGCGCCTGCACCGAATCGACGTTGTCGTCGACCAGCAGCACGCGGCGCGCATCGCCGGCGGCCACCACGGCGGGCGGTTCCTCGCGGTGCGCGGCGGCGACCAGTTCGGGCCGGGCGAGCGCCGGCAGCCGGATCGTGAATTCGCTGCCCCGACCGGGTCCTTCGCTGGTCGCCGCGACGCTGCCGCCGTGCAGCTCGACCAGGTTCTTGACCAGCGCCAGGCCGATGCCCAGCCCGCCCTCCTGGCGGTCGATCTTGCGCGGCCCCTGATAGAACAGGTCGAACAGATGGGGCAGCATCTCGACGCCGATGCCGATGCCGTTGTCGCGCACCTGGATCACGATGGTGCCCTCGCTGCGCTCAACGTTGCCGTTGCCGCCGCCGCTATCCTCGCTGGCTTTGCCATCGCGCCGTGCCGACAGCTGGATCTCGCCGCCGATATCGGTATAGCGCGCGGCATTGGTCAGCAGATTGGCGACCGCCTGCGCCAGGCGCACGGGGTCGCCCTGCCAGACCAGCGTGCGATCGACATCCAGGATCAGCCGATGGCTGCGCTGCTCCAGCAGCCGGCTTGCCATCTCGACGGCCTTGGTCAGCACGTCGACGAGCTGCACCGTCTCGACCTTCAGCTCGATATTGCCGCGCGTGATGCGCGAGACGTCGAGCAGATCGTCGATCAGCCGCACCAGATGATCGACCTGGCGCTCGATGATGGCCCGCTCGCGTTGGGTCTCGGTGGAACCGCGCAGGCGCATCAGCTGCAGCGCGGTCACGATCGGCGACAGCGGATTGCGCAACTCGTGCCCCAGCATCGCCAGGAACTCGTCCTTGGCCTGGCTGGCGCGCTCCAGTTCGCGCAGCAGGCGTTCGCGCTGCTGCTCGGCGATCTCGCGCGCGACGCGGTCGCTGGCGTCGCGCGTGAAGCAGCGCGTGTAGCGCAGCTTGCCGTCCTCGAAGCAGCCGTTCGAGTGGATCAGCACCGGCTTGATGCTGCCGTCCTTGCAGCGCAGCCGGGCGGGCTGGTCGTACAGCGTCTCGCCCGCCTTCAGGCTCTCCAGAATGTGTTCGATGACCGGGGCGTCGACGTGGAAGTCGGTGATCGGCCGCCCCACATACTCGTCGTAGCGATAGCCGAGCATCTCCAGTTCGGCCTGGTTGGCCCACAGGATGGTGCCGTCGGCCGCCACGCGGTGCACGCCCTCGGCGGCGTTGTCGAGGAAGTCGGTCAGCTCGATCTCGCGCCGGCGCAACGTGGCTTCGGCCTCGCGCAGGCGCTTGACTTCGTTCTCCAGCGCCAGCGCCTTCTGCTGCCATACCGCGGCGCGCAGGGCGCCGTCGGCGATGTCCGGCGGTTTGCCGGCCGCGGTGGCGTAGAAGTGGGTGTGCACGTCGCAGACGCAGCGGAAGTGCCGCGCCTGCTCGGCGCTGGCGAACACGCGATGCGGGTACGCGCACAGCAGCTTGAAGCCGTGGCGCCGGATCAGATCGTTCCACAGTTCCTCGAGCCGCAGCGCGGCGTCGTGCATGCCCTGCTCGCACAGCAGCGCCACCATCTCGCCGAAGGCGTGCAACGGCGGAGCGCGCCGCGCTTCGGCGGCAACCAGCTCGCCCACGCTTGCCAGGAAGCGCTGCTCGTCGGGCCATCCGTCGACCATGAAGCGGTCCAGCGTCGCCTGCGCCGGCAGCGTGACCAGATTGCCGGTGTACCAGGGGCGGTCGCCGCGTCCGGGACCCAGGCCGCGCAGCAGCGGCAGCAGGGCGTCCAGATGCTCCTCGGTGGCGATCAGGATCGCGCTGCCGCCGCAGCGCAAGGCCTCGTCGGCGAACTCGCGCACGTCCGCCAGAAGGATCGAATCCTCGTCGTAGAAGCGGACCATGTGGGAGGTATCGGGCTTGGCCAGATGCCCCGGGATGACGGCTGACATGAGAGCGGTGTGGGGGTGCTGCGTCGTGTGGAAGGCCCCATGATACTGCGCGCCTGCGCACGGACGGTCAAATCGGCCGGAGATCGGTGGAAATGCCTGCGAAATGCCCGCGACGGCGGCGCGGAAAGCGGCGGCGAAGGCCCCGTATCGAGGCCGTGGCCGATATACTCTGCGCAACATTCTTTCCCATGCCGCCACGCAAAGTGCCCACCTCGTCATCCAACAAGAACAAGACGCCGGCCCCATCCTACGATTTCACCGATCAGGTCGGCCACCTGTTGCGGCGGGCCTATCAGCGGCATGTCGCGATCTTCCAGCAGACCATTCCCGATTCGCAGCTGACCGCGGCGCAGTTTGTCGTGCTGTGTGCGGTCAAGGAACGGCAGTCATGCTCGCTCAGCGAGATCGTGCGCGCCACGGCGATCGACCAGGCCACGGTGCGCGGCATCATCGAGCGGCTGAAGGCGCGCGAGCTGATCGCGGTGTCGCACGACCCCAGCGACCGGCGCAAGGTGGTGGTCACCGTCACGCCGGCCGGATTGGCGCTGATCGACGAGACCATTCCCTTCGCGCACCAGATCACCGAACAGACCTTCGGCGACCTGAACCCGGCCGAACGCGTCGCCATCACCTATCTGCTCAAGAAGATGAGCGAGTTCGACGAGCGTGAGCCGGGGGCGTAGCGTCCGAACGCAAAGGCTGTCGTTCCCGCGAACGCGGGAACCCAGCGGCTTGTTCAGCCGACAAGCGCAGAGACACTGGGCCGCTGCGTTCGCGATGGCGACAATTTCCCTTCCGCTTCGGCCAACGCCGCGCGGACCGATTCCGGCGTAAACGGCGGCCGCCGCAGCCGCAGGCCGGTGGCGTCGAACAGCGCATTGGCCAGGGCCGGCGCGCCCGGCAGCGAGGCGGACTCGCCGGCGCCCAGCGGCGCCTCGTCCTGGCGCGGCATCAGTACCACCTCGATCGGCGGCAGCTCCGGGAAGGTCAGCAACGGATAGCTGCCCCATTCGCGGCTCGCCACGCCATCGGCGTCGAAGCGCACCTGCTCCTTCAGCGAGCGGCTGAGGGTCTGCACCACATTGCCATGCACCTGATGGCGGACGCCGTCGGGGTTGACCATCATGCCGGTGTCCTGGCCGACCACCACGCGCAGCACGCGGATGCTGCCGCTGTCGGGCTCGACCTCCAGATCGACGACCCAGGCCGACCACGCCGCTCCGAAGCCAGGAAACTTGCTGTGGATATAGCGGGCATAGGCGATGCCGCGGCCGCGCAGCCTGCCGTCGGCATCGGGAATGCCGCGCGTGCCGCGTTCGCCCTCGCGCCAGAGCGCTTCTTTCGCGACCGCGCGCAGCAACTGCGCCGCACGTTCGTCGCCAAGGTGCCGCAGCCGGAACGCCAGCGGGTCCGCACCCGCCTCGTGTGCCAGTTCGTCGATGAAGGACTCGTGCGCGAAGGTATTGGGCAGCGCCGACACGCCGCGCAGCCAGGCGGCGCGGACGATGGCCGGCGTATCGTCGCAGGCGATGTGCGTGTGCGCGTAGCCGTAGGGCGGCACCGCGGTGCGGTCGCCCATTTCCAGCGTGCGCGGCGCCGGGTCGATCCTGCCGGTCAGCAGCAGCGCCAGCGTCGGCGCGTCGTTCGACGGATAGCGGCTGACGAAGTCGTAGCCCAGCAGCGCGCCATCGGCGCCGAGTGCGCCCTGCACGTCCATCAGCTGCGCGGCGCCCTTGGGCTCCCACAGATGTTCCTGCTCGCGCGAGAGCTGCACGCGCACCGGCCGGCCCACCGCGCGCGACAGCAGCACGGCGTCGGCGCAGACGTCGTCCGCGCAGTTGCGGCCATAGCAGCCGGCCGCTTCCATCCGCACGATTTCGATCCGGCCCTCGTCGAGGCCGGTCAGGCGCGACAGGTCGATGCGCAGCACATGGGGATTCTGCGTGCCCGACCAGACCGTCAGGGCGCTGCCGCCCGCGTCCTGTCGCCCTTCGTTGTCTCCATCTTCGCGCCAGTGCGCCACACCGCAGGAGGGGCCGATCGACGCGTGCATCTGATAGGGCCATACATAGCTGCGCTCCAGGGTGGTGGCGGCCTGCGCCCGCGCCTGCCCGCGCTCGCCGTCCGCGCGCAGCTCGCGCCGTTTGGCGGGATTGGCACGCAGCGCGGGCTCGGGATCGTCCAGCGGCGGCAATGGCGGCGCGGCGCGCCAATGCACGCGCAGCCGGCGGGCCGCTTCGATGGCCTGCTCCTCGCGCTGCGCGACCACGCCGACGAAATCGCCGATCGTCACCACATCGATCACGCCCGGCACATCGCGGATCGAGTCCCGGTCCACCGAGATCAGGCTGCGGCAGACGAAGTCGCCGGCATCGCGTCCCGCATACGGGGGACGGATCACGCGGCCATGCAGCATGCCGCGCACGCGCACGTCATGGACGAAAGTCAGCGCGCCGGTGGCCTTGGCCGGAATATCGACGCGCGGCGCGGCCTTGCCGACCACGCGATAGGCGCTCGCCGGTTTGGTCGCGACCTGGTCGGCGAGCGTCAGTTCGATGTGTTCGTCGCCAAGCAGCGCACCGTAGCGAAGGCCCGCTTCGGCCGGTGTATCGCTGCCCGCCTGATGGACCCGGACGTGCCCCTGCTCGACGACGAGGTTGTCGACCGCCGCACCCAGGCGCTCGGCGGCCCGCGCCAGCAGGAACGCGCGCGCCTGCGCCGCGGCCCGCCGCAGCGGCTGCGCCGATATCTGGATGGTGGCGCTGGCAATGGTCGGACCCTGGTTCGGCGTGGCATCGGTATGCCCGAGCACCATGCGAACCGACGCGAGCGGCACGTCCAGTTCTTCCGCGACGATCTGCGCGAGCGCCGTGCGGATGCCCGTGCCCAGATCGACGTGGCCATTGAAGGCCAGCACCTCGCCGTCCGCGCAGACGGCGACGAAGACCTCCGCAAGCGCGGGCACATGGTCGGATGCCGCGCCGGGCTGGCCGGGCGCGGGTTTGGGCGCCGCCTGTGCCGCGCGCGTGATCAGCAGCACGCCGCGGGCCTGCGACAGCGCCGCTCTCAGGGCGCGTGGAGAGTCATCGTCGTGCATCGGCATCGGCTTCGTTTCCCATCGATGGCGGGCGCGCCGCCATGGCGCGGCAATGGTCTCGCATGGGCCGCAAGGTGTGCGGCTGCGTGTACCTTCGACAGTTATACTGGCAGCTTCGCAACGCCAGATCCTCGCAACCGACGACATGACCACCGCGACGGCAAGAACCAGGGCAGCGGCCGGCACGCGGGCCCGGCAAGCCCAGGATACGCGCGCCAAGATCCTCAAGGCGGCCATCAAGGTCTTCGCCGAGCGCGGCTACGACGGTGGACGGGTCGAGCGCATCTCGTCGCTCGCCAAGACCTACGACCGGATGATCTACTACTACTTCGGCAGCAAGGAAAAGCTGTTCGTCGAAGTGCTCGAGACCATCTACACGCAGCTGAACGAGGCCGAGCAGGCGCTGGAGCTCGATCCGGACGATCCGGTGCGCGCGCTGATGCAGCTGACCGATTTCGTCTGGCACTACTATCTGGACCACCCCGAGTTCGTCGCGATCCTGACCAGCGAGAATATCAGCCAGGGCCGGCACGCGAAGAAGTCCGGCCGGCTCAAGGAAATCTCCAGCTATGCGCTGTCGGTGCTCGACGGCGTGCTCGAGCGCGGCAAGGCCGGCGGCCACTTCCGGCCCGAGGTGCGCGCCCGCGACATCTATCTGGTGATCGCCTCGCTGGGCTACTTCTACAACTCCAACCACCACACGCTGAGCGCGTTCCTCGGCGAGCCGATGATGAGCAAGCCCGCACTGGAGCACTGGCGCGAGGTGATGCAGCACACTGTGCTCAACGCGGTCTGCCGGCCCGCCATCGCCGCGGAGCAGCCCGCAGGGGACGGGCCGGCGGCATCCCGCCCCGCCAAGGCCGCGCGCAAGCCGGCGCGCAAGAGCGCGCAGAACGCGCAGAACGCGCGCGTGGCGGCGGCCAGTTGAAGCGGGGCGCATCGGCGATCTCCGGCGGCCGTTCCAGCCCCTAGCGGTCCTGCGCCGCGGCGATCGCGGCCAGCGCCTCGTCGCGCGGCATCACGGTGGCGTACTTCTGTTCCATATCGAACAGATTGGCCTGATGCGGTCCCAACGCGCGATCGCCGACGCAGTCGGACAGCACCAGCGGGCGCAAGCCGTGCGACATCGCGTCGACCACGCTGGCGCGCACGCAACCGCTGGTCACGCAGCCTGCCACCAGCAGCGTGCGCACGCCGCGGTGCGCCAGCCACGCCGCCAGCGACGTGCCGAAGAACGCCGACGGCACGGTCTTGCGCACCACCAGTTCGCCGTCGCGCGGCGCCAGCTCGGGCACGATCGCGCTGTTGTGGCTGGCTTCCTTCAGCGTCAGCATGCCCGGCACCTTTTGCGTGAAGACATTGCGGTCCGCGTCGTCGTCCGCAAAGACGATGCGCGTATGCGCGATGGGCCAGCGCTGTTCGCGCGCGGCGGCCAACAGCGGCCCGGTGTTGGCGATCGCCTCGGCGATATTGCCGCCGCCGAACACCGCCGGATCGGCGAAGCCGTTGACGAAGTCGATGATCAGCAGGCCGAACGGCGCGGCGATCTCCATGGTCGCGCCAAAGCCCTGGCGCTGGTACGTCGACACTGCATCCTGCATGTCAGGCTCCGTCGTTTCGATAGTCGAATGCATGTTGCATCGGTGCGCCGCCATCCATCACGCGGCCACGCTCCACCACCGTCTCGCCATCGAGGCGGACGGTGCAATGGCGCACCGGAATGTCGATGTGGCAGGCGGTGGTGCGGCTGCCCCCGGCCTCGTTGTTCGGGCCGAACGAGCACAGGAAGTTGCCCTCGTAGGCCCGCGCGTCCATGCCGATGGTCGCCTCGCGGTCGTACATCGCCAGCGTGGACCAGCGCGCCCGCGGCTGCAGGCCCCAGCCGATGTGCGACATCGCATAGGCTTCGGGGTCGTTGAACGAGGCCATGTAGTCGGCCAGCAGCTCGGCATCGAGCTCGCCATCGATCGACGTGACGTAGCCGTTCTCGACCGTGATATCGATCGGCGCCTGCAGATAGGACTTCATCGGCAGCAGGATGTCGCCGCGGTCCAGCACGATGCGGCCGTTGGTGCCGCCTTCGTTGGGCCAGGTCAGCACGAAGCCGCTGGGCCAGTGGTCCCAGCGTCCGGGTTCGTCGACGAAGCCGTACTCGCTGATCGCGGGAAATTCGCCGAGCGCGCAGCGCAGGTCGGTGCCGGCGTCGGAGACGATATGCATCTCCCGCGCCCGCGACAGGCGGGCGGTGGCCGCGCGCACGCGCGTGCGGTCCGCTTCGGTCGGCACCAGCCGCACCAGCACCTCGGGCGGCTCGACCGCCAGCAGGATCCTGGTGCCGGTGGCGAGGATCTCGTGCTGCTCCGGAGAGAACAGCAGGGTCATCAGGTCGAGCACCAGGTCGCTCGCCTTGAGCGCGGCGATGGCGGCCGGATTGCCGGTCAGCGGCGTGGTGCCGAGATAGGCCAGCGAATCGCGGCTCAGCGCTTTCTCGGCATTGACCGGCGGCAGATCCAGCCGGTTGACGATGGCGCCCATCGACGAGGCCGCCAGCAGCGCGGTGCGCATCGTCTGGGGATGCGTGGCGGCGCTGGTCAGCACGGTGACGCTCTGGCCCGGTTGCAGCTTCGACAGCGTCAGCACCTGCTTCCAGGCTTGCGTCAGATCATGATCGCTTACCGGCATGCGTTCTCCTTGCTCGGTGAATGGTGTCGGTGCGCGCTCATGCGTGCAGCGGCGCGCCGAGGAAATCGCCGAAGGCGCGATAGAAACCCGCCTCGTCGTCCCAGGGAATCATGTGGCCGGCGTCGGGCACGCGCGCGACCTGCAGCTGCGGCATCAGGCCGCGGATTTCCTCGACATCCTCGGGCCGGATCACATCGCCACGGCCCGCGACCATCAGCAGCGCCGGCACGGCGACATGCGGCATGTCGGCATGCACGTCGTCCTGGTGGAAACCGTCGAAGCTGGCCACCACCGCGCGCTCGTCGCAGGTATGCAGCCATTCGGCGCGCAGCCGCAGCTGCGCCTCGGTCCAGGTCGGGCAGAAGGTGCGCATGCCGTCGACATCGATGCCGCGGCGCGCCAGCCGGATCGAATCGACATACCAGGGCAGTTGCGAGGGATAGGGACGGCGGCCGGGGCCGGACACCGGCGGGTCGATCATCGCCAGTCGCACCAGCCCGGCCGGCCTGGCGCGTGCGGCCCGCAGGCCGATGCGCGCGCCCATCGAATGGCCGACCACGCTGTAGCGCTGCAGGCCGAGCGCCTGGGCGAAGGCGATCACGTCGGCCGCCTGCGCATCGAGGCTGTAGTCGAGCGCGTCGCCGGCCTCGGACAGCCCGCGCCCGCGTACATCGAGCACATAGGTATCGAACTGGCGGCCGAAGCGTTCGCCGACGAAGCCCCAGGTGATCGCCGGGCTGGTGATACCGGGCACGACGATGACCGGGTCGCGCGCATCGCGGCCTTCGCCGGTTCCGCCATAGCGCAGGTAGTGCTGGCGGATGCCGTTGGCAAAGACGTTGCCGCCGTAGGGAAAGGACGCTGTCATGACGGCCCCCGCTCAGTACGCGCCCGACAGCAGCGTGCCGCCGCCCGGCACCACCGCCTCCAGGTCCAGCGCTTTGAGCATCGCGTAGGTCGTCGCGATCGCGGCGGTGATCACCGGCTTGCCGGTCATCGCCTCGACCTTCTGGACCACCGGCAGCGAAGGCATCTGCACGCAGGCGGATAGCACTACGGCATCGACGTCGCGCGTATTCATCTGCGCGACGATGTCCGGAAGCCGGTTCGGATCGTGGCGTCCGACTTCGAGGTTGTCCGGTATCTCCAGTGCGCGCCAGTCGACCACCTCGTAACCCTCGTTCTGGATGTAGTCGACCACCAGCTCGGTCAGCGGCTTCATATAGGGGGCGACCAGCGCAATGCGCCTGGCACCGATGACCTTCAGCGCGTTGACCAGTGCGCCGGCGCTGGTCACCACCGGCGCGGTGCCGTCGTTCTCGGCGGTGCGCGACTGCAGCCGTTCTTCCGACACGCGATGATAGCCGCGCCCCATCGACATGATCGCCACCAGGCAGGCGTAGCCGAGCACGTCGACCCGCGCATCGCTGAGTTCGACCGCGCAGCGGTCCGACTCGGCGTCCATCGCGGCGAGCTCCTCCTTCCTGACCGTCTTCATCCGCATCCGGCTCGAATGGAAGGTGAAGCGTTCCGGCCGAACCAGCTGGCGCGCCGCCAGCATCGCGGGGATCTCGGTTTCCATGGTGGTGTTGGAGCTCGGCACGATCTGGCCGATCCGGAAGACTTTCTGCACTGTCGACTCCGTTTGTCAGTAGAGAGGGGGGGCGCTACGGCGAGCCGTCTTGCCTGTGTCAGGCCATTGTAGTGTACACACTGTATTAGGACAACCGTTTCCAGCGCCGTGCCGGATGCACCATTTTAGTAAGTACTCAACGAATGGAAAGCGCGGGCGGTGCATGATTTCCCGCTTTTGGCGCAGTGACGTGTTCGATTCACTTCTGAACCTAGGGATTACACCGAGTCGCCGCATTCCCGCTTTACGCACAAAAATATGGTGTGTACACTCAATTTCAATCGCTGGCCGCGGCCGGCGCGAACAGTGTTTGATGGAAGTGATGGCCAGGAGAAAAACGTGCAAGGCAAACCTCGGATCGCCGTGATCGGTGCAGGACTGGGAGGAACGGCCGCGGCGGCGCTGCTGCAGCGTGAGGGATTCAACGTCAGGCTGTATGAACAGGCCCCGGCGTTCTCGCGGCTTGGCGCCGGCATCCATGTCGGACCCAACGTGATGAAGATCATGCGCAGGATCGGCATCGAGGACGGACTCAATGCGATGGGCTGCCATCCGGACTACTGGTACAGCCGCGACTGGAAGACCGGCGAGGTGATCGCGCAGATCCCGCTGGGCGACTACGCGGTGTCCCATTACGGCGCCACCTATCTGACCGTGCATCGCGGCGACTTCCACGCGCTGCTGACCGACGCGGTCGCGCCCGGCACGCTGCTGTTCGACAAGAAGCTGACCCAGGTCGAGGATCTGGGCGATGTGGTGCGCCTGAGCTTTGCCGACGGCACCGTCGAGGAGGCCGATATCGTGATCGGCGCCGACGGCGTCAATTCGAAGATCCGCGAAACGCTGCTGGGCGCCGAGCCGCCGAAGTACACCGGCTATATCGCGCACCGCGCGGTCTTCCCGATCTCGCGCGTCAAGGGCTTCACGCACGAGCGCTGCACCAAGTGGTGGTCCGACGATCGCCACATGATGGTCTACTTCGATACGGGCAAGCTCGACGAGATCTATTACGTGACGGGCGTGCCCGAGCCGACCTGGGACATGAGCAAGAGCTGGCTGCCGAGCAGCATCGAGGAGATGCGTGCCGCGTTCGATGGCTGGCACCAGGGCGTGCAGTCGTTGATCGAAGGCACGGTCGAGGTCACCAAGTGGCCGCTGCTCGAGCGCGACCCGTTGCCGCTGTGGAGCCGCGGCCGTCTGGTGCTGCTGGGCGATGCCTGTCATCCGATGAAGCCGCATATGGCCCAGGGCGCGGCGATGGCGATCGAGGACGCCGCGATGCTGACGCGCTGCTTCGTCCAGGCCGGGCTCGACGACTTCGGCACGACCTTTGCGTTGTACGAGGCGAACCGCGCCGAGCGCGCCAGCAAGGTGCAGCGGGTCTCGCACGAGAACACCTGGCTGCGCACCAACGAGAATCCCGACTGGTGCTTCGGCTACGATGTGTTCGAGGTACCGTTGGTCGAGCCGGCCGCTGTCGCCCCGGCGGCAGGCCGCGCCGCGATCGCCACCGCCGCGGCCTGAGCGCAGGCCTTGCGCGGGTCTTCGGGCCCGCCGGCGCGGTTCGGCCGGCGATGAACAGTGAATCCCGCAGGCGCGGCAACCGCGCATTGCCGCCCCAAGCCAAGCCATCCCCATGAGCGTGTCCCGCCCCCCCAGCCAGCTCTCGCTGAACGTCAATCGCACCGAACGGTCGGTCTGCGCCGACCCCGCTACGCCGCTGCTCCATATCCTGCGCAACGACCTGGAATGCAACGGGCCGAAGTATGGCTGCGGGCTGGGCCAGTGCGGGGCCTGCACGGTGCTGATCGACGGCATCGCGGCGCGTTCCTGCGTGGTGCCGGTCAGGGCCGCGGTGGGGCATGCGGTGACGACGCTGGAAGGACTCGCGCACGGCGAGCGGCTGGACCCGGTGCAGCAAGCCTTTATCGAGGAACAGGCGGCGCAGTGCGGCTATTGCCTGAACGGCATGATCATGACCGCCAAGGCTTTCCTGTCGATGCATCCCGATCCCACCGACGAGCAGATTCGCGAAGCGCTGCGCTTCAACCTGTGCCGCTGCGGCACGCATGTCGAGATCGTCCGCGCGGTAAAGCGCGCCGCGCTATTGCTGCGGCAGGCCGGCGAACAGGCGGAGCCGCAATGAACGATCTGGCATGGGGTGCCGGCCGCGGCGAGATCGCCGACGGAGCAGGCGGGACGATGCTGGTTCCACCGCCCGCGCGCGAACAATGCCTGTTCGGCGAAGTGCTCCGGCCACGCCATCCGCACGGTGCGGCGCTGCGCCGCTTCGATGCCGAGGCGGCACGCGCGGTGGCCGATGTGGTCGCGGTGGTCTCGCGCGGCAGCTTCTTGGCCGTGGTGGCGCGCTCGCCCGCGCAGGCGGCTGCCGGGGCGGCGGCATTGCGGCCGGTATGGTCGGATGCCGGCGCGCGTACCGACCAGCGGGCCCCGCGCCGGCGTCGTGTCCTCGCCTCGCATGGCGATGCGGCCTCGGCGCTGGCCGCCGCGAGCTCGCGGCTCGAACAGGACTATCGCTGGCCGCTGGCCGGCATTTCCCCGCCCGAGGCCACCGCGATCGCCGACTGGCGCGACGGCCAGCTGCGGGTCTGGCTGCCGGACAGCCGCCCCGGTGCACTGCGCGCCGAACTGGCGAAGTTGCTGGAGATTGCGGAGACTGCCGTCACGCTGATCTGCTGGCACGACGGCGCAGACATCGCGGATATGACCGGCGGCGCGGCGCAGGCGAGCGTGTCCCACCATGCCGCCGCCGATGCCGCGCTACTGGCGCAGGCGGTCGGTGCACCGGTGCGGGTCCGCTTCGACGCAGCCGCATTCGACGATGCGGGATGGATCACGACCCGCATCGCGAGCGCAACCGCAGGTAGCGAACGAAACGGCGATGCCGCCGCGATCTGCGCCTACCAGGTCACGGCCACGGCGATGCCCGACCTGGCTCGGCCGCTGGCATCGCTCCAGACCGGTACGCCGTCCGCCGTGTCCGATGTCGACGGGGACGATGGCGCCGGGCTGGTGCCGCCGTATCAGATCGACCATCTCGAAGCGGTATTGGCCGACACCGGACGCACGATGCCCGCCATCGCCATCCATCCCCTGGCAGGCGCCGTCGCGCAGGTATTTGCGCGCGAGTCCCATCTGGACGAGGCGGCTGCCCTGGCGGGCGTCGACCCGGTCGCGCTGCGCCTGAACCATCTGCAGGACGAGCGCGGCGCGGCCCTGGTCCGGCAGGTGGCCCGGCAGGCCGAGTGGCAGGCCGAATGGCAGGCGCCCGCGCAACGCATTGCGTCCCGCGAGGCGTCGGCGGCGGTGCGCCGTGGGCGCGGCTTTGCCTACGCCAGCGTGCTCGATGCCGAAGGCGAGCGGCCGACTCAGAGCTGGGCAGCGTGGGTCGCCGACGTCGAGGTCGATGCGTTCAGCGGCGAAGTCAGCGTGACACGGGTCACGCTCGGTCACGACAGCGCCGCGTCCACGCCGTCGCCTTCGCCCTTTAGCGCGCGGGACGCTGCGCCGGCGTTGGAACACGATATCGCCGAGGCGACGCGGCGATTGACGGCCGGAGCACCGTCGTTCGATCGCTGGCCCGCAGCGGGTCATGACGCCCCCGCGCTGCCCGCGACGGTCGGCATGCCGGCCCCAGAGGTCCGCGTCGTCGGCGGCCTGGCGACGACCGCGGGTCTGCGTGGCAGTGCCGCCGCGACCCTGCCCGCCGCCGCTGCGATCGCCAATGCGATCTTTGACGCCACCGGCGTGCGGCTGCGCGAACCGCCGTTCAGCGGCGAACGCGTCCGCCTTGCGCTCGCGGGGGAGCGCGCCGAGCGCCGGCCGGCAGGGCACAAACGCAATTGGCTGCTCGCGGCCGGCGCGGCCATCGCCGGCCTGTGCGCCACCGCGATGCCATGGCGATCCGCGATCGCGCCGGTCGCGCCGCCGGAGCCGGGCTTCTATTCCGCCGCAACCATCGAACGCGGCCGCCTGGTGGCGGCGGCCGGCGACTGCGCGGTCTGCCACACCGCGCCCAACGGCGCGAAGCATGCCGGCGGCCTGCCGCTCGAGACGCCGTTCGGCACCATCTACAGCACCAATATCACGCCCGACGTCGACACCGGCATCGGCAACTGGTCGTACGCCGCGTTCGAGCGTGCGATGCGCGAAGGCATCCATCGCGACGGACGCCGGCTGTATCCCGCCTTTCCCTATACCGCCTTCGCCAAGATCGGCGAGAGCGATATGCGCGCGCTGTATGCGTACCTGATGTCGGCCGAGCCGGTGCGTGCCCCGGCGCCAAAGACCGAGCTGGCATTCCCCTTCAATCTGCGACCGCTGATGGCGGGCTGGAACCTGCTGTTCCATCGCAACGAGCCCTTCCAGCCCGACCCGTCGCGCTCCGTGCAATGGAATCGCGGTGCGTATCTGGCCGAAGGGCTGGGCCACTGCAGCGCCTGCCATTCGCCACGCAATGCCTTCGGGGCAGAGAAGGGCGGCCGGGCATACCTGACCGGCGGCGAGGCCGAAGGGTGGGAAGCGCCGGCATTGACCTCGCTGTCGCGTGCGCCGGTGCCCTGGACCGAGGAAGACCTGTTCCAGTACCTGCGCACGGGCTACTCGCCGCGCCATGGCGCCGCGGCCGGACCGATGGCGCCGGTGGTCGAAGAGCTGGGGCAATTGCCAGAGAGCGATGTCCGTGCAATCGCCCACTACGTCGCCTCGTTCAACCCGCCGCCGCCGGATACCGCCACGCTGGAGCGGCAGGCGCGTGCACTGGAGCAGCGCAGCGCGACGTTGGCCCGCACGATGACCGGCCCCGCCGACCGGCTCTACCAGAGCGCCTGCGCGGTCTGTCATCAATCCGAGCAGGGCGTGCCGATGTTCGGCGTCAAGCCGTCGCTGGCCCTGAACACCAATCTGCACGGCGACAAGCCGGACAACGTGATCCAGGCCGTGCTCAAAGGCATTGCGGCGCCGCCATCGAATGCGTTGGGCCATATGCCCGGCTTTGCCGACAGCTTCGACGACCGGCAGGTCGCCGAACTGGTGCATTACCTGCGCGCCCGTTTCGCGCCGGACAAAGCGGCCTGGCAAGGCGTGGGCGAAGCCGTGGCGCGGATCCGCGCCACGGCGTCCACCGCTGCCAATGGCTCGCATCGCGGGCAATAAGGTCCAAGAGGTCGCCGCCACTCAACCAGCGCCCGCCCACGAATTCCCGATCACGATGCAGCACGCACTGCATCGGACCCCAGTCATGCCGACTCCGCACCTTGCGTCATCGACGCCGAGGCGGGGACGGTGTTGGCGCCAGCACCCAAAGGTAGACCAAGCAAGGAGCGAAGATGTCGTATCAGTACCCTCAAGGAACGGCCGGCGTGCTGGCCCCAACGACGGAACCGGATGTCTACCGCAAGGTGACATGGCGCCTGATTCCGTTCTTCTGTCTGTGCTATCTGGCCGCCTATCTGGACCGCATCAATGTCGGCCTGGCCAAGCTGCAGATGCTGGACGACCTGAAGTTCAGCGAGACCGTCTACGGCCTGGGCGCCGGGCTGTTCTTCGTCGGCTACATCCTGTTCGAAGTGCCCAGCAACCTGGTGCTGCAGAAGGTTGGCGCGCGCCTGTGGATCGCCCGCATCATGGTGACGTGGGGCTTGCTGTCGGGCGCCACCATGTTCGTCACCACGCCCACGCAGTTCTATATCGTGCGATTCCTGCTCGGCGCGGCCGAAGCGGGCTTCCTGCCCGGTGTGCTGCTGTACCTGACCTACTGGTATCCCACGCATCGGCGCAGCAAGATCATCGCGCTGTTCATGATCGGGCTGCCGCTGGCGAGCATGATCGGCAGTCCGATCTCGGGCTGGATCATGACGGCCTTCTCCGGCGTCCATGGCTATGCCGGCTGGCAATGGCTGTTCTTCCTGGAGGCGCTGCCCTCGGTGCTGCTCGGCGTGATGGTGTTCTTCTACCTGCCGGACAATATCGACTCGGCCAAATGGCTCGATGCCAACGAGAAACGCACGTTGCAACGCAATCTCGAGGCCGACGTGCTGGTCGAGAACCACCACTCGCTCAGGGCTGCCTTCACCGACCGCCGGGTCTGGATGCTCGGCGTGATCGACATGTGCCTGCTGATGGGAACGTATTCGATCGGCTTCTGGATGCCGACCATCATCCGCGATTCGGGCGTCGCCAGTCCGCTGCATATCGGCCTGCTGACCGCGATTCCGCATGCCGTGGCGGTGGTGGCCATGCTGATCAACGGCGCCCACTCGGACCGCACCCGGGAACGCCGTTGGCATATCGTGGTGCCGGTGCTGTTTGGCGCCTTCGGGCTGGTCGCCAGTACCTTCGTCACGGGCCACACCGGCGCCACGCTGGCCCTGCTGACGCTCGCCAACGTCGGCATCGTGGCAACCTTCCCGGTGTTCTGGTGCCTGCCTTCGACCTTCCTGAGCGGCACCGCCGCCGCGGCCGGGATTGCGCTGGCCTGCTCGATCGCCAATCTGGGCGGGTTTGCGGCGACGTATCTGCTGGGCTGGATGAAGGACACCTTCAACAGCCCCAGCGCCGGGCTGATCCTGTTCGCCGTCTGCCTGTTGGGCAGCTGCCTGCTCGTGCTGGCGATGCCCGCGAAGACGGTCAATCGGTAAGGGCCAGGCGGGATGGCATACGGCCGCTGCGGCGGCCGGTGGAGCGGCAGCGATATACAGTCGCGTTGCAGCCGCCGTACAATAGGCACTTCAACCGCCTGTATCCGATCCCATCATGCCTCGAGCGAAAGCCGTCCGCCTCGACACCGACAGCCCGGCCGAACCGCTGGACGACGGCAGGGCCGTGTCCGGCATCCAGGTCGAGGAGATCGCCGAGCGCATCCTCGTGGCGATCTGGGAGCATCGGCTGCCGCCCGGCACCAAGCTGGTGGAGGAGAAACTCGCGAGCGTGTTCGGCGTGAGCCGGACCAAGGTGCGGCTGGCCTTCACCAAGCTCGCTCACGAGGGCGTGGTGACGGTGTATCCGAACCGCGGCACCTTCGTCTCCAGCCCGAGCGTACAGGAGGCCCGCCAGGTCCTGCATGCGCGTCGGCTGATCGAGCCCGAACTGGCGCGCGACCTTGCGAGCGGCATGACGCGGGAGCGCCTGCGTCCGCTGCGCGCCATCACCCGCGACGAGGCGCAGGCGCGGCGCAAGAACGACCGGCGCACGATCATCCGCCTGTCCGGCGAATTCCATGCGCGCCTGGCCGACCTGTCGGAGAACCAGTACCTCGGCAAGTATCTGCGGGAGCTGTGCTCGCTGACCTGCCTGATCATCGCGCTGTACGATGCGCCGGGCGTGCCGTCCTGCCCCCATCACGAACACGACGACATTCTCGATGCGCTCGAGGCCGGGGACAGCGAGCGCGCGGCCACGCTGATGACCGAGCATCTGGCGCATGTCGAGAGCACGCTGCACCTTGACGCGCCGGCCGACGAAGAGATCGACCTGGAGGCGGTGTTCGCCTCCGTCTAGCCCGGCGCGGCGCGGATGCAGCGGGCGCCTTCTGCGGCCCCACCACTAACTCCTAACGCCTGATGGCTAACGGTGCTCGATGCGCGCCGCGAGGGCATCGGGCAAGCCCTGCGTGGGCTTGGCATCGGGCCGGCGGAACGTGCCGGCGCTCGCCTTGCGCGTGTTCAACGCAACCAGCCCCTCCGCCTGCTTGACGGCAGCGGCCATCTGATCGACCACGGGCACCGGGATGCGGTCGCGCACCCGCGCCGCCAGCCCGGCCAGCGGCGCACCGGCAAGGATCACCACATCGGCCTCGTCCTCGGTGACGGCGCGGTTGGCCAGCGCCACCAGCAACGCTTCCTTCTCGTCCTGTACGTCCGATACCGACGCGAACGCGTCGTCGAGCATGCGGATGCCGGCCAGCCGGCCGCGCAGTCCGTGCATGTCGACGCATTCCTCATACCACGGGCCCAGTGCGCGAGCGAAGGTGACGATGGCAAAGCGCCGCCCCAGCATGCAGGCGCTCAGCATCGCGGCTTCGGCCATGCCGACCACTGGCAGATCGAACAGTTCGCGCGCGCCGAGCAGGCCCGGATCGCCGAAGGCCGCGATGATCGCCGCATCGACGCTCGCATGATGCTCGGCAAGCATCTCCAGCGCGATCGCGCCGCCGATCTGCGCCTCGGCGCGCGTGGCGATATAGGGCACGCCGCGAGGCGCGGTCAGCGGCACGAGTTCGGTACCGGGCGCGGCGGCATCGCTGCCGGCGGCCATCAGCCGTGCCGTGATGCCTTCGCTGGTATTGGGATTCAGGACAAGGATGCGCATGATGTCTTGGAATGGATTCGCGGGTTGGCCAGGCGCGGGCGGCGGCCGTTTCAGCCGGCCGACAGCAGTTGTTCGACCAGCCGGGCAGCCGCCAGTACGCGCCAGTCGGCGCCGCGCGGGCCGGCAATCTGCAAGCCGACCGGCAGGCCGGCGCGCCCGGTGCCGCACGGGACCGAGATCGCCGGCGCCTGGGCATGGTTGAAGAACGGCGTGAACACGGCATGCGCCCGCGGTTCGACGACGATGCCACCGATCCGCTCGGGGCCGAGCCGGTCGTTGGGCCAGGCCACGCACGGCGTGGTCGGGCTCAGCAACAGGTCATGGTCGGTGAAGAACGCCGCCAGTGCCAGGCCGATGCGGCGGCTTGCTTCGCGGGCGTGCGCTACCTCGGCGCCGCTCCAGGCGAAGCCGCGCTCGATCTGCCGCGCGATGTCCGGATCGAAACGATCCGGGTCGCGTCGCCAGGCCTCGCCATACAGATTGGCCAGCCCGACATGCTGCAGCGGCATCAAGGCCGCCTCGCCGGCCCCTTCAGGCCAGACCGGATCCTGCCGGGCGATGCGCAGCCCTGCCGCACGCAGGCGTGCCACCGCTGCCTCGAACGCCTCGGCGACATCGTCGTCCACCGGCGTGTCCAGGCCCAGGCGCGGGCTGACCGCGATGCGAAGCCCGTCCAGCGGCTCGGCCGCAGCGCACTGAAAGCCCATGGAATCGGGATCGCGCGGATCGGGGCCGCACAGCGCGCGGAACATCAGCGCCGCGTCGTCGACGGTGCGCGCGATCGGCGCCATCACCTGGATACCCGGAAATGCGTGGGGGAAACCAGCGGCATCTGGAATGGCGCCGAAGGAGGGCTTGAAGCCGACCACGCCTGCATGCGCGGGCGGCCGGCGGCTGGACCCGCCGCCATCCGTGCCCAGCGCCAGCGGCGCCATGCCGGCGGCCACCGCCACCGCGCAGCCGCCCGACGAGCCGCCGGCCGTCAGCGCGGTGTCCTGCGGATGGCGCGTCAGGCCATAGACCTTGTTGGTGGTCAGGCCCTTGCAGGCGAACTCCGAGGTATTGCCCATGCCCAGCACGATGGCGCCGGCCGTGCGCAGCCGTTCGACCGCGATGGCGTCCTCGGGCGCGACGAAGTCGCGGTACAGCAGCGAGCCCTGCGTCACGCGCCGGCCGCGCACCCACACGACGTCCTTGACGATCACCGGCACGCCGGCGAGCGGCGGCCGTTCGCCCTCGGCCAGGCGGCCGCGCAGTTGCGCGACGTCGGCGTCGACGAGCTCGCGGCGCTCCTCGAAGACGGCATTGAGCTCACCGTTGCGCGCGTCGATGCGTGCCTGGAACGCCGACACCACCGCGCCGGGATCGAGTTCGCCGGCGTTGACCTGGGCGGCGATGCCAGCGGCGTCCGGATAAGGCAGGTCGGCATCCCGGCCGTTGTCCTGCTGACTGCGATTCGGATGGGACATCAAAGGCTTCCTCCCGAAGTGCGGTAGCGCGGCTTTGCCATCTCCGGCAAAGCGCAGGGCAGGAACTCGCCATGCCCTGCCGTCGCCTGCATCTTGCCCTCGTGCGCGACGACCCTGCCACGCACCAGCGTCGTGATCGGCCAGCCTTTGACGCGCGTGCCTTCGTACGGCGTGTAATCGACCGCGTGGTGCAGATCGGCGTTGCGGATGACCACCTCGCGCTCCGGATCCCAGATTGCCAGATCGGCGTCCGCGCCGATCGCGATGGTGCCCTTGCGCGGATGCAGGCCGTAGAGCTTGGCCGGGTTGGTCGACGTCAACGCGACGAACTGGTTCAGCGAAATGCGCCCGCCGCCGACGCCCTCGGAGAAAAGCAGCGGCAGCCGCGTTTCCAGCCCCGGGATGCCATTGGGAATATAGCGGAATGGCACCTCTTGGCCGCCCGGCTGCTTGCCTTGCGGATCGTCGTAGCGGAACGGCGCATGGTCCGAGGAGAAGATCGTGAACAGGCCATCGGCCAGGCCGTCCCAGATGACCTCCTGGTTGGCGCGGTCGCGCGGCGGCGGGCTGCAGACGCACTTGGCGCCATGGTAGCCGGGCTGGTCCAGGTCCGAGGCCGTCAGGAACAGATACTGCGGACACGTCTCGGCGAAGATCTTCATGCCGCGCGCGCGGCTCCAGCGGATCTGCTCGACCGCTTCGCGCCCGGACACATGGACGATCAGGATCGGCACGTCGACCAGCTCCGAGAACGTGATGGCGCGGTGCGTGGCCTCGCGCTCGATCGCCATCGGCCGCGCGATGGCGTGAAAGCGCGGCGCGGTCTTCTGCTCGGCCTCCAGCCGGTCGGTCAGCCAGGCGATGCAATCCGAATTCTCGGCGTGGATCATCACCAGCGCCCCTTCCTGGCGCGCCACCGTCAGTACGTCGAGGATTTCGCGGTCGTTCAGCTTCAGGTCGTCATAGGTCATGTAGACCTTGAACGACGTGTAGCCCTTGCGGATCAGGCTGGGCAGCTCGTCTCGCAGCACCGTCTCGGTCGGGTCGGACACGATCAGGTGAAAGGCATAGTCGACCACCGCGCGTCCTTCGGCGCGGCGATGGTAGTCGGCCACCGCGGCGCGCAGCGACTGGCCCTTTTCCTGCGCCGCGAACGGAATCACCGTGGTGGTGCCGCCGCAGGCGGCCGAGATGGTGCCCGACTCGAAATCGTCCGCCATCTTCAGGCCATCGGGCATCGGCTGGTCCAGGTGGCAGTGCGCATCGACACCGCCGGGCAGCACCAGCTTGCCGCTGGCATCGATCTGCTCGCGGGCGCTGCCCAGATCGTGGCCGAGTTGCACGATGCGGCCACCGGCGATCGCGATGTCGCATTGCACGGTGTCGCTGGCGGTCACCACCGTGCCATTGCGGATCAGAAGGTCGAACTGTTTCACGGGAATCTCATTACGGTTGTTGTTCTGGCGCGGCACACGCGGCGCTCGTTCAGCGTGCGGCTTCGTTGCCGAGGTCGGACAGGCGGGCCCGCGCGGTTTCGCGTGCGACGCCCGCGGCGATGGCGATCAGCACGCACACCACGGCCAGGTAGATGGCGACCGGCGTGCTGCTGCCGAAGCGGTCCAGCAGGCCGACGGCGATCAGCGGGGCCAGCGCGCCGCCGAACACGCCGGCGAACTGGAAGCCCAGCGACGCCCCCGTGACCCGCACCTGGGTCGCGAACAGCTCCGGCAGGAACGAAGCGAGCGGCGAGAACATGAAGGACACCAGCACCATGCCGATGAACGAGGCCAGCATGATCAACGCCGGGCTCAGCGTATGCACCAGGGCGAAGAAAGCGAATGCCCACAGCGCGCCGCCGATGCCGCCGATCATCAGCACGGGCCGGCGGCCGATGCGGTCGGCCAGCAGCCCGGCAACGGGAATGAACAGGATCTGAGCGACGGCACCGAGCAGCACGGCATTGAGCGCGATGCTCTTGGGCAGGCCCAGCTTGGTCGGCACGTAGTAAAGCAGGAACAACGTGAAGACGTAGAAGGCGATATCGCCGCCCAGGCGCGCGCCGAAGGCGATCAGCAGCTGCTTCTTGTAGTGGCGCAGCACTTCGGCGATCGGCGCACGTGCTTCGGCGTGCTGGGCCTCGGCCTTCTCGAACACGGCCGACTCGCGCACATTGGCACGGATGTACATGCCCACCGCGACCAGCAGTGCGCTCAGCAGGAAAGGCACACGCCATCCCCAGCTCAGGAACGCTTCTTCCGACACCATCCACGTCACCAGCGCAAAGACGCCATTGGCCAGCAGCAGGCCGATCGGCGCAGCCAGCTGCACCAGGCTGCCTAGCAGTCCGCGCCGCCTGCCTTCCGGATCGAGCTCGTTGACCATGATGGCCGCGCCGCCCCATTCGCCGCCCAGTGCCAGGCCCTGGATCACGCGCAGCAGCACCAGCAGCAGGGGCGCGAGCATGCCGACGCTGCCGTAGGTCGGCAGCAGGCCGATGCCGAAGGTCGCCAGGCCCATCATCAGCAGCGTGACGATCAGCACGGACTTGCGGCCGAACTTGTCGCCGAAGTGGCCGAAGATCGCCGCGCCCAGCGGCCGCGCGACAAACGCGACACCGTAGCTGGCAAAGGACAGCAGCGTCGCCGTCAGCGGATCGCTCTGCGGGAAAAACAGTTTCGGAAAGACCAGCGCGGCGGCCGATCCGTAGATGAAGTGGTCGTAGAACTCCAGCGTGGTACCCGCCACGCTGGCACCCGCGACGCGCGCGACCGATTGGGGACGGTCCTGTGCGGTACGCGCGGTTGCGTCGACACTGACTGCTTGCATGATGCGTTCTCCTCCGGAGGGGGCCGCCTGTCGGCGGTTGGCATGTTGGCGTAGTGGGTGGGACTGCCGCATCCGTGCCGTCGGCACGGCCCTCGCATGGCGTCTCACTGTCCCGTACAGTAGTCCAATAACCGCCATACAATCAAGGCCAAAATTGTTTATCGAAAGTGGTGCATGTGCATGCCGGATTTTGGTGCGGCGCACGGATTCCGTGCCTCGCCGTCGGCGCGCAAGGCAGTCGGGTCAAGGGTTTGCGGGAAGGAGCGCGGCGTGGCTGCGGCGCAGTACGAGGCGGGGAAGGCCGCCGGGTTCGGACGGCCCGCTAGGGAAAACGAGGAGGTCAGCCGGCCGGGTAAAGAGAGGCCTGACGCAGCCGCGCAAGCGCCAATGCCTGCAGGGCGGCACACGCGAGGCCGTCGTAGAGCGGCACGTCGGTATCGCGCAGGTTCACATAGCCGCACAACGCGGCGGCGACGGTGACCACCACGCGCGCGCCATGGACGCGATGCAAGGTACGCACGGCATCGCGCAGCTTGTCGGCCACGGTGGCGTCGGTCGCGCCGCCGTATGCCCCGGGCGCCTCGATCCCGATGACGCCGGCCAGGCGGGCGCCCAGCCCGTACTGCCGCACGAGGTCGCGATATAGCGCCGCCAGGCCGGGACCGACCGTGACCAGCCCGACGGGCGCGCCCAGTTGGGAGCCGAGCAACATGGCGGATTCGGTCACACCGGCCACCGGTATCGTTGCCTGCCGGCGCAGTTCGCCCAGCGCGGTGTCCATCGACACGCCAAGGATTGCCGCGTCGCAGCGGTGCAGATGTCTTGCTCCCAGCGCGAGCAGGCCGGGCACGGCAAGCGCGTTGTCGGCGGCGGAACGGATGGCTGCGGGGCCGTCGGCGTTGTGGTGGCCTTCCAGCGTGTGACCGGGGCCCATCGCCTCGCGTGCGACCGCGCACATGCGCGCGGTCATCTCGACGCTGGCATTGGGGTTGAGCAGAACGAAGCGCACGATCAGGCCAGCGGGGCGCCGAGCACGTCGGCGAGATCGATGTCGGCAGTCGGCGCCATATGCGCCAGCACGCGCGCCTGGACGTCGGCCAGATGGCTGCTCATCGTCGCGATAGCCGCCGCCACATCGCCCTTGTCGAGCGCGGCGACGATCCGGCGGTGTTCGTCGGGCGCGCAATGGCTCTCGTCGCGCGCTTCGTACAGCGCGACGAACAGCTGCGTGCGGGCGATCAATTGCTCGAGATAGCGAAGCAGCGAATCGTTGCCGACCAGTTCGGCAAGCTTCAGGTGGAATTCGCCCGCCAGGCGTACCGACGCTTCGCGGTCCTGCGCCCGGCAAGCCGCCTCTTCGGCCTCCACATGGGACTTGAGCCGTGCCAGGGCACCCCGGCCACCGCGTTGGCCCAGGCGCATGGCCAGCGCGGCGACGAGCCCCGCCTCGACGATCGCACGCGCGCCATAGATGTCCGCCACGTCTTCCGGCGACGGCTGTGGCACGAAGGCGCCGCGATTCTGCAGCAGTTCGAGCTTGCCTTCCTGCCCCAGCCTGGCAAGCACCTTCCGCACCGCGCCGCGCGTGGTACCGAACAGCTCCGCGAGATTGCGCTCCCGCAACGGCATGCCGGGGCGCAGCTTGCCGGCCATCAATGCGCTGGCGATCGATTGATAGAGGCGTTGCTCGATGTCGGGCGAAGGGTCGGTACTCATCCGTGGGACGTGCGTGAGCGGCCGGCGTTGCGGACCGATGGCGGAATTATTCTTGCGTTCGGCAGTATCGTCAACCAGAATGGTTAACCAAAACCGGCACGAATTGTTGTGCGGTAATGGTGCAAGCGGCGCACCATCTACAGGCGCCCGCACCAGAATCGACCGTAGTCCTTAAAAGAACGAGACCCGTCCATGACCATCGAATCCCTGCAGCCGGCGCCCGTGTTCGACCTGGCATTCACCAGCGCCACCTTGCTTGGCACCACACCCGGCGCCGACCTTGCGCAGCGCGACATGACGCTTGCCGTCCGCGACGGCGTGATCGCCTTTATCGGCAAGGCGCTGCCTGAGGGAGCCCAGGTCCGGCGGGTCGTCGATGCATCGGGCAAGGTGTTGATCCCCGGGCTCGTCAATGTGCATACGCACGCGATCCTGTCGATGGTGCGCGGTGTGGCCGCCGATGCGGGATTCGCGCCGTCCTATACGCCCGGCATTCCGAAGGGCACGCAGGTCAATCCCGAGCAGGCCCGCGCGTTGGCTCGGCTCGGCGCGCTCGAAGCGATGCTGTTCGGCTCCACGCTGATCGGCGACAACTTCGTGCATGCCGACGTGACCACCGAGGCCATGGCCGAACTGGGCGTGCGGCTGGCGCCGAGCTGGCGCATCCACGATGTGGATTTCGCGCAGGTCGCCGAAGGCCGCTGGCACTACGACGCCGCGATTGGCTCGCGCACCTTGCAGTCGGCGCTGGACCTGGCCGCTCGCTGGCAGGGCAACGACCGTGTCCAGGTCCAGCTTGCGGCTCACGCCGTCGACACCTGCTCGGACGGCTTCCTGCGCGAGATCGCCACGCTGGCACAGGAGCGCGACATGCGGGTGAATATGCATCTGGGCCAGAGCGTGGTGGAAGTCGAGCGCGTGAAGGCGCGCACGGGGCGCACGTCGACCGAGGTATTGGCCGAGACCGGGTTGCTGACGCCGCGCCTGATGGGCGGGCATTGCATCTATGTGACGGCGGACGACATCGGCAGGCTCGCCCAGGCGGGCGCACATGTGGTCCATATTCCCAAGTGCAACGCCACCTCCGGCCGCCTGGCCCCGACGCCGGACATCAAGCGCGCCGGCATCAATATCGCGCTGGCCACCGATACCCAGCACGCGGACATGATCGAGCTGATGCGCTGGGCCCTGGTCACGGCGCGCGTGCAGCGTGGAGGCGTCGATGACGACTGGCAGCCGCGCCATGTCTTCGAGATGGCGACCATGGGCGGTGCGCGCGCGCTCGGGCTCGCCGACCGCATCGGCAGCCTGGAAGTCGGCAAGCGCGCGGACCTGGTGCTGCTGGACTTCGCCCGGCCGCATCTGGTTCCGCTGGTCAATCCGCTGGGCAACCTCGTTCACAACGGCCAGGGCAGGGATGTCCGGATGGTCGTGGTCGATGGCGAGGTGCTGGTGAACGACGGCGTGCCGACGCGCGTGGATCTCGACGAGGTATGCCGTGAGGCCGAGCATGCCTGTCGCGCGCTGTGGCAGGGAGTCGGCCGCGAATACTGGGAACCGGCGGCATGACGCCGTTGCACTGTCGCGTCGTGCCGTGATGCAGCCATCGATGGCACGGCGCTTGCAAACGAGCCGGGGCGTTCCTTCCTTCCACAGCCACAGGTGACCCTATGACGCTGCACGTTCTGTTGAGCCGATGCCTTCTTCCCTGCGCCGCCCTGCTGACAGTCGGCATGGCTTCGGCCAATGCCGCAGCGGCATCGGCCGCCAGCTTTCCGGACAAGCCGGTACGCATCGTGGTGCCCTTCCCGCCGGGCGGCGCGGCCGATACGTTCGGACGCGTCATCGCGGACAAGCTCGGCGCGACGTGGAAGCAGCCGGTGCTGGTCGAAAACAAGCCCGGCGCGGGCGGGCGGATCGCCACCGAGTACGTGGCCAAGGTCCCGGCCGACGGACACACGCTGCTGCTGGTGACAGTCGGTCATGCCGTCAACCCCAGCCTCTATCCGAAGTTGCGCTATGACACCGAGCGCGACTTCACGCCAGTCGCAATGGTCGCCACGCTGCCCAGCGTGCTGGCCGTCCATCCGGCAGTGCAGGCGCGCTCCGTGACGGAGCTCGTCGCACTCGCGCGACGTGGTGGCGGCAAGATGACCTATGCCTCTTCGGGCAGCGGCTCGACCAGCCATATCGGCGGCGCGCAGTTTGCCAGCCTGGCCGACGTCGCTCTGACTCACGTGCCCTACAAGGGCGCCGCACCGGCGCTGACGGACCTGGTCGGTGGCCAGGTGGACATGATGATCGACCCTGTCGTCTCTTCGGTCGGCTATATCAAGAGCGGAAAGCTGCGGGCCCTTGCCGTTACCACGCCGCGCCGCTCGCCGCTGTTGCCCGACGTGCCGACGATGGCCGAGGCCGGCATGCCCGCTTACCAGTTCGCGCCCTGGTTCATGATGATCGCGCCGTCGGGCGTACCGCGCGAGATCGTGCAGAAGCTCAATCAAGACATCGCCGCCGTACTCGCGAGCGCCGACATACGAAGCCGCTTCGAGGCGCTCGGCGCGGAACCGGCCACGGGCTCGCCGCCCGAAGCGGCCGCCTTCCTGCGCGGCGAACTGGACCGGTACGCGAAACTGGTGCGCAGCGGCAAGCTGCAGGCGGAATGACGATGGGCCGCGATGCCGTACCGCTGAACCCCAACGAACCCGCTTCAGGCGCGCAGCGCGACCTGCTCGGCTACGCGGGTCGTCCGCCCCATCCGCATTGGCCCGACGGGGCCAGGGTGGCGGTGTCGTTCGTGCTGAACCTCGAGGAAGGGGCCGAACTGTCGATCGCCGAAGGGGATGCGCGCAACGAATCGACCTACGAAGTGGTCGACCGGATCGAAGGCCGTCCCGATCCCTGCCTGCAGAGCCATTTCGATTACGGGACCCGTGCGGGGTGGTGGCGCATCATGCAATGCCTGGCCGATGCGGGGGCCGCGATCACGGTCAGTGCCTGCGGACGAGCCGTGGAGCGCCTGCCCGAATTGGCGCGCGATGCCGTGGCCCGGGGCCACGAGGTCGCCGCACATGGGTGGCGGTGGGAAAGCCATGTCGCGATGTCCGAGCAGCAGGAGCGCGAGGCAATCGACCGCACTGTCGCGGCGATCCATTCGGCCACCGGCATACGGCCGGTGGGCTGGCATACCCGCTCGGCGTCGACCCCGAGAACGCGCAGGCTGCTGATGGAAGAGGGCGGATTCCTTTACGACAGCGACTTCTATGGGGACGATCTGCCCGTGACGCTGCATGGCCCGCGCGGGCCGCATGTGATGTTGCCTTATGCGTTCGATACCAACGACATGCAGTTCCAGCACGGCAACCGCTTCGTGCGTGCCGCCGACTTCGCCGGTTATGTCACCGATGCATTCGACTGGCTCTGGCGCGAGGGCGCACACGCGCCCAAGATGATGTCCATCGGCCTGCATCTGCGGATGCTGGGCCGGCCCGGCCGCATCGCGGCGCTCGAAGCGATGCTCGCGCATATGCAGTCGCGCGGCAGCGTCTGGATAGCGCGGCGCGATGCCATCGCCCGTCACTGGTTGGCGCGTGCGGCAACTGCGGCTGCGTAGCCGATGGGTGAGGGCCTCGCGTACTCAGCGACTCGGGCCATGGCGAAGCGCCGGGCGAAAGCGCGGCGCCGCCTTGCCCAGATGCTCCCACAGCCGATTCGCGACGGGCCCGTGCGGCCGGTCGCGCCGACGGGCGGCGACCAGTTCCTCGATACGGCCGGGCAGATAGCGGCCGGCAATCGACAACAGCCTTCCTTCGGCCAGCTCCCGCTCGATCAGGAAGTGCGGAAGGTGTCCCCAGGCCATGCCTTGCAGGATGATTTCCTTCTTCATCATGGGATCGGGTACCGTGCATTGCGGTGCGCCCGCGACGACGAAATGCTCCTGCGCCACGGGACACCGCGCACTGTCGCGGATCACGCATTGCGTCAGCGCGCGTAGTTGTTCGGGGCGGATTGCACGCGAGACCGGAAAGGGCAGGAAGCCCGGCGCCACCACGGGCACCAGCTCGATCTTGCACAGGTCGAGCCATTCGATGCGCGTGTCGCTCTTGTCGACGCGATGGACGATCAGGTCGGCCTCGCCGTCGAACAAGCGCTCCCACGGCCCGGTCACCGCTTCGACATGCAGGTCCAGCCGCGTTGCGGGATGTTCCGCGAAGAAGGGGCTGAACAGCCCCAGCGTCTGCGACGGCGGGCACAGGTCGCCGATCACCACGCGCAGTTCGCTTTCCTCTCCCATCGCCAATTGCTCGGCATGAAGCTGGAGCGCATCGAGCTCGCGCAGCAGCGATTGTGCTTGCCGATGGAAAGCGCGTCCCGCTTCCGTCGGGCTGACCCGATACCCGCTGCGATCCAGCAGCGCCAATCCGAGCTGCCGCTCCAACCTGGCCACCGCCGCGAACACCGCAGGATGCGTTCGATGCAGGACGGTCGCGGCCGCCTGGAAGCCTCGCTCCCGGACGACGGCGTCGAAGCACTGCAGGTCTTGCAACGTGAAGCGGGACATTGTCGACGTTCCTGACAGAGAGTTTGAAAACTTTGTAATTTTCTCAGATCCGGTCCGACCCTACGATGGTTCCTGTGTTTGGCCCTTTTTCAACCATCCAGGAGAACCGAGATGCAATCACGTGCGACCTTCACCACCAGCGATGCCCAACGGATTGCCTACCGCCTCGAAGGCGAGACCGATCGTCCTGTGCTGATGCTGTCCAATTCGATCGCGACGGATATGTCGATGTGGGACGGCGTGATGCCGCCATTGCTGGAGCGTTTTCGCGTGCTGCGCTATGACATGCGCGGCCACGGCGCCTCCGATGTGCCGGCCGGCGCCTATTCGCTGGACCGACTCGGGCGCGACGCACTCGAGCTGATGGATGCGCTGGAGCTCGACCGCGTCCACTTTCTCGGACAATCGCTGGGCGGCATGGTGGCGCAGTGGCTGGGCGTTCACGCCCCCGAGCGAATCGACCGCCTGGTGCTCGCGCATACCGCCGCCTACCTCGGCCCGGCGGCGGATTGGGAGCCTCGCATTCAAACGATCCTGACCGCGACGCCGAACGAAACCGCGGAGGCGTTTCTGGGCAATTGGTTCCCCGTCGAGATGCGCGAGAAGAACGATCCGGCCATCGAGCCATTCCGCAAGGTTCTGCTGGAGACGAGCCCACGCGGCATTGCCGGCGCGCTGGCCGCTGTCCGGGATATGGACCTGCGGCGGATCATTACGCTGATTCCGCGGCCGACGCTGGTGATCGGCGGGAAGTTCGATACGGTGACGCGGGCCAAGCATAGCAAGGAGATCGCAGCAGCGATTCCGGGTGCGAAGCTGGCGGTGCTGCCGGCCGTGCATATGTCGAATGTGGAACTGGTCGCGGCCTTCTTGGCGGAGGTCGGCGTGTTTCTGCGCTGATGTGCCGGGCACCGGAGGCAGCAGGTTTAGTGATTGACTCTCAAGGTTGTCAGCCGTGTCACCCATTCACCCACGCCCGTGTACGGTTCCGGCGCGGTCTCGGCAGTGAATCGGCGACTCAGCTCCACAGCCCGCCGCGTCGCGGCGTCCAGATTCGGTCTGGTGGTGGCAAAAGCGTCCTGCATGCCTTTCCTGTACTGCGGAACATGTTCCTTCCATCGCCGGATTACCTCATCGCGATGGATAGGCAAGCAGCACGCCCAGTGGACTTACGCAACAAAAAAAAGCGCCGCCCAAAGGCGGCGCAACAGGCTTCGTCCATCAGCCCAAGTGTCGATCATCTTCCGGAGCCGGATCAGAACCGGTAGGTAACGCTTCCCACCACGGTCCGGCGGGCGCCGAAGTAGCAGTCGCCGCGCGACAGGCACGTCGTCAGGTATTCCTTGTCGAACAGGTTGTTCACGTTCAGCGCGACGCGGACCGGGCCGTGGTCGTAGGCCAGTACTGCGTCGACGAGCGTCGCGCCGCTGACCTTGTTGCGGTCCGTGCCGTCGTAGCTGGAGCTGAAGTACCGCAGTCCAGCGCCGGCCGAGAAGCCCGGCTTGTCGAACAGGTTGAACTTGTAGGTGCCCCACAGCGAAGCCATATGCTTGGGAATGCTGGCGATGCGCTTGTCGACTTCGGCGGGATTGCCGGCGAGGATGCGGGTGTCGAGGTAGGTGTAGTTCGCGATCAGGTCCACGCGATTGCGCAGCGATGCGAGCGCTTCGATCTCGAAACCGCGCGTACGCGCTTCGCCGATCTGCACGGTGTCGGGCATGCCGTTGACGATGCCGGATGCGCGACGGTTCTTCTCGCGCATATCGAACACGGCCATTGTGACCAAGGCGTTCTTGCCGGGCGGCTGGTACTTGATACCGGCTTCCCATTGCTTGCCGCGCAGCGGCTTGAGCGGGCCGGCCCGGTTCGTGCCCGGCACACCCTGGAAGGACTCCGAATAGCTGATGTACGGATTCAGGCCGATGTCCGTTTGGTACATCAGCCCGGCACGCTTGGTCAGCTCATTGTCGTCGCGCGAGCCGGCCGGCGTATTCACTTGCGAGGCGCGCGACCAGTCGTAGCGCAAGCCCACCATCAACAACCACTTGTTCCACGACATCTGGTCCTGCATGTAGATGCCGGTCTGGATCTGCTTGGTCGGGTTGACGTGGTTCAGCGTCGGTGCGACGTAATTGCCGTAGACCGGATTGACGATGTCGATCGGCGCGGCGCTGCCGCCCGCCCCGCGGCGGCCGTCGATATCGGCGTGCTGATAATCCATGCCGGTCAGCAAGGTATGGTCCACGCTGCCGGTGCGGAATTTGGCCTGTGCCTGGGTGTCGGCGAGGAAGGACCGGAGCCGCGGGTTGTCCCAATAGACGGTGCGTCTCAGCAGCCGGTCGCTGCCTTGCACCCACGGGCCTTGAGCATTGTTGAAGCTCGCGTAAATGCTGCGGTAGTCCACCGTGCTATACGAATACCGCACGTTCTGGCGGATCGTGAACACCTCGTTCGCCTTGTGCTCAAACTGATAACCGATCGCTGCCTGCTCTGCCTTGAAACGGTCGAATCCTGGCTCGCTGACAAAGAAGCTGTCTCGGATCTTCAGGCCGCCGGGGTTCGGAAACAGCATGCCGCTCCACGGAAAGAAGCCTGCCGTGGTATTGCTGTCATCGCGCTGGAAATTCGCCAGCAGCGTAAAGGACGTATCGCTGTTCGGCCGATACGTCAGGGACGGCGCAATCAGATAGCGATTGTCCTGGGCGAAGTCGACATGCGTGTCGCTGTCGCGCGCCAGTGCAACCAGGCGGTACAGCCATTTGCCGTCCGCATCGAGCGGCCCGGTCAGGTCGGCCTGCACCTGCTTGCGGTTGTTGTTGCCGAACTGGACGCCGATCTCGCGCGCCGCTTCAGGTTGCGGGCGTTTGCTGACCAGGTTCAGGATGCCGCCGACCGCGCCCTGGCCGAACAGCATCGACGACGGGCCGCGCAGGATGTCGATGCGCTCCAGCGCGTCCACGTCGGGACGGACATTGTTGTAGAAGCCGACGGCGTTCAGCAGGCCGTCCTGATATTGCGTGAAATCGGTGCCCCGAAAGCGTCCCCAGTCGCCGCGGTTGTCGTTGCCGTAGAGGCCCGCGTGGACGCCTGCGGTATAGCCCATCGCCTGTTGCACCGATTGCGCGCCCTGCGCCTCGATGCGGTCGCGCGTGATCACGGTGATCGATTGCGGCGTCTCCATGACCGGCGTATCGGTCTTGGTCGCGGTGGCGCTGCGCTTGGCGACGAAGCCAAAGACCGGACCGGTGGCGGTTTCGTTGTCGCTGGTGGCTCGCACGGTGACCGCCGGCAATTCGGCGGCGGCTGTGGCGGAAGCGGTGGCTGGGGTAGCAGAGGCGGGGGCGGCAGCCGGCGCCGACGCATCGGCGGGCGCGGACTGCTGGGCCCAGACCATGCCGGCGGCTTGCAGGCCCAGGGCGAGTGTCGTCAGGCGAAGGGCGTGACCGCGGTGGCGGCCGCGGCGAGGGGTTGCACGCTGTGGCATGGTCGGTTCCGTCTATATTTTTTCAGAACGCCCGCGCAAGGCCGCCGCGGTGCGGCGGCGCGGATCGTGACGTCGATCCGTGCGGGTCGGAGGCTCAGTTGACGAACGATAAATGCGAATCGTTCTTGTTAAGGTTCGCATTGTAACGGCATGTGTCGGCCGCACATAAAAGGGTGACCGCGTCACAGGGTTAATTGGCACGCGTGTACGCACGGACGCCTTGCCGCGCGCCGGGAGTACCAACAGGACAGGAGGGCCGCGATGCCGCTGCCGCCGTATTTCGCCGATCGACGCGACGCCGGCGTCCATCTGGCGCGTCGCCTGAGCGAACTTGGTTATGCGAAACGAGAGGCGGGCCAGCCGCCGCTGGTGCTGGCCCTGCCGCGCGGCGGCGTGCCGGTCGCCTTCGAGGTGGCCTGCGCGCTGGGCGCCACGCTGGACATCCTGCTGGTGCGCAAGATCGGCGCGCCGGGCTATCCCGAATTGGCACTCGGGGCGGTGGTCGAGGGCGATGCCACCGGCTCGCCGCCGCATACCGTCGCCAACGACGATGCGTGGACGCGCCGCGCCGTCGACAGCGGTGCCTTCGAACTGGAGCGCGGCCGTCAGTTGGGGGAGATCGCCCGGCGCCAGCAGCGCTATCGCGGCGGAGCGCCGGTGGCGGCGATGCGCGACCGGGTCGTGATCCTGGTCGATGACGGCGTGGCGACGGGTGCGACGATGCGCGCGGCCCTGGAGAGCGCGCGCCATGCCGGGGCGGCTCGCGTCATTGCGGCGGTGCCGGTCGCTTCGGTGGAAGGGCTGGCCTCGCTCCGGGATGCGGCCGACGAATGCGTATCGCTGTGGGTACCGGACGACTTCGGCGCCGTGGGCGCGTATTACTCGGATTTCGAGCAGACCACCGACGAAGAGGTGATGGCGCTGCTGCGCGAGGCCGGCAACGCGCAGCGCTCCTGAGCGACGTTCAAGCGCGCTGCTGCGCGAGCCGCTGCTTCAGGTGCGGAATCAGCCCGCCGGCGCGCACCATGTCGAGCAGGAACGCCGGGATCGGCTCGCACGTCACGCGGCTGCCATCGGGCAACACGACGGCGGCGCTCTCCAGGTCCAGCGTCGCGAGCTCGCCATCGAGCAGTCTGCCGGTATCCGCGCAAACCAGCGTCGGCAGGCCGAGATTGAGGGCGTTGCGATAGAACAGTCCGGCGAACGATGGCGCGATCACCGCCGCCACGCCGAGATGGCGCAGCGCCTGCGGCGCCTGCTCGCGCGACGAGCCGACGCCGAAGTGCCGTCCGCCGACGACCAGGTCGCCCGGCCGTACGTTCGCAGGAAATTCGGGACGCAATCCCGCCAGGCAATGGCGCGCGATCTGCTCGATGCCGCCTTTCATCTGCGTGGCGGGCGCCATCGCATCGGTATCGACGTTGTCGCCGAAGCGCCAGATGCGGCCAGCAGCCCGGGAGTCGGCTGCGGTATCGCGGGGCGTCTCCATGCCGGTCCCTGTCATGACAGCAGCGTGCGCGGGTCCGTGATCGAGCCCGTGACCGCCGATGCCGCTACCGTCATCGGCGAGGCCAGCCACACTGCGCTGCCGGCATCGCCCATGCGCCCGGCGAAATTGCGCGCGGTCGAGGCAATCGCCCGCGTGCCCGCGGCGAAACGGGTGGGACCATAGCCGGCGCAGGCGTTGCAGGCATTGGGCAGCAGCTGCGCGCCGGCATCGAGCAGCGCCGCCAGCGTGCCTTCGCGCTCGGCCTGCTGCTGATCGCGCAGCGAGGCCGGCGCCAGTAGCAGCGAGACGCCCGGCGCGACCTTGCGCCCACGCAGGATCCGCGCGGCCATGCGCAGATCGTCGAGCTTGGCGCCCGTGCAGGCGCCGAGATAGGCGAGGTCGATGGCTTGGCCCCGGGCCTGCGTCACCGGCGCGCCGTTGGCCGGGGAGTGCGGCGCGGCCACCTGCGGAGCCAGGGCGGCGGCGTCGAAGCGATGGGTTTGCAGCACCGGCGCACCGGCATCGCTGCGCCAATGCGGCAGATCGATCTGCGCCAGCGTGGCGGCGGTCACGCCGGCTTGTCGCAGCCATTGCAGCGTGGTGGCATCCGGCGCGACCAGGCCCGTCTGCGCGCCGAGCTCCGCGCTCATATTGGTCAGCGTCATCCGCTCCTGCATCGACAGCGCGGTCACCGCCGCGCCGGCATATTCGATGGCCTCGTAGCGACCGCCGCCCAGCCCGAGCCGGGCGCACAGGCACAGCATGATGTCCTTGGCGCAGACGCCGTCGGCCAGCGTGCCGTCCCATTCGATCCGGATGGTCTGCGGCACGCGCAGCCAGATCTCGCCGGTGGCCAGCACGCCCGCCATCTCGGTGGCGCCGATGCCGAACATATACGCGCCGAACGCGCCCCCGGTCGGGCTGTGGCTGTCCCCGCCGACGATGAACTGGCCGGGCAGCACGTAGCCCCGTTCGGGCAGCACCACGTGGCAGATGCCTTCGTTGTCGATCAGATGCGGCAGGCGCTGCTCGCGCACCCAGTCCCGTGTGAAGCGCACGATCGCTTCGGCCTCGGCATCCGCGGCCGGCACGAAGTGGTCCGTCACGACCACGAAGCGCTCGGGGTCCCAGACCTTGGCGCCCAACTCGCGCAGCAGTGGCGCGACGCGGCGAGGTCCGCTGGAATCGTGCGACATCGCCAGATCCACCTTGCACGTCACCACGGTACCGGGCGTCACGCTGTCCAGGCCCGCGGCGCGGGCGACCAGCTTCTGTGCGAGGGTTTGCGCCGGGGCGATCCCGGCGCCGGCGCGGCTCATTCCACCTTGGCTCTCGAATATCGGACCACGGTGGCCCAGCGCTTGATGTCGTCCTTGACGAAGGCGCCGAAGGCCTCGGGCGTGCTGGCGACGGGCTGTGCGCCGTCGCTTTCCAGGCGCCGGGCGACCGACGGCGTCTCCAGACCCTGGCGCGCGGCCTGATACAGCGTCCGCGTGACTTCGGGCGGCAGTCCTGCCGGGCCGAACAGCCCGAACCAGGCGTTGGACTCGAAGCCCTTGACGGTCTGCGAGATCGGCGGCACGCCGGGCAACTGCGGCAGCGGCGCCGGGCTGGTCACGCCGAGCGCCTTCAGCTTGCCGGCCTTGATATGCGGCAACACGTTCAAGGTGCTGGCGAACATCAGCTCGACGCGGCCCGACAGCAGGTCGGTGACGGCCGGCGTCGTGCCTTTGTACGGGATATTGACGATGTATGTGCCGGTCATCATCTTGAACATGTCGCCGGCCAGATGCACCGACGAGCCGACCGCACCGATGCCGAAGTTCAGCTTGCCGGGACGGGACTTTGCCAGCTGGATCAGCTCGGCGACATTGTTGGCCGGCACCGAGGGATGGGCGACCAGCACGCTCGGCACGCTGGCCACCAGCGTGATCGGCGTGAAATCCGTGACGGGATCGAACGGGAGGTTCTTGTACAGCGTCGCGTTGATGGTATGGCTGGTGAAGCTCATCAGCAGCGTGCTGCCATCCGGCGCGCTCTGGGCCACCAGGTCCGCGGCGATATTGCCGCCGGCGCCCGGTCGGTTCTCGACCACCACCGACTGGTTCAGCAGCTTGCCCATCTCGCCGGCGATGGTGCGGGCCAGCGTATCGGTGGTGCCGCCGGCCGGTGCGCCGACCAGGATGCGGATGGTCTTGCCCCCCGCGATCTGGGCAAGCGCGGAGGCCCGGGTGCCAGCTGCCGCCGACGTCGCGGATGCGCCGGCTGGCCCGGCGCTCCCGTTGGCCGCCGCCACGGCGCCGGATGTCGCGAGCAGCGACAGCAGCGGTGTCGCCCTGGCCAGCGAGGTCAGCAGCGTTGCCGCGCCGAGTCCGAGCGCGGCGCGGCGGGTCTTGACGACCCCAGCGGTGTGGGCCGATGGAGAAAGGGAACGGCTGGCTCGGTGCAGCGGCATGACGCGAGTCTCCTTGTCTGATCGTCAAAGCGCGCAGCATGGCGCGCCTGCGTCAGTCGCGCAAGCTGGTGCGGGTCCCGTTGTCGACCCAGACGTTGGCGCTGTCGCCGCCGGCCGGCGACAGTTCCATCCGGTATTCGTAGCGGTCGGGCCGGTACTGTCCGAGCAGCAGCTGGATCGGCCGGCCGGATTTGTCCTGCACCACGCGGCGGGTAGCCAGCAGCGCGGCGCCGACCGGCACCTCCAGCAGCGGCGCCACTACCACGTCGGCCAGCCGGGCCGACAACACCTGCGTGGCACGGCCCAGCTTCAGGCCGCCGCGGTTCTCCAGCAGCCGCAGGATCGGTGTGGTTTCCAGATCCTTGCGGGTCAGATGGCGGCCCAGGTCGGCAGGCACGTAGACGGTGATATGGGACAGCGGCTCGCCGTGGTAATGGCGCACGCGCACCACCTTGGTCACCGGGTCGCCAGGCTGCAGGCACAGCGATTCGGCGACGTCTGGCGCGGCATGCACCTCCTCGATCGAGATCACGTTGACCGAGGTCTTCTGGCCCATGTCGAGCAGGTTGTCCAGCAGGCTGACAGTCTGCGGCGCGTTCGCGGCCGGTGCGATCGGATGCGGGTTGACGAAGGTGCCCAGCCCGCGATGACGGCGCACCAGCCCCTCCTGCACCAGGCGGTCGAACACCCGGCGCATGGTCACGCGCGATGCATGGAATTGCTTGGCCAGGTCGATCTCGCCCGGCAGAGGCCCCTGGCCAAAACGGCCTTCCACAATCTGTTGGCGCAGCACCACGTAAATCTGGTGATACAGGGGAACGACGGCTTCACTCATGGTTTCCCTTGCGAGTCGACGACAGGTCGGCAATTAGTTTAATGTACTTTAAATCAGACATGAACATAGTGACAACGCAATATGCCCCGCCGTGTGAATTCGCACATTGGCGTGGCAAGCGCTTCGCGGGGCGTTGTCGGAACAACGTCGGCGCAATGTCGACACAATCCCGTTTCAATTCGGCGACCGCTTTCCGGCATGCGTTTCCGGCACGGGAAGCGACGCATGCAGCCCCCCGATCGGCGCGGCCGCTCATGATCCGCGATGCGGACCATCGGAAACATCCCCCCAATGCAGGACGTGCTTAAAAAAACACCAGGCGTGGCCCGTTCGATTCTTCGTTTCATATCCGTAACGCGACCTCACCTCGGCCGGTTCTATCGGCATTCCGACTTAACTATCCGGCGATAAACATATTTTTTTCGCACCACCGGAATTGGCGCTCCAGGCGACTTTCCGGTCCATGTCACACCGATGTGACATGTCTGTTCCGGTTCACAGGATTCTCGCTCCTCATATCGCACCGATAGTGGGATCTTGCACCGCAACAGGGCCATTTTGGCCTTGTTTTACAAGGGAAAGCGGCGCCCGAGCCGGCGGCTGGCACTGAATATGCGCAGGGCGCTTCGGTTTGGCCAATGCCGGACCATGACCTGGCTACCGCTTCATTTTCCGTCTGACGGGGGCGGCGCCGGGCTGAGTCGCAGAGAACATCCTCCTGGGAGCTATGTATGAAAAAGACCTTACTCGCGTCCGCCGTCGCCCTGACCCTCGGGGTGACCGGGCACGCCTTGGCACAGACCGCAACCGACGATGCCGTGGCGGTGAATGTCAACGTCACCGACAACGACACCACCACCACGACCAAGACCAATTCGGAGAACCGCGGACGCGCATGGGCTGAGGGCCTGGGCACGACTGCGGCAAACAACGGCTCCACCTCGACCGCCAACTTCTCCAATGCCTTCAACACGAGCCGTGCAGTCGCGATGACGCGCCTGAACGGCACGGTCAGCGGCCTGACCGTCAGCCACATCGGCAACGTGGCTCGTCAGCTGGGTAACGCCAGCGGCGGCGCCGGCGGTCGCGGTGGCACGGGCACGGGCGGCAATGCCATGGGTGGCACCGGCGGCGATGGCGGCAACAGCGGCAATGGTGGCGCTGGCGGTAACGGCGGTGCCGGCGGCATGGCCAGCATTGGCGATGCGACCGCGGGCGACGCCACCAACGGCAGCGCAACGGCGGGTCGCGGCGGCTATGGCGGCAACGCCAACGGCACCGCGGGCCGGGGCGCGAATGGCGTCGGCACCGGTGGCGGCGCCTTGGCCGCCAGCGTCGGCGTCGGTGCTCGCGGTGCCAACGGTACCGGTGCCGGCGGTAACGGCACCGGCGGCAGCCTGGCCGGCGGCGGCGATGGCGGCGGTGCCGGTGCGGCCTCGGGCGGCTCGCTCGGCGCGAGCGCCGGCCTGGGCGGCAGCAGCAGCTCGAGCGGCGGCGGCGCGCGCGGTCCTGGCGCCGACACCACGGCGACCACCGCGGGTGCGGGCGGCGCTGGCACCGGCGGCGCAGTGACGACCGCGGGCGGCACGTCCGGCGCTGCGGGCGGAGCGGGCGGCGCTGGTACCACTGGCGCAGTGGCGGCCACTGGCGGCGCTGGCACCGGTACTGGCGGTGCGGGTGGCGCGGGCACCGGTGGTGCGGCGACCGCTTCGGGCGGTGCCGGCACGGGCACCGGCGGCGCGGGCGGCGCGCAGACCAGCGTGGCCGGTAACGGCGGCGCCGGCGGCAATGCCACCAATGGCGGCGCGACCACCACCGCGAGCAATGGCAACGCGACCGCCGGCAACGGCGCGGTCGGCGCGGCTGGTGCGGCCAGCGGTGCCGGCGGTGCCGGTGGCGCGGGTGCGGGCGGTACCGGCGGCGTTGGCAACGGTGCGGCCGGCGGCGCCGGTGGTGCTGGCGGCGCGGCGCTGGCCGATGCGGGCACGTTCAACATGTCCAACGCGATGAGCAGCGTCGGGCAGTCGGCGGCCGGCATCATGATCGCCAACCAGAACAGCGGCCTCGGCTCGCTGGTGCAACAGGCCGTCACGGTCCAGGCCAACCTGGCTGTAGGCAGGTAAGACACTGCGCGGGCGCGCATGCCGGCGCGTGGATGGCGCGCCGGCATCGCGCCTTGCGTTGGTGTTGCTCTGCAGGAGTGGGCGTCCCGGCCTCGCGTCGGGACGCCCGTTCGACGGGACACAAGGAGGCACCATCATGCGAGCGGTCCGCACCGCTGTCGGAGCTTTGACGACAGCATTCCTGCTCTGGCCCGGCCTGCACGCCGCGGCAGAGCCGCCCGCCGCGCCAGACGCGGCGAGCCCGATGGCCGCGATGCCGACCACGGTCGGCATGCCGGATGAGAACGGCAAGGACACCACCGTGGCTGCGACACCGCAGACAACGGTCGATGCATCGGCGCAAGGGCAGACGGGCACCGTGCTCGCCGGCCTGGGCAAGCCGGTTGGCACCGACGCGCTGGCCGAGATCCGCGGCGGCGCCGAAGTGGTGGTCAACGACATGCGCCTGGCCGGCGTGGTGGCGGACAACACCGCCAACCGCGTCATCACGGGCAGCAACGCCATTTCGGATGGGGCGTTCGCCAATGCGAGCGGCCTGCCCACGGTGATACAGAACACCGGCGCCAACACGCTGATCCAGAACGCGACGATTCTGAACGTGCGATTTGGACCATGAAGGGGGCCATGAAGCCGGTCATGAAGCCGGTGATCAAGCCGGTCATCAAGCTGCTACGCCTTGCCGCGCTGGCGGCGCTCGCCTTGGCGTCGGCCATGGTGCCGGCGCACGCCGCCGATACGGTAGTGCTTCAACCGGCCGGCAGCGACTACAAGATCCGGACGGTGAGCCTGAAGGAGGCACGCTTCAAGACCACGATCCGGCAGCAGTACGACTTCAGCTGCGGCTCGGCCGCAGTGGCGACCCTGCTCACCTATCAGTACGGCCATCCGGTCACGGAAGCGGAAGTGTTCCAGCAGATGTACCTGACCGGCGATCGCGCCAAGATCCAGCGCGAGGGCTTCTCGCTGCTGGACATGAAGCGCTTCCTCGAATCGCGCGGCTTCATGGCCGACGGCTTCGAACTGCCGCTGTCCAAGCTCGAGGAAACCCAGGTCCCGGCGATCGTGCTGGTGGTCGAGAACGGCTACCACCATTTCGTCGTGGTCAAGGGCGTACGCGGCAATCGGGTGTTGGTCGGCGATCCCGCGCTCGGTACGCGAGCGTTGTCTCGCGAACACTTCGAACGGATCTGGGACAGTAGTCTTCTGTTCGTGATCCACAACCGCACCGATCTCGCGCGCTTCAACCAGCCTTCGGACTGGCGCGTCGCACCCAGTGGGCCGTACTGGATGGGGGTCAATCGGGACAGTCTGTTCTTTACCGTCATGCCCAAACATGGCGCTGGAGACTTCTAGGGACCCGTCACCATGTATCGACAAGCTATGACTACGCGGCCGGCGCGCCGCGGCGCTGCCCGTGGTGCTGCAAATTCGGCCGCGGCAGCGATGCTGCTCGGCGCGGGGCTGGCCTGCGCCGGCCAGGCGTGGAGCGCGCAAGCCCCGCGCGACGAGGGGCTGGACGCCGGCCTGGCGTCCCACCCCGCCGCGGATCCGCATCACGATGCCATCGCGGCCGCGCGCAGCGGCATGACCGGATGGAAACCGGTCGCATCGGCAAGATTGGAAGAACTGCGAGGCGGCTTCGAGACCGGCGGCCTGCAGGTTTCGTTCGGCATCGAACGCGCCGTCTATATCAACGGCAATCTGGTGGTATCGACCAGCCTGGTGATTCCCGACGTCAGCCGCATCACCGCGGAGCAGGCCGGGCGGCTCGCCACTGCGCTGCAGAGCGCCGCCAACGCGGGCTCGGTGGCGGCCAACGCGCTGGGCCAGGCGGGGCAGGGCACGTCGACGCCCGGCAGCGGCAGCGCCAGCTCTTCGGCGAGCGCGGGACAGCCAGGCACGTCCACGTCCACGCCGGGCACGGCCACGGTGGCGGCGCCATCGCCCTCATCGTCTTCCGGCGCGCCCGCGATGCCGGCACCGGCGGTGATCGCCACCGCAACCGGTTCCGTTACCACCAACGGCCTGCTCAATCTGATCCAGAACGGGCCGGGCAACAGCTTCAACGCGGGGGCGCTCGCGGGCACGCCGGCGACCGTGATCCAGAACTCGCTCAACAACCAGTCGATCCAGAGCCTGTTGACCATCGATGCGGGCGTGAACACCTTGCAGGCGTTCCGCGCGGGGGTCGCCGGCGCGGCATTGAACAGCGCCCTGCAACGGGCGGCGAGCATGCGGTAGAGCCAACGCATACGGAACCACACGGAAGCAAGCAGACGCAACGGATGCAGCGGTCGCATCCGGACACACAGGGGTGCATGGCAACAACGCAAAGCAGGTCGCGGACTCCTGAATCAGTCCGCCATCCGGGGGGAGGAGAGTCATGAGAAAAAGGTCGATGCAGGGCATCCGGCAGGCGGGATGCTCGACCTTGCTGTTGCTGGGGGGATTGGCGCACGCGCAGAACCTGCCCGACGACGGACCGACGGCCGCCAAGCTGGAGGCCCTGAAACGCGAGGTCGCCGAACAGGCCGCCGTGCTCGACGCAATGAAGCGCTCGATGGCCCAGCAAGAGGCCACCATTCGCGAGCTGCGCAGCATCGTCGGCGTCGATGCGCTGGCCAACAAGCGCGGTGGACAGCGCGGTGGCGTGACCGGGGCCGATATCGCGACCGGTGCGGCGACGGCGCCCGCTGCCGCGAGCGGCAACACGGGCCTGCCGAATACGCGCAACGTGCCGGTCAATCAGGCGCAAGCCCCGGCCCAAGCCCCGGCACAGGGCCCCGCCAACGGCAGCACCACGGTCGCGCAGGCGCAGGAGCCGGTCGGCCGGCCGCCGGAGCGCGATACGCGCCCGCCGGAGATCGCGCCGATCTTCGATCAGCCCGGCGTGCTGACGCCTCCGGGCCGGCTGGTGGTCGAGCCGGCGTTCCAGTACGGCTACTCGTCCAACAACCGCGTGGCGCTGGTCGGCTATACGGTGATTCCGGCGATCCTGATCGGCCTGATCGATGTGCGCGAGGTCAAGACGTCGACCTATGTCGCGTCGGTCGCCTTCCGCTACGGCATTACCAAGCGGCTCGAAATCGAGGCCAAGGTCCCGTACGTGCATAGCTCGGGCTCGACCATCAGCCGCGAGGTGTTCACCGGCACCGCGGTCGACAACGTCTTCAATTCGAGCGGCAGCGGACTGGGCGATGTCGAGGCGACGCTGCGCTATCAGCTCAATTACGGCAACGACCGCATGCCGTACTTCGTCGGCTGGCTGCGCTACAAGTCCAATACCGGCAAGAGCCCGTTCGATGTGGTCACCGATTGCGTGCAGCGCTGCATCGGCAATACCACCGGCACGGGGCTGCCGCTGGGCATGCCGACCGGCACCGGCTTCCACGCGATCCAGCCCGGTATCACATGGCTGCTGCCGACGGATCCGGCGGTGTTCTTCGGCACCTTCAGCTATCTGCACAACTTCGGCCGCGACAACGTCAGCCGTACCGTGCTGAACGGCCAGAAGGAGCCGCTGGGCAAGATCGAGCCGGGCGACATCTTCGGCTTCAACTTCGGCATGGGCCTGGCGCTGAACGAGCGCGCGTCCTTCAGCATCGGCTACGACCAGAGCATCATCTGGCCGACCAAGCAGAACGGGCAGACCGTGCCCGGCTCGGTGCGGATCACGCAGGGCTCGTTGCTGGTCGGCTATTCGTACCGCTTCAGCGACCGCTATACGCTCAACATCTCGGTGGGCGCGGGGCTGACGCGCGATACGCCCGATCTGCAGGTCAACGTGCGCCTGCCGATCACGTTCTGAGCGGTTTGGCTCTCGCCTGGCGTCATCGCCGTCACGTCGGCCCGGTGCTGGCGTGACGGCTACGTGACGCGCCGCCGGCACGGTGTGCCGCACCTCACGGCCGCGCTTGCGATTCCGAGCCTGGTGGCGTACAAAAGTAAAACCCGCCCCGCTGGCGGATTCTGCCGCCACCTGCCAGCCTCGGCAGCCCACGGACGGGACCTCGCTCGGAGGAATCCGTCATGCGCAAACGCATCTATTGGTTATTGCCCGACGTGGTCAGCGCTCGTCGCACCATGGACGATCTGCTGATCAACCGCGTCGAACACCGGCATATTCACTTCGTCGCCCGCGACGGCATGGACATGACCGGCCTGCATGAAGCCAATCTGTTCCAGACCTCCGATATCGTTCACGCTGCCGAGATGGGTTTGATGATCGGCGGTGCGGTCGGCGTGGTTGCCGGTGTGGTGGTCGCGATGTTCCCGATCGTCGGCGATACCCCGCAATGGGGCCTGGTTGGCGTGCTGGCCGTGCTCGGCGCGGTGTTCGGTGCCTGGGCCTCCAGCATGATCGGCAGCTCGGCGCCCAACAGCCGGCTCAAGCCCTTCGAGGCCGATATCGCCGACGGCAAGATCCTGCTGATCGTGGATGTGCCGCGCGGCCGTTGCGAGGAAATCGAAACCCTGCTGCGCAGCTCGCATCCGGAAGCCCGCTTCGCGGGGATGGACCCGGCTGTGCCGGCGTTCCCCTGATTCCGGCCCGAATCGTTGCATTGATCGCCTGACGATACGTGGTGCAGGGCGGTGCCCGTGCACCACGTTCTCTCTTTGCGCGCCAGTCCGGCGCGACTCCCCGTGCATTGACCCCTCGCCGAGAAATCGGTAGTTTTCGGCCGACCATTCCATCTCGCTGCAAGATCGACGAATCGCATGCTGCCGGGCACGCGTGCCCTCCGGACCTTCGAAGCGGCGGCGCGACACCTGAACTTCACCCGCGCGGCCGACGAGGTCGGCCTGACGCCCGCGGCGGTCAGCTACCAGATCAAGGAAATCGAGGAACAGCTCGGCATCACGCTGTTTACGCGCACCAGCCGCAGCATCGAGCTGACGCCCGCCGGCGCGGTCCTGTACGAAGCCACCGCCGATGCGCTCGACAATCTGCGCCGCGCCACCGCGCGCGCCCGGCGCATGGCGCGCGGCGCCAGCCATCTGCGGATATCGCTCGAGGCGCGGTTCGCGTCGAACTGGCTGCTGCCCCGGCTACCGCAATTTCGCGCGGCAAATCCCGGCCTGGAGCTGACCTTCGATATCAGCGAGCAGGTCCGCGACCTCGAGGCCGACGATATCGACATCGCGATCCGGTTCGGCGCGGGCCACTACGAAGGCGCGCGCGCCGAGCGGCTGTTCGGTACGGTGGTGGTACCGATCCGCAGTCCGAGGCTGCTCGAATCCGGCCCGCCGCTGCGCGAGCCGCGCGATCTGCTGCACCACACGCTGTGCCATGTCGATTGCCGGACCGATGGCATCGTCTGGCCCGACTGGCCGATGTGGTTGGCGGCAGCCGGCATCGACGACTTCGACGACAGCCGCTGCATGGCCTTCGCCGATTCCACGCACGTGGTGCAGGCCGTGCTGGACAGCGGCGCGGTCGGTCTCATCGAACTGCCGATGATCGCCAACGACCTCGCGGCCGGCCGGCTGGTCAGGCTGTTCGACATCGGGGTCAGCGTGGCGCAGGACTATGCGTATCACCTCGTCTATCCGAACGGCAGCAGCGACGATCCGCGGGTGGTGGCGTTTCGCGACTGGCTGATCGAACAAACCAGACAGGCGCCACAGGGATAAACCGGACCCACTGCGGTATATTCCCCGCATGTCCCCGCATCCCTCCTCCCATCCGTTCTCCCTGGCCGGCCGCGTGGCGCTCGTCACCGGCGGCGCGCAGGGCCTTGGCATCGCCATTGCCAAGGGCTTGATCGACGCCGGTGCCACCGTGCTGGTGGTCGCGCGCAATTCGCAGCGTGTCGAGCAGGCCGTGGCCACGCTCGGCGCGGGCGCGCATCCGCTGGTGCTCGACATTACCGACGAGGCCGCCGTAGCGAAGGCGTTCGACGGCATCGACAGCCAATATGGCCGGCTCGACATCCTCGTGAACAACGCCGGCGCGCGCAATCGGCAAACCATGGCCGAGCTCGATACCGGCGATCTGCGCGCGATGATGGAGACCAATCTGGTCGCGCCGTACAACCTGTGCCGGCATGCGGCGAAGCGCATGCGCCGCGGTGGCTATGGCCGCATCATCAATGTCAGCTCGATCGCGGGGCAGGTGGCGCGTGGCGACGACGTGCTGTATCCCGCCACCAAGGGCGCGCTCGATGCGCTGACGCGCTCGCTATCGGCGGACCTGGGGCGCGATGGCGTTACCGTCAACGCGATTGCGCCGGGGTTCTTCGCCACCGAGCCGAACCAGCCGATGGTCGGCGACGCCGGCGTGAAGGACTGGCTGCAGCGCCGTACCTCGCTGGGCCGCTGGGGACAGCCGGACGAAATCGCGGGGGCCGCGGTGTTCCTGGCCTCGCCGGCGGCGTCCTATATCACCGGCCACGTCCTCGCCGTCGACGGCGGCTATCTCGCTCACTTCTGACGCGTCCGCCGGTCGGCATCCTGCGTACCGCGCCGCTTGCGAAAGTGCGCGTACACATAGTCGAGCATCGCGCTGGCGGCGGCCGAATCGCCGCGGTCGCGCAGCCGCACCAGGCAGATGTCGCGCACCAGCGATTCGAGCCGCAGCGGGCGGATCGCCAGAGTGGGCAGCTGGAACTGGAACAGCGCCAGCGACGGCACCACGGTGACACCGAGCCCCGCGGCGACCAGCCCCGCCACCGTTGCGAGATGCTCGACTTCCATCACGCCATTGAGGCGCGCCGGATGCAGCGCGGCGTCCAGATGCTGCCGCACGCTGCTGGTACGCGACAGATGGATGAAGGGCAGTCCGGCAAGCGCGGACGGCGCGATGCTGCGGCGCGAGGCCAGCGGATGATCGGCCGGGCAGACCACGTGGAAGGAGTCCGCCACCAGCGGCTCGATCTTCAGGTCCGCATCCTGGCCGGGCGCCGGCGCCAGCGCGAAGTCGACGCGGCCGCGCCGTACCAGATCGATACAGCCGTCGGCCAGCACATCGTGCAGCGCCAGCGCGATGCCCGGATAGCGCGCGCGAAAGGCGGCGAGGACGGGCGGCAGATCGCCGGCGGCGATCGATGGCAGCGCGGCAATTGCGACCCGTCCCTTGCGGCGCTCCGCATGGTCGCGCAAGTCGGCGAAGGCGTCCTCGAAATCCGCCAGCAGCCGCTCGGCCACCTCCTCGAAGCGGCGACCCTCGGCACTGAGCTCGACGAATCGCGTGGTGCGCTCGAACAGACGCGCGCCTGCCTGCTCCTCCAGCGTGCGGATCAGTGCGCTGAACGCCGACTGCGACAGGTGGCAGGCCTGCGCCGCGCGCGTGAAGTTGCGCTGCTGGGCCAGCGCGACGAAGGCGCGCAGATGCTTGACGGACAGGTTCATGGTGACGAAGGGAGGCGATGGAAGGGCGAACGGACCGAGGATGGTGCAGGGATTGATCCAGTAAATCGCTAGATTAATCTAAATAATCCGTTTTTCCGAATCGGCCATCGTGCCTAGAATGCCAGGACCGGCTACGCACTTGCGTGGTCCCGTTTTCCAACTGTCGTCCTGCCGATATCGCGCTCGCCATGGCTTCTTCCCTCTCGATCGGCTCCGGCGCCGGCTTCTCGGGCGATCGCATCGATGCCGCGCTTCCCGTGGTGCGTACGCTGATCGCCGACGGTGGCCCAGCCGCGCTGATCTTCGAAACGCTGGCCGAGCGCACGCTGGCGCTGGCCCATCTGGCCCGGCGCGCCGATCCGGAGCACGGCTATGAGCCACTGCTCGATGCGCTGCTGGCCCCGGTGCTGGGCCTGTGCCTGGCGCACGGTATTCCGATCGTCGGCAATTTCGGCGCGGCCAATCCGCGCGGCGCCGCGCGCCGCGTGCAGGCGCTGGCGGCCGAGCTTGGCCTGCCCAGGCCGCGCGTCGCCGTGGTGGAAGGCGACGATCTGTCCGGCGAGGCCGGCCGTGCGCTTCTGTCCGGCATCCTGGGCGAGGCCTTCCCCGAGCGCCGGTTCGTCTGCGCCAATGCCTATATCGGCGCGCAAGGCATCGCCGATGCGCTGGCAGCCGGCGCGCAGGTGGTGGTGTGCGGCCGCGTCGCCGACCCGGCCCTCGCGGTCGGTCCGGCGATGGCGCATTTCAAATGGTCCTGGCAGGATTGGGACCGCATCGCGCGCGCAACCATGGCCGGCCATCTGCTCGAATGCGGGGCGCAGGTGACCGGCGGCTACTTTGCCGATCCCGGCATCAAGGACGTCCCCGACGTCCATGCGCTGGGCTATCCGATCGTGCGGCTGGACAGCGATGGCGACATCGTGGTCGGCAAGGCGGCCGGCACCGGCGGCTGCGTCGACCTGCGTACCGTCAAGGAACAGCTGCTGTACGAGGTCCACGACCCCGCCGCCTACCTGACGCCGGACGTGGTGGCCGATATCAGCGCGGTCACGGTCGAGCAGCTGGGCCCGGACCGGGTCGCAGTACGCAATATCGGCGGCCATGCACGGCCGGGGCAACTCAAGGCCAACCTGTTTCATGAAGGGGGGTGGATCGCCGAGGGCGAGATCTCCTACGCCGGCCCGAACGCCGCGGCGCGCGCCCGGCTGGCCGGCGACATCGTGCGCAAGCGGATGGCGATGCTGGGCCACGAAGCGCCGGTGCGGCTCGACCTGATCGGCGTGCTCAGCGTGCTGGCCGACGATGGCGGCGCATGGCTGTCCACGTTGCAGCCCGATGAAGCGCAAAGCCGGGACGTGCGGCTGCGCGCCGCGCTGGCACACGAAGACAAGGAAGTTGCGCAGGCGCTGCTGCGCGAGGTCAATGCACTGTATTGCTGCGGACCCGCGGGCGGCGGCGGCGTGCGCACGGCGCTGCGTCCGCGGCTGAACGCGATGTCCTGCCTGGTGCCGCGCGATGCGGTGTCGCCGCGCCACACCATGATCGAAGGCTGAACATGACGACGCCCGACACCATTGCGCTCTATCGCCTTGCCCATGCCCGCACCGGCGACAAGGGCGACCGCTCCAACATCAGCGTGATCGCCTACGACGAGCGCGATTTCACGCATCTGCTCGCACACGTGACCGAGGACGCGGTGCGCGCGCTGTTTCGCCATCGCCATCCCGCCACGGTGACGCGCTACGTCGTGCCGAGCCTGCATGCGATGAACTTCGTCCTCGACGGCGTGCTCGACGGCGGCGTCAACGATGCGCTCAATCTCGACGCGCATGGCAAGGCGCTGTCCTTCCTGCTGCTGCAGCTGGAGATGCCGTTGCCGCCCCGCTTGCGCAATGGAGGCTGACGCGGTGCCGCCCATCGGCCCATCCCGTATTCATACAACACCCAGAGGAGACCACACCATGCCATCCCGATTCCTGCCCACCGTGGCGCGAACGCAGCCGATGCCGCGCCTGAAGACGCTGCTGCCTGCGCTGGCCGCGCTGACGGCTTTCGCCGCGCTGTCGCTGACGTCCGCGCCGGCGCGCGCGGAATTCCCCGACAAGCCGGTCCGCTTCGTCGTGCCGTTTGCCGCCGGCAGCGCCACCGACCAGCTGGCCCGCGCGATCGGCCAGGCCATGACCACCGATGCGAAGGTCACCGTGGTGGTCGACAACAAGCCCGGCGCCAATGGCTTCATCGCCGCCTCCGACGTCGCCAAGGCCGCGCCCGACGGCTATACGGTGCTGATCACGACCAACACCACGCACGCGGCCAACGAGCATCTGTTCAAGAGGCTGCCCTACGATCCGGTCAAGGACTTCACGCCGATCACCGCGCTGGGCAAGGGCGGGCAGATCATGGTCGTCAATCCGCAATTGCCGGTGAAGACCGTGGGCGAGTTCATCGCGTTGGCCAAGCAGCAGCCGGGCAAGCTGAGTTTCGGCAGCGGCAGTTCGTCATCGCGGATCGCTGGCGAACTGTTCCAGCAGATGGCGCAGGTCCAGCTGCTGCACGTGCCCTACAAGAGCAATCCGCTGGCGGTGACCGACCTGCTCGGCAACCAGATCCAGATGATGATCACCGATACCGCCACCGGCCTGCCGCAGGTCAAGAGCGGCAAGCTGCGCGCGCTGGGCGTGTCGGGCAAGACCCGCTCGCCGCTGGCGCCAGACGTGCCGACCATCGACGAGGCGGGCGTCAAGGGCTACGAGATGAGCTACTGGTTCGCGGCATACACGCCCGCAGGCACGCCGCAGCCGGTGGTGGCCAGGCTCAACGACTTGCTGGTCAAGGCGGCGCGCAGCCAGAGCGCCAGCAACTTCTATCGCAGCACCGGCACCGAGATCTTCACCAGCACGCCGGCCGAACTGGCGACCTTCCAGCAGCAGGAATCGGCCAAGTGGGGGCGCATCATCCGCGCCGCCAATATCCAGCCGGAGTGAGCAAGGGTCGTCGTCCCCGCGCAAGCGGGGACCCGGCGGCTTGCGCAAGACGCTGGGCCCCGCATGCGCGGGAACGACGTGGCGGACCGTATCCCCGGTAGTCAGTACGGTCGTGTGCAGGGCGCGTACGCTCCGGAGTATGATCGTCGCCATGCAAGCCTCGATCTTCTCTTCCGCCCACCCGGCCGACCAGTTGGCCGAGTTCACCGACCCAGAAGCCGCCCTGGCGCGCATCGGCGAGATCTACGACAACGCGGTCGGCGCGGTGCGCGCGCGTTTCGATGCCTTCGCCCGCGGCGAGCCGCTGCCCTCGGCGGCGCATGCCTGTTATCCCTATCTGGGCATCTCGGTCAATATCGAGACGATGGTGACCGACAGCCGGCCGTCATGGGGCACCGTGGCGTATCCCGGTGTTTATGGCACCACCGTGACACGGCCCGATCTGTTTGCCGATTACTTTCGCGACCAGATCGAGCGGCTGATGCGCTATCACCGCGTGCCGGTGGTGGTAGGCACCAGCCGGCGGCCGATTCCGCTGCCCTTCGTGATCGAGGCCTCGACCACTGACATCAGCTACACCCAGGCCCGCGAACTCGAGGCGTCGTTCGTGCTGCCCGAGCTCAGCCGCATCGACGATGGGATTGCCAACGGCACCTACGAACCGGTGCCCGGAGAGGCCTGGCCGCTGTCGCTGTTTCCCGCCGAGCGCGTCGATCTGGCGCTGCAGCGGCTGTACCACTACACCGGCACGGCGCCGCAGCACTTCCAGCGCTTCGTGCTGTTTACCAACTACCAGCGCTATGTGGACGAATTCGTCGGACTGGGCCGCTCGCTGATGAGCAGCGCCGATGGCGACGAGTACATCCGCTTCGTCGAGCCGGGCGATATCGTGCAGAACCACGGCGAGGCCGAGCCCGATCTCGCACTGTATCCGCGCGCGCTGCCGCAGATGCCGGCCTATCACCTCGTGCGCGAGGACCGGCTCGGGGTCACGCTGGTCAATATCGGCGTCGGCCCGTCCAACGCCAAGACGATGACCGACCATCTGGCGGTGCTGCGCCCGCATTGCTGGTTGATGGTGGGGCATTGCGGCGGCCTGCGCCGCTCGCAGCAGCTTGGCGACTACGTGCTGGCGCACGCCTATGTGCGCGACGACCACGTGCTGGACCAGGACCTGCCGCCATGGGTGCCGGTGCCGCCGATCGCCGAGATCCAGGTGGCGCTGCAGGAAGCGGTGGCGCGCGTGACCGGGCTGTCGGGCAACGAAATGAAGACGCGGATGCGGACCGGCACCGTGGTCTCGACCGACGACCGCAATTGGGAATTGAAGTCCAAGACGCTGTACGCGCGCTTCAACCAGTCACGCGCGATCGCGATCGACATGGAAAGCGCGACGGTGGCGGCCAATGGCTTCCGCCTGCGCGTGCCCTACGGCACGCTGCTGTGCGTCTCGGACAAGCCGCTGCACGGCGAATTGAAGCTGCGCGGCATGGCCAACGCCTTCTACCGCCAGCGCGTCAGCCAGCATATGACGATCGGCCTCGAAGCGATCCGCATCCTGCGCGAGAACGGCGTGGAAGCGCTGCACTCGCGCAAGCTGCGCAGCTTCGACGAGCCGGCATTCCGGTGATACGCGATGCCGTCGGTATCCCCATGGTGTCCCCTCTCCCGCCTTCGTGAGAGGGGTAGGGGAGAGGGGTAGGGCAGAGGGCAACCGGCGCTGGCAAACCGCACGCCGCATCGCCAGGGCGGGACGCTTGCCCACTCCCCCGGCCCCTCTCCCGCAAGCGTGAGAGGGGAGCAAACCTACGGCGTCCCGGGGCCAGCGTCGTATCTCAAGCGGCCTGCTGCTCCGAACCCCGCTGCCCCGTCTCCGCCCGCAAATGCCGATTGACCCCCGACACCACCGCCTTCAGCGACGCCGTCACCAGGTTCGCGTCGATCCCCGCGCCGAAGCCGGTCGCTGATTCTCCTACCCGTACCTCGACATAACAGGCCGCGCGCGCATCCGCACCGGACGATTGCGCGTGCTCGTGGTAGTCCATCACGCGCACCGGCATGCCGAGCGCGCGCACGAAGGCGTCGATCGGGCCATTGCCCTTGCCGCGCACCACGCGCGTGGCGCCATCCTGCACCAGCGTCGCCTCGATCTCCACCTGATCGTCCACACCCGACATCATCCGGTGCGACACGTAGCGCAGCGGCGCATCGACATCCAGGTATTCGCGGCGAAACAGCGCATACAGATCGTCCGCGCTGGCCTCGGCCCCGGTCTCGTCGGTCATGCGTTGCACCGCGCGGCTGAATTCGATCTGCAGCCGGCGCGGCAGATACAGGCCATGCACCTGTTCGAGCAGATAGGCCATGCCCCCCTTGCCGGACTGGCTGTTGACGCGGATCACCGCGTCGTAGCTGCGGCCCAGGTCCGCCGGATCGATCGGCAGATACGGCACCTCCCAGATGGCATCGGGTTTCTGCTGCGCGAAGCCCTTGCGGATCGCGTCCTGATGCGAGCCCGAGAACGCCGTGAACACCAGATCGCCGGCATAGGGATGGCGCGGATGCACCGGCAGCTGATTGCAATGCTCGACGCACTGGCGCACCTCGTCGATATCGGAGAAGTCCAGCTGCGGATCGACGCCCTGCGTGTAGAGGTTCAAGGCCAGCGTCACCAGGTCCACGTTGCCGGTGCGCTCGCCGTTGCCGAACAGGCAGCCCTCGACGCGATCGGCGCCGGCCATCACCGCCAGTTCGGCCGCCGCCACCGCCGTGCCGCGATCGTTATGCGGATGGACCGACAGCACGATGTCGGCGCGGCGCGCGAGATGGCGGTGCATCCATTCGATCTGGTCGGCGAACACATTGGGCGTGCTGCATTCGACCGTGCTCGGCAGATTCAGGATCATCGGCCGCGACGCGCTCGGCTCCCAGATATCGGCCACGGCGTCGCTGACTTCGAGCGCGAAATCGAGCTCGGTCATGCTGAAGGTCTCGGGCGAATACTCGTAGGTCCACGCGGTGTCGGCAATCGCATCGGTCAGTTCGCGGATCAGCCGCGTGCCGGCCAGCGCGATCTGCTTCACTTCGTCGCGGCTCGCGCCGAACACGATGCGGCGAAACGCCGGCGCGATCGGGTTGTACAGATGCACGACCGCACGCGGCGCGCCGCGCAGCGATTCGATGGTGCGGCGGATCAGGTCTTCCCGCGCCTGCGTCAGCACGACGATCGTCACATCGTCGGGAATGCGGTTCTGCTCGATCAGCATGCGCACGAAGTCGAAATCGGTCTGCGATGCCGAGGGAAACGCGACCTCGATCTGCTTGAGGCCGATCTTCACCAGCTGTTCGAAGAAGCGCAGCTTGCTCGCCACGCTCATCGGTTCGATCAGCGCCTGGTTGCCGTCGCGCAGATCGGTGCTCATCCAGATCGGCGCGCGCGCGATGCGCTGGTTGGGCCAGCTGCGATCCGGCAGATCGACGGTGGCGGCGGGGCGGTATTTGACAGCGGGGTTGCGCAGCATGAACGGGTCCTCCTCGCGAGGGAAGCGCGATAACAAAAGAAAAAGCGGGACGCATGGCGAGCGAACGATCGAATGCCGATCAGGACCGCAATCGAGGGCGATGGCGGCGTGCCAATGCGAACGGAAAAGTGGCGACAGGCTGCCGAACTGCCACGGGGCGCTAGGCCCGGCAACCGATCGGTAGGTCTAGTTGTAGCGAGGAGAGCGCGCAGGCGAGCGCAAGGACCGAGCCGAGGCCATCGATGGCGGCCGCACGACGCGCGCGCACCGACGCGGCGATGCGCAGGGCATCGGCGGCTTGGCGGTGGACGGTCGGCGCAACGGACATCGGGCTGGCTGGTGTGAGGGTGTCGGGATTCGACGAGATGACGGTGTAGAGGTCACAAAGCGTAGTGCATCGAGCGTCGACTCGTCAAGCGCGCATCGGTGCTGCTGCGTTGCGCCACCACGCAGCGGCCTCGGCCAAATGGATGAGGCCGGACTGCCGGCCTCGTACCGGAACGCGCGCTGCCGCACGCAAACGGCTGTCATCGTCCACCGCCTGGCCGGTACAGCGGCGCGCGCGTCGCGCCTAGCCTGAAGGGGGACATTGGCCCAGCAAACGGGGAGACATCATGAGAACGGGAACGGGGTCGAAGGCGCTCGCCTGGGTCGCGGCGACGCTGACAGCGATGGTACTGGCCGCATGCGGCGGAGGCGGCGGTGGCGATGGCCCGGGAGCGGGTCCGAGTTCGGGCTCCGGTTCGGGCGGATCTGCGGGACCGGGGTCCACGGGGTCGCCCACGACGGTCAGCTATACCGTGACACTCGGGCAATCGGCGGGACAGGTCGGCGTGGGCCGCACGCTGACGCTTGCAGCGGTCGTGGTCGACAGCAACGGCAAGGACGTCACTGCCCAGGCCAGCTATGCCTGGACCTCTTCCGATCCGGCCGTCGCGACGGTGACACCGAGCGCTGACGTCGCCGGTGCCGCTGTCGTGACCGGCATCGCGCCGGGTACCGTCAACGTGCAGCTCGCCGCGACCGTCAACGGTGCCGACGGCAAGGCGATCGCGCTGCCGGTGCAGACGGCCACGATCACGGTCGCCGCCAGCCACCATTACAGCCTCGCGATCTCGCATCCGCTGCTGACGCTGGCCAACGGCGAGACCCGGCAGATCCGCGCCACGCTGATCGATGGCGACGGCGTCGATGTGTCCGCCGCCGTGCACGACTGGGCCTGGGCAAGCTTGGCCGCCGGCATACAGCTCAGTGCGGATCGCGAGCGCGCGACGCTGCACGGGGTCAATCCGTCCACCACCAGCACGGTCGAGGGCACCGTCACGGTCGGCGTGACGGCGCCCAATGGCATCGCGCTGGCCGCGCGGATCGCCGTGGTCGTGCTGAAGAACGGCAGCTATGCCTACACGCTGGAGCTGCTGCGCAACGGCGCGCCGATCGATGCCATCTCGATCCTGAACGGCTATCCCGCAACGCTGTCCGCGCGGGTGATGCGCAGCGACGGCACCGATGCGACGGCCCAGTTCGATGGCCAATGGTCGTACGCCACCACCTCGCCGTCACTGTCGGTCCAGCCCGCCGCGAGCGCGCGCGGCTTCACGCTGAACACCAGCCGTCCCAATGGGGCCGATCCGCTGCAGAGCCTGTTGAAGATCACCGCCACCAGCAAGGCGCTCGACGCCACGCCGAGCGCCGGCCTGACCGTGACCGAGCAGCCGACCTGGGCGCTGGTCTACGACGGCCCGCAACCGCTGCGCATCGCGACGATGCCGCCGCTACCGATCCCGGTCACGGCGACTGTCAGGCATCGCGGCAACGCGCTGACCTTCCTCGAATGCGAGGCATGGGACTGGCAGCAGGCGGGCAATATCGCTGTCACTCCGGCCACGCATCCGGGCCAGGTGGGCGTGACGCCGTTGACCCCGGGGGACTTCTCGCTGACCGCGAGCTGCAGCGTCAGGAAGAGCGGGCAACGGCTGTCGGTGACGATTGCTGGCACCGCGATCTGAGGCCGTGCAAGGGTGCCGCGCACCCACCGGAACGCCCCCATGGCAATGCGCCTTGGGGGCGTTCCTGCCAGCTCGCAAAAGGGCTGGCGTACCCGTTTCTGCGTGGCACATTCCAGGTCCAGTGTGCCCCTGGTACAGGCGAACCGGTTTGACCCAAAGCAAAGGGCCAGCAAAAGCTGGCCCTCTCTACTACGGCGTGCTACGGCGCGCGTGGTCGCGTATCGCGGCCTAGCCCTTGCCCTGCGGCTTGCGCACGATACGGATCGGTTTCTCCTGCGCGGCCGGTGCCGGGCTCGATGTATTGCTGTCGCAGCTGTTGCAGCCGCCGCTGTCGCAACCGCTGGCGCAGCCCGACGCCACCGCCTGCGGCGCGAGCCGTGCCACCAGCCGCGCGCGCCATCCGCGCGCCTGCGCGCCGCCGAGGCTGGCGGCCAGCGCGGCCTTGGCGCGCTCGCGCGTGCGCGGCATATAGCGCGCCGCCACCGACAGCGCGCATGCCAGCACGATCAGCGGCACCAGCACGGATTCGATGACGTGATAGAGCGACATGATGGCTCCCGGCTGCCTCAGCTGAACAGCAGCGCCACGCGATAGGTGACGAATGCCGCCAGGTAGCCCAGGCCCGCGAGATAGAGCGTGGAGGCCGCCATCACCTTCCACGAGTTGGTCTCGCGGCGAATCACGGCCAGCGTCGAGATGCACTGCGGCGCGAACACGAACCACGCCAGCAGCGCCAGCGCGGTGGCCAGCGACCACTGCGCCGCGATCATCGGCGCCAGCTGCGCGGCCACCGTATCCTCGCTGCCGGACAGCGCGTAGACGGTCGCCAGCGCGCCGACCGCGACCTCGCGCGCGGCCAGACCTGGCACCAGCGCGATACAGATCTGCCAGTTGAAGCCGACCGGCGCGAACACCTTTTCCAGCGCGTGGCCGATCATGCCGGCGAAGCTGTAGTCGATCGGCGGAAGGGTGGCGCCTTCGGGCGGGGCCGGGAAGGTGGCCAGGAACCACAGCAGCACGGTCAGCGTCAGGATCACCTTGCCGACGCGCGACAGGAAGATGCGGGCGCGTTCCCACAGGCCGATCGCCACGTCGCGCGGATTCGGAATGCGGTAGGCCGGCAGCTCCATCAGCAGCGGATGCTCGGTGCGGTCGCGGCGGAAGAACTTCAGCGCATAGGCGACGACCAGCGCGCTGACGATGCCGGCCACATAGAGCGCGAACAGCACCAGCCCCTGCAGGTTGAACACGCCCATCACCGTGTCGGCCGGAATGAAGGCGCCGATCAGCAGCGCATAGACCGGCAGCCGCGCCGAGCACGTCATCAGCGGCGCGACCAGGATCGTGGTCAGCCGATCGCGCGGGTCCTGGATCGTGCGGGTCGCCATGATGCCGGGAATCGCGCAGGCGAAGCTCGACAGCAGCGGGATGAACGATCGGCCCGACAGTCCTGCGCCCATCATCAGGCGATCGAGCAGGAAGGCCGCGCGCGGCAGATAGCCCGATTCCTCCAGTGTCAGGATGAACAGGAACAGGATCAGGATCTGCGGCAGGAACACCACCACGCTGCCCAGGCCCGCGATCAGGCCGTCGACGATCAGGCTGCGCAGCAGTCCGTCGGGCAGCAGGCCGCCGACCAGCTCGCCGGCATAGGCCACGCCGCCCTCGATGCCTTCCATGATCGGCTCGGCCCACGAGAACACCGCCTGGAACATCAGGAACAGCAGCACGGCGAGGATCGCCAGGCCGAACACGGGATGCAGCACCACGCGGTCGATGCGATCTTCGAGGCTGGCCGACGCGGTCGGCATCGCCACCGCCGCGTCGAGCAGGCGCTTGACCTCGGCATGCGTGTCGAAGTCGTCGGCGGGGGCCGGCAGAGGCGGCGGGGCAGACGGCAGCGCGCCGTCCAGTACCGACAGCAGTGCCGCGGCGCCACCGCGCCGCACGGCGACCGTCTGCACCACCGGCACGCCCAGCGCGGCGGCGAGCTTGTCGCGGTCGATGCGGATGCCGCGGCGTTCGGCGGCGTCGCTCATATTGAGCACCACCACCATCGGCAGGCCGAGGCGGCGAAGTTCCAGCACGAAGCGCAGGTGCAGGCGCAGATTGGTGGCATCGACCACCGACACCAGCAGCTCGGGCCTGGCCTCGCCGGCGCGGTTGCCCATACAGACATCGCGCGTGATGGCCTCGTCCAGGCTGGTCGCGTGCAGGCTGTAGGCGCCCGGCAGATCGAGGATGCGGACCTGCCGGCCGGAGGGCGCGACGAAATAGCCTTCCTTGCGCTCGACCGTGACGCCGGCGTAGTTGGCCACCTTCTGGCGGCTGCCGGTCAGCCGGTTGAACAGCGCGGTCTTGCCGCAATTGGGGTTGCCGACCAGCGCGACGCGCAGCGGCGCCTGCGCGGTGGCGGCGGAAGCGGGAGTGGCGGGAGAAGTAGCGACGGACATGGCGTAATTCGAATCGGTCCGCTTCATGCGGTACTGGCTGTATTGGGCGCATCGGCCGCATTGCCGGCGCGTGCACCCTCGGGCTGCACCGTCACGCGGGCCGCTTCGGCGCGGCGCAGCGCAAAGCGCGTGCTGCCGACCTGGGCGACCAGCGGGTCCTTGCCGAACGGGCCGAAGGTGATGATCTGCACGGCCTCGCCGGGTACGAAGCCGAGTTCGCGCAGGCGTCGGGCGATGGGATCGTTTGGGGTGCTGTCGTCGACCGACAGTACGATGGCCGCGGTGCGCCGCGGCAATTCTGACAAGCGCATGTGCTTTGGTCCCGCGGGCGGGTTGCCGGCGTGGCGCCGGTACTACCTGACCGCTTGCTTAGTGATGAATCAGCGGGCGTAGATGAGAATCGTTTGCATTGTACTGCATTCACTCCCGCTCCATGTGCCGTACTGGCGTGGGGTGCCGCGCGCAATCCCGTGCGGCGGCCGGAAGGAAAGCGGCCCGGCCACCGCCGCCTCGGTAGGCTGCGGTGGCCGGGCCGGTGGCACGCTCCGGTGCCTTGCCCCGAAAAACCGGGCCCTAGCCGCCCAGATACGCGTTGCGCACCTGGTCGTTGGCCAGCAGGTTCGCGCCGGTGTCGGCCAGCACTACCCTGCCGGTTTCCAGCACATAGCCGCGGTCGGCCACCTGCAGCGCCTTGTTGGCGTTCTGCTCGACCAGGAACACCGTCACGCCATCCTCGCGGATGGTGCGGATGATGTCGAAGATCTGCGCGATGATCATCGGCGCCAGGCCCAGGGTCGGCTCGTCGAGCAGCAGCAGCCGCGGCCGGCTCATCAGCGCGCGGCCGATCGCCAGCATCTGCTGCTCGCCACCGGACATGGTGCCGGCGCGCTGCGAGGCGCGCTGCTCCAGCCGCGGGAACAGCTTGAACACATGCTCGATGCCCGCCTCGATCTCCTCGCGCTTCGCGAAGAACGCGCCCATCTTCAGGTTCTCCAGCACGGTCAGGCTGGGGAACACGCGCCGGCCCTCGGGCGAGATCGCCATGCCCATGCGCATGATCTCGTGCGTGGAGCAGCCGGTGATGTCGCGGCCCTCGAACAGTACGCGCCCGCTGGACGCGCGCGGGCTGCCGCAAATGGTCATCATCAGCGTGGTCTTGCCCGCGCCGTTGCTGCCGATCAGCGTGACGATCTCACCCTGGTTGACCTCGATCGATACGCCACACAGCGCCTCGACGGCGCCGTAATGGGTATGGACCTGTTCCAGCTTCAGCATCAGTCCTCTCCCAGGTATGCCTTGATCACGCGCGGGTCGTTGCGCACGTCCTCGGGTTTGCCGATGGTGATCGGGCGGCCGTGCTCCATCACCAGAATGCGGTCGGACACGCCCATCACCAGGCTCATGTCATGCTCGATCAGCAGCACGGCGATGCCGAACTCGCGCCGCAGCTGGTCGATCAGCATCTTGAGCTCGACCTTTTCCTGCGGGTTCAGGCCCGCGGCGGGTTCGTCCAGCATCAGCAGGCGCGGCTGCGTGATCATGCAGCGCGCGATCTCCAGCCGCCGCTGGTGGCCGTACGACAGCGTGCCGGCCTCGCGGTTGGCCACCGCGCGAAGGCCCATGCGGTCGAGCCATTCGGCCGCGCGGCCCAGCGCCTCGCGCTCCGCGCGGCGATAGGCGGGCGTGGCGAACAGCCCGTGCAGCAGCCCCGATTTGACGCGGCGATGCTGGGCCACCATCAGGTTCTCGACCACCGTCAGGTTCTTGAACAGCCGGATGTTCTGGAACGTGCGGACCAGCCCCTGGCGCGCCACCATGTGGCTCGGCAGGCCGGCGATGGGCCGGTCGTCCAGCATCACCTCGCCGGCGGTGGGCTTGTAGAAGCCGCCGACGCAATTGAACACCGTGGTCTTGCCCGCGCCGTTCGGCCCGATGATGGCGAACACCTCGTCGTTGCGGACGCTGAAATCGATGCCGTCCACCGCCAGCAGGCCGCCGAAGCGCATCTGCAGGCCGGACACTTTCAACAGTTCTGCGCTTTGTGCACTCATTGCGGCAACTCCACGTGCGGGCGGCTGGCGGGCAACAGGCCCTGCGGGCGCCACATCATCATCAGCACCATCACCAGGCCGAACAGCAGCATCCGGTATTCGGCGAAGCCGCGCGCGACCTCGGGCAGCACCGTCAGCAGGATCGCGGCGATGATCACGCCCAGCTGCGAGCCCATGCCGCCGAGCACCACCACGGCCAGGATCAGCGCCGACTCGATGAAGGTGAACGATTCGGGATTGACCAGGCCCTGGCGCGCGGCGAAGAACGCGCCGGCCAGGCCCGCGAAGGTCGCGCCCAGCGTGAAGGCCGACAGCTTGATCCGGGTCGGATTCAGGCCCAGCGAGCGGCAGGCGATCTCGTCTTCGCGCAGCGCCTCCCAGGCGCGGCCCATCGGCATGCGGATCAGCCGGCTGGTGACGAACAGCGTCAGCCCCACCAGCGCCAGCGCGAGCAGGTAGAGGAAGATCACCATGTGCTCGCCGCTGTAGTCCAGGCCGAACAGGTCGTGGAAGGTGCGGGCCCCGTCCTCGCCGGCGCTGCGGGTCATCGGGATGCCGAACACGGTCGGCTTCGGGATGCCGTAGATGCCGTCCGGTCCGCCGGTCAGGCTGGTCAGGTTGTTCAGCAGCTGGCGGATGATCTCGCCGAAGCCCAGCGTCACGATGGCCAGGTAGTCGCCGCGCAGGCGCAGCACCGGGAAGCCCAGCAGGAAGCCGAACAGCGCCGCCATGCCGGCCGAGATCGGCAGGCATTCCCAGAACGACAGCCCGAAGGCCTGGTTCAGCAGCGCATAGGTGTAGCCGCCGACCGCGTAGAAGCCGACATAGCCCAGGTCGAGCAGGCCGGCGAAGCCCACCACGATGTTCAGGCCCAGGCCCAGCATCACGTAGATCAGCGCCAGCGTGGCGATGTCGACCGCGCCGCGCGAGCCGAAGAACGGCCAGATCAGGCCGACCGCCAGCAGCATCCAGACCGCGGCGCGTTGCTGTCCCGGCGCGAGCGTGGGCAGCGCGGGCAGCTTGACCGCCGAGGTGGTGCGGTGGATCAGCGGCTTGAACAGCTGGAACAGGAACACCGCGGCCACCGCGATCCACACCGGGCGCCAGTGCGGTTCGAGCACCACGCGATAGCCTTCGAGCCTGAGCTGCAGGCCGAGGATGGGGATCGTCAGGATGGCGGTCAGCACCGCCGCGGAGACGGCGTTCTTCAGCGATTGCGTCATCGAAATGGAGGAATTCATGGCGCGCTCCTCAGACTTTTTCCACATCCGGCTTGCCGAGCAGGCCGGTGGGACGGAACAGCAGGATCAGCACCAGCAGGCCGAACGCAACCACGTCCTTGTATTCGGCCGGCATATAGCCCGAGGCGAAGGTCTCGGCCAGCCCCAGCAGCACGCCGCCGAGCATGGCGCCCGGAATGCTGCCGATGCCGCCCAGCACCGCCGCCGTGAAGGCCTTGATGCCGGCGACGAAGCCGATGAAGGGGTTCAGCTTGCCGATGCTCAGCCCGATCAGCACGCCGCCCGCGGCGGCCAGCATCGCGCCCAGCACGAAGGTGAACGAGATCACGCGGTTGGTATCGATGCCCAGCAGATTGGCCATGCGCATGTCCTCGGCGCAAGCGCGGCAGGCGCGGCCCATGCGGGAGTGGCCGATGAACAGCGTCAGCGCGATCATCAGCACCAGCGTCACGCCGACGATCAGCAGGCGCGAGTACGGCACGGTCACCGTGAAATCGCCGCCCATCTGGAGCTCGAGCGCGCCGCTGATCAGCACCGGCACCGACACGTCGCGCGCGCCCTGGCCGATCTGCACGTAGTTCTGCAGGAAGATCGACATGCCGATCGCGGAGATCAGGGGCACCAGCCGCGGTCCGCCTCGCAGCGGCCGGTAGGCGACCCGCTCGACCGCGAAGCCGTACAGGCCGGTGACGATCACCGATACCAGCAGCGCGGCGCCCAGCACCAGCGGCAGCGGATAGCCGGCCGCCACGCCGATGGCGGTCAGCGTCACCAGGCCCACATAGGCGCCGATCATGTAGATCTCGCCGTGGGCGAAATTGATCATGCCGATGATGCCGTAGACCATCGTGTAGCCGATGGCGATCAGCGCATAGATCGCACCCAGCGTCAGGCCGTTGACCAGCTGCTGGGTGAATTGAGGTAGGAATTCGTTCATGGGGTACGTCCCGTCTGTACTGCACGTCGGCCGGGTTCAGCCCGTCGGGGCCGGTTCGGTGAGGCCGGCGTGCCTGTCGCGGCGGGCCCCTCCCGCGCGGGGAAGGGCGCGATCGAAGCGGCCCGGCATATCAAAACGCCCCGTTCGGTGACGAACGGGGCGTTGGCACGGACCGCGCCGGCGATCAGTTGGCGGCCGTCTTGGTGGCGTCCTTGTGCCAGGTGAAGACGACGAACTTGAACGACTTGAGGTCGCCTTGCGCGTCGTATTCCACCTTGCCGATCGGGGTCTGGAAGGCGTTCTTGTGCATGTACGCCGCGACCTTGGTCGGATCGGTGCTCTTGGCGCCCGCGATGGCGTCGGCGATGATCTTGACGCCCGCGTAGGCCGGCATCTGGAACGGACCGTTCGGATCGCGCTTCTTGTCGGCGAAGGCCTTGACCAGCGCCGCGTTGGCCGGATCGGCCGAGAAGTCGGCCGGCAGCGTGACCAGCATGCCTTCGGAAGCCGGACCGGCAATCGCGGTGACGTCCTTGTTGCCCACGCCTTCCGGTCCCATGAACGTCGCCTTGACGCCCTGCTCGCGCGCCTGGCGCAGCAGCAGGCCCATCTCGGGGTGATAGCCGCCGAAGTAGACGAAGTCCACGCCCTGCGACTTCAGCTTGGTGATCACAGCCGAGTAGTCCGAATCGCCGGCGTTGATGCCTTCGAACAGCACCACGGGGATCTTGGCCGCTTCCAGGTCCTTGCGCACCGAGGCGGCGATGCCCTGGCCGTACGACTGCTTGTCATGCAGCACGGCAACCTTCTTGGGCTTGACCTTGCCGATGATGTACTGCGCGGCGGCCGGACCCTGCTGGTCGTCACGGCCGATCGTGCGGAAGATCATCTTGCGCTTCTTGCCTTCGGTCAGCTGCGGCGCGGTGGCCGACGGCGTCACCATCACGACGCCTTCGTTCTCGTAGATGTCGGCGGCAGGAATGGTCGAGCCCGAGCAGACGTGGCCGATCACATAGCGGATGTTCTGGCTGACGATCTTGTTGGCGACGGCCACGGCCTGCTTCGGTTCGCAGGCGTCGTCCATCAGCACGACTTCGAGCTTGTTGCCGCCGGCGCCGCCGGCAGCGTTGATCTGCTCGATGGCGGTCAGTGCGCCCGCCTTGACCATGTCGCCGTACTGCGCGACCGAGCCGCTCATCGGGCCGGCGATGGCGATCTTGACGGTTTCCGCATGCGCGACGGCACCCACGGTGAGCAGCGCGGCGGCGAGAGAAAGGGAGGTAAGACGGGAATGCTTCATTGGGAGCTCCTCGATCGTGTTTGTTCGAATCATCCAGGCGCGGGCCTTGGACGTGCGCAAAATCGAAGAACTCCCCGGCGACTTGACAGGCTGGTCGGGGGCGCGCATGCACGACCGCGGCTCAGGCCTGAAAGGGCACTACTTGACCACGTTCTTGTTATTGCGCAGGCCAATCGCCCGCCTGCCCACCGCACCGGTGAGGACCGGGTAAGTCCGTTCGGTGTCGGCCAGGTGGCGGCATTATAAGGTGAATCTTGGAGCGGCCTATGCGCGCTGCACCAATCCCACGCGGTTGTGGCTTTCGCGGAACACTCGCGTGCGCGCAGTCCCCGCCGATGGGGGGTAATGCCGGTTGACCGGCGCTCAGCGCCCCGCGGCCACCATGCCGCGCGTGGCCAGCGCGAGCGCGCTGTGCCGGGTGCCGCCGCGCAGGCTCGACGAAATCTCGGCCGCGGCGTGCTGGACCATTTCCGCGAACGTGCGCAGCTTCTGCGGCTTGAAGCGCTCCGCCGGTCCGGACAGGCCCACCGCAGCGAACACCTGGCCATGCCCGTCGACGATCGGCGCAGCCACGCCATGGACCGACTCGCGCCATTCGCCGCGATTGACCGCATAGCCCTGCCGCCGCACCTTGTCCATCTCCTGCAGGAAGCGGGCCGGCTCGACGATCGAGTTGGCGGTGGCGCCCTCGAGCGCCGTCGACATCCGCTGCAGCACGGTGGGCGGCTGGAAAGCCAGCATGGCCTTGCCGGTCGCCACGCAGTGCGCCAGCGCGCGGCCGCCGATCTGCGTGTAGGCCCGGACCGGATTGGGGCTGTCGATCTTGTGCACGTAGACGACCTCGCCGCGGTCGAGCACCGACAGGTGGACGCTTTCGCCGCTGTCGCGCATCAGCCGTTCCATCCAGCCCTCGGCGTGGCGGCGCAAATCGAGCCGGCCCAGCACCGCCGAGCCCAGCTCCCACAGCTTGATCGACGCGCTGTAGGTCGCGGTGGCCTCGTCGCGAATGACATAGCGCAGTTCGGTCAGCGCCTGCAGCAGCCGATGGACGTTGCTCTTGGCCATGCCGAGCCGGTTGGCGATCTCGGTCAGCCCCAGCGGCCGGTCGCTGTGGGCCAGCAGTTCGACGATGCCGAGGCCTTTGATCAGGGTGTTGTTCATGGGTTTGGTATGGCTTGGGCTTTCACGCGGGTTTTCCCTCTCCCCCACCCCTCTCCCACAGGTGGGAGAGGGGAGCCGATTGCCGACGTCATCGCCCTTGGTTTTCGCGCCCCTCTCCCGCTTGCGGGAGAGAGGCTGGGGGAGAGGGCAGTCCTGGGCAGCCGACGCGCCGGCAGCTTGTTCTCAAATACGGAACCGTTGTCCCGTATTCCGGCACGTCAATATAATGCCCCGCATGCCCCGGCGCCCGCAACCCGCGCTGGCGCCCCATCCCGCCGACCGGCGCCATCCCATCGCTGCCCCTGTCATGTCCGATCTGAACGAGAAGGATCTGCCGCTCGCCGGCGTCAAGGTATTGGAGTTCTGCACCGTCGCCGCCGGACCGTTCTGCGGCATGCTGCTGGCCGACATGGGCGCCGACGTCGTCAAGATCGAACCGCCCGACGGCGATACGCTGCGGCAATGGCCGCCGATCTCGGCGGGCTTTTCCGAGAACTTCGCCTCGCTGAACCGCAACAAGCGCTCCGTGGTGCTGAACCTGAAGCAGCCGGAAGACGTCGCGCTGGCGCGGCAATTGATGCTCGAGGCCGACGTGGTGGTCGAAAACAACCGACCCGGGGTGATGGACCGCCTGGGGCTGGGCTATGCCAGCCTGCGCGAGGACCATCCGGGGCTCGTCTACTGCTCGGTGTCGGCCTATGGCCAGAGCGGGCCGCGCGCCACCGAGGGCGGCTTCGACCTGACCATCCAGGCCGCCGCCGGCGTGATGAGCGTGACCGGGGAGCCGGACGGTGCGCCGGTCAAATGCGGCGTGCCGCTGGCCGATTTCGCCTCGGGGCTGTACGGGGCCTTCGCCATCGCCAGCGCGCTGGCCCGCGTGCGCGCCGGCGGCGCCGGCATGCATATCGATGTGCCGATGTATGGCTGCACGCTGGGCATCGCCGCGCTGCAGACCAGCGAGTATTTCGGTACCGGCCGCAGCCCGGCGAAGCTGGGCTCGGCCCATCCGCGCAATGCGCCGTACCAGGCGTTCCGCGCGGCCGACGGCTACTTCGCCATCGCGGCCGGCAACCAGAAGCTGTGGCTGGAGGTCGTGCGCGTGGTCGATATGCCGGAATTGGCCGAAGACCCGCGCTTTGCCACCACGCGCGATCGCGCCGCCAACCAGACCGCGTTGAAGGCACTGCTGGAGCAGCGCTTTGCCCGCGCCGGCGTCGATCACTGGATCGCGGCCTTCCAGGCCGCCGGCGTGCCGCACGCGCGCATCAACGACTATGCCGCGGCGTTGCAGGATCCGCAGGTCGAACACATGGAATGGGTGCGCCCGCTGACGCTGCCCAGCGGGGTGGCGACGCGGACCTTCGTTTCGCCGCTGCGGCTGGACGGCATGGGATTGCCGGTGCGCTGGCCCCCGCCCGCGCTTGGCGAGCATACCGAGGCGATTCGTGCCGCCCATGCCGGCGGCGCCAGTCGGGCGCCGGAACAAGCGCAGAAGCAAACTCGGGAACGGGCGCAGGACCAAACGCAGGACCAAACGCAGGACCAAACGCAGGACCAAACGCAGGACCAAGCGCAGGACCCAACGCAGGACCAAACGCAGGAGAAAACGCCATGAGCCGCACTATCGAACCGCTGCGGACCTTCGTTGCCGGCGTCACGTCGCTGATGGAAGGACCCGACCGCGACGAGGCGGCCTTGCTGGAAGGCACGCGGCCCCTGCTGCAGGCGCTGGTCGCCCGCGACGACTGGCTGCCGGACGAACTGGCGCAGCCGCATCCGACCTACTACCAGCAATACCTGCTGTACGGCGACCCGCTCGATCGCTTCTCGGTGGTCAGCTTCGTCTGGGGCCCGGGGCAGCAGACGCCCGTGCACGACCACACGGTGTGGGGCTGGATCGGCGTGCTGCGCGGCGCGGAGATCGACATCCGCTATCGGCGCGACGATCGAGGCATCCATCAGGACGGCGACGAAACCCGGCTCGAGGCCGGACAGGTCGCGGCGGTATCGCCCTCGCTGGGCGACATCCACCGTGTGCGCAATGCCTTCGACGATCGGGTCTCGGTCAGCGTCCACCTGTACGGCGGCAATATCGGCCGCATTCGCCGCCATGTCTTCGATCCGACGACGGGCGCGCCGAAGGAATTCGTCTCCGGCTATGCCAACCGCTTCGCGCCGAATCTGTGGGCGGCACCCGATGTCTGACGATGCATCGACCGTCGCCGCCACGGCGGAGCCGGCGCTGCTGATCGACCGGCAAGGCGATATCACGCGGCTGACGCTGAACCGTCCGCAACGGGGCAATGCCTTGTCGGCGGAGTTGGTCCAGGCGCTGCACGACGCGGTCCTGGCCTGCCGGCGCGACGGCACGCGGCTGCTGCTGATCGAAGGCGCGGGCCGGCACTTCTGCACGGGCTTCGACCTCGGCGACCTCGACGGCGAAACCGACGACACGCTGCTGGCCCGCTTCGTCCGCGTCGAACTGATGCTCCAGGCCATCTACACCGCGCCGTTTACCACCGTGGCGCGGGTCCATGGCCGCGCCATGGGCGCCGGCGCGGATCTGGCGGTGGCCTGCGAACAATGCTGGGTGGCCGAGGACAGCCGCTTCGCCTTCCCGGGCGCGGCGTTCGGGCTGGTGTTGGGGACCGCGCGGCTTGCCGCCCGCGTCGGACCGACGCTGGCGCGCCAATGGATCGGCGCCGGTGCAACCGTCGACGCGCACACGGCCCTGGCCGCGGGCTTGGCCTCGCGGCACTTCGAGGCGGATGAACCCGGCAAGCCCGATACCGCGCTGGAGGCGTTGGTCCGTCAGGCGCGCCGGCTCGACGCCGATACGCAGGCGGCGATCCATGCCGCGTCGCGCGCCGACGGCGACGAACTGGCCAGGCAGCTCGCCGCGCTGGTCCACTCCGCCGCGCGCCCAGGCTTGCGCGAGCGCATCCGCGCCTATCGCGCGGCGTCGGCCCGCTAGGCCGTCCGTAGCCGCGCGGGCGGCGTCGGAAAGATGCCGACGAAGCGATCGCGCGCCGGATGGTCCGGCGCCGCCTTCCACACGCAATAGACCTCCGACGGCACGGTGCTGGGCTTGAGCGGCCGGAACGCCGCGCCGGCCAGCGCCGAATGCCGCAGGGCGGCCGGCACTACCGCCACGCCCATTCCCTGCGAGACCAGCGACACCACCGACAGCCAGTGCCGGACCTCGTGGCGGATCTGCGGGTAGAAGCCCTCGGCCGCGCACATGTCGACGATGCGCGCGTAATAGTCGGGCGACGCGTTGCGCGAGAACAGCACGAACGGCTCGCCGCGCAACTCGGTCAGCGCGATGGTGCGGCGGGATGCCAGCCGATGGCCGGCCGGCATGCAGCAGACGAAGGGCTCGCTGTGGATCAGCCGCGTGGCCAGCTCGTCCGGCACGCGGCTGGTGTGGATGAAGCCGACGTCCAGCTGCCCGTGCAGCAGCGCCTCGATCTGTTCCTGCGAATTGAGTTCGGTCAGCGCGATCTGGATGCCGGGCTGATCGGCCTCGAACTGTTGCAGCTTTTGCGGCAGGCCCCGATACAGCATCGACCCGACGAAGCCCACCCGCAGCCTGCCCACTGCGCCGGCCTCGATCTGCCGCGCCAGCAGCCGCGCCTCCTCGGCCTGCGCCAGCAGCGCGGTCGCCGATTCGCGGAACGCCCGGCCCGCCGCGGTCAGCCGTACGCCCTTGCTGTCGCGCTCGAACAGCCGGGCGCCGACCGACGCCTCCAGCTGCTGGATGTTCAGCGACAACGGCGGCTGGGAAATCGACAGCCGGCGCGCGGCGCGGCCGAAATGCAGCTCGTCGGCCAGCACGAGGAAATAGCGCAGATGGCGGAACTCCATGGCAGGGGCGGCGTTCGATGACGCTTCGATGAAGGTTCGGTGAAGGGGGGCGGGAACGGCAAAGCGGGCCTCATTCTATGCCTACAGTTTGCGCGCGGCATGCCGTTATCCCTTCGATGTGCCGGCTGAACAGGTAGCGCGCAGCAGCAGTGCCGGCTGCGCCAACGGCGAACACAAGGCCCCCGTGACGCACCATGACCACTACCAGACCCTAGGCGTTGCCCCGACGGCCACGGCGGAGGAGATCCGGCAGGCGTATCGGCGGCTGGCCATGCGCTGGCATCCGGACCGCAATCCGGACGATCCGCAGGCCGCGGAAGAGCGGTTCAAGCGATTGCAGCATGCCTTCGCGGTGCTCAAGGATGTCGGCCGCCGGATGGCCTACGACGCCGCGCGCGCGGCGCCGCGTGGCGGTACCGCTCACGGCGCCGGCAATGGTGCCAGCAGCGGGACCGGCAACGGCCGCGGCGCCCATGGCCCGCGTCCGGCGCGCGAGGCCTGGCCGCACGGCGGCCCGCGGCGCAATCCGCAGGGCAAGGCCGGCGTCGACTATCTGTGCGAAACCAGCATCGCGCTGGAAACGGCGGTGCTGGGCGGCATGGCATCGACCCGGGTCCGGATGACCGTCGATTGCCTGCACTGCGATGCGCGCGGCATCCGCATGATGGCCTGCAAGCCGTGCGCCGGCACGGGCCAGGTGCGGCGGGGGCTCTTCAACGCGTATGGCGCCTGCGAGCGCTGCGCGGGCCGCGGCGTCGAGCCGGCTGCCTGCGATGCCTGTGGCGGGACCGGCAAGGTCCGCGTCGACAAGGCGCTGCGCGTGCAGATCAAGCCCGGCGTGATCGACGGTACCGTGCTGCGCGCCCGGGGCATGGGCGGCGCCGGCATCGACGGCGGTCCCAACGGCAATCTGATGTGCAAGGTCCGGGTGCGCAAGGACCGCGTATTCGGCGTCGACGGACTGGACCTGACGCGCGAACTGAAAATCGACTTCGTGCTCGCTTGCCTGGGCGGGCGCGTGCCGGTGGTGCGCTTTCGCAAGACCGTGATGGCCGAGATTCCGGCGATGACGCGCAGCGGCACCGTGATCCGGGTGCGCGGCATGGGCCTGCACGATCGCGCCAAACAGAAGACCGGCGATCTGCTGCTGACGGTCGCGATCGACCTGCCGTCGCGGCTGCGCACGCTGACCGAGTCGCAGCAGACGCTGCTGCGCGAACTCGGCCGCGGTGCCGGCGAATGAGCCCTTACTGGTTCTTCATGGCCTCGGCCAGCCGCTGGATGATCGCCCCCTCGCTCTTGAAGGCCTTCTGCGCATAGGCGGTGTACTGCTCGGGACCCATATAGTTGGTCGACATGCCGTACTGCTGCGTCACCGCCAGCAGCTTCGGATCCTTCAGCGCATTGCGGAACGCGGTGTCGAGCTTCTTCACGACCTCGGGCTTCATGCCGGCGGGGCCGACGATGCCGAACGGCGAATTGGACCAGACCGGATAGCCGATCTCCTTGAGCGTCGGCGCATCGGGGAAGTCCGGCGCGCGCTTTTCCGACAGCACCGCCAGCACGCGCAACTGGCCGTTCTTCACATACGGCAGCAGCGTGTTGGTCAGCATCGCCACGTCGCACTGGCCGCCGAGCAGCGAGGTGATGGCCTCGGCGTCGCCCTTGTAGGGCACATGCGTCCAGTTCGATTGCGTGATCCGCGCCAGTTCCGAGATCGTCAGATGCTGGCTGCCGTAGATGCCGGTGGTGCCGTAGCTGATGCCGCGGCTCGACGCCTTGGCCTCGGCCACCAGCTCCTGCATGGTCTTCCACTTGGCGTCGGTGCGCACCGCGACCGCGAAGTTGTAGTCCGCGATCATCGAGATATAGGTCAGGTCCTTCAGCGGGTCGTAGCGCATCTTCTGCACGTGCGGCAGGCGGAAGATCACCACGGGCGCCATCGTCAGCGTATAGCCGTCGGGCTCGCTGGTGGCCATCTGCGTCGCGCCCAGCGTGCCGCTGACCCCGGGCTTGTTCTCGACGATGATCGATTGGCCCAGCTCGCGCCCCGCCGCATCGGCCAGAGCGCGGCCGATCTGGTCGGTGATGCCGCCCGCGCCGTAGGGCACGATCAGCTTGAGCGGGCGGGTGGGGAATTCGTCGGCGCCGTAGGCGCGCGAAGCCAGGGCCGGGCCTAACGCGGCGACCGTGGAAGCGGCGGCGAGCCGCAGAATGTCGCGTCGTTGCATGGTGTCTCCTTTGTATGATCGCGGCGCACCGCCGGTCTGTGCCGGCCGGCTTGGCGGTCCGCGGGGGGACAGTATGCAATCAGTGGCGGCCGGTGTGGGAAGGGCCGCGGGTATTCCTCTATCGCGCGCCGACGCCGAAAAAAGGTTGCAAACCTGGTACACCAGCACAGCAGCCGTTGCACGGTACCCGCCTGCGCAAAACCCGCTGCATACCTGTCATGCACGCATTTCATCCCGGGCCGGTACGCGCCCGCCTTTTCTTTGCCGATTCGATGATCTAGCCTTCACGCAGGCGGCAAAGCGGGCCTGCCGCCCGTGCCGGACCGAACCGGCCAATAACGACATGGCCCCAGTGGCGCGATTCGAACACCGGCCGGGGGAAAGAGGGTGTCCCCATGGCCGCCATTTCGTTGACCCCATCGCTGCGTGCGGACTACGAGCGATTGTTCGATACGTGCGTCACGCAGCCGGGCCGCCGGGCCGAGCTCGATACGCTGGTCAAGGCCCTGCTCAAGAACAGGGGCCGCTATGCGGCAGCGTCGCAATTGTCCGGGGTGCCATGGCATTTCATCGCCGTCGTGCACAACATGGAAAGCAGCCAGCGCATGGACGCCCATCTGCACAACGGCGATCCCTTGACCGGACGCACCACTCACGTGCCGGCGGGCCGTCCGCGCACCGGCTCGCCGCCGTTCCGCTGGGAAGACAGCGCGGCCGATGCACTGGCGCTCAAGGGCCTGAATGACGGCACCGACTGGAGCCTGGCCGGCACGCTGTACCAGCTGGAGCGATACAACGGCTTCGGCTACCGGCGCTTCCATCCCGAGGTACTGAGCCCCTATTTGTGGAGCTTTTCGGGCCATTACGAGCGCGGCAAGTATGTGGCGGACGGCACCTGGTCCGATCGCGCCGTGTCTCGCCAGTGCGGCGCTGCCGTGCTGTTGCGGCGACTGGCGGAAATGGGGGAGATCGACTTCGGCGATCGGGTGTCGCCGCCCGCCGGCGACGATCCGCTGATCGTGCGCTACGTCGCCCGCCCTCCTGCCGATCCGGCGACGCGCAGGACGACCGAATGGCTGCAGCGCTGGCTCAACACCTTTACCGGCGTGTTCGTCCGGGTGGACGGCCATCCGGGCAAGCGGACGTCGGCCGCATATCGCCGGGTCACGGGGCATTACCTGCCCGGCGATCCGCGTGGCGCCCGCTAGAGCGGCCGGCCTCCGACGAGGGCTCGCATGGGTCACCGCTACGCCGAACTGGAGATCCTGATCAGCACCGGCCCGGGCGGATACCAGGTCGAGGCCAGGCGTCGCATGCCGACCGGCGATGTGATCACGCCCCGGGTGCCGCTGACGCTGGCACCGGCGAACCCGGCCTTCCGCGACGCCGATCCGCAGGTCTGCGGCCGCGCGCTCGCTGCCACGCTGTTCGCGCCGCCCGACGTGCGCGATGCCTTCGTTGCGGCGCAGACTGCGGCGCAGGAGGCCGGCGTCGACCTGCGCCTGCGCCTGCGCGTCAGCGTCGATGCGACGGAACTGCACGTGCTGCCATGGGAGACCCTGTTCGACCCCGGGGGCCAAGCGCCGTTGTGCCTCTCGCAGCGGTGCTTTTTTTCGCGGTACCTGTTCTCGCGCGAGATGCGGCTGCCGCGGCTGCGCCCGCGCAGCGGCGTGTCCGCGCTGGTTGCGGTGGCCAATCCCGGCGGACTGGCCGAGGACCTGGCCAGGATCGACGCGACCGCCGAAGCGGCACGGATCGGCGCCGCGCTGGCGCCGATTCCGGTCACCACGCTGGCCGAGCCGGGACAGGCCGGCACGGAGCGGATGTTCGCGGCCCTGCGCGAGGGCGTCGAGGTGTTCTATCTGGTTTGCCACGGCGCGATGATCGACGACGAACCGATGCTGTGGCTCGAACGCGTCGATGGCTCGCGCGACCTGGTCGCGGGCCGGGTGCTGGTCAACCGGATCGGCCTGCTCGAGCGGCCGCCCAGCCTGGTGGTGCTTTGCTCGTGCCAGAGCGCGGGCACCGGGCCAGCCCGTGGCGGGGACATGATGAAGGCGCTCGGCCCGCTGCTGGCGCAGGCGGGCGTGCCGGCCGTGCTGGCCATGCAGGGCAATGTCGGCATGGAAAGCATGGGGACCTTCATGCCGCTGTTCTTCGCCGAATTGCGCGAACACGGCGAAGTGGACCGGGCCGCCGGCGTCGCGCGCGCCGCGATCGCTACGCAGCCGGACTGGTGGATGCCCGCGGTGTTCACCCGCCTGGAAAGCGCGCGCATCTTCTATCCGCCGGGGTTCGGTGCGGGCGGCGCGGGAGAGGAAGCGGGCGACGATCCCTGGCGCGCCGTGATCGACAATATCCGTCATGGCGAAACCACGCCGATTCTCGGGCCCGGTGTCGGCGAGCCGCTGTTCGGCTCGCGGCTGCAGATGGCGCAGACGTGGGCGGAGACCTTCCACTTTCCGATGGCCGCCCATGAGCGCGACGAACTGCCGCAGGTCGCTCAGTACCTGTCGGCCTCGCAGCAGCCGGTCACGCCGCGCCGCCTGTTCTACCGCTTCCTGTATCAGCAACTGTGCGAGCAATACCGCGACGCCATCCCGCCGCCGCTGCTCGGCCTGCATGAGGAAGACATCGTCGCGCAGCTGGGCGAAGTGGTCGCAGCCGTGGCTGGCGCTCGCCTTGCCGTGCCCGACGACGCCCACCGCGTGCTGGCGCAGTTGCGGCTGCCGGTCTACATCACGACCGATCCGAGCGATCTGCTGGTCCATGCGCTGCGGGCGCGCGATAGCGAAGTGCGGCCATTCGTGCGGCTTTGCCGCTGGAACGCGGCGGCCGAAGCGTGTGACGACGCGCTGACGGTCGACCATCGCGATGCCCGCCCCACCACGCGCACGCCGATGGTGTTCAAGATGTTCGGCGACCTGCGCGAACCCCGCTCGCTGGTGCTGACCGAGGATCAGTACTTCGACTACCTGATCAGCGTGTCCAAGAACCTGGACGCCATCATTCCGCTGCCGATTCGCGCGCGGCTGAACGACAGCGCGCTGCTGATCGTCGGCTTCGACGTGCAATCGTGGGACTTCCGCGTGCTGTTCCGCACCATCCTGAATCAGGAAGGGGCCGATCTGCGCAGCGAATACCTGCATATGTCCGCTCAGCTCGATCCGAACAGCATTCTCGACCCGGTCAGCGCACGGCGCTACCTGGAGCGCTATTTCCAGGACAAGGCGAGGATGAAGCTGTACTGGGGCGACGTCGCCATGTTCGTCGCGGAACTGCAGCGGCGTCTGCGGCCGTAGCGAGGCGGCCATGGCATCCGCGCCCCATCTGCCCTATATCGGCCCGGCGCCGTTGACGGAACGCACGCCAATCTTCGGGCGGGACCGCGAGATCGAGGAACTGGGCTACCGGCTCGTCGCCGATCGCATCGTCGTGCTGTACTCGCCGTCGGGCGCCGGCAAGAGTTCGCTGATCGAGGCCGGCTTGCGACCGCGGCTGCGCGATCGCTTCGACATGTTGCCCACCGCGCGGGTCGGCGCGCACGCGCCAGCCGAGGGCGAGCCGGTCAATCGCTATGTATGGAGCGTCCTGCAGTGCTGGTCCTCGGCCCAGGCCCCGGCGCGCCCGGACGATACGCTGCTGTCGTATCTGTCGCGCACCGGCGGCGACCCGCCTGGATCGCGCCCGCGACGGATGCTGCTGATCTTCGATCAGTTCGAAGAGATCTTCACCGCCGACGCCAACGATACCGGCGACAAGCTGGCCTTTTTCACGCAGCTGGGCGATCTGCTCGGCCATGGCGGCAGCCATGTGTGGGCGCTGTTCTCGATGCGGGAGGAGTTCTTTTCGTGGCTGGATGCCTATCGCGACCGCGTGCCCACGCGCTTGAACAACACGATGCGCATCGACCTGCTTTCGCGCGAGCAGGCCGTGCAGGCCCTGATCGGGCCGGCAAACGCGGCGGGCGTCGCGTTCGATGAAGACGCCGCCCGGCACCTGGCGCGGGATCTGGCGAAGGTGCGCATGCCGGGCTCCAATCACCAACCGGCGTATCGCGACGGCCGCTATGTCGAACCGGTGCAACTGCAGGTGATCGGCATGAATCTGTGGTCGGCGTGCTTCGACGCCAAGCCGCCGCCGGCCGGCGCGCATATCGGCCTGCAGGACGTCGAACCTCTCGATACCGGTGCGGCGCTCGAAGCGTATTACAACGCCACGCTCGAGAGTGCGGCGCCCGCGGTGGTGCGCCAGCGTGTGCTGCGGGACTGGATCGAGGACAAGCTGATCACCGCATCGAACCTGCGTTCGCTGGTGATGCTGGACAGCGGCGCGAAATCCGCGCCCACCGCGCAAGAGCTGGCGACGCTGCAGCGCCTGTACCTGGTCCGCGCGCAGAGCCGGCAGGACGCCCAGTGGTTCGAACTCGCGCACGACCGGCTGGTGGGCCCGGTGCGTGCCAGCAATGGGCGCTGGCGCGAGCGGCACCTGCCGCACTGGAAGAACCTGGTGCGAGCCTGGACCATGGCCAACGAGCATCCAGCCCTGCTGCGCGAAGCGGCGCCGGAGGAAATCGAAGCGGCCCTGCGCGAGTCGCCGCAGCTGCACAGCGATGCGGAGAACCGCTTCCTGGCCGACTATCGGCGCGATGCAATCGAGCGAACGCGGGCGCGCCGGCTGCGGCAAATCGGCTACGGCGCGGCGCTGGCGATGGTCGGGCTGACGGTCGTCACGCTGCTGCTGGCGTTCAAGCTCAATCGCCAGAACATGCTGCTGTCGGTGGTCAGTGCCCGACCGGCGCCGGACGTGGCGCTGCTCGCGGCGGTCCAGGGCATGGCGGGACACAGCCTGCATCGGCCGCCCGGCGGCTTCGACTTCCGCCGCACCCTGGTGAGCGCGATGGAACGCGCCCGGCATATCGAACGCTATCTGATGCGGGCAGACGGCAGGACGCTGACGGTGCAGGCCAATGCGAACTATCGCGTGCTCGGCTGGCTCCATCCCCGAAGGTCCGAGCTCGAGATCGTGCCGCTGCAGGGTGGCCCCGCGGTGCGGCTGGCGACGGAGGCGCTGGCGGCCTGGCATCCGGCCGGCGTGCGTGCGTTTGCGCTGGCCGGACCGGCGCTACTGGCGGTCGGCGGCCAGGATGGCAGCGTCACGCTGTGGGACCTGACCGGCGCGGCGGCGCCCGCCGCCTTGGCCATGCCGGACATCGGCAGGCAGCGCGGGCTCGGCGGTGTGTCCTCGCTGACCGGCGACGGCAGTCGGCTCGCGGCCGGCTATGACAGCGGGCGCATTGCGGTATGGGACCTGTCCCTGCCGCCCGCGCAGCGCGCCACGCCCATCGCGGCGATCGACGCCCATCGCTCACGGGTGACGGACCTCACGCTGTTCGATCGCGGGCGGCGCCTGGCGACGTCGGGCTGGGACAGCGCGGCCTATATGTGGCAGCTGCCGGAGTCCGCGGCCGAAGGCAATGCACGCGTGCGCCCCGAGACGCCGGCCCAGGCGCTGCTGGCTCCGCCGGATGCGAACAACTGGTACACCGGCCTGCATAGCGTGGCAGTCAGTCCCGACGGCAAGCTCGCCGCGGCCGGCTCGCGCTCCGGACGCATTACCGTCTGGCGCACCGGCGACGGGGGCCGCTGGCCGCGTCCGCTGCTCGGGCACGACGACGCGGTGGTGCGGATGGTGTTCCAGGGCGATGGCGTGTTGCTGTCGGCGGGCTGGGATGGCCGCGTCATCAAGTGGCAGCTCGATCCGGAGGGCATGGAGGTGCGCCGCTCCGTGCTGGTCGATTTGCCATTCCAGATAGCGGGCCTGGCGCTCGGACCGAAGGCGGACCAGGCGGTCGCCTCGTCCGAGCAGGGCGAACTGCTGCAGCTGCGGACCGCAACACCGGTGCATCCGATGGCCCGCATCGTCGCACGGGGCCACGACGGCGCGCCGCCCTTGCTGCTGGCATTGCCGGGCAGCCAGCCTCCTACCGTGGCGGCGTCGGGCGAGGGTGGCATGGCGTGGCTGCCGGCCGGATACCGCGACGCGGCGCCGCCGGCGCGAGCGGCGGGACCGCCCGCCACCCCGGTGCAGGCGATGGACTGGGCGCGCACCGCGCGGCGGCTCGCGCTGGTCGACGGCAATGGCGACGTGTTCGTCGCCGGCGCGGGCGGCGCACGGGAGTGGGTGCGGATGCCGGGCGTGCACGCCGGCTCCCTGGTCCGCGTGGCGCTGAGCCCGGATGGCGCGCTGCTGGCGATCCGCTCGGTCGATCGCAATGTCAGCCGGCAGCTGCAGCTATGGCGCTTGCCCGCGGCGGCGACGCGCAGCTCGCTTGCCGAGGCCGGCTCGCCGTGCGCCATCGCGTTGCCGGACGATCTGCGCAAGGCGTCCAACGCGGTGTTCCGCCCTGGCGCCGCACACGAGCTGGCCGTGGCCGAAGACGACAAGGTACGGTTGTGGACGATCACGCTGCCCAGGAGCGGCTGCGCCGGGGCGAGCATCGTCCGCAAGCGCGCATTCGACCATCTGCCGCGCGGCCAGATCACCAGCCTGGCGTTCGAACCGCATGGGCAGGCGCTGTTGGCAGGCAACTATCTGGGCAAGGTCTATCGCGTCCCGGTCGAGGGAGGGCGCGACGATGCAGCGCCCGGCAAGCCCGTCAGCGAACCCGTGGTGACGGTGCTCAAGCATGATGCCTCGGGCGTCATCACCGCGCTGACGATGCCGCCCGGGGCGCCCTTCGTCGTGGCCGGCGACGACCACGGCAACCTGTTCCTGCTGCCGGCGGACGGCCGCGGCCTGCTGCCGCTGACGCAATCGGTCTATCGCGATGGCGATCGCCGCCAGCCCATCGCGTTTCTTTCGGTATCCGACGACGGCAAGCATCTCTACTCGGCGGGTACCGAAGTCGCCGCCGAGTGGAATCTCGATCCCGATGCCTGGCGTGCGACCGCATGTGCGATCGTGGGCGGCGGCTTCACGGACCGGCAGAAGCGCTCGCTGCTCAAAGGCGGCTTCATCGCCCCGGCGCCATGCGAATCGTTCATTCCCGCCGCCGACGCTTCGTAGCGGCGGTGCCGCCCCGCGCCATCTCACCTGCCCACTGTCGAGGAGAATCGCCATGCCTTTCGTGACCTTGCCGGAATCCGGCGTTCGCTATGCCCTGATCGCCTTCGACGCGGATGGCAACGAACGCAGCGACGACCCGGACGGCGAATCGGGCCGCCTGTCGCTGCGGCTGCTCGAACGCTGGCGCGGCGCGCCCCCCACCGACGCCTTTCTGTGGTGCCACGGCTGGAAGGGCGACATGCCGGCGGCGCTGGCGCAATACAGCAGATGGATCGGCGCCTTCGAGCGCCAGGGCGCCGACCGGGAGGCGGCGCTGGCGCGGCAGCCCGATATGCGGATCGAGCACGTCGGCCTGCATTGGCCGAGCCAGCCCTGGGGCGACGAGGAGATGGGCGATGAGCCCGGGACTGGCGATGGCAGCTTCGCGGCGGCCGGGGCGATCGGCCCGCAAGCCCTGATCGACGCCTACGCCGAGCGCCTTGGCGATACGCCGCAGGTCCGCGCGGCGCTCGCCACCATCATCGAGGTGGCACGCACCGAGCCCGATGCCATGCGGCTGCCAGCCCAGGCGCAACTTGCCTACCGCGCGCTCGATCGGGAACTGGAGCTGGGCGCCCAGGGCCTGGGCGGCGATTTGTCGTCGGATCGCCTGCCGTTCGATCCGGAGCAGGCCTTCGACGACGCGGTGCAGGTCGATGCGGCCTTCGGCGCTCCTTCGCTCGCCGGCATCCTGGCGCCGCTGCGGCAACTGTCCTTCTGGACCATGAAAAAGCGCGGGCAGCGGATCGGCGAGACCGCGCTGCATCCGTTGCTCAACCGGATATATGCGGTCGCGCCCGCGATCCGGCTGCATCTGGTTGGCCACAGTTTCGGCTGCGTGGTGATGTCAGCGGCGCTGGCGGGCCACGGCGGCAATGCGCCCCTGCAGCGGCCCGTGGGCAGTTGCGTGCTGATCCAGGGCGCGATGTCGATCTGGTCCTATTCGCCCGACATCCCGCTGCAGCGCGGCACGCCGGGCTATTGCCACGGCATCCTGACGCACGGCAAGGTGAGCGGGCCGATCGCCGTGACCCGGTCGCGTCACGACAGCGCGGTCGGTGTGCTCTACCCCTGGGCCGCCGGCGTGGCAGGCCAGCTGGCGCTTGCGGAGACCTCGGCGCTGCCGAAGTACGGCGCGATCGGCGCCTTTGGCCTGCAAGGCATCGACAGTGTCCAGGATGCGTCGATGCTCGGCGTCGATGGCGTCTATCCCTGGAGCGAAGGCGACGTGTTCAATCTCGACGCCAGCCAGTACATCCGCAAGGGCGATGGCATCTCGGGCGCGCACAGCGATATCGACGGACCGGAGGTCGCCCATCTGATCTGGCAGGCCGCCATGGCGGCGGACAGGAGCGGATCATGACTACCGCAGCCGCGGAACCGGCCGACGGCGAGGCGCCGCTGCCCCTCGGGGTGGACGCCGATACCGGCCTGCCGCTGCCACCGATCGATCCCCGCAGCTTCGATGCGTTCGGACGGCGCGAAGCCCGCCATCGGCGCTCGCCGGAAGCGGCCGCGGAGAAGTCGCGGCAGGCGCGCACGTTTGCCTTGATGGGGGACGTCTGCGCCAATGCGCTCCAACAAGCGGGCTGGGGTCTGGTATTCGCCAGCGGGACCGATCCGGCTCCGTGGCTTGACGCGCTGGCGCCGTTGATCGGCAGGCGGCGCGAACAGGCTGGCGCCCGTTTTCGCGTCTTCCACGGCGCGGCCGGCTGCCAGCCGGGCGAGAGCGCGAGTGCCTGGCTGAGCCGGCATGGCGCCTCCTTGAACCTGGTCGATCCGGAACTGGGCGTGCCCTACTATCTGGCGCTGGTCGGATCGCCACAGCAGATTCCTTACGCGTTCCAATACACGCTCGATCTGTATTGGGCAGTCGGCCGGCTCGACTTCCCCGCGCCCGAGGATTTGCGCCGCTACGCGGAAAGCATCGTGGCGTGGGAATCGACAGACCGCACGCAGACAGCGGCCAGCAGCGTGCTGTTCGCGACGTGCCACGATTTCGACCGTGCGACGCGCCTGCTGACGCGCCAGCTGGCCGGTCCCCTCGCCGAGGCGCTGGGGCGACGACCCGACATCGCCTTCCATCCGGTACTCGCCGAGGCCGCCACCAAGGCCGCGCTGCGCGACATACTGCGTGGCAAGCTGACCGGCGGCGCGCCGTCGCTGCTGTTCACCGGCACGCATGGCGTGAGCCTGCGTCCGCAGGACCCCCGCCAGGCGGACATGCAGGGGGCCATCGTCTGCCAGGACTGGCAAGGCTATGGGGCCATCGGGCCTGACCACTGGCTCGGCGCCGGCGATCTGCCCGACGATATGGACTGTCACGGCATGATTTATTTCTGCTTTGCCTGCTACGGCGCGGGCGTGCCGGAGTTCGACGATTTCGCGCCGGCAGACGCCCCCGTGCGGATCGCCCAGGCTCCCCGCACCGCGCGCCTGCCGCAGCGCCTGCTCGCCCATCCCGGGGGAGGCGCGCTGGCGGTGCTCGGACATGTCGATCGGGCCTGGGCCTACAGTTTTCAGAACACGCGGGCCGCGCCGCAGACGCAGGGCTTTCGCGACGTGATCGGCAGCCTCCTGCGCGGCGATCGCATCGGCCACGCGACGGACCGCTTCAACCTGCGCTGGGCGGCATTGAGCACGGAGCTTGCCGATCTGCTGCGCGAGCGGCAGGCCGGCGCCGTGGTGCCGGATCGCGAACTGGCGCTGCGCTGGGTGATGCGCGACGACGCACGCAACTACGTGATCCTGGGCGATCCCGCCGTGCAGATGCGGCAGGCAAGCTCCATATAAAAAACATATCGTCCGAGCCATTCTTAGTATTGGACGCAAATCGCTGTTTCCTCGAACATTCGAGCATCGGGCGGGCCTCCCGTCCCGGCCGAATCGAGAAGTGGGAAGAGGAGACAAGCATGCCGACCAGCGCCGTCCGCCAGGACGTTTCATCCCAAGCTGCCGCCGCGGCGACGCCGCCCGTGCATCCGGTGCCGGATCAGCATGGCGTCAATCTGTTTGCCAGCGATCCCGATCTGCGCGCGTTGCTGCCGCTGTATCTGCCGGCGGACCTGTACCAGCACCTGTTGCCGCATCTGGACCGGATGGGCGCGCTGGCCGGCGGCGTGCTCGATGCGCTGGCCAATACCGCCGACCATCATCCGCCGACGCTGACGCATCGCACGCGCACCGGCATCGATGCGCAGCGCATCGACAAGCATCCGGCCTATGTGGAACTGGAGCGCGTGGCGTTCGCCGAGTTCGGCTTGGCGGCGGCATCGCATCGCGGTGGCGTGCTGGGCTGGCCGCAGCCGATGCCGGCGGCCGCCAAGTACGCGCTGACCTATCTGTTCGTGCAGGCCGAGTTCGGCCTGTGCTGCCCGCTGTCGATGACCGATTCGCTGACGCGCACGCTGCGCAAGTTCGGCGATCCGGCACTGGTCGAGCGCTTCCTGCCGAACCTGACCACGCAGGTGTTCGAGGACCTGTACCAGGGCGCGATGTTCATGACCGAACAGGGCGCGGGCTCCGATGTGGCCGCGACCGCCACGCGCGCGGTGCCCGATCCCGACGCGCAGGGCGGCTGGCGCCTGAGCGGCGACAAGTGGTTCTGCTCCAATCCCGACGCCGAGCTGGCGATGGTGCTGGCGCGCCCGGATGGGGCGCCGGAGGGCATCAAGGGAGTGTCGCTGTTCCTGCTGCCGCGCCGGCTGGCCGACGGCAGCCCGAACCATTATCGGATCATCCGGTTGAAGGACAAGCTTGGCACCCGCTCGATGGCGAGCGGCGAAATCCGCCTCGAAGGCGCGCACGCCTGGCTGGTGGGCGAGCCGGGCCGCGGCTTCGTGCAGATGGCGGACATGATCAACAACTCGCGGCTGTCCAACGGCGTGCGCGCCGCCGGACTGATGCGCCGGGCGTTGTCGGAAGGACTGTTCATCGCGCGGGAGCGCCGTGCGTTCGGCAAGCGGCTGATCGACATGCCGCTGATGCGCCGGCAATTGCTGAAGCTGACGCTGCCGACCGAGCAGGCCCGCACGATGGTGTTCCAGACCGCCGAGGCGCTGCGCCGGGCCGATGCCGGCGAGGCCGACGCCTATCCGTTGATGCGCATCCTGACGCCGCTGATCAAGTTCCGCGCCTGCCGCGACGCGCGCAAGGTCACCGGCGACGCCATGGAGATTCGCGGCGGCTGCGGCTACATCGAGGAATGGAGCGATCCGCGACTGGTGCGCGATGCCCACCTCGGTTCGATCTGGGAAGGCACCAGCAATATCGTCGCCCTCGACGTGCTGCGCGCGATCCGGCGCGAGGGCGCCTTGCCTGTGCTGCGGACCCATCTGCAAACGCTGCTGGCGCAGACGGCGATGCACGCCAATGCCCGCGCCGCATTCGACCTGGCGCTCGAGCGCGCCTGCACGCTGGCCGCCGACGCCGCGCGGGCCGATGCCGCTGGCGATGTGCTCGCGCGCCAGGCCGCGTCCGCGCTGTATCACGTCACCAGCGCGGTGGCGATGGGGTGGGAAGCGGGACGCATCGGCTCGGTGCGCCGCATGCGCCTGGCCCAGCTGGTGCTGATCCACCGTGTGCTGCCGCGCGATCCGCTGGCCGGCGGCGTCGAGCCAGAGTGGCTGGCGGACACCGTCGCGCCATCGATGGAAGGCGAGGTGCAGCCGGCCGGTGCGGTCGAACAGGTCGACCTGTTCTGAAGACCGCGGACCCGCGGACTGCCGGTCGCGAGGCGTCGTGTCTCGCGGCGCATTTCCCAACACAACGACAAACCGAACAAGCGCCCGGGACGATGAATCCCGCCGGCGCATGGCCCGACAAGGAGACATGAGATGACCCCCTGGCAACGCATCGCGGCGCTGGCCGCCGCTTCCGCGCTTACGCTGTGCGTCGGCGTCGCGCCGGCCTTCGCGCAGAAGGACTATCCGTCCAAGCCGATCATGATGGTGGTGACCTACCCGCCGGGCGGCCCGACCGACGCGATGGCGCGCACGCTGGCGGCCTCGCTGAAGAACACGCTGGGCCAACCGGTGGTGGTGGAAAACCGCGCCGGCGCGGGCGGCAATATCGGTGCGGAGGCCGTCGCGCGCGCCGAGCCGGATGGCTACACGCTGATGTTCGGCACCTCGGCGCCGCTGGCGATCAATGTCAGCCTCTATCGCAAGATCAACTACGACCCGGTCAAGAGCTTCACGCCGGTGATCCAGATCGGCCATCTGCCCAACGTGCTGGTCGTCAATCCGTCGGTGCCGGCCAGGAACGTCACCGAGCTGATCGCCTACGCCAAGGCCAATCCCGGCAAGCTGACCTATGCCTCGTCGGGCAACGGCGCGTCATCGCACCTGGCCGGCGTGCTGTTCAACAACCTGGCGGGCACCGACTTCCAGCACATTCCGTACAAGGGCACCGGTCCGGCGCTGAACGATCTGCTGGGCGGCCAGGTCAGCATGACCTTTACCGACGTGCTGACCGCGCTGCCCTTCATCAAGAGCGGCAAGCTGCGCGCGTTGGGCGTGACGACCAGGGAGCGCTCGCAGGCGCTGCCCGATGTGCCGACGGTCGCCGAGCAGGGCGTCGCCGGCTTCGACGTGTCGGTGTTCTTCGGCGTGGTGGCGCCGGCCGGTACGCCCAAGGAAGTCGTCGGCAAGCTCAACGCGGCCTTTGCCGACGCGCTGAAGCAGCCGGAGGTCCGCAAGACCCTGCAAGGGCAGGGACTGGAGTTCGCCCCGTCGACCAAGCCCGAGCAACTGGGCGGGTTCATCAAGGCGGAGGTCGGCAAGTGGCGCGCGGTGGTGCAGAAGTCGGGCGCGCAGCTGGACTGACCTGACGACAGCGCCGACGATGGCAACCAGCAAGGGGATTCGATGACGCAAGCTAGCACCGGCGCGCTCGCCGGCATCCGGGTGGTCGACCTGTCGCGCATCCTGGGCGGCCCGTACTGCGGGCAGATCCTCGGCGACCACGGCGCCGATGTGCTGAAGATCGAGCCGCCGCAGGGCGACGACACGCGAACCTGGGGGCCGCCGTTCAAGGACGGCGTGGCGTCCTACTACTTCGGCCTGAACCGCAACAAGCGCGTGATGCGGCTCGATCTGACCGTGCCGGCCCAGCGCGAGGCATTGCTCGCGCTGCTGGCCGACGCCGATGTGCTGATCGAGAACTTCAAGACCGGCACCATGGAGAAGTGGGGCCTGGGCTACGAGGCGCTGTCGGCACGCTTCCCGCGCCTGGTGCACTGCCGCGTTTCGGGCTACGGCGCCGACGGGCCGCTGGGCGGCCTGCCGGGCTACGACGCCGCGATCCAGGCGATGGCGGGCATCATGAGCATCAACGGCGAAGCGGACGGCGATGCCTTGCGCGTCGGCTTGCCGGTGGTCGACATGGTGACCGGCCTGAACGCCGCGCTCGGCGTGCTGCTCGCCTTGCAGGAGCGCGAGCGCAGCGGCCGCGGCCAGTTCGTCGAGGCCGCGCTGTATGACTCCGGCCTGTCGCTGCTGCATCCGCACGCGGCCAACTGGTTCATGAGCGGCAAGGCGCCGCAGCGCACCGGCAACGCGCATCCGAACATCTACCCCTACGACACGGTGGCCACCGCCACCGATCCGATCTTCCTCGCGGTCGGCAATGACCGGCAGTTCCGCATCCTGTGCGAGCACCTGGGCATGGCCGCGCTGGCCGACGACGAGCGCTATGCGACGGCCGGGGCGCGCTCGGTCAATCGGTCCTCGTTGAAGGCGGAGCTGGAGGCGCTACTCGGCACGCGTGATGGCAAGACCCTGGCCGATGCGCTGGTGCAGGCCGGCGTGCCGTGCGCACCGGTGCTGTCGGTGCCCGATGCATTGCAGCATCCGCACACCGCGCATCGGGAGATGGTGGTCGAGATGGAAGGCGGCTACCGGGGTTTGGGTGCGCCGGTGAAGCTGTCGCGCACGCCGGCGACCTATCGTTTCGCGCCGCTGGCCGAGGGAGACGCCTTCCTACCGCGGGAGGGGGAGGGCTAGCCTGCTGTCCACTTTGGACATTGCGGTTCTTGCACTATGGTAACGAACGCATTCCGAGCGAAAGGCTGCGCCATCCGGCGCGGACCCGATCGCCGGTGCCAATCGATTCCCAAGGAGACCCCCATGTCCTATGTCGACGGTTTTGTCATTGCCGTGCCTACCGCCAACCGCGAGGCCTATCGCGAAATGGCGCAGAAGGCCGCGCAGGTGTTCAAGGAGTACGGCGCCCTGAAGGTCTACGAATGCTGGGGTGACGATGTGCCCGAGGGCAAGGTCACGTCGTTCACGATGGCGGTCCAGCGCAAGGATGACGAGTCCGTCGTGTTCTCATGGATCGAGTGGCCGTCGCGCGAGAAGCGGGACGAGGGCATGAAAGCGTCGATGGCCGATCCGCGCCTGGCGAACGACATGCAAAACATGCCCTTCGATGGGCAGCGGATGATCTACGGCGGCTTCGAACCGATCGTCCAGGCCTGAACGCCGGGCTGCCTTGCCCGGCCGGGCGTAGCGTCGGAATGGCTTGCGACGGGGCGGACCGCGGCTAGAATCGCGGTTCGCGACGCCCCTGTCGTTGTCCCGCCTACCGACCGCTATCCGATGCCTACGAAGAAATCCGACACCAGCACGCGCGCGACCAGCGAGCAAGCCCTTCAACTGCTGGATGCGGCCACCGAGCATGTGCTCGACCACGGCCTCGGCGACCTGTCGCTGCGCAGCGTCGCGGAGGCCCTGGGTACCAGCCATCGCATGCTGATCTATTACTTCGGTTCCGCGGACGGATTCTGGCAGGCGCTGCTGCATCGCATCCGGCATGCCGAGCAGCAGGCGCGGCAGCAGACGCTGGCCGAAGGCGCGGATCCCAGGACGGCGCTGGTCGCCGCCTGGCAGCGATATTCGGCCTCGAACTACTTGCCCATCATGCAACTGGTGTTCGAAATATACGGCCGCGCCATCCGCGACCGCGAACGCTTCAGTGGCTTTCTCGAGGATGTCGTCGGCAGCTGGACCGGCATGCTGGCCGAACGCTTCGAGCGCGATCTGGCGATGAGCCGCACCGAAGCCAAGCTGCTCGCGCGCGTCGAAGTCGCCACCATTCGAGGGCTGCTGCTCGATCTGGTCACCACCGGCGACCGCAAGGGCACGACCGCTGCCATCGAGTACTTCGCCGAAATGATGGTGCGCCAGCGCCGGCCGTGATCCCCTCGCCGCCTCCGCACGCCAGTCCCTGAATTTCCGCCGTGATTCGCGTATACCCGCGCTACACCGCGCAATGTACCACGTGGTACATTGCGTCTGGCTCGGACCGCCGTGGGTGGCGTTCGAAGCGAATCTCGACCGAGACCAATCGACGAAATAGTGAGTGCAGGATGAAACGGCGAACATTGATGAGCTGGACTGCGGGCGCAGTGCTGGCCGCGGCGCTTCCGGGTATCGGACAGGCCGAAACCTATCCCTCCCGGCCGGTACGGCTGGTGGTGCCGCAAGCCGGAGGAACGGGCAACGACGTACTGGCGCGGGCGCTGGCCGAACGGTTGGGGCACGCGTGGAAGCAGGCCGTCGTGGTCGAAAACAAGCCGGGCGCCAACGGCGCGCTGGCCATCAACTATGTGCTGTCGCAGCCCGCCGACGGCTACACGCTGTTCTTTGCCGGCGTGTCGAACCTGAGCTTCAACCCGCATCTGTATCCAAAGCTGCCGTACAACCCGTCGAAGGATCTGGTGGGCGTCGCCATGCTGGCGAACTCGCCGTTCGTCTTCGTCGCCGCGCCGTCGCTGAAGGTCAAGACCTTGCAGGAGTTCGTGCAGATGGCGAAGGCGCGTCAGGGCGAGATCAGTTTCGCGTCGGGCGGCGTCGGCAATTCCACGCATCTGGCGATGGAGCTGGTCGCCGAAAAGGCGGGAATCAAGCTGCAGCACGTCCCGTTCAACGGGCCGGGCGGCGCCACCAGCCTGATGAACGGCCAGACTCCGGTGATGATGAATGTGGTGGCCGGCGTGCACGCCAACATCGTCGGGCAGAGGCTGGTGCCGCTTGCCGTCACCGGCGACAAGCGCCTCGCCGCGCTGCCCAATGTGCCGACCTTCAAGGAGCTGGGCTATGACGTCGCGGTGCCGGGCTGGTACGCGATCGTCGCCAAGACCGGTACGCCGGCCGCGCTGGTGCAAAAGATCAACGCCGACATCAATCAGGCGCTGGACGACCCGCAATTGAAAGAAAAGCTGGCCTTCCAGTTTCTCGAACCGATCAAGGGCCCATCCACCGAAGTGGAACGCCATATGAAGCGGGACGCCGAAGCCTGGGGCCCGATCATCCGCAAACTTGGCATTTCTCTTTGACCACGACGCCATGCCTCATCTGACAAAAGCCGTCCACGAATACCGCCTGGCGTCGATGCGCAAGCTGATGGACCGACTGCGCGTCGACGCGCTGATCTTCGGCACGCCCGACTTCTTTCAATTCGCGACCAATTTCCAGCTGGACGTATGGCCGTGGGAGCGGCCGGTCTTCGTGGTCGTCCCCCGCAACGGTGACACCTTTGCCGTGATGAACGAGCTGTCGACCAACCATATGCGCTTCGCCACCGAAAAGGGCAAGGTGTGGTTGTCGGATATCACCTACTACGCCGAGCACCCACGCGTTGCCAATCGCCTGCCGCTGGTGCCGCAGCTGCCCGAGGTCGTTGCGGCCCTGCTGGCCGAGAAGGGACTGGGCATGTCGCGCATCGCCGTCGATGTCGGACACCCCATCCTGACGGCGGCGCAGCGCTACCTGCCGGAGATGACGCTGCGGCCGGCGATGGGCGAGATGCGCAGCCTGCGTTGGGTCAAGCATCCCGAGGAATTGCAGGTGATGCGCGAACTCGGGGCGCTGACCGACTGGGTGCAGGACCGCTACCGCGAGAACATCCGCGCGGGGCGGCTGGTCCAGGAACTGGACCACGCCATGGCGGCCCTGATGGTCGAGGAAGCCGCGCGCCGTTTTCCCGGCGAGGACTTCGACATCCTGAAGTGCTGGACGCTGACCGGCCCCGCCTCCGCCTCGCCGCATGGCGACGGCGCGGCTTGCGGCGCGCGCATCTCGGCGGGCGACACGATCGTCAACCTGGTGCTGCCGCGTTTGAATGGGCTGTATGTCGAGAACGAACGGACGTGGTTCTGCGGCAAGCCGACCGACGAACAGGCGCGCCTCTACTCGGTTGCGGCTGAAGCCGCCGATGCCGCGGTCGAGGCGGCGGTGCTCGGCAAACGCGTCTGCGACATGGATGCCGCGGCGTTGCAGGTGATCGAGCGGGCCGACTGCGCGCAATACGTCTTTCACCGGACCGGCCATGCCGTTGGCCTGATGCTGCATGAGTATCCGGAGGACATGGCGTTCAATACGCGGCCGCTGCTGGCAGGGGAGGTGTATTCCGCCGAGCCCGGTCTATATGTCTACGGACTCGGTGGCTTCCGGCTGGACGATACGGTAATCGTGGGCGAGCGGCCGGAGGTCATCGTCAAGACGCCGAAGACGTTGGCTTACGCGACGGTGGCGTAGCGCAACGCGGGAGGATTGGGCCATCCGCCGTGGCGGATGGCCTGGGATTTATTTGCCGAGCAGGCGGTCGAGCTTGGCGTCAATTCGCTCCAGCCGCGTTTCCACCGCGCCCATTCGGATCTCCAACGCGTCGAGGCGGGACCCGAAGCGATCCAGCCTCCTGTCGACTGCATCGAGCCGGCCCGTCAGCCGCTTGTCCATTTCGACGATCTCGGCCTGCAACGGTGCCGTGTTCTTGTCGACCTTGTCCTGCGTGTTGGCGCTCTGGAAGCTCATCACCGAGATGACGATCGCGATTCCACTGCCGACGGACGTGAACAGGGCCCACGGGGGAACGATTGTCCCCATCTGCTTGCGGATCAGTTGAAGCGCGTCGTGTCGGGACAGCGCGTCGTTGCGGCGCCGGTGGGTTTTCGGGCGAGAGGGGTCGGCTTGCATCGCATCGTGATCGGTAACGTTCGGGTCCGGGGTGGTGATCATGGTCATCGTCCATCGGGATAAGAAGGGCTGCATCGGTCGGCGGCGCATGAGACAAGGCTCGTACATCCTTGTCGACACGCGACTCGACCGATGCAGCACTATCCCACCGCACGATTTGCGCGGCTTTCGCTTTTTTCCGACGTCCATCGAAGAGCGTGCACACGATCCCGACACATTCCCTGCGCTGGCGCGACGCCCCGCGCCCGCCTGGCAATCAACCCGGAATCATCCCCGTCAACCAATACGCCTGCATCATCGTGATGATCCCCACGATCACCGCGAACAGCAGGCTGTGCTTGACCGTGAAGCGGAACAGCTCCGACTCGCGGCCCACCAGGCCCGTCGCCGCGCAGGCCACTGCGATGGACTGCGGCGAGATCATCTTGCCGGTCACGCCGCCGGTGGTATTGGCGGCGACCAGCAGCGTGTCGGAGACGCCGATCTGATGCGCGGTCGTGCTCTGCAGCGAGCAGAACAGCGCGTTCGATGAGGTATCGGAGCCGGTCAGGAAGACGCCCAGCCAGCCGAGGAAGGGCGAGAAGAACGGAAAGGCCGCGCCGGTGCCGGCGAGCAGCAGCGCCAGCGTCGACGACATGCCCGAGTAGTTGGCGACGAAGGCGAAGGCCAGCACCAGTCCGATCGACAGGATGGGGCGGCGCAGCTCGAGCAGGGTCTCGCCGAAGGTCGCCAGCAGCGCGCGCGGGGACATGCGCAGCAGCACGGCGGAGATCAGCGCGGTCAGCAGGATCGCGGTGCCGACGGCGGATAGCAGGTCGATCTTCAGCACCGCATCGTAGGCCTTCGGTGCGGCGACGATCGGCGCGGTCTTGACGACCAGCTGGTCCAGCCAGGGCACCGGAAACTTCATCACGGTGCCGGCGAGCGCGCCGCCGGTCGCGAACAGCGCCTTGAACGGCTGCAGGCTCCATACCGTGACGATCGCGGTCAGGATGCCGAACGGCGCCCAGGCGCGCACCGTCTGCGCGAGCGTGTAGGGCGAGGCCTTGCGCTGGTGCGTGGTGCCAACCGTCGGGAAGCCGCCCATATCGCCGAAGCCGCCCAGCGCCGCGGCGCCGCCATGGCCGGCACGCAGCGATGCGCCGGCGGCGCGCGTCGCGCTGCGCGGCTGCCAGACCTTCAGGAAGGCCGACAGCGAGACCAGGCTGACCAACGCGGAGGTGATGTCCGGCAGTTCCGGACCGATATGGTTGGCGGTGAAGTATTGCGTCACGGCGAAGCTTGCGCCCGTGACCAGCGCGGCCGGCCAGGTTTCGCGCACGCCCTTGACGCCGTCCATCATGAACACCAGCCAGAACGGCACCGCCAGCGATAGCAGCGGCAATTGCCGGCCGGCCATCGCGCCGATATGGAAGGGGTCGAGGCCGGTGACCTGCCCCGCCACGATGATGGGGATGCCCATCGCGCCGAAGGCCACCGGTGCGGTATTGGCGATCAGGCACAGCCCCGCCGCGTAGAGCGGATTGAAACCCAGGCCGACCAGCAGCGCGGCGGTGATCGCCACCGGCGCGCCGAAGCCGGCCGCGCCCTCGAGGAAGGCGCCGAAGGCGAAGCCGATCAGCAGCACCTGCAGGCGCTGGTCGTCGGTGATCGCCAGCACCGAGGCGCGGATCACGTCGAACTGGCCGGTCTTGACCACGATCTTGTACAGGAACACGGCGGTGACGATGATCCAGGCGATCGGCCACAGGCCATAGAGGAAGCCGTAGCCCGCCGAGGCGAGCGCCTGCGGCACCGGCATGCCGTAGCCGAAGATGGCCACGGCGAGCGCGAGCGCCAGCGTGATCGCCGCGGCCACATGGCCTTTCATGCGCAGCAGCGCCAGCGCGACGAAGAAGAACAGGATGGGAATGGCGGCGGCCAGCGAGGACAGCCACAGGCTGCCCAGCGGCGTATAGACCTGTTGCCAGGTTTGCATATCGGTCTCCTCCGAGGGATGCGAGTCTAGAAAGGGAAAAATTCGTGGCCGGCAACGCTGCTGACCGTGCCTCGGTCAGCGTCGCGTCGTTCCCGCGACGCGGGAATCCAGCGTCTTCGAAAGCCGCCGGGTCCCCGCTTGGGCGGGAACGACGGACGTTTGTCGGCGATGACGCCTGCCTACTCGGGCTGTCCGCGCTCGCGCAGCAGATCGGCCAGGCTGCGGGCAGCCGGCCGCAAGGGCTCGCGGTGGTCGGTCCACCCCATCTGTCGCGATGGCGTGAAGGCCCGCAGCCGCGTCGCGGCCCAGCGGAACAGCTTGTAGAGGCGCGGATGCGCGAACGCGCCGCGCCAGAAGCGCCAGATCAGCTGTTCGCCGCGGCTGTAGCGCGCGCCCTGGCCGCGCAAGGGGTGCTTCACCGCCTCGTCGGGATCGCGGTTGGCTTCGGTGCGCAACCGGATCAGCAACTGGGGAATCGGGATTCGCACGGGGCAAACCTCGCCGCAGGCGCCGCACAGGCTCGACGCGGTCGGCAGGTCGGCGGTGGCGTCCAGCCCCAGCAGATGCGGCGAGATGATCTTGCCGATCGGACCCGGGTAGGTGGTGCCGTAGGCGTGCCCGCCGATGCGGGTATAGACCGGGCAGTGGTTCATGCAGGCGCCGCAGCGGATGCACTGCAGCGTGGCGCGCAATTGCGCGTCGGCATAGGCCTGGGTGCGGCCGTTGTCGAGCAGCACCACGTGCATCTCGCGCGGACCGTCGAGCTCGCCGGCGCGGCGCGGGCCGGTGATCAGGTTGAAGTAGGTGGTGATGGCCTGGCCGGTGGCCGAGCGCGTCAGCAGCGTGGCGAGCGGCACGATATGGTCCAGGCTCGCCACTACCTTCTCGATGCCCATGATGGCGATATGCACCGGCGGCACGGTGGTCGAGAGCCTGCCGTTGCCCTCGTTCTCCACCAGCCACAGCGTGCCGGTATCGGCGGCGGCGAAGTTGACGCCGGACAGGCCGATGTCGGCTTCGACGAAAGCGTGCCGCAGCGCGCGGCGGCCGGTCTGGATCAGCGTGTCGACGTCCTCGGTGTAGGGCGTGTCGGGGATATGCTGCTCGAACAGCGCGGCGATATCGCCGCGCGTTTTGTGAATCGCCGGCATCACGATATGCGAGGGGCCTTCGCCGGCCAGCTGGACGATGTATTCGCCCATATCCGACTCGAGGCTGCGGATGCCGCGCTCGGCGAGGTAATGGTTCAGCGCGATTTCCTCGCTGGCCATCGACTTGCCCTTGATCACGCTGCGCGCGCCGTGGCGCTGCGCAATGCCGGCGATGATCGCGTTGGCTTCGTCGGGCGTCTGTGCCCAATGGACCTGCACGCCTGCTTCGGTCAGCTTGGCTTCCAGTTGTTCCAGCAGCTCCGGCAAATGCGCCAGCGAGTGCTGGCGCACCGCTTCGCCGAGATCGCGCAGCGCCTGCAGCTCGTCGCCGTCGGGAAACTGGATCGCGCGCTTGTTCTGCAGGAAGTCCATCGCGCCGCGGAAGCTGCTGCGCAGCTTGGGATCGTCCAGCGCCGCCCGGGCCCGCGCCTTGAAATCCGCGGAGGGGACGAAATGCATCGGGGTCGCGCTCATGCGGATTCTCCCTGCGCCGATACCGCGCCCGGTACCGCGCCCGGTACCGCGCTCGATGGCGCGGCCGATACAGCGGCCGATACAGCGGCCGATACAGCGCCCGATAACGCGCCCGATACAGCGGCCGATGGCGCCTTGCCGCCGCGCTCGACGATCAGCACCCACAGCCGGCGCGGCCCATGCGCGCCATAGGCCAGCGTCTGCTGGATGTCGGAGGTCTTCGATGGACCGGACACCAGCACCAGGTTGGTCGGCATGCCGTCCTGCCAGCGTTCGGCGCGCATGGCGGCGTGCAGGTCGGCGTGCAGCGTGTCGGCGTAGACCAGCGCCACGTGCAGCGGCGGCACCAGCGAGACCGTGCGCGGCGCGCGTGCGTCCGGCACGAGCACCAGCGTGCCGGTTCCCGCGATGCCGGAGCGCGCCACCGTGAAGCCGGCGTCGACGGTGTCGAACAGCTCGCGCTTCCAGTCTTCGATCGGGCGTTGATAGTCGACGGCTTCCACGGCTGAAGGCAGGGTGCGCGACAGCGCGGCGCCTTCGGGACCCTGCGGATCGAACAGCAGGCGGCGCACGCCATCGGCGGCAAGGCGCTCGGCGAGCAGCGTGGGCCAGCCGGCCTCGTCGGTGCGCCAGACTTCGGCGTGCGCGGCCTGCAGGGCGGCCTGCATTGCGTCCGTCAGCGCGGCGGCGTCGGCAGGCGCGTGCATCGCGCGCCGGACGTCGAAATGCGCATCGATGCGCCGGCTCAGCGTTGGCGCGGCGACGAGGCCGTCGGTGGCGTTCGGCGCGGCCGCGCGCAGCCGTTCGAGAATGCGGGTGCGGGCGTTGTCGGCGATCATCGCTGTGTCTCCGTTCCGGTGCGCGCCGCGTCCTGGCCGCCGATGCCATCGCCGCTGCCATCGCCTCGGTTGTCGCTGCCGTTGTCCCGGCCGCCAAGACGGCGCCACAGGAACGTCGCCATGTGTTCGACCTTGAGCCCGAGCGCCTGCCGGCGCGCGGCGTGGCCGATATTGAGCAGGCAACCGCAATCGGCCGATACCAGCGTGTCGCAGCCGGTGGCGCAGGCCGAGCTGACCTTGTCCTGCACCATCGCGCCCGAGATGTCCGGATGCTTGAGCGAGAAGGTGCCGCCAAAACCGCAGCACTCGGATTCGCGCTCGTGTTCCAGCCGTGTGACACCGGGCAGCGCGTCGATCAGTTCGACGCCGTGAACGCGCGTGCCCATCTCGCGGCGGGCCGCGCACGAGGTATGCAGCACCACGGTTTCAGGTCTGCCTGACGCCGACCCCGACCCCGACCCCGACCCCGGGGCCGCGGCGGCGGGAAAGCGGACCTTCAGTACGCGCAGCAGGAACTCGCTCAACTCGTACACGCGCTCGGCCAGCGCGCGCGCCTTCGGCCCGGCGACAGCATCGTCCTCAAACAGCTTGGGCCAGTGATGGCGCATCATGCCCGCGCACGAACCGGAGGGGACCACGATCGGCCAAGGCTGCGCGAACAAATCGAGTTGCGCACGCGCGACGGCGCGGGCCTGCTCGGGATTGCCGCTGCTGTAGGCCGGCTGGCCGCAGCAGCTCTGCCCGCGGGGGAAATGCACGGTCAGCCCTTCCCGCTCCAGCAGGCGGACCGCATCCAGGCCGGCTTGCGGCACGAACAGGTCGACCAGGCAGGTCGCGAACAGGTACACCTCGGCGGGGGCCTCGGGGTATTGCCTCGGAATCATGTCTCGCTCCGGAGATGGCCCGCCTGCAATGGCGGGCTCGATGCGTGGTGCCGGGGACGTCGTGATGCGTCCGATGGTGGGCGCGACAGGGCGCGTCCGTTTCGGCGGCATAATTCCCGCTCTGGCGACAAGGTTCAAATTGGTTGGACCAGTTGACGAACCAGGCGGTGAGCCGGGAGGCGAACCGAGCGACGAACCGGGTGGCGAGCCGGTCGGCGGACCGACACGTGGCAGGGCGATGCGAAGGGAGAAAACGATGGCGGCAGGCATGCGCGAGCGGGGCCGGGTGGAAGAGGTGATGCGCAAGGTCGAGACCGCGCTGCTCGACGGCACGTGGCCGGCGGGCACGCGCCTGCCGGCCGAGCGCGTCCTGGCGCAGACCTACGGCGTGGCACGCAACACCGTGCGGGAGGCCACACAGCGGCTCGCCGCGCGCGGCCTGCTGCAGAGCCGGCGCGGCGCCGGCGTGTTCGTCACCGAGCAGCTGCGCAGCGGTATCGCGTCGCCGTGGCGCCAGCTGGTGGCCGATCATCCGGCCTTGCGCGAGGACATCCTGGAATTCCGCCGCGTGCTGGAAGGCGCCACCGCCTATTTCGCCGCGCTGCGTGCGGACGCGCAGGACCTGCGGCGGATCCGCGCCCTGTTGGATCAGTTGGAGCGCGCCCGCGGCCGCGACGACAAGCAGGCGGAGGCGGACGCCGACGCCCAGCTGCACGAGGCCATCGCGCTGGCCTCGCACAACACGATGTTCCTGCACCTGCATACCAGTGTGATCGGCATGCTGCGCGAGCACATCACGACCAATGGCACCGGCCTGCGCGAGCAGGATGCCGAGGCCTCCGGGCAATTGCTGCTGCAGCATCGCACGCTGTGCGCGGCGATCCTGGCCCGGCGTCCCGAGGAGGCGCGTACAGCGATGCAGGCGCATATCGACTACGTGCGCAGCCACGCGGAGTAGCCGGCCGGAGCGCGGAGGCGACGCGCTTTCCCCGGTGTTTCGGCGTCTGGTGCCCCGACAAAGGCGTACGCAGAAACGGGTACGGCCGCACCGGCTCATCGCCTGGCTCGCCGCACCGCGGGGCGCTCTGACGAGCCGCAGGAGCCGTCACAACACCGGAAATGGAGCCCGTTTGGCAGCCCGCCGAGCCGGCGATAGCGGCACGCAGAAACGGGTACGCTTTGCGCTCCGACAGTCCGGAAAATGCCCGCCGCTCCGCCTCGCAACGTTTGCGCGCTATATTGCGGACCAGAGGCCCCGCCGTCGCGCCAAGGCGCGTCATGCCCGGGCCACCGCTCCTTGCCGGGGGAACAGATGGCGTTCACTGAAACGATTGGCGCGCGGCGTTACACGTTCGCGGACCTGAAGACCCTGCTGGCCAAGGCCAGCCCGGCCCGCTCGGGCGACCAGCTGGCCGGCCTCGCGGCCGATACCGAGGAAGAGCGGATGGCCGCGCGGATGGCGCTGGCCGACCTGCCGCTGTCGCGCTTCCTGAACGAGGCGCTGATTCCCTACGAAAGCGACGAGGTCACGCGTCTGATCGTCGATCGCCACGACGCCGATGTCTTCGCCGAGATCGCGGCGCTGACGGTCGGCGAATTCCGCAACTGGCTGCTGCTGCATGAGACCGACGGCACGGTGCTGGCCCGGGTGGCGCCGGGCATCACGCCGGAGATGGCAGCGGCGGTCAGCAAGCTGATGCGCAACCAGGACCTGATCGCGGTGGCACGCAAGTGCCGCGTGGTCACGCGTTTTCGCGACACGATCGGGCTGCCGGGCCGGCTGTCGGTGCGGCTGCAGCCGAACCATCCGACCGACGACCCCAAGGGGATCGCCGCCTCGATCATCGACGGCCTGTTCTACGGCTGCGGCGACGCCACCATCGGCATCAACCCGGCCGGCGACAACCTCGCTTCTATCGTGGCCCTGCTGCGGCTGATCGACGAACTGCGCGAGCGCCACGGCGTGCCAACGCAGTCATGCGTGCTGACCCATGTCACCAACACGCTGCGCGCGATCGAACAGGGCGCACCGGTCGACCTGGTATTCCAGTCGATCGCCGGCAGCGAGCAGGCCAACGCCGCCTTCGGCATCGATCTGGCGCTGCTGGCCGAAGCCCGCGCTGCCGCGCTGTCGCTGGGCCGCGGCACGGTCGGCAACAACCTGATGTACTTCGAGACCGGGCAGGGCAGCGCGCTGTCGGCCAACGCCCACCACGGCGTCGACCAGCAGACCATGGAGGCGCGGGCGTACGCGGTGGCGCGCACGTTCTCGCCACTGCTGGTCAATACCGTGGTCGGCTTCATCGGGCCGGAGTACCTGTACGACGGCAAGCAGATCGTGCGCGCCGGGCTCGAGGACCATTTCTGCGGCAAGCTGCTCGGCGTGCCGATGGGCTGCGACATCTGCTATACCAACCACGCCGAGGCCGATCAGGACGATATGGACACGCTGCTGACGCTGTTCGGCGTGGCCGGCGTCAACTTCATCATGGGCGTGCCCGGCGCGGACGACATCATGCTCAATTACCAGAGCACAGCCTTCCACGATGCGCTGTACCTGCGCGAGACGCTGGGCCTGGCGCCGGCGCCCGAGTTCGAGGCGTGGCTGCAGCGTACCGGCATCCTCGGCGAGGACGGCAGGCTGGTCGAGCCGGCCGGGCGCCAGCCCCTGCTGCAACTGGCGCACGATCTGTGAGCGACCCAGGAGCGATCGATGCCTTCGACCCTTGTCCCTCCCAATCCCTGGCAACGGCTGCGCCAGTTCACCTCAGCGCGCATCGCGCTCGGCCGCGCCGGGCACAGCCAGCCCACCGATGCGGTGCTCGCGTTCGGCCTCGCCCATGCCCAGGCGCGCGACGCGGTACACCAGCGGCTGTCGTGCGAGGCCATCAAGACGGCGCTGGACGAGGCCGGGTTTGACAGCCTGCCAGTCCATAGCGCGGCGGCGGATCGCGCGCAGTATCTGCGCCGCCCGGACCTTGGCCGCCGGCTGGACGAGGACAGCCGCCAGCGACTGCGCCAGGCGGCGGGCGAACCGTGCGACGTGGCCTTCGTGATCGCCGATGGTTTGTCGGCCCAGGCGGTGCAGCGCCATGCGGTGCCGGTACTGCGCGCGGTGCGGGAGCGGCTGCCCGACTGGCGGATCGGCCCGGTCGCGATCGCCGAGCAGTCGCGCGTGGCCCTCGGCGACGAGATTGGCGAGCTGCTGCGCGCACGGCAGGTCGTGATGCTGATCGGGGAACGTCCGGGGCTCAGCTCACCGGACAGCCTGGGCATCTATTTGACCTACGACCCGCACCCCGGGCGCACCGACGCGCAGCGCAACTGCATCTCCAACGTGCGGCCCGAAGGGCTGTCGTACCAGCAGGCGGCCGACCGGCTGGCGTGGCTGCTGCGCGGCGCAGTGGCACTCGGCTGCAGCGGCGTGCGGCTCAAGGAGGACAGCGGCGCGCCCGGCCGGGACGAAGCCGCGGCCCTCAGGTCACCGGCGCCGGATTGAACAGCACCAGCGCGTTCTGCAGCTTCCACTGCTCGGCATACGACTTGCGGCCGCTGGCGATGTCCAGCATCGCGTGGAACAGCTGCCAGCCCACCTCTTCGATGGTGGCCTCGCCGGTGGCGATCCGGCCGGCGTCGATGTCCATCAGGTCGTGCCAGCGGCGCGCCAGGTCGCTGCGCGTGGCGACCTTGATCACCGGGACTTCCGCCAGTCCGTACGGCGTGCCGCGGCCGGTGGTGAACACATGCAGGTTCATGCCGGCGGCCAGCTGCAGCGTGCCGCAGATGAAATCGCTGGCCGGCGTCGCCGCATAGAGCAGGCCCTTCCGCGTCGCCTTCTCGCCGGGGGCCACCACGCCGTGGATCGGCCCGGTGCCCGACTTGACGATCGAGCCCATCGCCTTCTCGACGATGTTCGACAGCCCGCCCTTCTTGTTGCCCGGCGTGGTGTTCGCGCTGCGGTCGACGCGGCCCTTGCTGAGGTAATGGTCGTACCACGCCATCTGCTCGATCATCGCCTGTGCGACGTCGGGCGTGGCGGCGCGCGCGGTCAGCTGATCGATGCCGTCGCGTACCTCGGTGACCTCGGAGAACATCACGGTGGCGCCGGCGCGCACCAGCAGATCGGTGGCGAAGCCGACTGCAGGATTGGCCGTGACGCCGGAGAACGCGTCGCTGCCGCCGCACTGCACGCCGACGACCAGCTCGGAGGCCGGGCAGGTCTCGCGCCGGCGTGCATTCAGGCGTTGCAGATGGCGCTCGGCGGTCTCCAGGATCGAGTCGATCATCGAGCCGAAGCCGACATGGCGCTCGTCCTGCAGGCACACCACATCGGGCGCGCCGCCCTCGATCTGCAGCGGGATCGTGCCGGCCTCGATCAGCCGCGTCGGCTGCAGCTTCTCGCAGCCCAGGCTGACGATCATCACTTCGCCGCCGAAGTTCGGATTGAGCGCCAGGTTGCGGATCGTGCGGATCGGGATGATCGCATCGGGCGCGTCGATGGCCACGCCGCAGCCATAGCCGTGTTCCAGTGCGACCACGTCGTCGACGTTCGGATAGCGCGGCAGCAGCTCGGCCTTGATCCGGCGCACGGCGAAGTCCACCACGCCGGCCACGCATTGCACCGTGGTCGTGATCGCCAGGATGTTGCGCGTGCCGACCGAGCCGTCGGCATTGCGGTAGCCCTGGAAGGTATAGCCCTCCAGCGGCGGCAGCGCGGGCGGCACGCGATTGGCGATCGGCAGCGCGTCCAGTTCGGGCGCGGACGGCATCCGCAGCACACGCTCGTTGACCCAGCTGCCGCGCGGCAGCGGCTTGAGCGTGTAGCCGATGACGACGTTGTAGCGCAGCACCGGCGCGCCCTCGTCCAGATCGACCAGCGCGACCTTGTGGCCCTGCGGCACGTTCTCGACCAGTCGCAGTCCGCATGGGAAGGTGGCGCCGGCCGGCAGGCCGCCGTCGTTGGCGACGATGGCGACGTTGTCGGCCTCGTGCATGCGGATATAGAGCGGTTGGCCGGGGCCGCGGCTCGCCGTTTGCATCATCAGTGGTTCTCCTGTGCCGCCGTCAGTCGGCGGCGATCTTTCCGGTTTCGATGACGCGCTTCCAGCGGGCCGACTCGGCGGCCTGGAAGCGGGTGAACTGTTCGGGCGTATTGCCGACGATCTCGAAGCCGACCTCGAGCAGCTTGTTCTTGACAGCAGGGTCGTTCAGCCCGGCGACGATGCCCTTGTGCAGCCGCTCGCGGATATCGACGGGCAGCCCCCGGGGCGCCGCCACGGCTTGCCATGAATAGACGACGAGGTTCTTGATCCCTGCCTCGTCCATGGTCGGCACCGACGGCAGCACCGGCGAGCGCTGCGTGCTGGTGATCGCCAGCGCGCGGATCTTGCCGGCCCTGACGTGCGGCATCGCCGTGTTGATGTTCATGAAGGTCGCATCGACCTGGCCGCCGATCAGGTCGTTCATCGCCGGCGCGCCGCCCTTGTAGGGGACATGGGTGCCGCTGGTGCCGGTCTGCTGCCAGAACAGCTCGGCGGTCAGATGGTCGCTGGTGCCGTTGCCGGCCGAGGCGAAGGTCAGCTTGCCCGGATTGGCCTTGAGGTACGCCACGACTTCCTGCAGCGTCTGGAAGCGCGAGTTGGCCGGCACCGCCAGGATGTTCGGTGCCTGTACCGCCACCGAGATGTAGTCGAAATCGCGGGCCGGATCGTAGGGCGTGCTCTTGATCAGATGCGGCGCGATGACCAGCGGCCCGAGCGAGGACACGAGCAGCGTGTAGCCGTCCGGTGGCGCGCGCTTGACGAAGCTGGCGCCGATCGCGCCCGCCGCGCCGGGTTTGTTCTCCACCACGAAGCTGGCGCCGGTCTGCTCCTGCAGCTTGGCGCCCAGGATGCGGGCGATCACGTCGGTCGAGCCGCCGGCGGGGAAGGGCACCACCATGGCGACCGGCTTGTCGGGCCAGGCGGCATGGGCGGACAGGGTGGTGGCAAGGCCGACGGCCAGCGTGGCGATCAGGCGTTTCATCAGTGTCTCCTTGAGGATGGGATCTGCGCTCTCGGTGCGTCGGCCGGTCTTGGGCGCCGGCCTGTCTTGGGTTGGCGGGCCGCCCTTATGGCCGCTCGCCGAATTCCGCTTGCGCGCGGGTCCATGCACGCGCCTGCTCGCTGATCGATACGCCCAGGCCCGGCCGCGTCGGCACGACGATGCGGCCATCGCGGATGTCGAGCCGCTCGTTGAACAGCGGCTCGAGCCAGTCGAAATGCTCGACCCAAGGCTCGCGCGGATACGCGGCGGCCAGGTGGATGTGCAGCTCCATCGCGAAATGCGGGGCCAGCATCAGCCCGGCGTGCTCGGCCAGCGCGGCGACCTTCAGGAAGGGCGTGATGCCGCCCACGCGCGGGGCATCGGGCATCAGGTAGTCGGCGGCGCGGTGGCGGATCAGGTCCCAGTGTTCGGCGGCGCTGGTCAGCATCTCGCCGGTGGCGATCGGGGTATCGAACTGCGCGGCCAGCGCGGCATGGCCCTCGTGGTCGTAGGCGTCCAGCGGTTCCTCGATCCAGACCAGGTTGAACGGCTCCAGCGTCCGGCACATGCGCTGCGCGGTGGGGCGGTCCCACTGCTGGTTGGCGTCGACCATCAGCGGCACCGCCTCGCCCAGATGCTGGCGCACGGCGGCGACGCGTTCCAGGTCGCGCGCCCCGTCCGGCTGGCCGACCTTGAGCTTGATGCCGCCGATGCCGCGTTCGACCGAGGCCGCGGCGTTGATCAACAGTTGATCGAGCGGCGTATGCAGGAAGCCGCCCGAGGTGTTGTAGCAGCGCACCGCCTCGCGCTGCGCACCCAGCAGCTTGGCCAGCGACAGGCCGGCGCGGCGCGCCTTCAGATCCCACAGCGCAACGTCGAAGGCGCCGATCGCCTGCGTCGCCATGCCGCTGCGCCCGACGGAGGCGCCGGCCCAGCACAGCTTGTCCCACAGCCGCGCGATATCGCTGGGGTCCTCGCCCAGCAGCGTGGGCGCGAGCTCGCAGGCATGGGCGTACTGGCCCGGACCGCCGGCGCGCTTCGCATAGCTGAAGCCCAGGCCCTCACGCCCTTCGGCCGTGGCGATCTCGGCGAACAGGATGGCAACCTCGGTCATCGGCTTCTGGCGGCCGGTCAGTACCTTGGCGTCGCTGATCGGGGTGGCCAGCGGCAGATAACAGCTGGACAGGCGGATCCAGGCGATGCGGTCGGCGGCGAGGGTCATGGGGCGGTCTCCGTGCGGCGGCAGGTCTTCGTTGCATAGCCGCAATGACAACGTTGTCATTCCGGTGCCAAAGGAAGCCCGTTACAATGTCGGGCGCCGTGCACTGCGATATTGCGGTGCGGCGTGACAGGAACGGGCGCGTTTCGGCGAAATGCTAACGTTGTCATATCGTGGATGTCAACGCGCTTCGCCGCGATGCCGGCTAATGGCTTTCCCGCATCCGCCTGTCCGTTGCCATCCCGTTTGCCCCGACCCGAGACCTGACGTGGCCACCACCAAAGCCCAGAACAAGTCCGTCACCCTGCATGACGTCGCCCGCGAGGCCGGCGTGTCGCTGATCACTGCCTCCCGCGCGCTGAGCAATCCCGGCATGGTGTCGGCCAAGACCATCGAACGCGTGCAGCAGGCTGCCGAGGCGGTCGGCTATATCCCCAACCTGATCGCCGGCGGACTGAAGTCCCGGCGCAGCCTGATGGTGGCGGCGGTGGTGCCGGATATTGCCGTGACGCAGTTCCTGCCGACCATCAAGGCGTTGACCGAGACGCTCGAGGCGGCCGGCTACCACCTGATCCTCGGCCAGAGCAGCTACGACGATTCGCGCGAGGAGGCACTGCTCAACGCGATGATCGGGCGGCGCCCCGACGGCATCGTCGTCACCGGGCTGATCCAGTCGGAGGCGGCGCGCGAGCGTCTGCGCCAGTCGGGCATTCCGGTGGTGGAGACGTGGGAGCTCAGCGACCGGCCGGTGGACATGGCGGTCGGCTTCTCGCACGTCAAGGTCGGCAGCGCGGTGGCGGGCTATTTCCTGTCGAAGGGCTGGCAGCGCGTGGGCATCGCCACCGGCGACGATCGCCGCGCTCGCATCCGCTCGGAGGCATTCGTGTCGACCTTCGGCCGGCCGGTGCCGACCGCCGTCGTGCCGGCGCCGAGCAACCTGCCGTTGGGGCGGCGCGCGCTGGCGGAGCTGCTGGAGAAGGAGCCCGGTCTGCAGGCGATCTGCTGCAGCTCGGACCAGCTGGCGCAGGGCGTGCTGGTCGAAGCGCAGGCCCGGGGCCTGCGCGTGCCCGGGGATCTCGCGGTCTGCGGCTTCGGCGATGCCGAGGCGTCAGCCCATATGGCGCCGTCGCTGACCACGGTCCAGGTCGATGCCGCGCATATCGGCGAGACCGCCGCGCGGCTGATCCTGGACAAGTGCAAGGGGTTGCCGGTGGAGCCGCGTATCGTCGATGTCGGCTTTCGCGTGATCGAGCGCGCCTCGACGGGCGGGCCGGACTGAGGGTCGCCGGCGCGGCATTCCCTCACTGCGGCATCGCGGCCAGCCGGGGCCAGATCGCTTGCAGTTCCCCCTTCAGGAACGTCAGCAGGCAGCGCGTCGCCATGGTCTGGTAGCGGTTCGGCAGCGTCAGCATATAGAGCCGGCTGCCGAACACGCTGATGCGGTAGTCCCGCAATACCGGCGTCAGCTGGCCGGCGGCGAGTTCGCGCGCGATTGCGTAGAGCGGGAAGATGCCGATGCCGACATCGCCCAGCACGGCCTCCTTCAGGAAGGCGAAGTTCTCGGAGCTGAGTGTGGGTTCCAGCGCGACCTGCTCGCGTTCGTCCTCGCCGGCGCGCGTGCCGAAGGCTTTCAGCTTCTGCCCGACCGGCGAGGCGCAGACAATCGCATGGCGCTGCAGATCAGCAAGCGTTTGCGGCGCCGGCTGCGCGGCCAGATAGGCCGGCGAGGCGCACGCCACCCAGTCCACCTCGCCGATTTCGGTGGCGACCACCGAATCGGGCGGCGTCGAGATGATCCGCAGCGCGACCTCGACGTCCTCCGAGACCAGGTTGTGGATGCGGTTGTCGAACACCACATCGAGCGTGATGTCGGGGTAGCGGTGCTTGAACTGCACCAGCAGCGGCGAGAGCAGCGCGTGACCCAGCCCGGTCGGCACCGACAGCCGCACATGGCCCTGCAGCGTCTTGCCCATATTGGTGATCAGCGCATCGGCCGCGGCCACCTCGGCCAGGATGTTGCGGCCGTGCTCGTAGAGGCCGGCGCCCACGGGAGTCGGCTCGACATGGCGCGTGGTGCGGCGCAGCAGCTGCACGCCCAGTTCTTCCTCCAGCGCCTTGAGCCGGTAGCTGACGTTGGCGCGCGTCATCTTCAGCTTGCGCGCGGCGGCGGACAGGTTGCCGGCATCGACGATATCGACGAACAGGCGCAGGGCGTTCAGATCCATCATGGCGAGACGGGGAAGGGGAAGAGGGGAAGGGCCGGGACGGCGGGCCGGATGGCGGCGCCCGCCGTGGGATTGTCAAATATGGCTGTCCATTCTGTCCAAGCTGGCGTGGATTGTCAAAATCCGGGGTCGGCGTACCATGACGGCGATCCGCCCGCATTGCCGGATCGGCCGGTCCGGCCCCGGACCGCTGCCGGCCTCGCGGCTGCCACCCCTTCCTCCACCGAATTCCCACGGAGATCGCCATGACCCTGGACACCGAATCGTTTTCCTTGCTGCGCGCCTCGGTGCAGCGCTTCATCGAAGAGCGCCTGAAGCCCGCCGAGGACATCCTCGAGGAAACGGACGACGTGCCGGCCGATATCGTGGCCGACATGAAGGAGATGGGCCTGTTCGGCATCTCGATTCCGGAAAACTACGGCGGCATCGGCCTGTCGATGTCGCAGGAGTGCGATGTCGTCTACGACCTGGGCCATACCGCGCTGGCCTTCCGCTCGGTGTTCGGCACCAACGTCGGTATCGGTTCGCAAGGCATCCTGATGGATGGCACCGAGGAGCAGAAGCAGAACTACCTGCCGCGCATCGCCAGCGGCGAGCTGGTGATCTCGTTCGCGCTGACCGAGCCGAACGCCGGCTCCGACGCCGCCTCGCTGCAGACCAAGGCCGAGCTCGACGGCGATCACTATGTGATCAACGGCACCAAGCGCTTCATCACCAATGCGCCGCGCGCGGGCGCCTTCACGCTGATGGCGCGCACCGGCGGCCCGGGCGCATCGGGCATCTCGGCCTTCATCGTGCCGGCAGACACGCCGGGGATTTCGCTGGGCAAGCCTGACAAGAAGATGGGCCAGCGCGGCACCAAGACTTGCGACGTGGTGCTCGAGAACGTGCGCGTGCCGGCCGCCAATATCATCGGCGGCGTGCCGGGCGTGGGCTTCAAGACCGCGATGAAGGTGCTCGACCGCGGTCGCCTGCATATCTCCGCGCTGGCCTGCGGCATGGCGCACCGCCTGCTGACCGATGCGGTGGCCTACGCCAAGGATCGCAAGCAGTTCGGCCGTCCGATCGGCGAGTTCCAGCTGATCCAGGGCATGCTGGCCGACAGCCAGGCCGAGCTCTACGCCGGCCTGTCGATGGTGCGCGATTGCGCGCAGCGCTACGACGCCAAGGAGCCGGGCAAGAGCGATCCCGAAGTCAGCATGCTGGCCTCGTGCGTCAAGATGTTCTGTACCGAGATGGTCGGCCGCGTGGCCGATCGCGCGGTGCAGATCCATGGCGGCGCCGGCTATATCGCCGAGTACAAGGCCGAACGGTTCTACCGCGATGTCCGTCTGCTGCGCCTGTACGAAGGCACCACGCAGATCCAGCAGATGATCATCGCCAAGCAGCTGCTGCGCGATTGAAGCCGGGCCGGACGCGGAGGGTTCGAGCATGAAACAGCTTCAACGCGTCCGCCTTGCCGGCACGGCACCCGGGATCGCACACCCCGGTGCCGGCGCGCTCGGCTGGGCTCCGCATTTGGCATTGGACGCCGACGAGCCGGCTCGTCCGCCATGCTTTCCGATCATCGCCGCGCTGCGCGAGGCCTGCGCCACGCCGCCGACGGCACCGCTGGACGTGGGCGGGCTGGCGCTTGGGGCGGCAGCCATTCTGGGCCGCCGCGATCCGATCGTGTCGGTCCAGGCGGCGGAACTCGGCGACGTCGACGGCGTGCTGTACCGGACCGGCAACGGCGGCTGGACGCTGCTGCATCGGACCGCGCTGCGTCCGTCCGATATCCGCTTCGTCCAGGCCTGGCTGCTCGCCTGCTATGCGATGCGCGGCGAGCATGCTGATACCGATGCGTTCGAATGCCGGCAAGCCAGCTTGTTTTCGCTGGCCGATGACGACAGCCCGGCGGCGCGCGCCTACAGCTTTGCGGCCCGCCTGACGATGCCGGCGGCCGCCTGCCATCTCGGTCTGACGGGCCATGTCGATGGCGACGTGCTGATGGCCTTCGCCTCCCGACTGCAAGTGCCGCTGCTGCATGCGGCGCGGCGCTGGCTCGCGCGGACGGCGCAGAAGGCCGTGCTGGTACTCGATGAGGCCGGGACGGTGCGCGCCAGCTGGCTCAGCGAAACGGCGTGCTCGGCGGGCTGGCGCATCGATACAGCCGCGCTGCCGGTGCGGGACGAGCAGGGCACGATCGAACCGTCGAGCGACGCCATGCCGGCTGCCGCCGTTCACGAACGCCGCGTGGCGATGTCGGACTGGTTTTCCCAGGCGCCCGCCGGGGGTCAACTGATGGAAGCGTCAATGGGAACGGTCGAAAGCGGCCGGGGACGGCTCGGCCTGACCTTGTTGCAGCTGCCGCGCGATGCGGTCTGCCCGCAACCGCGCGGGATATGGCCGCAATACCGCGTCAGTGTCAGCGCCAGAGCGTAGCGCGCAGCGGCCGGCGACTCAGCGGATCGGCACCCGACGATCCGACGCGCCGCGCGTCACGCTGCCGCAGTTTGCCGAGCCGCGTGGCGCCAGCCGCTCGAGCTGGCGTTGCATCTTGGTCAGATAGGTGATCATCATGCCGCGCTCCTCCAGGCTCAGCGGCGAGACCCAGACCGATTGCAGCGCCTTGATGGCCTGACCCAGCTTGTCCATGCGATGGCTGGCGCTCGAGCGGATCACCGGAATCGGCTGCGCCGGATGGGAACCGGGCTGCTGCTCGAGCCATCCCTGGTCCGACAGGCTGCGGACCATCGCCTCGAACTCCTCGGCATCGAGCCAGGGCAACGCGCAAGCAGCCGTGATGCGATCCGGTTCGGTGCGCTGGCGGTGTGCGAGGTGTTGCAGCAGATGCCATTCCGTCGTCGAGATGCCGGACTGCGACAGAACGTGGTCGAGGGCCGAATGCCAACCGGCCAGATTCTCTTGTAGACAGCGCAGCAGCGGTTCCTTGGCGTCGTACAGGTTGGCTGACATGGTGTCGCGAGTCTCCTGTTGTGTTTTTGCCTGATGGCTGCTGCTCGCGGCACTGGCGCGTGGGGCGAACCCTGCCTGCGAGCGGGGGCACCATCGTGCGTTGCCCGGATACCGCCTTCTTTCGAAAAGCTCACGAAAGTATTTGGTGGATCTTCGGGTAAAGCGATGGTTTTGGCGATATCCCTGCGGCTGCGACACGGCGTCGCAGGGGTGCGCCTCAACTGGCCTGAAGCGCGCCTCAGTCGCGCGCCAATCGCGGCTCAATGCCAGAAGGCATCCACCTCGCGCAGCAGATGACCGGCCAGGATGTAGTCGCCGAGGCGGCTGGCGCGCGCTTCCAGCTCATGGAGTTCCTGGTCCGCCATGGCGCCGAGATCGAACAGGCAATAAAGATTGCGCTGACGGAAGGTGGTCTTGGGTTTGGCGAGCCCTTCGATCAGGGCCTCGTGCGAACGCACCGCGATGCTTTCCTGGCCGCGGTACTGGACGCGGATGCCGCGTTTTTCCCCCAGCCGGCCCAGTTCGACGGCGTCCTGCCAACCCGTTTCATAGTCCAGCTCCAGCGCCAGAACCTCACGGGCGGCCAGCAGACGCAGGGCCTCGTTTTTGCTGCCGGCTCGTGCGATTGACATGCTTACCTCTCGTGGCGATCAAGGACTGTACAAATATACAGTCCTTGGGATCACCCGGCAAGCGGAAGGTGCCCCAGGAAGGGGCTCACAAATCGGGGCCACGTCGGCAGGGTGTGCCGCTCGGCCGATGACCGCTCACGCTGCCGCGCGTGTGCTCGCGGCGAGCTCCCGCAAAAATGCCTGCATCGACCTGGGTGGGCGACCCAGGATGGCCTGCAGCACCAGCGGATTGGCGCGCAAACCATGGGCTGCATAGTGTTCCTGGATCCTGCGTAGCAGTTCCCATTGGGCGGCGGTGTAGTCCAGCGGCAGGCGCGCCGCCCATTGCTCGAAATCGATCTCGCCGGCGACGATGGTGTGCCCGAGCGCGTCGCTCATCATCGCGGCGATCTGCTTGCGCGTGAGCCCGGCCTCGCCGGTCAGCTCGAAGCAGCCGTACGCCAGGCGGTCACTGGTCAGCGCCATCGCGGCGACCTCGGCCACATCGCGATAGTCGACGCGGGCCACCGGCACGTCGACCGGATAGGGCTCGGCGAACACGCCTTCGGCCACCACGCGTGCCCATCCGCCCAGCAGGTTCTGGTAGAAATTTGCTGGCTGCAGCACGGTGAACTGCAGGCCCGAGTCGAACAGCGCCTGCTCGACCGGAATCTTGCTGGCGTGGTTGGCCAGCGATACGTCGGTCGGCTGGATCACCGATGAAAACACGAAGCGCCGTACGCCGGCGCGCCTCGCCGCGGCGACCATGCCGACGCCCAGTTGCGATTCGTCCGGGGCGAAGGCGGGGCCGATGTAGAAGACGCCGTCGACGCCGTCCAGCGCGGCGGCCAGCGTCTCGGGCGAGCGCAGGTCGGCGACCGCGACCTCGTCGACGCCGTTGGCCAGCGCGCGGGCGGAGCGTTCGGCGTCGCGGACCAGTCCGCGTACGGTCACGCCCTTGTCCCGCAGCGCCTGGGGAACCAGGCCGGCAAAACGCCCGGCGGCGCCGACGACGAGCACGCGGCGCGCGGCGGCGGTTTCGGTGGAATGCATGGCGGTTGCGATGGATGTCACGGTGCGCTTCCTCGTTCGTGGTGGATGACCCGGACACGATAGAGAGTCCCGCCTGGAAGGAGAATACGGGCGCCCGGTGATTCTCCCTTCCACAAATTGAGAGAATGGCGGGCAACGATCCTCGATCCCGAACATGGAGCGCCGATGGAGCGCGTGTCCGACATCCTGACCTTCCTCGCCATTGCCGAGCAGGGCAGCCTGAGCAAGGCCGCCCGGCATCTGGGCCGCTCGCTGCAATCGGTCAGCCGTTCATTGGCGCTGCTCGAGCGCAGCCTCGGCGTGCAGCTGGTGCAGCGAACCACCCGCAGCTGCCAGCTGACCGAGGCCGGCGAGGCGTTCCGGCATCGCGTCGCGCCGGCCATGGCGGAGTTGAACGAGGCGTGGGATGCCGCGTCGAGCCTCAGTTCGTCCGCGTCCGGGACGCTTCGGCTCAGCGCACCGGTCCTGTTTGCACCGGCGTATATCGTGCCGGTGGTCGCGCGCTACATGGAGCGGCACCCGCAGGTGGAAGTGGAGCTGACGGTCAGCGACGCCTTCACCGATCTGCGCGCGCAAGGGCTGGACCTTGCGGTACGGATCGGCGAGGTCGGCGATGACAACCTGAAGGCGCGCCGGCTGGCGATGCTGCGGCGCGTGGCATTCTGCTCGCGCAGCTATGTGGCACGCCACGGCGTGCCGGCGCATCCGCGCGACCTGGCCGCGCATCGCTGCGTCGTGCGCAGCGGCGAGGGCAATGACGCGCGCTGGCCGTTCATGGTCGACGGCAAGCTGCGGCGTTTCCCCGTCGGCGGCAGACTCCGTGCAGGAAGCACGGCGGCGGTCAACGAGGCCGTGGCGCTGGGCCTGGGCATCGGCTTCGGCCCGTTATGGCAGGTGGCGCATCTGCTCGCGCAGCGGCGCCTCGTGACTGTGCTGGACGCCTTCGAGGCGCCGCCGATCCCGGTGCAGGCGGTATGGCCCGCGGCGCGCGCGATTCCGGCCAAGACGCGCGCAATGATCGATCTGCTGGCGCACCATCTGGGCGGACTGTCGTTGTAGCCGTTGTAGCCCGTTGTAGCCCGTTGTAGCCCCCGCGCCCGGCGGCGCGGCGGTCCTACTTCGCGAACACCTGGCTGATATCGCCGAAGGCCTTGAATTCGAGCGCATTGCCCGACGGGTCGAGGAAGAACATCGTGGCCTGTTCGCCGACCTGACCCTTGAATCGCACATGGGGCTCGATCACGAACTCGACGTTGGCCGCGCGCAGCTTGTCGGCCAGCGCCTCCCATTGCTCCATCGACAGGATCGCGCCGAAATGGCGCACCGGCACGTCGTCGCCATCGACCGCGCTGGTCGAGCGATGGCCGGTCTCTTCGGGCGACAGGTGGGCCACCACCTGATGGCCGTAGAAATTGAAATCGACCCAGCTGTCGGAGCTGCGGCCCTCGGGGCAGCCGAGCAGTTCGCCGTAGAAACGCCGGGCCTCGGCCAGATCGTGCACGGGGAACGCCAGGTGGAACAGGGGAATGGTTTGCATGTGGGGGCCTTTCTGGAGAGGAAGCGCCGGGCTGCGGCGTGGTATGGTCCCGGAAATTCTACTCAGCACAAGTCACGATATGAAGCGAATCATTTTGGCGCTGAGTATCAGAGATTTCGATCGGATTCCAATCAGCCCGTCGCCATGATCCGCTACTTCCGCACTTTCCTGGTCGCCGCCGAGACCGCTTCGTTTTCCGCCGCCGCGGCGCGGCTGTCGCTGACGCAGTCGGCGGTCAGCACGCAGATACGGCGGCTGGAGGAGGATCTCGGTTGCGCGCTGTTCGATCGCACCGGCAAATCGGTGGCGCTCAGCGAGCAGGGGCGCAAGCTGCTGCCCGAGGCGGTGCGCTTCGTCGAGCTCTACGAGTCGATGAAAGGGCAGGCGCATGCCGCTCCGGCGCTGACGCCGATCGACCTGGGCGCGGTATCGACGGTGCAGTCCACGCTGCTGCCGAAGGCGATGCAGCGCTTTCGCGCCGATTATCCGAAGACCCACGTCAACATCGTGCCCGGCATGTCGACGCAATTGCTGACCCAGGTCGATGCGCGCGAGCTCGAGGTCGCGGTGATGATCAAGCCCCGGCTCGGCATCCCCGCCGAGTTGAAATGGTTGCCCTTGCTGAGCGAGCCCTTCGTTGCCATCGCGCCGCGCGGCGCGCCGCGCGAGCTGAAGGCGATGCTGGGCGCGCTGCCCTTCATCCGCTACAACCGGCACTCGGCCGGCGGGCATCTGGTCGATCGCTATCTGAAGCGCCATCGGCTGCGGGTCGACGAGGGCATGGAGCTCGACGAGCCGGCGGTGATCCTGCAGATGGTCGACCAGGGACTGGGCTGCGCGATCGTGCCGGCCGATCTGCTGCCGTTGGCGCAATGCCCCAACGTGCAGGCCGAGCCGTTGCCCGGCCGGCCCATCCATCGCGAGGTCGGCGTGCTGGCGCGCCCCTCGGCGCTGTCGCGCGCGCCCACTGCGGCGCTGATCGAGGCCTTCGTCATCGCGGCGCGCCAGTGGCGCGGGCGGCGGAGCAAGTCCCGCTGAGCGGGGGAGAGCAGGCCGCGCCGCAGCCGGACTCGCATGTCCGATTCCGGCTGGTCGCACCGTCGGAAAGCGGTAGCATGCGGCCATGGAACTCGATCCCGATACCTGCTACCGCGCCGTGGTTTCGCACGACCGCCGCTTCGACGGGCGCTTTTTCGTCGCCGTGTCGTCGACCGGCATCTACTGTCGGCCGGTCTGCGCGGTGCGCACGCCCAAGCGCGAAAACTGCAGTTTCTTCGCCACCGCCGCGGCGGCCGAGAAGCACGGCTATCGGCCCTGCCTGCGCTGCCGCCCCGAACTGGCGCCGGGCCATGGGATCGCCGACCTGTCGGGCCGGCTGGCACAGGCGGCGGCGACGCTGATCGACGAGGGATTCCTGGCCGATGCCGGTGTGCCCGAGCTGGCTGCGCGCATCGGCGTCACCGAGCGGCACCTGCGGCGGCTGTTCACCGCGCAGTTCGGCGTTTCGCTGGTCGATTACGCGCAGACACAGCGCCTGCTGCTGGCCAAGCGGCTGCTGACCGATACCGCGCTGCCCGTCACCGAGGTGGCCCTCGCTGCGGGCTTCGGCAGCGTCCGCCGCTTCAACGACGTGCTCAAGACGCGCTACGGCCTGGCGCCCACCGCGATGCGCAAGCGCGCTGCGGGCATGCCGGCCGACCGCCTGGTGTTCGAACTCGGCTATCGGCCGCCGCTCGCGTGGGCCGCGCTGATGCAGTTCCTGGGCGCCCGCGCGGTGCCGGGCGTCGAGCAGATCTGGCCCGACGCGCATGGCGGCGAATATGGGCGCACCATCGGCATCGAGGTGGGCGCACGCCTGCACAGCGGCTGGATACGGCTGGCCCTGGCCCCGCAGCGCCACGTGTTGCGCGTGACGCTGTCCGGTTCGCTGGCGCATGCCATTCCGCAGGTGCTGGGCAAGGTCCGGCGCCTGTGCGATCTGGGTTGCCGGCCGGATGTGGTCGACCGCCACCTGGGCGCGTTGGCCGCCGGCATGCCCGGCATGCGCCTGCCCGGTACGGTGGACGGATTCGAGATCGCGGTGCGGGCGGTGCTCGGCCAGGTGGTCTCGCTGACCCAGGCCCGCGCCATGCTGCATCGGCTGGTGCAGGCCCATGGGGCGCCGCTGGCCGTACCGATGGACGAATTGCGCGCCTGTTTTCCGGGCCCCGCCACGCTGGCCGCGGTGCCAGTGACGGCGCTCAATGCGCTGGGCGTGCCGCTGGCCAAGGCCCGCGCGATCCATGCGATCGCCATGGCGATGGTCGAGGGCAGGCTGTCGCTGGAGCCGGGCGTGGAACCTGCGCAGACCGTGGCGGCCCTGTGCGGCATCGACGGCGTGGGCGACTGGACCGCGCAATACATTGCGATGCGTGCGCTGGGCTGGCCCGATGCGTTTCCGGCCACCGACTATGCGCTGCGCAAGGTGCTGGGCATCGAGCGCACCGGCGAGATGCTGCGGCACGCCGCGCAGTGGGCGCCATGGCGTGCCTACGCGGCCATGCATCTTTGGCGGCAGTACCAGGACATGCAGGACCGCCGCGAACGCGAGCGTGCCACGGGTCGCACCGCGCCGGCTGGCGTCGGCGAAGCCTCCGGCAAGCAAGCCGCGCCGCGCCGCGCCCGCCGCCCCCAATTACAGGAGCAGCCAACATGATTCACTATCGTTCGATGTCGGGCCCGCTCGGCGACGTGCTGCTGCGCGCCGAAGACGGCCATCTGACGGGGATGTTCTTTGCCGGGCAGAAGTACCATCCGGCCGGACCGTTCGACACCGCTGCCTTCCACACCGCTGCCTTCGACGCGCGCGATGCGCGGGTGCTGGCGCAGGCGGAGCAAGAGCTGACCGAATACTTCGCCGGCGCGCGGCAGCGTTTCACCGTGCCGCTGCGCCTGGCAGGCAGCGTCTTCCAGCAGCAGGTCTGGCAGGCGCTGTGCGAGATCCCGTTCGGCCAGACCATCAGCTACGGCCAGCTGGCGCTGGCACTTGGCCTGTCGCCCGGCCATGCGCGCGCCGTGGGTAGTGCGGTCGGCCGCAACCCGATCTCGGTGATCGTGCCCTGCCATCGCGTGCTCGGCGCCAACGGCGCGTTGACCGGCTATGCCGGCGGTGCCGACCGCAAGCAGGCATTGCTGCGGCTGGAGGGCACGGCGGCGGCGCCGCGCCTGCCGCTGTTGCGCGACGCGCTGGCGGTCGCCGCGTAGGACCGACCGCATCACGCCAGACGCCTGACATTGCCCCCCGGCATGCCGCGGCTGTTCGTTGCACTGGAAACCCCGCCCGCGCTCGCGGCGTCGCTGCTGGCGACGTTGCCGCGCGAACGTTCGGTTCGTCCGGCACCGGCGGCGCAGGTCCATCTGACGCTGCGCTTCATCGGCGAGGTCGACGAGGAACGGGCCGTGGCGATCGAGCATGCGCTCGGCGCGATCGCCGCCGTTGCGGTTCCGGTGCGGGTCGCCGGCGCGGGTCGTTTCGGCCGGCGCGGCGGGATCCTGTGGGCCGGCGTCGCACCCGCACAGCCACTGCTGGCACTGCATGGCGCGATCGATCTGGCGCTGCGCGATGCCGGGGTCGAAGCCGAGGCGCGTGCCTTCCATCCGCACCTGACGCTGGCGCGCTGCGCACCCCATGCACCCGAGCCGTTGCTGCGCGAATGGCTGGCCTCGCAGCGGGAACTGGCCTGCCCGCCCTATCTGGCGCGGCGCTTCGTACTGTTCGAGAGCCGCCTGCAGCGTCAGGGCGCCGAGCACCGCTGCCGCCGGGCCTTTGCCTTGCACGAGGCGGACCCGGACAACCCCTCCTAAGTCGGGCTCAAGTTTTGCGCCGAGGATGCCGATTCTGTACTAGAGTCCCCTTCGCCCGCATTTGGATCCCCGCACCCGCCCGCGTGATTTCATGAGTCCCCACGAGTCCATCGACCCGCCCGAGGCCGCCGTCGCATCCGACGAGCAATACCGCCTGACCCACGCCTCGCAGATCGGCACGGTGCTGCGCGATCTGGCCTGGCAGAAATGCACGCTGAACGTGCGTTCCGGCCGCGGCCGGGAAACGGTTTCGTCCGTGTTGCATGTCGATCCGGGCAGCCGGACCTTCATCTTCGACTGGTGCCGGACCGAGGAGGAGGCGCGCGCAGTGCTGGAAGCCGAGGAGAACGCGATCTCGGCTTCGCTGCGTGGCGTGCCGGTCAACTTCGCCATCGGCCGTCCGGAGTCGGTGCAATACCAGGGCGGCCCGGCGTTCAAGGCCCCGTTCCCGGACAAGCTCTATCACTTCCAGCGTCGCCGGCATTTCCGCGCGCGCACGCTGGTGACGCGCGGCTACGGCTGCGAGGGACGGCTCGACGACGGTACCGTGGTCAAGCTCGATATTTCGGATCTGTCGCTATCGGGGGTGGGCCTGCGCTCGCGCACGGTCGACGACACGCAGCTGCCGGTCGGCACGCGCATCGCGCGCGCCCGGCTCGACTTTCGCGAACTGGGCAAGCTGGACCTCGATCTGCAGGTGGTGGGACATTGGCTGGTGGGCCGCGACGACGGCGCGATTCACCATTTCGGCTGCGCCTTCGTCAATCCGGATGGGCGGCTGGAAAATACGCTGCAGCGGCTGGTATTCGCGCTGGAATTGGCCCATCGCGGCTGATAAAAGGCGCGTGCTGATTGCGCGCGAAACCGACGGAAATTACCCCCAGGGTGTCGTCCCCGGAAAGCGGGGACCCAGTGGCTCCGAACGACGCTGGATTCCCGCTTTCGCGGGAACGACGTGACCCCCAGGCTTTCGCTTCCTTATTGCGGCTTGCTCTGCGCCACCATCGTCAGGGCAAGCATCACGTCGCCGGACAGGCGGCCGCCGTTCGATGGCATGCCGGCGTCTTCCAGGATCGCCCACAAATTCTCGGAGCCCGCTGCAATGCGTTGACGCAGTTCGGCGAGATAGGCCTGTTCGGCGGGCATCAGGGGTCTCTCTGCCATGCGCATATCCGCGACGATTGCGCCAAGCGAGATGTCATCGAAAGTCATATTGGTGTTGCGGTAGTCTCTTTTTTGGCAAGAGTCTTTCAGTTTCGGACTTGTGGACGGTGATTTTAGCAATGTATATCGCAACGCGATGCATTGAATATCGCCACTTTTCTCCGCGCTATTCCAAGGAGTGATGGCGGCGACGCGCATCGCGCTTTAAAGCGTCACGATTGTGAGCATTGCGACATGATCGGCTTCAAATAAGCGGCGCAATACTTGCGCTACATGTCGATTGTCGTTGTGACGAGGAGACAGCGACGCGAGGCTTGCTACATACGACATCGTCATGCCACGTCGCCATGCCGCACCGTGCGCCCGCACAGCCGCCCGCACGATCAGCCCGCACGATCAGCCCGCAATCAATCGGCTCATTTCCACTGCCGCCTCGCGCATGCGCGGCAGCATGCGGGCCAGCATCTCCGCTTCGCCCACTTGCGTGGGTCGCACGCTGACACTGATGCCGGCCACGACCTCGCCCGATTCCGCATGCACCGGCACCGCAAGCGCGCGCAGATCGAGCTCCAGTTCCTCGTCCACCACCACATAGCCGAGCGCGCGGGCCTGCTCGAAGCACGCCTCCAGTTCGGTGCGCGATACCTTGGTCTGCAGCGTGCGCGGTCGCAATTCGGCGCGCTCGAAGTACGCATCGCGCGCCGGCTCGTCCAGATGGGCCAGCAGCATGCGACCGATCGACGTGCAGAAGGCCGGCAGGCGGCTGCCCATGCCGAGCGCGTGCGACAGCATGCGGCGCACCTCGCAGCGGGCCAGATACAGGATGTCGGTGTCTTCGAGGATCGCCAGTGCCGAGGTCTCGCCCACGGCCGCGCTGAGCCGGTCCAGTATCGGCTGTGCCTGCGCGACCAGCGCGGTCGACGAGAAGTAGGCGTGGCCCAGATGCAGCACGCGCGGACGTAGCGCGAAGCGGCCGTCCTCCTGGCTGACGTAGCCGAGCCGCTGCAAGGTATAGAGGCAGCGCCGCACCGAGGCGCGCGAGAGCTGCGTGCGCTGGGCGATCTGCGAGATGGTCAGAGGCCGCTTGCGCTCGGAGAAGGCCTCGAGCACATGCAGCCCGCGGGCCAGCGACAGCATGAAGTTCGGGTCGCCCGCGTACTGGTCCAGCTGATCGGGACGCGCCGGGCGCAGCGCAGCGGCATCGGCGGCGGCAGGGGCGGCAGGGGCTGAAGCGGCGGTGGAGCGGGTGGCGTCCATACGGAAAAGGGCCGGAAGAGGGCGGCAGCGATCGTTCGATAATCGCGCATCATAACCGGCGAGGCGGCGCCGGGGGAAATCGGCAGCCTCGGTTCGCTCGCCGATCCCCGTCCGCATCGGCCAATCGCGGTGCTATTCCGCCAGCGCCGCCAGGATCTGCGCATGCAGGCGGCGATCGCCGCAGGCCACCACTCGTCCGCCATGCTGGGGATCGTCGCCGGTCCAGCTGGTGATGATGCCGCCCGCGCCTTCGACGATCGGGATCAGCGCCTGCACGTCGTAGGGCTGCAGCCCGGCCTCGACCACCGCATCGACATGGCCGGCGGCGACCATGCAATAGGCATAGCAGTCGCCGCCATAGCGCAGCAGCCGCGCGCGGTCGGCCACGCAGCGGAACGCCTTCCATTCCGGCTCGTCGCAGAACATCTCGGGCGTGGTGCACATCAGCTTGGCGTCGGACAGGCTGGCGCAGGGCCGGGTGCGCAGCGGCGTGCTGCCGAGCCAGGCGGCATCGCAGGTGCCGACGAAGCGCTCGCCGGTGAACGGCTGGTCCATCACGCCGAGCACGGGCCGGTCGCCGTCATTGAGCGCGATCAGCGTGCCCCATAGCGGCAAGCCGGTGATGAAGGCGCGCGTGCCGTCGATCGGGTCGAGCACCCAGGTCAGCGGCGACGTGCCTTCGATGCGCTCATGCTCCTCGCCATGGATGCCATGGTCCGGATAGGTCGCCGCGATCAGCTCGCGCATCGCGGTCTCGGCGGCCTGGTCGGCCGCGGTCACGGGGTCGAAGCGCCGGCCGCCCTTGTCCTGCACCTCGGCGTGGGTGCGGAACAGCGGCAGGGTCTGCGCCGAGGCCGCATCGGCCAGGCGGTGGGCGAAGTTCAGATATTCGTTCAGGCGTTCGGCGGGCAGCGGCATGGCGGTAGCGTCGGTAGGGCGGCAAGGGTCGGCCGATGCAGCGATGGTACGTCGGTGGAGGCCGGCATGCCAGCCGCCGAACATGCGGCGTCCGGGCTCGCGTCCGGGCTCGCGCCTAGCGCCGGTTCGGCGCGACGATGCCGAAGCGCTCCATCTGCCGGTAGACTGTCGCGCGCGAGATGCCGCATGCCGCGGCGACCTCGGTCACGTTCCAGTGGTGCGCCTGCAGCGCGGCCAGCAACTGGCGCGCCTTCGGATCGTCAGGGACTGCGAGGCCGGCTGGATCGGATGCGGGCAGCGTCAGCAGCGGACTCGCGGTGCCGGCGTCGGTCACCTCGGGTGGCAGGTCGCCGAGATCGATATGGCCGTCGTCGCTCATCGCCAGCGCGAAGCGCAGCACATTGCGCAGCTGGCGCACGTTGCCGGGCCAGTCGTAGGCCAGCATCGCGCGCCACGCTTCGCTCGACAGCGTGGCGTCGATCTGCAGCTGGGCCGCTTCCTCCTGGCAGATGCGTTCGATCAGGTAGGCCTTGTCCTGGCGCTCGCGCAAGGTCGGCAGATACAGCGTGGCGCCGCACAGCCGGTAATACAGGTCCTCGCGAAAGCGCCCCTCGGCGATCAGCTGGCGCAGGTCCCGGTGCGAGGCCGCGACCACGCGCAGGTCCACCGCGACCGGACGCTGGGCGCCGAGCGGCGTGACCTCGCGCTCGGACAGCACGCGCAGCAGCCGGCTCTGCAGATGCAGCGGCATGTCGCCGATCTCGTCGAGGAACAGCGTGCCGCCATCGCTCTGCGCGATCAGGCCGCGCATGCCCTTGCCGCGCGCACCGGTGAAGGTGCCGGCGGTATAGCCGAACAGCTCGCTCTCGATCAGCGTCTCGGGAATGGCGGCGCAATTGACCGCGATGAAGGCGTGCTCGCGCCGGTTGCTGCTCTGATGCAGCGCCTTGGCCAGGACCTCCTTGCCGGTGCCGGTCTCGCCGTGGATCAGCACATTGAGCGGCTTGTTGGCAAGGCGTTTTGCCTGCGTGATCAGCCGCTGCATCTGCGCATCGTCGGCACCCAGCGCATCGAGCGCTGCGGTGTCGCCGGGCTCGGGCGCGGCCGGCGCGGGAATGCGGTGCGGCATCACGCGCGGCGCGATCGCGCTGGCGTAGTAGACCTCGTCGCCATGCGTGCGCAGCGTGGCGCGATCGGACGACATGCCGGCGCGTGCGATGCGCCACAGGTCGCTCATGCTCTCGCGGAACAGCATCGTCAGCGGGCGTCCGATCACCGGGCCATGGTCGGCCGCACGCAGCGCGCGGCGCGCACCGCTGTTGATGCCGCAGACGATGCCGTCGGCGTCGAAGGCCACCATGATCTCGCCGCTGACGTCGACCAGCGACCAGGTCGCGCCCAGCCGCAGGATCCAGCGGTCGCGGAAGTAGCGCAGGAAATTGGCGTCCTCGATCATCTGCGCATACATCGCCGTCATCTGCAGCGCCAGATGCTGGCTCTCGCGCGGACCGGGCGAGGTCAGCGCCGATACGTCGAGCACGCCGAGAAAGCCCCCGGTGGGGTCGAACAGCGGCGCGCTGTTGCAGGTCAGGCTGATATGCGAGACATCGAAGTGGTCGGTCTGGTGGCAGGTGACCGCATGCTGCTCGACGATGCAGGTGCCCACCGCGCAGGTGCCGGCCTGGCGTTCGCTCCAGTCGGCGCCGAGATAGAGGCCGGAGCTCTTGAGCTCGCGATCCCACTGGTCGTTGCCGATGAAATCGACCGCGATGCCGTGCGAATCGGTCAGCAGCAGCACGTAGCCGAGCGAGGACATGCGCTTGTACAGCTGCTCCATGCCGGTGCGCGCCACGCCGAGGAAGTCCTCGATCTGGTCCTTGTGCTCGCGCAGCCGTCCCGCTTCCACGATATGCGCGGGCATGCGCCGGCCGGGGTCCATGCCATATTCGTTCACGCAGCGGATCCACGAGCGCTCGATCTCGCTGAGCGGCGGCCGGTCCGGATCGGCCTGGCTGGCGAGCGTCAGCACCTGCTCGACATGCGCGTGCCGGTGGGCGGCTTGCTTGGCACTGATCACAGGGTCTCCTTCACTCATCCTGGCTATGACACCCATCGTCGCGTCATCCCCGCGAATGCGGGAATCCAGTGGCTTTCAAAGCCGCTGGGCCCCGCATTCGCGGGGACGACGGGACTGGTGAGCCAGGCTTGTGGCTGCGCCTCACCGTGAGACGGCGGACGCTTGTGTGCTGTTGTCTTCGTGGTGTTATCCAATATAGGCGGGGCGCAGCGGTGTCGGTACAGGGGCCGCCTTTGCCCTTTCCCCCGGCCCCTCTCCCGCGGGCGGGAGAGGGGCGGCCTTCAGCGGCGGGCGAGAGCGACGGGCCCTTCCCCAGGCAGGACGCCCTTCCCAGGCACCCCGCCTTCCCGCGCACCCCGCCTTTCCAGGCGCGACGACCTTACACCAGCCCCGGGGCGGACTTCAATCCCGACTAGCCCGGGCTCAGACCTCGCCCTTGCGCAGCGCGCCGGCCAGGTATTCGGCCTGGCGGATGGCCAGCGCCACGATCGTCAGCGTCGGGTTGGCGGCGGAGCTCGAGGTGAACTGGCTGCCATCGGAGACGAACAGGTTCTTGACGTCGTGCGCCTGGCCCCAGCGGTTGACCACGCCGTCGCGGGCGTTGGCGCTCATCCGGTTGGTGCCCATATTGTGACTCGCGGGATACGCCGGCATATCGATGACCCGCGTCGCGCCCACCGCCTCCGACAGCTTGCGGAACTGCTGCAGTCCATGCGCCGCGATGGCCTCGTCGTTGCGGTGGTAGGTCTTGGTCACGATCGGGATCGGCAGGCCGTACTGGTCCTTCTCGGTCGGATGCAGCGTGATGGTGTTCTGCTCGCGCGCCATGTCCTCGCCGCAGACCCAGATCGCCGTCATATGGTCGTACTGCTCCAGCGCCGAGGTCACCTCGCGTCCCCAGCCGCCGGGCTTCATGAAGGCTGCCGTATAGGGCAGGCCCAGCGCCAGTCCTTCCAGATAGTAGCCGCCGTTGAAGCCGCGTTTGGTATTGAGCGCGACCTCGTCGGCCACCACCGCGCCGATATCGAAGCCGCGGTACATGTAGACCGGCTTGCGATGGATCGCCACGGCGGCCGCGGTCGCATGATTCATATAGTTGCGGCCGACCTGCCCCGAGGAGTTGGCCAGCCCGTTGGGAAACAGCGTCGATGCCGAGTTCAGCAGCAGCCGCGCCGACTCGATCGAATTGCCCGCGACGCAGACCACGCGCGCCTTCTGCAGATGCTTGCGCCCCTTGCTGTCGGCATACAGCACGCCATTGACCTTGCCGGACTTGTCGTGCTGGACCTGCAGCACCATGCTCTCGGGCCGCAGCTCGACGCGGCCGGTGGCCAGCGCCTTCGGAATCTCGGTGTAGAGCGCCGACCATTTCGCGCCGATCTTGCAGCCCTGCATGCAGAAGCCGGCCTGCTGGCACGCCGGGCGGCCATCGTAGGGGGTGGAATTGGAGGCCACCGGCCGCACGATCTTGCGATAGCCGATCTTGCGCGCCCCGGCCGCGACCACCTTGTACTGGTTGCTCTCGGGCATCGGCGGTTGGCCGCTGGCGGCGCTGCCGGTCACGCCCATCTTCTTTTCGGCCTTGTCGTAGTAGGGGGCCAGCTCCTCGTAGGTGATCGGCCAGTCCAGCACGTTGGCGCCTTCGACCTGCCCGTAGATCTGTCGGGTGCGGAAGTCGTGCGGCTGGAAGCGCAGCGCGACACCGGACCAGTGGATGGTCGAGCCGCCCACCGCCTTGACGATCCACGCGGGCAGGTTCGGATAGGTCTTGGTGTGGTGCCAGCCGCCGGCCGAGATCCGCTTGTCGAGCCAAGAGATCTTGCGGAACATCGCCCATTCGTCGTTCTCGAAGTCCGCCTGCGTGTAGTGCTTGCCGGCCTCGAGGATCACGATCTTGCCGATGCCCCGCTGCGCCAGCTCGTTGGCCAGCGTGGCGCCGCCCGCGCCGGAGCCGATGATGACGACCGCGTCGCGGTCGTTCAGGTCGATCCGTGTTGCCATGTTTGTCTCCAGTGTTGTATCGCTGCGGTCCGCCGTACTGTCCGCGATACTGTCGGCGGTGCCGTGCAGCCCTGCGGTGCCGGCGGGGCTCAGATCCAATCGATGTCGTTGAAGCCCCGGTTGGCGTAGCCGCCCTTCTCCCAGGACGAGCCCTCGTAGCCGAGCAGCGGCCAGACCGCCTTGTTGTCGTAGAGGCTGGTCACCATCTCGCCGCGCACCTTCTCGAAGAACGGCGTGGTTTCGATGGCCTTCAGCAGCGCAACCCGATCGGCCTCGTCCTGCAGCTGCGCATAGGGTTTGCCGTGCTTGCGCTGCGCGGCCGCGTCGAGGTCGCGCGCGCCCCGCTGCAGCAGCGTGCGCACGGCCTTGTCCTTGGCCGCCGCCTGGTCCAGCGGCGCGATGGCCTGCACGTAGTAGCGGTCGGCGAAGCGGTCGTGCGGGAAGATGTCGCGCGCCATCGCCAGCAGCGTGCGGGCGGTCGGCGTGCCCAGCGCCTTCAGGTCGGTGACCAGCGCCTCGCGGGCCGGCTTGGCCAGCGCGCCGGGCGAGATCACGGCGACGCCGATGGCGGCGAGGCCCGTGCCGCGCAGGAAGCCGCGCCGGGTCACCGGCTGGGTCTTGGCCACGATGCGCATGCCGGCCGCGGGCGCGGCGGCATCCGGTTGCTGGATGTCGTCTTGCATTTGTCGTCTCCTTCGGTGGGATATCGGTATCGTTGTGTGGGCCGAGGCGCGTCGGGCCGCGTTGCGGCTTCGCGCTAGCCGGGTGGCGCCGCGGCACCGCGTGGCCGCATGGCATGGCGGGTGCCAGCGCCGGGCATGGCCTCGTGGTCGTTGGCCGCCACGCTGCCGAGCACGTCGGTCAGCATGTGGTGCAAGCGGTCGGCCAGCACCTCGGCGATCACCGGCGCGCCCAGCTCGGTCTCGCACGAGGTGGTGCGGTCGGCGAGCGCGTCGCCCAGGCCGGCCGGCTGTCCGAGCGCTTCGCACAGCAGGCGCCAGTCGGGCGGCGCGATCAGCGTGCCCGAGGTCAGCAGCACGCCGGTGCGCCGGCGCAGCTGCGCGAGGCCGACGATCTTGCGCGTATCGACCACGACCTCCCAGGGCGAGAGGCCCCCATAGCAGGCCCAGGTCAGCGCCGCATCGGCCCGGTGGCTGCGCGCCTGCTCGGGCGGCAGCGCAATTGCGGCGATGCCCATGTCGCGCAGCAGGCCCGCATGCAGCACGCCGAGCCACCGATAGCTGCCGATCGGCCCGCTCGAGAGCAGCGCGTGGTCGGGCGGCAGCACGATCGAGGCCGACAGCATCCACGGTCCGGTCAGCACCGCGCCGCCGCCGGAGCCGCGCACGACCGCGCGGTCCGCGAGTGCGGTGCGCTCGTGCAGCGCCCGCTGCGAGCAGCCGAACACCACGCCGGGCGCGCCATACGTCCACAACCGCAGACGCGGCTCGGTGACCGGCTCGGCGAGCTGGCGCGCGTTCCACGCCTGCTCGGCGTGCGGCGTCGCGGTGACGAGGGTCGGGGCGAGCGCAGCCATCACAGGTCTTCCGCGGATTCGAGGCGCCGCTTCAGGTCGCCGAGGAACGCGGCGGCCGGGTACCCGTCGACGGCGCGATGGTCGAACACCAGGTGCAGGCCCATCATCGGCGCGATGCTGATCCAGTCGTCCTTGACCACGGCGCGGCGGATCACGCGCGTGACGCCGAGAATCGCGGCCTGCGGCGCGTGCAGGATCGGCGTGAAGCGCTCGACCTCGGTCATGCCCAGATTGCTGATGGTGAAGGTGCCGCGCTGGTAGGCCCCCGCGCTCAACGTGCCGTTGCGCGCGCCCTCTGCCAGCGTGCGCGCCTCGCGGGCGATCTCCTCGACCGACTTGCGATCGACCTCGCGCAGCACCGGCACCACCAGGCCGTCATCGAGGCTGACCGCGAGCCCGATATTGACGTCGGGCATCAGCTCGATCTCCTTGTCGGTGACGCGCGCGTTCAGCCGCGGATGCGCACGCAGCGTCAGCGCGGCGGCACGCAGCAGATAGGCGGTCAGCGTGAGCTTGATGCTGTCGCCCAGTTCGGCCTGCAGCCTGGCGCGCTTCGCTTCGACCGCACTGACGTCGGCCTCCAGCGAATGCGCGACCCGGGGAATCTGCCAGCCGGCCGTCATGCCGCGCGCGATCGCGCCGCGCATGCCGGTCAACGCAATGGTCTGCCGCGTGGGCCCATCCCCGAGCGGCGGCGCGGCGGCGCCGTTGTCAGCCGTCAGCGTCAGTGAGGCTTCGGCCATGATCTACTCCTCGATGCGCGCCAGCACGGCGCCGCGCGCGAAGGTGTCCTGCGACTGCACCAGGATCTCGGCGATGCGGCCGGCTACCGGCGCGACGATCTCGTGCGTGGTCTTCACCAGTTCGGCCACCACCAGCGTCTGCCCTTCGGCAACGCTGTCGCCGACATTGACCTGCCAGTCCTGCAACAGGGCCTCGGTGCCTTCCTCGACATCGGCCCACACGTCGTCTGCCATCGTTACGTCGGTCATGCTGCTTCTCGCTTCAGTTCTTGGGTGGGTTGCATCAGCGTGCGGACGCTGGCGGCGATCGTGTCCACTTGCGGGATCACGAAGTTCTCGAGGGGACGGCTGAACGGAATCGGCACGTCGGGCACGGCCAGGCGGCGCACCGGCGCCTTCATCGAGAGAGAGTCGAGATGCTCGGCCACGATCGCGGCGATCTCGCCGGACAGGCCGTAGCTCAGATAGTCCTCGTCGGCGATCAGCAGGCGGCCGGTCTTGGCGACCGACTCGAGCACGGTTTCCTTGTCGAGCGGCACCAGCGTGCGCAGGTCGATGATCTCGACATCGATGCCTTCCTCCGCCAGCCGCTCGGCCGCCAGCACCGACTTCTGCACCATCTGGCTCAGCGTGACGATGGTCACGTCGCGGCCCTCACGCACCACCCGGGCCTTGCCGAACGGAATCGTGTAGGCCTCGGTGGGAACCGCCGTGGTGCTGCCTTCGAAGTACGACATCCACGACAGGCCCATGATGCCCTTGTGGTAGCAGAACACCACCGGGTTGTCGTCGCGGATCGCCTCGATCATCAGGCCCTTGGCATCGTAGGCGTTCGACGGCACCACCACCTTCATGCCGGGCATGTGGGCGAAGGTGCTGTACAGGCATTGCGAGTGCTGGGCCGCGTCGTTGTAGCCGCCGCCGATGCCGGTCATCACCACGGCGGGCAGCTTGACACGGCCGCCGGACATGTAGGTGTTCTTGGCCAGATGGTTGTAGATCTGGTCGAAGCAGACACCGAAGAAGTCGACGAACATCAGCTCGGCGATCGGGCGCAGCCCTTCGGCCGCGGCGCCGATCGCGGCGCCCATGAAGGCGGTCTCCGAGATCGGCGTGTCCATGATGCGCTCGGGGCCGAAGCGATCGAGCAGCCCGGTGGTGGCGCTGAAAATGCCGCCGTATTTGCCGATGTCCTCGCCCATCACGAAGACGCTTGGGTCGCGCTCCATCTCCTGGCCGATGGCTTCGGCGATGGCCTGCGCCATGGTCAGCTTGCGGGTGGCCTGGGGTGCCGGCGAGGCCTGTGCGGCCCCGGCCGAGGGGTGGGTGTCGTTGGGTTGCATCTGGTTGTCTCCTGTTCCTGTGATGGCGGGCAGCATGCGGTGCGCGGTGCGATCACGCGAACACGTGCTGCAGCGCTTCCTCGGGGGCGGGGTAAGGGCTTTCGCGGCCGAACGCATAGGCGGCGTCGACGCGCGCGACGATCTGCCGGCGCAGCGCGGCATCGGCCTCGTCGTCGAGCAGGCCCTGCTCGCGCAGCTGCTTGCCGAGCCGGTCGATCGGATCGTTGCGGCGCAGCGTCTGCGCCTCGTTCTTCGGCCGATAGGTTTCGGGATCGCCCTGGAAGTGGCCCAGGTAGCGGTCAGTCTTGACTTCGATCAGCGTGGGCCCTTCGCCGCGCCGCGCCCGCGCGACCGCGACGCCGGCCGCACGGAACACGGCAACCGCATCGTTGGTATCCACCAGTACGCCGGGTATCCCGTAGCCGGCGGCGCGGACCGCATTGCTGTCGACCGACGTCGAAGCCGACTTCTCGACCGAGATGCCATATTTGTTGTCCTCGCAGACGA
>JAPSLP010000083.1 GCA_031180665.1 Cupriavidus sp. | reverse complement strand
CGAAAGGTGACGACATGGCCGCACGCTCCATTGCCTCCCTCTCGCTGAGCTTCGGCTTGGTTTCCATCCCGGTCCGGGTCTTTTCCGCGACCGAAAGCAAGTCCGGCATCGGTTTCAACCTGCTGCACAAGGGTTGCGGCTCGCGGCTGCGGCAGCAGTACATATGCCAGCGCGAGGGCGTGGTAGTCGAGCGCGCCGACATGGTCAAGGGCTACGAGTTCGAGAAGGACAGGTACGTGGTGTTCGCGCCCGAGGAGCTCGATGCGCTGGAGACCGGCGCGCGCCACACCATCGACATCGTCGCCTTCATGCCGACCGGCGCCATCGACCCGATCTATTTCGACAAGGCCTACTATCTGGCCCCCGACAAGCGCGGCGCCAAGCCGTACAGCCTGCTGACCGAGGCGATGCGCAAGACCGGCACCTGCGCGCTGGCCACCTGGGTGTGGAAGGGCAAGCAGTACATGGTGCAGGTGCGCGCCAATGACGAGGGCCTGGTGCTGCAGCAATTGCTCTATGCGGACGAGGTCCGTTCGATGGCCGATCTGAACGTCGAGCGCACCGATATCCGTCCCGCCGAGCTGACGCTCGCCGAGCAGTTGATCGAGCAGAGCACGGTGGAGGCCTACGACCCCGCCGCCTATCAGGACGAGGAGAAGCGGCGCGTGCTGGCCGAGATCGACAAGAAAATCGAGGGCAAGAAGATCACGGTCTCGGCGACGGCGGAGCGGCCCAGCGAAGGCGGCGAGGTGATCGACCTGATGGCGGCGCTGAAGGCGAGCCTTAGCAAGTCGCAGGCCGCCGCCAAGAAGCCCGCGCGCGAGGCGGCGCCGCGCAAGGGCGCCAAACGCGCCACGGAGGCCGCGACCCCGATCCGACGTACTGCCAGGAAATGAGCGCGGTCGGCAAGGACAGCTTCACGCTGAAGGACATCGAAGGCACGTTCGGCGTCTCGCGCGGGACGGTGGCGAGCCTGACGCGGGCGGGTTTGCTCGAACCGATCAAGGGCAGCCGCGGCGAGCGCAAGTTCTCGTTCCAGGACGTGGTGCTGATCCGCACCGCGGATTCGCTGAAGAAGGCCAATGTCTCGCCGCGGCGTGTCACGCGGGCCTTGCAGCGCTTGAAGGCGTGGTCGCAGGACCGGCCGCTGTCGGGCGTGCGGATCGCGGCGGTCGGCAATGGCGTGGTCGTTTCCGAAGCGCATCGCCAATGGGAGGTCGAGACCGGCCAACTGGTGATGGAATTGCAGCCGAGCCGGTCGCAGCCGGGCGCGGTGCTGTCGATCCAGGCGGCGAGGAGGGGTGACAACCGCGCCCAGGATCGCGCCGAGGACCCCGCCAACGACCGTACCGACAACGGCGTCGACGCCGGCACCTGGTTCCAGCTGGGCTGCCAGCTCGAAACGCAGGACATGGGCAAGGCCGAGCAGGCCTACCGGCGCGCGATCGCGATCGCGCCCGACTACGCCGATCCCTATCTGAACCTCGGCTGCCTGCTGACGGAAGCCGGGCGCGTGCAGGAGGCCGAATCGCTGTATCGGGAAGCAGTAGCCGCGATCGGCGACGAACCCCTGCTCCACTTCAATCTCGGCGTCACGCTCGAAGATCTGGAGCGATACGAGGACGCGCTGCGCAGCTATCACCGCTGCATCGACATCGCACCCGACATGGCCGACGCGCATTTCAACGCGGCCCGGCTGCACGAGCAACTGGGCGACGCGCATCGCGCGATTCGGCATTTCAACCAGTATCGGAAGTACTGCCGCTGAGGGCCTGTCGCCAGCCCTGTCGGGCAGGCATGGTGCGCCGCAGGGTTGAGACTTCTCAACGGCTATGGGATACTCGGCCTGCTTTCACCCGGTTTTCCCCCGGTTTTCCGGGCCGATGGAGCAAACGCTCCACCGAAAACATCGAAAGCCCGCCATGCGCAACTCGCAACGCCGCGTCTGGCCCCACTCCTTCCTCTTCTTCAATCGCGACCGAATGCAACTCGTCCTGCGCCGCCCCGCCCTTTGCCAGCATGCTCTGCATGCGGTGGCGGCACGCGCGTACGGCGACGCTTGCGGCTTTGCCGCGCGCCAGGCCATGGTCGCCCGCACATCCCATATTCCCGCCGTGCTTCTCTCAGCCGTGCGGGGAGCCAGGGACTAAGACCACACCACAGTCCCACACCGGTCTCCCTGGCACGGCACATTGCCCGGGGATCGCCATCGACGATCGGCGATCCACTGTTCAACGTGCAAATGGGAGAGCGCATGCCTGCCAAGACCAGAAAATCCGCCGTCGTCTATCGCCGCGCCTTGCTCGCCATGGCCGGCATTGCCGCGCTTTATCTTGCGGTTGAATTTCTCGTGCTGAATCCGCTGTAGGCGGTTTTGGCGCGATTTCCCTCCCCCAACCCTTTCCCGCAAGCGGGAGAGGTAGCAGGCCGTCGCGGCATCGAAGGCGTACGCGCCCGTGCTCGCCGACGACTGCCCTCTCCCGCTTGCGGGAGAGGGGTTGGGGAAGAGGGCAGCCCCACCGCTCCCAGCACGTCCCCCTTCACCGACTACCGAGGTCCCGATGTCCATGGAACTCACCCAGAATCTCGTCAAGGCGAAACGCCCCTGCGCGGACGGCTACAAATGGTTCCTGCGCAACCGGCATGACGGCAGCGATTACCAGCGGCTGCTCGACGCGCTGGTCGATGCCGGCCGCGTCGGCGATGCCTGCTGGCTGCTGGACCAGTTCGGCCCCACCGATGCCGTGCTGACGCTCGATGCGTTGAACGCCAGCGCGCTCGTGTTCGCCGGCACGCTGGTCGTGCGCGGCGGCATCGACGTCGATTCGGTCGTCCGGGCCGGACGCACGATCCGCGTCGGCGGCGGCATCCGCGCCGGCACGGCCATCATCGCCGGCGAAGATATCGACTGCGCCGGCAATCTCTACAGCGGCGGCGCCATCGAAGCCGGCGGCGACATCAAGGCCGCATGGGGCATCGACGTCGCGACCTTCCTCGATGCCAAGGGCAACGTGCGCGCGGGCTGGGACATCAGCGCGGGCGAGCACATCCACGTCGGCCGCAATCTGCGCGCGGGCGACACCATTGCCGCCGAGCACGCGATCCGCTGCGGCGGCACGCTGAAGGCCGACGGCGACGTGCAGGGCCACGGTATCAGCGCCGGCCAGGGCATCGAGGCCGGCGGCGCGATCCGCAGCAGCCACCATATCGAGGCCGGCTGGGGCATCAAGGCAACCGGATCCATCGTGGCAGAGAGCGCAATCAAGGCGGGCGAAGGCGTGCAGACCGACGAGGAGATCGTCACCGGGCCGGGATACGGCATTCATGCGGGACTGAACGTGCGGATCGATATCTGGGACGTCAGCGCGCGCATCGTCGCTCGCAGCAAACCCGAGAACCTGGTCAGCGGCGCCTGGCAAAGCGGTTGACGTCGGCCATGTCCTTCCTGCTCGCCCATGCCGCAGCCGGCCCCGCTTCATGGTCCGACTCGCCCCGACGGCGGCACGCAAGCCGCACCACCCTCGCCCGCCTGCTGCGCGCCATCGAGCTGCGCATCGACGTCGATCACGCCCCCGACGCGCTCGAGGCAGAATTGCAGACGCTGTACGACCGGCTCTACCAGCCCGGCGACTGCCTGCATGGCATCGCGGCGACCCCTTCGGCCCTGCCCGGCCTGGTCGTGCGCTACCGCGAGGCGGACGGGGAGTATTACTTCTATGTGGAAGACACCGTGCAGCGCCGGCTTGCCGGCTATACCGTCTTCAACCGGCTGGTCGAACTGGACCGCCGCGCCGACCGCCATCTGCGTGCCCCGCATTCGAAGTTCGCCCCGCCCTACCAGCGCCGCGGCCTGGCCTCGGCGATCTATCGCCGGTATCTGGATGCGGGACACTGCCTGATCACCGGCGCACGGCAGTCCCCGGGCGCGCATGCGCTATGGCATGCGCTGGCCGCGGACTATGAACGTGGTTATGTGGAACTGCGCGACAAGGCGCTGCGCGACCTGGGAGCGGAGGTGTCCGAGCCGGTGCTGGACGACCTGCATACCCGGATGGTGCTGCTGGGACGGGGATGGACGATGGCGGCGCTGGGGGCCGCGACGGGGATGGCGGTGTAAGAGAAAAGGCCAGCGCACGGCGGTGCGCTGGCCCTGAAATGGCAAACCGTGTCGTCCCCGCGCATGCGGGACCCAGCGACTCTCAACGACGCTGGATTCCCTCGTTCGCGGGAATGACAGGGCAACGTCGGGGCATTACCGGGGCAACTTGGCGGGCCTCGCGGTCAGCGTGCGCCCATCACGCCGGCGATCGCCTTCGCCACCACCGCCACATTGCCGTGGTTCAGGCCGGCGACGCACATGCGGCCCGAGCGAACCAGATAGACGCCGTGCTCGGTGCGCAGCGTATCGACCTGCTCGGCCGACAGGCCGGTATAGGTGAACATGCCCCGCTGCGCGAGATAGCGCGACAGGTCCGCATCGCCGACCAGGCGCTGCAGATTGTCGTGGATCGCCGTGCGCATCGCCGCGATGCGCTCGCGCATGGCGGCCAGCTCGGCTTCCCACGACTGGCGCAGCGCCGGGGTGGTCAGCACCTTGCCGACGATGCGGGCGCCGTGCGTCGGCGGGTTGCTGTAGTTGGCGCGCACCGCGCCGGTCAGCTGGCCCAGCACGCGGCCGGCCTCTTCGGCGTTGGCGCAGACCACCGACAGGCCGCCGCAGCGCTCCCCGTACAGCGAAAAGTTCTTCGAGAAGGAATTGGCGACCAGGCACGGCACGCCTTCGCGCACGAGCTCGTGGATCACGAAGGCATCGTCGTCCAGCCCGGTGCCGAAGCCCTGATAGGCCATGTCGACGAAGGGCAGCAGCCCGCGCGACTTGACCACGGCAATGACTTCGCGCCATTGCGACTCGTTCAGGTCCACACCGGTCGGGTTGTGGCAGCAGGCGTGCAGCAGCACCACATGGCCCTTCGGCACCTTGCGCAGCGCGTCGATCATCGCGTCGAAGCGCAGGCCGCCGGTGGCATCGTCATAGTACGGATAGCTGTTGACCTGGAAGCCGGCGCGCTCGAACACCACGCGATGGTTGTCCCAGCTCGGATCGCTGATCCACAGCTGCGCCTCGGGGAAATAGCGCTTGAGGAAGTCGGCACCGACGCGCAGCGCGCCCGAACCGCCCAGCGTCTGGATGGTGGCGACGCGGCCCTCGGCCAGCGCGGCGCTGTTCTCGCCGAACACCAGCTGTTGCACGGCCTGGCGATAGCCGGCGATACCGGCCATCGGCAGATACGGGCGCGGCCCCTGGTCGGCGACCAGCGCGGCTTCTGCCTCGCGCACCGCGGCCATCAGCGGCAGCCGGCCTTCGTCGTCGAAGCAGACGCCGATCGTCAGATTGACCTTGTCCTGACGCGGGTCTTGCGCGAAGTTCTCGTTCAGGGACAGGATGGGATCGCCGGGGTAGGCGTCGATATGAGCAAACATGAAAACCTCAGACCAGATTGAGACCGATGCAAGATCGGTGATGACGCGCGGCGTGGCGAGCGGCGCCGTGCGCCGCATCGCATCGCCGTCACTGCCTCAGCGCACCGGCGCGCCCTGCGGCAGTACCTGCGCGGCGTCCTTGTTCCGCAGCCGGTAGCACACTGCCAGCACGCCCAGCCATACCGGGATCAGATAGACCGAGAGGCGCAGGTCCGGCGTCAGGTACATGATCACCAGGATGCCGGCCATGAAGACCAGGCACAGGTAATTGGTCAGCGGGTAGCCGAAGCTCTGGAAGCGCGTGGTCACGCCGGCGCTGCGCTTGTGGGCGCGGAACTTCAGATGGATCACGCTGATCATCGCCCAGTTGATGATCAGGGCCGACACCACCAGGCCCATCAGCAGCTGGAACGCCTTGCCCGGGATCAGGTAGTTGATCAGCACGCAGACCGCGGTGGCGGCGGCCGAAACGCCCAGGGCCACGACCGGAATGCCGCGCCGGTTGACCTTGAGCAGCGCCTTGGGCGCATTGCCCTGGCGCGCCAGGCCGAACAACATGCGGCTGTTGCAGTAAACCCCGCTATTGTAGACCGACAGCGCCGCGGTCAGCACCACCACGTTCAGCACGTTGGCGACCCAGTTGCTGTTCAGCGCGTGGAAGATCAGCACGAAGGGGCTGCCGCCGCTGGCGACGTTCTCCCACGGGTACAGCGACAGCAG
>JAPSLP010000005.1 GCA_031180665.1 Cupriavidus sp. | reverse complement strand
AGAACAGCAGGTACAGCGTGCCGATGTCCTTGTGGTTGGTGGCAAACAGCCAGCGGCGCCAGCCATGCGGATGATCGTGGTGTTCGTCATGCGCGTGGTCGTGCGGATGGGCGAGTGCGTCCGGGGTTGCAGTACTCATCGCGAAAACTCCTGAAATCCTGTTCTAACGTCCACGCGTTCAGCTCGCTGCGCCCTGGGCGCCCGCGCTGGCTTGCTCTGCGGCCGGCTTGGCATCCGCCGGTGCGCCCTGCGCCGACTTGGCGCCGCCGCCCTCGGGGAACTTGCCCGCGCGCGCATTGACGAAGTCGGCCGGCTGGATGACCTCGCCGGTCTTGTTGCTCCAGGTGTTGCGGGTGTAGGTCATCACCGCGGCCAGCTCGGTGTCGGACAGCTGCTTCCACGACGGCATGCCGCCCTTGCCCTCGAGCAGGATGTGCATCTGGTCGGCCTGCGGGCCGTTGACCATCTTCGAGCCGTCCAGCGCCGGGAAGGCGCCGGCACCCTTGCCGTTGGGCTGGTGGCAGACCGCGCAGTTGGCGGCGTAGACCTTCTCGCCGCGCACCTTCAGCTCGTCCAGGGTCCAGGTCTTGTTGGGATCGTCGGCCGCGGCGGCCATCGCCTTCTTCTTCTCGTCGACCCACTTGGTGTACTCGGCGTCGGTCACCACGCGCACCACGATCGGCATGAAGGCGTGTTCCTTGCCGCACAGCTCGGCGCACTGGCCGCGGTAGACGCCGGTCTTTTCCGCACGGAACCAGGTGTCGCGCACGAAGCCGGGAATCGCATCCTGCTTGACGCCGAAGGCCGGGATCATCCAGGCGTGGATCACGTCGTTGGCGGTCGTGACGATGCGGATCTTCTTGTTGACCGGCACCACCATCTCGTTGTCCACCTCCATCAGGTAGGTGTTGGACTTGGGCGCCTCGTTGTTGATCTGCTCGCGCGGGGTGGTCAGGGTCGACACGAAGGAGATGCCCTCGCCCTCACCCTTCAGATAGTCGTAGCCCCACTTCCACTGGTAGCCGGTGGCCTTGATGGTGATGTCGGAGTTGGTGGTGTCCTTCATCGCGACCACGGTCTTGGTCGCCGGCAGTGCCATGCCGATCACGATCAGGAACGGGATGATGGTCCAGACGACTTCGACCGTGATGCTTTCGTGGAAGGAGGCCGGCTTGGAACCCTTGGCCTTGCGGTGCGTGAAGATGGAATAGAACATCACGCTGAACACCGCGATGAAGATCACCGTGCAGATGATCAGCATCATCCAGTTCAGCCAGTGAATCTGCTCGGCGATCTTGGTGACCGGCTCGGTCAGGTTCAGCTGACGAACGGCGGGACCGCCCGGCATGTCTTCGACAGCGAGGGCTGCCTGGCTGGCGAGCAGGGAAGCGCCTGCCAGACACGCTGCGGATGCCTTCTTCCACATTTTCATTTGTTGTCTCTACCCAAATTACAGATTCGAATCTGCCCCTCGCTCCCAGCCATGCCGCCTTTTACAAGGCGTGCAATGCTGAAACGAGTTCCTGCGCGAACTTTCGTCGCTTGTACGGGTCCAGAAAACACCCCACCTGCACAGCGTGCGTTCCAGAGCGCACCACCACCAGCGCCGGGAACGATTCGCCCAGTTCGACCCGCACCCAGTGCGGGTTGAATTCCTCGCGGGTCACCTCACCGGCGCTGGCCTTTTCGACCACCAACCTGCCCTCGCTGAGCGTGACGCGCTCGTAGTCTGTCGCGTGCTGTGCATAGGCGAGCAGGGCCACGCCCAGCCCGGCCAGCTCGAGCCCCGCAAAAGGCAGCACGAGCCAAGCGCCTCGCCACGCGAAGAACAAGGCGATGGCAAGGGAAATACTGACGATGGAGAGGTAAAACCAGCCGACCTGGCGTGGAGACAGCGAACAATTCCGCTTCATCAGCCAGTCGTTGTTCGGCACGGCATGGGCTCCGTTTGGACTATCACCGGGCCCGTCACGCGCCGTCTGGAGTGCGATACCGAGTTCCTGCATCGCCAACCACTCTGCATCGCTGCATCGGTTGCACGCCTGGAATTCTGCCGGCTTCACCGCACTGCTGCACTGCTTCGGTGCTAAAACGCCGATCTTCTGTGCCAGGGGACCACTGCGACAAACTGGCGCATTATAGGGCGCTTCGTCAACCGTAACAAGCCAAGGCCGGCGCGGCACGGCGCACGCGCCACAGCGCGCCGATGCACAGCGGCAGTGCAGCGGCGCCAAGGCGCGCCGGGTCGCCGCGGTTCAGCCGCGTGGACGGCCGCGGCCGATGCGGTCGATCGGCACGACGGTACGGCCCTGCTCGTCCCTGGCCTGGCCGCCCTTGGGTGGCAGCTTCCATGCATGGCCGTAGACGATCTCGAACGTCAGCGCGATCACGCCGTCGCGATTGCGGCGGCGCTCCAGCGCGGCCAGCAGCGCCTGGTGCCAGTGCCGGCCCTTCAGTCCGCGCAGCCCCCGCGCACCGTCGCCACCCGTGGGCCGGCGCATGCCGCCGAAGGCATGCACGTCGCGCAGCAGCCGCTCGGGCGTTTCGTAGGTGACCGTCAGCGTTTCCATGTCCATCACCGGCGTCGACCAGCCGCTGTGGACCAGCATGTCGCCAATATCGTGCATATCGACGAAGCGCAGCGTATGCGGCTCGGCATCGACCTCGGCGAAGGCATCGCGCAACTCGCGCAAGGTGTCCGGACCGAACAGCGAGAACAGCACCAGGCCGTCGGTCCGCGTCACGCGATGCCATTCCGGAAACACGCGGTGCGGCTCGGGATGCCAGTGCAGCGCCAGGTTGGACCACAGCAGGTCGAAGGCGCCCTCGGCAAAGGGAAGCGTGGCAAGATCGCCCTGCACCAGATCGAAGGTGGGCCGCTTGCCGAGCAAGCGCCCGAGCCAGCCGGGCTGCCGCTGCGGATCGCGCTGCGCCGCGTGCGCCAGCATCGCGCCCGAGATATCGAGGCCGGCGATCTGCGCGTCGGGATACTGCGCACGCAGCGCGGCCAGGCCTTGCCCCTGGCCGCAGCCGATATCGAGCGCGCGCTCGGGCTGGATGCGGATCAGCGGCATGCGTTCCTGCATGCGCCGGCCGATCTCGCCGAGCAGGAAATCGAGCTGGGCGAAGCCGGGGCTGCGCCGGTCGAAGGCGAGCCGGGTCAGCCGCGCGGGCGGCAGATAGGTATCGGGGGAGTCGGCGTGAGGCGTGGACACGGAAGCGGCGGCAAGGACGAGGATCGGCACGGCGGCGCGCGGCGCCAAGGCGCGGCGGGTCCGCGCGGTGGCGCCGGGCCGACAGTATACGCGCGCCTTGCCCGACTTGCCGGCGGCGCGCGCGAGCGGCTGGCGCAATGGTGGCTCCCGTGCAGCTGCGTGCTGTGCGGGCAGGTGCAGGCGGACGTGGTGTGCACCGGTTGCGCACAGGACTTGCTGGCGCCGACGACGCGCTGTCCGCGCTGCGCCCTGCCGCAGCGGACCCACGCCCCCTGCGCGATGTGCCGCTGCGCGCCGCCCCCCTTCGACGCCACCATCGTGCTGGGCGACTATGCGCCGCCGCGCGAGGCGCTGGTGCTCGCGCTGAAATTCGGCGGTGTGCTGCCGCTGGCGAACTGGCTTGCGCGCGAACTGGCGTCGGCCTGCGCCGCGCGGCGATCGCCGTCATCCAGCGACGATGCGGACGACAGCCCCTGCCTGGTCGTGCCCATCCCCTTGGCCCCGGCACGGCTGGCCGAGCGCGGCTTCAATCAATCCTGGGAAATCGCTCGAAGGCTGGCGCCTCGCCTGCGCGCAGCGGCCAGCGCCGATCTGCTGGTGCGGGCGCGCAGCACCGCGCCGCAAACCGCGCTGGCGGCCGACCGGCGCCATCTGAATGTCGCGGGCGCCTTCGCGCTGGCGCGCCATGCCAGCCCGAACCGTCTGCACGGGCGGCATGTCGCGCTGGTCGACGATGTGATGACCACCGGCGCCACGCTGGCCGAGGCGGCCGCCGTGCTCAAGCGCCACGGCGCAGCGCGCGTCACCGCGCTGGTGGCGCTGCGCACGCCGGCGCCGCCGTGACGCACGGGATAGCGCCCGGGGTGACATCGGCGCCTCGGCACGGTAAGCTGCGCGCGCCATGTTCCATGTCGTCCTAGTCGAACCCGAGATCCCGCCGAACACCGGCAACGTGATCCGCCTGTGCGCCAACACCGGCGCCCAATTGCACCTGGTCAAGCCGCTCGGCTTTCCGCTGGACGACGCGCGCATGCGCCGCGCCGGCCTCGATTACCACGAGTACGCCCGCATGAAGGTGCACGACAGCTGGGACGCCTTCCTCGCCGGCGAACGCCCCGATCCCGCGCGCATGTTTGCCTTGACCACGCACGGCTCGACGCCGTTCGGCCAGGTCGCCTTCGCCCCCGGGGACTGGTTCGTGTTCGGCTCGGAAACGCGCGGGCTGGCGCCGGAGCGCCGCGAATGGTTCGCACCGTCGCAACGCATCCGCTTGCCGATGCGGCCCAACAATCGCAGCCTGAATCTGTCGAACACCGTCGCGGTGGTGGTGTTCGAGGCCTGGCGCCAGCAGGGCTTCGCCGGCGGCGCCTGAACGCCGAACGTTCCGGCTGGCTATTCCGGCTAACTATTCCGGCTGCACGCCGGCCGCGCGGATGACCTGGTCCCAGCGCGCCTTCTCGCTCGCCATGGTCTGGCGCAGCGAGGCCGGCGCGGTGCCGGCCGGCAGGAAGTACTGCGCCCGCATCTGCGCGCGCACGCTGTCGCTGCCGATGATCCTCACCAGCTCGCGATAGAGCCGATCGACGATGGGCGCCGGCGTGCCCGCGGGTGCCAGCACGGCCTGCCAGGAGATCGCCTCGAAGCCCGGATAGCCGGATTCGGCCACGGTGGGCACCGCGGGCAGCAGGCTGGTGCGGCCGCTGGTCGTCACCGCCAGCACGCGCAGCCTGCCCGCATTGACCTGGGGCATCGCGATCGCCGGCACCATGAACGCGGCCTGGATCTGCCCGGCGATCATTGCCGCGGCGATCTGCGGAAAGCCGGGATACGGGATGTGTTCGAGCGAGATGCCGGCGCGCGCCTTCAGCTGCTCCATCGCCAGATGCGCGGCGCTGCCGTTGCCGACCGAACCGTAATTGAGCGCACCGGGCCGGGCGCGCGCCAGCGCGACGAATTCGCGCAGATCGCGCACGCCGGTGCGCGGGTCGACCACCAGCACATTGGGCGAGGTCGCCACCAGCGTCACCGGCGCCAGCTGGCGCACCGGATCGTAGGGCAGATGGCGCGACAGCGTCGGCGCCGTGACCAGCGGACCGTTGATGGTGAACAGCAGCGTGTAGCCGTCCGGCGCGGCGCGCGCGACCTGTCCCGTACCGATATTGCCGCCGGCGCCCGGGCGATTCTCGATCACCACCGGCTGTCCCAGCGCCTGCGCCAGCGGTTCGGACACCAATCGTGCGATCAGGTCCGGGGACGAGCCGGGCGGGAACGGCACCACCATGCGGATCGGCCGCGCGGGCCATGCCTTGTCGGCGGCCAGCAGCGATCGCGGCAGCGCCAGCGCACCGCCGCAGGCGGCGAGCGCGCCCAGCCAATGCCGGCGTCGTTTGATGCGATTCGGTGCCGTCATTCGTCGCGCGCGTCGCGTTGCAGCAGCTGCGCGACCGCGTCGGCCACCGCCAGTCCCTCGAACAGCACCGCGCAAACCGCGCGCGTGATCGGCATCTCGACGCCGTGCTGGTCCGCCAGGGCCGCGACCGCCTGCGCGCAGCGCACGCCCTCGGCGACGTGGCCCAGGTCGGCGAGCACCTGCTGCAGCGTCCGGCCGCCGGCCAGCTGCTGGCCGACCTTGCGGTTGCGCGACAGGTCGCCGGTCGCGGTCAGGATCAGGTCGCCCATGCCGGCCAGGCCCATGAAGGTCTCGGCGCGGCCGCCCAGCGCCAGCCCCAGCCGCGTCATCTCGGCAAGGCCGCGCGTGACCAGCGCGGCGCGGGCATTGAGCCCCAGGCCGAGCCCATCGCTCGCGCCGGTGGCGATCGCCAGCACGTTCTTGACCGCGCCGCCGACCTCGACGCCGACCAGGTCGTCGCTGCCGTAGATCCGCATCGCGCGATGGTGGAAGGCGCGCTGCGCGAGCTCGGCGACCGCGGGCGCATTGCCGGCCACGGTCAGCGCGCACGGCAGGCCCAGCGCGACCTCGCGCGCGAAGCTCGGTCCCGTCAGCACGCCGTACTCGACCGGCACCGAAACGCCGGCCGCGGCGAGCTCCTCGGCCACCATCTGATGCGGCATTGCATGCGTGCCGGCCTCGAAGCCCTTGCACAGCCACAGCATGCGCAGCGGCACGCCGTGCGCGGCGGCCTCGGTGGCGAGGCGCCGCGTCGTCTCGCGCAGGCCCGCCACCGGCGTGGCGACGATCACCAGTCCGTCCGGGGCGCACAGCGCGTGCGCGGCCGCACGGGCGAAGTCGGCTTCGAAGGCGAGCCGCCCGGACAGCGGCACGCCGGGCAGATAGGCGGCATTGACGCCGGAGGCCGCCATCGCGGCGAGCTGCGCGGCGTCCCGACCCCACAGCACGACGGAGTGCGCGGCGGCGGCATGACTGGCCAGCGCGGTGCCCCAGGCGCCAGCTCCGAGAAAGGCGAGGTTCATGGTCGAGGCGTTGGTCTGTAGCGTTGGTCGTGCGTCGGTCGATGGATCAGGCCGCTGCACGCCCGACGATGGACGCGATGGCAGCGATGTCAGCGATGTCAGCGATTGAATCTATAGACGCAAAAAGGCGGAACGGGGCCGCAGCCCCGTTCCGCCGGTAGAACGCCAGACGATCAGTGACGTGCCTGCGTGCCATCGGGCATCACGATGCCGGAGCCGCCGCCTTCGGCCTGTGCCTGCTCCATCGCCGCCTGCAGGCGCTGCTCGTACAGCGCCTGGAAGTTGATCTCGGACAGATGGATGGCCTGGAAGCCCGCGCGCGTGATCACGTCGGCGATATTGCTGCGCAGGTACGGATACAGAATGGTCGGGCAGGCGATGCCCAGCAGCGGATCGAGCTGTTCGTCCGGCACGTTGCGGATATCGAAGATGCCGGCCTGATGGGCCTCGACGAGGAAGGCGACCTTGTCCTGCACCTTGGTGGTGACCGTGCCGGTCACGACGACCTCGAAGATGCCGTCCGTCAGCTGCGAGGCGCCGACGTTGACCTGCACTTCCACCGAAGGCGCTTCGGTTTCGAGGAAGATCTGCGGCGAATTCGGCTGCTCCAGCGACATGTCCTTCAGATAGACGCGCTGGATATTGAAGTACGGTTGATCGTCCTGCTGCTGATTGGTTTGCTGGTCGCTCATGGATGGCTGCCCGAATGGCGGGAATGAAACGTGGCGGGAAGGGGACGGGCTGCGGGCGGCCGCGCGCCAGGCAGCGGCCAACCGCGTGGTCCGGTTGGAAAACGCATATGGTACATGACGCGGATGACGAATTCATCCGCGCGCGGGGCGGATCAGGCAGCCAGCAGCGGCGCCAGGCCCCCTTGGCGATCGAGCGCGGACAGTTCGTCGAAGCCGCCGACGTGGCGCCCGTCGATATAGATCTGCGGCACGGTGCGGCGACCGGTGCGGCTCATCATTTCTTCGCGCTTGCCGGGCTCGCGGTCGATCATGATCTTCTCGATCGTCTCGACCCCCTTGGAGCGCAACAGGCGCTCCGCCATCTGGCAATACGGACACACCATCGTGCTGTACATGACGACGTGGGCCATGCGCATATCTCCTTGCATCTTGCGGTTCAGACCGGGCCCGCCGCGGCAGTGGCAGCGGCGGCCGGTCGACTTGTGGACTTTACCAGCGTCGGACGGGGCCTGCTGACGGCCCACCCGAGGCTGGCATCGGGCCTGCCGTGTGGCTTACTTGACCAGCGGCAAACCGGCCTGCTGCCAGGCGGCCACGCCACCTTCGAGCGAATAGACCTCGCCGAAGCCCGCCTGCTTGAGCGCCGCGTGCGCCTTGGACGAGCGCTGGCCGGTCTGGCATACGACGATGATGGGGGCGGACTTGTCCTTCGCAAGACTGGCCGCGCGATTGGCCAGTTCCGCCAGCGGCGCGCTCTTGGCCTGCGGCAGGTGGCCCTTGGCATATTCGGCTGGTTCGCGGATATCCACCACGACGGCGCCGCGCTTGTTGATCAGCTGCGTCGCCGTGGTCGCATTGACCGTCTTGCCGCCCGCGCTGCGCGAAATGGTGGGCCAGGCCAGCAGGCCGCCCGACACCACCGCGAGGGCGATCAGGGCAAGGTTGTTGTAGTCGGCGAAGAAATTCACGTTGGGTTTCCGGTGGGTTGTGTCGGCGGCATTATAAAATAGCCGGTTTCGCGCCAAGGCCCATGTCCGAGCGGCAGGTTCCCCCTGCGGGCAGGCGGCACGCGAGCGGCGCGCGCAGCATTCTCACTCTTTGGAAGCAGCATGTACAAACTCGTTCTCATCCGCCACGGCGAATCGACCTGGAATCTGGAAAACCGCTTCACCGGCTGGGTCGACGTCGACCTGACCGAGACCGGCGCGCAGCAGGCCCGCCAGGCCGGGCAACTGCTGAAGGACGCCGGCTTCGCCTTCGACGTGGCCTATACCTCGGTGCTCAAGCGCGCGATCCGCACACTGTGGCACGTGCAGGACGAGATGGACCTGATGTGGATCCCGGTGCGCAACGAATGGCGCCTGAACGAGCGCCACTACGGTGCGCTGGCGGGCCTGAACAAGGCCGAGACCGCGGCCAAGTTCGGCGACGAGCAGGTGCTGGTCTGGCGCCGCAGCTACGACACGCCGCCGCCCGCGCTGGAGCCGACCGACCCGCGCGCCTCGTTCGACGATCCGCGCTATGCCGGCGTGCCGCGCGAACTGATTCCGCTGACCGAATGCCTGAAGGACACGGTGGCCCGCGTGCTGCCGCTCTGGAACGAATCGATCGCACCGGACATCAAAGCCGGAAAGCGCGTGGTGATCGCGGCCCATGGCAACAGCATCCGCGCGCTGGTGAAGTACCTCGACCAGATTTCCGATGACGATATCGTGGGCCTCAATATCCCGAACGGCACGCCGCTCGTGTACGAACTCGACGCCGAGCTGCGGCCGATCCGGCATTACTACCTGGGCGACCAGGAAGCGATCGCCGCCTCGCTGGCTGCTGTCGCCAGCCAGGGCAAGGCGCGCTGAACCGGACGCGCCAGCCTTGGCGCATCGAGGCCTGCGCCGCATCGCGGCGCGGCCTTTTTTTCCGCCCGCTCTTATACTGTCGGTCAGACCGGACCGGCAGCGCCCTTTGCGCCACGCCGTAACCGGCGCAATCCACGGCGCCCTGGCCGGCGCCAATCAACGTTCAGGCAGCCCACATGCGTAAGACGCTCAAGAACATCAGCCTTGTCTCCGCGGGACTCGTTGCCGGCGTGCTCGCCACGCTGCAGCTGTCCGCAACCGCGCAGAACTCCTCGGGGCCGCTGCCCCTGGAGCAGTTGCGGCTGATGGCGGACATATTCGGGCAGATCAAGCGCGAGTACGTCGAGCCGGTCGACGACAAGAAGCTGCTGACCGAAGCCATCAAGGGCATGGTGGCCAGCCTCGACCCGCATTCGTCGTATCTGGACGCCAAGGACTTCAAGGAGCTGCAGGAAGGCACGCGCGGCCGTTTCGCCGGCCTGGGCATCGAGATCTCGCAGGAAGAGGGCCTGGTCAAGGTCATCAATCCGATCGAGGACACGCCCGCCTTCCGCGCCGGCATCCAGCCCGGCGACCTGATCACCCGCATCGACGACAAGCCGGTGCGCGGCCTGCCCCTCGAACAGGCGGTCAAGCGCATGCGCGGCGAGCCGGGCACCAAGGTAACGCTGACGATCTACCGCAAGAGCGAAGAGCGCACCTTCCCGGTGTCGATCACGCGCGCCGAAATCCGCGTGCAGTCGGTCAAGGCCAAGATGGTCGATCCGGCCATCGGCTGGGTCCGGCTGACCAGCTTCCAGGAACGCACCGTGGCCGACCTGGGCCGCCGCCTGGCCGAGCTGGCGCAGAAGAATCCGAACATGAAGGGTCTGGTGCTGGACCTGCGCAACAATGGCGGCGGCGTGCTGCAGGGCGCGGTCGGCGTGTCGGCGGCCTTCCTGCCCGAGGATGTGACCGTGGTCTCGACCAACGGCCAGGTGCCCGACGCCAAGCGCGTCTACAAGACCAACTTCAACAACTACCGGCTGTCGTCGGTCGAGGACGATCCGCTGAAGGACCTGCCGCCGCTGTACAAGAAGATCCCGATGGTGGTGCTGACCAACGCCTATTCGGCGTCGGCCTCCGAGATCGTCGCGGGCGCGCTGCAGGACCACAAGCGCGCGCTGATCATGGGCAAGACCACGTTCGGCAAGGGCTCGGTGCAGACCGTGCGGCCGCTGACCAACGACACCGGCATCAAGCTGACCATCGCGTACTACTACACGCCGTCGGGCAAGTCGATCCAGGCCAAGGGCATCCGTCCGGACATCCCGGTCGACCAGAACCCGGAAGGCGATCCGGACGATGCGCTGATCACGCGCGAGATCGATACCGAGCGCCATCTGCACAACAAGCAGGAGTCCGAGGAAGCCGAGATGACCGAGCGCGAACAGCGCCGCGTCGAGGAACTGCGCCGGCTCGAGGAAGAGAACGCGAAGAAGTCGCCGGAGGAGCGCGAGAAGGAACGGCGCAAGAAGCCCGTCGAGTTCGGCACCAACGAGGACTTCATGCTGCAGCAGGCGATCCACCAGCTCAAGGGCGAGCCGATCAAGCGCTCGCGCTCCAAGCTCGAAGCGACGCCGGTGTCCGACAGCAAGGCGCCGAAGGGTCCGGTCAAGGCCGATCCGTCCAAGCGTGCTCCCGCACCGGACGCCAAGCCCGCCGCGCCGGAAGTGAAACCGGACAGCAGGCCGCCGGCCAGCGCGCCGATGGGTAAGCCGCTCGGCACGCCGACCGGCAAGGCGCCCTGAACGCAGCTGAACGAAGCTGAACGCGTAGACCGACGCATCGCGGCGGGACCCCGGTCCCGCCGCCAGCCCGCCCGATGAACGACGACCAACTGCTGCGCTACTCGCGGCACATCCTGCTCGATGAACTGGGCATCGAAGGCCAGGGCCGGCTGCTGGCCGGCCGCGCGCTGGTGATCGGCGCCGGCGGCCTTGGCACCGCCGCGCTGCCCTACCTGGCTTCGGCCGGCGTCGGCACCATCGTCGTGGTCGACAACGACGATGTCGACCTGACCAACCTGCAACGCCAGATCCTGCACACCACCGCCAACGTCGGCCGGCCCAAGGTCGAGTCGGCGCGCGAGGGCATGCTGCGCATCAATCCGGAGATCGATGTGCGGCTGGTGCCGGCGCGCGTCGGCGACAGCGAACTCGAGGTGCTGGTGCGCGACGCCGACGTGGTGCTGGACTGCTGCGACAACTTCGCCACGCGCCATGCCGTCAACCGCGCCTGCGTCGCGCATCGCGTGCCGTTGGTCTCCGGCGCCGCGCTGCGCTTCGACGGACAGATCAGCGTATTCGATCGCCGGCGCGACGATGCGCCGTGCTACGCGTGCCTCTTTCCGCCGTCGGAGAACGCGCCGGAGGCCGCCTGCGCGACCATGGGCGTGTTCGCGCCGCTGGTCGGCATGGTCGGCACCGTGCAGGCAGCCGAGGCGCTGAAGCTGATGGCCGGGGTGGGCGAGACCCTTGCCGGACGGCTGCTGATGGTCGACGCGTTCCGCATGGAATGGACCACGATGGCGCTGGCGCGCACGCCCGATTGCGAGGTCTGCGGCGGGCATTGAGGGCGCCCTAGCGCCGCGCCGTCCGCTCCCTCAGATATTCCCGTACCGCCACGGGATCGCCGCGAAATACGATGCGGCTCTCCCTCGCCTCGCGCTGGTAGTCGTACATCGGATCGTAGTAATGGCGCAGCAGCACCGCGATCCAGACGCGGTGCTCGTCGACCTCGCCGCTCTGCGCCTGGCGTTGCAACGCATGCGCGAGCAGCGCCGCCAGACGCTCGTAACGCTGGCCGCCAAGCCGGCGCGCGATGCCGGCCAGCGCGTCCCGCATCCGTTCCGAGAAAGCCTCGAAGCCCTTCTCCAGCCCATGCGCGGCGACATATTCGGCCGCCAGATCGACCACATAGTCGTGCAGCACGCGTTCGACGCGCGCCTCGAACGGTTCGTCCAGCCATACCAGCGGACTCGCCTGCATCCGTGCATACAGCCGCGGCGGCACGTCGCGGCTGCCGATGAAGCGGCCCTCGTCCTCGACCACCAGCGTGCCGGCACCGGCCGCGCGCCGCCGCAGCACGTCGATGGCCAGCGCATTCTCGAAGTCGATCTGTGTCGGCTGCGCACGCGCACGCCGGCCGAAACTCGAGCCGCGATGCGCGGCATGGCCTTCCAGATCGACGCCGCTGTCGAGCTCGGCCAGCAGCGCGGTCTTGCCGCTGCCGGTCAGGCCCCCGAGCACCACCCAGTCGCATTCGCCGACGGCGGCATCCAGGGTGTCGATCAGGAACGTGCGCATCGCCTTGTAGCCGCCGGTCACGCGCGGATAGTCGATGCCCGCCTCGTGCAGCCATTGCTGCGAGATCTGCGAGCGCAGGCCGCCGCGGAAGCAGTACAGATAGCCGCCGGGATGGCGCCGTGCGAACTCGGCCCAGGCCGCGACCCGCATCGCCTTGCGCTCGCCGCTGACCAGCGTGTGGCCGAGCGCGATCGCCGCCTGCTGCCCTTCCTCCTTGTAGCGGCAGCCGACCCGGTGGCGTTCGTCGTCGTCCATCAACGGCAGATTGACCGCACCCGGAAAGGCGCCGCGCGCGAACTCGGCCGGGGCGCGCACATCCAGCATCGGCACGCCGGCCAGCAGCAGCGTCCGATAGTCGTCGCTGTCCGGCCTTGCCGCGATCGAAGGCCCCGGCATGCGGTCCATCAGCACACCACCACCGCGTGAGCGGCGCGCTCGGTCATCGCGCCGATGCATTCGAGCGCCAGGCCGCATTCGGCTGCCGCGGCCAGGAATTCCTGTTCGCCCGCGGGCTCGACCGCGACCAGCAGCCCCCCGCTGGTCTGCGGGTCGCACAGCACCGCACGCCGCTCGGCATCGAGTTCGCCATCGGCACAGGCGATCCGGTGTCCGTAGCTGGCGAAGTTGCGCTGGGTGCCGCCGGGCACGCAACCGGCCGCGACATACTCGCGCACGCCCGGCAGCAGCGGCACGGCGGCGTGGTCCAGCCGCGCGGTCAGCCCGCTGCCGTCGGCCATCTCGACCAGATGGCCGAGCAGGCCGAAGCCGGTGACGTCGGTCATCGCGCGCACCGCCTCCAGCCGCCCGAAACGGCTGCCGGGACGGTTCAGCCGGCACATCCAGTCGGTCGCCAGGCGGCTGTGTTCGTCGCGCAGCTTGCCTTGCTTGCCGGCGGTGGTCAGCACGCCAATGCCCAGCGGCTTGGTCAGATACAGCCGGCAACCGGCGCGCGCGGTGTCGTTGCGCTTCAGATGCGCGCGCTCGACCATGCCCGTGACCGCCAGGCCGAAGATCGGCTCGGGCGCATCGATCGAATGCCCGCCGGCCAGCGCGATGCCGGCCTCGTCGCAGGCGCGCCGCCCGCCGGCGACGACTTCGCGCGCGACCTCGGGCGGCAGCACGTTGACCGGCCAGCCGAGGATCGCGATGGCCAGCAGCGGATCGCCGCCCATCGCATAGACGTCGCTGATCGCATTGGTGGCCGCGATGCGGCCGAAGTCGAAGGGATCGTCGACCACCGGCATGAAGAAGTCGGTGGTCGACACCAGCGCGCGGCCGTCATCGTCGCCGTCGATCGCGTAGACCGCTGCGTCGTCGCGCGAGGCATTGCCGACCCACAGCCGCGGGTCCAGGTGCTGCGGCCCGCTGCCGGCCAGAATCACGTCGAGCACCTGCGGCGAAATCTTGCAGCCGCAGCCGGCGCCGTGGCTGTATTGCGTCAATCGGATGGGTTCCGGCATGGGGAGTGTCCTCGCTGGGAGATCGAACCGCGGAGGGGGCGGCAGCGCTGGAGATCGGCGATCGGTGATCCGTCAATCGGACCGGTGATGAGAAACCGAATGGGAATGAGAGGGATTCAACTTGCGGAGCGCGCGGCGGCGGGCGGCTCGGTGAGGCGCCGCTGACGACCGCCTGGCCCGGAAACTGGCGTTGCGGGGCCTTGCGGGTCCTGCCGCGGCCGGGCTTTACTGCTCGCCAGGCTCCATCTGCGATTGCAGATAGTTCTGCAGGCCGACCTTGTCGATCAGGTCCAGCTGCGTTTCCAGATACTCGATGTGCTCTTCGGTATCGGTCAGGATGTCGACCAGAATCTCGCGGCTGACATAGTCGCCGACCGATTCGCAGTAGGCGATACCTTCCTTGACCGTCACGTGAGCGGTCTGCTCGAGCTTCAGGTCGCACTTGAGCATCTCGGGCGTGTCTTCGCCGATCAGCAGCTTGTGCAGGTCCTGCAGGTTGGGCAGACCGTCGAGCATCAGGATGCGGTCGATCAGCCGGTCGGCATGCTTCATCTCGCCGATGGATTCCTTGTACTCCACGTCGCCGAGCTTCTTGAGGCCCCAGTGGCGATACATACGGGCGTGCAGGAAATACTGGTTGACCGCGGTCAGCTCGTTGGTGAGCTGCGCATTCAGATACTGGATGACCTTCTTGTCACCTTTCATCGGGGGCTCCCTGTTGCTACGGGCCCGCAAAAACGCGACGCGGCGCTGGTTGCGCCGCGTGCAGTCAGAGAGAAACGACGAAGACACGCGCCGATCGCCGGCCTGCGATCGGGGGCGTGTTCAGGCGACCAGCTCGGTTTGCTGGTCGTTCGCGACTGCCGGGTCCCGTGTGTCCATTATGGCACGCGGTCCCGACGAGGAACAGGAGGAAAACTGGACGACGTGAACGGTCTGGGCCGTCACCGTGGTGGAGGCGCTGTGGCAGGACGCTGCAACGCCCTCGGCGAGAACCTGCTGCGCGCAATCGCGGCAGCGGCCGCAGCAAGTGCCGACGCCAAGCGTCTCGGCCAGCTCGTCGAGCGTGGACACGCCCAGCTGGACGGCGCCATGAATCTCGCGATCGGTTACCTGGTTGCAGATGCAGACGTACACAAAGCCTCCTTGGGGCAGCGCGGACACCGGCATGTCCTGACTGTTGGAGGCAGAATAACAGAGATCAAAAATGATAACAATTCCCATTAAGAAACAGATACACCTTAGGGAATTCGCATCACTTCAGTTTCAAATCAAGGGCTTAGGCCGTCACGTCCCGCCGCGTCAAGAGGCTTACTAGCCGCCTGGAGAGCCTGACCGTGGGCCTCTATAACCCCGGACGAATCAGGGTTGTGACAGTCGCGCCAGCGCGGCCGCGGCCTCTTCCGGCTCGTAGGCGCACAGCACCTGCTCGACCAGCCCCTCCAGCCGCCCGCAGTCTGCATGCAGGATCTCCTGCTTGACGCGCAGCAGCTGGGCCGGGTGCATCGAGAACTCGCGCAGGCCCATGCCGAGCAGCAGCCGGGTCATCGCCGGGTCGCCCGCCATCTCGCCGCAGACGGCGACCGGCACGCCGGCGTGGTTCGCGTCGCGGATGGTGCGCGCGATCAGCTGCAGCACGGCCGGATGCAGCGGGTCGTACAGGTGCGCGACGGCGTTGTCGGCACGGTCGATGGCCAGCGTGTACTGGATCAGGTCGTTGGTGCCGATCGACAGGAAGTCCATGCGGCGCAGGAACAGCGGCAGCAGCAGCACCGCAGCCGGGATCTCGATCATCGCGCCGACCTTCAGGTTGGGGTCGTAGGCCACCCCGCGGTGATCGAGCTCGTGCTTGGCGCGCGCCACCAGCTCCAGCGTCTGGTCGATCTCGCGCGCGTGCGCCAGCATCGGAAACAGCAGCCGGACCGGCCCGAAGGCCGAGGCGCGCAGCAGCGCGCGCAGCTGCGTCAGGAACATCGCCGGCTCCGACAGCGACCAGCGGATCGCGCGCAACCCCAGCGCAGGGTTCAGCGCGGTCTCGTAATCCTCGGCACGGCCGTCCCGCCCGTCGCGAAAATCCAGCAGCGGCTTGTCGGCGCCGATGTCGATGGTGCGGATGGTGACCGGCAGCCCGCGCATCGCCTCGACCGCGGCGCGATAGGCCTCGAACTGTTCGTCCTCGCCGGGCAGTTCGCCGCGCCGGTTCATGAACAGGAATTCGGAGCGGAACAGGCCCACGCCTACCGCGCCGGCCGTCAGCGCGGCGGACGCGTCCTCCGCCATCTCGATATTGGCCAGCAGATCGATCTCGATGCCGTCCAGCGTCACCGCGGGCGTATGCCGCAGCCGCTGCAGGCGCTTGTTCTCGAGCGCCCGCTCGCTCTGCCGGTGGCGGTATTCCTCGAGAATGATCGGCGTCGGGTCGACGATCACCAGTCCGGCATCGCCGTCGATGATGATCCAGTCGTCCTGGCGGATCAGCTCGCTGGCGTTCTGCACGCCGACCGCGGCCGGAATGTCCAGGCTGCGCGCGACGATCGCGGTATGCGAGGTGCGCCCCCCGAGGTCAGTGACGAAACCGTGGAAGACGGTATGGCGGAACTGCAGCATGTCGGCCGGCGAGATGTCGTGGGCGACCACGATCACCCCCGGCGTGGGCTGGCCGTCGGCCGCGACCGCGGGCACCGGCGCCGGCGTCAGCACTGGCGCGCCGGCCAGCACCTTCAGGATCCGCTCGACCACCTGCTCGATATCGGCCTTGCGCTCGCGCAGGTATTCGTCCTCGATCTCGTCGAACTGGCGCATCAGGTCCTCGAGCCGCGTGGTCAACGCCCATTCGGCGTTGTAGCGTCGCTCGCGGACCAGCCTTTCGGCCTCGCGCGACAGCATCTCGTCGTCGAGGATCATCGCGTGCACGTCGAGGAAGGCGCCCATCTCCTCCGGCGCATCGCGCGGCAAGTCGCGCTTGAGCGCCGCCAGCTCGGCCCGCACCGCGGTCCGCGCGTTGCGCAGCCGCAGCACCTCGTCCTCGAGCCGGTCTTCGTCGACCAGGTAATGGGACACGTCGAGCGCGGCCGGCGCCAGCAGGTGGGCGCGCCCGATCGCAACGCCGCGCGAGACTGGGATGCCGTGCAGGGCGAATGGCATGAACCGCTCCGTTCAGGAACGTTGGTGAAATCCGGACAGGGCCTGCGCCCTCATTCTCCCTCGCCGAAGCGGTTGGCGATCAGCGCGGTCAGCGCGTCCATCGCCTCCTGCTCGTCGGGTCCCTCGGTTTCGATCGTGACCGTCGAGCCGATGCCCGCGGCGAGCATCATCACACCCATGATGCTCTTGGCGTCGACCTGGCGCCCGTTGCGCGACATCCTGACCTGACTGACAAAACTTCCCGCCAGTTGCGTGAGCTTGGCGGAGGCGCGGGCATGCAGCCCGAGCTTATTGATGATGGTGACGTCCCTCTGCAGCATACTTGTCGGGGTGGTTGGCGATCTGGTTCTGTACGGTGGTCGAGCCGATCTGCAGCACGCCTTGCGAGCCGCCGGCGAGCGCCTTGGTGGCGAGCTGGTCCAGCTTTTCGGAGCGGTAGCAGATCGCCCGCACGAGCATCGGCAGATTGACGCCGGCGAGCACCTTGATCCGGCCCGGCTCTGCGAGGCGGGCGGCGATATTGGCAGGGGTGGCGCCGAAAATGTCGGTCAGCACCAGCGCCCCATTGTCTTCGATCACCGAGGCCAGGCACCGGCGCGCCTCGGCCAGCACGGCCGTGGGCTCCGCATCGGGAGTCACGTCGATCGCCTCAAGCCGCTTGGGCTCGCCGCAATAGACATGCGCGGCGCAGTCCCGCAGCGCGGAAGCGAGCGGCGCGTGCGCGATGATCAGAATGCCTGCCATGATGGTGAATCCTGTGGATTGCCGCGATTGTAGCAGGCGGGGTAACGGCGCCGGCGCGCGCAGCGACGCTGCGGCGCCCGCGCTCAGCTGCCCTTCGTGGCTGCCCGCGCCGCGACCGCCCGTTCGAGCGCGTCGACGAACATGCCGGCCACCGGGAAACCGGTCTGCTGCATGATCTCCTGGAAGCAGGTCGGGCTGGTCACGTTGACCTCGGTCAGGTAGTCGCCGATCACATCGAGACCGACCAGCAGCAGGCCGCGCTGCCACAGCACCGGCGCCAGCGTCTGCGCGATCTCGCGGTCGCGCTCGGACAGCGGCTGCGCCCGGCCGGTGCCGCCCGCCGCCAGGTTGCCGCGCACCTCGCCGGCCATCGGCACGCGCGCCAGCGAGTACGGCACCGGCTCGCCGCCGATCAGCAGGATGCGCTTGTCGCCATCCTTGATCGCCGGGATATAGCGCTGGGCCATCAGCGTGCGCACGCCGTTCTGGCCCAGCGTCTCGATGATCGCGCCCAGGTTCATGCCGTCGGCGCCGACGCGGAACACGCCCATGCCGCCCATGCCGTCCAGCGGCTTGACGATGATGTCGCGATGCTCGGCATGGAAGGCGCGGATGCGGGCCGCATCGCGCGTGACCAGCGTCGGCGTGATGAATTGCGGGAACTGCGCGATCGCGACCTTCTCGGAATGGTCGCGGATCGCCTGCGGCTTGTTGAAGACGTTGGCGCCCTGCGACTCGGCCAGTTCCAGCAGCCAGGTGCTGGTCACGTATTCCATGTCGAACGGCGGGTCCTTGCGCATCAGCACCGCATCGAAGGCCGGCACCGGTGTCGCCGCCGGAGCATCGAGGCGGAACCAGGCGTCGTGGCCATGGCCGTGGTCATTGCCCTCGCCGGCATCGAGCAGATGGAGCCGCTGCGCGAGCGCCTCCACCGCGCCGCCGACCAGCGACAGCTGCGACTGCAGGCAGAAGAACAGCTGGTGGCCGCGCGAGGCGGCCTCGACCATCATCGCGTAGGTGGAGTCCTTGTAGGTCTTGAAGGTCTCGAGCGGATCGGTAATGAACAGAATGCGCATGCTGGCGAGTTCCGGTTGTCGTGCCCGTTGTTGTAGCCGTTGCCGTACCCGTCACAGGATCGGGTTGGGGTCGGTCTTTTCCAGTTCGAGCGAGGCCGCCAGCAACGCGAGCCGCGCCACCACGCCATACATGTAGAACCGGTTCGGCACCGCCGCGCCCGGCTTGGCGTGCGTGTCCGGAATGCTGTTGGGCGCGAACGCCAGCGGCACGAAGTGCATGCCCGGCGCATTCAGGTTCTCGTCGACGCCGCGGCCCGTATGGACGCGGTAGAAGCCGCCGACCACGTAGCGGTCGATCATGTAGACCACCGGCTCGGCCACCGCCTCGTTGACCTTCTCGAAGGTATGCACGCCTTCCTGGATGATCACGTCGTTGACCTCGAGGCCTTCCTTGACGACGCTCATCTTGTTGCGTTCCTTGCGGTTCAGGCCCTTGACCTCCGCCGGATCTCGCACCGTCATCACGCCCATGCCGTAGGTGCCGGCATCGGCCTTGACCACGACATACGGCGTTTCCTTGATGCCGTACTCGCGGTACTTCTTGGCGATCTTCTTGAGCACGCCCTCGACGGCGTCGGCCAGCGCATCCTCGCCGACGCGCTCATGGAAGTCGATACCGCCGACCTTGGCGAAATACGGGTTGATCATCCACTGGTCGATATCGATCAGCTTGGCGAACTTCTTGGCCACCTCGTCGTAGGCCGAGAAGTGCGAGGACTTGCGCCGCGTCGACCAGCCCGCGTGCAGGGGCGGCAGCACGTACTGCTCGTTGATGTTCTCGAGAATCGGCGGCACGCCGGCCGACAGGTCGTTGTTCAGCAGGATCGAACAGGGATCGAAGTCCTTGAGCCCCAGCCGGCGGTCCTTGGTACCCAGCCGGGTCAGCGGCTCGACCACCAGGGTCTGGCCGTCGGGCAGCTCGATCGGGGTCGGTTCGGTGATGTCCTCGGAGAGCGAGCCGAGCCGGACATTGAGCCCCGCCTGGCGCATGATCAGCGACAGCCTCGCCACGTTCTGCAGATAGAACATATTGCGGGTATGGCGCTCGGGAATCAGCAGCAGGTTCTTGGCATCCGGGCAGATCTTCTCGATCGCCGCCATCGCCGCCTGCACCGCCAGCGGCAGCATTTCGGGGGCCAGATTGTTGAAACCGCCGGGGAACAGGTTGGTATCGACCGGAGCCAGCTTGAAGCCGGCGTTGCGCAGATCGACCGAACAGTAGAACGGAGGGGTATGCTCCTGCCATTCCAGACGGAACCACCGCTCGATGGACGGGGTCGCGTCCAGTATCTTCTTTTCCAGTTCGAGCAGCGGGCCGTTCAGCGCGGTGATGAGGTGCGGGACCATATCCATCCTATTGATCGTCTTTATCGTCCGCCCCGATTGTAGAGGAACGGCCAATTGCATGCAGATGGCATGCCAATGCCGGCGGAACCGGAAAATGTCCGATCCTTTTCGCCTTGGGCTAACAATATGGGGATGGGCCGCAGAATTCAAAGAGCGCGGGGAGCGCTGTCGCGAGGGCAAAAAAAAACGCGGCTTCGCCGCGTTTCAAGTGGCCTGACAGATACGGGGAGCGTTCTGCAGGTGGAGGAAACTGCCTCACCTGCACTCTATGCGGGTGCAGTCCTTAACACAAATGAAGGATATTGAATTCGGATTTAAGCGGATGGCGAAGAGTGCTTGCCAATCTGCCGGCAGGCCGCCCCAGTGCTGGCCTTGCCGGCGGCCGTCCGATAAAAAAGCCCGGCACGCGGCCGGGCAAAACTCCTGAGAGAAGATTCCCAATCAGCTCTCCAGCACAACACCGTTGGCGTGGCGGGGGCGGCAAGCCGTGGGTCCCCGCAACGCGCGTTTCGTCGGAATCAGGCCTCGTAGGCGGTCTCGCCGTGCGAGGTGATGTCCAGGCCTTCGCGCTCCTCGTCCTCGGGCACGCGCAGGCCGATCAGCAGGTCCACCAGCTTGAAGGCCACGAAGGCCACCACCGCCGACCACACCACGGTGGTCAGCACGCCCTCGGTCTGCACCCAGACCTGGCCGGCAATCGAATACTCGTCCGCGACCTTGTTGGCCACGTAGTCGTAGATGCCCACGCCGCCCAGGCTCGGCGCTGCGAACACGCCGGTCAGGATCGCCCCGGCGATGCCGCCGACGCCATGCACGCCGAACACGTCGAGCGAGTCGTCCGCGCCGAGCAACCGCTTCAGGCCGGTCACGCCCCACAGGCACAGCAGGCCGGCCACCAGGCCCATCACGATCGAGCCCATCGGGCCGACGAAGCCGGCGGCCGGGGTGATCGCCACCAGGCCGGCCACCGCGCCGGACGCGCCGCCCAGCATCGACGGCTTGCCCTTGGTGATCCACTCGCCGAAGGTCCACGCCAGCACCGCGGCGCAGGTCGCCAGCAGCGTGTTGACGAAGGCCAGCGCGGCGCCACCGCTCGCTTCCAGGCCCGAGCCGGCGTTGAAGCCGAACCAGCCGAACCACAGCAGCGAGGCGCCGACCATGGTGAAGGTCAGGCTGTGCGGGCGCAGCGCCTCGCGGCCGAAGCCGATCCGCTTGCCGAACATGTAGGCACCGACCAGGCCTGCCACCGCCGCGTTGATATGCACCACGGTACCGCCGGCGTAGTCGAGCGCGCCCTTCTGGAACAGCCAGCCGGCCTTGGCCGTCGCCGCCTCGGCAGCCGCCGCGTCGGTGTAGGCGTCCGGACCCGGCCAGAACCAGACCATATGCGCCATCGGGATATAGGCGAAGGTGAACCACAGCACGATGAACACCAGCACCGCCGAGAAGCGGGCCCGCTCGGCGAAGGCGCCGATGATCAGGCTGCAGGTGATCGCCGCGAACGCGCACTGGAAGGCGAAGAAGCCCAGTTCCGGAATCACCACGCCCTTGCTGAAGGTCGCCGTGACCGCTTCCGGCGTCAGGCCCTTCATGAACAGCCGGTCGGTGCCGCCGAAGAAGGCGTTACCCTCGGTGAAGGCGAAGCTGTAGCCATAGACGGCCCACAGCAGCGCGACCAGCGAGAAAATCACCAGGCACTGCATCAGCACCGACAGCATGTTCTTCGAGCGCACCAGGCCGCCATAGAACAGCGCCAGGCCCGGCAGCGTCATCAGGATCACGAAGGCGGTGCACATCAGCAGCCAGGCCACGTCGCCCTTGTTCGGGGTCGGCGCGGCGGCGGCCGGCGCCGCGGCTTCTGCGGCCGCGGGAGCCGCTGCCGGGGCCGCTGCGGCGGCGGGCGCTGCGGCCGGGGCGGCAGGCGCCGTGGCGGCGGCCGAAGCCTCGGCGGCGGGCTTGTCCTGGGCCGCGGCCGGGCCGGACAGCGCCATGCCTGCCGTGCCCAGTGCCAGCGCCATCGCGCCGGCCGTCAGGAATCGTTTGAACCAGCTAGTCATCTGAATACCCTCTTGTCGCTCTTGTCGCTCTTGTGGCTCGTTTGTTGGCGTGCCGCGTGCCGTTACAGGGCGTCGCCGCCGGTCTCCCCGGTACGGATCCGGATGACCTGCTCGATCGGTGCGACGAAGATCTTGCCGTCGCCGATCTTGCCGGTGCGGGCCGACTTCTCGATCGCCTCGATGGCGCGGTCGAGCACGTCGTCGGGCACCGCCACCTCGATCTTGACCTTGGGCAGGAAGTCGACGATGTATTCGGCGCCCCGGTACAGCTCGGTATGGCCCTTCTGCCGACCGAAGCCCTTGACCTCGGTGACGGTGATGCCGGACACGCCCACGTCCGACAGCGCTTCACGCACTTCGTCGAGCTTGAACGGCTTGATGACGGCGATGATCAGTTTCATCCGTGTTCTCCTGAGAGCGCGGCCCCGTTGCGAGGGGCCCGCTCGTACTGACCGTGATTAGAAAGTCTTGGTGAGCGTGGCGACCACCGTGGCCTTGCCCATATAGCGGCCCGAGGTATTGGTGTAGACGCCGCGCCTGGCATTGGTGTCGATATACGAGACCGCCGCCGAGAAGCCGTTGCCCAGGTCCTTGGTCAGGCCGAGCTTCCAGTCGGTGTACGAGCCATCCGCGACGTTCTGCACCTTCTGGTAGCCGACGTGCGCGTTCAGCGTCAGGCCCCAGAACTCGAGCGGCACGTTGGCCGACAGGTCGACGTACCAGCTGTTCTTGCTGTCGTAGAAGCCGAACAGGTTGGTCGGCGCGTACGAGTACTTGAGGAACACCGGGCCGTAGCCGATGCCCGCGTACAGCTCGGTGGTGTACGGGCGCGTGAAATTGGCCGGATAGTCGCCGGGGTAGTAGTACTGCAGCACGCCGACGTCGTAGTTCCACTTGCCGTCGCCCAAGGTGTTCTTGAAGCCGGCATAGAAGTCCATCTCGATCGGCGCCGACACCTCGTCGTTGCTGTCGTTCAGCCAGCTGATGCTCGAGTTCCAGTTGCCCGCATAGAAGCCGCTCGCGTGGCTGTAGTCGAAGCCGCCCTGGATCGCCGGCCGGCGGTTGGTCTGCATGATCCCGCGGTAGCGGTATTCGGAGGCCAGCGTCACGTTCGCCGTGAACGTATGCGGCGAGGCCGCTTCGGCGGTCGCGGGCGCGCTCTGCGCCAGTGCGGTGGTGGCGGAACCGCACAGCGTCAGCGCGCCGATGGCGAGGGCCAGCGTCTTCATGGATTTCTTCTCCTTTTCCTTGGGCTCGGGACTTCTCTGTCAGGGCCGATACTGCAACTGCCATGCCAGGACCCGCCGTGGCGCGGGCGCGCGCGGACTGCGCTGGCGGCACGCTGCACGCGTCGTATGCAATCCGGTTTCCATCTGCCTTCGAAAAGCCCGCAACACGGGGCTGGGCGCGCCGCGCCGGGTTAAATGCTGTGTCCGGCGGGGCGAAGCCGCTTTTCCCCGCGCGCTTCACGGGCCATAATCGGCCCATGCCACCGGCTGGTGCCGGCCGCCGCCCCGGGCGCGCGCTGCACCGATACCGTGCAGATGCGCCCATCCGGCCGCTCCCGCCGCCCCCGATCGATGCACCCCCACGGTGCAGAAGGAGAAACGATGAAACCCACCGATCTCTTCAACGACCTGCAGAGCAAGGTCAGCGAGGTCCTGCGCAATTCGCCCGCCAAGGACATCGAGAAGAACGTCCGCAGCATGATGACCCAGGGCTTTGCCAAGCTCGATCTGGTCACGCGCGAGGAATTCGACGTGCAGTCGCAGGTGCTCGCCCGCACGCGCGCACGGCTCGAGGAGCTGGAGATGCGAGTCGCGGACCTGGAACGCCGCGCCGGCATGGCGGGCGCGGGAGGGGTGGGGCCGGCCACGGTCGGCACCGCCGGCGCCGGCACCACGGCCTCGGCCACCTCGGTACCGGGCTCGACCACGCCCGAGCCGGGCACCGGGCCGGCAAACCCGGGGCTGGCTGGCTGAACGCGCCAGACCTCAAGTCATGCGAAGGCCGCCGGGGCAACCGGCGGCCTTCTGCGTTTACGGCGGCGTTAATAAATCGGTGACATGCCGGATCGCCCTTCCGCCGCCTTCGTCCATCGCCTTCGTCCGCCGCTCGCGTCCTCCGCCGCCGTCCGTCACCCTGGCCCACCACCCTCGTCCATCTCCCTCCACCGCTTTCTCTTTCCCCTGGTCGCCCCCATGCACCTCGCCGTCCTGCGCAGCCGCGCCCTGACCGGCATCGACGCGCCGCCGGTTTCGGTCGAAATCCATCTGGCCAACGGCCTGCCGGCGTTCGCCATCGTCGGGCTGGCCGAAACCGAGGTGCGCGAGAGCCGCGAGCGGGTGCGCGCGGCGATCCTGAACTGCGGCTTCGAATTTCCGAACCGCCGCATCACCGTCAACCTTGCGCCGGCCGATCTGCCCAAGGAATCGGGCCGCTTCGACCTGGCCATCGCGCTGGGCATCCTGGCGGCCAGCGGGCAGATCCCGGCGCCGGCGCTGGACGGCTACGAGTTCGCCGCGGAGCTGTCGCTGTCGGGCGCGCTGCGGCCCGTGCGCGGCGCGCTGGCGATGGCGATGGGGCTGGCGCGCGAGCACGCCGGCGCGGTGTGCGGCCCGGCGGGCCGGTCCGCTCGCGCCTTCGTGGTGGCCGCCGGCAACGGCGCCGAGGCGGCGCTGGTCGAGTCGGTCACGGTGCTGGCCGCTGCTTCGCTACCCGAGGTCTGCGCGCACCTGGCACGCACCGGGCCGCCGCTGGCACGGGCCACGCCCGTGGCGACGGCGCCCGTGGCCGGTTCGCCCGCCGGCATGCCGGACATGCGCGATGTCCGCGGCCAGGGGCAGGCGCGCCGCGCGATGGAGGTCGCGGCGGCCGGCCAGCACTCCGCGCTGCTGATCGGCCCGCCGGGCACCGGCAAGTCGATGCTGGCGCAGCGCTTTCCCGGCCTGCTGCCGCCGATGACGCTGCAGGAGGCGCTCGAATCCGCCGCGGTACTGAGCCTGACCGGCGCCGGCTTCCAGACCGAGCGATGGGGCCGCCGGCCGTTCCGGGCGCCGCACCACACCGCCTCGGCGGCCGCGATGGTCGGCGGCGGGGGCGATCCGCGCCCCGGCGAGATCTCGCTGGCGCATCACGGCGTGCTGTTCCTCGACGAGTTGCCCGAGTTCGAGCGGCGCGTGCTGGAGGTCCTGCGCGAGCCGCTCGAGTCCGGCCGCATCACGATCTCGCGTGCGGGCCGGCAGGCCGACTTCCCGGCGCGCTTCCAGTTCGTCGCGGCAATGAACCCCTGCCCCTGCGGTTACCAAGGCCATCCAACCCGCGCCTGCCGCTGCACGCCCGACCAGGTGCAACGCTACCAGTCGCGCCTGTCCGGGCCGCTGCTGGACCGGATCGACCTGCAGATCGAGGTGCCGGCACAAAGCCAGCAGGAAACGCTGGACGGCCCGCCCGGCGAGGACAGCGATGCGATCCGCGCGCGCGTGCTGGCCGCCAGGGCGCGGCAGCTGGAACGGCAGGGCAAACCCAACGGAGAGCTGGCGGGGCAGGAGATCGACCGGCATTGCATGCTGGACGAGCAGGCGCAGGGGCTGCTGCGCGCGGCGATGGCGCGCCTGGGCTGGTCGGCGCGCTCGTACTTTCGCGTGCTGAAGGTCGCACGAACCATTGCGGATCTGGGCGAGGCCGACATCGTCGGCGCGGCGCACGCGGCCGAGGCGGTGCAGTATCGGCGCGTGTTGCGGCCGGTTTAGCGACTCAGGGCACGCACCGGCCGATCGGCTTATCGCCCGGGTCCGTTCGTCCGCTGGCGGGAGGGGTTGGGGAGGGGAACGGCCGCTCGCCACACCGGCGGTGCTGGCCGTTCAATCGCCCCTGCCGTCTCCCCCGCCCCTCTCCCACCCGTGGGAGAGGCGAGCAAACCGGCGCGGTAGCGGTGCCGGCCGTTAATCAAGCCGGACGGCGGGCTTCGGGCGGCTCGCCCGGCGGTTCCGGCTCCTCCTCGATCGGCGGATGATCCGGTGGCACGCCCGGCGGCGGCGGGTCTTCTATCGGCGGAACGGTGTGGTCGGCGCGGCGCGGCATCGGTCGGCTCCAAGGGCGGGGTACCCACCATTGAAGCAAACCGGCCGGGGGATCGCCAGCCGGTCCGGTCTCTCCGGTCCGGTCTCTCCGGTCCGGTCTCTCCGGCCCGATCGCGCTCAGCCCGGCTGGCGTCGCACGAAGAACAGCGCGGCCCCGACCGCCATCAGCACGCCGCCGAACACCCGGTTCTGCCAGCGCATCGCGCGGGCATCGCGGAACAGGCCCTGCATGCGCGAGGCCAGCAGCGCATAGCCATGCATCACGATCAGGTCGACCGCGCACATGGTCACGGCGAGGATCGCCAGTTGCGGCGCCAGCGGCCACTGCGCATCGATGAACTGCGGCAGCACCGCCACCATGAAGACGATCCCCTTGGGGTTGGTGACATTGGTCAGCAGGCCGGTGGCGAAACGCCGGCGCGGACTCATCGCGGCCACGCGGATCCCGCCGGCAGGCCTGCCGTCGCCGTCCGCACCGCCCGGCTCCTGCTCGACACGCGCCCGCCATTGCTGCACGCCCAGATAGATCAGGTACAGCGCCCCGACCGTCTTGACCGCGGCGAAGGCGTGCTCGGACGCGATCAGCAGCGCGCCGAGGCCGCCCCCGGCGACCAGCAGCACGATCAGCAGCCCGGTCTGCAGGCCGAGGATCGTGGTGGTGGTCCTGCGCAGCCCATAGGACAGCCCGTGGCTCATCGACAGAACAGCCCCCGAACCCGGCGAGACGGCGATCGCCCAGCAGGCCGCGAAATAGGCGAGCCAGATTTCCCAACGCATGATTTGCTCCTTCTTGCTTTTTCCTGAGCCCGAATCTTTTCAAACCCCCGAGCCTCTCCAAATCCCGGACCCTTTCAAACCCCCGACCTTTCCAAGTCCCGGACCTTTCCAAACCCCCGACCTTTCCAAGTCCCGGACCTTTCCAAGTCCCGGACCTTTCCAAGTCCCGGACCTTTCCAAGTCCCGGACCTTTTCAGATCCCCGATCGTTTGAAACGCCGGCGGCGCTCAGCCCGCCGCCCGGCGCCACAGCCGCGGCACCAGCGCATACCAGAGATAACCGACCAGCTGCAGCCCCAGCAAGCCGCCCAGCGCCGCGCGGAACGCGTCCCCCTGCGGCAGCCCGGCCTCGCGGAACAGATCGATCGCCACGCCCAGGCCCCACTGGATCAGGAAGCTGCCGCCGAACACCAGCAGGTTGTAGGTGGTATTGGCCCGCCCGGCGACCGCCGCCGGAAACGACAGGCTCAGCGTGCTCAGGATCAGCGACAGCGTGCTCGCACACAATGCCAGCAACGGCCACAGCAGCCACGCGGCCGGCGCGGTCCAGGCAACGATGGCCGCCTGCAGCACCAGCGTCAGCCCGGCGCCGACCATCACCAGCCGCGCGGACTCGACCGGATCGCGCGCGCGCCGCGGCGCCAGCCAGCCCAGCAGCAGATAGCCGGCCAGCAGCGCGATATTGAACAGGAACAGGATCTGCGCGGTGCGGCCCGGGCCGAAGCCCAGCACGTCGACCAGCCAGGGGCCGACCCACAGCGTCTGCACCGCCATGAAGCCCGCCTGGTTCAGCAGGCCGAACGGCAGCACGCGGACAAAGGCCGGGTGGCGCAGCAACGCGCGATAACCGCCGGCCATCGTGGCGTCCGGCGGCGCCTGCGCTGCAACGGTTGCGCCGTCCGTCGCGCTTCCTGTGGCGCTTCGTGCCGCGCTGCCGATCCCACTATCGATGGCGCCGTCGATTGCGCTTTCGGTTACGCTGCGGGTCCCGATATCGACGGCGATATCGGCAGGATGGTCCACGGTCCTTCGCCGCTCCGCCCCGCGCGCCAGCCGCGCACTGCGCCGCTCGACCCGTGCCAGGCCCCGATACAGTGCCAGCGCCGACACCAGCAGCAGGCCCGCCATCACCAGAAAGACGCCGCGCCAGCCCAGCCACGGCAGCACAGCCTGCACCGGCAGCGTCGTCATCAGCGCGCCGCCGCTGCCGGCCACCAGCATCCAGACCGACAGCTGGCTCTGGCGCGCGGTCGGAAACCAGCGGCGATAGGCGGTGTAGGAAGCCATCAGGCACGCCGACACGCCGGCGCCGATCAGCGCCCGCCCCAGCCACAAGGTCGCCGCCGAGCCGGCCAGCGCAAACACCAGCGCGCCCACCGCGGCGACCAGCAGCAGTACGGTCTCGACGCGCCGCACGCCGCGCCGGTCCAGCCACTGGCCGACGGGCAGCTGCATCGCGGCGAAGGCGAGGAAATAGGCCGACGACAGCAGGCCCAGGTCGGCGTTCGACAGCCGCATGTCGGCGATCAGCTCCGGCGCGATCACCGCATTGATGGTGCGCAGCGCGTACGACAGCACATAGGCCGCGGCAAAGCAGGCGAATACCAGCGCGCCTTCGCTACGCCGCAGCAGCGACGACGGTCGCATGGACAGGCCGATGCGGGCGCCGCGCGAACCGGTACGGGATTGCATCAGAACGGGTGGAAGCCGGCCAGGAACTGCTCGACCTGCTCGGCCTGGCGTTGGTCGCGCGCGGCATCGCCGGCCTCGAGCACGACCGCCTGGTAGACCTTGCTGCCCTTGGCGACCAGCCGCGCGGTCAGCCGGCGCGGCGCCTTGTCCTGCGGCGAAACGCCGGCCACGCGAATCTCGATGCCTTGCAGTGCCACCGGCGGCTGGGCCGACGACATCACCGTGACCGCGCGGGTCTGCACCGGCTCGGTGGGCGTATTGCCGAGATTGGCCAGCAGACCGGACTGCATCGCCGACAGCGCCTCGGCGCGCAGCGCGGCATCGTCGCTTGGCAGGGTGACCACGCCGACGGCGAACAGCGTCTCGTCGACACGGGCGGCCTCCATCGTCATCGGCAGCTTGCGGCCCGCGATGGCGACATCGCGCGCGGCGCTGGTCGGCTTGCCGGGATAGAGCGCGGCATAGCCGCCCTCGTTGGACTGGATGGTGCGCCAGTCGTAGCGCGGCGAGCAGGCGAGCAGCGCGGCCACCGCCAGGCCGGCGCAACACCGGGCCGGCCGGCGGAGGAACGAAAGGCGAGACATCGAGAAGCCTGAACGACGGGTGGAAAGAGGACGGCTGAACAAGGGAACGATGCGCCGCCCCGGCAGGGGTGCGGCCAAGCCGCTATTATCGGGGATCAGGCACTGGCGCAGTGTCTTTCTAATCTCGATATTTCATTATGGTTTTGGACCTCGCAGGTGGCCGCATGGGTTCGGCATGGCGTCGGGGCGCCGCCCTGGCGCTGCCGGTCGCCCTGTCGGCCGCGCTGTTCGTCACGCTGCTGTTCGCCGGCCTGTCACTCGCCCTTGCCGCACCGTCGGCGCAGGCGGCCAGCGCCGCGCACTTGCCGGCGGTCGCCGACCTGGCGGCGGAAACGCGCGCGGCCAGCCGCCGCGGCGAACCGCTGGTGGTGCTGGTGACACTGCCGAACTGCGGCTATTGCGAAGCGGTACGGCGCAGCTACCTGGGCCCGCAGGCCGCCGCCGGGCAGCTCGTGGCGCGCGAGCTCGACATGAGCGCCGCCACGCCGATCCGCGATGCCGACGGCCGCGCCACCACCGCGCGCGCCTGGGCGCGCGAGCACGGCATCCGCTTCGCGCCGACGGTGCTGTTCCTCGACGGCAAGGGCCGCCCGGCCGCGCCGCCACTGCGCGGCATGCAGCCGGACTTCTACGGCGCCTATCTGGAACAGTCGCTCGATACCGCGCGTGCCGCGATGGCCGCCACGGCCGGCGGGCGCTGACCCCGGGACCACCGCTCGGCTACGCCTGCCCCCGCCCGCGCTCGGCGCCATCGGCCGCCTCGGCGCTAGAATGGCGTTTTCCCCTCCTTCGGTCGGCCCATCATGACTTCGTCCGCCTCCCCACCGGAACGTCCCGCCTCCCCCCGCAAGCGCTGGCCGCTGATCGTGGGCCTGCTGGTGCTGGTCCTGCTCGGCTGGTTCGGCTACCGCGCGCTGACGCCCGCCACGCAAGCACCGCAGGCGACCTTCGTGCTGCTGTCCGGCGAGCGCGTCAGCACCGCGCAGTTGCAGGGCAAGGTCTATATGGTCAATTTCTGGGCCACCAGCTGCACCACCTGCGTCAAGGAGATGCCGGACATGGTGCGCACCTACCAGCAGTTCAAGGACAAGGGCCTGGAGTTCGTCGCGGTCGCGATGAGCTACGACCCGCCGATGTACGTCACCAATTTCACCGAGACGCGCAAGCTGCCGTTCAAGGTCGCGCTCGATTCGGACGGCTCGGCGGCCAAGGCCTTCGGCGACGTGCAGCTGACGCCGACCACCTTCGTGGTGGACAAGGACGGCCGCATCCTGAAGCGCTACGTCGGCGAGCCGGAATGGGACAGCCTGCACAAGCTGCTGGATCAGGCATTGAGCAAGGCGGTTTGATGCGTTGACAGGGAAAGGGCGGCTGCGGTATGCCGGCGCCGCTTGCCCTCTCCCCGACCCTTCAAGCTCGCCATCACCGCCTGTATGCGCAAGCTGCTGACGGTCCTCAACGCGATGGTGAAGACCGGGCAGCCATGGCAGAGCAACATGCACGCTTGACACGGTTGCTCTCCCGCCAGCGGGAGAGGGAGAGCCCAGTAGGGCATTCGGCAAGGCTCTCCCGAAGGCGGGAGAGATAGCTGGCCGCAGGCGTTCGACAAGGCTGCCGGCTTGCTCCCCTCGCCCGCTTGCGGGAGAGGGGCCGGGGGAGAGGGGCCGGGGGAGAGGGCAACTCCGGCGCTACCACGCCAAAAGCGCCCTTCTCGCCCCTTCAACCATCCCCCGCTTGCCCAACACATCTGTATGGATATACAGTCTGCGGCGAACATTTCCGGTTTTCGCCCTCGCCTGCCCCTGTGTCCGCCGATCTTGCCCTCGCTCCCGCCGCTGCCCGGTCCGGTCCGTCCGACCCGTCCGATCCGGTCGACTATCTCGCCGCACTGAACCCCGAGCAGCGTGAAGCGGTCGAGCACGCCACCGACCGGCCGCTGCTGATCATCGCCGGGGCGGGCTCGGGCAAGACCAATACGCTGGCGCACCGGGTCGCGCATCTGCTGCTGGGCGGCGCCGATCCGCGCCGCATCCTGCTGCTGACGTTCTCGCGGCGCGCCGCGGTCGAGATGGGCCGGCGCGTCGAGCGCATCGTCGACCAGGCCTTCGCCGCCCGCAACGGCACCACCTCCTCTGCCAACCCCGGCCGCGCCGCGCTGCAATGGGCCGGCACCTTCCACGCGATCGGCGCGCGCCTGCTGCGCGAATACGCGGAAACGCTGGGCCTGTCGCCCTCCTTCACCATCAGCGACCGCGGCGATTCGGCGGACCTGATGAACGTGGTGCGGCACGACCTCGGCCTGTCGGCGCAGAATGCGCGCTTTCCGCGCAAGGAAACCTGCCTGGCGATCTATTCGCGCGTGGTCAACACCCAGTTGCCGCTCGAAGAGGTGCTGCAGCGCCAGTTCCCACGTTACGCGATGTGGGTGGACGCGCTGCGCACGCTGTTCGCCGGCTATGTCGAGGCCAAGCAGAAGCAGCAGGTGCTCGACTACGACGACCTGCTGCTGTACTGGGCGCAGGCGCTGGCCGAGCCGGCGCTGGCGCAGGACATGGGCGAGCGCTTCGACCACGTGCTGGTCGACGAATACCAGGACACCAATGCGTTGCAGGCGGCAATCCTGCTCTCGCTCAAGCCCGACGGCCGCGGCCTGACCGTGGTCGGCGACGACGCGCAGTCGATCTACGCGTTCCGCGGCGCCACCGTGCGCAACATCCTCGACTTCCCGCACCGCTTCTCGCCGCCGGCGGGACAGGTCACGCTGTCGCGCAACTATCGCTCGACGCAGCCGATCCTGGCCGCCGCCAACGCGGTGATCGGGCTGGCGGCCGAACGCTTCACCAAGGACCTGTGGTCCGACCGCGCCAGCGCCGAGAAGCCCGGCGTGGTGGTGGTCGGCGACGAAACCGAGCAGGCGCGCTACGTGGTCGAGCAGATCCTCGCGCGGCGCGAGGAAGGGCTGGCGCTGATGGCGCAGGCGGTGCTGTTCCGCGCCGCCGATCACAGCGCGCAGCTCGAACTCGAACTGGTCCGTCGCAACATCCCCTTCGTCAAGTTCGGCGGGCTCAAATTCCTCGAGTCGACCCATGTCAAGGACATGCTGGCGGCGCTGCGCTGGCTGGAGAATCCGCGCGACCGCATGGCGGGCTTCCGCACGCTGCAGCTGATGCCGGGCGTCGGGCCCAAGACCGCCGCGCGCGTGCTCGACGGGCTGGAGCTTGCCAGCGACCCGCTGTTCGCCCTCGAATCGTTCGAAGCGCCGCCTGCCGCGGCCCAAGCCTGGGCGGAACTGGTTGCGCTGGCGCGCGAGGCGATGGCCCCCGCGGCAGCGTGGCCGGTCGATTTCGAACGCGTGCTGCGCTGGTACGAGCCGCATCTGGAACGCCTGCACGACGATGCCGCCGCACGTGCCGCCGACCTGCAGCAGCTGGCACGCATCGCCGCGACCTACGGCTCGCGCGAACGCTTCCTGACCGAGCTGACACTGGACCCGCCCGACGCCTCCAGCGACGAGTCCGGCGTGCCGCTGCGCGACGAGGACTATCTGATCCTGTCGACGATCCATTCGGCCAAGGGCCAGGAGTGGAAGGCCGTCTACGTGCTGAACGCGGTGGACGGCTGCCTGCCATCCGACCTGGCCACCGGCACCACCGAGGAGATCGAGGAGGAGCGACGGCTGCTCTATGTCGCGATGACCCGCGCGCGCGACCATCTCGACATCGTGGTGCCGCAGCGTTTCTACGTGCATCAGCAGCCCGGCATGGGCGACCGCCATGTCTATGCGTCGCGCACGCGCTTCCTGCCCAATCGCGTGATGCCGCATTTCCACGGCCGCGCGTGGCCGCCGCCTCCGCCGGTCGATGCGGCGCCCCAGCGCGCCACGCTGCCGGCGGTCGACCTGGCCGCGCGCATGCGAAATATGTGGCGGTGAGACCGCCGTCCCCGGCTTACGCCCTTGCTCACCTCGCCACGATGGCGACGGGACGGCGCATTCTGTGCGCCATAGCTAACACCCGGCACGACGCGGCACGGCAGACGCCGCCATGCGGTCGAAACGGCCCCCGGCTCGCCGTATAATTCCGAGCTTCCCACCGTTCCGACCGGCGCCAAGCCGCGCGCGCGGCCCAGCCGAGCGTGCCGCGCCCTCCCACGCATGAGCAGCTACTACCAGCACCACGTCTTCTTCTGCCTGAATCAACGCGAGCCGGGCGAAAACTGCTGCGCCAACCACAACGCCAAGGCGATGCAGGAATACGCCAAGAAGCGTTGCAAGGAACTGGGCATCGCCGGCGGCGAGGGCCGGGTGCGGATCAACAAGGCCGGCTGCCTGAACCGCTGTGAACTCGGTCCGGTACTGGTGGTCTACCCGGAGGCCGTTTGGTACACATTCGTCGACGAGCAGGACATCGACGAAATCATCGACAGCCATCTGATCCACGGCAAGCCGGTCGAACGCCTGATGGTGGATCGCTGAGCCCCGCGCTCGCACCGCATCCGCATCCATCGCCGCCCACACCCGCTTTCGTTCCCGGATTTCTGCCCCTCCTGCCATGAACGCGCATACCCAGGTACTCACCGTTGCCGGTCCCGCCGGCGCGATCGACGTCTCGGTCGACCTGCCGCAGGCCGCCCCGGTGCGCGGCCTTGCGCTGGTCGGCCATCCGCATCCGCTGTTTGGCGGCACCAAGGACAACAAGGTGGCGCAGACGCTGGCGCGCGCCTTCGTGCAGCTGGGCTACGCCACCGTGCGGCCGAACTTCCGCGGCGTCGGCGGCACCGCCGGCGTACATGACAACGGCCAGGGCGAGCAGGACGACCTGCTGGCGGTGATCGACTGGATGCGCCAGCAGCGCGACTGGTCCGCCGACGCGGCGACGCTGCCGCTGGCGCTGGCCGGCTTCTCGTTCGGCAGCTTCGTCGTCAGCCATGTGGCGCGGCGCCTGGCCGAGGCCGGCACGCCCGCCGAGCGCCTGGCGATGGTCGGCACCGCCGCCTCGCGCTGGCAGGTCGCGCCGGTGCCGGCCGATACCATCGTGATCCACGGCGAGCAGGACGAGACCGTGCCGCTCGCCAGCGTGCTCGACTGGGCCCGGCCGCAGGAACTGCCGGTCACGGTGATCCCCGGCGCCGACCATTTCTTCCATCGCAAGCTGCATCTGATCAAGCAGCTCGTCGTCAATGCGTGGCAGCGCTGAGCCCGGGCATTGAGCGGGCGGCCATGGCAAGCCGTGGCCGCCGCTCCTTGCCCCGCCGCCACCGCAGCGTGGCGGCGCGACGCTGCCCTTTCTCTCTTGTCGGAACCTGAAAACATGTTCAATCAAGCTTCGCCGCTGTTCTCCCACCGCATCGCCCACACCCTGCTGGCCAGCGCCGCCGTGCTTGCGCTGGCCAGCGCACCGCTGACGGTGCGCGCGCAGGCCGTGCCGATGCCGCAGGTGGCAGCCAAGGCGTGGATGCTCTACGACGTCACCAGCGGACAGGCACTCGGCTCGCAGAATGCCGACGCCCGCATCGAGCCGGCTTCGCTGACCAAGATCATGACCGCCTACCTGGCCTTCCAGGCGCTGAAGGAAAAGCGCCTGACGCTGGACCAGGCGGTGGTGCCGACCAATGTCGTGCTCAAGGTCAAGAGCGACGAGTCACGCATGTTCATCGAGCCGAACAAGCCGGTCACGGTGCAGGACCTGCTGATGGGCCTGATCGTGCAGTCGGGCAACGATGCCGCGCTGGCGCTGGCCGAGGCGGTCGGCGGTTCGGAGGAAGGCTTCGTCGCGATGATGAACCGCGAGGCCCAGCGCATGGGCATGAAGAGCACGCACTTCACGAATACCGACGGCATTCCCGACCCGAACCACTACACGACCGCGGCGGACCTGGCGATCCTGACCACGCGCCTGATCCAGGACTTCCCCGAGTACTACAGCATGTACTCGCAAAAGGAGTTCACCTATAACAAGATCAAGCAGCCCAACCGCAACCGCCTGCTGTACATCGATTCGACCGTGGACGGCGTCAAGACCGGCCACACCCGGTCGGCGGGCTACTGCCTGATCTCCTCGGCCAAGCGCCCGCTGGCCAACGTGCCCAACGGCTCGCGCCGCCTGATCTCGATCGTGATCGGCACCACCAGCGAACAGGTCCGCACGCAGGAAAGCCTGAAGGTGCTGAACTACGGCTTCCAGTTCTTCGACACGCTGCGCCTCTACGACAAGGGCCAGGTGCTGGCCACGCCGGACATCTACAAGGGCAGCAACGACACCATCAAGATCGGCGTGCGCGACGAGACCTACGTGACCGTGCCCAAAGGCACCGCGGGCCGCCTGAAGCCGGTGCTGGAGCGTCAGGAGCTGCTGGTGGCGCCGATCTCGGCCGGCCAGCAGGTCGGTACCGTCAAGCTGATGGACGGCACCACCAAGGTGGCGGAGTTCCCGGTGGTCGCGCTGGAGGAGGTGCCGGAAGCGGGCTTCTTCGGCCGCATCTGGGACACCATCCGCCTGTGGTTCAAGCGCAAGTAACAAGCAACGAGGAGGCCGCCGCCATGAGCGCCGACAACACCGACAACGGGCGCGACCAGCCTTCGCTGATCGAATACCCGAGCGATTTCCCCATCAAGGTGATGGGCGCGATGCAGGACGGCTTCGCCGAGGCCATCGTCACGCTGGTGCAGGAATTCGACCCGGGTTTTCATGCCGGCAAGATGGAGATGCGCCCTTCGCGCAACGGCAACTATCTGGGCCTGACCGTGACCGTCTGGGTCACCAGCCGCGAGCAGCTCGACGACCTGTATCGCGCGCTGACCGCGCATCCGATGGTCAAGGTGGTGCTGTAAGGCGACGCGAACGCCGGCTTTCGCCGGCGCTGCTTGCCCTCTCCCCCGGCCCCTCTCCCGCAAGCGGGAAAGGGGAATCACCCCGCGCGGTGAATCCGAAGGTCGCCGATGCGCGGCCTCCCTGCTCTGAATCATGAATACCCTGACCCTGAAGCCCGGCAAGGAAAAGTCCCTGCTGCGCCGCCATCCCTGGATCTATGCAACCGGCATCGACCGCGTCGAGGGCCGCGCCGAACCCGGCGCCACCATCACGGTGCGCGCCGCCGACGGCCGCTTCCTCGCCAAGGCGGCCTACAGCCCGCACTCGCAGATCCGCGCGCGGGTGTGGACCTTCGACGAGAACGAGCCGGTCGACCATGCGCTGATCAAGCGCCGCGTGGCCACCGCGGTGGCGCATCGCCGCCAATGGGTCAGCGACAGCGACGCGGTGCGGCTCGTGTTCGGCGAGGCCGACCGGCTGCCCGGGCTGGTGGTGGACTACTACGGCGCCGGCCGTGGCGCCGAGCGCGCGCAATTGGTCTGCCAGTTCAACGCCGCCGGCGTCGAGCAGTGGAAGGACGCGATCGTGCAGGCGCTGATCCGCGAGACCGGCTGCCCCAACGTCTACGAGCGCTCCGACGCCGCGGTGCGCGAGCGCGAGGGGCTGGAGCTGGTGACCGGCGTGCTGGCCGGCGCCGAGCCCGACCCCGAGCTGTCGGTTACCGAACACGGCGTGCGCTACTACGTCGACGTGCGCAACGGCCACAAGACCGGCTTCTATGTGGACCAGCGCGACAACCGCAAGCTGGTCGGCGACCTCGCCGAGGGGCGCGAGGTACTGAACTGCTTCTGCTACACCGGCGGTTTCTCGCTGGCGGCGCTGCGCGGCGGCGCGGCCTCGGTGGTATCGATCGACTCGTCCGGTGACGCACTGAAGGTCGCCGAGGGCAATGTCGCGCTCAACGGCTACGATGCGGGCCGTGCCACCTGGCTCGACGCCGACGTCTTCAAGTCGCTGCGCCAGTTCCGCGCCGAGGGGCGCCAGTTCGACCTGATCGTGCTGGACCCGCCGAAATTCGCGCCGTCGGCCCAGCATATCGACCGCGCCGCGCGCGCCTACAAGGAAATCAATCTGGTCGGCATGCAGCTGCTGCGGCCGGGCGGGCTGCTGTTCACCTACTCGTGCTCCGGCGCGATCGGCATGGAACTGTTCCACAAGATCGTGGCCGGCGCCGCCACCGACGCGCGCGTCGATGCGCGCATCCTGCGGCGGCTGTCGGCCGGCACCGACCATCCGATGCTGGCGGCCTTCCCCGAGGGCGAATATCTGAAGGGCCTGCTGCTGCAGCGCGTGTGAGCCCGTGCGGGCCCGTGCGAGCCCGTGCGAGCCCGTATGAGCCCGTATGAGCCCGTATGAGCCCGCCGCGTTGTACGCGCGGCCGGCCGCTTCATCGAGACGTCACCGGGTCGTCCCCGGATCGTCATATTGCCCCTCTACCATGCCGTTGACGGTTTCGGCATTGGCAGGTGCCTCGCCGTCGATGTATCAGTCTTCGTGGTAATTGCCCCGCCCCGGACGCGGGGCTTTTTTTTGCTCGCGTTCTGCGCAAGGGCGGCAGGCGGCGTCGAGCGGGGTTCGGGTGGATCCGGGTGGATTCCGGTGGACTCGGGTGGATTCGGGCTACGTTCCGGCTAGACCCGGGCTTCTAACGCCGCGATAACGTCCGCGCAAAGGAAGTCCCTATAATCGAACGATCGTTCAGAACATCGATGCCAAGCATCGCCACCGCTTCCGTGGTCAAGGAGACACCATGCCCGCCGCCAAACATATCCCTGCCGCCCTGCAGAACCTGACGCTGCCCGTGATCGCGTCGCCGATGTTCATCGTCAGCTATCCGGAACTGGTGCTGGCGCAATGCAAGGCGGGCATCGTCGGTTCGTTTCCGGCGCTGAACGCGCGCCCCGCCGAACTGCTCGACGAATGGCTGACGCAGATGCAGCAGGAACTGGCGGTGTATCGCGCGGCCAATCCCGACGCGACGATCGGCCCGATCGCGGTCAACCAGATCGTGCACGCCTCGAATGCGCGGCTGGAGCAGGACGTGCGCGTCTGCGTCGAGCACAAGGTGCCGATCTTCATCACCTCGCTGCGCGCGCCGGTCAAGGAGATGATCGACGCGGTGCACAGCTATGGCGGCATCGTGCTGCACGATGTGATCAACCTGCGCCATGCCGAGAAGGCGATCGAGGCCGGCGTCGACGGCCTGATCCTGGTCGCAGCGGGGGCCGGCGGCCATGCCGGCACGCTGTCGCCGTTCGCGCTGGTCGGCGAAGTGCGCCGCATCTTCGACGGCCCTATCGCGCTGTCGGGCTCGATCGCGACCGGCGACGCGGTGCTGGCGGCGCAGGCGATGGGGGCGGACTTCGCCTATGTCGGCACGCGCTTCATCGCTTCGCAGGAAGCGCATGCCAGCGAGTCGTACAAGCGGTCGATCACCGATGCGGCCGCCGCCGACATCGTCTACACCAACCTGTTTACCGGCGTGCACGGCAACTACATCCGCGAGAGCATCCTCAATTCGGGGCTCGATCCGGAAAACCTGCCGCAGGCCGACAAGAGCAAGATGGATTTCTCCAGCGGCAGCTCCAAGGCCAAGGCGTGGAAGGACATCTGGGGCGCCGGCCAGGGCGTCGGGCAGATCGATGCGATCCAGTCGGCCGGCGAGATTGTCGCGCGCATGAAGGCCGAGTACGATGCGGCCAAGGCGCGCCTGTGCGCCGTCAACTGACCGCGGACGCGGTCGCCGCTGCAGACCGCTGGAGATTGCCCGCTGGATAAACCCCCTGTCGTCATTGCCGAGGTCCGGCGCAGCCGGCGCGAACGCCTGGTGCGCGCGGCCTGGGCCACACTGGGCATCGTCTGCATGATGCTGGCGGTGCTCGGCGTCTTCCTGCCGGTGCTGCCTGCCACGCCCTTCGTACTGCTCGCGGCGGCCTGCTTCGCGCGCGGTTCCGAACGCTTCCATGACTGGCTGATGAGCCATCCCCGGCTCGGGCCGATCGTGCACGACTGGCAGCGCCATCGCAGCATCCCGCTGCGCGCCAAGATCCTGGCGATCGCGATGATGTGGATCTCGCTGCCGACCACCGCCTGGCTGCTGCGCGCCCGGCCCGCACTGTCGATCGCGCTGCTGGTGGTGGGCGCCGTGGCGACCGCCTATCTGCTGTACCTGCCGACACGGCCGCGCGGCGGCTATGGGCCGGCATCGGCCGCGTCGCCGACCGAGCCGGAACCGCCGCGGCGGCGCTGAACGCGTGCTTGAGCGCGCTCAGCCGTGAACGCGCTCAGTCGTAGCTGCGCGCGTCCTCGATGACCTTGCCGTCCTGCGGCAACGAACCGGCCGGCACGAACCTGACCTCGCCCTTGAGGCGCATCACGTCGCGCATCGACACGGTGATCGCATCGGCCAGCGCGGTGTCCTGCCGCGTGGCGTCGCAATGCAGCGTCATCACGTCGGCGCCGGGCGTGCCGGTCACGACCAGGCGCACCGCGCGCAGCTCCGGATGGCGTCGCATCACCTCGCCGATCTGGCCGGGATGGACGAACATTCCCTTGACCTTGGTGGTCTGGTCGGCGCGGCCGAGCCAGCCGCGCAGCCGGATATTGGTGCGCCCGCAGGGGCTCGGCGTCGTCGACGAGCCCGGCACGACGGCGGACAGGTCGCCGGTGCCGAAGCGGATCAGCGGATAGTCCTCGTTGCCCAGCACCGTGACCACCACCTCGCCGACCTCGCCCTCCGGCATCGGCCGCGTGCCGCCCGGCTCGACGATCTCGACCAGCACGCCCTCGTCGACCACCCAGCCGTCGGCGCCCTCGCTTTCATAGGCGATCAGCCCGACATCGGCGGTGCCGTACATCTGGTGCACCTTGATGCCGCGCTCGACGAACCAGGCGCGCAGCGATGGCGGCATCGCCTCGCCCGACACCAGCGCCTTGGCCAGGCTGCACGGCTGGCCGAGTTCGGCGCCGCGCTCGAGCAGGATCTTCAGGAACGACGGCGTGCCAGCGTAGGCGGCCGGACGCAGCATGGCGAGCGCCTGCACCTGCGATTCGGTCTGGCCGACGCCGGCCGGGAACACGCAGCAGCCCAACCGGTGCGCGCCGGTTTCCATCATCATGCCGGCCGGCGTGAAGTGGTAGGAGAAGGTGTTGTAGACCAGCTCGCCGCGGCGAAAGCCCGCTGCGTACATGGCGCGCGCGGTGCGCCACCAGTCCGGCCCGTGGCCGTCCGGCTCGTGCAGCGGCCCCGGCGACTGGAAGATATGGCGCAGCGCGCCGAGCGGCGTCGCGTTGAGCCCGCCCAGCGGGGCACTGGCCTGCTGCAGCGCGCTCAGCTGCGCCTTGCGCGTGACCGGCAGCGCGGCCAGCGCCTCGCGCGAGGTCAGCGCCTGCGGATCGACATCGCGCAGCGCCTGCGCGAAGTATGGCGCGTGCGTCCTGGCATGCGCGACCTGGCGCGACAGCGCGGCCAGCAGGGCCTGTTCGCGCGCGGCGGGGTCGCGCGTCTCGAGAGCGTCGAAGTGTTCGGACATGGTACGGATGTCGGTGAGGATGGGTGCCGGGCGATACGGGTTACGGCCGCGGCCGGGCAAGGCATGATGTCGGCGCCACCGACGCGCGGGCCGGCCGGTCCGCGCGCTGGTCCGTGCGCCGTTCAGGCGAGCCAGCGTTTGCGCCGGCGGTAACTCTTGACGTCGCGGAACGACTTGCGTCCGCCGCCCTCGGCATCGTTGGCGGCCACGCCGAGGTAGAACTCCTTGACGTCCTCGTTGGTGCGCAGCGCCTCGGCGGCACCATCCATCACCACGCGGCCGTTCTCGAGGATGTAGCCGTAGTCGGCATAGCGCAGCGCGACCATCGTGTTCTGCTCGGCCAGCAGGAAACTGACGCGCTCGCGCTGGTTCAGGTCGCGCACGATCTCGAAGATCTCCTCGACGATCTGCGGCGCCAGGCCCATCGACGGCTCGTCGAGCAGCACCATGTTCGGCTTGGCCATCATGGCCCGGCCGATCGCACACATCTGCTGCTCGCCGCCTGAGGTATAGCCGGCCTGCGACTTGCGCCGGGTCTTCAGGCGCGGGAAGTAGGTGTAGATCTTGTCGAGTTCGTCGCGCGTCTCGCCGCGCGAGAGCCCGCGCGTATAGGCGCCGGTCAGCAGGTTTTCCTCGATGGTCAGGTGGGCGAAGCAGTGGCGGCCTTCCATCACCTGGATCACGCCGCGCTTGACCAGATCGTTGGGCGTCAGCTGGTCGACGCGCGCACCGCGGAATTCGATCGAGCCCTTGGTCACGTCGCCGCGCTCGGCGCGCAGCAGGTTCGAGATCGCCTTCAGCGTGGTGGTCTTGCCCGCCCCGTTGGCGCCCAGCAGCGCCACGATGCTGCCCTCGGGCACGTCCAGCGACACGCCCTTGAGCACGAGGATCACGTGGTCGTAGATCACTTCGATGTTGTTGATGGACAGCAGGGTCATGGTGGACCTCGGTAGTGGGTTCGACGCGTTGAATCTGGCATCGACGGGCCACGGGTGTTCTCCCTCTCCCCCTCAGGGGGAGAGGGTCGGGGAGAGGGGGGTGGTTTCGAACCGCGGTGGTCCATCCACCGCCGCTTGCCCTCTCCCCCGCCCCTCTCCCGCATGCGGGAGAGGGGAGAACACCCGCCCAAATTTCAGCGCCTAGCCTGCATCACGACTTCGCGCAGGCCGGCGTGATGCCCTTCTCCTTCGCGTACTGCGCCGCGTTGGCCTTGAACAGCGGGTGGATCAGGCTCTTGTTGCCTTCGATCCAGTCCGACACCACGGTCCACTTGGCGCCGTCCCATTGCTGGATCTTGACCTTGCCCGAGCCCTCGTGGTTTTCGCAGCTGGTCTTGATCTCGGGCAGCAGGCCGGTGGCGCCGAGCTGCTGCAGCCGCGCGTTGGTCAGGTTCAGGTTCTCGAAGGCCCAGCGCATCTGCTCGCCGCTCATCGGCTTGCCCTTGCCGAACTTGGCCTGGGCCACGCGGATCGCCTCGACCGTGACCACCGCCGCCGACACGCCGCGGTTGTACAGCACCGAGCCGATCTTGTTGCGGTCCTGCATATTGCCCTTGCCCCCGCCGTAGACCACCTTCTCGATATCGGCGATCAGCGGCACGCCCTTGCCGGCCACGTTCCAGGTCGCGCTCATGTAGCCCTTGGCGGCGTCGCCCGCCGGCACGGTGTCTTCCTCGGAGCCGGCCCACCACGAGCCGATCATCTTGTCGCGCGGATAGCCGACCTTCTGCGCAGCCTTCAGCGCGGTCTGGTTCATCACGCCCCAGCCCCAGAAGATCACGTAGTCGGGCCGCTCCTGCCGGATGCGCAGCCATTGCGCGCCCTGCTCGTTGCCCGGATGCGCGACCGGGATCTCGACCAGGTCGAACTTGCCCAGCTTGGCCTCGGCCTGCAGCGCGACGATCGGCTCCTTGCCATAGGCCGAGTCGTGGTACAGGTAGACGATCTTCTTGCCGGCCAGCGAGCCGCCGTTCTTGCCGGCCAGGTACTTGACGATCGCCGACACCTGCATCTGGTAGGTCGTCACCAGCGGGAAGGCGTAGGGGAACACCGAGCCGTCCACCGCGTCGGTGCGGCCATAGCCCATCATCACCAGCGGCACCTTGTCGGCCGCCGTCTTGTCGACCAGCGCGTACGAGATGCCGGTCGACATCGAATGGTAGGCGGTTCCCTTGGTGGTCGGGTTCTTGCCCTTCAGGCGCTCATAGCATTCGACGCCCTTGGCGTTGTTGTACTCGGTCTCGCACTCTTCCCAGCTGAGCTTGACGCCGTTGACACCGCCCTCCTTCAGATTGACGTAGTTCAGATAGTCGATAAAGCCGCCGTACCAGGACTGCCCGTTGGCGCCATACGGCCCGACCCGGTAGCTCGGCAGCGCGATGAACTGCTCGCCGCTCTGGGCCTGCGCCGGCAGCGCCGGCACCAGCAGCGCGGCGGCCGCGCCGACTGCCAGCGCGACGCGCTGGGCATTGCGAATCAGGTTGCTCATCACTGTCTCCTTCACCTTGGCAGGTGCATTGTTATGGCGTTGTTGTCCAACGACCCGTTTGCATGACATCGGCGCGTGTCCCGTCGACACGGCGTCAATGCGGGAACGGCCACAGCCGCAGCTTCTCCTTGCCGATCTGCCACAGCCGAGCCAGGCCGTGCGGCTCGACGATCAGGAAGAAGATGATCAGGCCGCCGAACACCATCATCTGGATGTGCGATACCGTCGCGTTGGTGAACGGCAGGTGCAGCAACGCGGCCAGCGGCGGCAGCATGTTGTCGAGCAGGATCGGCAGCAGCAGGATGAACGCGGCGCCGAGGAAGGAGCCGAGGATGCTGCCGACCCCGCCGATGATGATCATGAACAGCACGCGGAACGACAGGTCCAGCGAGAAGCCGTCCGGCTCCACCGAGCCCAGGTAGCAGAACGCGTACAGCGCGCCGGCCACGCCGCAGTAGAACGAGCTGACGGCGAAGGCCAGCAGCTTGGTGCGCATCAGCGGAATGCCGATCACCTCGGCCGCCACGTCCATGTCGCGCACCGACATCCACGCGCGTCCGGTCGACGAGCGCACCAGGTTCTTGGCGACCAGCGCCAGCACCGTGACGATCGCCAGCACGAACAGGTACTTGCGCATCGGCGTGTCGATCGGCAGGCCGAACAGGTCCAGCTGCTGCGCGGTGATCACGCCCGACGAGCTGTTGTTCGAGAACCAGGGAAACTTGGTCAGCGCCCACACCACGAAGAACTGCGCCGCCAGCGTCGCCACCGCGAGGTAGAAGCCCTTGATCCGCAGCGAGGGCAGGCCGAAGGCCACGCCGACCAGCGCGGCTGACAGCCCGGCCAGCACGAAGGTCAGCAGTACCGGCAGCCCTTCGATACGCAGCTGGAAGTTGTAGGCCGCGTAGGCGCCCACCGCCATGAAGGCCGCGGTTCCGAGCGAGAGCTGGCCCGCGTAGCCGGTCAGGATATTGAGCCCGAGCGCGGCGAGCGAGAAGATCAGGAACGGAATCAGGATCGCCGAGAACCAGTACTCGCTGGCGATCAGCGGCACGCCGACGAAGGCCAGCGCAAGCAGCACGCCGAAGCCGATGCGGTCCTGCCGGATCGGAAAGATCTGGCTGTCGGCGACATAGTCGGTCTTGAACTGGCCGGCTTCACGATAGAACATGGGCGACTCCTTGGCGTCGTGCCGCTGGATCGTTAGGGACCGTCACACGCGGTCGATATGCTTTTCGCCGAACAGCCCCTCGGGCCGCACCAGCAGGAACAGCAGCGCGAACACATAGGGGAACCAGCCTTCGATGCCGCCGAAGTTGCCGCCGAACATCGACTGGAACACCGGCGGGATATAGATCTCGGCGAGCTTCTCCGAGGCGCCGATGATCAGCCCGCCGACGATTGCGCCCGGCACCGAGGTGAAGCCGCCGAGGATCAGCACCGGCAGCGCCTTCAGCGCGGTCAGCGTCAGCGCAAACTGCACGCCATTGCGCGAGCCCCACAGCATGCCTGCCACCAGCGCGACGAAACCGGCCACGCCCCAGACGATCGCCCAGATATGCTGCAGCGGAATGCCCAGCGACAGCGCGGCCTGGTGGTCGTCGGCGACCGCGCGCAGTGCGCGGCCGACCTTGGTGTACTGGAAGAACAGCGCCAGCGTGGCGACCAGCACGCCGGCGATTCCCGCCGCGGCCAGGTCGAACTTCGAGATCACGATATTGAAGCGGGTCAGGATCGCCTCGATCGGTTCGTCGACGATGCCCAGCTGGATCGGCCGTACCTCGTTGCCGAACAGCAGCGGCCCCAGTCCCTCGAGGAAGAATGACAGGCCGATGGTCGCCATGAACAGCGTGATCGGCGGCTGGTTGACCAGCTTGCGCAGCACGAACCGCTCGGTGCCGATGCCCACCAGCGTCATCACGAAGAAGGCGCCGATCACCGCCGCCCACATCGGCATGCCCTTGTCCATCAGGCCCACCACGGCGAGCGCGGCGAAATAGACCATCGCGCCCTGCGCGAAGTTGAACACGCCGGAAGCCTTGTAGATCAGCACGAAGCCGAGCGCCACCAGCGAGTACATCAGCCCGGACAGCAGTCCGCCGAGCAGGATTTCGAAGAAGAAGGTCATCGGCGTGGTCTCGATGAAGGACGCAGAGTCCGCGTTGGGAAAGCGGGTGTGCCGTTCAGTGCGACGCGCCCAGGTAGGCGCGGATCACCTCGGGGTTGGACTTGACCTGCTCCGGCGTGCCGTCGCCGATCTTCTTGCCGTAGTCGAGCACTACCACGCGGTCGGAGATGTCCATCACCACGCCCATGTCGTGCTCGATCAGCACGATGGTGGTGCCGAACTGCTGGTTGACGTCCAGAATGAAGCGGCACATGTCCTGCTTCTCCTCGACGTTCATGCCGGCCATCGGCTCGTCGAGCAGCAGCAGCGAGGGCTCGGCCGCCAGCGCGCGCGCCAGTTCGACGCGCTTCTGCAGGCCATAGGGCAGTCGCCCCACCGGCGTCTTGCGGATCGACTGAATCTCGAGGAAGTCGATCACCTCCTCGACCTTGCGCCGGTGCACGATCTCCTCGTTGCGGGCCGGCCCCCACCACAGCGCATTGGCCAGCAGGCCGGAGCGGAAGCGCGTGTTGCGTCCGGTCATGATGTTGTCGAGCACGGTCATGCCCTTGAACAACGCAATGTTTTGGAAGGTGCGGGCGATGCCCTGGCGCGCGGCGGCGGTCGGATTCATCTTGCGCCGTTCCTCGCCGCGAAACACGATGCGTCCCTGCTGGGGGTGATAGACGCCGTTGATCACATTGAGCATCGAACTCTTGCCGGCGCCGTTCGGCCCGATGATGGCGCGGATCTCGTGCTCGCGCACATCGAACGAGATATCGGTCAGCGCCTTGACGCCGCCGAACGACAGCGAGATATGCTGCAGATCGAGAATCACCTCGCCATGCCGCGTCGTTGCCGCGCGCTGGCCCGGCACCGACTCCGCGGCGATCGCCACGCCGCCCTCGGCCAGCGGCTCGCCGGCCGCGCCGGTCCCTGCGCCTGCCCACTCCGGCGAGCCGTCTGGCCGCCGCTCCACGCCTTGCCACGCCATCTGCGTCATCCTCCTGCCCCTGCTATGCCGCTTGCTCGGCGGGTGCTGCAGCGCCGGCGTGGATTGCCTGCGCGGCTTGCGCCGATCCCGCCGGCGGGAAGCGTTTGGCATCCACCAGCTTCAGCGTCGCGCTGACGCTGCCTTCGCGTCCGTCCTCGAACTTGACGCGCGTCTCGATGAACTGCTCCGGGCGTCCGGCGTACAGCGCGTCGATCAGCAGCCCGTATTTCTCGGCGATGAAGCCGCGGCGCACCTTGCGCGTGCGGGTCAGCTCGTCGTCGTCCGGGTCCAGCTCCTTGTGCAGGATCAGGAAGCGCGCGATCTGCGAGCCCGACAGCGCCGGGTCCTTGGCCAGATCGGCATTGACCTGCTCCACGCATTCGGCGATCAGCTCGATCACCTGCGGCTGCGCGGCCAGGTCGATATAGCCGGCGTACGGCAGATGGCGCCGTTCGGCCCAGTTGCCGACCGCCTCGAAGTCGATGTTGACGAAGGCGCAGACGCGATCGCGGCCGGTGCCGAAGGCCACTGCCTCCTTGATGTACGGGAAGAACTTGAGCTTGTTCTCGATGTACTTGGGCGCGAACATCGAGCCGTCCGCCAGCTTGCCGACGTCCTTGGCGCGATCGATGATCTTCAGATGGCCGTCGGCGTCGATCACGCCGGCGTCGCCGGTCATGAAGTAGCCCTCGTCGTTGATCGCCTCGCGGGTCGCATCGTCGCGCTTGTAATACGCCTTGAGCAAGCCCACGCCGCGCACCAGCACTTCGCCGTTCTCGGCGATGCGAATCTCCATGCCGGGCGCGGCCGGGCCGACCGAGTCGAACTTGACCTGGCCGTCGGGCTGCAGGCAGACATAGGCGCAGGTCTCGGTCTGGCCGTAGAACTGCTTCAGGTTGATGCCGATGGAGCGGTAGAAGCGGAACAGGTCCGGACCGATCGCCTCGCCGGCGGTATAGGCCACGCGGATGCGGCTCATGCCGAGCACGTTGCGCAGCGGGCCGTAGACCAGCCATTCGCCCAGCGCGTAGCGCATCCGCTCGAGCAGCGGCACCGGGCGGCGATCGAGGATGTCGGCGCCGCAGCGGCGCGCCACGGCCATGGCCCGGTCGAACAGCTTGCGCTTGATCCAGCCGGCGTCCTCCATGCGGATCATCACCTGGGTCAGCAGGCTTTCGTAGATGCGCGGCGGCGCAAAGTAGTAGGTGGGGCCGATCTCGCGCAGGTCCGTCATCACGGTCTCGCGCGACTCGGGGCAGTTGACGGTGAAGCCCGCCGCCAGCGCCTGCGCGTACGAGAACAGGTTGTCGCCGACCCAGGCCATCGGCAGGTACGACAGCACATCGTCGTCGGGGCCGAGCCGGTCGAACTCGCAGCCGTGCATCGCCGCGCCGATCAGGCCGCGGTGGGAATGGCAGACGCCCTTGGGCTTGCCGGTGGTGCCCGAGGTGTACAGGATGATCGCGGTATCGTCCGGGTCGCCGGCCGCCACGGCCTGGTCGAAGAAGCCCGGATGCGCGCGGTCATATTCGCGGCCGATCTCCTGCAGGCGTTCGTACGACACCAGCGAAGGATGGTCGTAGTCGCGCAGGCCGCGCGGGTCTTCGTAGATCAGATGGCGCACCGCGCCACCCTGCGTGGCCAGCTCTTCTTCGACCTCGAGCAGCTTGTCGACCTGCTCCTGGTCCTCGACCACCGCGAACGCGATTTCGGCGTCGCGCAGGACGTAGACCATCTCGCTGGCGATCGCGTCCTGGTACAGCGGCACCGGCACGCCGCCCAGCGCCTGCGCGGCGGTCATGGCCCAGTACAGCCGCGGACGGTTGTCGCCCACCACCGCCAGGTTCATGCCGCGGCCGAAGCCGAGCGCGGCCAGTCCGCAGGCCAACGCACGTACCTCTTGCGCCGCCTGCGACCAGCTGCTCGTCTGCCAGATACCGAGGTCCTTCTCGCGATAGGCCGGATGATCCGGCCGCTGCTGCGCATGCGCCAGCAGCAGTCGCGGGAAGGTCGTTGCCGACCTGTCCTGCATCGCTGTCTCCTGTCCCTCCGACGGGTGGGTTCCCGCCGGTGCCAAGCGCCGGTGCCGATCGTTATACTTGCCCCTGGTCGCCCGGCGGCCAGAAGGCCGCGGCTCGCCAGGGTTATCGTGGCCGCGCTGTTGCGCGCGGGTCGGTCCGTGGTGAACGTAAGATAGCCGATGCCCCTCCCCCCGGTTGTCACGTCGGTGACAATTCCGGGTTAATCCCTAGCGGAGTCCTTGCCGGACTCCCGACCGGAGCCTAGCAGGCATGCTCAACGACTTTCTGGACCGGTGCATCTGGGCCGCCGACCTCAGCGACGAACAGCGCCAGCGGGTGCGGCAAGCCATGTTCGTGCGCGAATACAACCCCGGCGATTACGTCTGCCACAAGGGCGAGATGGCCGAGCACTGGCTGGGCGTGCTCGAGGGGATCGTCAAGATCACCACGGTGTCGCCGTCGGGCAAGTCGGTGACGTTCACCGGCGTACCGACCGGCGGATGGTTCGGCGAAGGGGCCGCACTGAAGCAGGAGATCCGCAAGTACGACGTAATGGCGCTGCGCCATTCGCGCATCGCCTTCCTGCCGCGCGAGACCTTCCAATGGCTGCTCGATACGAGCCTGCCCTTCACGCGCTTTCTGCTGACCCAGCTGAACGAGCGGCTCGGCCAGTTCATCGCCGCGGTCGAATACGAGCGGCTGCTCGATATCGACTCGCGCGTGGCGCGGGCGGTGTCGTCGCTGTTCAACGAGCACCTGTATCCGGGCATCGGCACCAAGCTGGAGATTTCGCAGGAAGAGATCGGATTGCTCGCCGGAATTTCGCGGCAACGGGCGAACCAGGCCCTGAAGGTACTCGAACAGCAGGGCCTGGTTCGGGTCGACTATGGCGAGATCGAGGTGCTCGATCTCGAGGGACTACGCCAGTACGGCGAATGAGGCATGAGATTCAGCTCGGCACCTTGTCCTCGGTCGGCGTCTGATCGGCTGGGTTCGGCTGGGCTGGATTCTGCTGGGCTGGATTCTGCTCGGCTGGATTCTGCTGGGCTGGATGCTGCTCGGCTGGATTCGTCTGAGCTCGCTGCATCTCCTCGGCTCGCTGCTTCGCCTCGGCTCGCTGCATCTCCTCGGCTCGCTGCTTCGCCTCGGCTCGCTGCGTCTCCTCGGCTCGCTGCTTCGCCTCGGCTCGCTGCGTCTCCTCGGCTCGCTGCTTCGCCTCGGCTTGCTGCTTCTCCTGACCTCGCAGCGGCCGCGGAGCGGACGGCGGCTCCGTGGAGGAGGATGAGGATGGCGACGGGCCTGGCTGCGGGTTCTGTCGCTGGCTCTGGCTGATCGGACGCCACTGCGGCGACTGACCGCCTCCCTCGCGCGACGCGGTTCCACCAAACTGAGGCACCGATTCGAATTTGCCCTCCGTGTGGACGGTAACCGGTTTGTTGCAGTCGCGATTTGTCACATTGGCGAGGGTGGGAAGCACGTGCTTGAGGGCCTGCCTGAGCGCGTACGCCGCGGCTTGTTGCGGCGAGACCGATTCTTGAGTCACCCCGCGGGAAATCTCGCTATCCTCCTTCTGCAGGACGACACCCGCGGCCGAGCCCGTCCCGGCTCGATCGCTTGCCTGCGCCTCGCCAGCCCAGCGGTGGAGGTAGCCGCAGGTCGTATTGCCGATCCGCAGACTCGCCGTCAGCAACTGCAATAGCGTCTTGGCATCGCGTTCTTCTTCGTGGCCGTGGAAGTCAAGATTGCTGCCAAGCGCGTCGGCGCCTTCTTTGAGAAGCGGTCCGATTTCGTCGCGGAAAAACCGGCCCAGCGAGCTGTCGAACACCGTCTGATGCAGTGCCTTGGCATCGGTTTCGACGTTCTTTGGCATCTTGGCGAGCTTGATGGTCTTCCACGCCCACTTCGCCATGTCCCGCTGCGGCGCGAAGCGCAGGGCCTCGCCATCCTGATCCTGCGGCAACGCGACCACCAACACCTCCTCGCGAGGCGCCTCGCGGGCCAGCCAATCCAATAGCCCCGGCTTGCGCTTGAAGTGCACCAGTCGCACGCCCTCTGGCAACGTGGCACCTTCCGCGAACGAGTCGTGCAGCTCCTGCGCCGTCGTTGCGTTCACACCGCTTTGCAGCACGACCTTGCGCACGAACGCGTCCAGCCGCCGCTGGGCGAGGAAGGGCTTGGCATCCTGCTGGATCTTCTCGATCATCTTGTCGCGTAGATCCAGCACTGCGGATACCACGGGATCGCGCTTGTCTCTGCATACGTCATTGAGGACCGCCTGATAGCGCTGGGCCGCGGACGCACGGCACGACGCCATGACATCGTCGACCGCGCGGGCTATGGCCCGCCGCGTAGCCCGGGTCGGCTCGAGTCTGCCATCCCGCTTCACCGTGCAGGCCAGCAGCAGCCTGGCGTCGTCATCCACGCGATGATCGACGATGGCACCGACGCGCTCTTCCAGCAGCCGGGGGGCTTCGTCCTCGATCGTCGCGACCATGAAACGGCCCATCAGTTCGGCCATGTTCCGATAACCGCAGCCGTCTCTCTGGCCCTTGGCAATACGCAGCAATCGCTCCATGTCGCGCTGAACGCGCTTGCTATCTTCCCGCGTCGCGTCAGGCCTGGCCTGCAGGCGAAACTCGATGGCATCTCCCCCGCTTTTGAAGGACAGGACCAGGATGTCGTCCTCGATCCTGGTCTTGCTTCGGTCGATATGCTCCAGGCCCACCGGACCGCCCTCGGGACAGCGCATCCATGCATCGATTTCCCCAGGGTTGAGCGACATCAGGGTTTGAAGCGAGCGTTCCGATATCGCCCGCCGGTTCGCCGACCCCGCGTTGCCGCGCCGGCTGGAGGAACCAGAACCGGCATCGCCGTTCGGCGCCGCGATGTCGGGCCACAGTTGCTCGACGATGCGATCGGCATGCATCCGCATGCCGCTGACCAGACCCGTCTTGACGGTGGACCCCTTGCGCAGCGCCCGCTCCATGGAGCTCGTGCTGCTGCGGAAGAACAGAGCGTCCATCAGCTTCCTCATGCGCACCTGTATCCACGGCTTGCGGTTGTCGAACTTGCGCTCGATGCATAGCTCCCGTGTCTTACCATTCGTGGCCAGCGTCAGCGTGAAGGTGTGCTCGCCGATCTGAAACGTGCCCGTCGGCTCTAGCCCGATGGCGCTTCGCCTGAAGACGCGCTTCACGAAGCCCTCGGGATTGTTCCGCACCTCGTTGTAGAACTCCTCGTAGTTGGACTTGACCACCGATCCGGTAAACGTCGCCATGACTCTCGATCCTCATAGGGTTAGCGAGGCGGTCATCGTACGTATCGCGGCCAGACCACTTTTCGGAAAGCGGACGATCTTGTTCGATGCCGTCAGCCCCGCCAAGGATGTCGCCGTGGAGCCTTTGCATCCGGCTTCCGCCGTGCGTCACGCGACCTCGGTGATGCGCTCGCGCAACGCGGTCGGTCATAGCCGGGCAAATGCCGCAGCGCAGTCGGAACGGAAATCATCGGCGGCACGGCATCGAAGCGGTTGCCGCCGAGGCGCAGCGACGCAGCTGCCCACCGTGCCGATCGCAGTCGGCACGGTGGGCAGCGTGAGGGCACGCATGTCCAGCCCCTGCAGGGGCCCTCATGACCGGCCAGTATCCGTCGAAGGACGTTGGCGACTACAGCGCAACAGGCGCCTTACCGCCAGTGCGATGGCGGCCTCGGACCGGCTGGCCATCGCCGCGTCGGCGCCATGGACGGGTCATATCCAGCTCTTCCAAAACACTCGCCACTCAGGCATTGCGTCGCACGGCGCGGTGTCTCGTCATGCCGGAAGCAGTTCGCTATTTGGCCACGTTGTAGACATAGACTCCCCTGCCCGTTTTCCGGCCGAGGTAGCCGGCGGCCACCATCTCGCGCATCAGCATGGCGGGCCGGTACTTCGGATCGCCGAACTCGGCGTACAGCACCTCCATCACGGCCAGCATGGTATCGAGTCCGATCATGTCCGCCAGCGCCAGGGGGCCGATCGGATGATTGCAGCCAAGCTTCATGCCTTCGTCGATTTCTTCCGGCGAGGCCAGGCCCTCCCCAAGCACGCAGAAGGCCTCGTTGATCATCGGGCAGAGGATGCGGTTGACGACGAAGCCCGGGCTGTTCTTCACGGTGATCGGATACTTGCCGAGCTGCTTGGACAGCTGCTCGACCGCCGCGTGCGTGGCGTCGCTGGTCTGCAGGCCGCGGATCAGTTCGACCAGCGCCATCATCGGCACCGGGTTGAAGAAGTGCATGCCGATGAAGCGCTCGGGACGGTCGATCGCCGCGGCGAGCTTGGTGATCGAGATCGACGAGGTATTGGACGCGACGATGGTGTCATCGCCCACCAGCGCGTCGATCTGCTTGAGGATCTTGAGCTTGAGCTCGTAGTTCTCGGTGGCGGCCTCGATCACGATCTGCGCAGCCTTCAGGTCCTCGTAGGCGGTCGAGCCGCGCACGCGCGCGAGCGCCGCGTCCTTGTCGGCCTCGGTGATCTTGTCCTTCTTGATCAGGCGGTCCAGGCTGCCTGCGATGGTGGCGATGCCCTTGTCGACAGCGCCCTGGCTGATGTCGACCATCACGACATCGAGCCCGACCACCGCGCAGGCCTGCGCGATGCCGTTGCCCATGGTGCCTGCGCCGATGATGCCGACGGTGTGGATTGTCATGCTGTCTCCCTGCTTGTGAGTGGAATTGGAATGGATAGGAATGGATAGGGATGGAGAACGCCCGCGGGGCGGGCGTCAGCCCAGCGCCGCGACGATGCGCGCAGCGTGCTGCTGCAGCACCGCCGGATCCTGCGGCTCGCTGGCGTGGCCGCGCAGCGGGCGGTCGGCGTAGCGCGGCACGATATGGAAGTGCACGTGCGGCACGGTCTGGCCGGCGGCAGCGCCGTTGAACTGGCCGACCGACAGGCCGTCCGGGCCGAACGCATCGCGCACCGCGCGCGCGACGCGCTGGGTGGTGCGGATCGCGGCCTGCGCGGCGCCTTCCGACAGGTCGAACAGCTCGGCGGCGGCCTCCTTGGGCAACACCAGCACGTGGCCGTCGGACTGCGGCATGATGTCCATGAAGGCCAGCGTGTCGGCGTCTTCGTAGACCTTGTGGCAAGGCAACTCGCCTCGCAGGATTCGGGCAAAGATATTGTTCGGGTCGTACACCGTGAGCTCCGGTTCGGGAATGCGCGACTGCGCCGGAATCGCGCGCTGCGGGGCCGCCGAACCAGCGGCGATGGATCGACAACCCAGCGGCGATGCAGCGCCGCCTGCGAGTTTAACGCACGGTCGTGCGAAATTGCGCTCCCGGCGAACGCGGTGGTCCCACCACACGGGCGTCGTCTCCGTCAACGCTTGTCCGATCCTTTCTGTGACGCGCCGGCTCGCAGCGCGCGGTGGATGTCGCGACAGCGCTGGCGAAACAGCGCTTCATATCGCTGCGGGCTCTCCCGAACCAGACGCTCGTATGCCTCGCGCGTACACGCCCCCGTCGACATGTCTGCCGCCGCATCGTCCAGCGCTTGCTGAAGTCCCAGGTTGAGCTGCTCCATCCAGGGCGCCTCGGCCTGCCTCACGTACTGCTGCCATGGCTTCCACGCACTCATGAAATCGTCCAGACCGGCATAGTCGTCCTGCGCCTCCAGGCGAAGCACGGTATCGCGCATCGCGTCCACATGCGCGGCAGACAGTCCGGAGGCGGTCCACTGCGCCTTCGCCACGCGGCGGACCTCGAGCGGCAGCGACAGCTCATCGGCAAGCATGGTTCGATAGGCCTGCAACTGCCAGAACGCGTCGTCCTGGCCTGCCTGCCGGCATACCATGCGACCGAGCAGGTCGAGCCGGAACAAGCCACGCCCAAGCGCGGCAAGCTGTGTCGCCGTCCCCGCGCGTTGTCCGAGGATCGCCTCGATCACGGCGATTTCCACGTCGTCGAGGGTCGCCACCAGGCGTTCCACGCAGTCCTCGAGACCGATCAGGATGGCGGCGCTGCATTGGCGCCAGAGCGCGGCATCGCTGCGCAACCAGCGCTCGATCAAATCGAGACGGTAGTCCAGTACCGCGCCGGTGCGCCGCAATGGGACGTCCGCCTGCGCCAGCACGTGGGCGACCCTGCGGATCAGGCTGCGACACTGCTCGCCCTCGTCCTTGGTGAGGCAGGACACCGGGTACACCGTCGGCGCCTGCTCGCCATCGGCCGGCACATGAACGAAAGCTGGCAAGCGCCCGCGCTGCAACGCACCGCTGCCCGGCGGCAGGCGACGCACCAGCGGGTAGGAAGGATGCGCGACACGGTCGTAGTGAATCGGCGCATCGGGCCGCCAGCGGTCGGCGGCGTGCAGCAAGTCCCGGGAAAGCTCGTCCCAGGGGTTGCCAGCCACAAAGGTTTCGCAGGACTGCGGCGCTGTCGCGACGTCCAAGGGGATCGATCGCATGGCATTGTCTTCGAGCCACAGCAACGCCAGCTTGCGAAGCGACGTCACCGGCCGCGGCCAATGCGCGATGCGGTTGGCATTGAGCGACAGTACCTGCAGCTCGGACAGCTTCGCGAGCCACGACGGCACCGTGTCTATCCGGTTGCGATCGAGTTCGAGCACGCGGATGCCCCGCAGCAATTTGATCGGCGCCGGGATCGTGCCCAGGCGGTTGCCGCCGAGGCGCAGCACGCCCAGGTGCTGCAAGGATCCAATGGCCGGTGGAAGGCTGGACAGGCGAAGGCCGCGCAAGTCCAACTCGCATGCCCCGTCGTCGCGACAGCGCAGCAGGCGCTGCGCCGCTTCCGCGCGGCCCTCTTCCGGGCGCTCGTTGCGCCAGGCGTCCAGCGCGCCGATCAGACAGTGCCGATCGGCTTGCGGCGATAGCGCCAGCCGCCGGGCCAAGCGGCCCCCAGGGCTTGCGAGCGGTCCGATGGCAATGTGGCGACACAAGCCGTCGATCGTGCCGTGGACACCGCGGCGTACCACCTCGGGACCGCTCTTGCCGTAGGCGACACGATAATGCGTGCCGTCCACCTTGAACCATCCTGCCAGATGGATCCGCCGGGCCTGGTCGGGGTCGGCAAACGCGATGACGACATCGTCGATCGATGCAAAGGCGGGACATTCACTGATGGTCATATCGGGCTCCTGTTTGCAGAGGGTGTGACTACCTGTACCCCGCAATTGACACCGATTGCCACCGATGGTCGATTCCGATTCGACGACTTCTTGCGGTCTCCCGCCCGCATCACCGACTTATGGAGACATGGCGCTGTCCGACACGGTCTGTCGCAAGGGCGGTCTGGCCTGCGCCGGGATCGCTTCGGACATCGGTCGAAGGCCGTTACGGCCGAATGAATACGGCTCGCCCTCGCCCGCATTCGGCAACTGCGGCGTCTCGATGAGCGGGTTGAGCGCGGCCCACAGCATGGCACCGACGCCTTCATCGACAGACTCATAGACCGTGGCGTCCGGCCGCGGATCCCGGGCCTGCGCGGCGCTTTCCGCGACCGGCTTGCCGACCGGCTCGGGCGGAATACCAAGGATCTGGACGGAAGCGCCCCGAGCTGCAAGATGGGGCGCAGACGCGGGCTCGTTCTGCTCCTCCCGTTGCTCCTGGTTTGCGGCACCTTCGCGCACGGCCAACCCATAATCGACTTCCGCTGCGTGCCAACGCTGCAATTCCGACAGGGAACAATTGCCGATGCGCAGGTTCTGCATGCGATCGCGAAGCGTTTGTTCGAGGCTCGCCGTATGAGCAACGTGCTGGATGGCGGCCTCCCGGATCGCCGACGCCACGATGGCGATCCTTTTTGCGGTGGTCCGAGGCAGCCCCCACTCGCCGGCTGGTTGGATACCGGAACGGATTTCCTCCATCATCGATGGAATATTCTCCCCACGGACTTGTGTGCGCAGCGTGCCCTCCAATGCCTGTCGACACTGGCCCCAGGCGTTGGTCAGGTCCGTCACCGCAGCCTGGGCCGCGTTACAAGCGGCGACCGCGCTCTCGTACGCGCGTTCGTAGCCAGGTTTCGTGCGGGCTTCGACGTCGCCCCAGGCGGCCAGTCGCGAGTGCGCATCCTTCGCGGCGTCCTCTGCTGCCTCCAGCCGCAGCTTTGCCAGTTGCAGGGCCAGCACCGGCTCGCGGATCGACGCGACGAATGGCTCCTCTCCGGCGTGTTCGGTCATCAGCGGATCGCGTGCCGCGCTTGCCTGGTCGTCGAGCTGCTTCCACAGCCGCTTGCGCAGATCGCGATCCGCCTCCTCGCGCATGGCCGCCACCGACGCGTCGATGGCGCTCCGAACCTTGGGCAATACGTCGGTATGCATATGGTTGTCATAGACCGTCAGGTACCACGCATCGAGCAGCCCATTGATATTCTTGTACTTCGCGGGCCTGCCGCTGACACAATCCTGCTCCCATCCGGTCGGTTTTTGCCGGTCCGGCGAAGGTAACGGAAAGCGCAGCATTTCCGGGGCCCGCTTGACATGCACGTCAACGACCCTGACCACATCGCGCTCCCCGACAATGACTCTTGGCTGCCGTTCGGCTGGGGCGTTTCCGCGCTTAGGCAGTTTCGAAAGGAGGATATGCAGCACCGACTCGGGAAAGCGAATCCTGGTCTGCATCTGCAACACGGCGACCGATGGATCGCCATTCGCCACGTCCTTTTCCACGACCTTGTTCTTGCCAATCCTGCCCTTGCGGTCAAAGCCGTCGTCGCGCAGTCCCTTGATGTTCTTGCCGCCGGCTGGCTCGACGGCAATTTGTGCGAGCAAGGCGGCGCGGAAAGACTTGCGATCGTGGCCCTGCATCGCCTCACGCGCGGCGGCCTGAACCGCGCCCAGTGCGCGATTCGTGAACCTGTCGACGGTCGTCGTCCCCGGATGCAGCACCAAGGCAGGGTTCGCGCCGCAAGCCTGCGCAAGCCTCTTGCTTTCCTGGCGGATATGCTGGGATACGGCCCGTATCGCCTCTTCGATCGCCATATCGCCGTCGCCAGCGTAGATCCCCGCGCCATGCGGCAGCAGCGGATAGCGAAGGTCGCCGCATTCGGGAAACTTGTCCTTGCCGAACGCCGCATGCTGCTGACCGCGCGCGTAGAGACGCAGAAGTTCCGGCGTTTCTTCCTCCAGGCGCATGCGCACGAACTGGGTCATCAATTGCCGGGCGTTCTCATAAGGCGGGACATCGCTCCATGGTGCTGTCTTCGCCTTGATCAAGCGCTCGAGCCGCTGCAAATCCCGTTGACCTAGAGACGTACCTTCCGTGGCACTGTGCTCCCTGCCTTTTCGAACAAAGCGCAATACCAGTGCCCCGCCATTGTGGCGATACCTCGCGAGCAGGATATTGTCTTTCAGAGTCGTATCGATCAGATTGTCCCGGCGGAAGGGATTGGCCGGCGTGTCGCTGTTCAGCCAGGGAACGATGGACTCGGAGCCGATTGCCACGTCGGCGGCCTGGACTGAAGCTTCCAGCGTGGGATGGTCTTTGCCAAGCAAGTTCGCTTGGATCACCGGAAGCGCCGTGGTTAACATATCGTTCTCGATCCGCCTGAACATCCCGGCCGATATCCTCTCCACCGACGCACGCAGGCGGTTGGGTGCGGAGCGCGACCATAGCGCGTCGACCACGCCATCGAGCGCACGGCGCGCGAAGGCGGCATCGGCATCGTAGCGGCGTTTCACCGTCAGCCGTTGCACCCCTCTGCGATCGACCCAATGGACCTGGAACCGTCTGCCGTCTCCGAGACGGAAGTTTCCGTTGTAGTACGTCAGCAGATCGTCGAGCGTTCCCTCCCGGTCGGCGCGAACGGCGTCGACGAACTCGTCGACGGTGCTGTACTTGGTCGATGCGGACGGTTGCGGAAGTGCCTGGGGCTGAATTGAGGACGTGGAAGGCAGCATGACATTGCGGTGGCGATAGGACGACCACCGAATCTAGTTTCTTCCTGGTCATGGCGCTTTCGCATTTCGCTTGCGACTTCGCGCAATCGCTTTCAAAAAATGTTCTTTACGGCGATTTCCGGCATCCCGGTGATGCCCTTCACGCAATCGGCCACGACGGCGCCCAACCATGGGTCCCGCCTGAAGTATTGGCACGACTTCTTGAAGTGGAAATCGCCAGCGGCGCCAGTCACATATTGCGCCGGTACTGCCCTCCCACCTCGAACAGCGCATGCGTGATCTGCCCGAGCGAGCAGACCCGCACCGCGTCCATCAGCACCGCGAACACGTTCTCGTCGTCGATCACCGCCTGGCGCAGCCGCGCCAGCATCGCCGGCGCCGCGTCGGCATGGCGGGCGTGGAAGGCCTCGAGCCGCCGCAGCTGGCTCTGCTTCTCGTCCTCGCTGGAGCGCGCCAGCTCCAGCGTGGTCGGGGTCGGATCGCCATCGGGATTGCGGAAGGTATTGACGCCGATGATCGGCAGCGAGCCGTCGTGCTTGCGCTGTTCGTAGAGCATCGACTCTTCCTGGATCTTCGCGCGCTGGTAGCCGGTCTCCATCGCGCCGAGCACGCCGCCGCGCTCGGCGATCCGCTCGAACTCCTGCAGCACCGCCTCCTCCACCAGGTCGGTCAGCTCCTCGATCAGGAAGCTGCCCTGGTTCGGGTTCTCGCATTTGGCGACGCCCCATTCGCGATTGATGATCAGCTGGATCGCCAGCGCGCGCCGCACCGACTCCGCGGTTGGCGTGGTGATGGCCTCGTCGTAGGCGTTGGTGTGCAGCGAATTGCAGTTGTCGTAGATCGCGATCAGCGCCTGCAGCGTGGTGCGGATGTCGTTGAAGTCGATCTCCTGCGCGTGCAGCGAGCGGCCCGAGGTCTGCACGTGGTACTTCAGCTTCTGGCTGCGCTCGTTGGCGCCGTACTTGTCGCGCAGCGTGACGGCCCAGATGCGGCGCGCGACGCGGCCCAGCACGCTGTACTCCGGGTCCATGCCGTTCGAGAAGAAGAACGACAGATTGGGCGCGAAGTCGTCGATATGCATGCCGCGCGCCAGATAGGCCTCGACGTAGGTGAAGCCGTTGGCCAGCGTGAAGGCCAGTTGCGAGATCGGATTCGCACCGGCCTCGGCGATGTGATAGCCGGAGATCGACACCGAGTAGAAGTTGCGCACCTGATGGTCGACGAAGTACTGCTGGATGTCGCCCATCACCTTCAGCGAAAACTCGGTCGAGAAGATGCAGGTGTTCTGGCCCTGGTCCTCCTTCAGGATGTCGGCCTGCACGGTGCCGCGCACGTTCTGCAGCACCATCGAGCGGATCTTCGCGGCCTCGCCGGCATCGGGCTCGCGGCCCTGCTCGTGGCGGAACCGGTCGAGCTGCTGGTCGATCGCGGTGTTCATGAACATCGCCAGGATCGCCGGCGCCGGGCCGTTGATGGTCATCGACACCGAGGTCTGCGGATCGATCAGGTCGAAGCCGTCGTACAGCACCTTCATGTCATCGAGCGTCGCGATCGAAACACCGGAGTTGCCGACCTTGCCGTAGATGTCGGGACGCAGGTCCGGGTCCTCGCCGTAGAGCGTGACCGAATCGAAGGCCGTCGACAGCCGCTTGGCCGGCATGCCCTCGGAGACCAGCTTGAAGCGGCGGTTGGTGCGGAAGGCATCGCCCTCGCCGGCGAACATCCGGGTAGGATCCTCGTTCTCGCGCTTGAAAGGGAACACGCCGGCGGTGTAGGGGAAATAGCCCGGCAGGTTCTCGCGCATCAGCCAGCGCAGCAACTCGCCCTCGTCGGTCAAGCGCGGCAGCGCCACCTTGGGCACGCGCGTTCCCGACAGCGTGGTAATGACGAGCCCCGTGCGCAACGGCTTGCCGCGAATCGTGACCACGTGTTCGTCGCCGCTGTAGGCCTCGCGCAGCGCCGGCCAGCCCGCCAGCAGCGCGCGCTCGGTCTCGCCCAGCGCGCCGTCGCGCTCGGCCTCGAGTGCCTGCAGGGCCTGCAGCGCCTGGGTATCGGCACCGGCGGAAGCCGACGCCTGCGCCAGCATGCGCCGCGCCTCGCGCAACTGCTGCCGCTCGCGCGCGATCCGGCTCTGCGCCGCCACGCGCTTGTGATAGCCGCGCACGGTATCGGCCAGCTCGGCCAGATAGCGGCTGCGCGCCGGCGGCACGATCGCGTTGCGGCCGGTGCTCTGCCGTCCCGCCAGCCGCGGCAGGGTGCCGTCGCGCAGCACCAGGCCGCGCTGGGCCAGCGCTTCGCGCAGGCCCAGGTACAGCATCGTCACGCCGTCGTCGTTGAAGCGCGAGGCCTGGGTGCCGTAGACCGGCATGTCCTCGGCACGCGCATGCCATTGCTCGCGGTTGCGCTGCATCTGCTTGGCGACGTCGCGCCACGCGTCCTGGGCGCCCTTGCGATCGAACTTGTTGATCGCGACGAAATCGGCGAAGTCCAGCATGTCGATCTTCTCGAGCTGGCTGGCGGCGCCGAACTCGGGCGTCATCACGTACAGCGACAGGTCGACATGCGGCACGATCGCCGCGTCGCCCTGGCCGATGCCCGAAGTCTCGACGACGATCAGGTCGAAGCCGGCGACCTTGCAGGCCGCCAGCGCGTCCGGCAGGGCGCGCGAGACCTCGCTGGCGGCGTCGCGCGTGGCCAGCGAGCGCATGTAGATCTGCGGATGATGGATCGCGTTCATGCGGATCCGGTCGCCCAGCAGCGCGCCGCCGGTACGCCGGCGCGACGGGTCGATCGAGATCACGGCGATGCGCAGGCTGTCCTGCTGATCGAGCCGGAAGCGGCGGATCAGCTCGTCGGTCAGCGACGATTTGCCGGCGCCGCCGGTGCCGGTCACGCCCAGCACCGGGGTCGCAATGCCGGCGGCATCCGCATGCAGCGCGGCGGCCAGGGCTGGATCGGCCTTGCCGTTCTCCAGCACGGTGATCCATTGCGCCAGCGCGCGGCGATCGCCCGCGCGCAGCGTGTCCAGCGTCGCGGGGGCATGGCGCGACAGGTCGAAGTCGCAGCGCCGCACCATGTCGGCGATCATGCCGCCCAGGCCCATGCGCTGGCCGTCCTCGGGGCTGTAGATGCGCGCCACGCCGTAGTCCTGCAGTTCGCGGATCTCGGCCGGTACGATCACGCCGCCGCCGCCGCCGAACACCTGGATATGCGCGCCGCCGCGCTCGCGCAGCAGGTCGACCATGTACTTGAAGTACTCGACGTGGCCGCCCTGGTAGCTCGAGACGGCGATGCCCTGGACGTCCTCCTGCAGCGCGGCCGCGACGACTTCCTCGACCGAGCGGTTGTGGCCGAGGTGGATCACCTCGCAGCCCTGCGCCTGCAGGATGCGGCGCATGATGTTGATCGAAGCATCGTGGCCGTCGAACAAGGATGCGGCCGTAACGAAGCGGACCTTGTGGGTCGGCGCGCCAGCGGGCGCCGGTGCCGGCGCCACGGTGGCGGCCTCGGCTTCGGCGCCTGCCTTGCGCAGGTCGGACAGATCGGTCATGGTCTCCACCCGGTGAGGCCGGGACCGGCGGACAGACTGCGCCGCCGAAGCACCGGCCATCGCGTTGTGCGGCCATTGCTGGCCATATTGTCTGGGGTTGCCCGCACCGGCTGCCGCCGGTAGGCCAGTCGATTGTAGGCCCATCCCGCCGGGCGTGACCAGCGGGCAGCAAACGGCACGTGACGCCCCCTGCCTTCGGCTACAATCGATAAGATCCGCCGGGACTCGGACCTCGGTCGGCACAACAAAGGACACGCACAGCCGGCCGTGTCGACCTACTGAAGGGAGATTCCTATGCGGCATTGCGTGCCGTGGCTGCCACGCCTCGCGCTGGTGGCGGGTCTGATCGGCCTGCCTGCCAGTGCCATCGCGTGGGACTACACGCCTGCGGCCATCTCGGGTCTGACCAGCCTGTACGGCTACCTGACCAACCAGAACGCCACGCTCGAGCGCGCCGCGGCCAAATACCCGTCGCTGCGCAACGACATCCAGCAGGTGCGCAATGCGTTCGACCGCCAGTACCCCGAAGCGCTGGCCACGGTGACCCGGCTGTTCCAGGACATTCCGCTGCCCGCCACCGACCGTGCCCGGCTGGCGACCAAGGTGCTGGAAATGGACCGCGAGGCAATGCAGTCGGCGCTGGCCTCCGAGCCGGCGATGCAGGCCTATCTGCAGCGCGTGCGCGAAAGCGCCCAGGGCGACATGGAGAAGGCCTCGCTGCAATTGCTGCTCGCCGCGGTCTACGAGGACAAACCCGCCGCCGAACTGGCCTCGCCGATGGCCCGCAGCTACACCACCAAGGGCATCCGGCAGGCCGGCGCGATCGACCTGATGCTGCGCATGCCGCTGTCCTGGGAGCGCGATCCGGCCCGCGAGAAGCTGCTGCCGGACAATGCCATCTTTGCGTTCACCAGCCAGGGCGGCAACGGCCTGTCGACCATCGACCTGCTGGCGCGCCCGCTGCCGAAGGACGGCGCGAAGGACGGCGCGAAGGACGGTGCGAAGGGCGTCGGCAAGGAAGGCGCCAAGGAAGCGACGAAGGACGCAGCCAGCGCGGCGGCGGCGGCGCGCGCGACCGAGGAACTGAAGGCGCTGACCGGCGCCAGCGCCAAGGTGATCGCCCAGGGTACGGTACGGCTGGCGAACCACCGCGCCAACTGGGCCAGCTTTTCCATCGCCAGCGACGGCGGCCGTCTGCAGTATGGCCGCGTCTGGTGGGTGCCGCTGCCGGAAGCCGGCCAGACCGCGGTGCTGCTGTGCCGGACCCCGTCGTTGTCGCCGCAGGCGGCCGACCACGAGCGGCAGCGGCTGGAGCCGTTGTGGCAGGCGGTGGCCGCCACGCTGTCGACCGCGACGCCGGCGCGCTGAGCGCCGCCGCGCCACCCGCCCTCCTGCTTCGGACGAGCGGCGCTAGCGCGACAGATGCCGCGCCGGCCACCACCCCGCGGACGGCTCGGCAAGCCGTATCGGATCCGGCCTCGGCCGCGGGCGCAGCAGGGCGAGCAGCGCGCGCCACGACAGCGGCGCGGACTGCTGGGCCACGGTGAAGCGCGCTCCCGGCGCGTCGGCCGAGATCCATACCCACGCGCCGTCTGGCAGGTCGAACGACTGGCCCGGCGCCAGCCAGACATCGCTGCGCTGCCCTTCCACCGTCAGCCAGATGTGCCCGGCGCGCGCGACGATGCGCTGCCCCGGCCGCGCGTGCCAACTGACCGGCGTGCCGGCCCTGTCCAGTTCGAAATCCCTGAGTTCCTGCATGGTGCTGCTCCTGTCGATGGGCATCGAGCGGAGCCGGCCCGTCCAACCCGCCGCCTGCCGGCCGCGCGGCGGCGGACCCGGTGTTGCCCAGGCGGGCATGGTGGACGCCGATGGTCCCGAGGCCTTTCGGTATTCCGCGGCGGTTGTCGCCCGCTGCGCCGGGCCTCTTGCCAATGTGGGCGACCGCACGGACGGCCGCGCCACGGCGTGCTTCGATGCACGATTTCATTATGGACAGCCGGTGCGGCCATCCCAGGCACAGTTCCAGACAGTTTCCCAGGTACTGTTCCGGCGATTTTTTCTGACAGTTGGGCCGCTGCGCTCGCCGGGTGCCTGGCCGGGTGCCTAGCGATGCAGCACGGCGTTGCGCCGCGCGTAGCCGAAATAGATCAGCAGGCCCAGCGCCAGCCACAGCAGGAAGGCGACCCAGGTGAACGGCTGCAGATGCGCCATCAGGAACAGGCAGAAGCCCACCGACAGCAGCGGCACCACTGGCACGCCCGGACAGCGGAAGGTGCGCGGCAGGTCCGGCCGGGTCTTGCGCAGCACCAGCACCGCGATGGAGATCAACGCGAAAGCCGACAGCGTGCCGATATTGATCAGCTCGGCCAGCACGTTCAACGGGACCAGGCCGGCGATCGACGAGAACACGATGCCCACCGCCCATGTCGCGTGAAACGGCGTCGCGTGCACCGGATGCACCCGCGACAGCGTGGCCGGCAGCAGCCCGTCGCGCGACATCGCGAACAGGATGCGGGTCTGGCCGTAGGTCATCACCAGGATCACGGTGGTCATGCCGAGGATCGCGCCCAGGTCGACAAACCCCGCGACCCAGTTCTCGCCGGCGTACTGCAGCGCCAGCGAAACCGGATGGTCGATGCCCTCGAACTTCGGGAACGGCACGATGCCGGTCATGATCGCCGCCACCGCGACATACAGCAGCGTGCAGACCGCCAGCGAGCCGATGATGCCGATCGGCAGGTCGCGGCGCGGGTTGCGCACCTCTTCGGCCGCCGAGGTCACCGCGTCGAAGCCGATGAAGGCGAAGAACACCAGCGCCGCCGCATTCACGATGCCGGCGAAACCGAACGGCGCATAGGGCTGCCAGTTGACCGGCTTGACGTGCCAGACCCCGACCGCGATGAACAGCAGCACCACCGCCACCTTGATCGCCACCATGATGTTGTTGACCCGCGCCGACTCCCGCACGCCATACGACACCACCCAGGTGATCGCCAGCATGATCAGCACCGCCGGCAGGTTCAGCACCGTCTGCACGCCCGGCACCGCGCCGGGCGCCGCGGTCAGCGCCGCCGGCAGCTGCACCCCGAAGCCCGACAGCAGCGACTGGAAATAGCCGGACCAGCCGACCGACACCGCCGAGGTCGCCAGCCCGTATTCGAGCAGCAGGTCCCAGCCGATCATCCAGGCGACGATCTCGCCCAGCGTGGCGTAGCTGTAGGTGTAGATCGAACCGGACACCGGGATCGCCGTGGCGAATTCGGCGTAGCACAGCGCGGCGAAACCGCAGGCCAGCGCCGCGATCACGAAGGACAGCGTCAGCGCGGGGCCGGCGGTCAGCGCGCCGGTACCGGTCAGCACGAAGATGCCGGTGCCGATGATGGCGCCGATGCCCATCATCACCAGGTCGACCGGGCCGAGCACCTTTTTCAAGCCATCGTCGCGGCTCGCGGCGAGCATCGTTTCGATGTCCTTGGTGCGGAACAAGCTCATGAAGGGATCTCCTGCATTGGCGGCATCCGCCCGGGGGTCACGCGATGTCGCCTGGATCGAGTTGGCCGGCCTGTGGATGACCGGTCGCCAATGCCCGCGCGCGCCACCGCCTGGGCGGACGCGCAGAGCCGCCCGCGCGTCGGCAAGGTGTGCCGGACGGGGGCAAAAAAGGCGCCTAGTTTATCGAAGCGCGCAAGCCAAACCGTCACTTATGGCGGCGGGCTTCCGGGTCCGGGACAGGAGAGAAGGGGAAGAATGGCCCGAGGAGCGGCGGGTGTTCCGCCTCCCCCTGATGGGGGGAGGGTCGGGAGAGGAGGTGGTTTCAGTCCGCGCGGCAAGGCCGCGCGCATTGCCTTACTGCACGTCCTTCAGCACCTGCCGCACCGTGTCGAACAGCTCGGCGATCTGTGCCTCGGTGATGATCAGCGGGGGCGAGAAGGCGAGGATGTCGCCGGTGTACCGCACCAGCACGCCGCGCTCCAGGCACTTGAGGAAGACCTCGTAGCCGCGCGCGCCCGGCTGTCCCGGTCGCGGCTCGAGCTCGATGCCGGCCACCAGGCCCAGGTTGCGGATGTCCTTGACGTGCGGGGCGCCACGGACGCCGTGGGCGGCCTCCTCGAACAGCGGTGCCAGCCTGGCGGCGCGCCCGAACAGGTCCTCGCTGCGGTACAGGTCCAGCGTGGCGATCGCCGCGGCGGCGGCCAGCGGGTGGCCCGAATAAGTGTAGCCATGCGGCAGTTCGATCGCGCCGGCCGCCGCGGCGTCGATCACCGTGTCATGGACCTCGCGCCGGACCGCCACCGCGCCCATCGGCACGGCCGCGTTGTTGATCGCCTTGGCCATCGTGATCAGGTCCGGCGTGACCTTGAAGCGCTCGGCGGCGGTGGCCGCGCCCAGGCGGCCGAAGGCGGTGATCACCTCGTCGAAGATCAGCAGGATGCCGTGCTTGCTGGTGATCTCGCGCAGCCGCTCCAGATAGCCCACCGGCGGCACCAGCACGCCGGCCGACCCCGCCAGCGGCTCCACGATCACGGCGGCGACATTGGACGGATCGTGCAGCGCGATGATCCGCTCGAGGTCGTCGGCCAGATGCGCGCCCCAGGCCGGCTGGCCCTTGGTAAAAGCCGCCTCGGCGATATTGAGCGTGGCCGGCAGATGGTCGGTGCCCGGCATCAGGTTGGCCGAAAAGGCCTTGCGGTTCGGGCCGATGCCGCCGACCGCCATGCCGCCGAAACCGACGCCGTGATAGCCGCGCTCGCGGCCGATGAAGCGCGTGCGCTGCCCCTCGCCGCGGGCGCGGTGATAGGCCAGCGCGATCTTCAGCGCGGTGTCGACCGACTCGGAGCCCGAGTTGGTGAAGAAGATGCGGTCCAGGCCCGCGGGCATGATCGCCGCCACCTTGCTGGCCGCCTCGAACGACAGCGGATGGCCCATCTGGAACGGCGGCGCATAGTCCAGCGTCTGCACCTGGTGCGCGATCGCGTCGGCGATCTCCTTGCGACAGTGCCCGGCCGCCACGCACCACAGGCCGGCGCAGCCATCGAGGATCTTGCGGCCGTCATGGGTCGTGTAATACATGCCGCTGGCCGAGGCCAGCAGCCGCGGCGCCGCCTTGTACTGGCGGTTCGCGGTAAACGGCATCCACAGCGCATCGAGATCGGGAATCACGGTCTTGGCGGCGTCCATTACTTCCTCCTTGGTTCGTCCGGATGTCGTCCGGGTGTCGTCCGGGTATCGCCGGGATGTCGTCCCGGTTGGTCGGGTGTCGTGCAGGGATGTCGCGCCACCGCGCCGGAGCGGTCGATGGTGCGGGCTGGCGATCCGGCCACTGTAGCGAGCCCGGCTCCACCTAAAAATATACGGTTGCGAAATGCTCGCCTTACCGTACTGATTTTTCCACCCAAACCGTACAGGTCAATCGCGGACCCTGCGGCGGGACACGAACGCGATGCAACCGCATCGGCCGAGACGATGCGGCATCGCGGCATGCCCGGGCGGTGCGGCATCGATCTTCGCCGTGCTTGAACTGTACAGGCATCCCCCGCACAATGCGGCCGCATGATCCAGCTCGAACTGACCCGCAGCCGCCGCGGCGGCGACACGCTGACCGAACAGATCGTCGCCGGCATCGCGGCGCTGGTGGACCGGCGCGCGCTGCGCCCCGGCATCGCCGTGCCCTCGGTGCGGCGCTTCGCCGCCCAGCATGGGGTCAGCACCTTCACGGTGGCCGAGGCCTATGGCCGGCTGACCGCGCTCGGCTACCTGGCGGCGCGCGCGGGCTCGGGCTACACGGTGGCGCATCGCCAGGCCAGCACCGGGCAGGCGCCCAGCCCGCGCTGGGAGACTCCCGCGCTGAACGCCTCGTGGCTGCTCTCGGACGTGTTCGCCGACCACTCGGTGCCGATCAAGGCCGGCGCCGGCTGGCTGCCGGGCGACTGGCTCAACGAGGAAGGCCTGCACCAGGCCATCCGTGCCGCCGCCCGTGTGCCGGCCGGACAGGTGTCGGGCTACGGCCATCCCTACGGCTTTGCCGCGCTGCGCGAGCACATCGCCACGCGGCTTGCGCAGTACGGCATGCCGACCCAGGCGCAGCAGGTGGTGCTGACGCAAGGCGCGACCCAGGCGCTGGACCTGGTCGTGCGCACGCTGCTGCGCGCCGGCGATACGGTGCTGGTCGAGGACCCCTGCTACTGCAATCTGCTGCAGATCCTGCGGCTCGCCGGGCTGAAGGTGGTCGGCGTGCCGCGCGGCGCGGCCGGGCTGGATACGGACGCGCTCGACGCGGCCATCCGCCGGCACGGGCCGCGCGCGCTATTCGTCAATACGGTGCTGCAGAACCCGACCGGCGGCACGCTGACCAGCATGAACGCGCATCGCGTGCTGCAGCTGGCCGAGCAGCACCGGCTGCTGGTGGTGGAGGACGATATCTACCGGGAGCTGGCGCCCGCCGGCGCGCCGATGCTGGCGGCGATGGACGGCCTGTCGCACGTGGTCTACGTCAACGGATTTTCCAAGACCATCACGCCGTCGCTGCGGGTCGGCTATCTGGCGGCCAGCCCAGAGCTGGCCAAGGCCTTCGCCCGCACCAAGATGGCGGTGGGGCTGACCTCGTCGGAGGTGACCGAGCGACTGGTCTATGCGGTGCTGACCGGCGGCCACTACGCGCGCCATGTCGACGCGCTGGCCGCGCGGCTGCGCGCGCAGCAGGACCGCGTCACCGAAAAGATGGAGGCACACGGCCTCGAAGTGCTGCTGCGCCCGGAAGGCGGCATGTTCGCCTGGGCGCGCCTGCGGGGGGCGCCCGACGGCGCGGCCGCCGCCGCGCACGGGCTCTCCGGCGGCCAGCTGGCGACGCGCGCGCTGTCGCACGGCGTGTGGCTGGCGCCCGGCAGCTATTTCGCCCCGGACGAGACCGATTCGCCGTGGATCCGCTTCAATATCGCGACCAGCGATGCACCGGCGCTGTGGGACTTCTTCGACGGCGTGCGCGGCGGCAGCTAGCCGCGCACGCGTTGGCGCCGGGAGGCGGGCTCGGAGGCGCGCACAGCAGCAGAGCCAGAGGCGGCACTCAGAAGCGGTAACGCACGTAGCCGGTGTAGAAGTTGGTACCCGGGTTCGGCCGCTTGATGCTGGCGTTGGAGATGTGCTGGAAGCGGAAACCCGCCTCGGCACGCTTCTGCGGACCGAAGGCCACGCCCACGCCGACCATGTCCGAGAACTGGAACGCGGTGCTGTAGTCGTGCGAGTCCGAAGTCGAGGTGGCGCTCATCAGGCGCAGGCCCACCGACAGCTCGGCGAACGGCACCACGCTCCAGCCATGCTTCTCGATGCGCAGGATCGGCGAGAAGCCCAGTTCGGTCACGTCGCGGCGATTGTTGCCGCTGCGCGCGTTCCAGCGCGCCAGTTCGACTTCCCATTGCAGCTTGGCCAGCCAACCCTGCGGATTGCCGTAGGCGAAGCCAGAATCCCAGTTCAGGCCGATTTCGTACTTGTTCAGGCCATGGCCCGGGTCACGGCCGTAGGCCACATGGACAGCGGGGTCGGCTTGCGCGGGGGCCGCGACGAGCAACGCTGCGGCGGCGCAGCACAGAGCGGCCGATCGGCGCAGCAAACGCGCCGTCGGTGGTTGTTGTTGGTTCATGATCGAGGGGAGAGGAGTGGAAAGATGCCGGTGGAGGCACTTGCAGGGTCCGTGCCAGCCATGAAGCGCCACCCGCATCGGGGCTGTGCGAACGGCTGAAGGCTAGGCCCAGAGCCGTTCGATCAGCCAACCCGCGGTGGCGCACAAGCCTAGCCACGCGACCATGCAACCGGCAATGAATCGATAAGTCATCGTACTTTTAGCAAGCAAAGAGCGAAATAACGCCAATTCGTGACCCGGATGATACATGCATTCATGAATGTATGTTATGCGGCGATAAATCCATTTCGGGTCTGGGGGTAAACGACCGGCCACGCGCAGGCTTGAGGTCCAATCGTGTGAGTCGGCGCACCGGCAACAGGGGTTTGCGCCTGCCGGCACGCGCATGCTGCTACCCTTGCGGCCATCGAAAAGAGGCCACCCATGCATACCCACGATCTGTCCCCCTGGACCCACTCGCATGTCTTCGACCGCGGCAACGCCGCCGGCGAGCGCGGTACGCGCCTGGTGCTGCTGCTGACGGCCGCGGCGATGGTGGCGGAGATCGGCGCCGGCTGGTGGTTCGGCTCGATGGCGCTGCTGGCCGACGGCTGGCACATGAGCTCGCACGCGCTGGCGATCGGCCTGTCGGTGTTCGCGTATGCGGCCGCGCGCCGCTTCGCCGACGACCGCCGCTTCGCCTTCGGCACCTGGAAGATCGAGGTGCTGGCCGGTTTCGCCAGCGCGGTCTTCCTGATGGGCGTGGCCGCGCTGATGGGCTTCGCCTCGATCGAGCGGCTGTTCGCGCCGGCGGCGATCCGCTATCCGGAAGCGATGGCGGTCACCTGCCTCGGGCTGCTGGTCAATCTGGCGAGCGCCTGGCTGCTGGGCGGCGCGCACCACCATCACCACGGGCACGACCACGATCATCGGCACCATCATCGCGGCCATCACGACCATCACGACCATCACGACCACCACCATGGGCACGCGCATGGCCACGACCTGAACCTGCGCTCGGCCTACCTGCACGTGCTCGCCGACGCCGCCACCTCGGTGCTGGCGCTGCTGGCGCTGGCCGGCGGCTGGTGGCTCGGCTGGAACTGGCTCGATCCGGTGATGGGCATCGTCGGCGCGGTGCTCGTCGGACACTGGGCGCTGGGCCTGATCCGCCAGACCTCCGCGGTACTGCTCGATCGCGAGATGGATCACCCGGTGGTCGACGAAGTGCGCGACGTGCTGGCCGGGTTCGACCAGGGCCGCGACGGCACCCGCGTGACCGACCTGCATGTCTGGCGGGTCGGCAAGGACAAGTTCGCCTGCATCGTCGCGCTGATCACGCACGACCCCACGCTGACGCCGGCGCGCGTGCGTACCGCCCTCGGCGTGCACGAGGAACTGGCGCATGTGACGGTGGAGATCGCGCGCTGCGACGATGGCGCGACGATGAAGGCCGGCTGAACGGCTCGGCGGCTCGGCGGCTCGCGCCGGTCGCACTGGCGCGGGCAGGAAATCTGGAGGCGGGGGAACGGAATCGAACCGTCGTACACGGCTTTGCAGGCCGTGGCATGCCACTCTGCCACCCCGCCGCTGTTCTGAAGCGGTGCGCTGCGAAGAGCGCGGGCCGCAGTGTAGCCCGATTCTCCCGATCGTGCAGGAGGCTGCCGCATCGGCCTGAGCGAACCCTGCGCCGACCCGAGCCGGACCCGGCACCGATCTCTGCTATCGTCTGGGCCATCCTCGAAAGTCCCCTTCCCCAGCATGCGACTGCTGCACACCTCGGACTGGCATCTGGGCCAGACCCTGCATCACTACGACCGTACCCACGAACATCAGCACTTCCTCGACTGGCTGCTCGATACGCTCGACGCCGAGGCCACCGACCTGCTGCTGGTCGCCGGCGACATCTTCGACACCGCCAATCCCTCGGCCGCGGCGCAGCGCCAGCTGTACCGCTTCCTGACCGAGGCACGGCGCCGGCGCCCCCATCTGGCGGTCGTGATGATCGCCGGCAATCACGACTCGCCCGCGCGGCTGGAGGCTCCCGCGCCGTTCCTCGACTGGTTCGGCGCGGCCTGTGTCGGCCAGGTCCATCGGCTGCCCGACGGCGCGATCGACATGGAAAGGCTGGTGGTTCCGGTGCGCGACGCGCAGGGCCGGATCGCGGCGTGGTGCCTGGCCATCCCCTTCCTGCGCCCCAGCGATGTGCCGCGCGTCGACGGCGCTTCGGAGCATGCCGACACGGACCCGTACCAGGCCGGCGTCGCGGCGCTCTATCGCGGCGCGCTCGAACTGGCGCAGGCCCGCCGGCAACCGGGCCAGCCCATCGTCGCGCTCGGCCACTGCCATATGCGCGACGGCGAGGTCTCGGAGGACTCGGAGCGCCGCATCGTGATCGGCGGCGCCGAGGCACTGCCGGCCGGCATCTTCGACCCGACCATCGCCTATGTCGCGCTGGGACATCTGCATCGGCCGCAGAAGGTCGGCCGCCACGAGCACATCCGCTACAGCGGCAGTCCGCTGCCGATGTCGTTCTCCGAGATCCACTACCCGCACCAGGTCGTCAGCGCCCGGCTCGAAGGCGAAACACTGGCCGAATGGCGTGCGATCCCGGTGCCCAGGCCGGTCGACCTGATGCGCGTCCCCCTGACGCCCCGGCCGGTCGAACAGGCGCTCGATGCGCTGCGCGCGCTCGACCTGCCGCCGCTGCCCGACGCACGGCAGCCCTATCTGCAGGTCCGCGTCGCGCTGGACGGCCCCGAGCCCGCGCTGCGTGCCAAGGTGGAGGCGGCGCTCGACGGCAAGCCGGTGCGCCTGGCGCGCATCGAGGTCAGCGCCGCCGCCGCGGCCGGCGAGGCGCCCGCGCCGATGCTGTCGCTCGACGACCTGAACCGGCTCGATCCGGCCGCGGTGTTTGCCTCGCTGTATCGCGAGCGGCATGGCGCCGAGGCGCCCGCCACGCTGGCGGCGGCGCTGGCCGAACTGCTGCAGGCGCCGGACGAGGTGGCCGCGCCATGAGGATCCTCGCCATTCGCGGCCGCAACCTGGCCTCGCTGTCGGGCGAGTTCGCCATCGACTTCACTGCCGAACCGCTGGCCTCGGCCGGCCTGTTCGCGATCTGCGGCCCCACCGGCGCGGGCAAGAGCACGCTGCTCGATGCGCTGTGTCTCGCGCTGTACGACGAGACCCCGCGCGTCGCCCGGGTCGGCAGCCGCGCCACGGTGCTGCCCGATGTCGCGGGCGAGACCATCGGCGCGCACGACACGCGCACGCTGCTGCGCCGCGGCGCCGCCGAGGGCCACGCCGAGGTCGACTTCGTCGGCGGCGACGGGCTGGCCTACCGTGCCCGCTGGAACGTGCGCCGCGCGCGCACCAAGGCCGGCGGCAAGCTGCAGCAGACGCAGATGTCGCTGGCGCGGCTGCCCGGGGAGGAGCCGGTCGGCGGCGGACTGAAAACCGAGGTCCAGGCCGCGATCGTCGAGCGCGTCGGGCTGACCTTCGAGCAGTTCACGCGTGCGGTGCTGCTGGCGCAGAACGAGTTCTTCGCCTTCCTGAAGGCCGGCGACGACGAACGCGCGGCGCTGCTGCAGGCGCTGACCGGCACCGGCCGCTTCGAGGCGATCTCCCGGCGCGCGTTCGAGCGCAACAAAGCCGAGCAGGAAGCCCTGCGCCAGTTGCGCGAGCAGGCCGCGCAGCTCCAGCCGCTGGACGCGCAGACGCGCGCGCAATGCGAGTTGCAACGCCGGCAGCAACAGGACACGGTCGCGGCGCTGGACGAACGGCTGCGGCAACACGAGGCGCAGGTGCGCTGGCACGCCGACGCCGCCGAACTGGCCAAGCTCGAACAGCAGGCGCTCGCCCGGCACCAGGCCGCCGCCGCCGCGCACGATGCCGCCGCGCCGCGGCGCGCCCGCCTCGCGGACGCGCATGCGGCGCAGGCTGCGCGGGCGCTGGTGGCCGAGGTCGATCGACTGGGCGCACAGCGCGAGGCGCAGCGCCAGGAGCTATCGCGCGCCGCCGAGGCGCAGGCGGCGGCCGAGCGCGCGGCACGCGACGCGCAGGCCGAACGGCAGCGCGCTGCCGCCGCCCTGGACGTGGCGCGCCACGCCGAGGCCGAGATGGCGCCGCGCCTGGCACAGGCGCGCGAATTCGACGCCGTGATCGCGACGCTGACGCCGGACCGCGAGCGCGCGGCCCTGGCGCATCGGCAGGCGGAACAGGCATTGGAGCAAGCGCGCCGCGAACAGGCTCGCCTGCAGGCGCAGCGCGAATCCGCCGGCACGGCGCTGGCCGGCGCCGAGGACTGGCTCGCGCGGCATGCCGGCCTCGAGGCGCTCGGCGCCCAATGGCCGCGCTGGGAGGCGCTGTTCGCGCAGGCCGGCGATTGGCACGGCCGGCACGTCACCGCCACGCGAGAGGTCGCGCAACTGGCCGAGCAGCTGGCCAAGGCCCGGCGCGACCAGTCGCAGGTGCGGGCGCGGCTCGCCGCGGCCGCCCAGTCGCTGCACGACGCGCAGCGGCAGTACGCGCTGGCGCAGCAGGCGCTGGCCGGCCACGACCGCGATGCCATCGCCGCCCGCGCCGTCGAATTGCAGCGGCACCGCGACGCCCTGCAGCAGGCAGCGGCGCGCTGGCGCGAGCGGCTTGCCGCCGACGCCCGCATCGCGGAGCTGATGCAGCAGCGCGACACGCTGCGGGCGCAACGGCAGCAGTGCCAGCAGGGCATCGATACGGCGCGCGCCGCCCGGCCCGTGGCGCAGCAGGCGGCCACGCAGGCGGAACGCTCCTGGCAACGCGCGCTCGCGGCCTGCCAGCAGAGCGTGGAGCAATTGCGCGAAACGCTGGAGCCGGGCGAGCCCTGCCCGGTCTGCGGCGCCAGCGAACATCCCTACGCGCATGACGATTCGCCGCTGCGCGCGGCGCTGCAAGCCACGCTGGGCGCGCTGGAGGACGAGTACCGCCGCTGCCAGCAAGCGCTGGCCCGGCTCGACGCGGACGAACGCAGCGCCGCCGCGCTGGCGCACAGCCACGACGAAGCGCTGGCGCAGCTCGACACGCGCCTGGCCGCGGCGCAGCAGCAGCGCGACCGGGCCGAACGCGAGTGGCGAGCCGACGCGGTGGCCGTACAGGTCGGGCAGGCGGAAGCGATCGATGCCGACCAGCGCGCCGACTGGTTTGCGCAGCAATTGGCCGATGCCGATGCGCAGCAGCGCAGCGCGGCCGAACTGGACACCAGGCTTCGCGATCTCGACCGGCAACTGCAGGCGGCGCGCCTTCGCCTCGACGCCAGCCAGGGCGAGCAGACGGCGGCCGACAGCGCGCTGCAGCGCGCGCAGGCCCTGGCCGCCGAACTTGCGCTGCGTCATGGCGCGGCGAGCGAGTCGGCGGCGGCAACGGCGGCGCAGCGCGAGCAGGCCCTGCGCGAACTGGACGAGGGTGCGCTGGGACGGGCGGCGGGCGTCGACTGGCGCCAGCAGTGGCACGACGATCCGGCGGCGTTCCTCGCACGCTGCACGACCGACGCCGGCACCTGGGTGCGCCATCGCGACGAACGCGACGCGCAGCGCCAGCGCATCGTGCAGCTCGATGGCGCGCTGGCCGCGGCCACGCAGGCGCACGAACATGCGGTCGAAGCGCATCGCAACGCCGCTGAAACGCTGGCGTTCGCCGACGCGCGCCTGTCCGCACAACGGGCGCAGCGCGACGCGCTGTTTGCCGGCACGGCCGATGCGGGCCTGACGGTCGAGGCGATCTCGGCCCGTCTCGCGCAAGCGAGCGCCGATGCCACGGCGCGCGTCGAGGCGGCACAGCGGAGCAGCCAGGCTGCCACCGAACAGCTGGCACGGCAGAGCGCGCGCGCCGAACAGGCACAGTCCCAAGGCAAGGCGCTGGACCAGCAGGCGCGCGAAGCCGCGGCGCGGCTCGATGCCTGGTTGCAGGCCCGGCACGACGGACACGATGGCTCGGCCGCGACCGCAGCGCTCGACGAAGCGGGCCTGCGCGCGCTGCTGGCGCTCGATGCCGATTGGCTGGCGCGCGAGGAAGCATCGCTGCACGCGCTGCAACGCGAGGTCGATGCGGCGCGCGCCGTGGTGCAGACGCGCGGCGCCGAACGCGAACGCCATCTGGCACGCCGGCCCGGCGAGGACGACCTGACGACCGTCGAAGCCGCGCTTGCCGCGGCCCGGGTCGAACTGGAACGCGCCAAGCAGGCGCTGGCCGAGGCCGACTTCACGCTGCGCCGCGACGACGAGCGGCGTGCGCAGGCGAGCGACCTGATCGCGCGCATCGATCGGCAGCAGGCCACCGCGCACACCTGGCAGGTGCTCAACGAGCTGATCGGCTCGGCCGACGGCAAGAAGTTCCGCAACCATGCCCAGCAGATGACGCTGGACATCCTGCTCGGCTACGCCAACCGGCACCTGGCCACGCTGTCGCGCCGCTACCGGCTCGAACGCGTGCGCCAGAGCCTGGCCCTGCTGGTGATCGACCAGGACATGGCCGACGAGGCCCGCTCGGTGCATTCGCTGTCCGGCGGCGAGTCGTTCCTGGTGTCGCTCGCGCTGGCGCTGGGGCTGGCTTCGCTGTCCTCGCATCGCGTGCGGGTCGAATCGCTGTTCATCGACGAGGGCTTCGGCAGCCTGGACGCCGACACGCTGCGCGTCGCCATGGATGCGCTCGACAGCCTGCAGGCCCAGGGCCGCAAGGTCGGCGTGATCTCGCACGTGCACGAGATGACCGAGCGCATCGGCACCCGCATCGATGTACGCAGGCTGTCCGGCGGCCAGAGCCGGGTGGTGGTGGGGACGTAGGGGTGTAGCGAACGGCGGGTCCTCTCCCCCAACCCCTCTCCCGCAAGCGGGAGAGGGGAGCAAACCATGGAACGTGCTCCTCGCCGTCGTGCTCCCCTCTCTCCCGCGTGCGGGAGAGGGGCGGGGGAGAGGGCATCGGCGCTCGCCATTCCGCGAACGCTCCACAAGACACAGTGTTCGCCGCCGCGAACAATCGGGCGCCATCCCGCGCCATGCCGGGGACCGGCATCGCCCTGCCTCGACGGCCGCACCGCCGTGCCGTGCAGGATCACGCCCTAGGGGTTACCCTTATACCGCCTCGCCGCCCGCCCGCCAGCTCCCTGGCCCGCGGGCGGCCTCTGTTGCAGCGGCGGTCCCCCGCCGCACGCTTCGCCCGACGCCGGCGCATGCGTGTCCGCGCATGCGCGCCAGCGTCCCAATCAGCGATCTCCCATGACAGAACTGACCAGCACCACCATTCCGGCCGGCCCGGCAGGCCATGACAGAGACCATGACAGCCGCCGCCGCGTGTTCGCCATCGTCGCGGCGTCGTCCGGCAATCTCGTCGAATGGTTCGACTTCTATATCTATGCCTTCTGCGCGATCTATTTCGCGCATTCCTTCTTCCCGCAGTCCGATCCCACCGTGCAGCTGCTCAATACCGCCGGCGTATTCGCCGCCGGCTTCCTGATGCGGCCGATCGGCGGCTGGGTGTTCGGCCGCATCGCCGACCGCCACGGCCGCAAAAGCTCGATGCTGATCTCGGTGGTGATGATGTGTACCGGCTCGCTGATGATTGCCTGCCTGCCGACCTACGAGAGCATCGGCATGTGGGCGCCGGCCCTGCTGCTGCTGGCGCGCCTGCTGCAGGGCCTGTCGGTCGGCGGCGAGTACGGCACCACCGCCACCTACATGAGCGAGGTCGCCCTCAAGGGCCGGCGCGGCTTCTTCTCGTCGTTCCAGTACGTGACGCTGATCGGCGGCCAGCTGCTGGCGGTGCTGGTGGTGGTCGTGCTGCAGCAGCTGTACACCGAGCAGGAGCTCAGGAGCTGGGCCTGGCGCATTCCGTTCGTGATCGGCGCGATCACCGCGGTGGTGGCGCTGCTGCTGCGCCGGACGCTGCATGAGACGTCCAGCGCCGATACGCGCAACACCAAGGAGGCCGGCAGCGTGGTCGCGCTGCTGCGCGACCACAAGGCGGCGTTCTTCACCGTGCTCGGCTACACCGCCGGCGGCTCGCTGATCTTCTACACGTTCACCACCTACATGCAGAAGTACCTGGTGAACACCGCCGGCATGCCGATCAAGACCGCCAGCTACGTGATGACGGGCGCGCTGTTCGTCTACATGTGCATGCAGCCCGTGTTCGGCGCGCTGTCGGACCGCATCGGCCGGCGTACCAACATGATGCTGTTCGGCGCGCTGGGCGCGCTGATCACGGTGCCGGTGCTGACCGCGCTGCATACCATCACCAATCCGGCGATCGCCTTCGTGCTGATCACGCTGTCGATGGCGGTGGTCAGCCTCTATACGTCGATCAGCGGCATCGTCAAGGCCGAGATGTTCCCGCCCGAGGTACGCGCGCTGGGCGTGGGCCTGGCCTATGCGATCGCCAACGCGATCTTCGGCGGCTCGGCGGAATACGTCGCGCTTGGCCTGAAGTCGGTCGGCCACGAGTCGGCCTTCTACTGGTACGTGACCGCGATGATGGTGGTGGCCTTCCTGGTCAGCCTGCGGCTGCCGCGCCAGGCGAAATACCTGCATCACGATCATTGATGCCATCGACGGTCGGGCCGGCGATGGCGCCGGCCCGATGGCATTGCGCCACCTTTCTCCGCACGGTCAGCGGCGGCGATCGGCCCGCACGGCGCCCGGATCGATTACCCGGGTGGCAAGTTCTGCCTGCCACAGGGTGCCGATGCGCATCCATCGACCGACTGCCTTTCTTTCATGGCAGCCGGACCTGCGTGCTGCTTGATTTCGGCGGCATCGCGAGATGGCGGAACGCGTCCAGGCATGCAGCGTCCACCGTGGGCAACCGTTGCAACTGGCGATCTTGCTTCAATTCGGCAAGCCAGCGTGTCAGCATCGGCAAACGCATCTTGGTCCGGTCCAGCTCGATCAACGGGGATAGACGATCGCTTGGCCGCAGTTCCAAGGTTTCGTGCAGTATCCGCTTCCATGCCGCCGACCATTGCCCGTCCGATGGCAGCTGTTCCAGACTGGCCGCAAGTCCGCTGAGCGGCAGGGCGCGGTCCAAGCGGGGCAGCTCCCGTACGGCCTGGAAGACCTGGAGCGATAGCGCGCTGTCCTGGAGCGCTCCGGCCAGTAGTTCGAGGATCGCCATGCGGTCCTTGCGAGGTAATTTCCTCGCATGGCCCAACAGCCGGGTCAGCGCCGACTGCCGGCTCGCTTGTGGTAGACGATGCATTGTCCTGGCAAGTCCGGCCAGAACCGCGCCCTGCTCGCCGGGCGGCAACTGCAGCGCCGATTCGAAAATCTCTCGCCAGGCGACTTCGCGCTGCGGTGCCCGGTCCAGCGTCAAGGCGAGTGCTTGCAGTACTCGAGGACGCTCGTCAGGGGAGAGGTCCATCAGGGCAGCAGCTTCACACCAGGGTCCCTGGGCCGGTTCGCCCCGTACCAACGCCAGGTGCAGAAGGGTCGCGCGATACGGTTGCTCTTGCTTGGCACACAAGGCGACAAGCGATTCCCGGATATCTCCGTTTTGCATCACAGACAACGCAGGCTGTGCATGACAAAGCTGCCGGAGGACGACATAGCGTTCCTCCGACGAGGGCAGCATCATGACCGGGCCAAGCAGGAATCGCCAGTAGGCCTGATGCAGTTCGGGGGTATCTTTGGGCATCCCATAAGCGAGCGATTCAAGTATCCAACAATGGAGCTGAGCGGGAAGTTTGCCCAGTTTCTGTAGAGTGCCGAGCCAATTGGCTGAGTGATGGCTGGCGGGTAGCACAGGGAGTAGCTCGGCGAGCGCGATATAGGCCAGCGCCGCCGTCGATCCCGGATGTTGCGCAGCGAAATCGATGAGGCAGCGGAACTGTCCTTCGGCCTGCTTCGCGGTGAGCGATCCCCTTGGCATGGCCAACGCGACGAGCAAGGCCTCCGGCGTATTGGCAGGCAGTTCTGCAATCGCGAGTCGGAGCGCTCGCTCGACATTGGATAAAGCGGATTTCGGCCCGACATCGGGGCGGCTCGCATCCCGCAATTGCCATACATGCTCGATCCGCGCCACAGTTGTCACAAGCTTCGCCACCCAGCGGCCACTCAGTGGGTCAGTGAGCGGCTGCAAGCGGATGTCTCCGAGCAGGGCCGTCAGGGCGTCGACCCGCAGCGGTACGGGAAGGTCCATGAAGGCGGCTTCCAGTTCCCGCAGCTCGGCGGCTCTGCTTTCCAAAGCGGACCCGTCGCGGCAGAGTATCGCCACGGCCGCCGTACCGAGCGGTGCAGACCGAACCGCCTCCGGCAATTGCTTCACCTCCTGCAGCAATGGCCCGGTGGCGTAGCCCACCACAAAGCGATGCATGCGCAGAAGCGATCGTCCCAGTCGAGTCAGCTGCGCCGATCGATGCTCGGGCTGCAGGCGTCGACTGTCGCGCATCACCGCATGGAAGTTCGACAGCGTGGATGCACGATCGCTGCGCACCGCCAGCCCCTGTCGGAAGACCGCGGGTCCCAATCGGGCATGACAGTGCCGTTCCACACGAGATAACGCGCTGCTGTCCGCCGGGCCAAGGTAGTCGGTCACCTGCATCAGCACCGGCTCGGGCAGCACGGAGAAGCTCGATGCTGCCGGCTGTGAGCGCGGCGCCATCAACTCGTCCAGCGCCCCACCCTGCAGGCTGAACCTTGCATGCGCATCGGACTGAACCAGGGAGATGGAGGGCTCGCGCTCGCTCGCAGGGTGGCGTGGGTTGGCGCTGCGCATGCCCGCCGCAGTGGCGGCACTGGGATGGGCGGGGATGGAAGGCGTGGTTTCAGACGAGAAAAGGCGGCTGCGTGCTTGCATGGGCGGACTCCTGCTGGCCATGGTCAGGGGGCCGCCAATCTATCAACGCACGTGCCCTGAGGCTTGCGAAATCCGGTTGCCGATCGAGGCATTGGGAAAGCCCGAGAGCGTGGCGCTGCAGTCGCGGTGTTCTCCCTCTCCCCCCACGGGGCGAGGGAGCTTTAAAGACCATGACAGCCGCCGCCGCGTGGTCGCCATCGTCGCGGCGTCGCCCGGCAAGCTCGTCGAACGGGCCACGCAGCGGCCCCGCACCCCGCCCCGCAGCCGCCCCGCAGCCGCCCCACAGCCGCCTACCGGCACGAAAAGTTCGCCGCATCGTCGGTGCTGCCGCTGCCCTGATAGACCGCCTTGCGCGGATACGGACACAGCGGCCGGGTGCGCGTCACCGCGCCGCCGCTGACCGCGGACGCGACGATGTGCTCCGGTGCCGTGCCTCGCGTGACCCAGACATCGAGCGCCTCCAGGATGTCGTGCTGCGCATCGACGACCGGCGCCGGCGTATCGCATCACGGCAGCACCGGATTGGCCTGCGCCCGCGCGATCGCGCGCTCGGCGTCGGCGGGCAGCAGCAAGCGCTGCGACACCAGCGCATCGGCAGCCGTGCGCAGCTTCGCCAGATAGCCGGCCTGGTCGCCGTACAGCGCCTCCAGCGATGGCCGCTGATCGCCGGCCGCCATGCGCGCGGCCTCGGTCTTGTGGAACGGGATGTAGCTGCCACCGAGATTGACGAGGTCGACGATGCCGGGCGTGGCCACGTAGTTGAACTCGAGGCTGGTGCCGACCGGCACCTGCACGTCGAGCGCGCGGATGCCCGCCCTCGCCAGCCCGGTCGAGGGATCGAGCTGCGGCACCAGGATCGCGTAGTCGCGGCCCAGATAGGCGGGCGGCAGCACGGTGGCGATGCCCGACTCGTCCTGCGGCCGGTATTGCGGGCCGTAGTCCAGCAGCGGGAAGCCGTTGTAGCGGCCGAGGTACTGGAAGTCCGGGATCGGCACCGTCCCGCTCGCGCCGGTCCAGCTGGCGCCCTTGATCGCCGGCACCTGCAACTGGTCGGGGCGCACCAGCGTGCCGTCGGCGACGCGGGGTACCTGGCTGTCCGGCGGCGCGATGTCGCGCGCGACCCAGTCCTCCAGCGCGATGAACAGCGCGCGGAAGGTATCGGCAAAGTCGATCATCGAGCCGGCCGGATAGACCGTCTGCGCGGGGTTGTAGTGGATCTGCGCCGAGCGGCCACCGTGCTGCGTGCTGGCGTAGTAGTAGATGCGCGCGTTGTCCGGCTGCTTCAGATCGGTGAAGCCGTAGGCGTCGGTCAGCACCGGCGAGCCCTGCAGCTGCCAGAACTCGGTGCCCGACAGGCCGAGGAAGAAGCGCGGGCAGGTCTGCGTCTCGCTGCAGCGCTTCATCACGCCGCCGGTGCGGCCCGCGACCGCGTCCTCGTAGTCGGCCGCCAGGCCGCGCGGCGCGGTCTGGCCGAAGGCGCGATGGTCGGTGCGCAGGCCACCGCCGCCGCCCGGCACCGCGAAGCGCGTGTTGATATTGGTCTGGCGCGCGGCCACATGCGCAAAGATGCCATCGAACACCTTGCCGCCGTCCAGCGCCGCGTTGAAGCCCAGATGCAGGAAGGTCTTCATCGCATTGCCCGACTGCGAGGTGCCCTGCCCGATCGCGTAGCGGATCGCGCCGGCAATCGGATTCGGCGTGCCGGCCGCGTCGGCGCTGCGATGGCGGAAGAAGGTCACGGTGTCGCGCAGCGCCGCGAGACCCACGCCCATCACCTTCGGATCCTTGGCCACATAGGTGATCTCGTACAGATAGCCCGGCTGGAAGCCGTCCTTCAGGCAGACCTTGCTGCCGTCGGGCTTGCCGGGAAACGGCGCGCCGCCGGGGCCGCAGTCGGCGAATTTCCATTCCGACGGCGCGATCGGCACGCGCGGATCGGTCTCGTTGACGCGGCGCGTCAGCGTGTAGCCCGGCTGCGTGTTGTCGAGGCTGGCCGGCGCGTAGGGAATCATCGAGCCGTTGAACACGCCGCCGGGCAGGCTCATGGTCGAGGTCGCGGCGCTGGGCACCAGCTCCGCCGCATACGGTCCGGTGATGCTGCTGCCGTCCTTGTTGCGCGCCACCGGCACGGTCAGCGTCAGCCGCGCCGGGGAGCTCTTGGGCACGTCGCCCTGCCACGCCGCGTACAGGAACACATAGCCGCGCTCGAAATAGACCGCATCGCCGGGCACCGCGGCCGGGTTCGGCATGGTCAGGATATTGCCGCGATTGGGCGCGTCATAGCGCAGCACGCCGCCGGCCTTGCCGATGTCCTTCGGCTTGAGCATCACGAACTCGGTGGTGTACTCGACCATGCCGCGCGCATTGACCGGCGCGAGCTCGAGGTCCTGGATCACCGCGTTGCGCGGGTCCTTCGGATCGACCTCGCCGTGCAGCGAGCCCGTCAGCTTCTCGTAGGGGCCGACGCTGCCGAAGCTGCCGGGAAAGTCCTCGCGGGCGGAAATCGTCAGCGTGATCGCCGGCGTCAGCGATTGCCCGCCGCCTCCGGGCGGGCCACCGGTCGACGGACCGCCATCGTCGTCGCTGCCGCAACCGGCCAATCCCGTGACCACGGTTGCCGCAGCCAATACCCATCCCATCGCCCGCGCCGTGCCGACGCGGCGAGCGTGCCTGATCTCCATGTCTTCTCCTGCCCTGGTGGTTCTTCTTCGGGTCGCTTGTCCTCACGCCCACTGACGGAGCGTTGGCGCCAAGTCTAGAAAGGGAATTGATTCAGGAGAAATGGATAATCTCGATGGATTCAGCGGGTTTTTGGGGGAATGGGTGGGTTGGGGGATGTGGGTACTGGGGGCCATGTCGGTGCATGACGTGGATGCCCTCTCCCCCACCCCTCTCCCGCAAGCGGGAGAGGGAGAAAACCGGCAGTGTTCTCTCTCCCCCCGCTGCTGTCCGCCCGCGACGGTGTTCTCCCTCTCCCCTTCAGGGGGAGAAGGCCGGGGAGAGGGAGGTGGTTTCAGCGCTCGGCGAAGTTCAACAGGGCCGCGATCTGCTCCGTTGCGACACCGGCTTCGCGCAGCACCTCTTCGGTATGCTCGCCCAGCGCAGGCGCGGGCCGGCGGATCGCCGTTGGCGTACGGGCAAAGCGCGTGGTCGGCCGCACTTGGCGGATCGGACCGACGACCGGATGGACCGATTCCTCGAACAGCCCTACCGCCGACAGGTGCGGATGGCTGGGCAGCTCCTCGAGCCGATAGATCGGCGTGGCGGGAATATCGAGACGCTCGCACAGCGCCATCCATTCGGCGGTGGTACGCAGCGGCGCCAGCTCTGCCAGGTGGCCGTACAGCGCCTTGATATTGGCGTTGCGCTCGCGCCGGCTGGCGATCTGGTAGCGCTCGGCCAGATCGTCGCGGCCCAGGTCATGGAAGAACGCCTTCCAGTGCCGCTCGGTATAGGGCAGCATGCTGACCCAGCCGTCGGCGGTACGCACCGGCTTGCGGCCGCCTTCCAGCAGCCGGGCATAGCCCGCCTTGGCGGTCGAGGACGGAAACGTCATGCCGCCCATATGCTCGGTCAGCACGAAGGCCGCCATGGTTTCCAGCATCGGCACCTCGACGTATTGGCCCTCGCCATGGCGCTCGCGCCGGAACAGCGCGGCCAGCACCGCGTTGGCGACCGCCAGCCCGGTGGTCTTGTCGGCGATCAGGCTGGGCAGATAGTCCGGCTCGGCACCAGCGGCACAGCCCGCGCCGACGAAGCCGCAAGCCGCCTGGATGATGTCATCGAAGGCCGGCTTGTCGCGGTCCGGACCGTCCTGGCCGAAGCCGGGCGCCGCGCAATAGACGATGTCGGGCCGCAATCGCGCGACCGCGTCGTAGCCGAAGCCCAGTCGCTCGATCGCGCCAATCCGCATATTGTGGACCAGCACATCGACGGTCGGGATCAGCGCGCGCAGTGCCGCGGCGCCCTGCTCGTCCTTCAGGTCCAGCACCACCGAGCGCTTGTTCCGGTTCAGCGCAAGGAAGATCGAGCTCATGCCGGCGTGCTCGACCACGCCGTTCGCGCGCATCAGGTCGCCTTCGGGCGCTTCGATCTTGATCACGTCCGCGCCCATGTCGGCCAGCACCTGGGTGCCCATCGGCCCCAGCACGACCGACGACAGATCCAGCACCCGCACGCCATCCAGCGGGCCGGCAACAGCGGCCCGGCCGCCCGTGTTGTGTTCGTTCACTGACTCACTCCTGTGATGCCGCATCAGCGGCGCTGGAAATTGGGCAGGCGGCGCGCGGCCATGGCGGCGACGCCTTCGCGGAAATCTTCGGTGGGGAACTGGGTCAGCTGGACCTCGAGCTCGTGCCGGTTGATCTGCTCGATGCGATCGGCCAGTCCCGCACGCAGCGTGGCGCGGGTGCTTTCGACCGCCAGCGGCGCGGAAATCGCGATCTCGCAGGCCAGCGCGTGGGCGCGCGCGAGGACCTCGCCCTGCTCGACCAACTCGTCGGCCAGGCCCATCTGGAACGCGGTGGCGCCGTCGATGCGGCGGCCGGTGTAGAACAGCAGCGCGGCGCGCTGCTCGCCGATCAGCCGGGGCAAGGTCAGGCTCAGGCCAAAGCCGGGATGAAAACCCAGGCGGTTGAAATTGACGCTGAAGCGCGCCTCGCGGCAGGTCACGCGGAAGTCGGCCACCAGCGCCAGTCCCACGCCGGCGCCGATCGCGGCGCCATGCACGGCGGCGACGATCGGCTTGCGCGTGCGGAACAGGCGCATTGCCTGCCGGTAGAAAGGACTGGGGTCGCGCCGTATCGACGGGTCGGGCGTACCGAAGTCGGCGCCGGCGCAGAACGACTTGCCCTCGGCGGCCAGTACGATCGCGCGGCAGTCGTCGTCGCCGTCGATCTGCTCGAAGGCGTCGGCGAGCGCCGCCATGCAGTCGACATCGACATGGTTATGCGGCGGCCGCCGCAGTACCACGTGGGCGACGTGTTCCTGCGGCATCCGGGTCAGCACGATGGGAGGCATGACGGAAGAGAGGTTGTCCATGGCAGTGGGCTATGACAGTGAAAGCGGTGACAAAGGAAGCGGTGACAACGAAAGCGGCTTGGGAAATTTGCCGATGGCACGGCACGGTGCAGGTCCGGGATAATGTCGGCACTTGCCCGGGCCGATGCATCGGCCAACCGATCGACAGCGGGCGCAGGCATGTGCCGACCAGACCCGCTCACCAGGAGCGCAACGCGAACCGACGATGCACAGTGCAGACCATCAAGAGAGCGCGGCGGGGCTCGCCAGCGACAACCGGCGATTGCCGCTGGCCGAACTGCGGCACAAGGACCTGAACCTGCTGGTGGTGCTGGCCGCGCTGCTCGAAAGCCGCAGCGTCAGCGAAGCGGCGCGGCGCCTGGACAGCAGCCAGCCGTCGACCAGCCGCATGCTCGAGCGGCTGCGCGAGGAATTCGGCGATCCGCTGCTGATCAAGAGCGCCGCGAGGATGCTGCCGACACGCCGCGCGCAGGAGTTGCAGCAGGCGCTCGATGCCGCGCTGCGCACCATCGAGAGCATCTACACGCAGAGCGAGCGCTACGACCCCGCGCAGGAAACCGGCGCCTACGCGATCGGCATCAACGACTCGCTGCAGGCGCTGATCGCGCCGGCCTTTCTCGCCCGGCTGCGCGAGGTCGCGCCGCGCGCGCGGGTGCGCATGCATCCGGTGCCGATGCCAAGCGGGCTGAGCGCGATGACCAGCGGCGCCATCGACGTGATGGTGGCCTTCTACCCGGTCGAATCCGAGGCCTTGCGATCGGAGCTGCTGTTTACCGCGCCGTTCGGCTGCCTGTGCGATGCGGGCAACGCCCAGCTGGGCGAGACGCCCGGTGCCGCCGAGCTGGCGCGGCGGCCGTGCCTGGACATCTCGCAGTTCGGCGTGGTGACCCGCATGGTCGATCGCTACTTCGCCAAGCACGGCCAGCAGCGCAACATCGCCTGTACGATGACCAGCTATCTGGCCGTCGCCGATGCGATCACCGGCACCGACATGTACGCGATGGTGCCGAGCTATCTGGCGCCGGTGCTGTGCCGCCATCCGGGCGTGCGCTTCATCGCGATCGACGACCCGGCGCTCGCCATCCCGGTGCATCTGTGCTGGCACAACAATGTCCATACGCATCCCTTCGTCTCCCTGCTGCGCGCGATGCTCAGCGAAACCGTCCGCGGCCTGCCGGTCTAGCCATCATTCCGGCTGGATGCCGGCAGCCTGCGCGACACGCTTGAAGCGCGCGATCTCGGCCTGGTGGAAGGACCGCATGGTCTGCGGGGGATAGGGCATCAGGTCGCTGCCCTTGGTGGCCAGGAAGGCCAGCGATTCCGGTGTCTTCAGGATCGACTGCATCGCGCCGGCCAGCTTGTCGGCGATATCGTCCGGCGTCTGCGCGCGCACGTAGAACGAGACCCAGCTGTACTGCACGTAGTCCGGATAGCCGAGCTCGCGCACCGACGGCACCTCGGGCAGCTCGTGATGGCGCTTCTCGCCCGACACCGCCAGCGCGCGCACCTTGCCCTGGCGGATCAGCGTCAGTGCGCCGCTGGTGTCGACCACGGCCAGGTCGAGCTGCCGGCCGATGATGTCGGTCATGATCTGGGCCTGGCCCTTGTACGGGATATTGACGAGCCGGATGCCCGCCAGATTGCCGAACCATGCGGCGGCCAACCGATACCCCGCCGAATAGGTGCCGACGCTCAGCGGCTTGTTCTTGCCCGCCGCCACCACATCGGCCAGCGTCTTCAGCGGCGAATCGATCGGTACGAGAAAGACATTCATGTTCCGGCTCAGGCCCGCCACCGGACGCAGATCGGCGAGCGGATCGTAGGGCAGGTTCTTCAGCACGATCGGATTGACCGACAACGGCGAGTTGCTCGCCAGCAGGATCGTGTAGCCGTCGGCCGGGGCGCTCTTGAGCGCCTGGATGCCGATCACGCCGTTGGCGCCGGGGCGGTTCTCCACCACTACCGGCTGCCCCAATGCGCGGCCGAGTGCCTCGCCGTAGAAGCGGGCCGACGAGTCCGAGCCGCTGCCCGAGGTGAACGGTACGATGATGCGCAGCGGCCGCGAGGGGAAATCGCTGGCCGACTCGGCCGCTGCCATGCCGCTGGCGGCGGCGCTGATGCACCCGACGCTGGCGAGCAGCAGCGTCCGAAGCAAGCCGGTAAGTCTCATGATGTCTCCTGATGCGGGCCTTGGCGCCCGCTCTGTTGCGTGTGTTTCGCTCGGTGATGCCCGTTGCGTTGGGCGCCATCGCATGTCGCTGCGTGGCGCGCCGAATCAGTCAGGCCGCCTGCGGCGCGGTGACGCGCGGCCACAGCGCGGCGCCGCCGGCGCGAATCGCCTGCGCACCGATCTGGCCCGCCCAGTACGCTTCGCTGCCGTATTCGGCGCGCCAGCTCCACAGGCGGCGGGTCGACCAGTGCAGCGAGTGCTCGTGGGTGAAGCCGATCGCGCCATGGACCTGATGCGCGATCGCGGCGGCGCGGCCGGCGGCATTGCCGCAGATCACCTTCGCCACCATCGCCTGGTCTTCCCAGCCGGCCGCACGCATGGCCACGCAGGCGCTGGCCACCGCCATGCGGGCGGCAACCACCTCGTTGGCGAGCATCGCCAATTGCTGCTGGATCGCCTGGAATTTGGCGATCGGCCGGCCGAACTGGATCCGCTCGGTGGCGTACTGCACGGTCTGGTTCAGCACGCGTTCGAGCACACCGGCAATCTGGATCGCGCGCATCAGCGCCCCAAGGGGGGACGGCTGCGACGGTGGCGCCACGGCACCGAGCATCGCCTCGTCGGCAGGGTTTTCCACCACCACCGCGGCGGCAGCCAGCGTGTCGTCGAAGCGCAGCCGATCGCGCGGCTCGCCGGCAAGATTCGCGCTGGTCTCGACGCCGCACCCGGCGGTCGGCACCAGCAGCCACACGGCGCGGCCGAAGGGCTGGCGGTCGATCGCCCGGACCACCACATGGCGGACATGCCGGCCCCACGGCACGGCTACCGTGCCCTCGAGCCGCCAACCTTCGGCACGCGAGCGCGCTACCGCCCGTTCGGCGTCGGCGTGTCCGGCCGGCACGGCCAGCGCAATCGGTCCGTCGGGCATCGCCATGCCCAGCTGGGCCAGCACCCAACCGCTCACCGCGGTGTCGATAAAGGGAATCGGCGCCAGCGTGCGGCTTGCGGCCAGCAGCGCGGGCAATCCCTGCTGCCAGTCCGCATCGGCGCCACCATCGTCTTCGCCGGCGAACAGCCGCGTCAGCCCGCTGTCCTCCACGGTGCGCCACAACTCGGCCTGCCATTCGCCGCGCTCGGCGGCTTCGAGCTGCGCGGTGGTGACTTCGTTGGCGAACAGTCGCTGCGCGCTGTCGGCCAGCATCTGTTCCAGTTCCAGTTCCAGTTCGAGTTCGCTCATCGGACTCCCAGCCCCCTGGCAATGATTCCCCGCAGAATTTCGCGCGTGCCGCCCCGCAGGGAGAACGAGGGCACGGTTTGCGTCAGGTGGCAATGGGTAGCAACGAAGGGCGAGCCGTCGTGACGCAGCTCGTGCCCGAACAGCTGGTGCGCGACCTCGGGAATGCGCTGTTCGAACAGCGCGCCGAGATCCTTGACGTTGGCCGCCGCCAACTGCGGATTCTCGCCACGATGGAGCATCGCCGCGATGCCGCGCGACATCTGCCGCAGATTGCTCAGCTCGGCCACCAGATAGCCGAGCTCGACCGCGTGCCGGGCGTCGTCGGCATCGGCGTGCCCGACCATCTCGGCCAGCAGCGCGTAGCTGCTCAGATAGCGCTCCGGTCCGCTGCGCTCGAAGGTCAGCTCGGCGGTAACCTGCGCCCATCCCTGCCCCGGCTCGCCGATCACCATGCGGTCGGGCACGAAGACGTTGTCGAACACCACTTCGTTGAAGTGCTCTTCGCCGGCCAGGTTGCGGATCGGCCGGACCTGCAGGCCCTCCGATTGCATGTCGACCAGCAACTGCGACAGGCCCTTGTGCTTGTCGTCGGCATTGCGGTCGGTACGCACGAGCGCAATCATGTACTGCGAGCGGTGCGCGTTCGACGTCCACAGCTTGGTGCCGTTGACGACCCAGCCGCCGTCGACGCGATCGGCACGGGTGCGGATCGAGGCCAGGTCCGAACCGGAATCCGGTTCGCTCATGCCGATGCAGAAGCGCAGCTCGCCGCGTGTGATGCGGGGCACGATCTCCCGCGCCACTTCCGGGTCCGCATAGCGCATCAGCAGCGGACCGCTCTGCCGCTCGGCGACCCAATGAGCGCCCACCGGGGCTCCCGCTGCCAGCAGCTCCTCCAGCACCACGTAGCGCTCCAGCATCGAGCGCTCCTGGCCGCCGAAGGCCTTCGGCCAGGTCATGCCGATCCAACCCTTGGCGCCGAGCGCCAGGCTGAATGCAGGGTCATAGCCGGACCAGCTTTGCGCCCGCTTCTGCGGCGGGCGGTCGCCGACGGTCTCGGCAAGAAATGCGCGGACTTGCGCCCGCAATGGCGCGAGTTCCCCATCGGGCTGCGCCGGTCGAATCACGATTTGGCTGGCCGTGTCCACTCCCCCTCCTGTCGGTTCGTTCACTGCAAACGCGCATTGCAAACGTTCAATGCCAATGTGCCGGCCAGCTTAGCGAGGCGGAGGGCGCGCGCCCATTGCGGCGGCGGCATAACGAAAATCCGGCGGCAAGGCATCCGCATGGCCGCTCGGAGGTGGGATCGCCGCCCATGCGGCATGCGCATAAGCGATATGCTCGCCGGACAGTTGCCCGGCCGCTGCGGCGCACTTAGCCTGTGGCCTGGTTCGACAGGACGGGAATCACAACGTCCGCAAGGAGACAAAGAGATGCATCATGCGTTGATGGATATGTGGAAGGGTGCGCGGGCCGGAACCTGGATCACGGCGTCGGTGGTCGCACTGGCAATGGTGCCGACCGCGCCGGCGCGCGCCGGTGATGCGGCGTCCGCGGCTGCCGGCTATCCGAGCAAGCCGGTCAAGATCGTGGTGTCGTTCCCGCCGGGCACCGGTTCGGACGGCACGGCGCGCTTCCTCGCGCAGAAGCTGGAGGCCCGCTTCGGGCAGCCCTTCGTGGTGGAAAACCGGCCCGGCGCCAACAGCTTCATCGCAGCACAAGCAGTGGCGCGCGCCGATCCGGACGGCTACACGCTGTTCGTCGCCAGCAATTCGCCCATGGCCACCAACGCGGTGCAATTCAAGTCGCTGCCTTACGACCCGATCAAGGACTTCGCGCCGGTGGCGCGGCTCTATTACGGCGCGATGGTGCTGTCGGTGCCGGCCAGCTCACCCTATCGCACGGTGCAAGACCTGATCCGCGACGGCAAGGCCAAGCCGGGCAAGCTCAGCTATGGCTCGGGCTCGGCCTCGTACCAGATCGCCACCGAGCTGTTCCTGAAGCAGGCCGGCGTCAAGGCCGTGGCCATTCCGTACAAGGGCGCCGCCCCCGCGGTGGCCGATCTGGCCGGTGGCCAGGTTGACTTCGCGCTGTCGGACTACACCGCCGCGGCAGCGCTCGCGCAGACCGGCAAGACCCGCATTCTGGCCGTCACCGGCGACAAGCGGCTGGAGGTGCAGCCCAATGTGCCGACGCTGCAGGAGTTGGGCTTCAAGGATTACTACATGATCAACTGGGTCTCGCTGTTCGCGCCGGCCCGTACGCCCAAGCCGATCGTCGAGAAGCTTAGCCAGGCCGCGGTCGAGATCTTCAACAGCAAGGACGCCGCGGAGTTCATCGGCCGCACCAATGGCCAGATCTTCGCCGGCGGTGCTGACGTGCTGCGGCAATTCCAGCTCCACGAGATCAAGCGGTGGTCGGCGGCGGCCACGCTGGCGGGGATTCCAAAGCAGTGAACGCTGGCACCCTGGGGGCCGTCACCCAATCAGGAGGCCCGGCGAACTGCAAGGGGACATAGCGGCTTGCCGCCCGGCATGGCGGGCATCAAGCGCAGTACTGTCCACCTTGTCACCGAACCAACCTTATCCGGAGGGGTCTGACAACGGTAGACACACTCAAGGAGAGCAGCCATGCAATGTCCCGTTTGCCCCGAAACCACGCTGGTGATGGCCGAACGCCAGGGTGTCGAAATCGACTACTGCCCGAAATGCCGCGGCGTGTGGCTCGATCGCGGCGAGCTCGACAAGATCCTGGAGCGCGCCTCGGCCGAACAGGCGCCGGTCGCGCAAGCCCCTCAGGCCGCCGCGCCGCAACGGCCGGTCGATCCGCGCGGCCATGATCGGGGGTATGACCGCGGCTATCGCGACGATGACCGCTATCGCGAGCAGAAGCACTACCGCAAGAAGAGCATCTGGCACGAGATCTTCGATTGAGGATCTGCGATACCGATGTCAGTTCGACGGCGCCCGCCTCGCGGGCGCTTTCTTTTTGCCGGCAAAGCCGGTCGTCGCCGCGAATGCGGGGGCCAAATGGCTTTCGAAGACGCTGGCTTCCCGCCTTGGCCGCAACGACATCATGGGTGGTTGGGCTGTGTCGACCGGTCCGGTGTTCGTCAGAACGCCAGCGTGCGCGCCGCCACGTTGGCGGCCAGATCGGGATCGTGCGTGACCAGCATCAGCGCGCAGTCCGATTCCTGCGCCGCCTCGACGATCAGGTCGATGGTATTGCGCTGCGTGACCGGATCGAGCCGCGAGGTCGGCTCGTCCGCGAACAGGAAGGCGGGCCGCAGCAGCAGCGCACGCAGCAGGGCGAAGCGCTGCAGTTCGCCGCCGGAGACCGCGCCCGGCAGGCGCGTCAGCAGATCGGCGGACAGCCCGAGTCGTTCCATCCAGGGCCGCAGCGGCGCGCGTTCGAGCCGGTGCAGCGCGATCAGGTCGTGCAGCGCACGGCCAAGCGGAATATGCGGCGCGAAGGCGCCGGCCGGATCCTGATAGAGCTTCTGGTAGCGAACCGGCGCGATGCCGCCGGCCCGGCGCACGCTGCCGCGGTCGGCCTTGGCCAGGCCGAGCAGCACATTGCCCAGCGTCGATTTGCCGCTGCCGCTGGGTCCGGTGACCGCCACGCGTTCGCCGGCATGCAGCGTCAGGTCCAGGCCGTCGAACAGCACATGGTTGCCGAAACGCTTGCTCAACGCGCGGGCGTGCAGCACTTCGCCGCCCGGGGCCGGGATCGCCCGGCGCGGCCATGCCGCGGGCTCGGCGGCGATCAGCGCGCGCGTGTAGTCGTGCGACGGCGCGCTCAGCACCGCGTGGGTCTGGCCGCGCTCGACGACGCGGCCATCGAGCATCACCATCGTGTCGCCGCCCAGCGCGCGCGCCACGCCGATATCGTGCGTGATGGTCAACACCGCGCAGCCCTGCTCCAGCGCCGCGCGCAGGCGCGCCACCAGATCGTCGCGCCAGATCCGGTCCAGGCCCTTGGTCGGTTCGTCGACGATCAGGATCGGCGCATCGCCGGCGCGCGTGATCGCGAACGCCGCGCGCTGCGCCATGCCGCCGGACAAGGCGGTCGGCCATGCGCGTGCGGCATGTCCCAGGCCGACCGCGCGCAGCGCCTGCGCGGCGTGGTGCGCGGCGCTCCGTCGCGATTCCTGAGCGACCAAGCGATAGGTCTCCGCCAGTTGCGCGTCGACGCGCATCAGCGGGTCCAGCGCGAACCACGGTTCCTGGGGCAGCAGCGCCAGTTCGCGGCCCCAAAGCGGTCGCCGCACGCGCATATCGTCGGCCTCGCACTGCCAGCCATGGCCGGCGAGGCGGCCGCTGGCGCGCAGGCCCGATGGCAGCGAGCCCATCACGGCATGGGCCAGCAGGCTTTTGCCGGAGCCGGTTTCCCCCAGCAGCGTCAGCGCGCGGCCGGCCTGCAGTTCGAACGACACCGGCTGCAGCAGCACGCCGTCGGCACTGGCGACCGACAGCTCGCGCACGCCGAGCAGGCGGCCCACGCGGTCGCCGTGCAGGCCGTCGATGACGAGATCCTTGTGCTCGCTCATCGCGACACCCCGCCACGCGTGCGATCGTTCAGCAGCGCCAGCGCCAGGATCGCCAGTGCCAGCACCGCGATCGGACTGGCGATGGCCCACGGTGCCTCGGCCGCATAGGGCAGCAGCTCGGTCATCATCAGGCCGAGCTCGGCCATCGGCGGCTGCACGCCCATGCCGACGAAGCCCATCGCGGCCAGCGCCAGCACCGCCGCGCCGAGGCCGAAGCTGCTCAGCGTGCCAAGCACCGGCGCCAGCTCCGGCAGCAGGTGCCATCGCGCGATATAGCGCGGGCCGAAGCCGAGCAGGCGCGCGGCCTCGACATGGTGGCTGCGCAGCACGATCTGCGCGCTGGCCCGCGCGACACGGAAATACTCGACCCACAGCACCAGCGACAGCCCCAGATACAGCGGCCACATCGCGCCCGGCGCCAGCGCCGACAGCAGCAGCACCAGCAGCAAACCCGGCAGCGCCAGCACGGCGTCGGCCAGTGCGCCTGCCACCCGATCGACCCAGCCGCCGCGCCAGGCGGCAAACAGGCCAAGCAGCGTGCCGGGCAGCGCGGCCGACAGCACGCACAGCAGCGCGAGGCCGAGCGAGAGCCGCGTGGCATGCGCGGTGCGGGCCAGCACGCTGCGGCCCAGATGGTCGGTGCCCAGCGGCTCGGCCATCGTGGGGGCCTGCAGCACGCCGTACAGGTCCTGCTCGAACGGCGCGCGCGGCGCCGCCCACGGACCGACGATGGCGAACAGCGCCAGCAGCACGATCAGCAGCAAGGCGATTCGCCGGCGCGACGTGGCCACCGACCATGCCCCCTTCGAGGTCAGGCTTGCCATTTCGCTCATCGTGAGACCCTCGCCCGCAGTCGCGGATCGATCGCCATGCAGGCGAGGTCGACCGCGGCGTTCAAGGCCACGAACAGCAGGCCCATCGTCAGCGCGGTGCCCTGGATCATCGGCACATCGCGGCCGAAGATCGCGTGCACCAGCGCATGGCCGATGCCGGGCCACGCGAACAGCGTCTCGACCACCACCACGCCCTCGAGCAGATAGACCAGTTGCACGCCGAGATAGGCGACCACCGGCACCGCGGCATTGCGCACGCCGTGCCGTGCCATCGCGACCCGGTCCGACAGGCCCTTGGTGCGCGCGAACAGCCAGTACGGCGCGGCCACCACGCCCGCCATCGCATCGCGCGCCACGCGCATCGCGGTGGCGGCCAAGCCCAGCCCCAGCGTCAGCGCCGGCGCAATCCAGCTGCCGTGCTCGCCGTGCCCCCCGGCCGGCAGCCAGTCGAGTTCGACCGCGAAGGCCAGCACCAGCAGGATGCCCAGCACGAACGGCGGCAGCGCGCGCAGCAGCACCGACAGCGCCAGCGTGGCACGGTCGGTGCTGCCGCCGGCGCGCCTGCCGGCGGCAAAGCCCAACGGCAGCGCGATCAGCGTCGACACGGCCAGCGCGGCCAGCGCCAGCCACAGCGTGTGGCCCAGCTGATGCGCGATCTCGGCGGCGACCGGTGCGCCCGTCACGGTCGAGCTGCCGAGGTCCAGATGCAGCAGCCGCGACCACCACGCCAGCAGGCCGTCAAGCCAGGGGCCATCGAGGGCGAGTTCGGCGCGCACGGCATCGGCCGCCTGGGCGGTCACCATGTCGTAGCCATAGCGGCCGGCGGCGATGCGAAACGCCATATCGCCCGGCAGCAGGCGCATCATCAGGAAGCTGAGGCTGCCGACCAGCGCGGCGACGACCGCGGCCTGCAGGCCGCGCTGGAGCAGCACGCGCGCGACCAGGCTGGCGACAGGGTTGGCGCGCCGATGGCGCGCGGCATCGTGCGATGCCGGGACAGATTCGCCGAGGCTTGCCGCGGCCAGTTGGCCCTGAGGGTTCGGTGACGTCATCGGATCCATTGCAATTCGGTGAGCCGGTAGCTGCGTTCGAAGGGGTCGATCGACACGCCGGCCAGTTGCGGGCTGGCAGCGAGCGTCTGCTGATACCAGAGCACCGGCACCAGTGGCAGGCCGTCGTGCAGCGCACCGGCGATCTGTTCGCGCAGGGCTTGCGCGCGCGCCGTGCCGGCGGCCGACGACATCGCCGCCAGGGCGCGCGTCAGCGTCGGCGACGACCAGCCCATCGCGCCCCAATCGCCGCCCTTCTCGGCGCCCTTGCCGCCTGCCGCACCGAAGTCCTGAGCGATCGCGCCGAACGCATCGGGCACCGCGCCATAGTTGCGCGCGATCAGGCCCATCTCCAGCGTGCCGTCGCGATGGCCCAGCGGAATCTCGCTGGAGTTGCCCACTGCCACGCGAATCTGCACGCCGACCAGGCGCAGCTGCTCCTGGATCGCGGCGGCTATCACCGGCAGTTCGGGGCGATCGGGGAAGGTCTGCAGCGTCAGCGCGAAACGCTTGCCGTTGCGCGCGAGCACGCCGTCGGTGCCAGGCCGCCAGCCGAGGTCGGCGAGCAGCGCACGGGCGCGTACGGGGTCGTGCGCGAGCGGCGGCAGATCCCCGCGATGCCAGCCGGCCAGCGCAGGCGGAAACAGCTGCGTGGCGGCCAGCGACGGCTCGCGCAGCACCGCCTGCGCGATGCCGCGCCGATCCAGCGCCAGCGACAGCGCTTGCCGCGCGCGCACGTCGGCGAGCAGCGGATGGCCGGCGTTGAGCTTCAGTGCGGTGGTGCGCGGAATCGGCTGCTGGTGCAAGCGCACCGCGTCGCCACGCCGCAGCCGCGCCACGCTGCCCGGATCGAGCCCGTAGGCGAGTTCGGCCTGGCCGGCCTCGGCCATCAGCGCCCGCATCTCGGCGCGGCCGACTGCCAGATAGCTGGCGCGGCGCACCGCGGGGGCCGGTCCCTGCCAGCCGTCGAAGGCCGCCACCGAAAAGCGCTGCGGCGGCTCGAGCGTGACGATGCGGTAAGGCCCCGAACCGACGATCGCGCGAACCGCGCCATCGGCCCCAAAGGAAGCCGGCGCGAGGATCTGCGTGCTGCTGTGCGACAGCAGCGCCGGCAGCGCCGGAAACGGCTGGCGCAAGCGAATCCGCACCACTTCGCCGGATTGCGCATCGATCGCGGCATCGATCGCGACGATGGGCGCCTGGCCCAGCACGCCGGCCGGATGCAATGCGCGCCGCAATGCCTGCACGACATCCGCCGCGCGCACCGGCGCGCCGTCATGGAAGCGCGCGCCCTCGCGCAACGCAAAGCGCCATACGAGCCCGTCGCCTGACACCTGCCAGCGCGATGCCAGCCCGGCCACCGGCCGCGCCTGCGCGTCATAGTCGACCAGCGTCTCGGCGACCTGCATGCGCGCGAACAGATAGCCGCCGCGCAGCGGGTCCAGGCTCGACAGCTCCCACGGGCCGATCACGCGCACGGTGCGCTCGGCAGCGGCCTTCATGCCCGTGCCCGTGCCTTGCGCCAGCACGGGCGAGAGCAGCGAGGCCGCGCCCACGCCCAGCAGCCGTCGGCGGCGTGGCGAACGCGGAGGACCGGGCGGCATCGGTTCGATCGGCAACATGGCGGCGGGCCGTCGCATCGCGTCAGTAGCTCAACCGCAGCCCGAGCCGGATCGTGCGCCCGGCTCCGGGCGCAATCCACAGCGCGCTGTAGGAGCTGGCGTAGTAGTCGCGGTCGAACAGGTTGTGCACGTTCAGCGTCAGCCGGGCCTGCTTGCTGAGCTGCCAGTAGGCCAGCAGATCGACCAGCGTGTACGACGGCAGCGTGAAGCTGTCGGCACTGTCGCCCGAGCGCTTGCCGATATAGCGCACGCCGGCGCCGACGCCATAGCGTTGGCCCCACGGCGCCGCATCCTCGTAGACCGCCAGCGCGCTGGCGCTGGTGCGCGGGATATTGCGCAGCGGCGTGCCGGCCGGCAGCCGGGTATCCGCGGTGATCTCGGCATCGGTCAGCGCGACGCTGCCCGACACGCGCCAATGCTGGCCGACGCGGCCCGCCACGTCGAGCTCGAGACCGCGGCTGCGCGCCTCGCCGGCGGTGGTCGAGAAGGAGGGATCGGCCGGATCGGCGGTCAGCACATTGCGCTTGTGGATCGAGAACGCGCTCAGCGTCGCGCCGAGGCGGCGATCGTCGGTCTCGAACTTCAGGCCCGCTTCGACGGCGCGGCCCCGCTCCGGCGTGAAGGGCTCGCCGGCGGCGTTGCTGCCGGGATTGGGACGAAAGGACCGGCTGGCATTGGCGAACAGCGTCACGTTGTTGCTGGCCAGGTAGGCGAGGCCCAGGCGCGGCGACACCGCGGTCTGGTCCTGCTCGACGCGCGTGCCGCGCAGACGGTTGTCGAGCGTCTGGCGATACGAGTCGACCCGCAGTCCGCCGAGCACGCGCCAGCGCTCGCCGAACGCGATCTGGTCCTGCGCGTACAGGCCGATATTGGTCTGCCGCTCGTGCGTATCGGTGTTCGGCAACAACGGCGGCGGTGTCGCGCCGTAGACCGGCTCGTAAATGTCGATCGGATACGGCGCCGCGGCGGTCGGGTTGCCGCGCAGCTGCACCTGGCTGCTGCTGAAGCGATAGGCGTCCAAGCCCACCAGCAGCGTGTGCGACAGCGGCCCGGTGTCGATGCGGCCGGTCAGGTCGGCCTGCAGCGCAGTGTCGTCGGACTGGTAGTCGCGGTATCGGCGCTGGCGCCGCAGCGTGCGATCGTCGGCGGACAGCGCGAACGGCTCGGTCGAATACCCTTCCAGCGAGCCGCCGCGATAGGCCAGCGACAGCCGGCCCTTCCAGGCCGGCGAGAACTGATGCTCGACGCCGAGCTGATGCGACTGGCTGTCCAGGCGAATGTCGCCATCGGTGGGTTCGCCGAGGAAGGTCTTGCGGCCCACCGCGTCGAGACGGCCGTCGACCGCGACGATGCCGCGGTCCAGCGGCGTGGAGAAGCGCTGCCATTCGCCGGCGTACTGGATCACCGTATTGGCGCCGAGCGTCCACGTCAGCGAGGGTGCCAGCAGATAGCGCTGGCTGTCGACAAAGGCGCGCTGGCTGCCCTGGTGGTCGCCCACCGCGATCAGCCGGCCGGCGACGTTCTCGCCCAGCGGTCCGGTGACATCGGCCGCGACCCGGTAGCGGTCGCGATTGCCCACTTCCACCTCGTAGTTCTGCGCCGGCTTGAACTGCGGCTGTTTGGTGACCAGGTTCAGCGTGCCGCCCGGCTCCCCGCTGCCATACAGCGACGAGGTCGGGCCCTTCAGTACTTCGACGCGCTCGATGGTGGCAACGTCGCGCGGCGCGGTGAAGCCCCGATTGGCGACGAAGCCGTTGACCAGATAGCCGGTGCCGGTGTTTTCGTTGCCGGCAAAGCCGCGCACCGCGAAGTTGTCCCACAGGCCTCCGAAGCTGTCCTGGCGCGCAATGCCGCTGACGTAGTCGAAGGTCTGCTCCAGCCGCGTAGCGCCGATGTCATCGATCATCGCGCGCGGCACCACGCGCACCGCCTGCGGTACCTCGCGCAGCGGCGTGTCGGTGCGGGTCGCGCCGCCGGCCTCGTCGGGGTTGTACGATGCGGCGCCGGAGGTGACCACCGCGACCTCGGGCAGCACCGCTTCGTCGCGCTCCGCGGCCTCGGCGGATTCGGCAAGCGCGGCGAAGGGGAACAGGCCGGCGGCAAACACGGCGGCGGCGAGAGGCTGCAGCGGATGGACCGCGCGCAATGTCCGCGTGGACGGGCGCGCGGGCAAAGTCGCGGACAGCCGCGCGGGCAGCCGCGCAGGCGATGAAGTCGGCGTGGACATGATTGGACGAAGGGTGAACAACGACGCGCGACCACCACGACCGCCATGCCCCGCGGCGTGCGCGGCCGGCAAGGGAAGCCGCAAGCAGGACAAGAAGCGGCGACAATACGGTCTGCGGTGACGCTGCCGAGCGACGGCGCGCCTTATTGATAACGGATTTTCATTATCATTCTATCTATGGAACGCATGACCCGTCAACGCGAGGCGGTGCTGGGCGCGCTGCGCGAGGCCGCCCGGCCGCTGAGCCCTGCCGAGATTCTGGCCGCCGCGCAGCGCACGGTGCCGACGCTCGGACTCGCGACGGTCTACCGCAATATCCGCGCCATGCTGCAGGAAGGAGGGTTGGTGGCGGTGCCGCTGCCGGGCCAGGCCGACCGCTACGAGGTCGCGGCTGCGCCGGACGCGGTCGTCCACAAGCACTACTTCCAGTGCCTGACCTGCGACCGCGTGTTTCCGCTGGAAGGGTGCCCCGGGCACCTGGAAGAGATCACGCCGCCCGGTTTCGTGGTCGAGCAGCACGAGCTGACGCTGCGCGGACGCTGCATCGAATGCGCGACGAAGAAGACGGGCAAGCGCCGCGCGAGCTGAAGCAGCAGGAAAATGCGTCGTCCCCGCGCATGCGGGGACCCGGTGGCTTCCCACAGTCGCTGGATTCCCGCATGCGCGGGAATGGCATGGCGACGCGGTGACGCGGTGACGCGGTGAGGTGGCGACGCGGTGAGGTGGCGACGCGGTTGCGGTGACGCAGTGACGTGGCGACGCGGTTGCGGTGACGCGGTGACGCGGTGACGTGGCGACGCGGTTGCGGTGACGCGGTCTACGGCTGCGAGATCGCGAACTCGTGCGCGGTGGTGTCGAGCCGGGAGACGCGGCGCTCGACGCGCCGGTCGTGATACGACGAGGCGATCCGCGTGATCTGCAGCAGCGGGCCGCCCACCGGCACCTCCAGCAGCCGATGGTCGTCCTCGTCGGCCAGCACCGCGCGCAGGCGCTCCTCGGTGCGGATCACGTTGATGCCGAAGGCGTCCTGATAGAAGTTGTACAGCGTGTTGGGCCGCTCGCGCAGCATGGTCTCGGTCAGCCCTTCGAACAGCGCTTCGGGCACCGTGATCGCATCGGTCATCACCGGCCTGCCGTCCAGCGACAGCACGTTGATGAAATGGAAGACCCGCTCGCCCGGTGCGATGCCGAGCGCCAGCGCCTCTTCCCTGCTGGCCTTGCCGCGCCGGAATTTGGCCAGCCGCACGCTGGGAAAGGCGCGATGCCCGTCCTCGCGCACCACGCGGAAGAAACGGAAGAAATGATCCTCCTGCCGGTGGGTCGCGACAAAGGTGCCGCGTCCCTGATGGCGGATCATGATGTTCTCCGCCACCAGTTCGTCGATCGCCTTGCGCAGCGTGCCGATCGACACGCCGAAGCGCTCCACCAGCCGGCGTTCGGCCGGAATCGCCTCGCCCGGCTTCCACTCGCCGGCGGCCAGCGCGGCCAGGATGGCCCGCTTGACGTCCTTGTACAGCACGCCGCCGATTGCCGCGCCTGCTTCGAATTCTGCGCCCACCTTCAACGATCTCCCTGGACGGATGGATTGGCACGATGCCGGTTCCGCGCCGCCGCCGGTTGCCCGGCGGCACTGGAACGGAACGTCTATATAACATGGATGACTGCCGCCACCCGCCCCCACCGTGTTGAAGATCGTCTCGAACCCCGGGGTTGCGACCCTTCCGGTTCGGCGCCCGGGTTCGGCGCCCGGGTTCGACGCCCGGGTTCGACGCCCGGGTTCGGCGCCCGGGTTCGGCGCCCGGGTTCGACGCCCCGGTTCGACGCCCGCGTTCGGCGCCCGCCCTCGACGCGGCCTCCGACCTACTCGGCGCGGATGCCCTTCTGGTCGATCAGCTTGGCCCAGCGCGCGACCTCGCCCTGGAAGTAGTCGGTAAAGGGCGCGCTCGCCTGCGGCGCGGGCGAGAAGCCGGCGGCCACGATACGGTCGCGCACCGACTTGACCTCGACCATCCTGGCCACCGCCGTGCCGACCTTGTCGATCACCGGCTTCGGCGTGCCGGCCGGCATCATCATGCCGGTCCAGTTCTCGACCAGCAGGTCGGGAAAGCCGACTTCGCCGACCGTCGGCACATCGGGCAGCAGCGGATGGCGCTCGCGCGTGGTCACCGCCAGCGCGCGCAGCTTGCCGCCCTTGACGTAGGCCAGCGACTCGGGGAAGTTGGAGAACACCACGTCGATCTGCCCGCCGATCAGGTCGGTCATCGACGGTGCACCACCCTTGTACGGCACGTGCGTCAATTTGGTGCCGGTCAGGCTCTCGAACAGGGCAAGCGTCAGATGCGGCGGCGTGCCGTTGCCGCTCGAGCCCGCATTGAGCTTGCCCTTGCGCGCCGCCTCGACCAGGTCCTTCATCGACTGGATCGGCGAATTGGCCGGCACCACCACGGTCATCGGCGACGAAGCGATGCGCGCCACCGGCACCAGGTCCTTCTGCATATTGAACGGCAGCTTCGGAAACAGCGTGACGTTGGACGCGTGCGTCAGCGTGACAGCCAGCCAGGTGTAGCCGTCCGCCGGGGCCTTGGCCACCTGGTCGGCGCCGATATTGGCATTGCCGCCCGGCTTGTTGTCGATGACGATCGGCTTGCCCCACTCCTCCGACAGCTGATGGCCGACCATGCGCGCCATGATGTCGGTCAGGCCGCCCGGCGCGAACGGCACCACATAGCGGATCGGCTTGCTCGGATAGTCGGCGGGCCCCTGGGCCGCCGCGGGCGCGGCCGCGGTGACAGCGGTGACGGCGGACAATGCAACGGACAACGCGGCCACATGCCGCAGCATGGAGCGGATCAACAGGCGATGCATGGTTTGTCTCCTTTGTTTGCCGCCATCCGTACTTTGCGGACCTCGGCTTGTGGGGTCGGCCCTGAGGGGCAGCGCATGGATGGCGCTGCCCCGGGGCCGGCGAGAGCTGACGCTTGCTAGGCCGGACTACCCTCCCCGGCCAGCGCCTCCAGTTCGGCCAGCAGCGGGGCGGGCACGGCAATGCCCTCGCGGCTGGCACGTTGTTGCGATGCCTCGCGGCGCGCGCCGGGCAGGCGCGTGCCCGGATCGGCCAACATCGCCGCCAGCAGCGCCTCGACACGATCGTGATAGACCGGCTCGCCGCTGAAGGCGGCCGGGTCCAGCACCAGGAAGACCTGGCCGATGCGCGGCCGGCCGCCCGCATCCTCGAAGAAGGAATCGGCCTCGGCGCCGAACTGCGCCCCGGCCAGCGACACCACCAGCAGCTCGACCAGCAGCGCCAGCATCGCGCCCTTGACGCCGCCCGCAGGCAGCATCGAGCCGCGCAGCGCGGCCGCCGCGTCGGTGGTCGGCTCGCCGGCTTCGTCGAGCGCCCAGCCCAGCGGGATCGGCTTGCCCGCCTTGGCGGCGACCATGATCTTGCCGCGCGCGACCTCCGACAGCGACAGGTCGATCACCACCGGCGCGGCGCCTCGGCGCGGAAACACCGCGGCGATCGGATTGGTGCCGAACAGCGGCTTGCGCCCGCCCCAGGCCGGCATCGCGGCCGGCGAGTTGCCCAGCGCGATGCCGATCATGCCGGCCGCGGCCACCGGCTCCAGATGCGAGGCGGCGGCGCCGAAGTGATGGCTGTTGGTGACCGCTGCCACGCTGACGCCAAGTTCGCGCGCGCGCACGATCGCATGCTCGATCGCCATCGCGCAGGCCGGGAAGGCGAAGCCGCATTGGGCGTCGACCAGCAGCGCGGCACGCTGTGGCCCGTCCTGGGTGCGCAGCACCGGCACGGCCGCACCGTCGACGCGATCGCGCCGCAGATGCGCGACATACATCGGCACCCGCGACACGCCGTGCGAGGCCAGGCCTGCCATATCGGCGCGCACCAGTGCCGCGGCGGTGGCTTCGGCCTGCAGCGCGCTGGCGCCGGCGCGGCGCAGCGCGGCTTCGGCCAATTGCGTCAGGCGTGCGGCATCGACTGCGCCCGCGTCGGTGGCGCTGGTGTTGGTGGCGCCGGTGGTGGCACTCATATTGGCGGCGCTCATGTGGCCCCCTCCTCCAGCGCCTGCCGCACCTGCTGCGCGATCAGCATTGACACGCGCGCATTGGCTTCGCGCGTGACCCCGCCGATATGCGGCGTCAGCACCAGATTGGGCACGCCCTCCAGCGGCGAACCCGCCGGCAATGGCTCGCGCTCGAACACGTCCAGCGCGGCGCCGGCCAGATGACCCTCGCGCAGCGCCGCGGCCAGCGCAGCCTCGTCGACCACGCCGCCACGCGCCGTGTTGACCAGCACCGCGCCCGGCCGCATCGAGCCCAGTCGCCGCGCGTCGAGCAGATGCCGGGTTGCCGGCACCAGCGGCACGTGCAGGCTGACCGCATCGGCTTGCGCGAGCAGTGCATCGAGGCTGCGCGGCGCGACGTCGGTGCGTTGCCACAACGGATCGTCGTCGCCCAGCATCGGATCATGGGCGAGCACGCGCATGCCAAAGGCCTGCGCGAGTGCCGCGGTCTGCCGGCCGATATCGCCGAAGCCGATCAGGCCCAGCGTCTTGCCCAGCGTCTCGCGTCCCTCCGACAGGCGCGCGCGCGGCCATTTTCCCTGCATCACCTCGCCGCTGCTCTGATAGGCGCCGCGCAGCAGCATCGCCACCGTGGTGACGACGTACTCGGCGACCGAGCGCGCATTGGCGCCGGTGGCCGGGATCACGCGAATGCCGCGCGCCTTGCACGATTCGACATCGATGTTGTCCAGGCCGACGCCGAGCCGCCCCACCACCCGCAGACGCGGCGCGCTGTCGAGCAGCGCGGCATCGACCTGGGTGCGATTGCGCACGATCAGCGCGTCGGCCGAAGGCAGCGCGGCCAGCAGCTCGGCGCGCCGGTCGACCCAGTCGGGCTCGTAGCGCAGTTCGAACCCGGGCGTCAGCGCGGCCACCGCGTCCGGGTCCATGAACTCGCTGATGCAGATCCGCTTCATCAGGCCGACTCGTGGATGCGGGTCAGCACGAACTCGCGGTGGCCCAGCGCCTCGGCCGCGGTCCAGCGGCCGTTGGCGGTCGCCAGCATGCATTCGAGCAGCTTGTCGCCGGTCTGGTCCAGATTCAGCTCGCGCTGCAGCAGGCCGGAGCAATCGACGTCCATGTGCTCGCTCATCAGGCGCACGGTGCGCGGGTTCGCGCACAGCTTGATCACGGGCACGATCGGGTTGCCAATCACGTTGCCCTGCCCGGTCGGGAAGAAATGCACGACGAAGCCGGACGCCGCGCACAGCGTCACCATCTCTGCCGCGGCCGACGACGAATCCATGAACCACAGGCCCGGATGGGTCGGCTCCTCGGCCTTGTCCAGCACACCGTCGACGGTGCACTTCTTGCCGATCTTCTGGATGTTGCCCAGCGCCTTCTCTTCGATGGTGGTCAGGCCGCCGGCGATATTGCCCTTGGTCGGCTGCGACTCCGACAGGTCGGTGGTCTTCCAGCGGTCGATCATGCCCTGGTAGCGCTCGAACATCGCCATGAACTGGTGGCGCACCTCGTCGTTGGCGCAGCGCGCCGCCACGATATGTTCGCCGCCGGTCAGCTCGGAGGTCTCGCCGAACACCAGCGTGGTGCCGAGCGGATGCAGCTTGTCGAAGGCATTGCCGACGGTCGGATTGGCGCCGCAGCCCGACGTCGTATCCGACTCGCCGCACTTGGTCGACACCCACAGGTCGGCGATCGGGCATTCGACGCGATGCAGCGCGGTGGCGTACTGCACGAATTCCTTGGCGGCCTTGGACGCGCGCTTGATGGTCTCGTGGTCGCCGTGGCCCTCGATGCCGAAGCCGACCACCGGCTTGCCAGTCTTCGCAATGCCGTCGACCACGCGCTTGGTCCAGCCGTCCTCGATGCCGATCACCACCACGGCGGCGACGTTCGGGTTGCTGCCCGCGCCGATCAGCGTGCGGAAATGCAGCTCCAGATCCGGACCGAACTGCAGGCGGCCATAGGGATGGGGAATCGCCATCGTGCCCTTGATGGCATGCGCGACCGCCTCGGCAGCGGCGTTGGACAGGTCGTCCAGCGGCAGGATGATGACGTGGTTGCGGACGCCGACCCGGCCGTTGTCGCGGCGGTAGCCCCAGAAGGTGGTGTTTTGATCGATGATGGACATGGCGTGGTGTTCGGTTCTCGAATGTCTGGAATCGCCTGGATGGCTCGGATGGCTTGGGTCGCTGGCGGGGATCGAAGGACCTTCCCGCGCGGACCGACGGGCGGCGCCGCTTACCAGCGCTTGGTCTTGATGTTGTGCACGTGGGCGTGCTCGCCGGCCTTGATCGGCGCGACTACCTTGCCGATGTCGACGCCGTACTTGTAGACCGTTTCGTTCGGCGCCATGTCGCGCAGCGCCACCTTGTGGCCGATCGGAATCGGCTGGCGCGCCGTCACCGTGATGGTGCGGTCCTCGTCCATGATCCAGGCGTTGAGCTCGGTGCCCGCCTCGATCCCTTCCACCACGGCCACGGCCACCGTGTCCTTGGCGTCGTGCAGTACGACGTGAATCATCGTTGTGTCTCCTCTGTGGGTTGGTGCGTGCATCGGATCATAGGCGTTCAAATCATAAAGGTCAACCAACTCATCTATATGAATTAGATGTATAGGATCGTGCGCCCGGTACGTCTTGAGACCCCGAACGTAACCCGCCTTTGAAATGAGAAGCGTTTGCTGTCGCACGGACGCAAGCCGGCGGACCGTCCGAAGATCGGGCTCGCGGAGCTTTCCATGGTCGCGGCCGCTGCCGAAGGCAGCTCGGCCGCCCAGCCTCCGCTTTTTGGGAGAGTCCGCCATGCGTCCGATCCATCTGCTGTTCGTGGCGTCGCTGCTGCTGAACCTGGCGTTCATCGGCGCCACCGTGATGGCGATCCAGCGCCTGGGTGGCATCGGTTATCTCGCCTTCAAGCTCAAGCACCGCGACGACGGGTCGGGCTACAGCGCCGGGCGGCTGCAGCATCTGCGCTCGCTCGACGCCAGGCTGCCCGCCGGCAAGATCGTCTTCGTCGGCGACTCGATCACCGAAGCGGGGGAATGGAATGAATTTCTCGGCCACGGCGATGTGGTCAATCGCGGCATCGGGGGCGATTCGACGGCGCGCATCCTGGACCGCATCGAGTCGGTGGCGAGCACGCAACCGTCCAAGCTGTTTTTGATGGCCGGCATCAACGACCTCGGCGCGTTCGACGAGCAGCAGGTGTTCGACCGCTACCGGCAGATCGTCGACACGGTCAAACGCGTGTCGCCCGGCACACGGATCTATCTGCAGAGCACCCTGCCGGTCAACCGCCAGATCCGCGACACCGGCCGCGACAATGGCCGGGTCGCGCAACTCAATGCACTGCTGGCCGAGCTGGCGGCCAAGGACGATCGGATCGAGTGGATCGACGTCGGGCGCGCGCTGGCGGACCGGGACGGCAACCTCGACCGTGCCTACACCTATGACGGCGTGCATCTGAACGGTGAGGGCTATGCGCGCTGGAAGGCCGTGATCCTGCCGTATCTGCACGGCACCAGCGTCGCAACGCGGTAGTGGTGTGGTGACACGATAGAGGCGCGTTGACGCCGTCGATGCCGTGCGATAGGAGCGCGGCGCGCGAGTGGGGCGTAACGGCGCGAAGGCGTGGGACGATGCGATTGGGCGCGACGACGCGATCGGGTGGGACGATGCGAATGAGTCGTGCGGCTGCCGGAGGCAATCCGCGGCCATGGCGTGGGCAACGCCCGGGAGCCCGCCTTCTGGTATGTTCCGCCTCATCGGTTGCGCAAGACTTCGCTCGTCGCCTGCGCACCGCTTCCGCACCGCCTTCCCGACCACGCCGCCATGTTCCAGGTGATCGCCCCTTGCCCCGCGTTGGCGCCCTACGTCAACGGCTACTGGTTCGTCCAGGACCTCGCGGGAGTGTACGAAGGGCAGCCGATCGTGACCTGTCCTTACCCGGGCGCAGTGCTGTCGGTGAACTTCGGGCGACCGAATGCGATGGAGGGAGGCCCCACGGTACCGAAAGTATCGCTGCTCGGGTTCCAATCGACCAGCCGCCGCTGGCGCTCGTGGTCGGACACGTATTTCGTCATGGCGATGCTCAGCGGCGTCGGGCTGGCGCGGCTGTTCCCCGGCATTGGCGCGGACTGCAAGGATCGCCTGATGGACCTCGCGGCGCATCTGGGCGATGGAGCGACCTGCGCGCTCGAGGCGGACCTTAGCGCCGCATGGTCCCCACGTCGGATTGCCGGCCGGCTCGACGCCTGGCTGCTGCGGCGCCTGGATGCAACGAAAGCGCCGATCGAACTTCCCGCACTTGCCGCGGCACACGCGCTGTTGCGCCAGGGTCGCCAAGTGCAGGACATCGCCCGGCTGACCGCCGTCAATCGGCGCCAACTGCACCGATGGTTCGAGCGGCATCTCGGCGTCGGCCCCAAGCAGCTGATGGACCTCGAACGGCTGCAGTCGAGCATCCAGGCCGTGCAACGCGGCGATGGCGACGCGCTGTCCGGCTACAGCGACCAGGCGCACCAGATCCGCAACTGGCAGCGGCGGCTGGCCCAGACACCGGGCGGCTACGCGCGCGGCGGGCCATCGCAACTGGCCGAATACTTTGGCCGGCAACCGGGCGACGGCCCGGCCTTCTATCTCTGACGAGGCGACGTCCGGCGTCCCAAACGTTCAATACGGCACGTCCGCGCGGCGGCATCCTGCGGCACTCGACAGGAGATCCGTATGGACATCGAAAACACCGCGCTGGAACGAACGCTCGTCGACTACACCGACGGCGCGACAACCTTCGAGGGTTACGTGGCCCGGCCCGCCGGCCTGGGGCCATCGGCGCCCTGCGTGCTGCTGGCCCACGAGTGGAGCGGCCTGAGCGAACCCATCAAGCGCAGCGCCGACCGGCTGGCCGCATTGGGCTACGTCTGCTTCGCCGCCGACGTCTATGGCAAGGGCGTGCGCGGCGACCCGATGGGCGACAACTCGCATCTGATGAATCCGATGCTGGCCGACCGTGCCCTGTTGCAGCGGCGGCTGGTGGCGGGACTCGATGCCGCCACGGCGCTCCCCGGCGTCGATCCGCGCCGCATCGCCGCGGTCGGCTACTGCTTCGGCGGCCTGTGTGCGCTGGACCTGGCGCGCGCGGCGCCACCGAACCTGGTGGCCGCCATCAGCATTCACGGCGTGCTACAGCCGCCACGGATCGACCGGCAGGGACCCATCTCTGCAAGCGTCCTGCTGTTGCACGGCTGGGAAGACCCGGTGGCGCCGCCGGCCGACGTGCTTGCCATTGCCCGGGAACTGACCGACGCGGGCGCGGACTGGCAGTTGCACGCTTACGGGCACGCGCGCCACGCCTTCACGTTCGCGGGCGCGAATTTCCCGGAGCGGGGCATCGTCTATGACGCGGCCGCCGATCGACGCTCGTGGGCAGCGATGAAGGCGTTTCTGGCCGAGCAGCTGGGGGCGAAAGGCTAGCGGCGAGGCGGGCGTTTCCGCTTGCCGGCCGCAAAAAAAAAGCAGCGGCGAAGCCCTCCGGGCATTCGCCGCCGCATCCTCCGGCACTGCCTTACTTCTGTTGTTGCTGCTTGCGCTCGCGCTGTTGGCCGCCTTGCTGCTGCTGGCCGCCCTTGCTTTGCTGCTGTTGTTGCTGCTGCTTGCTGCCGCTCTTCTGGCCTTGGCCTTGCTGTTGCTGAGTCATGATGGTCTCCGGATGTGCGGACAAGACGTCCGGACCCGAACCGATGCATCGAGCGTGCCAGAGAGCGGATCGGGTGTGATACCGGCGTAGGGAGACCGATAGTGCGCAGCGTAGGCGTCATCCGCTTCGGTAAGGCAGTCGATGTCGCAGAATCTGCACGAGGTATTGTCAATGCTGCAAACGGAACCTCCGGCAGACCCCTGCGTGCCGCGCGGCAGGGGCGAACCGTCGCATGCAGACCGCTCAGAACCAGACCCGCACGCCGGCGACAAAGCGCGTTTCGCCGCTGCGGCCACCGGAGGCGCGGACCATGTCCGCGGTATTGCCGAACGTCTGGTAGCGCTCGACGCCGATGTACGGCGCGAACTGGCGGCTGAACTCGTAGCGTAGTCGCACGCCGACCGCACCGTTGGACAGGCCGCTGCCCACGCCGACCTCGCGGTCGTTCCTGCCGTAGAAATTGGCCTCGATGCGCGGCTGCAGGATCAGGCGCTGCGTGATCAGCAGTTCGTACTCGGCGGACAGCCTCAGCGCCGTCCGGCCTTCGGTGCCGAGATAGCCGGTGGCGTCGAGCTCGAACCAGTAGGGTGCCAGCCCCTGCACGCCGAAGGCCAGCCAGTTGCGCGCGGGGCGACCGTGGCCGGCGTCATTGCGAATACCCAGTTGGGTGTCCCAATAGCTGGCAATGGCGTGGCCCCACAGCAGCTCGGTGCGGGCTTCGTGGACCTTGCCGCGTTCGACTTCGCCCTCCGCCTTGATGACCAGCCGGTCGTAGGTGTTGCCGAACCAGGCCTGCGCCTCGTACGCGGCGGCGCTGGTGTCGGCGCCGCGCGCCCATTCCAGGCGATCCACCAGCACCGAGCCGAACAGGTGCTCGTCGGCCATATGCAACTGCCGTTGCGGACCGAGCGCGTACTGCCCGACGCCGAGGCGGTGGCCGCCGGAATAGGCGTGTGGATCGCGTGCGTCGGGCGGCGCGCTGCCGCCCTGCATCTTCATGTCGGCGTGGTCCATCGCGCGGTGCGGGTCGCTGCCGTGCGGCGTGTGTTGCGCGGGGCCGGAGTCCATCGGCTGCGCTGCGCCGTGGTCCATGTGGGGCATGGCGCCATGGTCCGCGCCGTGCCCGGCGTCGGACGTTGCGGGGGCCTTTTCGGTGGGCTTGCCGGCGGGGTCGCCAGTTTCGCCGGCCGCAGGTTGTGCGGGGGCCGGTTGGTGGTGCCCGTGGTGCCCGTGTTGCTGGTGCTGCTGGGGCTGCTGGTGCTGCTGGGGCTGCTGGTGCTGCTGGTGCTGATGGTCCTGCTGGTGCTGCTGGTGCTGATGGTGCTGCTGGTGCTGCTGGTGCTGCTGGTGCTGCTGGTGCTGCTGGGGCTGCTGGGGCTGCTGGTGCTGATGGTGCTGATGGTGCTGATGGTGCTGATGGTGCTGATGGTGCTGATGGTGCTGCTGGGGCTGCTGGTGATGCCGACGATCACCGTGATCGTGCTGGTGCGGCTGCTGTCCCCACGCAGCGCTGGTGCCGGCGGACGCCAGCAGGAAGGCAAGAAGTGTTTTCGATGGCATGGCTCGGGCCCCGTGCGTCTTGGAATTCGGATGGAACATCGGCGCTCTTCAGGCCACCAGCACTTCGCGGAACATGCCTGCGTCCATATGCATCATCAGATGGCAATGCCAGGCCCAGCGTCCGAGCGCATCGGCCGTGACGAGGAAGCTGATGCGCTGCGCCGGCTGCACCGGAATGGTGTGCCGGCGCGCCTGGAAAGAGCCGTCCGGCGCCTCCAGTTCGCTCCACATGCCGTGCAGATGCATCGGGTGGGTCATCATCGTGTCGTTATGCAGGATCACGCGCAGCCGCTCGCCGTGGCGGAAATACACCGGCGTGGACTTGCCGAACTCCAGGCCGTCGAAGGACCAGGTGTAGCGCTCCATATTGCCGGTCAGGTGCAGTTCCACCTCGCGGCCCGGTCCGCGCGGGTCCATCGGCCCGCCGACGGTGCGCATGTCGGCCAGCGTCAGCACGCGGCGTCCGTTGTTGCGCAGGCCGATGCCAGGATCGTCCAGGTTGGTCCGCGCCATATCGACCCGCATATCGGTGCTGGGGCCGTATTCGGTGCGTGCGTGGCGGGCGGTCTTGCTGGGAACCTTCAGCGAGCCGTCGGACGGCATCGCGGGCATGGCGTGCTGGCTGTGGTCCATCGCCATGCCGCCGTGGTGCATGCCGTGCATGCCGTGCATGCCGTGCATGCCGTGCGTGCCGCGGGTGCCATGCGCGCTGTGCGCGCCGTGCATCGCGCCGTGACCGTGCGCGCCGCCATGGCTCATGCCGGCCATTCCGCCCATTGCACCCATTGCCCCCATTGCACCCATGTCGCCCATCATGTCGGCCATGGTCAACCATTCGGCCTTGTCCGGCGCGGGCACGGCGGCCTGCAGGCCCTCGCGCGTGGCCAGCGTAGCGCGCGCGTAGCCCGTGCGGTCCATCGCCTGCGAGAAGATCGTGTAGGCCTCGTCGCGCGGCTCGACCAGGACATCGCAGGTCTCGCCCGGGCCGAAACGGAATTCGTCGACCGTCACCGGCTCGATGTTCTGGCCGTCGACCTGCACGACCTTGAGCTTCAGCCCGGGAATGCGCACGTCATAGAAGGTATTGCCGCTGCCGTTGACGAAGCGCAGCCGCACTTTCTCGCCCGGCTTGAACAGGCCGGTCCAGTTGCCGGCCGGCGTCACGCCGTTGGTCAGATAAGTCAGCGTATGCGAGGACAGATCGGCGAGATCGGTCGGGCTCATCCGCATCTGGTTCCACATGCGGCGCTTGTCGACGGCGGCCTTGACGCCGTCGTTGGCGACATCGCGGAAGAAGTCGACGACGGTGGGCTGGTTGTAGTTGTAGTAGTCGCTCTGGGTCTTGAGCTTGGACAGCGCGCGCATGCCGTCCTCGTCGGTCCAGTCGGACAGCAGCACGGTATGGTCGCGATCCGCCCGGATGCGGTCATCGTCGCCGTCGATGATCAGGCCGCCGTAGACGCCGGTCATCTCCTGGAAGCCGGAATGCGAGTGGTACCAGTAGCTGCCGCTTTGCACGACCTTGAAGCGGTAGGTGAAGGTCTCGCCCGGCGCGATGCCCGGGAAGCTGATGCCCGGCACGCCGTCCATCTCGAACGGCAGGATGATGCCGTGCCAGTGGATCGAGGTCGGCTCGCGCAGGCGGTTGGTGACGCGGATGGTCACGGTATCGCCCTTGCGCCAGCGCAGCGTCGGCCCCGGCAGCATGCCGTTGATCGTGTGGGCGATGGCCGGCTTGCCGGTGAAGTTGACCGCCGCCTCCTCGATGAACAGGTCGAACTCGGTGCCGGTCAGCACCGGCGCGCTGCCGCTGCCTGCCCGCTGCGGACGGTCCGCATTCTGCGCCCATGCGGCGCCCGGCACGCCGGACAGCGCACCGAGCACGCCGCCCGCGACCAGCCCTTGCACGAAGCGCCGGCGGGACAGATGGGGCGGCAGGGCCAGGGTGGTGGGGGCAATGCGGGGCATGGAGGCAGTCCTTTGTGGTCTGAGGTCTGTCGTGGATCGTGGATCGTGGATCGTGGATGGATCGTCGATGGCCTCGGCAGGATAAGGACCGTGCAGTAACCGCCCAATTACCCCGACATTACATTCCGGTAATGTTGGCGTCATGTAGGGCCGCCGCGCCCTACACTATCGCGACGGTTGCGCCTGGTGCCGATGGCGGGCGGGGCGCGAAGCGCAGAGCCAAAGCGGGACGCGGAAACTGGGAAGCGGAAGCAGAACGTAGCAAGCGGGAAGCGCGGATGAAATTGCTGGTAGTCGAAGACGAGACCAAGACCGGGGAATACCTGCGGCAGGGCCTGACCGAGGCGGGGTTCGTGGTGGACCTGGCCGCCAACGGCCTGGACGGCCAGCATCTGGCCATGACCGAGCCGTACGACCTGATCGTGCTCGATGTGATGCTGCCGGACGTGGACGGCTGGCGCATCGTGCAGACGCTGCGTGCCGCCGACAACCGGGTCCCGGTGCTGTTCCTGACGGCTCGCGACAGTGTGGCCGATCGCGTCAAGGGCCTGGAGCTCGGCGCCGACGACTATCTGGTCAAACCCTTTGCCTTTGCCGAGCTGCTGGCCCGCGTGCGCACGCTGCTGCGCCGCGGCGCCACCCAGGTCGCACTGGACCGCATCCAGATCGCCGATCTCGTGCTCGACCTGGCCCGTCGCCGCGCCACCCGGGCCGGCCGCCGCATCGTGCTGACCAACAAGGAGTTCTCGCTGCTGGAACTGCTGGCGCGCCGGCGCGGCGAGGTGCTACCGCGCTCGCTGATCGCCTCGCAGGTCTGGGACATGAACTTCGACAGCGACAGCAATGTGATCGACGTCGCCATCCGCCGCCTGCGCGCCAAGATCGACGACGACTTCGACATCAAGCTGATCCAGACGGTACGCGGCATGGGCTACGTGCTCGAGAACCCGGAGGACGGCGACTGATGCCGCGCCTCTCGCTGACGGCCCGGCTGACCGCGCTGTTCTCGCTGACCTCCGCCTGCGTGCTGCTGGGGCTGGGGTGGCTGATCTTCTCGGCGATGGACCGGCACTTCGCCGATCAGGACTACGCGCTGCTCGGGGACAATCTGCGGATGGTCGAACGGATCGTGGCGGGGGGCCCGCCCGACGGCATCGCCGCGCGGCTGGCCGACGCGCAGAAGCACCACGGCGGCCTGCTGATCCATGTGCAGGGCGATCGAGGCGAGCCGCTGTTTGCCAGCCCCGGCTTCGATTTCCGCGCGGCAATCGATGCGGCGACGCGGCCCAACGCGGACGGTTTGGAGGGCAATGGGCTCGAATGGCGGCAGAACGGGCAACTGTATCGCGGCATGGTCCGCACGCTGCGCTATCCCGGCACGGGCGAGCCGCTGCGCATGCTGGTCGGCATGGACACCGAGATCCACGACCACTTCATTCACGCGTTCCGCCAGTCGCTGGTCTTCTATATCGCACTCGCCGCGCTGGCCAGCGGCGTGCTCGGCTGGTGGGCGGCGCGCCGCGGACTGTCGCCGCTGCGCACCATGGCCTCGCGCGCGCAGACCGTGACGGGCAGCAAGCTGTACGAGCGGATGCCGGTCGAGGCGGTGCCGGTCGAGATGGCCGATCTGGCGGCCAACCTCAACGCGATGCTGGCCCGGCTGCAGGACGATTTCCGGCGGCTGTCCGAGTTCTCGTCGGATCTGGCGCATGAGCTGCGCACGCCGATCACCAATCTGATGACGCAGACCCAGGTCGCGCTGTCGCAGCCGCGCGATGCCGGCAATTACCGCGACATCCTGGCGTCGAACGCCGAGGAACTGCAGCGCCTTGCCCGCATGGTGTCGGACATGCTGTATCTGGCCAAGATGGAGCACGGGCTCGACCTGCCGAACACCGAGGCGATCCGCATCGCCGACGAGGTGCGGGCGCTGTTCGACTTCTACGAGGCGCTGGCCGAGGACAAGGCGGTGCGACTGGATCTCCAGGGAGACGGCCGCATCCGGGGCGACCGGCTGATGCTGCGGCGGGCGCTGAGCAATCTGATTTCGAACGCGCTGCGCTATACGCCGCCGGGCGGCAGCATCGTCGTCGACGTGGCGGACGCCGGCGAACACGTCGAGGTCGCGGTGCAGAACGATGGCGCCGAGATCGACCCGCGCCTGCTGCCTTCGATCTTCGATCGCTTCTCGCGTGGGGACAAATCGCGGACGAGGCCGGAGTCGGACAGCGTGGGGCTGGGGCTGTCGATCACCAGGGCCATCATGCTGGCGCATGGCGGCGATATCTCGGTGCGGTCCGAGCGCGGGAAGACGCGGTTTGCGTTGCGGTTTCCGAAGGGGACGGGCCGATGGATTGATGGGCCGAGAGCTGACTGACGGACCAAGAAAAAGGGCGCTGCGGCAGGTACCTCGCCGCAGCGCCCTTTCCGGGGACCGATGCTTCTGATCGGTCCCTCGTCGATCCCCTTATTCCACCGTCACCGACTTCGCCAGATTGCGCGGCTTGTCCACATCGGTACCACGCGCACACGCGGTGTGATACGCCAGCAATTGCAGCGGCACCACATGCAGGATCGGCGACAGGTCGCCGTAGTGCTCGGGCAGGCGGATCACCTGGATGCCGTCGGTCGACGAGATGTGCGTGTCCGCATCGGCGAACACATAGAGCCGGCCGCCGCGGGCACGCACTTCCTGGATGTTCGACTTGAGCTTCTCCAGCAGCGCGTCGTTCGGCGCCACCGTGACCACCGGCATCGCCTCGGTCACCAGCGCCAGCGGGCCGTGCTTGAGCTCGCCGGCCGGATAGGCCTCGGCGTGGATGTACGAGATTTCCTTCAGCTTCAGCGCGCCTTCCAGCGCGATTGGGTAATGCAGGCCGCGGCCGAGGAACAGCGCGTTCTCGCGGCGGGCGAAGTCCTCGGACCAGGCGATGATCTGCGGCTCCAGCGCCAGCACGCCGTGCAGCGCGGCGGGCAAGTGACGCAGGTTCGCCAGCGCCCTGCTCTGGCTTTCCTCCGACAGCGTGCCGCGCAGCTTGGCCAGCGCCAGCGTCAGCATGTACAGCGCGGCCAGCTGCGTGGTGAAGGCCTTGGTCGAGGCGACGCCGATCTCGGTGCCGGCGCGCGTGATGAAGCGCAGCGCCGTTTCGCGGACCATCGCGCTGCTGGCGACGTTGCAGATGCACAGCGTGTGCTCGTGGCCGAGGCCCTTGGCATGGCGCAGCGCGGCCAGCGTGTCGGCGGTCTCGCCCGATTGCGAGATCACGACCACCAGCTGGCGCGGATTCGGCACGGTTTCGCGATAGCGGTATTCGCTGGCGACCTCGACCTGGGTCGGGATGCGGGCGATCGCTTCGAGCCAGTACTTGGCGGTGCAGCCCGAGTAGTAGCTGGTACCGCAGGCCAGGATCAGCACGCTGTCGATATTGGCGAACACCTGCGCGGCGCGCTCGCCGAACTGGCTCGGCTCGATGCTTTCGATGCCCTCGAGCGTGTCGGCCAGCGCGCGTGGCTGCTCGAAGATTTCCTTCTGCATGAAATGCCGGTACGGGCCCAGATCGACGGCCGCCGCATGGGCTTCGACCACGCGCACTTCGCGCTCGACCGGCTCGTCGTTGAGGTCGTGGATCGTGATCGCGTCGCGCCGCACCTCGACCACATCGCCCTCTTCCAGATAGATCACGCGATTGGCGGTGCCGGCGACGGCCAGCGCGTCGGAGGCGAGGAAGGCCTCGCCTTCGCCGAGCGCCGCAACCAGCGGCGAGCCGGCACGCGCGCCGACCACGCAGTCGGGCTGGTCCTTGGCCACCACGGCGATCGCATAGGCGCCGTGCAGGCGCTTGGTGATCGCCCGCACCGAGGCGAACAGGTCGCCGCGCGTGGCGCTGCTTGGATACGTATAAGCCTGATGCACAAGGTGCGCGACCACCTCGGTATCGGTCTGCGAATCGAAGCCGTAGCCGACCGCGCGCAGTTCGTCGCGCAGCGGCTCGTAGTTCTCGATGATGCCGTTGTGCACCAGCGCGATGGTTTCGCCGGAGAAGTGCGGGTGCGCGTTGATGGTGTCGGGCTTGCCATGCGTGGCCCAGCGCGTGTGGGCCACGCCGATCGTGCCCGACAGGCCCGAGCCGCGCGTCTGCTCGTCCAGGTCCGCCACCCGCGACACGGTGCGGGCGCGCTCGAGCGTGTCTTCGCGGACCACTGCGACGCCGCAGGAGTCATAGCCGCGGTATTCCAGGCGGCGCAGGCCTTCGATCAGAACCGGAACGATATTGCGCGTCGAAACCGCGCCGACGATGCCACACATGTTGCTCTCCCTGGGTGCCGCGGCTCGTGACCGCCTGCGTTGATGCTTTGTTCGATGTCCTGGATGGCTGGGCGCTTATGCCGCCCGCCCCGGGCCTTGCGCGCCGGCCAGCGCGGTGCGCCTATCTTACTTCGTGCCCTGCTTGGGCTGCTTGAGCGGCCGCTGCCAGCCGGGGATGGTCATCTGCTTGGCGCGCGACAGCGTCAGCTGATCCGCCGGGGCTTCCTTGGTCAGCGTGGTGCCGGCGCCCAGCGTGGCGCCGCGCCGCACCGTGACCGGCGCGACCAGCTGCGAGTCCGAGCCGATGAACACGTCGTCCTCGATCACCGTGCGGTGCTTGTTGACGCCGTCGTAATTGCAGGTGATGGTGCCCGCGCCGATATTGACGCGCGAGCCCACCGTGGCATCGCCGACGTAGGCCAGATGATTCGCCTTGCTGTGCGCGGCGATCTGACTGTTCTTGACCTCGACGAAGTTGCCGATATGGACGTCCTCGCCCAGCTCGGTGCCCGGACGCAGACGGGCATAGGGTCCGACCCGGCCGTCGGCGCCGACCTGGGCCTGCTCCAGATGGCAGAACGCCAGCACCCGTGCCCCGGAACCGATACGGCTGTCGCGGATCACACAGTGAGGACCGATCTGCACGCCGTCTTCCAGGTGAACCCGTCCTTCGAACACGCACCCCACGTCGATCGTGACGTCTCGGCCACATGTCAGTTCGCCCCGGATATCGATCCGGGCCGGGTCGAGCACCGTCACGCCGGCTTCCAGCAGGCGCATCGCCTGGTTGCGCTGGTGCAGGCGCTCCAGTTCGGCCAGTTGCACCTTGCTGTTGACGCCCAGCGTCTCCCACAGGGCACCCGGCTGGGCGGACACGACCTCGACGCCATCGGCGACGGCGCGCTCGACGGTATCGGTGAGGTAGTACTCACCTTGCGCGTTATCGTTGCGCAGCGTGGCCAGCCACTCGGTCAGTTTCGCGGTCGGGCAGACCACGATGCCGGTATTGATCTCGCGGATCGCGCGTTCGGCGTCGCCGGCGTCCTTCTGCTCGACGATGCGGGCGATGCTGCCGGCGGCGTCGCGCACGATGCGGCCGTACCCCGTGGGATCGTCCATTTCGACGGTCAGGATGCCGAAGCGGTGCTGGCCGGCGGCTTGCAGCAGTCGGGCCAGCGTGTCGGGCCGGGTCAGCGGCACGTCGCCGTACAGCACCAACGTCGGCTGGGCGGGATCGAGCAGCGGCAGCGCCTGCATTACCGCGTGGCCGGTGCCCAGCTGTTGCGCCTGCAGCGCGAAGGCGACATCGGGTGCGGCGACCGCGGCCTGTACCCGCTCGGCGCCGTGGCCCACGACCACCACCAGCCGCGTCGGCGACAGCGTGCGCGCGGTATCGATCACATGAGCAAGCAGCGGCCGGCCGGCCAGCGGATGCAGCACCTTCGGCAAGTCGGAATGCATCCGTTTGCCCATGCCGGCGGCGAGAATGACGATGTTCACGAGGAGGTTCCTAAGTGAGTGCGCCCGAATTGACATCCGGATCGGAAAGACGCGCGACCAGCCCCGACGTGACAGCCGGGCGTTGGCGCCACTGGCGGACGGTGGGCCGTGCATCGGTATCGTTCCGCCGGGCCTCGTCCTGCCCTGGACAGGGTCATGCGCAAGCCGTTGCCGGCACCCCGCCATCGTCCGCAAACCGTTGCCAGACCTTGTCTGGCGGGCGGCGGCCAGTTGCCGTCGGCGCGTCGGGCGATTCTAGCATGGGGGGTATTCGTCGCTTGATGGCTGTTGCGCAAATTCACAATGTGCGATGGCGCGAACTGATCGCGGCGGGGATGCTGGTATTGCTGACCGCCTGCAATGCGATGAAGCTCGGCTACCAGCAGGGCGACCACCTCGCCTACTGGTGGATCGACAACTATGTCGACGTCTCCGACGACCAGGAGCCGCAGACCCGCGACGCGATCGCGCGCTTCTTCGCCTGGCATCGGCGCGAGCAACTCCCCGAGATCGCGGCCTTGCTGCAGCGCACCAAGAGCGAGGTGCAGGGGCTGGTGACCGAGGCGCAGCTGGAGCGCGTGCGCGAGGACACGCAGCGCATGGCCCGCGTCGCCTTCGACCATGCCATCCCGGATGTCGCCGATCTGCTGTTGACCCTGACGCCGGACCAGATCAAGCGGATGGAGCGCAAGTTCGCCGACGGCAACGAGAAGTACCGCAAGAAATTCCTGCGCGGCAGCCGGGAAGATCGCCTCGAGGCCCGCTACGACAAGGTGATGGAGTGGGCCACGCTGGTCTACGGCCGCTTCTCGCGCGAGCAGCAGGACGCGATCCGCGCGGCGCTGGGCCCGGTGGTCGACAACGCCGAGGCGCGCTTCGCCGAACGGGTGAAGCGCCAGCAGGCCTGGCTGGCGCTGGTCCGGCAGGTCCAGGCCGAACATCCGCCCAAGGCGCGCGTGATCGCGCTGCTGCAGCGCTTCGGCGACCAATGGCAGGCGCCGCCGACGCGCGAGCGCCGCGTCAGCTACGAGGCCAATACCGAAGCCGGACTGACGGTGGCGGCGCAGATCGCCAACATGACCACGCCGGAGCAGAAGCGCCACGCGGTCGAGCGCTTCCAGAAGTGGATCGAGGATACGCAATCGCTGATGCGCGAAGCGCCGCGTCAGCCGGCCACAGTGCCGTCGCGCGCGGCGAATTGAGACGGCGCGGAAGGAAAGCCGAAGGAACGCGGAACGAACGCGGAAGGCGGGCCGAAGGTGCGTTGAACGAACCGGCGCCGGCGCGCCGCGGCCTTATTCGATCGCCGACGCGGCCGCCGCGGTGGGGGTCGCCGCCGCGCCCTGGGGCTGCGACTCCCGGCCCGCCGGCTTCTCGAAACGGACGAACTCCATCCGGTTCTCGGCGCTGCCGCCGGCGAACACCAGCGGCTGCTGCGCGAAGGTCGAGTCGCCGAACAGCGAGGCCTCGTCGACCTTGGCCAGCCCGGTCGCCAGGCCGTTGAAGTCGAACAGCTCGGTATCGGCCAGGTGCGAGGGCACCACGTTCTTGAGCGCCGCGAAGATATTGTCGATGCGGCCCGGATTCTGCCGCTCCCACTCGAGCAGCATCTCCTTGACCTTCTTGCGCTGCAGGTTTTCCTGCGAGCCGCACAGGTTGCAGGGGATGATCGGGAATTCCATCGCCCGCGCATAGGCGGCGATGTCCTTCTCCGAGCAATACGCCAGCGGGCGGATCACGATGTGCTGGCCGTCGTCGGTCGCCAGCTTCGGCGGCATCGCCTTCATCTTGCCGCCGAAGAACATGTTCAGGAAGAAGGTCTGGACGATGTCGTCGCGATGGTGGCCCAGCGCGATCTTGTTGGCGCCGAGTTCCTTCGCGGTCCGGTAGATCACGCCCCGGCGCAGCCGCGAACACAGCGAGCAGGTGGTCTTGCCCTCGGGCACCTTCTCCTTGACGATCGAATAGGTGTCGGCCTCGACGATCACGTACTGCACGCCGATGTTGTCCAGGTAGCGCGGCAGCACGTCCTCGGGGAAGCCCGGCTGCTTCTGATCGAGATTCATCGCGATCAGCTTGAAGTCGATCGGCGCGCGCTTCTGCAGCGCCATCAGCACCGACAGCATCGTGTACGAGTCCTTGCCGCCCGACAGGCAGACCAGCACCGTATCGCCGTCCTCGATCATCTTGAAGTCGCCGATCGCGCGGCCCGTCTGCGATTGCAGATAGGTCTCGAGGCGGTAGAAGTTCTTGGAGTGGGTGGTTTCGGTCATGGCGGGAGGGAAGACAACGGGCGGGGCGCCGTTCTGGCGCAATCGAACCGGGTATTTTAGCGGAGCGCCCCAGCGGCTGCACCAAGTGCCGGCCGCATCACGAACGTGCGGCGCGGCCTGGGCGGGCCTAGCTCTTGATATGAAACACCTCGACGCCGACCGAATCGCAATCCGGATACACGTCCGGCTTCTCGGTCGATACGCGCACCGCGCGCACCTTGGGGTGGCGCAGCATCGCCCGGGCGACGTCGTCGCACAGGGTTTCCTGCAGATGGACGTGTCCCAGCGCCATCCGCTCGGCGACGGTATTGCGCATGAAGTCGTAGTCGACGACCTCGTGCAGCTTGTCGTCGTGCGGCGTGCTTTCCGCCAGCGGCACGTACAGGTCGATATTGATCAGCACGCGCTGTTCGCCCTTCTTCTCGAACTCGTGCACGCCGATGTTGATCTGCACTTCGTAGTTGCGCAGGAACATGCGGCGGCAGTCTTGCAGGCTGGGATGGGAAAGAGCGGCGGACATGGCGGCGTGGGAAAGAAAGGGCAGAGAAGAGAGGGCCGGGGACCGGCAAAGGCCGCCGATGGTACAGGCGGTGCCGGCTCCGGGGAAGTCATTCGGTCAGGAACATCACGTCGCGCGCCAGCGGCATCAGATGCTGGCCACCGTCCACATACAGCGTGGTGCCGGTCACCGCGCGGGCCTCGGCGAGGTAGGCCACGGCCTGGGCGATATCGTCGGGCGTCGACGACTGGCCCAGCGGCGTCATCCGGTGGGCGCGCTTGAAGCCGCCGCCGGACTGGTCGCCGGACACCAGCGTAATGCCCGGCGCCACGCCCACCACGCGCAGCCGCGGCGCCAGCGCCTGGGCCAGCTGCATCGTCGCCGTCTGCAGCGCGGCCTTGGACAGCGTGTACGAGAGGAAGTCCGGGTTCAGGTTGTCGAGCTTCTGGTCCAGCAGATTGATCACCACGCCACGCGCATCGTCGGGCAGCGCCCGGTGCAACTCGCGCGACAGCAACAGCGGCGCGGCGACATTGGTGCGCATATGCGTATCGAGCGAGCCGTAGGAGAAGCTGGTGGCGACGTCGTACTGGAACAGCGAGGCGTTGTTGACCAGGCAGGTGGGCGTACCGAGGGCGCCGGTGCAGGCGGCGATCAGCCCGCCGGTGGCAGCCTCGTCGGCCAGGTCCGCCTGCAGCACCGCGGCGCGGCGGCCGAGCGCGCGAATCTGTCCGGCGACTTCCTCGGCCTCGTCGCGCGAACGATGGCAGTGCACCGCGATATCCCAGCCGCGCGCCGCCAGTTCCAGCGCGATGGCGCGGCCGATACGGCGGGCGCCGCCCGTCACCAGTGCAATGCCGCGGCTGTGGCCGGGCGCGGCGGCCTGCGTCGACGGAGCCGTCGACGAGGCCGGCGACGAAGCTTGCGCGGCGTCGGAAGAAGTGAAATCTGGCATTGCTACAATCGCGGGATGCAGAAAACCGGTAGTTTACCCCTTCCCTCCGCGGACGCGCTCGATGCCTCCACGGCATTGGCCACGCGCATCGGAGAGGCGATCGACGCCGCGCAAGGCTGGCTCGGCTTCGACCGCTATATGGCGATGGCGCTCTACACGCCCGGACTCGGGTACTACAGCGGCGGCGCGGCCAAGTTCGGCCGCGACGTACGCGACGGCAGCGATTTCATCACCGCTCCCGAGCTGACACCGTTCTTCGCCCGCACGCTGGCGCGCCAGCTGGCCCAATGGCTCGAGCCGGGCCTGGACGAGGTAATGGAATTCGGCGCCGGCACGGGCAGGCTCGCGGCCGATCTGCTGCTGGCACTCGAATCCGAGGGCCGGCTGCCCTCGCGCTACTGGATCGTCGAGCTGTCCGGCGAGCTGCGCGCCCGCCAGCAGGCCACGCTGGCTTCCCGCGCTCCCCATCTGGCCGCCAGAGTGCAGTGGCTCGACGCCCTGCCCGTCCGCTTCGAGGGCGTGGCGATCGGCAACGAGGTCCTCGATGCGATGCCGGTGCGGCTCTACGCGCGGGTCGGCGGCCTGTGGCATGAGCGCGGGGTGGCGCGGGCCGATGGCGGCGAACATGACGAAGACGTGCGGTTTCGCTTTGCCGACCGGCCGCTGGACGCGGCCGACGTGCCCCCCGCCGTCGCCGCGATTCCGGGCGAGCACGACATCGTCACCGAAACCCATACCGAGGCCGAAGGCTTCGTCCGCTCGCTCGGCGCGATGCTCTCGCGCGGTGCGGCGCTGCTGATCGACTACGGCTTCCCGGCCAGCGAGTACTACCACCCGCAGCGCACCGGCGGCACGCTGATGTGCCACTACCGCCATCACGCCCACCCCGATCCGTTTCTCTATCCGGGGCTGCAGGACATCACCGCTCACGTGAACTTCAGCGGCATCGCGCAGGCCGCGGTGGACGCCGGCCTCGAGGTTGCCGGCTTTGCCTCGCAGGCGCGCCTGCTGATGAATGCCGGCATCACCGAGCTGCTGATGACGCTGGACCCCAACGATGCACGCACCTTCCTGCCGGCCGCCAACGCGGTGCAGAAGCTGCTGTCCGAAGCCGAAATGGGCGAGCTGTTCAAGGCCATCGCGCTGACGCGCGGCCTGGACGGCAGCGTGCCGATCGGCTTTGCCGCGGGCGACCGCAGCCACACCCTGTAGCCACGGAACGCCCCATGCTGCGCTGGACACTGACCATCTTCCTTTCCGTGATCATCCTGTCGTCCGCGCTGCCGTGGCTGCAAAAGATCGGCCTGGGCCGCCTGCCGGGCGACGTGCGTTTCCGGCTGTTCGGCCGCGAGTGGGTGCTGCCGTTTGCCTCGACGGTGTTGCTGTCGCTGATCGCGCTGGTAGTCGGCCGGCTGCTATAGCGGGCAAGTGTCACCCGGCCTGCCCGGTCTGCACGAACGCCTGCGTAATGCGGTCAGCATCGATATTTCGCAGCATGGTGCCTGCCTGAATCGGCTCAAGGCCAGGTTTCGTCGATCCGCTCCCGCTTCGGCAGGGCGGCCCGCATGGCGACCGGGTACCGCGGCCGTTTCAATGCCCGGCGCACCATCGTCGATTCCGCAAAGGGAGCGATCGGCCGGAACCCGGCCGGTATATCGTCGGGCGCCACGCCGCGCAGCAGCGCAACGAAGTGCGAGCGCGCCGCAAGGCGGATGTCGCGCGGCAGTTCGGCAAGCAGGCGAGCCATCGGTTGCAGCGGCGCCCCGCGATAGTGCGTCGGCAATTCCCGTACCGCGTCCACCAGCTCGATCCATGCCGTCACGCGTTCGCCGGCATGCCACGCCGTGGGGCCCTGCGCGCCGGCGCAACGCGCCACCTGGGCCAGCACCTGGGACTGCAGCGCCGCCGGCAGGTCCCGCCCCTGTGTCAGGATCCATTCGCATCGTCCGGCGTCGGCATTCCAGGCTGCACCGAGCAGGCATTGCTGACGGGCGGCGGGCGGCTGCCCGGCCAGCAAGTCGGCGAGCGTGTCCCACGCGCGTCGCCGCCCTTCCCAGTCGAACTCGAACACGCGGTTGACTCGCCGCAACAGCATCAGCCACGGCGCATGCCGCTGCCACGGCAGCAAGGCCGCCACCGACTGGGCGATTTCCCGCCACGCCCGGGCCCGATGCGCATGGGGAGGAAGTTGGGCAGTCCAATCGGCGAGACGGGTCAGTGCCGGGGCCCGCTCCTCCATCGACAAGCGGGTCATGATGATCCGGTGGCACGGCAACCAGAACCGTTCCACGTTGCCGGTTTCGATGCAGGCCAGCAAGACCTTGACCTGCGACGCCGCCGCAAGCGCGGGCAACGCGTCGAGCAGGCGCTGCCAGCGCGCGTCCTCCATGCCGGCCCCGTCGGTCCGCAAGGCATCGGCCAGTTCCGCCAGCGGCTCGGCCCGCGACGCCGCCGGTACCACGACGGCCCGCTCGTAAAGCGCATGCCAGCGCGCCTCGCGATCGGCCACATTGGCCGGCGCCGCGATCCCACGCGCCAGCATGGCCAGCACCGGCCCCTGCTCGCGCGGTGGCAGTGTCCGTGCCGCGTCGAACAGGCGGTCCCAGGCATCCTGCGGCTCCACCCATCCATGATGGGCCGCCAGCGCCGCCAGCCAGCGCGCCCACTGCGCCGGATCGGCGGCAAAACGCTGGCCCGCGCCCCACAGCATTGGCCAGCGCTGCGCGGCGCTGTCGCTGTGCCGCTGCGCCCCGGGTCCGGCCAGGGCGACCATCACGTCGAGCGCGGGGCCGGATGGCAATGGCCAGGCAGCATCGAGCAGATCGCACCACAGGCCGTGCGCCGCCGGATCGTCGTCGACGTGACCCGCTTCCCATTGGTGGTCCAGGGTCTGCGCGATCGCGGCCAGCAGGACGGCCTGCTCGTTCGATGAGGGCGCGCCGTCTGGCATCCGCAGTTGCGCGCAGGCCTGCATGAACTGCTGCACGCGCTCGTCGGTGCGCGTTGCACGCGCGAAGGGGAAGCGCCGCAGTATCTGCGCCAGCACGGCACCGCGATCCGGCAAGGGCAGGTGCAGCGCCTCATCGATCCATTCGGCCGGATCCGGCATGGCGCGCCGCGTCAGCGATGCGATCCGCAGGCAGGCGATCAGCGGCTTGGCGCGCTGCGCGGGCGGCAGGTCCTCCACCGCCAGTAGCAGCGGCACGGCGCCGCGATCATCGCAAGCCGCTTCCTGGCAGCGATCGAGGCCCTGCATGACGCTCACCACGGGCCGGGCCCGCAGCGTGACGGGAAGCCGGGCGATCGCTTCGAGCAGGACATCGCGCGCTGCTGCGACCGTGCCGCCATCCAGCCTCGGCAGGCACCCCGCCAGCTCGCACAGCGCATCCGCCCGCTTGGCATCGGAGAGCAGTGGGTGCTGCAGCTCTGCCAAGGCGCACCGGAGCATCGTCAGGCTCGACACGCACGCGATGCGCCAGCCGATGCGCGCCGTCACGGTACACGTTGCCAGCGCCTGGTGCGTCCGCTTGTGGGTCAGGCGCAGTGCATCGATGGCCTGCCAAGGCAGGAAGCTGCCGACATGGGCAACCAGCTCTGCGGGAAGTCGATGCCAGCCCGTGTCGGGCTCCGCATCGGCAGCGGTATCGGGGAGGGCATCGGCATTGGCGGTGGCCGGGGCACGGGATTCGTTCGATGCCGCCGACATCGAACAGGCGGGGAAATGCGCAGCGATGGGATCTGGCATGGCGTATGACCCTGGAGAGGACAATGCCGACGCTAGGCTGCCGTGCCGGATCGGCACCATCTTGATGAAGGGATCGCTCGGGGCAGGCGTCGGCGGCGACGGGCTCGAATACCATGGCGGGCTGGAAGACCGCGCATTCGAGCGAGGCGCCATTGTGTTGGCCCCGCGCCATCGTCTCTTTCGATTTGCGGCGCCCGCTTGCTGCCGCGGCCCGGCTTGCCCGGCGGCCTGCGGCGATCGGCGCGCGCTAGCCGCCCGCCGGCTCCAGCACGCCTGCCACCGCCGCGACCCGTGCCTGGTACACCCTCTCGCGGATCTGGTCGACCTGCCCCGCGCATTCGCGCGCGATCGCGCCGGCATCGACGCTGGCGGCGGCCTCGCGCGCGGCGAGCAGGCGCGCCGATTGCGGATAGTCGCGCTGCTCGAAGCCGAGCCTGCCTCGCGCGTCGGCCTCGCAGGCCTGCAGCGCCTGCGCGAAGCGCTCGGGCTTGCGCAGCGCGTCGCAGCGCTCGAGCAGCCGCGTCACGGCCGCGGCGCCGAATTCCCCGGAACGATGGATATTGCCGTGCTCGCGGGCGACCAGCACTGCGAGGTCGCGGCAATCGGTCGGCACGCGCAGCCGCTTGCAGACCGCTTCGAGCAGCGCCACGCTGCGCTGCTCGTGGCCGATATGGCGCGGCAGCACGTCGGCGGGGGTGGTGCCCTTGCCCAGGTCATGGACCAGCGCGGCGAAGCGCACCGTCAGCGGTGCCTGCATCGCGGCGGCGGTATCGACCACCATCATCACGTGGACGCCGGTATCGACCTCCGGGTGATACTCGGCGCGCTGCGGCACGCCCCACAACCGGTCGAGCTCCGGCATCATGCGCGCCAGCGCGCCGCACTCGCGCAGGACCTCGAACATCCGCGACGGGCGCGCTTCCATCAGCCCGCGCGCGAGCTCCTGCCAGACCCGTTCGGCCACCAGTGCATCGACCTCGCCGCTGTCCACCATCGACCGCATCAGCGCCAGCGTCTCGGGCGCGACGGTGAACTCGGGCAGGCGCGCGGCGAAGCGCGCCAGCCGCAGGATGCGGACCGGGTCCTCGGCGAAGGCCGGCGACACGTGGCGGAACACCCTGGCGGCCAGGTCGCGCTGGCCGCCATGCGGATCGATCACCGGGCCGACCAACTGCCCCTGCCCGTCCACCGCCTGCGCCATCGCATTGATGGTCAGGTCGCGCCGGATCAGGTCGTCCTCCAGCGTGACATCGGGCGAGCAGTAGAAGGCGAAGCCCTTGTACCCGGCCGCGGTCTTGCGTTCGGTGCGCGCCAGCGCGTACTCCTCGCGGGTGCGCGGATGCAGGAAGACCGGGAAGTCCTTGCCGACCGGCTTGAAGCCGGCCGCCTCCATCTGCGCCGGGGTCGCGCCGACGACCACGTAGTCGCGGTCCTGGCTGGGCGTGCCCAGCAGCTGGTCGCGGATGGCGCCGCCGACGGCGTAGATCTGCATGAAGCGTCCTTCGTGGGCCCTGCGCCTTCAGTGTTGGATCACGACCGCATCGTCGCGATCCGGGGCGAGGCGATACGGCTCGTCCGGCGCGAGGAAATCGCGCTCCTCGCGCGCCGCCGCGATCCAGCGCTGAAGCGCCGGCAGTTCCAGCACCAGGTCGGCATAGGCCTTGGCGTGTTCCGGCAGGTGGACGCCGTAGGTCGCGAAGCGGCACACCACCGGCGCATAGTAGGCGTCGGCGATCGAGAACGCGCCGAACAGGAACGGGCCGCCCTTGCCGAAGCGCTCGCGCGCCTGCTGCCACAATTGCACGATGCGGTCGATGTCGCGCTGCACCGCGATGTTCCAGCCCATGCCGGGCAGCATCGCGCTCAGGTTCATCGGCATCTGGCTGCGCAGGTTGCCGAAGCCCGCATGCATCTCGGCGCAGATCGAACGCGCAAAGGCGCGCGCGGCCGGGTCCTGCGGCCACAGCTGCTTGTCGGGGAAGCGCTCGGCCAGGTATTCGACGACGGCCAGCGAGTCCCAGACCACGATATCGCCGTCGATCAACGCCGGCACCTTGTTGGCCGGCGCATAGCGTCCGATCTCCTCGGCGAAGCCCGGCGTGAACAGGCGCACCGGCACTTCCTCGAACGGAATGCCGGCATGCGCCATCACCAGCCAGGGACGCAACGACCAGGAGGAATAGTTCTTGTTGCCGATGACGAGCTTCATTTGCGGGTCCTTCGAGAGGGAGAGAGCGAGGCGCGCACGGGTCAGTGGCATGCCGGGATGACGGCACGGCGCGCCACACTGCGCTTCAGGCCGAACATTGTAGCGAGCGGCTTCGCGCCGGGACAAACGAATTGGGCTCGCAAGCGGTGTCAATATGGGTCACATAGCAATTGAGACGCTGCTGCCTTCTCCCCGGCCCCCGCCCGCAAGCGGGACAGGGAGAACACCATTGGCCCTCTCCACCGCTATGGTCTTCTCCCCTCTCCCGCTTGCGGGAGAGGGCCGGGGGAGAGGGCAGCGAACCTCGAATTGACCGCCATCGCAATCCGCGCCCTCACCGCCGATGCACGCTCGAGCGCTGCGCCTCCAGCCGCGTCTGCCTGCCGCCCGACAGCGCCTCGGTCATCACCGCCTCCAGGCTGGTCGGATGCACGCCCAGCTCCGGCGCCATGGGGCCGCTCAATACATTGTCCAACCGCATCGAATCGAGGTTGTCGCGTGACATCACCGGGCCGCCCGGCATATGTTCCAGCACGGCCGCCTGCAGGCGCGCCAGCGCGTCGGGCAGCGCCAGCACCGGGCGCGGATGGCCGGACGCCTCGCCCGCGAAGCGCACCAGCTCCTCGAGCGTATACACCTGCGGGCCGCCGAGCTCGTAACAGCGGCCGATGGTGGCCGGGTTCGCCATCGCATTGACCATCGCCTGCGCGACGTCCTGCACGTAGACCGGCTGGAAGCGCGCCTGCGCGCAGGCCAGCGGCACCACCGGCGCGAGCCGCTGCATGCTGGCGAACAGATTGAGGAAATGGTCGTCGGGGCCGAACACCACCGATGGACGGAAGACCGTCCAGTCCAGCCCGCTCTCGCGCACCGCGCGCTCGCCGTCGCCCTTGCTGCGCAGATACATCGACGGGCCGGCGCTGTCGGCGCCGAGCGCGCTCATATGCAGCAGCCGGCGAACGCCGGTGCGTCGCATCGATTCGATCAGCCGGCGCGGCAGTTCGACATGCGCCGCGGCAAATGCGGGGCCATATGGATCGCCGCGCCCGCCGTGCAGCACGCCGACCAGATTGACGACGATGCCCTCGATGCCCAGCGAACCGATCGCGCTGTCGAGCGCCGCCTCGTCGGCGACATCGAGCACCACGACCTCGACCCGGGGCAGCGCCAGCAGATCGCGCGCATTGTCCTCGTTGCGCGTCGCCACCACGATCCGCTCGGGGTCCATCGGCGGGATGACCACCGTCGCGTGTTCGAGCGGCGCGTTGCTGTGGTTGGCCACGCCCGACAGGCGCGCGACCAGATGACTGCCGATAAAGCCGGAACCGCCGATCACCAGTACATTGCTCGTCAGCATGATGTCCTCCGTGGCACGGTGGCCGCGGCACGGCTGCCGCGGCGGGTTTCGACCCAGCGTTCGACCTGCGTCCGGCCTGCTTTCGATTCAGCCCGAACACGGCGCGGCGGACATCGCGCGCGAGCGCGACCATCATGGCACCATCAGGGCGCCATCAAGGCAGGCTGGTGGTGGTCACCTGCGACGGCACCACGGTGCCCAGCCGCGCCTTCAGCGACTGCGGATGTCCGTGCATCAATGCAGCATAGTACGTGGCGTTGGAGAGCACGTTCTTGACGTAGGTCCGCGTCTCGGTGAACGGAATGGTCTCGGCGAAGATCGCGCCCTCCACCGGCCGCGACAGGCTGGTGCGCCAGCTCTTGGGACGGCCCGGGCCGGCGTTGTAGGCGGCCGAGGCCAGCGTCTGCGAGCTGTCCAGGTCGGTCAGCACCATGCTCATGTAGCTGGTGCCCAGCAGGATGTTGACGTTCGGATCGCTCATCATCGACGGCGTGAAGTCCGTCATGCCGATCTTGCGGGCCACGTACTTGGCGGTGGCCGGCATCACCTGCATCAGGCCGTGCGCGCCGGCCGACGAGCGCGCGTTCATGATGAAGCGCGACTCCTGCCGGATGATGCCGTAGGCCCACGCCATGTCCAGCCCGGCCTCGTCGGTGGCGCGCTGCATGATGTCGCGGAACGGCATCAGGAAGCGCAGCGAGAAGTCATGCTGTGCCTGGGTGCGGTCGGCGGTATTGACGGTGCGGTCCAGCAGCGAGATGCGGCGCGCGTACTCGGCCGCGGCCAGCAGCTCGCGGTCGCTCATGCCGCGCAGCTCCCAGTTCCACTCGCGGTTGCCCTCGAAGCGCAGGTCCATGTCGTAGAACGCCTTGGCGCGCTGGAAGCCGGGGCGCGTGCGCATCGCCATGGCCTCGGCATCGCTGACCTGGGTACGCGCCGGCAGCGTGATGCGCTGGCCCAGTTCCTCGCTGGCCAGCTGGCCATAGAAATGGAAGCCGCCGGCGATGGCCTGGTACTGCTGGCGGGCCTCGTCGTTGCGGCCCGTTTCGGCCAGCGCGCGGCCCAGCCAGTAGGTCCAGGCCGGATCCTTGGTGCGCAATTCGGGGCGCATCGACTCGATCGCCAGGCGCACGAGCTTCCAGTCGCCCTGGCGCAGGGCCGCGCGCACGCGCCACTCCTGCGTCTCGGTCGAGAGCCACTGGTTGCCGCCCAGCTCGATCTGGCGCCGGAAGTAGCCGGCCGCATCGGGCAGCAGCTTCTTGGCGGCGAACTGGCCGACCACGCCCCAGCCAGCGCCCTGCTCGTCGCGCGACAGGCTGCCGGAGCTGGCGCTCAGGTAGGCGGCGGCCTGCGCCGGGTCGTTGCGCGCCATCTTGACCACCGTCGCCAGCGTATCGCCGTCGACCGCGCCATCGGGCACGGTGGCGGCGATGCGCCCGGCCAGCGTGGTGTAGTTCTGCTCCAGCGCCGTGCGGGCCTGGAAGGCGACGTCCGAGCGGGTGATCTGCCGGCTCTGGTACAGATAGCCGATCAGGTCGACGCAACCCTCGCCATAGTTCTTCGGCTCGGTCAGCAGCGCGCGCGCCTCGGTGGCGACGTTCTGGCCCTTCAGCGCGCGCGACAGCAGCGCATAGCACTCGACCTGGGTGTCGTCCTTCAGCACGAACTGCGGATACTGCGCGTCGAAGTTGGCCCAGTCGCGCCGCTTGCCGAGCACCAGCAACCAGTCGTTGCGCATGCGGTCGGCGATCGCCTCGCCCTGGTAGCGCTGCAGGAAGGTGCGCACCTCGTCGTCGGGCGCGTCGATGCGCGCCAGGCCGTTGGCGTCGAACAGCTGCGGCTTGATGCGGAAGTATTCGACGTACGACGGCACCGGGTAGTCGACCAGCGTGGCCGAGATCGCATAGGCGCGCGCCACATCGTTCTTGCGGGCGGCATCGCGCAGCGCCTTGAAGGCGTCGTCCGGATTGCTCGGGATCATGGTCGAGGCGGCGCCCTGGCCGTTCGATACCGTGCGCTTCTGCGCGGCGGCCGGCGTTGCCAGCAGCGTCCAGCTCAATGCGGTGGCGATCGCGGTCAATGCGAACTGCCCCGCACGCTGCCGATATACTCCCTTGCGCATCCTGTCTTTCCTTGTTGTGGCGGCCCGGCCGGCCTTCCATGTGGCTGCCGGACCGCTTGAAAACCAATAGTCCGCGGACATTATCACACGCACTTCTGACCGGCCGATCCGGGACTAACACCCCGCTTCGGCACGTATTTCTCCCGCTCATGGCCAACGCACCGACCGGTCCGCTCGATCCCGCGCCCTCGCCCACGTCCTCACCGTGCGACGATCCCGCCGCCGAACGCCGCGCGCTGCGCGCCGCGCTGCTGGAGCGCCGCGCCACCCTGCCGCAGCGGGCGCAGCTGGACGCTCGCATCGAGGCCGAGCTGACCGCGCTGCTCGACTGGCTGCCGGTGCGTTGCCTGGGGTTCTACTGGCCGATCCAGCATGAATTCGACGCGCGCGGCCTGGTGGCGCACTGGCTGGCGGGCGGCCCGGGGCGAGACGCCGCGCTGCCGTCAGTGAGCGGCCCGGGCGTGCCGCTGGACTTCCATCGCTGGACACCGGACACGCCGATGCGCGAAGGCCGCTACGGCATCCCGGTGCCGGACGGCACGCCGGCGCTGACGCCCGACGCGCTGCTGATTCCCTGTGTCGGTTTCAACGCAGAGAAGTTCCGCCTGGGCTACGGCGGCGGCTTCTACGACCGCACGCTGGCGGCGCTGCCGGGCAAGCCGGTGGCCATCGGCATCGGCTACGAAGGCTGCCGGATCGCCCTGACGCCCGCCGCGCACGACATTCCGATGGACTGGATGGTGACCGAGGCCGGGCGGTTCTAGCTGTTGCTAGCCGCGCGACCGCCGCCGGCCGGCAATGCGCGCAGCGCACGCAGCGTCTCGCGCTGGCGAGGTTCGAGGCCCGCGCCGTCGATCGCGTCTTCCCAGGCCGCAAGCGCTCGCGGGTCGGCGAAGGCAGCGCCCGGATCGCCGTCGGCGTGCCGGCCTTCCAGCATTTCGGCGCGCACCTCCGTGTCGAGTTTCGACACGGCCAGCAGACGGCCCCAGGCGCGGATCGCTTCCGCATGCCCCTTGGACAGCGCCCAGAACAAGCCCGCAGTGCCGTCCACCTGCGCCAACAGCAAGGCGCCCTGCGTGCTTGCCGGCAATTGCACCAAGCGAGCCTCGCACTCGTCGATGACGGCGGCATGATTCGTCCGCAATGCCCCCCACATGGCCAGGGGCACAAGGAAATCGTCCGGAAAGCGGTTGGGCACCGTCCAATGCGACGCCGCAGGACAGGAGAACCAGGACACCGGATAGTCGTAATAGCCGGCCGGATCCATGGGCAGCGGCGCGAACAAGTCGCCCGCCTGCAGCCGCGCGAGGGCGGCAAGGTCGCCCCCTACCGCGCAACGCACATGCGTCGCCGTCAGATTGGGGTCATAGAGATCGACGACATGGCCGCGTCTGCCCGGCGCGCGGACATCGGTGCGAATCTTCAGGCCCAACATCATGGCGTGTAGCTCGCCATAGCCACTGGACATCACATAGACGGTGCGCAGCGTCTCGCCGCGCTGCGCCATGTCTTCGAAATGTCGAACCAGTTCGGCGCCCCACTCGGCATGCGTCACGAGCCGGAGACACTGCGGCGAATGAAACTGGCGCGCCTTGATGACGGCGTCCAGCCCCGGCGGCGTATGGCGCCGGATCGCGGCAGCCGAGCCGAGCGTTTCGTAGGACACCTTGCCGTCGTTGGAGAGAAACTCCAACTCCCACAACATTGCCAGATGCCGGCACACCGCCAGGTCCTTTCCCCCCGCCATACGGACCTCGCCGTTCAACCGGATGCGCGCGTCGCCGCGGCGCTTGGCCAGTGTCGGCGGCCTTGTCTCGAACTTCCGCGGCGGCAGCGCCAGCAATCTGCCCCCACGCCCGATGCCATGGCGACGCGCCGCCTCCGGGTGTCGGCAGAGATGAAAGCGCGCCAGTTGCACCGCGCCTGCCGTCAGGGCGCTGCCGTTGGCGTTGGTTCGCACCGCCTCGACGGCGCAGCGCGCGGCGCTGTCGCCGAATTCCACGCTCAGCGCATGCTCGAACGCACGCCAGCCCATCTCCTCGCGTGCCGCCATCGCGGTCAGACCGTCGACCACCGGCGCCCATCGGCTGGTGGGCCCCAGTTTGCCCAGCCACCGGACTACCGCACCGCATACCTCGGACGGCATGGTGCGCTGCTCGACACGGCCATCCGACTCGGTAATTCGCAATGCCCGATCGAATCCGGCGCGTGTCGCCAGGGCGTGAAATGCGGCATAGGAAGGGTGAATCATGGTCGTTTTCCTCCGTGGTCAACCGGGCCGGTCTGCCGCCCGGCCCACCATTGAAAAAAGGGTCGTACCGTATGCGAACACGTGGCCCGACACCGAAGGAAATAACGTCATTGTTGCGTTTTCGACCTATCCGGTGAGCCGCATAAAAAAAACAATAATGGCCGAAAACTTATAACCATAACCAAAAGAAATGTTCTAAAGCGCAAGCGCCCCGTGCCACCTCACTAGAAAATTGCTTGGTCTTTTTATTTATATTTATGGTTTCCCATGTTCTCGTTTCTCTCGAATCTTCCTTTGGTCGGCCAGCATCGGGCCAAGCAGGACAAAGAATACACCGCTGCGTCGTCACCCAACGTGGCGGTGCAGCCCGAGTCCGTCCCGACCCCGGCGGACAGCCGCATCGAATCGTTCCAGCGGGGCGCATCCGCGGCCCTGACGGCGATGAGCGATGACTTCGACAGGGCCTTAAAGAAAATCGCCGGTCAGCTTGAACCTGGCCGGGTGACCATGATCCGCACCCAGCTGGACTCCACGCTCGGCGCCGCATCGAAGGCCCTGGGCGAATTCGCCGCCCTCAAGAGCAGCACGGCATTGATCCAACTGCAGTTCGCCCAGTCGGGCCCGGCCGGCGCCACCGTGCCGGCTTCGTCAGCCGCCCGGCTTGCCCGCCAGGAGCAAGCCACGATGTGGGCCGCCGCGCACGCGGTATCGGCGTTGAATGGCGTCGCCCAAACGTGGCGGTCGCTCCCCGCGCCGGTGCAGGCGCAAGTTCGGTCCGAACTGGACAACGCGCAGTGGCATATGCGCGCACTGGGCCGAGACCTGTCCGGCAGTGCGCTCGCGCTCTCGCTGCCGCAATCGGCGAACCAGATGCCCCCCGTTCAGCCGGGAACGCGCGGCTGCTCGGCCGAGGAGATTCGCGCGATGGTGTTCCACGCGGCGGCAGACCTGTCGCCGCCGCTGCAAGCCGACGTAGCAAAGTTGACCTCGAACCTCGGCAGGCTTCTGTCGGAACCGGCCTTCGCCTGCGCGCCGGCCAACGAGCGGCATGGGATCCCCGCGGGCGACTATCTGCTGCCGGTGGGCGCCACCATGACGCGGACGACGCCTGAAGAGTGGAGCGATACGGCCATCCCTGCATTCGCAAAGGATGTCGCGCGGGATATCATCTCTGGCGGCGTGCTGACGATCGATGGCCACAATGCGGTGTCCGGCACCACCTTCGACGCTTGCCGGTCGCTGCGCCAGGCAAGCGTCGCCACAGGCGACGAGGCGGCTCGATCCGCGGCATCGGCGGCGTACCTGGACCGATGCAACGACGCCGGCACGGAAGCGGTCGGCGCTATCCGAGCCGCCGTCCCGCCTGAACTGGCCGAGACAGTGCTGGGCGTCGCCACCCAGCGCTCGCTGCTCGAACTCAATGCGCAATTCGCCGCCAACTGCCTCGGCTGGGCCAGTTCGGGCATGGATACCCAGCGCAGCGGACAACTGAACTTCGCGATTCGCACGGAGGCATCGCATGGCCGTCCAGGCGTGGTGGAGATCGATGCGTGGAAGGACTGCAGAATCACTGGCTTGGTCGGCCTGGCAGGCGATGCCGTTGCGTTCGATTCGCCACAGCTGGTGAGGTTGTCAGGCACCTTTGAAGTGAGCGCCGACGGCGTACGGATCGCGACTGCATCCGCTCAGGTTCATGGGGCGACGTAAGCCGATCCGGGAGTGCGGAAGCGACCGCGGCACGCCGATAGGCCGATAGGCCGATAGGCTGATAGGCCGATGCGCCGCAACTTCGCGGCCTAGTTTGGACCGTTTCCCTGCGCCGCCATGACGGAATCGACCAGCGCCCGCATCCGGCGCCAGTGCGACCCCTCCCAGAACACCCGCCGGCAGGCCTCGCAGGTCGAAAAGCGCTCGTGCCGCTCGAGCACCGCGGGCGGCACGCGGGCGGCCACTTCATCCCTGGAGGCGGCGCGCAGCGGCACATTGCAGCTCAGGCACAGCGAGAACGGCCGCGCCTGCCGGCGCAGGTCCAGCCGGCCGAAGATCTCGCGCAGCTGCGCCTGGGGCTTCAGTGCGCGCACGTAGCAGCCATGCGTGATGCTGCTGCGCTTGAGCAGCTCGCGGTCGCGCGTCAGCACGATGCGGCCCTCGCGCGCGGCGATCGCTTCGATCTCGCGATCGTCGAAGTGGTTGTCGTAGAGCGTGTCGTAACCGGTCAGCCGCAGCAGGGCGGCCAGCCCGCCCAGGTGGGCGTCGGCGACGAAGCGGGTAACCCGCAGCGGCGCCGGGCGTACCCGCAGCAGCGGGGTGACGTCGAGCGCCTCGAAGGTCGGGTAGACCGAGACCCGGTCGCCGTCGGCCAGCAGCCGGTCGAAGCCGCACGATTGCCCATTGACCAGGATCAGTTCGACCTCGGTGTGCGGCACGCCGAGCGCCTCGATCATGTGCTTGACGGTGGCCGCGCGGGCGCACGGACAGGACCAGTCCCGTCCGCGCATCGCCGGGGGGAGGAAATCGTTCAGCTCCTCGTAGAAGCGGAACGTGGCGGTAACCATGCGGCACAGTATGCCATCGGCACCGGGCACCGCATGGCGGCCATCGCGGCTGGCTGCGCTGCCGCCTTGCCGCCTTGCCGCCTTGCCGCCTTGCCGCCTTGCCGCCTTGCCGCCTTACAGCCTTGCCGCCTTACAGCTTCAGCCGCTGCCAGATCGCCTTGGTCGCGCCCGCGGCGTTCAGCGTGTAGAAATGCAGCCCCGGCACGCCGGCGGCAAGCAGCCGTTCGCACAGCGCGGTGACGACGTCCAGGCCGAAGGCGCGGATCGCCTCACGGTCGTCGCCGAAGCTCTCGAGCCGCTTGGCGACCCAGCGCGGCACCTCGGCGCCGCACATCTCCGAGAAGCGCATCAGCTGCGAGTAGTTGGTGATCGGCATGATGCCCGGCACGATCGGCACGTCCACGCCGAGCGCGCGCACGTCGTCGACGAAGCGGAAGTAGGCGTCGGCGTTGAAGAAGTACTGCGTGATCGCCGAATCGGCGCCGGCCTTGACCTTGCGCACGAAGTTCTCGAGATCGTGCCGCGGCGAGCGCGCCTGCGGGTGGTACTCGGGATAGGCGGCCACCTCGATCTGGAACCAGTCGCCGGTTTCGGCGCGGATGAACTCGACCAGCTCGTTGGCGTAGCGGAATTCGCCGATCTCCCCCATGCCCGACGGCATGTCGCCGCGCAGCGCGACGATATGGCGGATGCCGTTGTCGCGGTAGGTGCGCAGGATCTCGCGGATGCCCTCGCGGGTCGAGCCGACGCAGGACAGGTGCGGCGCGGCGTCGATGCCGTCACGCTGGATTTCCAGCACGGCGTCGAGCGTGCCCTGCTGCGTGGTGCCGCCGGCGCCGAACGTCACCGAGATGTATTTGGGCCCCAGCGGGGCCAGCTGTGCGCGGGTATTGCGCAGCTTTTCCCGGCCCTCGGGCGTCTTGGGCGGGAAAAACTCGAAGCTGTAGTAGCGGTCTTGCATGATGGGTGGCGCCGCCGCCGAGACGGCGCTGGGAAGGGAGCGCCCGGCGTCAGGCTGCTTCGCGGTCGCGCAGCAGCAGGCCGGCCAGCAGGGTGGAAATCACGCTGTACAGCAGCGAACCGAGCAGCGCGGTCCAGAAGCCCGACACGGTGAAGCCCGACAGCAGATTGCCGACGAACAGGAACAGCAGCGCGTTGATCACGAAGATGAACAGGCCCAGCGTCAGCAGCGTGACCGGCAGCGTCAGCAGCACCAGGATCGGCCGGATCAGCGTATTGATGATGGCCAGCACTGCCGCCGCGATCATCGCCGAGCCGAAGCCCCGCACTTCGATGCCGTCGACCACCGCGCTGATCGCGAACAGCGTCAGCGCGTTGATGATCCATACCGCCAGCAATCTCATGGCAACTCCTTGTCGGTGGAAAAAGGCAAAGCGAAAACGCGCCGATTGCCTTTGGCGTACTCCCTCTCCCGCTTGCGGGAGAGGGTTGGGGAGAGGGCAAGGGCATTCGCAGTTGCTTGCGACGGCGGCATGATCACCGCTCGTTCCCTCTCCCCCAACCCCTCTCCCGCAAGCGGGAGAGGGGAGCACCATCCGGGCAATGGGTCTGCAATCAATACCGGTAGTGATCCGCCTTGTACGGGCCTTCCTTCGACACGCCGATATACGCGGCCTGCTGGTCGGTCAGCTCGGTCAGTTGCGCGTTGAGCTTCTTGAGCTGCAGGCGCGCGACCTTCTCGTCCAGGTGCTTGGGCAGCGTGTAGACGCCGACCGGGTACTTGCCGCTATCGCGCTGCTGCCACAGCTCGATCTGCGCCAGCGTCTGGTTGGCGAACGAGCTGCTCATCACATACGACGGGTGGCCGGTCGCGCAGCCCAGATTCACCAGGCGGCCCTTGGCCAGGATGATCAGCTTCTTGCCGTCGGGGAAGATCACGTGGTCGACCTGCGGCTTGATCTCGTCCCACTGGTACTTCTCCAGCGAGGCGATGTCGATCTCGTTGTCGAAGTGGCCGATATTGCAGACGATCGCCTGGTCCTTCATCTTCGCCATGTGGTCGTGGGTGATCACATGGTAGTTGCCGGTGCAGGTCACGAAGATGTCGGCCTTGTCGGCGGCGTATTCCATCGTCACCACGCGGTAGCCTTCCATCGCGGCCTGCAGCGCGCAGATCGGGTCGACCTCGGTGACCCACACCTGCGCCGACAGCGCGCGCAGCGCCTGCGCGCTGCCCTTGCCCACATCGCCGTAGCCGCACACCACCGCGACCTTGCCGGCGATCATCACGTCGGTGGCGCGCTTGATGCCGTCCACCAGCGATTCGCGGCAGCCGTAGAGGTTGTCGAACTTGCTCTTGGTGACCGAGTCGTTGACGTTGATCGCCGGGAAGCGCAGCTCGCCCTTCTGGGCCATCTGGTACAGGCGGTGCACGCCGGTGGTGGTTTCCTCGGTGACGCCGCGGATCGCTTCCAGGTTGCGGCTGTACCAGCCCGGATCCTTGGCCAGCTTCTCCTTGATCGCGGCGAACAGGTAAGTCTCTTCCTCGCTGCCCGGCTTGGCGATCACCGACGGATCGCGCTCGGCGCGCGCGCCCAGGTGCAGCAGCAGCGTGGCATCGCCGCCGTCGTCCAGGATCATGTTCGGCGTGCCGCCGTCGGCCCAGTCGAAGATGCGGTGGGTGAAGTCCCAGTATTCCTTCAGCGATTCGCCCTTGAAGGCGAACACCGGCGTGCCCGAGGCGGCAATCGCGGCGGCGGCGTGGTCCTGGGTCGAGAAGATGTTGCACGAGGCCCAGCGCACGTCGGCGCCGAGCGCCTTCAGCGTCTCGATCAGCACCGCGGTCTGGATCGTCATGTGCAGGGAGCCGGCGATGCGGGCGCCCTTGAGCGGCTGGCTGGCGGCGAATTCCTCGCGGATCGCCATCAGGCCGGGCATTTCGGTTTCGGCGATGGCGATTTCCTTGCGGCCCCAGTCGGCCAGGCCGATGTCGGCCACCACGAAATCGTTCTTCAGATCGGTCACAGCGTTCATGTTTCACTCCGTCGAAGAGTGGGACGCCGGTGACGAAAGGGGGACGGGATCCTGGACGGCTGCGGGCCGAAAGGCTTGACGCAGCGTGCGGATAGGTCGACTCGCCACCGTGCGAACCACGGTTCAGCGAGCGCCGTTGAAGACATTCCGAGCCTGGCGGATGGCAGAATGCGGGGTTGGGCCCGCGCGCCGTCCGTTGCAACGCTCCTCGGAGTGGCGGTATTGTACCTGCCCTGCGCGGCGACGGTGTGCCGCTCTCCGAATTCTTTTCGGCAGTTCCGGATCCGCTCGGCAACCCGTCGCCGGCCGTTCCCGGACCTCGCCTTTCGACTCGCTATGACCGCCCTTCCCCCGCGTACCCTGACCATCGCCGGCTCCGACTCCGGTGGCGGCGCCGGCATCCAGGCCGACCTGAAGACCTTCGCCGCGCTCGGCTGCTACGGCATGAGCGCGATCACCGCGATCACGGCCCAGAACACGCTCGGCGTGACGGGCGTGCACGCGATCCCGGCGCAGATGGTGGCGGCGCAGATCGACGCGGTCGCCACCGATATCGGCATCGACGCCGCCAAGACCGGCATGCTGGGGACGGCGGCGATCGTCGAGGCGGTGGCCGCCGCGGCCGACCGCCACGGCCTGCGCAAGCTGGTGGTCGATCCGGTGATGGTCGCCACCTCCGGCGCGACGCTGTCGGACGACGCCACCGCGCAGGCGATGGTGCGGCTGCTGTTCCCCCGCGCGCTGCTGGTCACGCCCAACCTGCCCGAGGCCTCCTACCTGCTGGGCCGGCCGGTCACGCGCCGTGCCGACATGGAGCGCGCCGCGCAGCAGCTGATCGAACTTGGCTGCCAGGCGGTGCTGCTCAAGGGCGGCCATCTGGCCGAGGCGGGCGCGCAAGACAGCCTGGACGACCTGCTGATGAGCGCCGACGGCAGCGTGCGCGTGTTCAGCCATCCGCGCATCGATACCCGCAACCTGCACGGCACCGGCTGCACGCTGGCCGCCGCGATCGCCTCGCAACTGGCGCGCGGCGACGCGCTGGAACAGGCGGTCGGCACTGCGCTGGACTTTGTCGCCAAGGCCATTGCAGCGGGCGCGGACCTGCGGCTCGGGGCCGGCAACGGCCCGCTGAACCACGGCTTCGCGCCGCGGGTGTTGGGGTGATGGCGGTTTTGCGGACGCTGGATGGCCCTCTCCCCCGGCCCCTCTCCCGCAAGCGGGCGAGGGGGGCAAACCAGCGATAACGTCAGCAAGATCGACGCCCTCTCGAAAACCTCATCCCTTCTCCCCCGGGCGGTCGAAGGGAGATCACCGGCGATAGCGTCAGCAAGGTCGACGCCCTCACGGAAACCTCACTCCCCTCTCCCGCTTGCGGGAGAGGGGTGGGGGAGAGGGGTGGGGGAGAGGGCAAAGGGCGCCCGGCCAGCCAATGCGGCCAACCTCTGCCCTCAATTCCCCCCGGCCGCCAACGGCACCAGCTTGAACGCCGCCCGCGCCACGCACACCACGTTCCCCGCCGCGTCCTTGACCTCGCCGTCGCAGAACGCGATGCGCGCGCCGCGCCGCATGCAGCGGGCTTCGAAGGTCAGCTCGCCGCGCGCGGCGGCCAGGAAGTGGGTCGACATGTCGATCGTGATCACGCCGGTCTCCAGCGGCGCATGCGAGCGCGCCGCGCCGCTGAGCGTGAAGTCCAGCACCGCCATCAGCGTGCCGCCATGCACGTCGCCACGGCTGTTGACCAGGGCGGGATGCGCCGGCAGCCGCGTCTGGCACAGCCCGTCCTCGATATGGACGGGCTGCAGGCCCAGATGCCGCATCAGCGGAACGTCGATGCCGAAATAGGGCTTTTCGGCCGTGCCCGGCGCGACCGGGACGATTTGCGGGACGATTTGCGCACTGCTTTCCAAAACCACTTCCTTACTCGAGTTCGATCACGACCTGGCCCTCGGCGACCGCATCGCCGGGTTGCACCAGGATGGCCTTGACGACGCCGGCCTGCTCGGATTCGAGCGGGATTTCCATCTTCATCGACTCGATGGTCATCACGGCATCGCCGGCCGCAATGGTAGCGCCAACTTGCACGTCGACGGCGCAGACATGGCCGGCGACGGCCGCTTCGATTTGCTTCATGGGGGACTCCGGGGATCAGGTTGTCGGGGTGGAGACGGGTGCCTGCGCCTGCGCGGCAGCCATCGTGCCGCCGGCCAGCACGCGCTGCGCGAGGCCGGTATCGATGCGCCCGGCGACGAAATCGTCGTCGGCCAGCACCCGCTGGATGAAAGGGATATTGGTCTTGACGCCCTCGATGGCGAAGGCGTCCAGCGCCGCGCGCAGCCGCGCGATGGCCTGGGCGCGATCGGCGCCGGTGGCAATCACCTTGGCCAGCATCGGATCGTAGTAGGAGGTGACACGGCCACCTTCGGCATAGCCGGTCTCGACACGCACGCCCTCGCCCACCGGCGGCCGATACACGGTCAGCGGCCCGGGCGACGGCAGGAAGCGCACCGGATCCTCCGCATAGACCCGCGCCTCGATCGCATGGCCGCGCAGCCGAACCGGCGCCGGCAACACCGCCTCGATCGGCTCGCCGCGCGCCAGCCGCAACTGCGCCGCGACGATATCGACGCCGGTGACCTGCTCGGTGACCGCATGCTCGACCTGCAAGCGCGTATTGAGTTCGAGGAAGACGAAGCCGGTCGCCGGCGTGTACAGCATCTCGACGGTGCCGATCACGTCGTAGCCCAGCGTCGCCAGCAGCGTAGCGAGCCGCTTCGCCATCGCGTCGATCTCGTCGGCCGGCACGTTGGGCGCGCGCGCCTCCTCGATGACCTTCTGATGGCGCCGCTGCACCGAGCAGTCGCGCTCGCCGAGCACCCGCACGCCGCCGTAGCGGTCGGCCAGCACCTGGAACTCGATATGGCGCGGCCGTTCGATCAGCTTCTCCAGATACAGCTCGGCCTGGCCGAAGCTGCGCTGCGCGACCGAGCGCGCCCGCTGCCATGCCGTGGCCAGTTCGCTCTCGTCGCGCGCCGGCAGCATGCCGATGCCACCGCCGCCACCGGCCGGCTTGATCAGCACCGGATAGCCGATGCGCGCGGCGGCCCCGGCGACGACCTCCGGATCGTCGGGCAGCACGGCGCTGCTCGGCGTCATCGGCATGCCGTGGGTCGCCATCAGCGCGCGCGCCTCGGTCTTGTGGCCGAGCCGGCGGATCCAGCGCGAGGACGGGCCGATGAAACACAGGCCCGCCGCCTCCACGCGCCCGGCAAAGCCGGCGTGCTCCGACAGGAAGCCGTAGCCCGGATGCACGCCGTCGGCCCCATGCTCGCGCGCAATCTGCAGCAGCGCGTCCTGGTTCAGATAGCTCTGCAGCGGCGGCGCCTCGCCCAGTCGCACGCGCACCGTGGCCTGCTGCAGGTAGGGCGCCTCGGCATCGGCGTCGGAATAGACCGCGATCGACTCGATGCCCTGCGCGTTCAGCGCGCGCAGGATGCGCGCGGCCACCGCGCCGCGGTTGGCGACCAGCACGCGGCGCAGCGGACGGATCTGCAATTTGGGCGTCATCGTTGCACCTCGCCATCGCCGGCGCGCCGCACCACCACGGCATCGACGATCACCGGGGCGGCGTCGCCGCGCGGCACGATCACCGGATTGGCATCGACCGACTCAGCCGCGCGTCCGGCTTCGCTGCGGGCAAACCAGTCGCCCAGCGCGACCAGCATCGCAGCGAGCTGCCCGACATCGACCGCCGGCATGCCGCGCACCGCGCCGAACGCGCGGGCGATATGCAGGCGGCCGATGGCCTCGCGCGCCTGCGCGGCCGAGAACGGCGCGGGCAGGAACTGCACGTCGTCCAGCGCCTCGACCAGCACGCCGCCCTGCCCGATCATCACCACCGGGCCGTAGATCGGGTCGCGATGCGCGCCGACCGCGAGTTCGAACGCCCCCTTGTGCTGACGGGCGATCAGCACGCCGCCATGCTCGACGCCCTGCTCGGCGGCCAGCGAGGCCAGCCTGGCATCGAGTTCGTCGAAGGCGGCCAGCGCGCGTTCCTCGCTGTCGAGGCCGAGGCGCACCAGCCCGTATTCGGACTTGTGCGTGATCGACGCCGACACGCCCTTGGCGACCACCGGCAAACCCAGCTGGGCGACGGCGCGCCGCACCTGCTCGCGGTCGCGGCACAGGCGATGAGCCACGGCCGGCAACCCGGCCGCGGCCAGTTGCGCGAGGCTTTGCACTTCGTCGAGCGCAACGGTCGACGAGGCCACCGCATGGCTCATCGAAACCGGTGCCGCCGGTGCCTCCGCTGGTGCCGCCGCTGGTGCCGCCGCTGGTGCCGCCGCTGGTGCCGCCATCGGTGCCTCCGTCGGCACCGCCGGCGCCGCCAGCACCGCGGCGCGCGCCTGCACATAGCGCGACAGCATCCCCAGCGCGCGCATGGCCGCGCGCTCGCTGTCGAACACCGGCACGCCATGCTGGCGGAATGCCTGCGCGACCCACTCCTGATTGGCGCTGACGACGACCGGCACGCCGCTGGCCGAGGCAAAGCGCCCGGTCTGCGCGGAGAAATCGTCGAAGTCGTAGCCTTCGCCGCCGATCGGAAAGCCGACGTGGATCATGTCGGCGGCGCCGCGCGCGGCCACCGCGTCGAGCGTGCGGCCGAAGATCTGCGGCTGGCCCAGCAGCGCGGTGGTCATGTCGATCGGATTGCGGGCGCTGACGTAGCCCGGCAGCACGGCGCGCAACGCCTCGGTGCCGGCCGCGTCGAACTCGACCAGGCGCAGCCCTTCGTCCTCGGCCGCATCGGCCGCCAACACGCAGGTCGCGCCCGAATTGCTGATCGCCACCACGCCATCGCCGCGCGGCCGCTGGCCGCCGACGAAGACCTGGCAGTATTCGGCGAGCTCGCGGAAGTCGGCCACGCGGACGATGCCATGCCGGCGCAGGAAGGCATCGGCGAGCGCGTCCTCGCCGGCCAGCGCGCCGGTGTGCGAGCTTGCCGTCAGTTGACCGGCGCGGGTGCGGCCCGCCTTGACGGCGAGGATCGGCACGTCGCGCTCGTGCGCCAGCCGCGCGGCGTGCGCCAGCACCTGTGGATCGCGCAGCGACTCGATATAGAGCAGCACCACCCGCACCTGCTGGTCGTGCAGCACGGCGCGCACCACCTCGGCAGCGCTGACGTCGGCCTCGTTGCCGGTGGCGACCATATAGCGCACGCCGATGCCATTGCGGCGCAGCCCGCCGTAGACGATGGCCGAGCCCGCGCCGCTCTGGCTGACGATGGCGACCGGACCGTCCTGGCCCGCCTCCTCGTTGATCATCGTCGAGAAATGCGCGATCGCGCCGCTGGCGAAATTGGCCAGGCCCTGCGTGTTCGGACCGAACAGCCGCAGACCGCCGGCGCGCGCCCGCTCGACCAGCCGCCGCTGCTGCGCCGCGCCCGCCTCGCCCAGTTCGGCGAAGCCCGAGGAATAGATCACCGCGCCGCGCGCGCCGATCGCCAGGCACCGGTCGATGGCCTGCTCGACCTCCGAACCTGGCACGCTCACCACGACCAGATCCGGCGCGGCCGGCAAGGCGTCCAGCGACGGATAGGCGGTCAGCCCCTGGATCGTCGCGCGATTCGGATTGACCGGATAGATCGCACCGGCAAAGCCATGCCGGCGCATGTAGTCGATCGGCCGGCCGCCGGCCTTGACCGCGTTGTCGGAAGCGCCCAGCACGGCCACCGAGCGCGGCGACAGCAGCGACAGCAGCGCGCTGCCGTCGTCGACCGGCGCCGCAGCATTGGCATGAAGATCGGTCATCGCGTCATTCCACCTTGACCTTGGCTTCGCTGGCCACGCGCTTCCACTTGGCGAGCTCGGCCTGCACGAAGCCGCCGAACTGCTCGGCCGACATCGTGCCCGGCGTGGTGGCCGACTGGGCGAGGCTTGCCTTCGAGTCCGGCGCGTTCATGCTCTTGACCGCCTCGCGGTTGAGCCGGTCGACGATCGGCCTGGGCAGGTTGGCCGGGCCGTAGAAGCCGATCCAGGTGGTGGCCTCGTAGCCGGCCACGCCCTGCTCCGCGATGGTCGGCACATTCGGCAGCGCGTCGCTGCGCCTGGCCGAGGTCATGCCGATCGCCTTGACCTTGCCGTCCTTCACGTACGGCGCCATCGTCATCGCATCGTGGAACAGCGCCGGGATCTGGCCGCCGAGCAGGTCCGCCATCGCGGGCGTGGCGCCCTTGTAGGGGATATGGACCATCGGCGCCTTGGTCATCAGCTTGAGCAGCTCGCCCGACATGTGGGTCGCGCCACCGATGCTCGACGAGCCGAACGACAGCCCCTCTTTCTGCTTCTTCGCGTAGGCGAGGAATTCGGGCAGCGTCGAGGCCGGGATGTTGTTGTTGACGACCAGCACGTTGGGTGTGGTCGCCAGCAGCGCGATCGGCGTGAAATCCTTCGCGGCGTCGTAGGGCAGCGTGCCGCGCACCGCGGGGTTGATCACGTGGTGCGTCGCCGAGACCAGCAGCGTGTAGCCGTCCGGCCGGGCGCGCGCGACCATCTCGGTGCCGATCTGCCCGCTGGCGCCGGCGCGGTTCTCGACCACGACCGGCTGCTTCAGGTCGACGGCCATGTCCTTGGCGATGCGGCGTGCCAGCAGGTCGGTCATGCCGCCGGCCGGGAACGGCACGATGATGGTGACCGGCTTGCTCGGCCAGTTCTCCTGCGCGGCGGCGGTGCCGGGCACGATGGCCGATCCGGTCGCCACGGCGGCCATGGCGCCGAGCGCGGCCAGCGCCAGCGTGGTGCGCCGCAGGGGGCGGTGGGTTCGATTCATGATGGTCTCCTTGATGTTGGCTGTCGCTGTCGTCGTTGTCGTTGTCGTTGTCGTTGTTGTCGTTGTCGTTGTCGTGGTTGCGCTTGGCGTTGCCGCCGGCGCGCCCCGTGCGGGCGTCATGGCCGGATGCCGAACTGGCGCACGCCCGCCTCGCGCAGCGGCGCCGCCAGGTTGGCGAACTCGCACAGCAGCGCCCGCGTATCGCGCGGATCGATGATGTCTTCGATGACGAAGGCCTCCGCGCTGCGGAACGGCGAGGTCAGGCTGCGCACGCGCTGCTCGATTTCGGCGCGCTTCTGCACCGGATCGTCGGCGCCCTCGATCTCGGCCTTGTAGGCGACCTCGAGCCCGCCTTCGATCGGCAGCGACCCCCAGTTGCCCGAAGGCCAGGCATAGCGGAAATTGAAGCGGCCCATATGCTGATGCGCCGCAGCGGCGACGCCGTAGGCGCGCCGCAGGATCACCGAGCACCACGGCACCGTGGCCTGATAGACCGCCGACAGCGCGCGCACGCCGTAGCGCATGGTTCCCGCCTTCTCGGCCTCGAGCCCGATCTGGAAGCCGGCGATGTCGACCAGATTGATCACCGGCAGATGGAAGGCCTCGGCCATGTCGACGAAGCGCGTGAATTTCTCCGCGGTCGCGCTGTCCCAGCCGCCGCCGTAGTAGTACGGGTCGCTGGCCACCACCGCGACCGGCCAGCCGTCGACGCGCGCCAGGCCCGTGACGATGGCCCGGCCCCAATGCCGGCCGATTTCGAAGAAGGAGCCCGCGTCGACCAGCGTCTGCACGATCGGGCGGATCTTGTAGACCGCGCGGCCGTCGCGCGGGATCGCCGACAGCAGCCAGTCGTCGCGGCGCGCCGGATCGTCGGTCGGCTCCGCGCGCGGCGGCAGCTCGAACACCGAGGTCGGCAGATACGACAGGAACTGGCGGGCACGCGCGAAGGCTTCTTCCTCGCTGGCGACCTCGTCGTCGACCACGCCGTTGCGCGTGTGGATATGGCTGCCGCCCAGCTCGTTCTTGGTCAGATGCTGGCCGATGCGCGCGACCACCGGCGGGCCGGCATTGAACAGCTGCGAGGTCTCCTTGACCATCAGCGAGTAGTGGCTGGCCGCGACGCGCGCCGCGCCCATGCCTGCCACCGAGCCCAGCGCCAGCGACACCACCGGCACCAGCGACATGTTCTCGACCACGTGCTGCCACACCTTCATGGTGGGGATCAGCGTATGGCCCTTGGTCTCGATATTGCGCACGGAACCGCCGCCGCCGGTGCCGTCCACCAGCCGCACCATCGGCAGCCGCAGGTCGCGCGCCATCTTCTCGGCGTGGACCAGCTTGTCGCCGACCGCGCCGTCGTTGGCGCCGCCGCGCACGGTGAAGTCGTCGCCGACCAGCACCACCGGGCGGCCGTCGACGCGGGCCCGCCCCATCACCAGATTGGCCGGCGTGAAGCCGACCAGCCGGCCGTTGCTGTCGTACTGGCCGCTGCCGGTCAGGCTGCCGACCTCATGGAAGGAGCCCGGGTCGGCCAGCGCATCGATGCGCTCGCGCACCGTCAGCTTGCCGGCGTCCTTGTGCCGCTGGACCTTGTCCGGCCCGCCCAGTTGGGCCGCCAGTTGGCGGCGGTAGGCCAGTTCATCGATTTCGGGTTGCCACGACACGCGTTGTCTCCTGTTGCTTGTTGCTTGTGGGGGACAAGCAGCGCAGCAACCGTGCCAGCCGCAGTCGCCACGGCAAGCCGTTGATTTACCTGGGGAAATGCTTGCGCAAGAGGCAGGCGGCTGTTAGGGTGTCCGCCACAACGACATAACAGGACACAATAGTGTCCGCATCGGAGACAGATTTTGTCGTCACGAAAGACACACCCGGGGACATCGCCCCCGATCCCGGATGCCCTCGGGGCGCTGGTGCTGGACCGAAGCGGACAGGTGGTCGCCGCAACCGGCATCGCCACCGACGACGCACTGGCCCGCGCCGCGGCAGCCGCGCTGGCAGAGGCTGCCGAGGCCGCCGATGCCGACATCCCATCAGCCAGCCCATCCCCCGACGACGACAGCGGCATTCGTCCCCGCCTGTTCGAAGTGACGGCGCCCGGCGCCGGGGCCCCGCGCCATATCGCGCTGGCGCTGGACGACGGCACCACGACGCTGGTGCTGCTGCACCGTCCCGGCAGCGCCACCGCCCTGTTCGATTTCCTCGGCGCCGTGCCCTTTGCCGGCGCCATCCTGGAACACTTCATCACCAACCCGTACCAGGCGATCACCGTGGCGGACCGCGACGGCCGCATGCGCTATATCAGCCCGGTGCACGAGCGCTTCCTCGGGCTGCGCACCGGCGAGGGCATCGGCCAGCCGGCCGAGCGCGTGATTCCGAACTCCCGGCTGCCGCAGGTCGCGGCCACCGGCAAGGCCGAGATCGGCCAGCTGCAGCGGATGAATGGCGTCACGCGCGTGGTCAACCGCATTCCGATCGTGCAGCACGGCGAGGTGGTCGGCGCGATCGGGCAGGTCCTGTTCAAGGAGCCCGAGGCGATCGCGCGGATGCACAAGGAGGTCAGTGAATTACGCTCGCAGGTCGCGCATTACCGGCGCGCGCTGGACGACCTGCGCGGCGGCACCGGCCGGCTGATCGGCGACAGCGCGCCGATGCAGCGGCTGCGGCGCGAGATCGAGACGGTCGCGCCGCTGGACGTGCCGGTGCTGATCCTGGGCGAGAGCGGCACCGGCAAGGAGCTGGTCGCACGCGCGATCCACGAGGCCAGCCAGCGCCACGGCGGCGAAACGCGGGACGGCAAGCCGCTGGTGAGCCTGAACCTCGCTGCATTGCCCGCCACGCTGATCGAGTCCGAACTGTTCGGCCACGCCCCCGGAGCCTTCACCGGCAGCCGCCGCCAGGGCCAGGCCGGCAAGCTCGAACAGGCGGCCGGCGGCACGCTGTTTCTGGACGAGGTGGCCGATATTCCGATGGAGATGCAGGTCAAGCTGCTGCGCGTGCTGGAGGACCATCTGGTCGAGCGCATCGGCAGCCGCCAGGCGCGCCGCATCGACTTCCGGCTGGTGGCGGCGACCAACCGCGACATCCAGGCGCTGATCGACGCCGGCCGCTTTCGCCTGGACCTGTACTACCGCCTCAGCGGCGTGGTGCTGCGCATCCCGGCACTGCGCCAGCGCCGCGAGGACATCCCCGCGCTGCTGCAGCACTTCGTGCAGGCCTTCTGCCAGCGCAACAACGTGCCGGTGCCCACCATCGACGGCGCGGTCTCACGCCATCTGGCCGAACGGCCATGGCCCGGCAATATCCGCCAGCTACGGCAGAAGATCGAGGAAGCGCTGGTGTTCTGCGATGGGGGCCGCCTGCGCGTGGCCGACTTCGCCCGCGGCGACGAGAGCGCGGCAGCCGCCTTGGCGGCCGACGCGGCGCCGCACCCGCTGGCGCGAAGCTATGCCGAGCACGAGCTCGAAGACGCGTTGCGCAGCGAGATGCCGAGGCCCGTCGCGACCGCGCCTGCCGCCCGCCCTGCCGGGCTGCAGGAACTGGCCTACGAAGCCGCGCTCAAGGCGATTGCCGAACAGGGCGGCAACAAGAAACGCGCCGCGCAGGCGCTGGGGATTTCGCGCTCGCATCTGTACACGCTGCTGGCGCGGGGGGCGGGAAACCAAAGCGATCGTTAACGCGCCGCGCCCGGGTCATCGGCGCCCCTGCGCCGATTCACCGTCCGTGCGCGGCGAGTCCCGCCTCTCCCGAAGTCGTCTCCTGGTTTATTTTTTCTGCACGATCCAACCACTCGGCGCCCGTGACAGCACTATCCCCGGCGATGGAATCGCCGGGGATACAACGCCCGCGTTGCCTCAGTCCGCCTGGTCGAATGCCGTCATCAACCGCGCCACCGCCGCCGGCACGTCGGCCGCCTCGGTGATCGCGCGCACCACGGCGGCGCTGCCGACGCCGGCTTCCAGCACCTGTGGCAGATTGCCCGCGTCGACGCCGCCGATGCCCACCAGCGCCGGCACCTGCTCGCGCATCAGGCGGGCATAGGCGTAGAAGCGTCCGAGCCCTTGCGGCTGGGTCGGCATCACCTTGGTGGTGGTCGGAAAGATGGCGCCGAGCGCCAGGTAGCTGGGACGCAGCGGCGCGACGCGCAGCATCTCGGCATAGCCGTGCGTGGAAACGCCGAGCCGCAGGCCGGAGGCGCGCAGCGCGTCCAGGTCGGCTTCGTCCAGGTCTTCCTGGCCCAGGTGGATGCCGTAGATGCCGCTGCCCGCGCTGTCGTTGCGGTGCGCGGCGTGGTAGTCCAGCGCGGCGCGCCAATGGTCGTTGATGAAGAGCCGGCTGCGGCTGCCGCGCGCGGCCACCGCCGAGCGGGCGATCTGCTCGCGCACCGCGGCCGTGTCGTCGGACTTGAAGCGCAGCTGCACGGTCGGGACGCCGAGCGGCACCAACCGTTCGATCCAGTCGGCGGTCGGCACCACGGCATAGAGTCCGAGGCGCGCCGGGCAGGGCACGAACGGTTCGACCGACTGCTCCGGTGCGACCAGCGCGGCGTGCCGCACGCGCGGGAAGCGGGCGAAATCGGCCGGCCAGTCCAGCGTGCCGGGTTGCCAGGCGCGCGCCAGGCACAGCGCATCGTGCGCGGGGAAATGCAGCGCCAGGGTGGCCAGCAGCGTCGCGACGAAGGCGGGCGATTGCGCGGCATCGTCGTTGGCATCGGCCTGCGTGGCGAACACCCAGGTCCCCATCGGCGAGCACACCGTGTCGATCCACTGGCCGCCCTCGCGCTCGGTCTGGATCAGCATCGCGCCACGCGCGGCGACGCGTTCGAGCGTCGCGGCATCGACCTCGCCGTCCGCCAGCAGCAGATCGGCCTGGCTCAGCGTTTCGGCGGCATCGGCCGTCAGCGTGTCCTGCAGCCGCCAGGCACGCCAGCCGCGGTCGGCCACGCCGAAGGTGTCGCCATGGCGTGCCACCAGCGCGGATTGCAGTGCCGTATCGACCGGCATCGGCGTCGGTTGGCGCGTCATGCGGGCTCCTGTGCGTGCCAGAACGGCATGCCGACCACCGGCGTGCTGGCCTGGGCGATCTCGCGCTCGGGCATCGGTCCGGCCAGATAGGCCAGGCGCCCCGCTTCGACGGCACGCGCGAAGGCGCGCGCCATCTCGATCGGATAGGCGGCCTGCGCCACCGCGGTGTTCAGCAGCACGCCGTCGTAGCCCCATTCGAGCACCTGCGCCGCATGCGAGGGCAGGCCCAGGCCCGCGTCGACGATCAGCGGCGTGTCGGGCAGGCGATCGCGCAGCACCCGCATCGCATGCGGATTGACCGCGCCCTTGCCGGTGCCGATCGGCGCGGCCCAGGGCATCAGCGCCTGGCAGCCCGCGTCGAGCAGGCGGCGGCACAGCACCAGGTCCTCGGTGCAATACGGCAGCACCTTGAAGCCTTCCTTGATCAGCGTCTCGGCGACCGCCGGCAGGTTCAGCGTGTCGGGCTGCAGCGTGTAGTCGTCGCCGACCAGCTCCAGCTTGATCCAGTCGGTCTCGAACACTTCGCGTGCCATCATCGCGGTGGTGATCGCCTCCTGCGCCGCCATGCAGCCGGCGGTATTGGGCAACACCGGCACCTGCATCGACTTGAGCATCTGCCAGAAGGCCTGGCCGCCTTCGCCGTCGCCGACCGCGCCCTGGCGGCGCAGCGCCACCGTCAGCATGGCCGGCCGTGCAGCGTCGACCGCGGATTGCAGCGTGGCCGGAGACGGATAGCGCGCCGTGCCCAGCAGCAGGCGCGAGGAAAACGATTCGCCGTAGAGCACGAAGGGATCGCGCACGGCATCCTGGGTCGGGAAGGTCATGGGATCAGCCTCCGGTAACGGGTTGCACGAGATCGATGCGGTCGCCGGCGGACAGCGGCGTATCCGCATGGGCGGCGCGCGGTACGAAGCGGCCGTTGAGCGCGGCCGCGAACGGTGGCGGGATCTGCGCCGCGGCCACCGCGTCGGCCAGCGTGGCGGACGCGTTCAGCGCCAGCGGCTTGCCATTGAGCAGGATTTCCATGGTGTTCAGCGCGTGTGTCATCGAGTCATCGGTAAGGACGAACCGGGCAAGGAGACGCTCGACGAACGAGCGCCCTGGGCGGTTGCGTCGGATTCGGCGGCGCAGGGTGGCATGATGCCGGCATCAGTGCAGCACCGCGTTGCCATGCACCGGCGCGATCATGCCCGGCCAGCGGGCCGAGGCGGGCACCGCATGCGCGGCGGGATCGCCGTCGGCGAGCGCGCGCACGACTTCGCAGGCCGCCTCGACCACCGCCGGGGCGATCAGGAAGCCGTGCCGGTACAGGCCATTGAGGCGCACCACGCGGGCCTGCTCGTCGACCCGCACCGCGGGCAGATGATCGGGACGCGTGGGCCGGCGCTGCACGTTCAGCTCCAGCACGCGTGCCTCGCCGAACGCCGGGTGCAGCGAATACGCGGCCGATAGCAGCTCCAGCGCGGAGCGCACGCTCATCGGCGAGTCATCCTCGCTTTCCAGTTCGGTGGCGCCGATCACGTACAGATGGTTGGGCTTGGGGGCGATATAGATCGGATAGCGCGGATGCAGCAGCCGCACCGGCCGGTGCAGCGAGACCTCGGGCGCGAATACCCGCACCACCTCGCCGCGCAGGCCGCGCAGGCCCGGCATCCCGCCCCCGCCGGCGCCCCCCTCGGCGGGCCACGCCGCACGCGCGCCCAGGCCGCGGCAATCGAGCACGACGCGGGCGCCGATGCCAAGCCGCGGCAGATCGCGCTCGTCGATCTCGCCCGCTTCCCAGACGCAGTGCACGCCGGCGGAGACCGCGCAGGCCAGCAGCGCGCGCAGCGTGCCGCGGTTGTCCAGTTGCCCTTCGCCCTCGAGCAGCAGCCCTTGCTGGAAGCGGCCGGCCAGCGCCGGCTCCAGCGACGCGATGCCGGCCGCGTCGAGCCGGCGCAACCGCTCGGCGACCAGTTCGGGCGGCGACACGGCGCGAATGCGGCTAGTAAACAACGGCATCTCGCCGCGGTCGTGGGCGTGCCAGACCACCAGCGTGCCGTCCTCCTGGAAGAAGACCGGATCGACCGCGGTGGGCTCCTCCGCCTGTTCGGCGTTCAGCTCGGCCACCCATGCGCGCCACAGGTCCACGCTGGCGATGCCGAGCTCGACGATGCGGCGCTCGCTGATGGCCGATTCGGCCAGCGGCGCGAGCATCGCGGCGGCGACATGGGCCGCCGCGCCCGCGCCGTCGGGACCGGCGCGTTCGACCAGGGCCACGCGCAGGCCGGCGCGGACCAGGCGCCAGGCGGCCAGGCGTCCGGCCAGGCCGGCGCCGAGAATGGCGACGTCAAACTGCTGTTTCATGGGGTGTATTGTGCCAGCCCGCCCGTGGCGGGCCCGGGAACGTCGGTTTCACGCGTCGGCAACTTCGTCGCCCCCGCGCACGCGGGGTCCCAGCGTCTTCCACCTTCCGCCGCGAAAGAAAGCCGCTGGGCTCCCGCGTCCGCGGGAACGACAAACGCCCGCCTACGAATAGATCTTCCCGCCCTTGCTGACGAACTCGATCGACTTTTCCTGCATGCCTCGTTCCGCCTCCGCGACCGCCTCCGACTTGAGCGACGCGGCGTAGTCGCGCACGTCCTGCGTGATCTTCATCGAGCAGAACTTCGGACCGCACATCGAGCAGAAGTGGGCGATTTTGGCGCCCTCGGCCGGCAGCGTCGCATCGTGGAAGGAACGCGCGCGTTCCGGATCGAGGCCCAGGTTGAACTGGTCCTCCCAGCGGAACTCGAAGCGCGCCTTCGACAACGCGTTGTCGCGCAGCTGCGCGCCCGGCCAGCCCTTGGCGAGGTCGGCGGCGTGCGCGGCGATCTTGTACGTGATGATGCCCTCGCGCACGTCTTCCTTGTCAGGCAGGCCCAGATGCTCCTTCGGCGTGACGTAGCACAGCATCGCCGTGCCCATCCAGCCGATATTGGCCGCGCCGATGCCGCTGGTGATGTGGTCGTAGCCGGGGGCGATGTCGGTGACCAGCGGGCCGAGCGTATAGAACGGGGCCTCGTAGCAGTGCTTGAGCTCCTCGTCCATATTGGCCTGGATGCGCTGCAGCGGCACGTGGCCCGGGCCTTCGATCATCACCTGCACGTCGTGCTTCCACGCCTTGGCGGTCAGCTCGCCCAGCGTGCGCAGCTCGCCGAACTGCGCCTCGTCGTTCGAGTCGGCGATGCAGCCCGGACGCAGGCCGTCGCCGAGGCTGAACGACACGTCATAGGCCTTCATGATTTCGCAGATCTCGTCGAAGTGCGTGTACAGGAAGTTTTCCTTGTGGTGGGCCAGGCACCATTTCGCCATGATCGAGCCGCCGCGCGAGACGATGCCCGTCACGCGGTCCGCGGTCAGCGGCACATAGCGCAGCAGCACGCCGGCGTGGATCGTGAAGTAGTCCACGCCCTGCTCGGCCTGCTCGATCAGCGTGTCGCGGAACATCTCCCAGGTCAGGTCCTCGGCGATGCCGCCGGTCTTGTCCAGCGCCTGGTAAATCGGCACCGTGCCGATCGGCACCGGCGAATTGCGCAGGATCCATTCCCGCGTCTCATGGATATGCTTGCCGGTGGACAGGTCCATGATGGTGTCGGCGCCCCAGCGGATCGACCAGACCATCTTCTCGACCTCCTCGGCCAGCGACGAGGTCACCGCCGAATTGCCTAGGTTGCCGTTGATCTTCACGCGGAAATTGCGGCCGATGATCATCGGCTCGAGTTCCGTGTGGTTGATGTTGGCGGGGATGATCGCGCGGCCCGCGGCCACTTCCTGGCGCACGAATTCCGGCGTGATGTCCTCCGGACGCAGCGGCAGGCCGGCGCCGAGCGCATTGCCCGGATGCTGGCGCAGCAGCGCCTTGTACTCGGGCTTGTCGTACAGCGCCTGCAGGTTCAGCGATTCGCGCAGCGCGATGTACTCCATTTCCGGCGTGACGATGCCCCGGCGCGCGTAGTGCATCTGCGTGACATTGGCGCCGGCCTTGGCGCGGCGCGGATTGGTCAGCTGCGCGAAACGCAGGTGCGCGGTAGCCGGGTCGTTGGCCCGCGCCTGGCCGTACTCGGACGACAGGCCCGGCAGCACCTCGGTATCGCCGCGTTCCTCGATCCATTTGGCCCGTACCGGCGGCAGACCGGCCTTCAGGTCGATGCGCACGTCGGGGTCGCTGTACGGGCCCGAGGTGTCGTAGACCGGGATCGGCGGGTTCGGCATCTCGCCGTGCTCGGTACGCGTGGCGGTCTGCAGGATGGTGCGCATCGGCACGCGGATGTCCGGACGGCTGCCGGTCAGATAGGTCTTGCTCGATGCGGGGTAGGCGAACTTCTGGTCGAGATCGCTGGCGAGCGATTCGAAGGATGCGGCGGGGGCGGCGTTATTGCGGGCCATGGATATCGTCCTCTCTCTTTGGGGGATGGACGAAACCAGGAGTCCTGTGAGCATGTCCCTCGGGGACCATGCTGGCGCGGCTGGAATGCGCGCCGGCGGGAACTGCGGTCTTCAGTGAAACTTCCCACGCCGGTACTAACCGGATCGGGTTCGAAGGGACTCTCTCAGCCGCGCGGCCAATCCGCACGGCACCCCTGTTTCATCCAACGGGGCCAATTTAAGCACAAGGGAACTGGCTGCGCCAGCCTTGTTTCATTCGGACTGTGGTGCGCTGCGGTATCGGATCGTCCGTTCGGCGTGACGCCCGGGCCGCCTGCGTCGCCCGCAGCCAGGGCCTCGCGCGTTGCTCTACCATGCAGACAGCGAGCGTGTCCGCACGCGCGCCGGTCGCCGACGATTGCAACCGCAACCGCATGGGCAGAGACAGAAGCGTCCGCCACAGGAGACACCATGAGCACCAGCGAGGCCGCCACCCACCGCGTCTTCAATCAGGTCCCCGACCTGGCGCACCACAATCCCTTCGCCATCGACACCGCGCTCGGCGCCGCGCTCGAACGCCTTGGCGGCGGCTGGCATGCCGGGGAGCTGCGCGAGTTCGGCGCGATGCTGGGCCAGCCCGAGGTCCAGGCCTGGGCCGACCAGGCCAATCGCCATCCGCCCGAATTGCACACCCATAGCCGCACCGGCGAACGGATCGATCAGGTCCGCTTCGACCCGAGCTGGCATGCGCTGCTGTCGCTGCTGCGCAGCCGCCAGTTGCACGCGTTGCCGTTCGCGCAGCCGCGCCCCGGCGCCTGGGCCGCCCGCACTGCGGGCTATTTCCTGCAGGCGCAGCTCGAATCGGGCTCGCTGTGCCCGGCGACGATGACCTTCGCCAGCATCCCGGTCCTGCAGAAGGAGGCCGCGCTGTTCAGCGAGCTCGCGCCGCGGCTCTATGCGACCGCGCACGATCCCGAGGATCTGCCCTGGCGCGACAAGCGCGCGGTGATGATCGGCATGGGCATGACCGAGAAGCAGGGCGGCTCGGATGTGCGCGCCAACACCACGGTGGCGCGGCCGCTGCGCGGCGAGGGCCGCGGCGCCGAGTACGCGCTGACCGGCCACAAGTGGTTCTTCTCCGCGCCGATGTGCGACGCGCATCTGGTGGTGGCCCGCATGGGCGCCGAGGACGGGCCGCTGTCGTGCTTCTTCGTGCCGCGCTTTCGCGACGACGGCAGCCGCAATGCGATCCAGATCCAGCGGCTCAAGGACAAGCTCGGCAACCGCTCCAACGCCAGCAGCGAGGTCGAATTCCGCGGGGCCAGCGGCATCCTGATCGGCGAGGAAGGACGCGGCATTCCGACCATCATCGAGATGGCCACCAACACCCGGCTCGATTGCGTGATCGGCAGCGCCGCGCTGCTGCGAACCGCGCTGGTGCAGTCGATCCACCATGCGCGCCATCGCAGCGCCTTCGGCAAGCGGCTCGCCGATCAGCCGCTGATGCGCAATGTGCTGGCCGATCTCGCGCTCGAGAGCGAGGCCGCGACGTTGCTGATGATGGAGCTCGCGCATGCGTTCGAACATGCCGCCACCGACCCGCTGGCCGGCGCATGGAAACGCATCGTGACGCCCGCCGCCAAGTTCTGGATCTGCAAGCGCGCGATCGAGGCGACCGGCGAGGCAATGGAGGTCTGGGGCGGCAACGGCTACGTCGAGGAAGGACCGATGGCGCGGCTCTACCGCGAGGCGCCGGTCAATTCGATCTGGGAGGGATCCGGCAACATCATGTGCCTGGACGTGCTGCGCGCGATCCAGCGCAGTCCCGACGATGCGCTGCGGCTGCTGCAGGATCTCGGCCAGCGCGCCGGGGGGCATGCCGCGGTGCGCGCCGAACTCGCTTCGCTGCAGGCGATGCTCCGTGCCGCGCCCGAAGAGCAGGAAACCAGCGCACGCCGTTTCGCCCAGGGCCTGGTGCTGACGGCGCAGGCGGCGCTGATGCTCGCACACGGCGATGCCGACAGCGCCGGGCGTTTCGTCGCCAGCCGGCTCGAGCGGCAGCATGGGCGCGTGTTCGGCACGCTCGATGGCAGCGCGGCGCAACTGGGACGGCTGATCGAGCGGGCCTGGCCGGTTTGATCGCAGCGGTTGCGCTCAGCGCTACTCGTTGGATTCGCTGTCGCGCAGCCGGCGCCGGCATTCATCCAGATAGGACAGGCAGCAGGTGCCGCACCACAGGCCCGTGGCCGCGAGGATCATTGCCACGCCCGGGTTGAGCGATCGCGGGTCGCCGCGAACCAGCACCACGGCGCCCGCCAGGCCGATCGGCAGCGACATCGCCGTAGCCATGACCACGGTCGCCAGCGCGCGATGCTGGCGCGCCAAGGCCCCGAGGGCGATCCAGACACGCCGCAATCCGTCGGCGCCACGATCGGGGGCGTTGTGGCCGCCGCTTTCGATCCAGTCGATGCGGCGGGACGGCGGCAGGGCGGCGGCGGTGGTGGTGGCCATGGAGGTGGCGGGCGGCTGGCGACGGCGCGCGTCCACGTCGGCCCAGCCGGCATGCGGGACCGCGGCCCTGGTTGTCCTTGTGTTCTGCACGGTGGCTCTCCCCTTCGATGGTCGGCCCACAGGGTAAGGCTTGCGCGCGGCCGCGCGGGCTGCGCGGGGCCCCGGCGCCTGTATCGGCGTACCGAAAAGGGAAAGGAATGCGGCAATTGCTGGAAAAACCGGCGGCCGCCTTACGCAGCGCGCCGCTCAGGCGCGCGCCAGCAGGGTCTCCAGCGCGCGCAGCCGCACCCGCGGCCCGTGGCGGATCAGGTCGTGCGCGCGCTCGCCGATCATGATCGCCGGCGCATCGGCATCGCCGCCGGCCAGCGTCGGCATGATCGACGCATCGGCGACGCGCAGCGCCTCGACCCCACGCACGCGCAATTGCGGATCGACCACCGACAGCGCGTCGATGCCCATCCGGCAAGTGCCGGCCGGCCGCTCGGCGCCTTCCGCATGGGCGCGGACCAGCGCGTCGATGGCCGCGTCGTCACCGGGATCGGCGCGCACCCCGCCGCAATACAGCGCCTTGCCGCCGAACGCGGCCAGCGGCGGCTGCGCCAGGATACGCCGCACCAGCGCGACGCCCGCGGTCAGGTCCCGCACGTCTTGCGCATCGCCGAGCAGGCCCGCGTCGATCAACGGCCGCCGCTGCGGATCGCTGCCCGCCAGCCGCAACTGTCCGCGGCTGCGCGGACGCAGCAGCAGCACGCGGCAACCGTAGCTCTGGCCGTGCCCGGCACCGTCGCCGCGCGCATGATCGGGCCCGACCACGAAGCGCAGTTGCAGATCCGGTTCGGGCAGTTCGGGCCGGCTCTTGAGCAGCGCGCCCGCGCTGATGGGCTCCGCCTGCGCGAGCGGGCTGCGCCGCCCGCCGAGTCCGGCGCCATGCCGCAGCCAGTGCCATGCCGCGGCGAGCGACCTGCCGAGCGAGGAATCGGCGCCGAACCAGCGCGGCCCGAACGATTGCCGCAGCGACGGCGGCGTCGGGCCGCGCTTGTGCAGCAGCATGCCGACTGGCTGCTGCAGGTTCGCTCCTACGCCGGGCAGGTGCTGCACCACGCAGATGCCGTGCTCGCGCAGATGATCGGCGGGACCGATACCCGAGACCATCAGCAGCTGCGGCGAGCCGATCGCGCCGGCGGCCAGCACCACCTCGCGCCGCGCGCGCAACCGGACCGGCCTGCCATGGCGCAGCGCCTGCACGCCGACCGCGCGCCGTCCTTCGAACAGGATGCGCTGCGCCTGCACGCCGTGCAGGACCTGCAGATTGCCGCCGACGCCGCGATGCAGGTAGGCGCGCGCCGCGCTCCACGGCTCGCCGCGATGGCGGGCGCTCTGGAACCAGCCCACACCCTCCTGTCGAGGACCGTTGAAGTCGTCGTTGCGCGGGTGGCCGGCGTGCGCGGCCGATTCGACGAAGTAGCGGGCCAGCGGCGAAGGCGCCGGAGGGTCGCCGACATGCAGCGGACCGTTACCGCCATGCCAGGGGTCGTCGTCGCGCCCCATCACGCGGGTATTGCATTCGGCGCGGCGAAAGCACGGCAGCACATCGTCCCAGGACCAGCCGTCGCAGCCGGCCTCGGCCCAGCCGTCGTAGTCGGATGGCGCGCCGCGCAGATAGGGTCCCCAGTCCGGCGCATCATCGTCGGGCCAGGCGGCCTCGAGCAGTGCGATCGATTCGCTGCCGCTGTCGGCGAGCCTGCCGGCCAGCGCGCACGCCGCCGCGCCGCCCCCGATCACGATGTAATCGAAACTGGTTTCCATTTGTCCCCTCGCACGATGGCAAGTCGGCGCGCCGCTTGCTTCGCGCGTCGGGCTGCCACGGAGGGCCGGCGGACGAGGCGCGAACGCGGTCTATGCTGCCCAGTGTAGGCGCTTTGTGGAGGCGGTAGGAGGGGAACGCGGAGGGGCTGCACTGCCAGCGCGCGGCCGGGAAGACAGGGCGCGGCAACGCGCCTGCATTTCGCCGAGCGGATCCGTCGTCCCCGCGCAGGCGGGGACCCAGCGACATGCGAGGACGCCGGATCCCCGCTTTCGCCGGAACGACATCTACCGCGTCATGCGCGCAGCATCGGCTTGCCGAGCATCCGCGACAGCACCGCTTCCGGCGAGTGGGTGTGGTCCGAGATCGCGCGCGGATCGAGGTAGTAGGTCTGCTCCATCATCGCGCGGCCGCGCATGGCGGCGTGCAGCACCTGATCGCTGAAGACGATCCAGGTCGAGCCCGGCGGGAAGTGGAATTCCTGCTGCGGCACCGTCGCCTGGTAGTCCAGGTCGGCCTTGGCCATGTCGTGCAGCTGCAGCATGCGGTGGTCGTATTCCGAGCGCTCGCGCTTGGTGATATGCAATTGCTTCATCAGCCAGGCCTGCCCCGGCCACATGCCCTTGGTGCGGGGCACGAAGCGCCTGGCGAAGTCGGCGAACGGCTCACCGACGCGCCACACCCGCGGCGCCTGCGGATCGATGTTGTGGAATACGCGCAGCAGGCGCTTGCCGAGCAGCGGATTGGACGGGAACGAGTCCACGTGCAGCCGCGTGTCGTCCTTGCGCCAGCTGACCGGGCGCCCGGCGATCTCGCTGGGGCGCAGCGAGGTGCCGGCGCGCTCCAGATGCGGGCCGTATTCGGGGAACAGCGACAGCACCAGCCGTTCGCTGTATTCGGCATAGCGCCGGATCAGCGCATACAGATCGGCGAGGTCCTTGGGGTTGCCCGCGGCGCCGCGCACCGCGGTGTCGTTGGCGCGCAGGTTGATGTTCTTGGACTTGCCGTCGGACCAGCGGCTGTCGAGGAAACGTTCCTCGCCCGGCTCGAAGCGGAAATGCAGGTCGGGGAAATACAGCACGGCGCCCTGCTCGAGTTCGCGGCGCAGGCCCGCGGCCGTTTCGGCGCGCAGCTGCGGCGCCCAGTCGGTATAGGGCTGCGGGCGGATCAGGTCCAGCCCGCCGGCAGCGGCGGACGGCGCCGCGCCAGTCGAAGGCGCGGCGGGAGGGACAGCGGTTTGAACGGACATGGGATTCCTCGGCATGCTGGCGTGTGCCACGCCTGATGGCGCGATTCTACCGCCGTGCCACGGGAGGCTTCGGGCGCCGGCGTCCGGTCACGTTTCCGACTCTTGAAGCGACGGCGTCCGACACTACATTCGTGTCGAAGCGCGCCGGCCAGGTCCGGCACGCAGGGGCCGGCCGCGCCGGTCCGAATGCACGAGTAGCTAGGAGCAAGGAGGTATTGCCATGTACGCATCGTTGCTGAATTCTCCGGGCAGCCTGTTTGCCGAATTCGACCGGCTGCAGCGCGAACTGCAACAGTTCCTCACGACGCCGAGCAGCATCCGCGCGGTCGCGCGCGGCGCCTTTCCGGCCGTCAATATCGGCATGACGCCGTCCAGCGTCGAGGTCTATGCCTTCGCGCCGGGTATCGATCCGTCCACGCTGGAGGTCAGCGTCGACCGCGGCCTGCTGACCATCGCCGGCGAGCGCAGCGCGCAGATGGAGCGCACCGGGCAGACCGGCCAGTCGGCAGATCAGCAAGCCGGCCAGCAGGGCCAGCCGGCCTCGGGCGCGTCGCCGCGGGGTGAGAACACCAACGTCTACGTGCGCGAGCGCTTCAACGGCAGCTTCCGGCGCGTGATTTCGCTGCCGGAGGATGTCGATACCGCCAGGATCGATGCCACGTATCGCGACGGGCTGCTGCGGATCTCGATCGCACGCCAGGAATCGGCCCAGCCGCGCCGGATCACCGTGAACTGACCCGATGATTGCACTGAGCAGGAGGTTCATCATGAACGATCAAGCCGTCACCCGGACCGACCAGGACCGGAACGCGAACGTCAGCGGGAAGAACGACAACGGCAACGCCGCCGCCAACGCAACGCTGTTGCCGCGTGTGGACGTGACCGAGGATTCGACCGGCATCACGCTGCTGGCCGACCTGCCAGGCGTGTCGCGCGACACGCTGCAGGTGCGCGCCGACCGCGACAGCCTGACCATCGAGGGCGAGATTCGCCAGGAAATGCCCGAAGGGCTGGAGCCGGTCTATGCCGAGGTGCAGATCGCGCGCTACAAGCGCGTGTTCACGCTGAGCCGCGAGCTGGACAGCAGCGCGATCTCGGCGGTGCTCAAGGACGGCGTGCTGAATCTGCGGATTCCGAAGCAGGCCGAAGCGCAGCCGCGGCGGATCGAGGTAAAGGTGGGGTAAGAGGGAAGGCAGCGGCGCAGGAAGCGCCGCTGCCCCGCTCGCCCGGCCCTCTCCCGCGGGCGGGAGAGGGAGAACACCGGAAGGATTACAGTCCGGCCGCCGCGCGCAGTGCCGCGGCCTTGTCGGTGGCTTCCCACGAGAATTCCGGCTCTTCGCGGCCGAAGTGGCCGTAAGCGGCGGTCTTTTCGTAGATCGGGCGCAGCAGGTCCAGCATCTGCACGATGCCCTTGGGCCGCAGGTCGAAGTGCTCCATCACCAGTTTGGCGATCGCCTCGTCCGAGATCTTGCCGGTGCCTTCGGTGTAGACCGTGACGTTGATCGGGCGCGCCACGCCGATCGCGTAGCTGACCTGCACCTGGCACTGGCGCGCCAGACCCGCGGCCACCACGTTCTTGGCCACATAGCGGGCCGCGTACGCCGCCGAGCGGTCGACCTTGGACGGGTCCTTGCCCGAGAACGCGCCACCGCCATGCGGCGCCGCGCCGCCGTAGGTGTCGACGATGATCTTGCGGCCGGTCAGGCCGCAGTCGCCCTGCGGGCCGCCGATGACGAAGCGGCCGGTCGGGTTCACCAGGTACTTGGTGTCCTTGAGCATCTCGGGCGGCAGCACCGGCTTGATGATCTCCTCGATCACCGCCTCGCGGATCTGCGCCTGGGTGATGTCCGGCGCGTGCTGGGTCGACAGCACCACGGTGTCGACGCTGTGCGGACGGCCGTCGACGTAACGCACGGTGACCTGCGACTTGGCGTCCGGACGCAGCCAGGGCAGGCGGCCGTCGCGGCGCAGCTGCGACTGGCGCTCGACCAGGCGGTGCGAGTAGTAGATCGGGAACGGCATCAGTTCCGGGGTCTCGTCGCAGGCATAGCCGAACATCAGGCCCTGGTCGCCGGCGCCCTGGTTCAGATAGTCATCCGAGGCCCGATCGACGCCCTGCGCGATATCGGGCGATTGCTTGTCGTAGGCCACCAGCACCGCGCAGCCCTTGTAATCGATGCCGTAGTCGGTGTTGTCGTAGCCGATGCGCTTGATGGTTTCGCGCGCGACCTGGATATAGTCGACGTTGGCCGTGGTGGTGATTTCCCCGGCCAATACCACCAGCCCGGTATTGCACAGGGTTTCGGCGGCGACGCGCGCGTACTTGTCCTGGGCCAGGATGGCGTCCAGAACGGCGTCGGAAATCTGGTCGGCGACCTTGTCGGGATGGCCTTCGGAGACGGATTCCGAAGTAAAGAGGAAGTCGTTTGCCACGAACTTTTTCTCCAGGTTAGCTATTGCGTGCCAACCATGTTCAGTCCGGGCGGCGACGCTTTAGCGGTATTTTCAGCACGTCCTGATGAGACGGTATCGCCCCGCAAGTTGTCAGTTAACTCGGCGATGCGCGGTATTATACGCGCCTGCGCGGCGCCGCACACGCGCCGCCGCAACGGTGTGCCGAGGCCATCGGCGCTCGCCGAGGCGATCGGCGGCGGCCGCGAAACAATAACCGCGGAAGAATGAACCACGCCGGCCCGAGGCCGGCCCCTTGTTGGGACTCCATGACCTTCCTGTTCTGGCTGATTGCCCGCTTGCCGCTGGCATGGCTGCAAGCCATTGGCGGCGTGCTCGGCCTGCTGGCCGCGCGCCTGCCGGGCCGCTACGGCAGGCGACTGACCGAGAATTTCCGCCAGGCCTATCCGGACGCCACCGACGAGATGCTGGCCGAGGCGGCGCGCTCCACCGGCCGGATGGTGATGGAGATGCCGTACTTCTGGAGCCGCAGGACGCTGAAGGCGCGGCTGGCCGGGTTCTCGGAACACACCTGGCAGGAACTCGACCGGCTGCTGGGCAAGGGCAACGGGCTGATCATGCTGGTCCCCCATCTGGGTTGCTTCGAGGTACTGCCGCAGGCGTACGCGCTGCGCCACAAGGTGACCGCGCTGTACAAGCCGCCGCACCAGCCATGGCTGCGCGACTGGATCGAGCGCATGCGCACCCGCCCCAATCTGGTGATGGCGGCGGCCACGCCGCGCGGCGTGCGCACGCTGGTCAAGGCACTCAAGCGCGGCGAGTCGATCGGCATCCTGCCCGATCAGGTGCCCAAGGGCGGCGAAGGGGTATGGGCGCCGTTCTTCGGCAAGCCTGCGTACACCATGACCCTGGTGCAGCGGCTGCAGCAACTGACGGGGGCGCCGATTGCGATGGTCTTCGCCGAGCGCACCGCGCAAGGCGCCACCTATATCGCCCACATGCGGGTGCTGGAAGACACGCTGCCGGACGATCCCGTCGCGGCCGCCACCGTGCTCAACCGCACGGTCGAATCGCTGGTCGCCGAAGCGCCGACGCAATACCTGTGGGGCTACAACCGTTACAAGCACCCGGCGGGTGCGGAGCTCCCGCCCCAAGCCGCGTGACAGACTCCCATGACTTACCTGTTCTGGCTGATTTCCCGCCTGCCGCTGGCCTGGTTGCAGGCCATCGGCGGCGCGCTGGGCCTGCTGGCCGCCAAGTGGCCGGGCCGCTACGGGACGCGCCTGACCGAGAACTTCCGCCACGCCTTTCCTGACGCCACCGACGAGATGGTGAACGAGGCCGCCCGCTCGATGGGACGCATGATCCTGGAGATGCCCTATTTCTGGACCCGGCACACCATCAAGGCGAAGCTGTACGACTTCAACGAGGTGGTGTGGCCGGCGCTGGACCGGCTGCAGGACCAGGGACGCGGCGTGATCGTGTTGACGCCGCACCTGGGCTGCTTCGAGGTATTGCCGCAGTCGTATGCGATGCGCCGGCCTGTCACGGTGCTGTTCAAGCCGCCGCACCAGCCCTGGCTGCGCGACTGGGTCGAACGCATGCGCAACCGCCCGAACATGACCAGCGCGCCGGCCAATCCACGCGGCGTGCGCATGCTGGTCAAGGCGCTCAAGCGCAAGGAGGCCATCGGCATCCTGCCCGACCAGGTGCCGATCGGCGGCGAGGGCACGTGGGCGCCGTTCTTCGGCCGTCCGGCGTACACGATGACGCTGGTGCAGCGGCTGCAGCAATGGAGCGGCGCGCCGGTCGCCATCGTCGCCTCGATCCGGCTGCCGCGCGGCGGCGGCTATCGTGCCTTTCTGCGCGTGATCGACGAGCCGCTGCCGGAGGATCCGGCCGCCGCCGCCACCGTGATCAATGGCGTGGTCGAGGAGCTGGTACGGCTGGCACCGACCCAGTACCTGTGGGGCTACAACCGCTACAAGCACCCGGCCGGCGCGGAATTGCCGCCGCCGTGGCCGCCCGAGGCGCCCACGCCATCCACGCCGCCCGCCCCGCCGGCATCGGGCGCCACCACGGCCGCCGCGGCCGCCGGCGCCGCCGACCTGTCCGCCACGGAACCGACTTCCCCGACTTCGCATCCATGAGCCGTCTTTTCACCTGGCTGGGCATCGGTCTGCTGACCGTGCTCGGCAAGCTGCCCTACCCCCTTGTCGCCCGCTTCGGCGAAGCGCTGGGGAGCCTGCTGTATCTGTTTCCCAGCGGCCGCCGCGAGGTCGTGCGCGCGAACCTGCGCCTGGCCTTCCCCGACAAGTCCGACGCGGAGATCGACGAGCTGTCGCGCGAGTCGTTCCGCTCGGTGTTCCGCAGTTTCGCCGGGCGCGGCATCTTCTGGACCGGCAGCGAGGCGCAGATGCGCCGCTGGGTGCAGATCGACGACCAGGCCAACCTGGTCGCGCTGGACGGCGTGCCGCACATCCTGGTCACGCTGCACCTGTCCGGCGTCGAGGCCGGCGCGATCCGGCTGACCATTTACCTGCGCGACCACGTGGGCCGCTCGGGCGCGTCGCTCTACACCAAGCAGAAGAACGCGCTGTTCGATGGCTTCCTGAAGCAGGCGCGCGGCCGCTTCGGCGCCAACATGATCGCGCGCAACGACAGCGTGCGCGACATCATCCGCTGCCTGAAGAAAGGTGAGGCGCTGCAGCTGATCTCGGACATGGACTTCGGCGAGCGCGATTCCGAATTCGTGCCCTTCTTCGGCGCGCAGGCGCTGACGCTGACCTCGGTGTCGCGGCTGGCCCGGCTGACCGGCGCCAAGGTCGTGCCGATGTATACCGAGCAGTTGCCTGACTATCGCGGCTATGTGCTGCGGATCCTGCCCGCCTGGGACAACTACCCGGGCGAGAGCGTGGCCGACGACACGCGCCGGATGAACGCCTTCTTCGAGGACTGCATCCGCCCGCGCATCGCCGAGTATTACTGGGTGCACAAACGCTTCAAGCATCGCCCGCCGGGCGAACCCGAGATATATTGACGTCCGGCCGACACATCGCCGGTCGCAACCGCGGAAACACTGACTCCGGCTGCCCGCTGCCTTCCGGTTTCCGCTCGTTACCGGTCCCCTTTTCCCGACCCGCGCCATGAAAATCCAGTTCACCAAGATGCACGGCGCCGGCAACGACTTCGTCGTGCTGGACGGCATCCACCAGACCCTGAACCTGAGCGCCGAGCAGTGGCGCGCGCTGGCGAGCCGGCATTTCGGCGTGGGCGCGGACCAGATCCTGATCGTCGAGAAGCCGACCCGGCCCGACGTCGACTTCCGCTACCGGATCTTCAATGCCGACGGCGGCGAGGTCGAGCACTGCGGCAACGGCGCGCGCTGCTTCGTCCGGTTCGTCACCGACCATGGCCTGACCGACAAGCGCTCGGTGCGCGTCGAGGTGATGAACGGCGTCATCACGCTGACGCTGAACGACGACGGCCAGGTCACGGTCGACATGGGTGCGCCCGAGTTCGAGCCGGCGCGCATCCCGTTCCTGCCGGAAGGGCTGCCGACCCGGACCGAAGGCAACGACACGCTGTACGGCATCGAGACCAATGGCCGCACCGTGTGGATTTCCGCGGTGTCGATGGGCAACCCGCATGCGGTGCAGGTGGTCGACGACACCGAGCGCTTCCCGGTGCGCGAGGACGGCCCGGTGATCGAGCACCATGCGGCCTTCCCGAAGCGCGTCAATGCCGGTTTCATGCAGGTGGTCGACCGCAATACGATCCGGCTGCGCGTGTTCGAGCGTGGCTCTGGCGAGACGCTGGCCTGCGGCACCGGCGCCTGCGCGGCGGTGGTCGCCGGCATCCGGCGCGGCCTGCTCGATTCGCCCGTCAGGGTGCATACGCACGGCGGCGACCTGACCATCGCCTGGGACGGCGACAGCGCCCCGGTGCGAATGACCGGCCCGGCCACCACGGTGTTCGAAGGCTCGATCGATCTGGACGCGCTGCAGCCACGCGGCTGATGCCAGCGACTGCGGGGGTACGCGCCCACGCGGCCCCCGCAGCCCAGGCGAGCCTGCCGTAACCCGGCACTTACGCGGAGAAACGCCCATGCAAATGCCGCTCGACCCCTACCGCATCGCCAACGGCAAGGGCTTTCGCCTGGACCGATTCGATGCGGGCGCCAAGCCCTTTTCCAGCGGCGACAAGACCAGCGACCGGGCCCGCCTGACCGAGCTGTCGACGCATCTGGACGAGCAGCAGGACATCTTCTACGCCGAGCAGTCGCGCAAGCTGCTGGTGATCCTGCAGGGCATGGACACCAGCGGCAAGGACGGCACCGTGCGCGGCGTGTTCCGCAGCTTCGATCCGCTCGGACTGCGCGTGGTCGGCTTCAAGGCGCCGACTGCCGAGGAGAAGGCGCGCGACTACCTGTGGCGCGTCCATGCCCAGGTGCCGCGCACTGGCGAGATCGCGGTGTTCAACCGCAGCCACTACGAGGACGTGCTGATCACGCGCGTGCACGGCTGGATCGACGCGGCCGAGTGCGAGCGCCGCTATCGGCAGATCCGCCACTTCGAAAGCCTGCTGGTCGAGACTGGCACCACGCTGGTCAAGTGCTTCCTGCATATTTCGAAGGACGAGCAGAAGGCGCGCCTGGAGGCGCGGCTCGCCGATCCGCAGAAACACTGGAAGTTCGACCCCAACGACCTGGCCGAGCGCCGGCACTGGGACGCCTATATGGATGCCTACCAGGACGCGATCGCCGCGACGGCGACGCCGGACGCGCCCTGGCACGTGATTCCCGCCGATTCGAAGACGCACCGCAATCTGATGGTCGCGGAGATCCTGCGCGACACCTTCGCGCGGCTCAAGCCGGCCTATCCGCCGTCCGCGCCGGGGCTGGACAAGCTCAAGGTCGAATAGCCGGGCGGGAACGCAAAGGAACGGGCCCGGCCGGCGGGCCCGAGGGAATCAGACGCCGTAGCGCTGCCGATAGGCCGCCACCGCGTCGCGCGAGGCGCCAAGGGCCGGGTCCTGCGCGGCGTCCAGGTATGCCAGCAGATCCGCCAGCGAGGCGATCGCGATCACCGGCACGCCGAATTCGCGCTGCACGTCCTGCACCGCGGAATGGGCGCCGATCTGCTCGGCGGTGCCGCTTTTCTCCATCCGGTCCAGCGCGATCAGCACCGCGGCCGGCTCCGCGCCGGCCGCGCGGATCATCTGCACCGATTCGCGCACCGAAGTACCGGCCGAGATCACGTCGTCGACGATCACCACCTTGCCCTGCAGCTTCGCGCCGACCAGCGTGCCGCCCTCGCCGTGGTCCTTGGCTTCCTTGCGGTTGTAGGCGAAGCCGACATTGCGGCCCATGCCGGCCAGCGCCACCGCGGTGGCCGACGCCAGCGTGATGCCCTTGTAGGCGGGCCCGAACAGCATGTCGAATGCGACACCCGAGGCCATCAGGGTTTTCGCATAGAATTGCGCCACCTGGCCCAGCGTGGCGCCCTCGTTGAACAGCCCCGCGTTGAAGAAATACGGCGATTTGCGTCCCGCCTTGGTGACGAACTCGCCGAAGGACAGCACGCCCGCGTCCAGCGCGAAGCGGATGAAGGTCTGGCTGAGGTCGTCCGCCGCCGGCGTGGTTTGCTGCGTCATCTTTTCTCTCTGTTCCCAAAATTTCCCGAGATGTTACGGATTATCAGTGCCAACCTCAACGGCATCCGCTCTGCAAGCAAGAAAGGCTTCTTCGACTGGATGGGCAAGCAGGATGCCGACATGGTCTGCGTGCAGGAGCTCAAGGCGCAGGCCGCCGACATGACCGAGGCCTTCCTGGCGCCGCACGGCTACCACGGTTACTTCCACTACGCCGAGAAGAAGGGCTACAGCGGCGTCGGCCTGTACACCCGCCATAAGCCCGAGCGCGTGATCACGGGCTTCGGCAATGCCGAGTTCGACAGCGAGGGGCGTTATGTCGAAGTGCAGTATCCGCATCTGGCGGTGATCTCGGTCTACGTACCGTCGGGCTCCAGTTCCGAGGAACGCCAGCTGGCCAAGTACCGCTTCATGGAGGCCTTTCTGCCCCATCTGTTGCAACTGAAGGCCAGCGGACGCGAGATCGTGCTGTGCGGCGACGTCAACATCGCGCACAAGGAAATCGACATCAAGAACTGGAAGGGCAACCTGAAGAACTCCGGCTTCCTGCCCGAGGAGCGCGCCTGGATCGGCGAGCTGTTCGACGTGCACGGCTATGTCGACGTGTTCCGCAAGCTGGACCCGCGGCCCGAGCAATACACCTGGTGGAGCAACCGCGGCCAGGCCTACGCGAAGAACGTCGGCTGGCGCATCGACTACCACCTGGCGACGCCGAAGATCGCCGACACCGCCAAGGCGTGCTCGATCTACAAGGACGAGAAGTTCAGCGACCACGCGCCGCTGTCGATCGACTACGACTTCCCGCTGTAACGGGGACGCCCGGCCGCCAGGGCGGATTGCCGCTGCGGTGCCCGGGCATCCTCGCTACAATGCGGTTTCCCCGGGCCGCCGACCAAGCCGGGCGATCATGATGCCGTTCCCGCGAAGGCGGGAATCCAGCGTCTTTGAAAGCCACCGGGTCCCCGCTTCCGCGGGGACGACAGGTTCGTCGGCAAACCCTATTTCCCCGTATTACCAAGCGAGTCCACCATGGCATTCAAAGTGTTCGTCGACGGCCAGGAAGGCACCACCGGCCTTCGGCTGCTCGATTATCTGTCCGGCCGTTCCGATGTCGAACTGCTGCGCATCGCGGAAGACAAGCGCAAGGATCCGGCCGAGCGAGCACGCTTCCTGAACGCCGCGGACGTGGCCTTCCTGTGCCTGCCGGACGTGGCCTCGCGCGAGGCGGTGTCCCTGGTGACCAATCCGGATACCTGCGTGATCGACGCCAGCACGGCGTTCCGCACCGCCGAGAACTGGGCCTACGGCCTGCCCGAGCTGGTGCGCGGCCAGCGCGAGAAGATCCGCGCCAGCAAGCGCATCGCGGTGCCGGGCTGCCACGCCAGCGCCTTCGTGCTGGCCGTGCGTCCGCTGGTCGATGCCGGCGTGATGCAGCCCGACTACCCCGTCACCGCGTTCTCGCTGACCGGCTACAGCGGCGGCGGCAAGAAGATGATTGCGGACTTCGAAGCGGGCGGCAATCCGAAGCTCGACAGCCCGCGCGCCTACGCGCTGGGGCTCGAGCACAAGCATCTGCCCGAAATGCGCGTGCAGACGGGCCTCGCGCAGGCGCCGATCTTCAGCCCGATCGTCGGCAAGTTCTACAAGGGCCTGGCCGTCACGGTGCCGGTGTTCCCGGATCGTCTGGCCCGCAAGGTCACGCCGGAGCAGGTCGCCGAGATCTACCGCAAGCACTACGAGGGTGAGCACTTCGTGCGCGTGATGCCCGCCGCCAGCGACGAGCATCTGGACAACGGCTTCTTCGACGTGCAGGCCAACAACGACACCAACCGCGTCGACCTGTTCGTGTTCGGTTCCGCCGATCGCATCGTGCTGATCGCGCGGCTGGACAACCTCGGCAAGGGCGCGGCCGGCGCCGCGGTGCAATGCATGAACGTGCATATCGGCGCGGACGAGGCGACCGGGCTGACCGCCTGACGCTTGGCTGCCTTCGCGCGCAGCGGCCCCGATCAGGGGCCGTTTTCTTTGGTGGACACGCTTGTCATCGTCCCCGCGAATGCGGGGACCCGGTGACTTCCCAAGCCGCCGGGTTCCCGCATCCGCGGGAACGACAGCCTGCTACCGCTTGAGCGGCTGCTGCTTGTCCTCGTCGCCGCGATCGACCGGTGCGTTGGACAGGCCTCCCATATTGGTCCGGTAGGCCGGCAGCCGCTCGACCGTGGTGCCGATCGCGCGCGCGTACAGCGGCAGCACCTCGGGCATGTGCCGCTGCAACTCGGCGATGCGCGACTGGCCCGACGGGTGGGTCGACAGGAAGTCCATGCTGGCGCCGGCCGCCGACGATTGCGACACCTTGCCCATCTTCTGCCACAGCGTCACCGCGGCGCGCGGGTCGTAGCCCGCACGGGCCGCGATATCCATGCCGACCAGATCGGCCTCGGTCTCGTCCGAGCGCGAGAACTTCAGCGTCAGCAGGTGCGCGCCGGTACCGAGCGCCAGATTGCCGAGGTTGCCGAAGCCGAACAGCTGCGAGATCACGTTGGCGCCGAGGTTGGTGATCTCGGCCTTGGCGGCGCGCTCGCGCGCATGCTCCTGCAGCGCGTGGGCGATCTCGTGGCCGATCACCATCGCCAGCTCGTCGTCGGTCGGCTTGATCTGGTCGAGAAAGCCGGTATAGACCGCGATCTTGCCGCCGGGCATGCAGAACGCGTTGACCTGCCTGGCCTTGATCAGGTTGACCTCCCACTTCCAGCCTTTGGCGCGATCATTCCAGCGCGCGGCCTGCGGCAGGATGCGTTCGGAGATCGTGCGCAGGCGTGCGAGGCGCGGATCGCTGGACGGCGCCAGCGCGCCCTTGGCGCGCGCCTCCTGCTTGATCTGCTCGTACTCCTGCGCGGCCTGCTGTTCGATCGCCTCGGCCGGCACCAGCTGGCTGACCGCGCCGCCGCCGCGCTGCACATTGACGCCGTCCGACTGCGCCAGCGCGGCGGGCGCGCCCAGCAGCGCCACGGCGCCGAGCACGGCCAGCGTCAGCCGGCGCAGCGGCGCGGCGAGGGCAGGCGAACGCGATGAGGAAACGGCAACGGAGGGAGCGGACATGGCCAGACGCAAGGGAAGGGGCATTGTTTCAACAGAATGCGACAGACATCACGAAGGCTGATGCAATAATACACGGCGCCCGATCGCCACTCAGGGCCCTCCAGGCACCCCGCCCGCCTGCTGCGCCCGGCCCCTGCCCCCGCCTTCATGACCTTCCAAGACTATCTCGATATTTTCCGCAACCGCCGCATCGGCGCCATGCTGACGCTGGGCTTCGCCTCGGGGCTGCCGCTGGCGCTGACCTCGGGCACGCTGCAGGCCTGGATGACGGTCGAAGGGCTGGACATCAAGACCATCGGCTTTTTCTCGCTGGTCGGCCAGGCCTACATCTTCAAGTTCCTGTGGGCGCCGCTGATGGACCGTTATACGCCACCGTTGCTGGACCGGCGGCGCGGCTGGCTGCTGCTGACGCAGATCGGCCTGGTGCTCGGCATCGCCGGCATGGCCTTCTGCCCGCCGCGCGAGGCGCTGTGGCTGCTGGCGGGTCTGGCCACGCTGGTGGCCTTCCTGTCGGCCTCGCAGGACATCGTGTTCGACGCCTACAGCACCGACGTGCTGCGGCCCGCCGAGCGCGGCGCCGGCGCGGCGGTCAAGGTGCTCGGCTACCGGCTGGCGATGCTGGTCTCGGGCGGCCTGGCGCTGTGGCTGGCGGACCGCGTGCTGGGCTGGCAGCAGATGTATCTGCTGATGGCGGCCCTGATGGCGGTCGGCCTGCTGACGCTGCCGTGGGCGCCGCGCGCCGAGTCGCCGCCGCGCGCGCCGCGCTCGCTGGAAGAGGCGGTGGTCGGCCCGCTGCGCGACTTCTTCGGGCGCACCGGCGCGTGGTGGCTGCTGGGGCTGATCGTGCTGTACAAGCTCGGCGACGCCTTTGCCGGCAGCCTGTCGACCACCTTCCTGATCCGCGGCGTGGGCTTTTCCGCCGGCGAGGTCGGGCTCGTCAACAAGACGCTCGGCTTGGCGGCGACCATCATCGGCGCGCTGTTCGGCGGCACGCTGATGGTCAGGCTCGGCCTGTACCGCTCGTTGATGCTGTTCGGCGTGCTGCAGGCCGTGTCGAACTTCGGTTACTGGCTGCTGGCGGTGACGCCCGCCCACTTGTGGTCGATGGGCGCGACCATCGCGGTCGAGAACCTGTGCGGGGGCATGGGTACCGCGGCCTTCGTCGCGCTGCTGATGGCGCTGTGCAACCGCTCGTTCTCGGCGACGCAGTACGCGCTGCTGTCGGCGCTGGCCTCGGTCGGGCGCGTCTATGTCGGGCCGAGCTCGGGCTATCTGGTCGAATCGTTCGGCTGGGCGCCGTTCTATCTGGGCACGGTGGTCGTGGCGCTGCCGGGGCTGCTGCTGCTGCGGGCCATGCGTGGGACGGTGGAGCGCTACGAGAACCAGACGCGTCCCCCGCGCGACGAGGCCGGCGCCGTGTCCCCTGTGCCGCTCGCGGGGGAAAGCCGGGCAGAGGGCAAGGGCGTTCGCGAGAGTTGATGCGATCGTGGCATCGCCATCGCCCAGCCCTCTCCCGCTTGCGGTGAGGGCTGGGGAGAGGAAGCCGGCGCGCTACTGCTTGTAGTAGACGATCTGATGCGAGCTCGCCAGCAGCTCGCCGTCCGGGCTCCACAGCTGCGCGCTCTGGTCGAAGAAGCCCTGGCGGAACACCTGCGCCCGCGCGCTGCCCAGCGCGTGGCGATCGCCCAGCGCCGCCAGCGTCGCGGCATCCGCGTGGAAATAGGTGGTCAGCGAGACCGTGCCGGCCGGCACGAAGCCGGCACGCTTGAGAAAGATGCGCGGATAGAAGCTGTCGCACCAGGCCGCGATCGACGCATAGTCGGGCGTGCGCGCCGGGTGGTCGCGCAGCCAGAACTGGGTCAGGCTGTCCGGATGTTCGGTGCCGGGTTCGGCCGCCGGCTTTGCGCCCCGCACCGGCCGCATCTCGTAGGACTTGAGCCAGCGCACCGGCGCGAAGCCGGTCGGCAGCGGCGCGATGGCGTCGGCCGGCGGCACGTCGGGAGCGACCGCTTCGCCGCAGCCCCAGGTGTCGCGCCGCACGGCGAACACCGCGCTCGCGGTGGTCGCCACCTCGCCGTTCTGTACCAGTTCCAGCGACCAGTGCTGCGTGGAGCGGTTGGTGCGCGAGGGCCGCGCCTCGACCGTGAACGGCCCCTCGGCGATCGGTCCGGCGAAATTGACGGTCAGCGCGATCGGATCGCCGAGCCGCTGCGGATGCTGCAGCGCCGCCTGCAGCAGCGTCGCCGCCGTGATGCCGCCGTACGGCCCGATCATGTTCCAGTACGACTCGGTGGTGCGGCCGGTAAAGCGGTGCTCGCCGGCGGGGGTCAACGCAATCGCGTCGTCGAAGGGATGCAGCTCGGATGTCGTGGACATGGGGCCTCGCCAAAAACGAACGGTCGTTCGGTATTTCCGTACGGTAGTCGCCCGAGTGGCCGCGCGTCAAGTGCCGGCGGCCCCATCCCGCACGCTCTTCAGGCCGAGCAGACCCGATAGACCGCCAGGCTGCCGCGCCAGTTGACGCCCCAGTTCACGGTGATGCCCTCGTGCATCACCACGCGGTCGAGGATGCGCAGCCCGACTTTGGGCGCGAGCGCCTCGAAGTCGCTGATGGTCAGCACGCGCACGTTGGGGGTGTCGTACCACTGGTAGGGCAGCGACTCGGACACCGGCATGCGGCCGCGGAACACCGACAGCCGGTGCGGCCAGTAGCCGAAATTCGGAAACGACACGATGCACTCGCGGCCGACGCGCAGCGTGTCGCGCAGTACCTGTGCGGTGTTGTGGATGGTCTGCAGCGTCTGCGACAGGATCACGGTATCGAAGCTCTTGTCCTCGAACAGCGCGAGCCCGCCCTCCAGGTTCTGCTGGATGACATGCACGCCCTTCTGCGCGCACGCCAGCACGCCCTCGTCGCGGATCTCGATGCCATAGGCCTGCACGTCGAGCTCGTCCTGCAGCACGCGCAGCAGGCTGCCGTCGCCGCAGCCCAGGTCGAGCACGGTGGCATTCGGTTCGATCCAGCGCGCGATCGCGCGGAAATCCGGCCGCCGTGCCAGCACGCCGTTGGCCGCTTCGGTGATGGACTTGGCATTCATGCGCCGATCTCCCGGGCAATGCGTTCGTAATAGGCGCGCATCAGGTTGTGGTAACGCGGATCGTCGAGCAGGAAGGCGTCGTGGCCATGGGGGGCATCGATCTCGGCGTAGCTGACCGGCCGCTTGTTGTCGAGCAGCGCCTTGACCAGTTCGCGGCTGCGGCTCGGCGCAAAGCGCCAGTCGGTGGTGAAGCTGGCAACGAGGAAGCTGGCCTTGGTATGCGCGACTGCGCGGGTCAGGTCGCCGCCGAAGGTCAGCGCCGGATCGAAGTAGTCGAGCGCGCGCGTGATCAGCAGATAGGTATTGGCGTCGAAATACTCGGCGAACTTGTCGCCCTGGTAGCGCAGATAGCTCTCGACCTGGAACTCGACATCGAACGAGAAACGGATGTCCTCGGCCTTGAGCTCGCGGCCGAACTTGGCCGCCATGTCCTCGTCGGACAGGTAGGTAATATGGCCGATCATCCGGGCCACGCGCAGCCCGCGCTTGGGCTTGACGCCATGCGCGTAATAGTTGCCGCCGTGGAAGTCGGGGTCGGACAGGATCGCGCTGCGCGCGACCTCGTTGAAGGCGATGTTCTGTGCCGAGAGCTTCGGCGTCGAGGCCACCACGATGCAATGGCGCAGCCGCTCCGGATACATCAGGCTCCAGGCCAGCGCCTGCATGCCGCCCAGGCTGCCGCCCATCACCGCGGCGAACTGCTCGATGCCGAAGGCGTCGGCCACGCGCGCCTGCGCATTGACCCAGTCCTCGACCGTGACCACCGGGAAGGCCGCGCCAAAGGGCTGGCCGGTGGCGGGGTTCAGGCTCATCGGACCGGTCGAGCCGAAGCACGAGCCGAGGTTGTTGATGCCGATCACGAAGAAGCGATCGGTGTCGAGCGGCTTGCCGGGACCGACCATGTTGTCCCACCAGCCCACGTCGCGCGGATCGTGCGCGTAGACGCCCGCCACGTGGTGCGAGGCGTTCAGCGCGTGGCACACGAGCACGGCATTGGTGCGCGCGGCATTGAGCGTGCCGTAGGTCTCGACCATCAGGTCGTAGTCGGCCAGCGACGAGCCGTTGCGCAGCGGCAGCGGCTCGGCGAAACGCATGCGCTGCGGCGTCACGATGCCGACCGAGTCGGGCGGCAGCGGCAACGCGGCGCTGGAGGCGGCGGAATCTGCGGAAGCGGCGGCGGCCGGTTCCGTCTTTACGGACGGCGAGGCAACGTCAGTCATGTAGGCGGCCCGTGTGCGACGGGCATGAAAAAACCCGACCGGCCTTGCGTTTGGGGTCACGCAGCCAAGTCGGGTTCTTGTCGCGCCGGATGCTTCGCTGTCCGCCGCGCGGTGGCGTTATCCCGGGGATCCGCTGCATCGGATCGAATCGGAGAGGGGCGCCGACCAACCTCTTTAGCCGCATTTATAGTGGCGGGGAATCTCCCTCGCCGCGCGCCCGCAAGCCAGTCATCAAATCGGCGCGACCGGCAGATTATAGAGCAAAGCGATAGACATCAGCAGAAGACGCGAGCGGGTGCGGAATATCGACGGCCGCAGCCAGGCTATTACGGAATCGGACGGCATCAGCCGAGCAGCACGCGCAGCTGCGCGTCGATCTGCCCCGCCGGCAGCTTGCGAAAGCCGCTCTTGGCATAGCGATGCCAGTGCCCCTGCACCGCGGCGACGATCAACGCGGCGCGGGCCGATACGTCCGCGTCGGCGGGAAACGCGCCCTGCGTCCCGGCCACCTTCAGGCATTGGCGGATCGACGCCTCGATGCGGTCCACCAGCTGATTGATGCGCTCCTGCAGGCGTTCATGCTCGCCCACCAGCGCCTCGCCGGTCAGCACGCGCGTCATGCCCGGATTCTTCTCGGCAAACGACAGCAGCATCCGCACGATCGCCTGCACCTGGCGCAGCCCGTGCTCCTCCTGCGCGGTGATCTGGTTGATCAACCCGAACACGGTCTGCTCGATAAAGGCGATCAGGCCCTCGAACATCTGCGCCTTGCTGGCGAAGTGCCGGTACAGCGCGGCCTCGGAGACGCCGAGGCGGGCCGACAGCGCGGCGGTCGTGATGCGTTCGGAGCGCGGGTGCTCGAGCATGCTGGCCAGCGTCTGCAGGATCTGCACGCGTCGCTCGCCGGGGCGCGGACGCTTGCGCGCGACCACGGCCTCGGCAGCACCGCCGCCCACGCCCTGCTGACTGCGCTCGTCCGCATTCGCGGCCGGCGCGGCTGCCTCGTTGCTCTGCGTCATGACCCGTTTCTCCGCATTCGTCGATGGAGTTGATGCACCGATTGTACTTTTATGTCCACATAGGCCGGCCGGTGCACCATGCGGGCCCGATTGCGGGCTGCGGTGCCGGCTGCGGTGCGGGCTGCGGTGCCGGCTGCATTGCGACCGGCCTGCTGCGTCTCGGGCGGGAGCCGCGGCGCGGCGGCCTGGTTCTCCGCGGCGACCAGGGTCACCGCTTCCTGCCGCGCTGCGCGGTCCGCGTCGCGGTCGTGCGCATGCCGCTGGGCCTCGGCGCGCAACGCCGCCTGCTGCGCGGCATCGCGGGCGGCGCCCGCTGGCACGTCGTGCGGCCGGCTCGGCGTCATCGAACGCAGATAGCCGGTGATCCACGCGGTGCGTATCCCCAGGCCAGCATAGCGCTTCAGGTGCGAGACCGTGTCCTCGACCAGCACGGCACGGCCCGGCGCGATCCGCAGCCGGGCCAGCAGACGGCGCAGCATGCGCCGATCCGGCTTGGGCCGCAGATCGCCATGGACCCACATCTGCTCGATGGCGATCACGCGTTCGAAACAGTGCTCGATGCCGGCCACGCGCAGCACCGCGCGCGCATAGTCCTGCGGTGCGTTGGTCAGCAGCACCTTGCGGCCCGGCAGGCGTCGCAGCTGGGCCGCCAAGCCGCGGCGCACGCGCACCATCCGCGCGATGTCGGGAAATTCATGGGCGGCGCGCAGGAAGTCGGCGGGGTCCACGCCGTGATGGCGGATCATGCCGAGCAGCGTCGCGCCATAGCGCTTCCAGTAGTCGACCCGCACGCGGCTGGCGGTCGCCTCGTCGCACGCGAGCACGCGCGCCACGTAGGCGGTCATCGCGGCATTGATCGCCGGGAAGATCGCGTGCGAGGCGTCGTGCAGCGTGTTGTCCAGATCGAACAGCCAGACCGTGTCGCCGGCGTGATTGCCGGCCGGGCGATGCCGCAGGCGGTGGGGGGAGCGGCGGGAGGCGTGGGAAGGCACGAGGGGAAGGCGCCGCGCCGCCGCAGCGGCTGCGCAGCGCCTGGTTGCGGTACGTCAGTGCGAACGGATCATGGTGCCGAACGCCTGCTCGGTCAGGATCTCGAGCAGCAGCGAATGTTCGATGCGGCCATCGATGATGTGCACCGAGTTCACGCCGCTCTTGGCCGCGTCCAGCGCCGACGAGATCTTCGGCAGCATGCCGCCCGAGATGGTGCCGTCGGCGAACAGCTCCTCGATCTCGCGCGCCGACAGGTCGGTCAGCAGATTGCCCTTCTTGTCCATCACGCCCGGGATGTTGGTCATCATCACCAGCTTCTCGGCCTTGAGGATCTCGGCCATCTTGCCGGCCACCACATCGGCGTTGATGTTGTAGGCCTGGCCGTCGTCGGAGAAGCCGATCGGCGAGATCACGGGGATGAAGGCGTCGTCCTGCAGCGCCTTGACCACGGCCGGGTTGATCGCCTCGATGTCGCCGACATAGCCGATATCGATGAACGCGCCGGGGTTCTCGCGGTCCGGCATCTTCAGCCGCTTGGCGCGGATCAGGCCGCCGTCCTTGCCGGTCAGGCCGACCGCCTGGCCGCCGTACTGGTTGATCAGCATCACGATGTCCTGCTGGACCTCGCCGCCGAGCACCCACTCGACCACTTCCATGGTCTCTTCGTCGGTGACGCGCATGCCCTGGATGAAGGTGCCGACCTTGCCGACCTTCTTCAGCGCCTCGTCGATCTGCGGGCCGCCGCCGTGCACCACCACCGGGTTCATGCCGACCAGCTTGAGCAGGATCACGTCGCGCGCGAAGCCGTGCTTGAGCTTCTCTTCGGTCATCGCATTGCCGCCGTACTTGACCACGATGGTCTTGCCATGGAACTTGCGGATATAGGGCAGCGCCTCGGCGAGGATCTCGGCCTTGAGGGCGGGGGCGATGGCGGCCACTGCGGTTGCGGTGGGCCCGGAGGTATCGGAGGTCATGGCAATCCGTGAAAATCGACAGGTATCATGGCAACGCGGCGCATCCGGCGCCCCGCGGCAGGCGCCCGAATTTTACAAGAAACGGGGTGCCACGCTAGCGGGAGGGCCGACCGGAGCCTGTGCAGGGCGCCAACGGTGCGTCCGACGGCCCATCGGCCGTTCTTTTCATGCAACAACCACGCCAAGGATTCCAGTGCGATGCCACGCTCGAGCGCCGATTCCGTTGCCGTGCTGACCGGCCATTTGCGGCCCGTCGAACAGTGCGCGGCCTGCGGGACGCGCTTCGTCTGCGGCCACGCCGCCGGCCTGCCGCACTGCTGGTGCGCGACCATGCCGCTGCTGCCGGCGCGGCGGATCGTGCCGGGGCAGCACTGCCTGTGTCCCGATTGCCTGCGCGCCCGGCAGGCCCGGGCCGGGGACTGAGCGAGGCGGCGGCACGCCCCTGCCGCGTCAATCGAGCGCGCCCGCGACGCGCGCCGGCCCGCTCCACTGCATCGCCACCACGCCCAGCACGATCAGCAGCGCGCCGCCCGCCCGCGGCGCCGTCAGTTCGCGCACCGCGAAGCCGGCGAGACCGGCATGGTCCATCCACAGCGACGCCAGCATCTGGCCGGCCACCACCGCCGCGATGAAGCCGCTGGCACCGAGCCGCGGCGCCAGCATCAGGGCGGCGGTCAGATAGAACACGCCGAGCGCGCCGCCGATCCACATCCACGCGGGCCCGCCCGCCCAACCGGCGCCCGGCGGGCCGACGCGAAGGGCCAGCATCAGCACCACCACCACCGCCAGGCTGACCAGCAGCGACACCAGCGTGGCCCACAACGGATGCCCGAGGGCCCGGCCCAGCGCGGCATTGGCGCCCGCCTGCAGCGGGATCACCGCGCCGGCCAGCGCGGCGATCAGCACGGGCAGCGTGGCCGCAAGGGCGGGGCCGACGGGGTGGGACGAAGACAGCATGCGCGACCTCCTCGGTTCGTTCGAAAAAGAGACGGCGCCAGTCTGCCCCTACGCCGGATGGATTTCCAATTCTGGTTTCGAACGTTTAATATTCGCCGGATGAATAATCTGCGCAACGTCGACCTGAACCTGCTGGTCGTGCTCGAGGCCCTGCTGGCCGAGCGTCATATCTCGCGCGCCGCGCTGCGGCTGCATCTGAGCCAGCCGGCGGTCAGCCATGCGCTGGCTCGCCTGCGCCAACTGCTGGACGACCCCCTGTTGGTGCGTGGCCAGGGTGGGCTGGTGCTGACCGCGCGGGCGCACGAACTGTCCGGTCCGCTGGCCGAGGCGCTGGCGCAGGTGCGCATCCTGCTGGGCCCGTCGGGCTTCCAGCCGGCCACGGCCAGGCGCACCTTCCGCCTGGCGATGTCGGACTACGGTGCGATGGTGGTGCTGCCCAACCTGCTGCGCGCGGTCCGCAAGGCAGCGCCCGGCATCGAGCTGGTGGTGACGCAAGGCAGCCGCGAAGCGATGTCGGCGCAGGTGGCCGATGGCGAGGTCGATCTGGCGCTGGGCGTATTCGTCTATCAGCCCGAAGGCGTGCGGATGGCCGCGCTGTTCGAGGAAGACTACGGCTGCGCGGTCGATGCCGCGACGGTGCGCGACCATGGCCGGCTCGATCAGGTCGCCTATCTGGCCCGCTCGCACGTGCTGGTGGCCGCCCACAGCGAAAAGGTCGACCCCATCGACGCCGCCATCGCCAAGCACGGCGGACGCCGCAAGATCGCCTGCGTGGTGCCGCACTGGAGCGTCGCGCCGGCGCTCATCGCCGGCACCAACCTGGTCCTGACCACGGCGCGGCGCAGCCTGGCGGCGCTGGAGGACGATCCGCGCTTCGCGGTGTTCGAGCCGCCGTTCGCGTTTCCGGGCTTCACCTTCAGCGCGATCTGGCACGAGCGCAACGATGCCGATCCGGGGCATGCCTGGCTGCGCGAGCGGCTGCTCGCGGTCGGCGCGGGCCAGGGGCTCGACGAGGCGATCAGCCTGCGCGGTTGAGCGGCGGCGGATCGGCCGGTATCTTGCCCGGGCGATCCGCGCCCTGGCGTTTCAGCGATCCAGTGTTTCAGTGCTTGTGGTTCGCTGCCGCGCCACCGCCGTGGGCGGGCGCGGTCAGGCCGCGCACTTCGGCCTCGACGCGCTGCTCGATCAGTTTGCCGCCCTGCTCGATCTTCAGCGTCACGGGCACCTTGTCGCCGACGCTCAAAGGCGCCTTCAAACCCAGCAGCATCACGTGGTAGCCGCCGGGCTTGAGCTCGACATCCTCCATCTTCGGCAACGGCAGCGCGTCCAGCGCGCGCATCCGCATCACGTTGCCTTCCATCTTCATCTCGTGGACCTCGGCGGTCGCGGCCACGGGCGTCGACACGCCGACCAGGCGCGCGTTCTGGTGCGCGTGCAGCGTCATGAAGACGCCGGTCGCGGTCTGCGCCGGTACGGTACCGCGCGCCCATACATTGCGGACGTCGACCTGGGCGAAGGCAGCGGTGGAAATCAGCGCGCAGCATGCGGCGGCGACGAACAGCTTGGCTTGCATCTCTATCCTTTCTCGGTGCAATTCGTTCAAACGAGGCGGTCCAGCGGAGGCGGGCAGTGCGCGCAAACGTCCGCACGAACACGCGATTAGACCATGAACCGCCGCGGCGGCAGGGCCGCGCGCGAAGACGCCCCGCGGGCCCATGCGGCGCAATCCACCAGTCTGGCAGTGCCCCGCGGCGTGACCAATGCGGCATGGTGTCGCACGACACGGCCGGCCGCGGCGCCATTGCTACACTCGCGGCATGACGATGACCGCCCACGCCGCCTCGCCCGGCGGCAATCCCCCCCGAGCGCAAGGCTTCGGCGCAGACAGCCTGCTGAGCCTGCGCCGGGTGTACTGGCTGCGCTGGGCCATCCTCGGCGGACAGGGGCTGCTGCTCGTCTGGGCCGAGACGCTGGCCGCGCTGCAGCTGCCCCATCGGCCGCTGCTGACGATCTTTACCCTGCAGGCGATCTTCAATCTGCTGACCGCCTGGCGGCTGCGCCAGCATGCACGCGCCGGCTCGGTGCCGGGCGATGCCGAGCTGATGGGGCAGTTGCTGGTCGACCTGACCGCGCTGTCGGCGATCCTGTTCTTCACCGGGGGCGCCACCAATCCCTTCGTCTCGTTCTATCTGCCGGGACTGGCGCTGGCCGCGGCAATCGTGTCGTGGCGGCAGGTGGTCGCGCTGGCGCTGTACGCGCTCGCCTGCTATTCGCTGATGCTGTTCGAGTACGTGCCCTTGCATCTGCACAACCCCGACAACGCGGTGGTCTACCACCTGGTCGGCATGTGGCTGAATTTCGTGGCGAGCGCGGTGATGATCGCGCTGTTCGTCGCGCGGCTCTCGGGCGTGCTGCGCGAGCGCGAGGGGCAACTCGCCGACGCGCGCGAGCGGCTGCTGCGCGAGGCGCGCGTCGAGTCGCTGAACGCGCAGGCCGCGACCGTGGCCCACGAGATCGGCACGCCGCTGGCGACGCTGGCCGTGATCGCCGGCGAGCTGCGCGCCGACGCCGCCGACCCGACCCGCGGCGGTACCGCGATACGGGACTATCTGCCCGACCTGCATACGGTCGAGCAGCAGCTGGCGCTATGCCGCGGCATCCTCGCGCGATTGCGTGAAGCGAACCGCGCCAGCGCCCTGGAGCCGGTGGGGCATTGGCTGCCCGCCTTCGCGGACGGCTGGCAACTGCGCCATCCGCAGGTGCGCGTGCAGACCGCGATCGCCGCGCAGGCCGCGGACGTGCCGATCGAGCCGGCGCGCACCGGGCAGATGCTGACCATCCTGCTCGACAACGCGGCGCGCAGCCAGCAGGCCGCCGGGCGTGGCGAGCCGCCGTTGCGCCTGTCGATCGCATTGGAGACGCGCGGCGGACCGGGCGAACTGGTGCTGCGCGTGATCGACCATGGCACCGGCATGCCGAGCGCGCTGCGCGCGCGGCTCGGCGAGACACCCGTGACCAGCACGCACGGCGGCCAGGGCATCGGCGCCTACCTGGCGCAGAGCGTCGCGCGCCAGATGGGCGGGCGGCTGCTGTGGCAGGACCGTCCCGAAGGCGGCACCGTGGCGGAGCTGCGGCTGCCTGCAACCCCCGATTCCCCGGAGCATGCGGCATGACGCTACCGTCGAGCGCTTCCCGTTCCCCTGCGGTTCCTTCCGATAACGACACCGGCGCGCCGTTCCTGGTGATCGACGACGACCCGGTGTTCTCGGACACGCTCGCACGCGCGCTGTCGCGCCGCGGCTTCGCGGTCGAGGTCGCGCACAACCGCCAGCAGGCGCTGGCCCTGGCCGGGAAGCGTGCATTCCGCTATGTCACGCTGGACCTGCATCTGGCCGCCGGGCCGGCGGCCGGCGTGACCGCGCCGGCGGACTCGGGACTGCAGCTGGTGGCGCCGCTGCGCGCGATGCTGCCGCGCTCGCGCATCCTGGTGCTGACCGGTTACGCCAGCATCGCCACCGCGGTGGCGGCGGTCAAACAGGGCGCGGACGAATATCTGGCCAAGCCCGCCAATGTCGATTCGATTCTCGCCGCGCTCAACTCGGGCATCTCGGAAGAGGTTGCCGAGGCCGCGCTGGAGGATCCGCTGCCGTTGTCGGTGCCGCGGCTGGAGTGGGAGCATATCCAGCGCGTACTGGCGGAACACGGCGGCAACATCTCGGCGACCGCGCGCGCGCTGAACATGCATCGGCGTACGCTGCAACGCAAGCTCGCCAAGCGGCCGGTCTCGCGCTAGGGCATCGATCGGTGACGCCGGCTGCTGCGCGATGTGTCGCGCGGACGCGAAAAGGGCCTGCATTGGCAGGCCCTTGATTTGCCGGCAAACCTGTTTTGCCGACAAACCTGTGGTCCCCGTGACAGCGGGGACCCAGTGGCTTCCAAAGACGCTGGATTGCCGCTTTCGCGGGAACGGCAGCAGGTGATGTCAAATCGCCGCGCGCCGGTTCACAGGCGCAGTTGCACGTAATCCCAACCGAGCTCGTCGCCGCTGTCGGCGGCCCGATTTGTCGTGCCGCCGGCGCCGCTACCACCTGTCGTGAGGACCCGCAGCGCGTCGAAGGCATGCCGGTTCGAGCGTGCGCCGTACTCGGCCGACTCGCTGACGAACACCGCATGCGACACCTGGACCTTGCCCGCGCCTGCAGCCGCATCGAGGCGCGTCGCGTCGCTGCGGTCCGGCACCGCGCACAGGAACGCTGTCGCCGCGGCCAGCCCGGCCAATACGCCTGCCGACATCAAACCGATATGCTTCATTTCGGACCTCCTGCTTACGGCCAATCTGTAGCCCAACGAGGCGCAAGCTTCTCATCGTCGCGGCAGCCGTGCCAGCCTGCTTACCATCGCTTACCTGGCTTACCTGCCGTCAACGGATGTCACCGGCCGGATGTCACCACCGCGTGTCGCGCTCCCACTCGCGCATTTCCTCCTCGGCGCGCTCCTTGGTGTAGCCGTAGCGCTCCTGGATCTTGCCGGCCAGCTGATCGCGCTTGCCATTGATCTGCGTGAGATCGTCATCGGTGAGCTGGCCCCACTTCTCCTTGACCTTGCCCTTGGCCTGCTCCCATTTCCCTTCGATCTGGTCCCAGTTCATGATCTGCTCCTCAATATCGTCGACACGTTTGCGGGGTCCGTCGCCTGAGGCGACGGGATGCAGCCGGCCGCGTCCGCCGCGGCCGGCCATCCATCAACGGTTGTACTTCGCCTTGACGTCGGCCTCGCAGCGGTCCTTGGCATCGCCCGACATCGCGTCGCACTTCTCCTTGTCCGCCTTGTAGGCTGCGTCGCCGGTGTCCTTGCGAGCCTCGCGGCGCGCCTCGGCCACATCGGTGCGCGCACCGCCGCCGGCCGCCGCGCGGGTCGTCTTGGCCTCGCCCAGCGCCTTCTCATGCGCGGTCTTGGCTTCCTTCACACAGACATCCTTGTCGTTGCCCTTCTTGTCGTCGCAGCGCTCCTTCGCGACGTCGTACTCGCGGTCGGCCTTGACCTTCAGGACCTTGGCGCGGGCGGCCTCGGTGCCATCGCGGCGCGCTTCGGCCTCGGCCTTGGCCACGTCGCGATCGCGCTTGGCCTCGGCCTCGCAGACGTCTTCGGCGTTGTCCTTCATGGCGTCACAACGGGTCTTCGCATTCTTGTAGTCGGCGTCGGCCCGCGAGACGGCGGCGTCATAGTCGGCACGGGCACCGGACGGCGCGCTCTGCGCCAGCGCAAACCCTGCCGGTGCGGCAACCATCATCGAACACACTGCAGCAGACAGCCATTTCTTCATCATGTCGCGCTCCTGTCGTTGTCGATCGGTTAGAGCTCGCAAGGACCGACGCTGGCGTCCGCCTTGCTGTCTCGTCGTATATGAAGGTTATGTGGCGTGCGCTTTTGCAAGCAGGCGGGGGCTTCCGAAAGGCGAGTAAGACGATTCCCACATGCGCACGACACGTCACCGCCGCGCGACAGGGCGAAAAAAAATGCGCCTTCTCATCGCTGAGAAGGCGCACTTCGCGACGCGAGCTTTCAGGCTCGCGTGGCCCGGCTTACAGCACGTAGCGCGACAGGTCCTCGTTGGTGGACAGGTCGCCCAGCCGTTCGTCGACATAGGCGGCGTCGATCGTCACGGTCTCGCCGCTGGAGCGGGTGGCATGGAAGGACAGATCCTCGAGCAGGCGCTCCATCACCGTGTACAGCCGGCGCGCGCCGATGTTCTCGACCTTCTCGTTGACCGAGTGGGCGATCTCCGCGAGGCGGCGAATGCCGTCCGGCGCGAACACCAGCTCGACCTGCTCGGTGGCCAGCAGCGCCTGGTACTGCTTGGTCAGGCTGGCATCGGTCTGGGTCAGGATCGCCTCGAAGTCGGCCACCGACAGCGATTCGAGCTCGACGCGGATCGGAAAGCGGCCCTGCAGTTCCGGGATCAGGTCGCTCGGCTTGGACAGGTGGAACGCACCCGAGGCGATGAACAGGATATGGTCCGTCCGGATCATGCCGTACTTGGTGCTGACCGTGGTGCCCTCGACCAGCGGCAGCAGGTCGCGCTGCACGCCCTGGCGCGACACCTCGCCGCCACCCAGCTCGCTGCGGCTGGCGATCTTGTCGATCTCGTCGAGGAACACGATGCCGTTCTGCTCGACATTGGCCAGCGCCTTGTGCTTCAGGTCCTCGTCATTGACCAGCTTGGCCGCTTCCTCGTCGATCAGCAGCTTGAATGCTTCCTTGACCTTCATCTTGCGGCGCAGCTTCTTGCCCTGCCCCAGGCCGGCGAACATGCTGCGCAGCTGCTCGGTCATGTCCTCCATGCCCGGCGGGCCCATGATGTCCAGGCTCGGCACCGCGGCCGCGACCTCGAGCTCGACTTCCTTGTCGTCGAGCTGTCCCTCGCGCAGCTTCTTGCGGAAGACCTGGCGGGTGTTGGAGTCCTTTTCCTCGGGCTGGGCGAAGCCGATGTCGCGCGGCGGCGGCAGCAGGACGTCGAGCAGGCGGTCCTCGGCGGCATCCTCGGCCTTGGTGCGCACCTTCTTCATCTCGGACTCGCGCGTCTGCTTGATCGCCATTTCGACCAGGTCGCGCACGATGGTGTCGACGTCGCGGCCGACATAGCCGACCTCGGTGAACTTGGTGGCCTCGATCTTGATGAAGGGCGCGTCGGCCAGCTTGGCCAGGCGCCGGGCGATCTCGGTCTTGCCGACGCCGGTCGGGCCGATCATCAGGATGTTCTTCGGCGTGATTTCCTGGCGCAGCGGGTCGGCCACCTGCTGGCGCCGCCAGCGGTTGCGCAGCGCCACCGCGACGGCCTTCTTGGCCTTGTTCTGGCCAATGATGTGTTTGTCGAGCTCGGAAACGATTTCCGACGGAGTCATGGTGTGGGACATGGGTCTCGGTATCCGGGTATCCGTTCAATGAAGGCCGGTCGGGGCGTCGCCGCCGCGCACTGCCGCGCGGTGGTGCGCCGGGCCGGCGTCACGTGCGGGAAGCGTGATGCGGACGCTTACTCGAGCGTCTCGATGACGAAATTGGTATTGGTGTAGATGCAGAGCTCGCCAGCGATGCGCAGCGATTTCTCGACCACGTCCTTGGGCGAGAGCTCGGTGTTCTCGACCAGCGCCTTGGCGGCCGATTGCGCATAGGCGCCGCCCGAACCGATCGCCGCGATGCCGCCTTCGGGATCGAGCACGTCGCCGTTGCCGGTGATCACCAGCGTGGTGTCGCGGTCGGCGGTGATCAGCATTGCCTCGAGCCGGCGCAGCGCCCGATCGGAACGCCAGTCCTTGGCCAGATCGACCGCGGCGCGCGTCAGATTGCCCTGGTACTTCTCCAGCTTGGCCTCGAAGCGGTCCAGCAGCGAGAACGCATCGGCGGTGCTGCCGGCGAAGCCCACCAGGACCTTGCCGTTGTAGATGCGGCGCACCTTGCGTGCGGTGCCCTTCATCACGATATTGCCGAGAGTGACCTGGCCGTCACCGCCCAGGGCGACCTGGTTGCCGCGCCGGACGCTGACGATGGTAGTGCCGTGATACTGTTCCATGGTGGCTTCTGAGTTGGGTTCAGGCAGCTACTTGGCGACGGCCCGACGGAATTCAAGAGCGGCCGCCGACGGTGCCCGCGAGGCGTATTCACCGCCCGAACTCCGCCCGCGTCTCCCCAATATAGACCGCCATGCTCCCCGTGCCCGGGGCCGTACCACCCAGGCGGGCAGCTTTCCACCATGCAGAAAACAAAAAAGCCACGCGTTACCGCGTGGCCTCGGATGCCGCACCGTGCGCCGCGCTGCGCGAACGCAGCGGCGGCGACACGTTCAGCGTCGCCTCGACTCAGTCCGCATAGACGCCGGCCTTGCGAATGACCGGGGTCCACTTGTTGATTTCGTTGCCGAGGAAGGTCTTCAGCGACTCCGGCGTGGCGCGCTGGGCCGGTACCGCTTCGGCGCCCAGTTCGGCCATCTTGGCGCGGAAGCCCGGATCGGTCACCGACTTCTGCAGTGCCGCCGACAGCTTCTCGATCACCGGCTGGGGCGTGCCCTTGGGTGCGTACATCGCGTGCCAGATCTTGACCTCGATGTTCGACAGGCCCTGCTCGGCCGCGGTCGGGATGTCCTTGAACGCCTCGACGCGGCGCGGCTGCATCGCGGCATAGGGCTTGAGCGCATTGGCCTTGAGCTGGCCGGCGATATTGGTGGTCTGGTCGCACATCAGGTTGACCTGGCCGCCCAGGATGTCGGTCAGCGCCGGCGCGGTGCCCTTGTAGGGAACCGTGGTCAGCTCTGTCTGGATCGCGCTCTGGAACAGCAGGCCGCACAGGTGGGAGGCCGAGCCGATGCCGGCGTTGGCGAGCGAGAGCTTGCTGGCGTTGGCCTTGATGTAGGGCAGCAGGTCCTTCAGCGTGTTCGGCGGCAGGTTCTTGTTGCCGACCAGCACCATCGGCACGTCGGCGATTTCGCCGATGTACTCGAAGTCCTTGAGCGGATCGAAGCCCAGGTTGCGGTACAGCGCCGGTGCGGTCGACATGCCGATATGGTGGATCAGCACGGTGTGGCCATCGTTCTTTGCCTGGGCCACCTTCTTCGCGCCGATCGTGCCGCCGGCGCCGCCGAGGTTCTCGATCACGATGGTCGCGCCCAGGTGCTTGGTCATGACCTGCGCCAGCTCGCGCGCCACCTTGTCGGTCGGGCCGCCCGCGGCGAACGGCACCACGGCCGAGACCGGCCGGCTGCCGGGGTAATCCTGCGCCTGTACCACGCCAGGCAGACCCAGTGCGGCGGCCGCGAGAGCGGCGGCCACGGTTTTTGCAACGTGTTTCATTATTTCTCCTGATTTCCCCGACTTCCCGTCGTGCAGACTGCCATGCCGCCCAGCCATCGTGGCGGCGTGGGCCACCTCACCGGAGGCCGCGGCTTGGAGCCGCCATGCTATCAACGGCGACTTACCTGAAATATCAGGAAATACCCGGGCCGAAGCGGGGCCGAATCAGGGCCGAATCAGGGCCGAATCAGGGCCGAATCAGAACCGAATCAGAACCAAATCGCGGCCGACGCGGAGCCGAAGCGGGTCGCACGTCGGCGCCCCGGATCGGCCCCGGATCGATGTCATTGCGTGTCGCGGCCTGGCTCGACGTCCTCGGTCAGCACGCCTTCCAGCCGCTCGAACACCCGCCGCGTCGCGCCGCGCGCCTCGAGGGCGAACAGCAGCAGCGAGCGCCCGGTGACCTGGTAGACGTCGCCGGACGAGAACTCCGGCAGCTCCTCGCGCACCGGCATGTTGGTGTCGATCAGGCAGGTCCACTGGTCGCTGCCGGGGATCTGGGGCAAGGTGAACTCGACCATGTCGTGATACGCGTTGAACACCAGCAGCAGCGTCGCATCCGAGGCGGGACGGCGGATGCCGGTGGCGCGCGCGCGGCCGTCGATGACCAGGCCGAAGCAGCGCATCGAGGCGTCGTCCCAGTGTTCCGGCGTCAGTTCGTCTCCCGCGGCGCTGATCCACTTGACGTCGGTCACGCCCAGTTCCTCGTCGACCTCGCCGGTCAGGAAACGGCCCCGCCGCAGCACCGGCAGCGCACGCCGCAGCGCGGTCAGCTTGCGCACGAACTCCATCAGGGCGCGGCCGCGCTCGTCGATCTCCCAGTCGACCCAGCTGATCTCGTTGTCCTGGCAGTAGGCGTTGTTGTTGCCCTGCTGGGTGCGGCCGAACTCGTCGCCGGCCACCATCAGCGGCGTGCCCTGCGAGAACAGCAGCGTCGCCAGCAGATTGCGTTTCTGGCGCTCGCGCAGTTCCAGGATGTCGGGGTCGTCGGTCGGCCCCTCGACACCGCAGTTCCACGAACGGTTGTCGCTGGTGCCGTCGTTGTTGTCCTCGCCGTTGGCTTCGTTGTGCTTGTCGTTGTACGAGACCAGGTCGTGCAGCGTGAAGCCGTCGTGCGCGGTGATGAAGTTGACGCTGCCCCATGGCCGGCGCCCGCCGCGGTTGAACTTGTCGCCCGAGGCGGTGAGGCGCGCGGCCAGTTCTGGCGCGACGCCCTCCTCGCCGCGCCAGAAGTCCCTGACGGTGTCGCGGAACTTGTCGTTCCACTCGGCCCATCCGGCCGGAAAGCCGCCAACCTGATAGCCGCCGGGGCCGCAGTCCCACGGCTCGGCGATCAGCTTGACGCTGGACAGGATCGGATCCTGGCGGCAGGCCTTCAGGAAGCCGCTGCCATAGTCGAAGCCGCCGGGCTCGCGCGCGAGGATGGTGGCCAGATCGAAGCGGAAGCCGTCGACCTGCATCTCGGTGACCCAGTAGCGCAGGCTGTCCATCACCATCTGCAGCACGCGCGGATGCGACAGGTTCAGCGTGTTGCCGGTGCCGGTGTCGTTGATGTAGTAGCGCTTCTCGTCCGGCATCAACCGGTAATAGGACAGATTGTCGATGCCGCGGAACGACAGTGTCGCGCCCAGCTCGCTGCCCTCGGCGGTGTGGTTGTAGACCACGTCGAGGATGACCTCGAGCCCGGCCTCGTGGAAGCGGTCGATCATCTGCTTGAGTTCGGCCACCGCGCCCGGGCCCCTGGCAAAGAAGCGCGGATCGGCCGCGAAGAAGCCGATCGTGTTGTAGCCCCAGTAGTTGGTCAGGCCTTTGTCGAGCAGGTGGCTGTCGTTCAGGAAGACATGGATCGGCAACAGCTCGACCGAAGTCACGCCCAGGGACTTGATATGGTCGATCACCGCGTGCTGGCCCAGCCCCTCGAAAGTGCCGCGCATCGCCTCCGGTACCGCCGGGTGGCGCTTGGTATAACCGCGCACATGGGTCTCGTAGAAGATGGTCCGCTCCCAGGGCACGCGCACACTCAACGGGTGCTCCCAGGTGAAGGCCTGGTCCACCACCTGGCACTTGGGCATGAACCGTGCGCTGTCGCTCTCGCTGAAGCTCAGATCATCGTGGCCCATTTCATAGCCGAACACCGCCGGGTCCCAGCGCAGCTCGCCGACGTAGGCCTTGGCATAGGGATCGAGCAGCAGCTTGTTGGGATTGAAGCGATGGCCGTTGGCCGGATCGTAGGGCCCGTGCACGCGATAGCCGTAGACCGCGCCCGGCCCCAGCCCTTGCACGCGGACGTGCCAGACCTCGTCGGTGTATTCGGGCAGCACGATCCGCTCGATCTCCCGCTCGCCGTTCTGGTCGAACAGGCACAGCTCGACCTTGGTGGCATGGGCGCTGAACAGCGCGAAGTTGACGCCGTTGCCGTCCCAGGTGGCGCCCAGGGGAAACGGCAAGCCTTCTCTGATGGTGTAGTTGGACATGGCGTGGGGCACTCCCGTGTGGAAACGATGGGGCAGAGCACGGCGCATGCCCGCGCGCCGGCCATGGAAGGCGGGCTGGCGCTTCCCATATTTCCCGCTGCGGCGCCGGCAGCGTTGTCAAAACTACAGGGGCACGGCGGTCTGCGCGCGCGGACGCCATGGGGCTCCCGGGTGGCTCGTTGTCGCAACTGAATTGCATCTCCGTGGGCACTATGGTTAAATCGCCCCCATGTCTTCGCCCACTCCCAGCCTGCCGGCCGCCGTCGATGCGGCACAGGAACGCCTCCGGGCGCTGGGTGCGCGCGTCACGCAACCGCGCGTCTGCATCCTGGCGTGCCTGATCGGCAGCGACATCCCGCTGACGCACCAGGCCGTGATCGACCGTCTTCGGGGCGGCGCCGAGGCGATCGACCGCGTCACCGTCTATCGGGTGCTGGACTGGCTGGTCGAGCAGGGGCTGGCGCAAAAGCGCGCCGGCAACGACCGCGTGTTCCGCTTCAGCCTGATCGAGCACGAGGCGGCGCGCGCCGAGGTCCATCGCCGGCACAGCCATTTCCATTGCAGCCGGTGCGACCGCACCTTCTGCCTCGACGCCGAAAGCGCACCGCCGCGGCAAGCCGCGCCGCGCGTGCCGAGCGGCTTCGCGGTCGAACACGTCGAATTGACCGTCAACGGCATCTGCGCCGAATGCGGCGCGCGCACCGTGGCCGACGCGCCCGCCAACGGTGCCGCTGACGCTTCCCCCCATCCCGGAGAACCAACATGTCCAAACTGATCCCGGTCACGATCCTGACGGGCTTTCTCGGCAGCGGCAAAACCACGCTGCTCAAGCGCATCCTCAACGAACAGCACGGCATGAAGATCGCCGTCATCGAAAACGAGTTCGGCGAGGAGAACATCGACAACGAGATCCTGGTGCAGGACGGCCGCGAACAGATCGTGCAGATGAGCAACGGCTGCATCTGCTGCACGATCCGCGGCGACCTGGTGCAGGCGCTGTCGGATCTGATCGGCCGCCGCGACGCCGGCGAGATCGATTTCGACCGGGTCGTGATCGAGACCACGGGCGTGGCCAACCCCGGGCCGGTCGCGCAGACCTTCTTCATGGACGACGAGATCGCCTCGCGCTATCTGCTCGATGCGGTGGTCACGCTGGTCGATGCCAAGCACGGCAACCAGCAGCTGGACAAGCAGGAAGAGGCGCAGCGCCAGGTCGGCTTCGCCGATGCGATCTTCATCACCAAGTCCGACCTGGTGTCGGCCGACGAGCTGGCGGACCTGCGCCATCGCGTGCTGCAGATGAACCCGCGCGCGCCGATCGGCACCGCGCATTTCGGCGAGGCGCCGATCGACTCGATCTTCGACCTGCGCGGCTTCAACCTGAACGCCAAGCTGGAGATCGACCCGGACTTCCTGCGCGCCGAGGAACACGACCACGACCATGACCACGAGCATGGCGAGCACTGCGGCGCCGACTGCGGCCATGACCATGACCATGACCATGACCATGACCATGACCATGACCATGACCATGACCACGATCACGATCACGTTCACCACCACGGTCACGGCCACAACCACCACCATCACCACCACCACACCGACCGCATCGGCTCGTTCGTCTTCCGCAGCGACAAGCCCTTCCACTACGGCAAGCTGGAGGAATTCCTGTCTGGGATCCTGACCGTCTACGGCGAGAAGCTGCTGCGCTACAAGGGCGTGCTCTATATGGAAGGCGTGGACCGCAAGGTGGTATTCCAGGGCGTACACCAGCTGATGGGCAGCGACATCGGCGGTAAATGGGAGGACGAAACGCCGAGCACCAAGATGGTGTTCATCGGCGTCGATTTGCCCAAGGATGCCATTCTGAAAGGCCTGGCCAACTGCCTCGCCTGATGATCGGAGCCTGGCCGAGGCCCGCTCCGGGCTTCGCCTCCCGCCATGCAGGCGAGCTGCCTGGCGCGCAGCGACACCCGACCGGGTGATACGGCGCCGCGGCTGCACGGCGATACGCGGCGCGCGCGGCTCGGTGAAACACCGAATATCCGGTCCGGTTTTCCACCGTATCTCCTGGTAATTTGTTCAAGTACAATAAGCCGGATGTGATGCGGGCAGCGCGGTCTTGCCGCCGCCCGTGTCGTATGCAGGGCGGCGGT
>JAPSLP010000082.1 GCA_031180665.1 Cupriavidus sp. | reverse complement strand
GCGGTGACCCGAAGTGTAAAATGCGACAATTCGCTTACACCGCTTGCGCTGCCGGCTATGGCCGGGGTAGCGCGGAAATTATATTTGAAAATGAATGAGTTACGCCATCGAATTGAAAAAGAGGTGCAATCCGGCACGGATGCGCCCCAGGTGGCGTATGTGACCATCGGGGAAGACGCCGACGGTCAGCGTATCGACAACTACCTGCTGCGGGTGGCCAAGGGCGTGCCCAAAAGCCACGTCTACCGGATCCTGCGCTCCGGCGAAGTGCGGGTGAACAAAGGCCGTGTCGACGCGACCTACCGGCTGAAGCTCGGCGACGTAGTGCGCATTCCGCCACTTCGTGTGGCGGCAACGGCGGCCGCCGACACCTACGTGCCCGCGGCCTCGTTTCCGGTGCTGTTCGAGGACGCCCATCTGCTGGTGATCGACAAGCCGGCCGGCGTCGCCGTGCATGGCGGCTCCGGCGTAGCCTTCGGCGTGATCGAACAGCTGCGCCAGGCGCGCCCCGAGGCCCGCTTCCTGGAACTGGTGCACCGGCTCGACCGTGAAACGTCCGGCATCCTGCTGCTGGCCAAGAAACGCACGGCGCTGGTACATCTGCACCAGCAGATCCGCGACAACGCGATGGACAAGCGCTATTTCGCCTGCGTCGCCGGCGAATTCGGCCACAACCGCCAGCACGCCCGCTTTCCGCTGTTCAAGTACACCACGCCGGACGGCGAGCGCCGGGTGCGCGTGCAGGCCGATGGCCAGCCCTCGCATACGGTGTTCAACCGCGTAGCGTCCTTCCCCGGCTACACGCTGCTGGAGGCCGAACTCAAGACCGGCCGCACTCACCAGATCCGGGTGCACCTGGCGCAGCTGGGCTTTCCCATCGCCGGCGACGACAAGTATGGCGATTTCGCGCTGAACAAGGCGCTCGCGCGCGCCGGCGCTCGGCCGGGGCTGAAGCGGATGTTCCTTCACGCGCACCGGCTGACGTTCGTGCATCCGGGCACCGGCCAGCCGCTGACGCTGAGCGCGCCGCTGCCGGACGAGTGCGAGGCCTTCCTGCGCCAGCTCAAGCAGCTGGCGGCAGCGGGGCAGGCAAGTTCGCCTTCCGCCTCCCATATCCGGTAGTCGGATGACACTGTGGTCTACCCCGACAGCCCCATTTTCCGATCGAGAACTCCCATGGCCCGGCAACGCTTCGATTTGATCGTCTTCGACTGGGATGGAACCCTGATGGATTCCACCCCGACCATCGCCAAGTGCATCCAGCTGGCCAGCCGCGACCTGGGCTTGCCGGTGCCGGACGAGGAGGCCGCCCGCCATGTGATCGGGCTCGGGCTGAAGGACGCGCTGGAATATGCGATTCCGACGCTGGACCCGGTGGACTATCCGCGCCTTGCCGAGCGCTATCGCTACCATTTTGTGACGCGCGACGCCGAACTCGTGCTGTTCGAAGGCGTGCGCGAGATGCTCGAGTCGCTGCGCGGCCAGCACTATTTCCTCGGTGTGGCCACCGGCAAGACGCGCGTCGGGCTGCAGCGGGCGCTGGCGGCGACCGGCCTGACGGCGCTGTTCGACGCCACGCGCTGCGCCGACGAGACCTTCTCCAAGCCGCATCCGGCGATGCTGCACGAGCTGACCCGCGAGCTGGGCCAGGACATGGGACGCACCGTGATGATCGGCGACACCACGCACGACCTGCAGATGGCCGTCAACGCCGGCGCGCACGGCATCGGCGTCTGCTATGGCGCTCACCCGGCCGATTCGCTGCGGGCGATGACCCCGCTGCACTGCGCCGGGTCGATCGCCGACCTGAGCGACTGGCTGCATACCCATGGCTGATTCCGGTCCCGGAAGCGTTCCGACGGCAGGCACGCCGGCTGTGCCGGAGGACGCGCGCCGGCTGTGCGCGGCCGACGAACTGCGCGAGGGCGGTCGCGGGGTGCGCTTTACGGTCGCGATCGGCGGCCGCGAAATCGGTGCCTTCGCGGTGCGCTACGAAGGGGCGGTACATGGCTACCTGAACCAGTGCGCCCATGTGCCGATGGAGCTTGACTGGCAGGAAGGCCACTTTTTCGAGTCCTCGGGCCTATACTTGATGTGCGCCACACATGGCGCGATCTATGCGCCTGACAGCGGACTGTGCGTCGGCGGGCCGTGCCGCGGCGCTTCGCTTGCCAAGCTGCGCATCGAGGAGCGCGACGGCGCCGTCTACTGGATACCGGAGTCGCCGTACGACGATCCGCCTGCGCCACCGTCGTCGCCGCCTGTGCCGTGAGCGGCCGATGCCGCGACCGGGCGCGAGCCGCGTGAGAACCGCGATTTGACCGGGAAACCCTCGGGACCGCCTTCGCGACGTCCGCTACGTCTGCGCGGCGGCGCCCGTTCGAGAGTATTTGCATGACAGACCAGAACAAACCGCCGGCGAACCCGAACGAGCCGGATGCCGAGCCGGGCCGCCACGACGAGGACCCGGGCCGGCGCGAGGGCGGACGGGACGCCGGCGAGCGGCTCGAAACCGCGCGCCACGCCGACTATCCGCTGGAGGCCGAGGTGCGCGACGCCGAGGCCGCGGCGCGCCGCGAGTCGGTCGAGCGCAAGGCGCGGCTCAAGGGCGAGTCGGCCGGGCCCGTCAAGACCGGCGCCGGCTGGGAGCGCGATGTGCTCGAACGCGTGCTGATGGCGACCTTGCGCGAACAACGGGCGGCGCGCCGCTGGAAGATCTTCTTCCGCCTGGCGGGCCTCGCGCTGTTCGCGCTGGTGCTGTTCTCGCTGTTCGACTTCAAGACCGACGGCGCCATCACCAGCGGCCGGCATACCGCGATGGTCACGCTGGAGGGCGAGATCGCCGCCGGCACGCCGGCCAGTGCGGAATCGATCAACGCCTCGCTGCAGGCCGCCTTCGCCGACGCCAACGCCGCCGGCGTGATTCTGAAGATCAACTCGCCCGGCGGCTCGCCGGTGCAGGCCGGCATCATCAACGACGAGATCCAGCGCCTGCGTTCGCTGCATCCGTCCAAGCCGCTGTATGTGGTGGTCGAGGAAATCTGCGCCTCGGGCGGTTACTACGTGGCCGCCGCGGCCGACAAGATCTATGTCGACAAGGCCAGCATCGTCGGCTCGATCGGCGTGCTGATGGACGGCTTCGGCTTCACCGGGCTGATGGACAAGCTCGGTGTCGAGCGCCGGCTGTACACTTCGGGCGCCAACAAGGGCATGCTCGATCCGTTCTCGCCGGAATCGCCGCAGCAGAAGGCCTTTGCCGAGCAGATGCTGCGCCAGATCCACGAGCAGTTCATCGCGGTGGTCAAGGAAGGGCGCGGCAACCGCCTGAAGGACGATCCGACGCTGTTCTCGGGCCTGTTCTGGTCGGGCGAGCGCAGCATCGAGCTGGGCCTGGCCGACGGCCTGGGCAGCGCCGAATCGGTGGCGCGCGACGTGCTGAAGGCCGAGGACATCGTCGACTACACGGTCAAGGAGAACATCGCCGAGCGCGTGGCCAAGCGCTTCGGCGCCGCGGTCGGCACCGCGGCCGCCAGGACGCTGATGTGGAGCTCGCGGCTGCAGTCGCTGTATTGAGCCGGGGGGGCGCCGGCCGGTCAGGCCGCCAGGATCGAGAAGATCGCCGGCCGCTTGTGCAACTCGAGCCGGCCCGGCTGCCAGGCCGACAGCGGCTGCGTGACGATGGTCTCGGTCGGCAGCGTCAGGTCGACCGCGATCGACAGCAGCGTGGTGCCGGCGCAGCTCGCCTTGAGCGCCGCCAGCAGCGCATCGTTGCGATAGGGCGTCTCGATCCACACCTGGGTTTGCCGGTGCTTGCGCGACCATTGCTCCAGCTCGCGCAGGCGCTGCGTGCGCTCGGCCGGATCGACCGGCAGATAGCCGTTGAACGCAAAGCTCTGGCCATTGAGCCCGGAGCCCATCACCGCCAGCAGGATCGAACTCGGCCCGACCAGCGGCCGCACGCGCACGCCGCGCGCATGGGCCAGCCGCACCAGGTTGGCGCCAGGGTCGGCCACCGCCGGCACGCCGGCCTCCGACAGCAGGCCGGCGTCGCGGCCGGCCAGCACCGGGGCCAGCAGTTCGGCCAGCGCGGCCTCGGGCGTATTGACGTTCAGCTCGCGGATCTCGATCTGCTGGATGGGCCGCGCCAGCGGGCAGGTCTGGCCCAGCTTCTTCAGATAGGCGCGCGCGGTCTTGGCATTTTCGGCGACCAGGTAGTCCAGGCTCGCGGCGATCTGCTGCACGTCGGCCGGGATCACGGCCGGCAGCGGATCGGCCTCGTCGCGTTTGCCCAGCGTGTTGGGAATCAGGTATAGCGTGCCGCTCATGGGCGGAAGTCCTCGACAGCGGAGAGGGAAGGCCGGCGAAATCAGGCCGTGAAGAAGGGATAGCGGACGCGGCGCAGCATGCCGGTCAGCGCGATCAGTGGCAGGCCGACCAGCGCGGTCGGATCGTCGGACTCGACGCGCGAGAGCAGCGCAATCCCCAGCCCTTCCGATTTGGCGCTGCCGGCCACGTCATAGGGCCGCTCCAGCCGTAGATAGGCCTCGAGCTCGCGGTCATCCAGCTCGCGGAAGGTCGCCTGCGTGCGCACATCCTCGAGCTGGACTTCGCCGCTGCGCCCGTCCAGCAGGCACAGGGCCGAGTGGAACGTCACGGTGCGGCCCCGCATCCAGCGCAATTGCGCCAGTGCCTGCTCGTGCGAGCCTGGCTTGCCGACCTGGACGCCGTCCAGCGTGGCGACCTGGTCAGAGCCGATCACCAGCGCGCCGGGGTGGCGGGCGGCGATCGCCTCGGCCTTGCGGCGCGACAGGCGCAGCGCGGTGGCTTCGGGCGCCTCGCCGGGCAGCGGCGTTTCGTCGATGTCCGGCACGTCGATCTCGAAGGGAATGCGCAGGCGCTCCAGCAGTTCGCGGCGGTAGCGGGAACTGGAACCGAGAATCAGCCTGGGAGCCGCCGCGGGTGCCGCCTGGGCCGCCGCATCGGGTGTCACAGCAGAAGACATATAAGTGATTGAAGCGAAAGAGGAATGCGCAACAGGCAAAGCGCTCGCGGCTTTGACCGCGGCGAAGATTTCGACGTATAATCACGCGTTTTACCGCGCAGGCATCCGCCGCGTGGTGTCCTGCAGGTGCCCGGATTGGCTTGATTTGGGCTTTTTGCGGCGGCCCCATCACTCGATGGCTGCCGTGGCGACAGGACAGCGTTCAGCAGCATTGCCAGCGCCATTCGGTACAGGCGCACTCAGCGATATGACTCAGCCCATCGACTTGCAAGCGTTCGATCTCTTCGAGTTCTGCCGGTCCTCGGGCTCGGCGGCCGGCGAGATCGCGGCGCGTGAATTGCCGCGCATCATAGCCGAGACCTCCGCCGAAGCGCCAGCCTCGGCTCCGGACGAAGTGTTCCGCTACACCATGAGCGGTTCCGCTCACGATGAAGCGGCCGAGCCCGGCAAGCCGGCGCGCCGGCGCCTGTTCCTCGACCTGGCGGTGCAGGGCGGCATGTGGCTGAACTGTCAGCGTTGCCTGGCGGTCTACGCCGAGCCGATCTCGACTGCGACCCGGTTCGAGGTGGTGGCAAGCGAAGCCGAGGCCGACGCCGCGCCGATGGACGACGACGAGATCGATGTCATCGCGGGCTCGCGCCGATTCGATCTGCTGGCGCTGATCGAGGACGAGATCCTGCTGTCGCTGCCGGTGGCGCCGAAGCACGAGGTCTGCCCGGCGGTGCACGAGAGCCTGGTGACCGGAGCCGACGGCAGCGTCGAGCCGGAACCCGAGGACGAACAGGAAGAAAAGCGGCCGTCGCCCTTTGCGGCGCTGGCCAGTCTGAAGACGAAGCACTGACGCCCGGACACGGTCCGTGACGGCGCGCTTCTGCAGTAAAACGTCGTACCCGTAATCAGCATCCGGCCGGGCCCGGCTACGCCTCGTGCGGGATGCGTGTGTTAATATCCGCAAATTCTCCAAGGAGTCATCATGGCTGTTCAACAGAACAAGAAGTCGCCGTCCAAGCGCGGCATGCATCGTTCGCACGATCACCTGTCCGTCGCGCCGCTGGCAGTCGAGCCGACCACGGGTGAAACGCACCTGCGCCACCACGTGAGCCCGAACGGCTACTACCGTGGCCGCAAGGTCGTCAAGACCAAGAACGACTGAAGCATTCGCTCGGCGTGACGCTGCGTCCCGCACGCGCTTGCAGGTAGAAGACATACAAAGAAGCGGCAAACTCCTTGCCGCTTTTTTGTTGGGCGCGGCAAGCGTGAACGCTGGCGCCGCTTTCCCTGCGAGGCCACCGCTGCGCGGATTCGGCGCCTCGCGCATCAGCAAACAATGACGATCAAACTCGCTATCGACTGCATGGGCGGCGATCACGGCGTGTCCGTGACGGTGCCGGCGGCGATCAGTTTTCTTGCCGCCCACGAGGATGCCGAGATGGTGCTCGTGGGGC
>JAPSLP010000041.1 GCA_031180665.1 Cupriavidus sp. | reverse complement strand
CCACGCTATCGTTCTCCGATGGGTCCCCCAGCGTCGAGCTGCCGATCTACAAGGGTACCGTCGGCCCGGACGTGATCGACATCCGCAAGCTGTACGGCCAGACCGGCAAGTTCACCTACGACCCGGGATTCATGTCGACGGCCTCCTGCAATTCCCGTATCACCTATATCGACGGTGACAAGGGCGAACTGCTGTACCGCGGCTATCCGATCGAGCAACTGGCCGAGAAGTGCGACTTCCTCGAAGTCTGCTACCTGCTGCTCAAGGGCGAGCTGCCCAACGCCAAGCAGAAGGAAGAATTCGTCGGCCGCGTGATGAACCACACGATGGTTCACGAGCAGATGCAGTTCTTCATGCGCGGCTTCCGTCGCGACGCGCACCCGATGGCCGTGCTGACCGGCCTGGTGGGCGGCATGTCCGCGTTCTATCACGACGCGATGGACATCAACGATCCGCACCAGCGCGAAATCTCGGCGATCCGCCTGATCGCCAAGATGCCGACCCTGGTCGCGATGTCCTACAAGTACAACATCGGCCAGCCGTACATCTATCCGCAGAACGACCTGTCGTACACCGGCAACTTCATGCGCATGATGTTCGCGACGCCGTGCGCGCCGTTCCAGGTCAACCCGGTGCTCGAGCGCGCGCTGGACCGCATCTTCATCCTGCACGCCGACCACGAGCAGAACGCGTCGACCTCGACCGTGCGCCTGGCCGGTTCGTCGGGTACCAACCCGTTCGCGGCGATCGCCTCGGGCGTGGCCTGCCTGTGGGGCCCGGCTCACGGCGGCGCCAACGAGGCGGCGCTGAACATGCTGGAAGAGATCGGCAGCGTCGACAACATCAGCGAGTTCATCAAGCAGGTCAAGGACAAGAACTCTGGCGTGCGCCTGATGGGCTTCGGCCACCGCGTCTACAAAAACTACGACCCGCGCGCCAAGCTGATGCGCGAGACGTGCCACGAGGTGCTCAACGAGCTGGGCCTGCACAACGACCCGCTGTTCAAGCTGGCGATGGAGCTCGAGAAGATCGCGCTGGAAGACGAGTACTTCGTCAGCCGCAAGCTGTACCCGAATGTCGATTTCTACTCGGGCATCGTGCAGCGCGCGCTGGGCATCCCGACCTCGATGTTCACCTGCATCTTCGCGCTGGCCCGTACCGTGGGCTGGATCTCGCAGTGGGAAGAGATGATCACCGACCCGGAGTACAAGATCGGCCGTCCGCGCCAGCTGTTCAACGGCGCCGCGACCCGCGACGTGCCGGAGATGGGCAAGCGCTGATTCCCGCTTTCCGTTCCGCGTCGAAGAACGCCCCGTGCCCCTGGCACGGGGCGTTTTTTCTTGGGCGCCGCTTCCTGAGGGGCCCATTGCTCGGCGCCGATTCCCGGACGCCGATTCCCGGACGCCAGTTCCTGGCCGCCGATTCCCGGACGCCGATTCCCGGACGCCGATTCCCGGACGCCGATTCCTGGCCGCCGAATCCCGGACGCCAATTCTTGGCCGCCGAATCCCGGACGCCAATTCTTGGCCGCCGATTCCTGGGCACGGATCCCGGGCACGGATCCTGGCGGCGGATCCTGCGCGCGGCATTTCTGAACAGGGATTTGTCCCTACTCAACCCTTTCGTCCGGTGCGCCGTAAATCGATGCAGCAATCGTCTGCATCCGGCCCATCACAAGAGAAGGGGTAATTACATGTTTGCCTCGCTGCGCGCGCGCATCGTTGGATTTTCCGTCGCCACCGTCGTCGTCGCGCTGGTCTGCAACGCCTTCGTCAATCATCTCGTTGCCTCGCGCTACAACGACGAAGCCATCCGCAACAACCTGCGCGCGGTGCAGGCCGGCCATGTCGATGCCATCGCCGAATGGGTGGCGGCCCATACGGCCAGCATGGCCGCGATGCACGAGGTCGCGCTGCAGGACGACCCCGGGCCCGTGCTCAAGCTGATCGTGGAGGCCGGCGGGTTTCTGAACACCTTTGTCGGCTACCCCGACAAGCGCCACCATTTCTCCAACCCGGAGAGCGTGAAGCCGGGCTTCGACCCGACCTCGCGGCCGTGGTACAAGCTCGCCTCGGCCGCCGGCAAGCCGGTGGTCACCCCGCCGTACGTCTCGGCCAGTACCGGCAAGATGGTGGTCACGTTCGCGGTGCCGATCGTGCGCGACGGCAGCCTGCGCGCCGTGGTGGGCGGCAATGTGCCGATGGACGGCGTGGTCGACAACGTGCGCTCGATCCATCCGACCCCGAGCAGCTTCGGCATCCTGGTGTCGCGCAACGGCCAGATCGTCGCGTACGGCGACGACAAGCTGATGCTCAAGCCGATCGGCGAACTGATTCCGGGCCTGGACGGCGACAAGCTCGCCGCGCAGGTGGGCATCGACACGCCGATGGAGGTGAGGGTCGGCGACGAGGCCAAGCTGCTGGGCGTCACCGCCGTCCCCGGCACGGACTGGATGGCAGTGATCGCGCTGGACAAGGCCGAGGCCACCGCCGGTATGCGTTCGGTGCTGGTCGCCTCGGTGATCTCGCTGGTGGTCGTGGCGCTCGCCGCCGCGCTGATCATGGCGGGCGTGACCGCGGTCTCGTTCCGCCGCCTGTCGTCGATCCGCGATGCGATGGCGGCCATCGCCAGCGGCGACGGCGACCTGACGCGCCGGCTGCCGGCGCAGGGCAAGGACGAAGTCGCGCAGATCGCCGTTGCCTTCAACGCCTTCGCCGACAAGCTGGTCGGCGTGATGCGGCAGATCCGCGATGCCAGCGAGGCCGTGCACGGGGCCGCCAACGAGATCGCCGCCGGCAATGCCGACCTGTCGCGCCGCACGGAATCCGCGGCCGCGAGCCTGCAGCAGACCGCCGCGTCGATGGAGCAGATCACTGCCACGGTCGGGCAGTCCGAGGCGTCGGCGCGCGCGGCCGAGCGCTCCTCGGTGCAGGCCAAGGAAGTTGCCAACGAGGGCGGCCACGCGATCCAGGCAGCGGTCCAGACCATGGGCGAGGTGCAGCAGGCGGCGGTCAAGGTGTCGGACATCACCGGCGTGATCGACGGCATCGCGTTCCAGACCAATATCCTCGCGCTGAACGCGGCCGTCGAAGCGGCGCGCGCCGGCGAGCAGGGGCGGGGCTTCGCGGTGGTGGCCGGCGAGGTGCGGTCGCTGGCGCAGCGCAGCTCGCAGGCGGCCCGGGAAATCAAGACGCTGATCGAGTCGACGGTCAGCAGCGTCAACGCCGGCTCCGAGCAGGTGGAGCGCAGCGGCGGCACCATGCGCGAGATCGTCGGCAACGTGAACAGCGTCTCGCAGGTCATCTCCGACATCCTGCACGCGGCGCAGGAGCAGACGCGCGGCATCCAGGAGGTCAATGCCGCGGTGGGGCAGCTCGATCAGATGGTCCAGCAGAACGCGGCGCTGGTGGAGGAGTCGACGGCCGCGGCGACGATGCTGCAGGACCAGGCGGGCCGGCTGGCCAGCGTGGTACGGACCTTCCGGCTGGATTGATCGGCTGATGGACTGATGGACTGATGGACCGAGGAAGGGCGGGGCGTAGGGCGCATGAGACTCCCGCCGGCGGCCCCGCCTGCTGCCAGAACCGCCTGCGAAAACGGCGTTTTCGCCATCCGCGAAATCCCCCTTTCGCCAATCACATTACATCGCCACCGGCCGCAAGCCCTTGTTCCTTCGGGGTTTCCGGCATAATTCCCCCCGAAGTCAAGCAAACGCAGCCACGCAGCCCCGCGCTGCTTCCGACGCTGCGAAGACCTCCTCCCCGCAACTTCTATCAGCGGTGCCGGCCCGCCTCGGCGAGGCTGTCGCCGCCCCCCGCGACATGGCCAAGACGCTCTACGACAAACTCTGGGACGACCATACCGTGCACGTCGAGGAAGACGGCACCACGCTGCTCTATATCGACCGGCACCTGCTGCACGAGGTGACCAGCCCGCAGGCGTTCGAAGGGCTGAAGCTGGCCGAGCGGCCGGTGTGGCGCATCAGCGCGAACCTGGCCGTGTCGGACCACAATGTGCCGACCACCGACCGCAGCCACGGCATCGCCGATCCCATCTCGAAGCTGCAGGTCGACACGCTGGACGCCAACTGCGACGCCTACGGCATCACGCAGTTCAAGATGACCGACCACCGCCAGGGCATCGTGCACGTGATCGGACCGGAGCAGGGCGCGACGCTGCCCGGCATGACGGTCGTCTGCGGCGACTCGCACACCAGCACGCACGGCGCCTTCGGTGCGCTGGCGCATGGCATCGGCACCTCCGAGGTCGAGCACGTGCTGGCCACGCAGACGCTGCTGGGCAAGAAGGCGAAGAACATGCTGGTCAAGGTCGAGGGCAAGCTGCCGCGCGGCTGCACCGCCAAGGACATCGTGCTGGCCATCATCGGCAAGATCGGCACCGCCGGCGGCACCGGCTACACCATCGAGTTCGCCGGCTCGGCGATCCGCGACCTGACCATGGAAGGGCGCATGACGGTCTGCAACATGGCGATCGAAGCGGGCGCGCGCGCCGGCCTGATCGCCGTCGACGACGTCACGCTGGAATACGTCAAGGGCCGTCCCTACGCGCCGCAGGGCGCCGAATGGGAGCAGGCGGTCGCCTACTGGCGCACGCTGCATTCGGATCCGGGCGCGCATTTCGACCGCGTGGTCGAGCTGCGTGCCGAGGAAGTGCGTCCGCAGGTCACCTGGGGCACCTCGCCCGAAATGGTGATCAGCATCGAGGACCGCATTCCCGATCCGGACAAGGAAAAGGACCCGACCAAGCGCAACGCGATCGAACGCGCGCTGCAGTACATGGGCCTGCAGCCGAACGTGCCGATCCAGGACGTGCGCATCGACAAGGTCTTCATCGGCTCGTGCACCAACAGCCGGATCGAGGACATGCGCGCCGCCGCCTGGGTGGTGCAGAAGCTGGGCCGCCGCATTGCCTCGAACGTCAAGCTGGCGATGGTGGTGCCGGGCTCGGGCCTGGTCAAGGAGCAGGCCGAGCGCGAAGGTCTGGACAAGGTCTTCAAGGCCGCCGGCTTCGAGTGGCGCGAGCCGGGCTGCTCGATGTGCCTGGCGATGAACGCCGACCGCCTCGATCCGGGCGAGCGCTGCGCCTCGACCTCGAACCGCAATTTCGAGGGCCGGCAGGGCGCCGGCGGTCGCACGCACCTGGTCAGCCCGGCGATGGCCGCGGCGGCCGCGATCGAAGGCCATTTTGTCGATATCCGCCAGCTCGGCTGACGCATCGCCGACCCCGGAACCAAGGACGAGACCATGGAAAAGTTCACTGTACACAAGGGCCTGGTGGCGCCGCTCGATCGCGCCAACGTCGATACCGACGCGATCATCCCCAAGCAATTCCTCAAGTCGATCAAGCGCACCGGCTTCGGCCCGAACCTGTTCGACGAATGGCGCTATCTCGATGTCGGCCAGCCCGGCCAGGACAACAGCAAGCGCCCGCTGAACCCGGACTTCGTGCTGAACCAGCCGCGCTACCAGGGCGCGTCGATCCTGCTGGCGCGCGAGAACTTCGGCTGTGGCAGCTCGCGCGAGCATGCGCCGTGGGCGCTGACGCAGTACGGCTTTCGCGCGGTGATCGCGCCCAGCTTCGCTGACATCTTCTTCAACAACTGCTACAAGAACGGGCTGCTGCCCGTGGTGCTGACCGCGGCCCAGGTCGACCAGCTGTTCAACGAGACCAACGCCTTCAACGGCTACCAGCTGACCATCGACCTGGAGCGCCAGGCCGTGATCACGCCGTCGGGCGCGGGCTTCGAATTCGACATCGCGCCGTTCCGCAAGTACTGCATGCTCAACGGCTTCGACGATATCGGCCTGACGCTGCGCCACGCGGACAAGATCCGCGCCTTCGAGGCCGAGCGCGTGACGAAGATGCCGTGGCTGAACAACCGGCTGGTCGGCTGAGGCCGGCGTGGCACTGAACAGCGCGCCTGTCCGCGCATTGCAAGCGAACCGAAACGACAACAAGGCAAACACAGCATGAAGATCGCAGTCCTGCCGGGCGACGGCATCGGCCCCGAGATCGTCGAACAGGCCGTCAAGGTCCTGAACGCGCTCGACGAGAAGTTCGAGATGGAAACCGCGCCGGTGGGCGGCGCCGGCTACGAGGCCAAGGGCCACCCGCTGCCCGAGGAGACGCTCAAGCTCGCCCAGCAGGCCGACGCGATCCTGTTCGGCGCGGTGGGCGACTGGAAGTACGACAGTCTGGAGCGCGCGCTGCGCCCCGAGCAGGCCATCCTGGGCCTGCGCAAGCATCTGCAGCTGTTCGCCAACTTCCGCCCGGCGATCTGCTACCCCGAGCTGACCGGCGCCTCGAGCCTGAAGCCCGAGCTGGTGGCGGGCCTGGACATCCTGATCGTGCGCGAGCTGAACGGCGACATCTATTTCGGCCAGCCGCGCGGCGTGCGCACGGCGACCGACGGGCTGTTCCCCGGCGCGCGCGAGGGCTTCGACACGATGCGCTACAGCGAGCCGGAAATCCGCCGCATCGCCCACGTGGCGTTCCAGGCCGCGGCCAAGCGCGGCAAGAAGCTGTGCAGCGTCGATAAGGCCAATGTGCTGGAGACCTTCCAGTTCTGGAAGGACATCGTGATCGAGGTCTCGAAGGAGTATCCGGACGTCGAGCTGTCGCATATGTACGTCGACAACGCTGCGATGCAGCTGATCAAGGCGCCCAAGAGCTTCGACGTGATCGTCACCGGCAACATGTTCGGCGACATCCTGTCGGACGAGGCGGCGATGCTGACGGGCTCGATCGGCATGCTGCCGTCGGCCTCGCTGGACGCCAACAACAAGGGCCTGTACGAGCCCTCGCACGGCTCGGCGCCGGACATCGCCGGCAAGGGCGTCGCCAACCCGCTGGCGACCATCCTGTCGGCCGCGATGATGCTGCGCTATTCGCTGAACAAGGCCGAGCAGGCCGACCGCATCGAGAACGCCGTCAAGGCGGTGCTGGCGCAGGGCTACCGCACCGCGGACATCGTCACGCCGGGCTGCAGGCAGGTGGGCACGCGGGAGATGGGCGAGGCGGTGCTGGCGGCGCTGTAAGGCGTTCGGACGCCGCTTGCCCTCTCCCCAGCCCTCTCCCGCAAGCGGGAGAGGGAGCCCACCAGCGGCCCTGAACAGCGCCGCCGGTTTTCTCCCCTCTCCCGCTCGCGGGAGAGGGGCCGGGGGAGAGGGCAGCCCCGCCAAACCGCAGCCCAACCCCGCAAAATCGTGTAGACTGCGCCGATGCTCCCGAACCCCCGGTCCCTCCCGACTGACATCGCCTCGCCGGCCGCCCTGCGCGCGACGACGGGCGCGGGTGCGCGCGGCATCATCACCGCAACGACGATTAAAACCATTATTAAAACCACGATCGCCTAGATCGTTCGTCGTGCCTGCTCGTCTTCCCCGCGCAGCCACGCCGGGCGAGGAAAATGCGGGGAAGTTTCAATCACATCCGAGGTTAGTCATGATTGTAGGTCTCGTCGGTTGGCGAGGAATGGTCGGCAGCGTGCTGATGCAACGCATGCAGGAAGAGCGCGACTTCGACCATATCGAGCCGGTTTTCTTCAGCACCTCCAACGCAGGCGGCAAGGCCCCGGCGATGGCGAAGAACGAAACCACGCTGCAGGACGCCAACGATATCGAGGCGCTCAAGCGCTGTGACGTCGTGCTGACCGCCCAGGGCGGCGACTACACCAACGAGGTCTTCCCCAAGCTGCGCGCCGCGGGCTGGAAGGGCTACTGGATCGATGCCGCCTCGTCGCTGCGGATGAAGGACGACGCGATCATCGTGCTCGATCCGGTCAACCAGGGTGTGATCAAGGACGCGCTGTCCAAGGGCGTCAAGAATTTCATCGGCGGCAACTGCACGGTCAGCTGCATGCTGATGGGCCTGGGCGGGCTGTTCCAGCACGACCTGGTCGAGTGGATGACCTCGATGACCTACCAGGCCGCCTCGGGCGGCGGCGCCCAGCACATGCGCGAGCTGCTGACCCAGTTCGGCACGCTGAACGCCGCGGTCAAGCCGCTGCTGGACGATCCGGCCTCGGCCATCCTCGAGATCGACCGCACCATCCTGGCGACCCAGCATGGCCTGTCCGCCGAAGACACCAAGCAGTTCGGCGTGCCGCTGGCCGGCAACCTGATTCCGTGGATCGACAAGGACCTGGGCAACGGCGTGTCGCGCGAGGAATGGAAGGGCGGCGCCGAAACCAACAAGATCCTGGGCCGCGGCGATGGCTTCCTCGGTGCGACCGGCGCCACGCCGATCGCCGTCGACGGCCTGTGCGTGCGCATCGGCGCGATGCGCTGCCACTCGCAGGCGCTGACCATCAAGCTGCGCCGTGACGTGCCGCTGGACGAGATCGAAGGCATGCTGGCCGCCCATAACCCGTGGGCCAAGGTCGTGCCGAACACCCGCGAAGCCAGCATGACGGACCTGACGCCGGCCGCCGTGACCGGCACGCTGACGATCCCGGTCGGCCGCCTGCGCAAGATGCAGATGGGCGGCGAGTACCTGTCGGCCTTCACCGTCGGCGACCAGCTGCTGTGGGGCGCGGCCGAGCCGCTGCGCCGCATGCTGCGGATCCTGATCGAGAGCTGATCCCGCCGAGGTGGCGTTGCGGCAAGGCAACATGCAGGCCGCCGCCGCGCCACCCGCTGGCCAACGACGCCGCGCCGATGCGCGGCGTCGTCGTTTCCGGACATTGTTCCGTCGGGGTCTTGGGTCACAATACCGTGCTTTCGCGCGATCGCCCGTCGAACCCAACCCCGCATGAGGTCCCTGTGAGCCACCATCGCCGCCTCCCCACGCCAGATCACCCGCACCGTCAGCGCCGCCCGCGCCGCAATGCGCTGGCGGCCGCCGCCCTCGGTGTGCTGCTGAGCCAGGCGCTGCCGCCGTCGTCCGCGCAGGCGGCGGCGCTCGGATCGCTGCAGGTGCGCTCGGCGCAGGGCCAGCCGCTGCAGGCCGAGATCGCGCTGCGCGACGTGGCGGCCGGGGAGGCGGAGGGATTGACGGTGGCGCTGGCCTCGCCGCAGGCCTATGCCGCGGCGGGGCTGACCTACCCGGCCGGGGCCGAGGGGCTGCAGATTGAGCTGGCGCGCAGTGCCGACGGCCGCCATGTCGCGCGGCTGCGCTCGGCGCAGCCGGTGGGCGAGAACTTCATCGACCTGCTGCTGGAGCTGCGTGGGCCGGCCGGCACGGCCACCCGGGCCTACACCGTGCTGCTGGCCGCGCCGCCGGCCGATCCCGCGATCGCGGCGCAACCCGACGCCGGCGCGACGCCGCTGGTGCAGGCCGCCACGCCGGAGCCGGCCGCGCCGGTGGTGGCCCCGCCCGTGCAGCAGCAGCCCGCCGCCAAGCCGGCCACGAAGGCGCCCGCAAGGACTGGCGGCAGCTACACCGTGCGCCGTGGCGACCATCTGTACGGCATCGCGCGCGGGCTGGTGCAGCAGGGCATGGTGGCCGACCAGGTCTCGCTCGATCAAATGGTGGTGGCACTGTACCGCGCCAATCGCGATGCCTTTATCGCCGGCAATATGAACCGGCTGAAGGCGGGCGCGGTGCTGTCGCTGCCGTCGGCGCAGCAGGCCGGTGCCATCGCCGGGCCCGAGGCGCGCCGCGAGGTCGTCGCGCATACCCGCGCCTTCGACGCTTATCGCCACCGGCTGGCCGATGCGGCCGCCGCGATGCAGGTGCAGCCGCAAAGCGGCCAGCAGCAGCGCGGCCAGATCACCGCGCGGGTGCGCGATGCCGCCGTGCCCGAGCAGGCCCGCGACGAACTGCGGCTCACCAAGCCCGAGGCGGGCGCCGTGGCGCCCAAGGGCGAGACTATGGAAGCCAAGCTGGCGCGTGAGCGGCAGTTGCGCGAGGCGGAGGAGCGCCTGACGCAGCTGCGCAAGAACGTCGGCGACATGCAGCGCCTGCTGGAGATGAAGAGCGCCGAGCTGGCCAGGCTGGGGCAGGACGGCCAGCCAGGGCAGGGCGCCAGCGCGCCGGCCGCGGCAGGGGTTGCGCCAGGGGCGCAGCCCACCGCGGCTGCGCCGGCGGCGTCCGCAACGGCATCGGCCGCGGCTGCCGCCTCGGCGCCCGCCGCTTCCCCGCAGCAGGCTTCGTCCTCCTGGTTCGACACGCTGCTGCAGAGCCCGTGGACCTTGCCCGGCGGCGGCCTGGCGATCGCGCTGCTGGGCGGCTACGTGCTGTACCGCCGCCAGCGCCGGCCGCTGGCCGCAGAGTCCGGTTCGCCCGCCGCCGGCGACGATATCCTCGCCGGCGCACCGGTCGCGCTGACCGGCCTGAGCCTGCCGCTCGACGCCTTCCCGGCGCCCCCTGGCGATCGACCCATCGCCGCGCCGGCGTCCGCGGCGCAGGCGTTCGCCGACTCCCCCATCGAGGCCGACGAGGGCAACGAGGATGACGACAGCCACGACAGCCACGACGGCGAACCGCACGCCGCTCGCGCCGCGGCCCCCGCACCCCGTCCGCTGGCCTTCGACCTGGGCGGCATCTCGCTGGACCTCGATGCCGGCGCGGACACCGCCGATGCCAACGATACGGGCGAGCGGCCCCGCAAGGGCTCGCCTGATATCATGGCGCCCCCCCATGCGGCCCCCGATACGGCCCCCGATACGCCTCCCCGTCCATGACCCGTCTTGCCCTTGGCCTCCACTACGACGGCACCGCCTTCTCCGGCTGGCAGTCCCAGCCGCATCGCAATACCGTGCAGGACATGCTGGAGGACGCCATCGCCCGATTCGCCGGCGAGCGGTTGACGACCACGGTGGCGGGCCGGACCGACGCCGGCGTGCATGCGCTGGGGCAGGTGATCCATCTCGATACCGTGCTGTCGCGCGAGCCCTTTTCGTGGGTGCGTGGCGTCAATGCCTTCCTGCCGCCGACCATCGCGCTGCAATGGGCCAAGCCGGTCGACGACGGCTTTCACGCGCGCTTCGCCGCGTTCGAGCGGACCTATTACTACGCGCTCTATACCGGCCCGCATCGCGCGCCGCTGGTGCACGGCCGCGCCGGCTACCTGATGCTGCCGCCGGGCAAGCGGCTGGACGTGGACGCGATGCGCGAGGCCGCCGCCTGCCTGATCGGCGAGCACGACTTCTCGGCCTTTCGCGCCGCCGAGTGCCAGGCGAAGTCGCCGGTCAAGACCATGTACGAGATCCGCATCCACGCCGACCGCGACTGGGTGTTCCTGCGTTTTCGCGCCAGCGCCTTCCTGCATCACATGGTCCGCAACCTGATGGGCTGCCTGGTGGCGGTGGGGCGCGGGCGCTATCCGGCCTCGTGGCTGGCCGAGGTGCTCGCCTCGCGCCAGCGCAGCATGGCCGCGCCGACCTTCATGCCGGACGGCCTGTATCTGGCCGGGGTCAGGTATCCTGATCCCTATGGCATCCCGGCCGCCGATCCGGCCGGCAGCCTGTTTCATGGAGTGTTTGCCGATGCCTTCGCCAACTAGCGTGCCCGGCGCCGCAGTCGCCCAAGCCGGGTTCGTGCCGGTCCGCCCGCGCACCCGCATCAAGATCTGCGGGCTGACGCGCGAGGACGACGTGCGCGCGGCGGTCGACGCCGGCGCCGATGCGATCGGGCTGGTGTTCTATCCCGGCAGTCCCCGCCATGTCGATGTGGCCCGCGCCGCCGCGCTGGCCGAGGCCGCCGGCCCCTTCGTCGCGGTGGTCGGCCTGTTCGTCAATGCCGACGCCGAGGAGATCGCGCACGTGGCCGAACGCGTGCCGCTGTCGCTGCTGCAGTTCCACGGCGACGAGAGCGCGCAGGACTGCGCGCGCGCGGCCCAGCGCTGCCGGCTGCCATTCCTGCGCGCCGCGCGTGTGCGCCCCGGCCTCGATTTGGTAGAATTCGGCGATCAATATCGTGACGCCGCGGCCATCCTGCTCGATGCCTTCGTCGAAGGCTATGGCGGCGGCGGCCACGCCTTCGACTGGACCCTGATCCCTCCCGGATGGATTGCGCCTAGCCCCAGCACACCACCATGCACCGGCAATCGAACCGCAAGCGCCGCTCCTCGCATCGTTTTGAGTGGTGGGTTGAACGCGCAAAACGTGGCTGGCGCGATTGAGCGCGTGCGCCCCTACGCCGTCGATGTCAGCAGCGGCGTGGAGGCGGCCAAGGGCGTCAAGGATCCGGCCCGCATCGCAGCCTTCGTGCGCGCGGTGCGCGCCGCGGATGCCAACCACGCCGCCTGAGCCTGGCGACCGACCGGCGCCGATGACAGACACCGCGCCGGTCCCGCAAGCCACCCTGTTTCCCTGCCGTGGCCGATCCACCGAGGACGGCCGCGCCACCCGGATGCCCCACTCATGTACAACCTGCCCGATTCCCGCGGCCACTTTGGCCCCTATGGCGGTACCTTCGTCTCCGAGACCCTGACCCATGCGCTGGACGAGCTGCGCGAGGCCTATGCCGGCCTGAAGAACGACGCCGCGTTCGATGCCGAATTCCGCCGCGAACTGAAGCACTTCGTCGGTCGTCCGTCGCCGATCTACCATGCGCAGCGCTGGAGCGAGACGCTCGGCGGCGCGCAGATCTACTTCAAGCGCGAGGACCTGAACCATACCGGCGCGCACAAGATCAACAACGTGATCGGCCAGGCCCTGCTTGCCCGCCGCATGGGCAAGCCGCGCGTGATCGCCGAGACCGGCGCCGGCCAGCACGGCGTGGCCACCGCCACCATCGCGGCCCGCTTCGGCATGGAGTGCGTGGTCTATATGGGCGCCGAGGATGTCAAGCGCCAGGCCGCCAACGTCTACCGGATGAAGCTGCTCGGCGCCACCGTGGTGCCGGTCGAGAGCGGCTCGAAGACGCTGAAGGACGCGCTGAACGAGGCGATGCGCGACTGGGTCACCAACGTCGAGAACACCTTCTACATCATCGGCACCGTCGCCGGCCCGCATCCGTATCCCGCGATGGTGCGCGATTTCCAGTGCGTGATCGGCGAGGAGGCGAAGGTGCAGATGCCGGAGATGACCGGCCGGCAGCCCGATGCGGTGATCGCCTGCGTCGGCGGCGGCTCCAACGCGATGGGCATTTTCTATCCGTACATCGACCACCAGGACGTCAAGCTGATCGGCGTCGAGGCGGCCGGCGACGGCATCGAGACCGGCCGGCACGCGGCCTCGCTGAGCGCCGGTTCGCCGGGCGTGCTGCACGGCAACCGCACCTACCTGCTGCAGGATCCGAACGGCCAGATCATCGAGACGCATTCGGTGTCGGCGGGGCTGGACTATCCGGGCGTCGGTCCCGAGCACGCCTGGCTCAAGGACAGCGGCCGCGCCGAGTACGTCTGCATCACCGATGACGAGGCCCTGCGCGCCTTCCACGATTGCTGCCGGATCGAGGGCATCATCCCGGCGCTCGAATCGAGCCATGCGATCGCCTACGCGTGCAAGCTGGCGCCGACGCTGCCCAAGGACAAGCTGCTGCTGGTCAACCTGTCCGGTCGCGGCGACAAGGACATGCACACGGTCGCCGAACGTGCGGGGTTGACGCTCTGATGCGCACGCTTCCCGAAGCCGCACCGGGCGCCGCTGCCGCGGATGCGACCACGCCGACGGTCGGCGGCGACGCGATCGCGCTGACCGCCGCGCCGGCGCTGCCGGCCCTGCTGTACCAGGAGGACGTGCTCGACGGCGTGCGCCGGCTGGCCGACGGTTCGATCGATCTCGTGGTTGCCGACCCGCCCTACGGGCTCGGCAAGGACTACGGCAACGACTCGGACCGCCTGTCCGGCCAGGCCTATCTGGAATGGGCCGAACGCTGGATCGACGCAGTGGTGCCCAAGCTGTCGCCGCGCGGCTCGCTGTACCTGTTCTGCACCTGGCAGTACTCGCCCGAGCTGTTCGTGATGCTCAAGCGCCGGCTGACGATGGTCAACGAGATCATCTGGGACCGGCGCGTGCCCAGCATGGGCGGCACCACGCGCAAGTATTCGTCGGTGCACGACAACATCGGCTTCTTCGCCAAGGCGCGCGACTACTACTTCGACCTGGACTCGGTGCGCGTGCCGTACGACGCCGAGACCAAGAAGGCGCGCAGCCGGCCGCGTTTCGAGGGCAAGAAGTGGCTGGAGGTCGGCTACAACCCGAAGGACCTGTGGAGCGTGCCGCGCATCCACCGCCAGGACCCGGAGCGTGCCGACCATCCGACGCAGAAGCCGCTGCAGATCGTCGAGCGGATGGTGCTGTCCAGCTGTCCGCCCGGCGGGCTGGTGCTCGATCCGTTCACGGGCAGCGGCACCACCGCGGTCGCCTGCGCCCGGCATGGGCGCCGCTTCGTTGGCTTCGAGATCAATCCCGACTATGTCGACGTCGCGCGTGCGCGCGTGGCCTCGGTGATGCCGCTGGCGCGGCCCGATGCCGCCGAAGCCGCCGAAGCCGCCGCCAAGATCGCCGCCTGTGTCCCGTCTACCCCGGCAGCCGCCAACGACGCCGGTCCGGCGGACGCGCTGCCCCACCTCGCATCCTGACCATGTCCCGCATCCAATCGACTTTCGCGGCGCTGTCCGCACAAGGCAGGAAGGGCCTGATTCCCTTCATCACCGCCGGCGATCCCGAGCCCGGCCTGACCGTCGCGCTGATGCACGCGCTGGTCGAGGGCGGCGCCGATGTGATCGAACTGGGCGTGCCGTTCTCCGACCCGATGGCCGACGGCCCCGTGATCCAGCGCGCGTCCGAGCGGGCGCTCGCCAACGGCGTCAGCCTGACCCAGGTGCTGGGCTGGGTGCGCGATTTCCGCCAGCGCGACGCCAATACGCCGGTGGTGCTGATGGGCTATGCCAACCCGATCGAGCGGATGGGCGAGGGCGCCTTCGCGCAGGCCGCCCGCGAGGCCGGTGTCGACGGCGTGCTGGTGGTCGACTACCCGCCCGAGGAGTGCGAGTCGTTCGCCCAGCTGATGCGCGATCACGGCGTCGATCCGATCTTCCTGCTGGCGCCGACCACTACCGATGCCCGCATCGCGCAGGTCGCCAAGGTGGCCAGCGGCTATCTGTACTACGTGTCGCTCAAGGGCGTGACCGGTTCGGGCGCGCTCGACCTGGATAGCGTCGCCGCCCGCCTGCCGGTGATCAAGGCCCGTGCCAACCTGCCGGTCGGTGTGGGTTTCGGCATCCGCGATGCGCAGACCGCGCGCGCGATCGCCAGCGTGGCCGATGCGGTCGTGATCGGCAGCCGGCTGGTGCAACTGCTGGAGGAAGCGCCGCGGGAACAAGCGGTACAATCGCTGCGTTCGTTCATCGCGGAGATCCGCACGGCGCTGGACGCGAAATCGTGATCCATTAGCCTCATATCGGCGACCATCGGCAAATTGCGGGAACCTTTCCCCGCCGACGGCCGCCGATTCCTGCTTTCCGCAGCACAGAATATCGGCCCCTGGGCGGCGCCCGTGGTACATTCGCCGCCTTGGCCGATGGCCGGGCCTGCCACCCGTGCGCGCGTGCGCTTTGTCACTTCGCGCTGCGCCAGGCCGCGGCCCTATCCGAAAGGAGCGTTTTGATGAGCTGGTTGGATAAACTCCTGCCCCCCAAGATTCAACAGACCGACCCCTCGTCCCGCAAGGGCATTCCGGAGGGGCTGTGGGTCAAATGCCCGTCGTGCGAGTCCGTGCTGTACCGGACCGACGTCGAGGCCAATCTGCATGTCTGCCCCAAGTGCGACCACCATATGCGCATCCGCGCGCGCGAGCGGCTCGATTCGCTGCTCGACGCCGAGGGCCGCTATGAGATCGGCCAGGAAATCGTGCCGGTCGACGCACTCAAGTTCAAGGACTCGAAGAAATATCCGGACCGCATCAAGGCCGCGATGGACGAGACCGGCGAGACCGACGCGATGGTGGTGATGGGCGGTGCGATCCATACCATTCCGGTGGTGGTCAGCTGCTTTGAATTCGCCTTCATGGGCGGCTCGATGGGTTCGGTGGTGGGCGAGCGCTTCGCGCGCGGCGCGCAGGCCGCGCTCGAGCAGAAGGTGCCGTTCATCTGCATCACCGCCACCGGCGGCGCGCGCATGCAGGAAAGCCTGCTGTCGCTGATGCAGATGGCCAAGACCACCGCGATGCTCAACCAGCTGTCGGGCGCCAAGCTGCCGTTCATCAGCGTGCTGACCGATCCGACCATGGGCGGCGTGTCGGCCAGCTTCGCCTTCCTGGGCGACGTGGTGATCGCCGAGCCCAAGGCGCTGATCGGCTTCGCCGGCCCGCGCGTGATCGAGCAGACCGTGCGCGAGAAGCTGCCCGAAGGGTTCCAGCGTGCCGAGTTCCTGCTGCAGAAGGGCGCGATCGACATGATCGTCGACCGGCGCAAGCTGCGTGCCGAACTCGCGCAACTGCTGGCGCTGCTGCAGAAGCAGCCGGCCGACGCGGTGGCCTGAACGGAACCCGATCGCCGAAGGATGGTTTGACGACGCGGACCTGGTCCGCGTTTTTCATTGCTGCCGGCGCCTTGCCGCCGGCCTATGCTTTCCGCTGACGCACTCCCTCTCCCGCAGGCGGGAGAGGGGAGAGAACCGAGTAGTCGAACGATCATGCCAATCTTCTCCTCCCTGCCCGAGTGGCTGGCCCACCTCGAAACCGCGCATCCGGTCGGCATCGACATGGGCCTGACCCGGATCAGCCGGGTCAAGGAAGCGCTCGGCCTGCGCATCGACGCGGTGGTGTTCACCGTGGGGGGCACCAACGGCAAGGGCTCGACCTGCGCGATGCTCGAGCGGATCCTGCTGGAGGCCGGCTACAAGGTCGGCTGCCATACCTCGCCGCATCTGCTGTCGTTCAACGAGCGCGCCCGCATCAACGGCGAGATGGCCACCGATGACCAGCTGCTGCCGCATTTCGAAGCGGTCGAGCGCGCCCGCACCAGCTTCGCCGACCCGGTCAGCCTGACCTATTTCGAGTTCACCACGCTGGCGATCGTCCATGCCTTCGCCGCCGCGCAGCTCGATGCGATCATTCTCGAGGTGGGCCTCGGTGGCCGGCTGGACGCGGTCAATGTGTTCGATCCAGACTGCGCCATCGTCACCAGCGTCGATATCGACCATGCCCAGTACCTGGGCGATACCCGCGAGAAGATCGGCTTCGAGAAGGCCGGCATCTTCCGCCCGCATGTGCCGGCGATCTGCGGCGATCCGATGCCGCCGGCCTCGCTGGTCGAGCATGCCGAGACGATCGGCGCCGACCTGTGGCTGGTCGGGCGGGATTTCCAGCACCAGGCCGCCAAGGGCCAGGAGCGCCTGCAGTGGGACTGGAGCGGGCGCGGCCGCAAGCTCAATGGGCTGGGCTACCCCGCGCTGCGCGGCGCCAACCAGCTGCTGAACGCCTCGGCTGCGCTGGCCGCGCTGCAGGCGGTGCGCGACCGGCTGCCGGTCAGCGCGCAGGAAGTGCGCAATGGGCTCGCCTTCGTCGATCTGCCGGGCCGCTTCCAGGTGATGGCGGGCCGTCCGACGGTGATCCTCGACGTTGCCCACAACCCCCATGCCGCCGCGACGCTGGGCCAGAGCCTCGAGAACATGGGGTTCTTCCGCTACACCTATGCCGTGTTCGGCGCGATGGCGGACAAGGACATCGCCGGCGTGCTGCGCCACCTGAGCGACAAGGTCGATCACTGGTGCCTGTGCGACCTGCCGACGCCGCGCGCCGCCAGCGCGCAGGACCTGCTGGAGCACCTGGAGCAGGGCGGCTTCCAGCCGGGCCCGGACGCCACCGCGGCGTGCTTCGCCAGCCCGGAGGCGGCCTATCGGGACGCCATCGAGCGAGCCACCGAGAATGATAGAATCCTGGTCTTCGGATCGTTCTACACCGTGGCCGGCGTGATGGCGTACCGCGCGACCCAGGCCAACTAGCCTGCCGGACCGCTTTTCCGGACTTCCGGGCACTTCCGGGCCACGCGCCGCGGTCGAGCGACAAACTCAACGGGCGGCCGCGCCTGCCGCCCGCACCGAACCAATCTATGGGCCTGCTTTCGCTGTTTTCCTTCCGCAAGGGCAAAGACGCCGCACCGGAGCGCGCGCGGCGCGCCCGCAGCGCCGACGCCGGGACGGCCGGCACGCGCAATATGCACCGGGGTGCCGGCGAATATGCGGACGACATGCTGGACCCGGAATTCCCGCAGAAGCAACGCGCGCGGCGCCGCCTGATCGGCGCGCTGGTGATGACGGTGGCCGCGGTGATCGTGCTGCCGATCGTATTCGAGACCGAGCCGCGTCCCGCCGCCGACCAGATCGCAGTACGCCTGAGCGGCGGCCAGGGCGAGGCGCAGGCCAGGCCCGAACCGCGCAAGGCCGCGCCGCTGCCGCCGCAGCAGCAATCGCGCCTCGATGCGCAGGCACTCGATGCCGGCGAGGAACTGGTCAGCGCACCGGCCGCCCATGCTGCCGACAAGGCGCCGGAAAAGCCGGCTGAGCGCTCCGAAGCGGCTCGCCAGGCCGATTCCAAGCCGGAACCGAAGGCCGAATCGAAGGCCGAACCCAAGGCCGAAGCCAAATCGTCCGGCAGCGGCAAATACGTGATCCTCGTCGGTGCCTTTTCGACCGAGGACAAGGCCAAGCAGTGGCTGGGCAAGTTGAAGGCGAACAAGGTGCCCGCCTATATCGAACGCAAGGCGCTGGCGGACGGCGAACGCATTTTGTTGCGCGCCGGTCCCTTTTCGGATCGCGATGCTGCCGATGCCGCCGAAAAGCGGGTCCGTGCCACCGGCCTGACGGCCCGCGTGGTCGAGCTCTGAACGGCGGGCGGACAGCGGTGCTAGCGGGAATGCAGCTGACCTTCTTCGATTACGCGGTCATGTTCGTGCTGGTCGCCTCGGGCCTGGTCGGCGCGCTGCGCGGCCTGATGCGCGAACTGCTGTCGCTTGTGGGCTGGATCGCGGCGTTTTTTGTGGCCTACAACTATGTCGGCGTCGCCGCACAATGGATGCCCGAGTCGCTGCCCGGCGGCGCGCTCGCGCGCAGCGCCGCCGGATTCGCGGTATTGTTCTTCGGCACCGTGATTGCCGCGGCGCTGGCCGGCGCGGTGATCGGCCAGTTGCTGGAGACCACCGGACTGAAACCGGCGGATCGCGGGCTTGGACTGGTGTTCGGGGTGGCGCGCGGCGCGCTGGTGGTGATGCTGCTGGTCACGTTGGCCGGCTTCACCAAGATGCCCGACGAACCGTTCTGGCGCGACGCGGTGTCGCGTCCCTATGTCGTTGCCGCGATGGAGTCGCTGCGGCCCTGGTTGCCGCCGGAAATCGCCAAATACGTCAGAACCTGAGGCCGGGCGCGCGCCCGGCATGAAATTTTCGCGCCTGGTCTGCCGTCGGCAGCGCGCAGGGCGCGCCGAATCAAAGCCTTTCCTGGGAGCTTGGCATGTGCGGTATCGTCGGTGTGGTTTCTGCCACGCCCGTCAATCAGTTGATTTACGACAGCCTGTTGCTGCTGCAGCATCGCGGTCAGGACGCCGCGGGCATCGCGACCGCCAACGGCAGCACCTTCCACATGCACAAGGCCAACGGCCTGGTGCGCGACGTGTTCCGCACGCGCAATATGCGCGGCCTGCCGGGCGCGGCCGGCATCGGCCAGGTGCGCTACCCGACCGCGGGCTCGGCCTCCAGCGAGGAAGAGGCCCAGCCGTTCTACGTCAATGCGCCGTACGGCATCATCCTGGCGCATAACGGCAACCTGACCAACTGGCAGCAACTGCGCGAGGAGATGTTCCGGCGCGATCGCCGCCACATCAATACGCACTCGGATACCGAGGTGCTGCTGAACGTGCTGGCCGACGAACTGCAGCGCGCCAGCAACGGCACCTCGCTCGATCCCGAGATCATCTTCGCCGCGGTGGCGGGCATGCACCGCCGCGTGCGCGGCTCGTACGCGATCGCCGCGCAGATCGCCGGCTACGGCATGCTGGCCGTGCGCGACCCCTTCGGCATCCGCCCGCTGTGCCTGGGCAGCATCGAGACGCCGACCGGCAAGGAGTGGATGGTCGCGTCGGAATCGGTGGCGCTCGAAGGCATCGGCTACAAGCTCGAGCGCGACGTGGCGCCGGGTGAGGCGATCTTCATCGATCTGGACGGCACCCTGTACACCAAGCAGTGCGCCGACAATCCGCTGCTGAACTCCTGCATCTTCGAGTACGTCTATCTGGCGCGGCCGGATTCGTGCATCGACGGCGTGCCGGTCTACGATGCGCGCCTGCGCATGGGCGACTACCTGGCCGAGAAGATCCGCAGCGAAGTGAGCGCCGGCGAAATCGACGTGGTGATGCCGATTCCCGATTCGAGCCGGCCGGCGGCGATGCAGGTCGCCAACAAGCTGGGCCTGAACTATCGCGAAGGCTTCTTCAAGAACCGCTATGTCGGCCGCACCTTCATCATGCCGGGCCAGGCGGTGCGCAAGAAGTCGGTGCGCCAGAAGCTCAACGCGATGGGCGTCGAGTTCAAGGGCAAGAACGTGCTGATCGTCGACGACTCGATCGTGCGCGGCACGACCTCGTTCGAGATCGTGCAGATGGCGCGCGATGCGGGCGCCAACAAGGTGATCTTCGCGTCCGCGGCGCCGCCGGTGAAGTTCCCCAACGTCTACGGCATCGACATGCCGACGCGCAGCGAACTGGTCGCGCATGGCCGCAGCCATGACGAGATCTGCCGCATGATCGGCGCCGACCAGCTGGTCTACCAGGACGTCGAGGCGATGAAGCAGGCGGTGCGCGACATCAACCCGGCGCTGAAGGACTTCGAGGCCTCGTGCTTCGACGGCAAGTACATCACCGGCGATATCGACGAGGCCTACCTGGACCGCCTCGAGACCGCGCGCAGCCAGGCCGACCGCGAAGGCGGCGGCGATACCGAGCGTTCGCAGCTGCATCTGCAGCGCTCGGGTGGCAACGAGTAAGAAGTCCCTCACTCCGCGTTGTCTCGCTCCCCTTTCCCGCATGCGGGAGAGGGGAGACTCCCAACCCATCGATTCAGACTTATCGCGCCCACGGCGCCCCGACCATGAACGAACCGCTCGACCTCGACTCCCTCGGCATTGATACGCTCGGCGTGCGCGCCGGCACGCTGCGCAGCGAGTTCATGGAGCATTCGGAGGCGATGTACCTGACCTCGAGCTTCTGCTTCGGCAGCGCCGCCGAGGCCGCCGAGCGCTTCGCCAACTCGGAAGAGGGCTATACCTACTCGCGCTTCACCAATCCGACCGTCAGCATGTTCCAGCAGCGGCTGGCCGCGCTGGAAGGCGCGCAGGCCTGCATGGCGACCGCCTCGGGCATGAGCGCGATCCTGTCGGTGGTGCTGTCGTCGATGCAGGCGGGCGACCATCTGGTCAGCTCGCGCGCCATCTTCGGCTCGACGATGACGCTGTTCTCGAACATCTTCGCCAAGTTCGGCGTCGAGACCACCTTCGTCGACGGCACCGACCTGGCCGGCTGGCGCGCAGCCGTCAAGCCGAATACCAAGCTGTTCTTCCTCGAGACGCCGTCGAACCCGCTGACCGAGGTCGCCGACATCGCCGCGGTGGCCGACATCGCGCACGACGCCGGCGCGCTGCTGGTGGTCGACAACTGCTTCTGCTCGCCGGCGCTGCAGCAGCCGCTGCGCTTTGGCGCCGACATCGTGGTGCATTCGGCGACCAAGCATATCGACGGCCAGGGCCGCGTGCTGGGCGGCGCCGTGCTGGGCAAGCACGACTTCATCATGGGCAAGGTCTTCCCCTTCGTGCGGACCGCCGGCCCGACGCTGTCGGCGTTCAACGCCTGGGTGATGCTCAAGGGCATGGAGACGCTGGCGATCCGCATGGAGCGCCATTCGGCCAGCGCGCTGGCGCTGGCCCAGTTTCTCGAATCGCATCCGGCGGTGGCGCGGGTCTATCACCCCGCGCTCAAGTCGCATCCGCAGCACGACATCGCGATGCGCCAGCAGAGCGGCGGCGGTGCCATCGTGTCGTTCGAACTGAAGGGCGCGACGCCGGAACAGCAGCGCGCCAATGCCTGGCGCGTGATCGACAGCACGCGCCTGTGCTCGATCACCGGCAACCTGGGCGATACGCGCACCACGGTGACCCATCCGTACACCACCACGCACGCGCGCGTCAGCCCCGAAGCCAAAGCCGCGGCCGGCATCGGCGAGGGCCTGATCCGCATGGCGGTGGGCCTGGAGTCGGTCGAGGATCTGAAGGCGGACCTGCTGCGCGGGCTGTGCGACTGATCATCACCCTGCAGAGGGAGAAAGCCGGCCCGAGGGCCGGCTTTGTTTTTGGTGGATTCGTCGTCCCGGCGAAAGCGGGGACCCGGCGGCTTTCAACGACCCACGGTTCCCGCCTGCGCGGGAACGACGTGAACGGTCTCCCGCCTCACCGCAGCATCCGCCTGCGCAGCAGCATCAGCGCCACCACCAGCGCCACCGCCGCATAGGCGGCCAGCACGGCCAGATGCAGCCACACCTGCTCGAGCGGGCGGTCCAGCATCAGCGGCCGGATCAGCGCCACCGCATGCGCCAGCGGCAACACCTGCGTGGCGGACTGCACGCCGGGCGGCAGCTGTTCCAGCGGGAAGAACACGCCCGACAGCAGCAACATCGGCGTCATCACCAGCGTCTGGTAGAACATGAAGAAGTCGTAGCTGGGGGCGAGCGCGGTGACGATCATCGCCAGGCTGGCGAAGGCGATGCCCGCCAGCGCGATCACCGGCAGCGCCAGCAGCGCGTTGGGCATCTGCGCATAGCCAAGCGCGCTGGCCACCAGCATGATCGCCACGCCGGACAGCACGGCCTTGCTGGCGGCCCACAGCACCTCGCCGAGCACCACGTCGCCCAAGGTCAGCGGCGCGTGCATGATGGCCTCCCAGGTGCGCTGCACGTGCATGCGCGAGAAGGCCGAATACATCGATTCGAAGCTGGCCGACATCATCACGCTGGAGGCGGTGGTGCCGGCGGCGAGAAAGGCGATGTACGAGACGCCGTCGACGCGACCGACCAGCAGGCCCAGCCCCAACCCCAGGCCGAACAGATAGATCATCGGATCGGCCAGGTTGCCGATCATCGACGGGATCGCCAGCTTGCGCCAGACGCGGTAGTTGCGATACCAGACCATGGTCCAGTTGCGCAGGTTCAGCGGCCACAGCGGTTGCGGATAGCGTTGCGCGGCAAGGGTCGCCCCGGCCGGCGAGGCGGCCGCGGTGGTCAGCTTGCCATCGTTGCGCGGGTCCGGGTCTCGTTCGCTCATGGTGTCCTCGATGGTTCGGTGCGTGGCGCGTGGGCTGCGGGTCGGCTTGGCCAGGCGTTCAATCCCGCATCTCGCGGCCGGTCAGCTTCAGGAACACATCTTCCAGATTGGCCGGGCGATGCAGGTAACGGACGCCGCCATTGCCGTGCAGCGCCGCCAGCAGCGGCTCGGGCTCGCGCACATAGCAGAACAGCGTCTCGCCGCTCTTCTCGGTGCGCTCGGCCAGCGGCGCCAGCCGTTCGCGCAGCGCGTCCAGCTCCTCGCCATAGACCTCGACCACGTCGCAGCCGATCTGCCGGTCGATCAGCTCGTGCGGCTTGCCTTCGGCGATCTTGCGGCCGCCGTCGATCACGCACAGATAGTTGCACAGCCGCTCGGCCTCCTCCATGAAATGCGTGGTCAGCAGAATGGTCTTGCCGGCCGCCAGCAGCGACTTGAGCCGGTCCCAGATCAGATGGCGCGCCTGTGGGTCCAGGCCCGTGGTCGGCTCGTCCATCACCAGCAGGTCGGGGTCGTTGATCAGCGCGCGCGCCACCGTCAGGCGCCGGCGCATGCCGCCGGACAGGTCGCGCACATGCGCGTCGGCGCGGTTTTCCAGGCGGGCGAAATCGAGCAGCATCGGCACGCGCCGTTCGATCTCGGCGGCCGGCAGGCCGAAATAGCGGCCGAAGATACGCAGGTTCTCGACCACGGTGAAGTCGGGGTCGAGATTGTCGAACTGGGGTACCACGCCGACGCGCATGCGGGCCTGCGGTGCGCGAGCGGGAACCGGTTCGCCGCACAGCGTCAGCTCGCCCGAGGCCGGCGTGGTCAGCCCCAGCAGCAGGCGCAGCGTGGTGGTCTTGCCGGCGCCGTTGGGGCCCAGCAGGCCGAAGCATTGGCCACGCTGCACTTGCAGGCTCAGATCGTCGACGACGACGGTATTGCCGTATTGCTTGCGCACATGGCGCAATTCGAGAATGGCAGTCAACGCAGCGTTCCGGTGAAGCGCGCCTGGCGCAATCCCGCCATTATGCCGATCCGCTTGCGATCGGTCCTTGGCGCGCCGCAGCACGGGATCCGCCAGTCCGCTCCGGATCATGACCCGCTAGGCCGCGCTTCCCGCGCCCCGGCGGCGCATCAGCGAACGCACCAGGCCGTGCAGCAGCCAGCCCAGCGCGAGACCGAGCACGTCGGCCAGCACGTCGATGGCGTCGGCGGAGCGATAGGGCGTCATCGACTGCAGCCACTCGATCAGTGCGCCATAGATCAGCAACCCGATCGGCACGGCCCATGGCCGCGCCGGATAGGCGCGCCATCCGAGCACGCCAAGCAGGGCGAAGGCCAGCAGATGGTTGCTCTTGTCCCAGCCGGTGGTCGGCATCGGTGTCGCCGGCGGCATCAGCGCCAGCGTCAGCACGGCGCAAAGGCACAGCCAGAAGGCCAGACGCCAATGCGACGGCGAGATCGTCAGGCTGGGGAACGGACGGGAAGGCATGCGGAGGCGGTTCCTGAGGCGGGCGACAGGAACGTAATGTAGCAGCCGGGGCAGCAGCCGGACATCGGCTGGGGGGATGGGGGCGCAGCGCGGGACGTCGGCCAGATGGCTGGACGAGAGGGCGCTCCCGGGGGAGTGCGACGTTCTCCCCGGGCGGATGGGGAGAGCGATGGGAGAGCGGGACAGCGGAACAGCAACGGGGGTCACGCGGCGGGCGATACGCCGCGCCCGCGGGACTCCCGGCAGTCGACGAAGAGGCTCAGTACATCTTCTTCGGCAGCATCTGCATGCGCAGACGCTTGCGCAGGCGCGACTCGGCGGCCTTCTTCTTGCGCTTGCGCTCGGTGGTCGGCTTCTCGTAGGCCGTGCGGCTCTTCAGTTCGACGATCAGGCCATTTTGCAGAATGGCCCGGCGGAATCGCCGCATGGCGACGTCAACCGGTTCGCCCGGCTTCAAAACGATCTTGGTCAAAGCTTGTCCTTCGGGGTGCCGCTGCTGCGGCGGGGTGGAACGGTGAGCCTCGGCAGCCTCGAGCCTGTGTGCTCGCTGCCGATACCCGCGGAGCTGGGTGTTGGCAAAACCCCGCAAGCGAGGCGGGGCAGTGGACCGGAAGGGTGGGCGTGCGAGTCGCGACGAGGTCGGTCACGCAGGATGCCAGCGCACCAGTGAAAAGGCCCGCCATCTCGGATGGCGGGCCTTTTATTCTTTGGCTCCCCGACCTGGGCTCGAACCAGGGACCTGCGGATTAACAGTCCGTCGCTCTACCGACTGAGCTATCGGGGAACAGCTGAGAAAAGGATTATAGCCAGTTTCTCGTTACTTCGTCAACAACGTTTCGACATTTTGTTGTCGTTGCGTCATCCGCTAAACGCTGTGCCGAAGTGTCCGGCTTGCCTGCGCATTCGTTGGGTCGGAAGCCCTGGGGCCGATCCGGTGCCGCGAATGTGCGTTGGCGAGGGGCGCATTATAGACGGTGCTTGACGGGAAAGCCAAGAAGAATTTTCGCGAGGCAAAGAAAAACCGCCCGAAGGCGGTTATAACCATCGCGCCATTCCCGCGCAAGGCGGAAATCCAGCGTCATCATAGCCGCTGGGTCCCCGCTTTCGCGGGGACGACAGGTCATGGTCAGTCGAACACCGGCGATTCGACGCCGAGGATCTTGTGCAGCTTCGGCGAGGTCGTCGTGTACTGCATGTGGATCTTCTTTTCCGGGAAGATGTACGGCGCGGCGCCGAAGGCGGCCAGCGCGGCCTCGTGGAAGCCCGACAGGATCAGCTTCTTCTTGCCCGGATAGGTGTTGATGTCGCCGACCGCGAAGATGCCCGGGATGTTGGTCTCGAACTTCTCGGTATCGACCTTGATCTGCTTGCGCTCCAGGTCCAGGCCCCATTCGGCGATCGGGCCGAGCTTGGGCGACAGGCCGAAGAACACCAGCAGATCGTCCAGGGGCATGCGGCGCGTCACGCCGTCGCCGCCGGTGACCTTGATCTCCGTCAGCACGCCGTCCTTTTCCTCGTAGCCGCTGATCTGGCCGACCAGGAACTGCATCTCCATCTGCTCGCACAGTTCCTTCATCTTGGCGACCGAGGCGGGCGCGGCGCGGAAGCCGTCGCGGCGGTGGATCAGCACCACCGACTCGGCCTTGCCGACCAGGTCCAGCGTCCAGTCCAGCGCCGAGTCGCCGCCGCCGACGATCACCAGGTTGCGGCCGTGGAAGCGGCTCGGATCCTTGACGCGGTAGAACAGCTGCTTGCCGTCGAACTTGTCCAGGCCGTCGACCTTCAGCGTGCGCGGCTGGAACGAACCGACGCCGGCGGCAATGAAGATGGTCTTGGTAAGGAAGCGGGTGCCGAGCGAGGTCTCGACGAAGAAGCGGCCGTCCTCCTGGCGCTCGACCACCGAGACTTCCTGGCCGAGGTGGAAGGTCGGCTCGAACGGCTCGATCTGCTTGAGCAGATTGTCGGTCAGCTCCTGGCCGGTGCAGATGGGCACCGCCGGGATGTCATAGATGGGTTTGTCCGGATACAGCTCGACGCACTGCCCGCCGACGACCTTCAGCGAGTCGATCACGTGTGCCTTGATCTCGAGCAGGCCGAGCTCGAAGACCTGGAACAGGCCGACCGGACCGGCGCCGACGATCAGCGCGTCGATTTCGAGGGGCTGGCCACCGCCAGCGTTGCCGCCGACCTGATTGGTGGTGTCCGCGACGGGGTTGGGGATGCTCAAGTCCATATGCGTCCTGATACGTTTGGGGGGCACGGCGTGCCCGGCATTGCGGGAAAGCGCGTGGGGACGGCTTTCTCTTTGTCGCTATCGGGTGGGTGTGGCTGGCGCGTCGGCTCAGCGCTCCAGGTATTGCAGCTTGCCGGTGGCGTCCTTCCATTCCTCGGCCTCGGGCAGCGGGGCCTTGGTCTTGGTGATGGAAGGCCAGTTGCGGGCCAGTTCGGCGTTCAGTTCGATGAACTGCTGCTGGTCGCCCGGCACATCTTCCTCGGCATAGATCGCGTTGACCGGGCACTCGGCGACGCACACCGCGCAGTCGATGCACTCGTCCGGATCGATCGCGAGGAAGTTGGGGCCCTCGCGGAAACAATCGACCGGACACACGTCAACGCAGTCGGTATAGCGGCAACGGATGCAGGATTCGGTGACAACGTGAGTCATTTCGGTTCCAGGAAAACGGATCGGCTTCGATGGGAGACTGTTTTTGGCCGCTTGTGCCGGTACTGGTGCCGGTGCTGGTGCCCGCGCTTGTGCCCGTGCAGCGCACGCACGCGCGGGACGAGCGTCGACCGCGGCCTTTCAAAGATCGGTATTGTAGCCGACCCGTTCGTCCCGCACAGCGGCCCTATATAGCCGGATCAGATAGTTTTCTTATTTCTTTATGCGCGTCTGTTCGGCATTGGCGCGCGATCGATCCGGTATCGGGTGGGGCGTTGGATCGCCCCGTCGCGCATTGGCCCCATGCCCGATGAGGTTGTCCAATGGGGTAGCATGTGGGCCTGATTCGGCACACTTGTGCGGGTTACGCCATGATCATCCAATCTCTGCTCGACACCGACCTCTACAAATTCACGATGATGCAGGTGGTGCTGCATCATTTTCCGGCGGCCCAGGTCGAGTACCGCTTCAAATGCCGCAATGCCGGCGTGGATTTGACGCCGTACGCGGACGAGATCCGCGCGCAGATCGAACTGCTGTGCCAGTTGCGCTTCACCGAGGAAGAACTGGAATATCTGCGCGGCTTTCGCTTCATCAAGAGCGATTTCGTCGATTTTCTCGGCCTGTTCCAGCTCAACGCGAAGTACGTATCGGTGGGCCCGTCGCCGACCCACCCGGGCGAGATCGACATCACGATCCGCGGTCCGTGGCTGCATACCATCCTGTTCGAGGTGCCGCTGCTGGCGATCGTCAACGAGGTGTATTTCCGCCATACCCAGCCGCAGCCCGATTGGGAGGAGGGCCGGCGCCGGCTGGTCGACAAGCTGGCGCTGCTGCGCATGCCGGGCCGCGACGATTGCGTGATCGCCGACTACGGCACGCGCCGGCGCTTTTCGCGCGACTGGCAGGAAGAGGTGCTGTCATCGATGCAGCAGCTGCTGGGACCGCAGCTGGCCGGCACCAGCAACGTCCATTTCGCCCGCAAGCACAACCTGACGCCGCTCGGCACCATGGCGCACGAATATCTGCAGGCCTGCCAGTCGCTGGGTCCGCGGCTGCGCGATTCGCAGGTGTTCGCGCTGGAGACCTGGGCGCGCGAATATCGCGGCGACCTGGGCATCGCGCTGTCGGACACGTACGGCTTCGATGCCTTCCTGAACGACTTCGACCTGTACTTCTGCAAGCTGTTCGACGGCGTGCGGCACGACTCGGGCGATCCGGTGGCCTGGGGCGAGCGGATGCTGGAGCACTACACCAGGAACCGCGTCGATCCGCGCAGCAAGACGCTGATCTTCAGCGACAACCTCAATATCCCGCGCGTGATCGAACTGTACGAACGCTTCGGCGGCCGCTGCCGGCTGGCGTTCGGCGTCGGCACCAATCTGACCAACGACCTGGGCTATACGCCGCTACAGATCGTCATCAAGATGGTCCGCTGCAACGGGCAGCCTGTCGCCAAGCTGTCGGACACGCCCGAAAAGACCATGTGCGACGACCCGGCCTACCTTGGCTATCTGCGCCAGGTGTTCGGCGTCGAGCCGGCCTGAGCCGGGCGCCGTTTTCCGCCGTAGGCCGCGGGCAGGGGGACTTATAATGCCCGCTGCTCCGGCCTCCCGACTCCGATCGTCCGAACCATGAATACCGATTCCGCTCGCGACCGCATCTTCGCCCGTATCCGCGCTGCCCAGGGGCGGCCGGCGCAACCGACCCGGGGCGAGCGCGAGGCGGTGGCCGACTATCTGGCGCGCCATCCGCAAGGGCCGCGTCCCGGCGTGGCCGGCGATCTGGCCGAAGCCTTCAGCGTGCAGGCGCGCAAGATGGCCTCGACGGTCGAGCGCGTCGCCACCCTGGCCGACGTGCCGGCGGCGGTGGCGCATTACCTGACCGGGCTGGCCCTGGCCCCGCGCGCGGTCGCCTGGCCGGCGCTGGGCGCGCTGGACTGGCAGGCGCACGGCATCGCGGTCGAATCCCGGCCGCCGCTGCGCGACCCGCAGGCCGACCGCGAACATGGCGACCTGGTCGGCATCACCGGCTGCTTCTGCGCGATCGCCGAGACCGGTTCGCTGATGCTGCTGTCGGGGCCGGAATCCTTCGCCTCCGGCGCGCTGCTGCCCGAGACGCATATCGCGGTGGTGCCGATCGGCCGTATCGTCGCCGACCTCGAGGAAGCCTTCGCGCTGGTGCGCGCCGAGCGCGGCGAGCTGCCCCGCGCGACCAATATCATCAGCGGCCCGTCGCGCACCGGCGATATCGAACAGACCATCGTGCTCGGCGCCCATGGCCCGTATCGCGTGCACGTGGTGCTGGTCGAACAGGCCTGAACGCGCCTGAATGCACCTGAACGCCCCTGCGGCACGGCACGCGGCGCGGCGCACCGCCAGCCTCGCCGCCTCCCTTCACGACGGCCTCGGTACGCAGGCCGGCATCCCAGACTCGAATAACAGGAGACCGAAGACGATGCTGTCCCCCCTTGCGCGCATATCGGGCCTGGCGCTGCCGGCCATGCTGGCGATGTTCCCCGCGCTGGCCGGCGCCGCCGAACTCGACGGGGCCACGCTGGGGCCGCTGTGGGCCTTGCCCTTTGCCGGCATCCTGCTGTCGATCGCGCTGTTTCCGCTGCTGGCGCCGCGCTTCTGGCATCACCACTTCGGCAAGGTCGCGGCCGCCTGGGGCCTGCTGTTCCTGGTGCCGTTCGCGCTGGCATTCGGCATGCATGCCGCGGCGGCCAACGTCGTCCATGCGCTGCTGGCCGAGTACATTCCGTTCATCGTGCTGATCGGCGCGCTCTATATCGTCGCTGGCGGCATCTGCGTGCAGGGCAACCTGCATGGCACGCCGAAGCTGAACACCGGCATCCTGGCGCTTGGCACATGTCTGGCCAGCGTGATGGGCACCACCGGCGCGGCGATGCTGCTGATCCGGCCGCTGCTGCGCGCCAACGACAACCGGCGCCATGTCGCGCACGTGGTGGTCTTCTTCATCTTCCTGGTTGCCAATGCCGGCGGCTCGCTGACGCCGCTGGGCGATCCGCCGCTGTTTCTCGGCTTTCTGAAGGGCGTCGAGTTCTTCTGGACCACGCGCCATATCTTTCCCGAGACGCTGTTCCTGTGCATCGCACTGCTGGCGATCTTCTATTTCGTCGACCGGCACTACTTCCTCAAGGGTGGGGAGGAACTGCCGCCGCCGCTGGATCCGACGCCGGACTCGCGCGGCATCCGCATCGACGGCAAGGCCAATTTCGCGCTGCTGCTGGCGATCATGGGCCTGGTGCTGATGAGCGGCCTGTGGCAGCCCGGCATCGCCTTCGACGTGATGGGCACCGTCGTGCCGTTGCAGGCCCTGGTGCGCGACGTGGCGCTGGTGGTGGTGGCGCTGGTGTCGCTGGCGATCACACCGCATAGCGCGCGCGCCGGCAACGAGTTCAACTGGGACCCGATCCTCGAGGTCGGCAAGCTGTTCGCCGGCATCTTCCTGACCATCATTCCGGTGATCGCGATGCTCAAGGCCGGTACCGACGGCGCCTTCTCCGGTGTGATCCGCGCGGTCAGCGACAGCAACGGCCAGCCGATCGACAGCATGTATTTCTGGGCCACCGGCCTGCTGTCGTCCTTCCTCGACAATGCGCCGACCTATCTGGTGTTCTTCAATACCGCCGGCGGCGACGCGGCCACGCTGATGACGCGCGACGCCACCACGCTGGCGGCGATCTCGGCCGGCGCGGTGTTCATGGGCGCCAATACCTATATCGGCAATGCGCCGAACCTGATGGTCAAGGCGATCGCCGAGAACCGCGGCGTGCGCATGCCGAGCTTCTTCGGTTATATGCTGTGGTCCTGCGGCATCCTGGTGCCGCTGTTCGGGGTGATGACCCTGCTGTTCTTCCGCGTCTGAGGTTCACGATGGCTCCGCAATCCCACTCCCAATCGCAATCGCAATCGCAATCGCAATCGTCTTCGCCGCGTCCCGCCGTGCTGGTCACGCGGGCGATCTTCCCCGATGTGATCGAACGCCTCGCGCAGTATTTCGAGGTCGAGCACAACCAGCCCGACGTGCCGCTGGATGCCGCCGCGCTGAAGGCGCGCCTGGCCGGCAAGGCCGGCGTGCTGGCCAATGCCGCCGATCGTATCGACGCAGGGCTGATCGCCGCGCTGCCCGACTTGCGCGCGGTGTGCAACATGGCGGTGGGCTACAACAATCTGGACCTGCCGGCGCTGACCGCGGCCGGCATCGTCGCCACCAATACGCCGGACGTGCTGACCGAGACCACCGCCGACTTCGGCTGGGCGCTGCTGATGGCAACTGCGCGGCGCGTCACCGAGTCGGAGCACTTCCTGCGCGCCGGCAAATGGGAGCGCTGGTCCTACGACATGTTCCTCGGCATGGACCTGCACGGCAGCACGCTCGGCATCCTCGGCATGGGCCGCATCGGGCAGGCGCTGGCGCGCCGCGCCGCGGGATTCGGCATGACGGTGCTGTACCACAACCGCAGCCAGCTGCCGGCCGAGATCGAGCAGGGGCTGGCCGCGCGCTACGTCAGCAAGGATGAACTGCTGCGCGAGTCCGACCATCTGATCCTGGTGCTGCCATACAGCGAGCAGAGCCACCATGCGATCGGCGCCGCCGAGCTGGCGCAGATGAAGCCGACCGCGACGCTGATCAACCTGGCGCGCGGCGGCATCGTCGACGACGCGGCGCTGGCCGACGCGCTGCGCGAGCGGCGCATCTTCGCCGCGGGGCTGGACGTGTTCGAAGGCGAGCCGACGGTCCATCCCGCGCTGCTGCAGGTGCCCAACGTCGTGCTGACCCCGCATATCGCCAGCGCCTCGGAAAAGACGCGGCGCGCGATGGCCAATCTGGCCGCCGACAACCTGATCGCCGCGCTCGGCGCCGGTCCCGATGCCGGCCGGCCGCCCTGCGCGCTGAACCCCGAAGTGCTGGCGCGCCGCTAGCGTGCCGCCGCCGTGGCAGTCTTTGCCGCGGCGGCGCCTGGCTTCACGACCCCATCTCCGATGTCCTCCTCCCTGCTGATCCTGATCGCCCTGGCGGCGATTCTGCTGCTGACCCTGGTGACGCTCGTCGTCGTGCTGACGCGCGGGCGCGACGGCGGCACCGCCGAACTGCTGCAACGCCTGGCCGACTGGCGCGAGCGCGGCGAGCGCGACAGCGAACGGCTCGAACGCAGCCTGCGTGGCGAGGTCGCCGAGGCCGCGCGCCTGGGGCGCGACGAGACCAGCGAGCAGATGATGCGCTTCCAGCAGACGCTGTCGGCGCAGATGACGCATATCGCCACGCTGCAGAACAACCAGATCGACATGTTCGCGCAGCAGCTTGCCAAGCTGACCGAATCGAACGAGCGGCGCCTGGGCGAGGTGCGTGCCACGCTGGAGCAGAAGCTCAAGGACATCGAGGCCAACAACGCTGCCAAGCTCGACGAGATGCGCCGCACCGTCGACGAGAAGCTGCACGCGACGCTGGAGCAGCGGCTGGGCGAATCGTTCCGCATGGTGTCGGACCGGCTCGAGCAGGTGCATCGCGGCCTGGGCGAGATGCAGATGCTGGCGCAGGGCGTCGGCGACCTCAAGCGCGTGCTGACCAATGTGAAGACCCGCGGCACCTGGGGCGAGGTCCAGCTCGAGATGCTGCTGCAGCAGATCCTGACGCCGGAGCAGTACGCGCGCAACGTCGAGACCGTGCCGAATTCCGGCGCGCGCGTCGAATTCGCGATCCGCTTGCCCGGCAAGGAAGTGGGCGTCGGCAACGGCGGAGGGAGCGGCGCAGGCAACGGCACGGTCTGGCTGCCGATCGACGCCAAGTTCCCCAAGGAGCAGTACGAGCGGCTGACCGACGCGCAGGAACGCGGCGATGTCGACGGCGTGGCCGCCGCCGGGCGCGAGCTCGAAGTTGCCATCAAGCGCGAGGCCCAGACCATCGCGGAGAAATACCTGTCGCCGCCGGCGACCACCGACTTCGCCATCCTGTTCCTGCCGACCGAGGGCCTGTATGCCGAGGTGTTGCGCCGGCCTGGGTTGACCGACCTGCTGCAGCGCAATCACCGCGTCACGGTGGCCGGCCCGACCACGCTGACCGCGGTGCTGAACAGCCTGCAGATGGGCTTTCGGACGCTGGCGCTGGAAAAGCGCTCGAGCGAGGTGTGGGAGGTGCTCGGCGCGGTCAAGACCGAATTCGGCAAGTTCGGCGACGTGCTGGCGCGCACGCGCGACACGCTCGAGCGCGCCGCCCGCAATATCGAGCAGGCCGAGGTGCGCAGCCGCCAGATGGCGCGCAAGCTGCGCAAGGTCGAGGCGCTGCCGTCCGAGGCGGCCGAGCAACTGCTGGGCTTGCCGGACGAGGACGACGGGCAGGCGCCGCAATAAAAAAGCGCATCCATCGGATGCGCTTGTTCCTGCGGCAGGCGCTTCGTTGCCGCGAAAGCGGGAATCCAGCGTCTTTGGCAGCCGGTGGTCCCTGCATGCGCGGGGACGACCGATTGGCCCTTATTGCCCCTCGTGCGGCAGATTACGGATCGTCACCTCGATGCCGCCGAACCGCGCCGCCACCCAGTTGTAGGCCTTGCAGGCCAGCCACAGCAGGCCGAAACCGACCAGCGCGTTCAGGATCAGCGCCGTGAATACCGTGATGCCGGGCAGATCGCCATAGCGGACAAAGGCCACGAACAACCCCATCGACACGATCGGCACCGAGAAGCACAGATAGACCAGAACGAGCGCGCGTGCGGTCTTGACGGGGTGGAGGTAAGCGATCTCCTGATTCATGACAGCGTGGCAGTGGGGAAGAGTTGGGGTGCGGCAAGTGTAGCGAATGGGTGGCGTGGCGCATAGCCTCGCCCCGCCGCGGCGGCCAAATGCGGCCGCCGGCACGGCTTCCGGTAAGCAAAAAAACGACAGTGGCGGAGGGCGATTCCGTCGACCTGCGGGTGGGCAAGCGGTGGGGCGCCCGCTCAGGGCGCCCGGCCGTTACAGCAGGCCCTCGAACAGCATCACCTCGACCGGGTCGCCGGCCGCGACGCCGCCTTGCTCGTGTCCCAGCACGATGAAGCAGTCGGCCTCGCTCATCGAGCGCAGCACGCCGGACCCCTGCTGGCCGGTGACGCGCACCTCCCACTGGCCGTCGGCGCCGCGCGCGAGGACGCCGCGCTGGTATTCGGTGCGGCCGGGCTTCTTGCGAATGGCCTGGGCGCTGCGCACACGCATCAGCGGCGGCGGCGCGATGTCGGCGCCCATCATCCGGTGCAGCGCCGCGCGGACGAAATGATAGAAGGTCACCATCACCGCGACCGGATTGCCGGGCAGGCCGAACAGCAGCGCCTGATGCCCGTTCGAGGCGATGCGGCCGAAGGCCATCGGCCGGCCGGGACGCATCGCGATCTTCCAGAAGGTCACGTCGCCGAGCTCGGCCATGATCTGCTTGGTGTAGTCGGCCTCGCCGACCGATACGCCGCCGGAGGTAATCACCGCATCCGCGTTCTCGCAGGCGCTGCGCAGCGCGGCCTCGAGCGCGGCCGGATCGTCGCGCACCACGCCCATGTCGATCAGTTCGACATGCAGGCGGCGCAGCATGCCGTGCAGCGTGTAGCGGTTCGAGTCGTAGACGCAGCCGGCGTCGAGGGGCTCGCCGATCGAACGCAGCTCGTCCCCGGTCGAGAAGAAGGCCACGCGCAGGCGCCGCCGTACCTTGACCTCCGCGATGCCGAGCGAGGCCAGCAAGCCCAGGTCGGCCGGCTGCAGCACGCGGCCCCGCTTCAGGGCGGGTTTGCCGAGGGCCAGGTCTTCGCCGCGCAGTCGGCGGTTGTCGCCGGCACGGACAGCGTCGGCGGCAAAGCGTACCGTGTCCTCAGCCTCCGGTACGGCCTGCGTGAATTCCTGCGGGATCACCGTATCGCAGCCGGCCGGCATCACGGCGCCGGTCATGATGCGTACCGCCTCGCCGGTTGCCGGGGTCAGCCCGTGCGCGTCGCCCGCCAGCGCGGTGCCGATGACGCGCAGCGTCACCGCGCCGCCGTCCGCGGCCTGCAGCGCGGCGCTGGCGAAGGCATAGCCATCCATCGCGGAGTTATCGTGCGCCGGCACGTCGATCGGCGAGACGACATCCTCGGCCAGCACGCGGTCCAGCGCCGCGCGGATCGCGACCTGTTCGATGCCGCTGACCGGCTCGATCACCTCGGCGATGATCCGATTGGCCTGCTCGACCGGCAGTGCGCTCGGATCGTAGTCGGACAGGCAGGAGATCACGGATTGCAGGGACGGCATGGCTAGGGATTCGCGTTGGTGTTCGGGTTCGGGTGGATTGGGATCGGGGCGGTGCGCCGCTCGGAAAGCAGGGCGGCGCAGCGGCAGTTGGCGCAATGGGATTGGCGCAATGGAATTGTGGCGCAACGATGCGATTGACGCGACTGCGCCACGGTCCCGTCAGCGCCCCTCGAAGATGCGCAGTTCGTCCAGCGTGTTGATGTTGGCAAAGGGCGCCGCGTCGTCGAACGGCACTTCGGCCAGCCGGTGCTGCGAGGCCCAGGCCTCGATCTTGCGGCCGCCCCCGTTCAGGAAGACGACCAGGCTGTCCAGCGCGGTATGCGGCATCAGCAGGAACACCGGCTGAGTCTGGCGGCGGCCCTGTTCGTCAACGGTGACCGGCATCGCCATCTCGGCGCCTTCGCGCGCGATCGCCTGCGCCAGGCGCGCGACCAGATCGGTCGGCAGGAACGGCGAATCGCACGGGGCGGTGATCATCCAGCGGGTCTGGCACTGTTCCAGCCCGGCCAGCATGCCAGCCAGCGGGCCGGCGAAGTCGGGCACCGAGTCGGTGACCACCGGCACGCCGAAGGATTCGTAGGCGGCCAGATTGCGGTTGGCGTTGATCAGCAGCGCACCGGTCTGAGGCGACAGCCGCATCATCGTGTGCATCGCCATCGGGACGCCGCGCAGCGACTGCAAGCCCTTGTCGGTGCCGCCCATGCGGCTGCCGCGTCCGCCGGCCAGGATCAGGCCGGTAATGTCTTCGCGTTCGATCATCGCGGGTGTAGGGAAAGCCGTGAAGCGTTGAATGGAATCGGGGGCCAGGCACGCGCCTAGCCGCCGATATACGACATCTCGATCTTGTGCGCCGCGCGGGCCGCGCGAACCTGCGCGTCGCCACGCTGCTCCGAGTAGTTGTCGGTGCGCTCGCGCCAGACGCCGGCGATTGCGTTGGCGATCTCCAGGTCGCTGTGCTGACCGCGCAGCAGCGCGCGCAGATCGTAGCCCTCGGTGGCGAACAGGCACAGATAGAGCCGGCCCTCGGTCGACAGCCGGATGCGGCTGCAATCGCCGCAGAAGGCGTGCGTGACGCTGGAGATCACGCCGATCTCGCCGGCGCCGTCGCGGTAGCGCCAGCGCTGCGCGGTCTCGCCGCTGTAGTTCGCCGCGATCGCCTCGAGCGGAAATTCGGCGTCGATACGCGCCACCACTTCGTCCGAAGGCAGCACCTCGTCCATGCGCCAGTGGTTGCTGGCGCCGACGTCCATGAATTCGATATAGCGGACGATGATGCCGCTGCCGCGGAAATGGCGCGCCATCGGCACGATCTCGGCGTCGTTGGTGCCGCGCTTGACCACCATATTGACCTTGAGCGGGGCCAGCCCGACCGCCTGCGCGGTCTCGATGCCCTTGAGCACGTCGGCCACGGCGAAGTCGACGTCGTTCATGCGGCGGAAGGTGGCGTCGTCGATCGCATCGAGGCTGACCGAGACCCGCGTCAGCCCCGCATCGCGCAGCGCGCGCGCCTTGCGGGCCAGCAGCGAGGCATTGGTGGTCAGCGTCAGGTCCAGCGGCTTGCCGGCGGGCGTCTCGATGCGCGCCAGCATCTCGACCAGCTTCTCGATGTTCTTGCGCAGCAGCGGCTCACCGCCGGTCAGCCGGATCTTCTCGACGCCGTGGGCGACGAACAGCCGCGCGACGCGCTCGATCTCCTCGAAGCTGAGCAGCTCCGAATGCGGCAGGAAGGTGTAGTCCTTGTCGAACACTTCCTTCGGCATGCAGTAGACGCAGCGGAAATTGCAGCGGTCTGTCACCGAGATGCGCAGGTCATGCAGCGGCCGTCCGCGGCGGTCGGCCAGCAGCCCGGTCGGCGTTTCCAACTGCGCAGGGATCGCGGGCTTCATCGAGTGATATCGATGCTCGCGCAGATCGAAGATGGGGATGACGGATTCGGTCATGTCGTGATAGGTCGCCGCCAGCCCGGCGCCGTTCTGTCGCCATTCTAGCCGAGCTTGCGTTGGGGGATCGCCGGGACGCCCCCGGATGCGCGCGGGCCATGAAAAAGGGGACGGCACTGCCGTCCCCTTGGATCGCGTCGTTCCCGCACAGGCGGGAATCGAGCGTCGTCGAACGCCCCTCGGTCCCCGCTTTCGCGGGGACGACGAGACGATCGCGGCGCTTACTGCTGCGCGGCGGACTGCTGCGAGTCCATGGTGACCTCACGGCCGCCGGTCTCGACCAGCACCATCGGGCCCTGCGGCAGCGGCGGCAGCGGCTTGCGCTCGCGCGGCACGCGCGGCGCCGGCACGATGCGGGCAGCGGCTTCCTGTGCGGCACGGTACTTGGCGCTGTCGGTATGCACCCATTGCAGGCCGGCGGCGTTCAGCATCGGCTCGAGCGCGTCGGCCGACAGCGGCGCCGCTGCGGCAACGGGGGCCGGGGCCGGAGCAGCTTGCGGCTGTGGCGGCACTGCCGGTGCGCTGACCGCCTCGTAGGCCGGCTTGGCGACCGCTTCCCCGGCCGGTTGTTCGGCGGCTTCGGCGGCGGCTTCGGCGGCGGGCGCCGGCGTGGCTTGCGTTGCGATCTCGGTCGTCACGTCGGCCGTCGTCACGTCGGTCGTCGCTGCGGTGGCCGCCGGTGCGGGCACGGCTTCGGCGGCTGCCGTGGCAGGCGCTTGCGGCGCCGGCGCGGTCGGGGCGACGGCTTCGGCCGGCGACACCTGGGTCGCGGTCGAGCTGCCCGGCGCCAGTTCGGCCGCGATCACCGGAGCCGGGGCCGGTTCGGCCGGTACGGCCTGGGTCGGCATCGCGGCGGTCGGTGCGACGCCCGCGGTTTCGGCTTCGGCAGCCGCAACCGCGGCGACCGGCACCGGGGTCACGTCGGCGGCCTCGCTGGCCTGCGCCAGAGCCTGGCCCGTGGCCGGCATGGCGGCCACGGTGGACATGGCGGGCATGGCGTTCTCGGCCTGCTCCTGCGCGCCTTCGGCCTCGGCGGCCTCGGACGTTTCCGTGGTGGCGCCTTCCTCACGCTCACGGCGATAGCGGTTGCGGCCACGGCGATTGCGGCGGCGGCGCTCTTCGCCCTCGCCGTTTTCCGCGGTGTCGGCGGTTTCCGGCAGGTCGGCGCGGACGGCACCGGCCTCGTCGGTCAGCGCGGCAACCGGCACCGGCTGGGTCGGCACGCCGGCTTCCACGTCGGTCAGGTCGGCATCGGCGGCACGCGCCTCGCTGCGCTCACGTTGCCGGTCGCGCTGGCGCTCGCGGCGTTCCTGATTGCGCTCGCGGCGGTTCTCGCTGCGCTCGGTGCGCTCGCCACGCTCGCCTTGCACGGCATCCGGCTGACGGGCTTCGACCTGCGCGGGCTGCGCCTCGGCCTGCCTCGGCTGGCGCGGTTGACGCTCGGCGCGATCGCCACGTTCGGTACGTTCACCGCGTTCGGTACGTTCGCCGCGCTCGGCGCGGTCGCCGCGTTCCGCACGCTGGCTGCGGCCGGCCTGGCGCTCGCCACGCTCGGTGCGCTCACCACGTTCGGCGCGGTCGCCGCGCTCGCCGCGTTCACCACGCTGGCCACGTTCGCCACGCTGGCCGCGCTCGCGACGGCCGCCTTCGCCATTGCCGCCGGTGCGGGTTTCCGCCGCGGCCGGCTTGGCCGGCTGCACCGGCGCGGGCGCCGGGCGAGCGCCGAACAGGCCCTTGAGCCAGGCGATGAAGCCGCCGCTGCCGATCGGCTGCGTCGCCGCGGCCGGAGCGGCCGGCTTGGCCGCCGGGGCTTCCTGGCGCGGGGCGCGCTCGGGGCGCGGCACCGAGACCGGCGCCGGCTGCTCGGGGGTGATGCCCTTGACCGCCGCTTCCTGGCGCGGCTTGGCGTCTTCCTTCTTGCGGCTGCTGTAGCTGGTGTCGGCCTCCAGTTCCTTGGCGGCGGCCTCGGCCATGCGATAGCTGGCGGTGCTCTCTTCCAGGCGCGGATCGTCGTGGCGCAGGCGTTCGAGCTTGTAGTGCGGCGTTTCCAGATGCTTGTTCGGGATCAGCAGCACGTTGACCTTGAAGCGCAGCTCGATCAGGTTGATGTCCTGGCGCTTCTCGTTGAGCAGGAAGGCGGCGACCTCGACCGGGACCTGGCAGTGGATCGCGGCGGTGTTTTCCTTCATCGCCTCTTCCTGGATGATGCGCAGCACCTGCAGGGCGGACGATTCGGTATCGCGGATATGGCCGGTGCCGTTGCAGCGCGGGCAGGTGATATGCGAGCCCTCGGACAGCGACGGACGCAGGCGCTGGCGCGACAGCTCCATCAGGCCGAAGCGGCTGATCTTGCCCATCTGCACGCGCGCGCGGTCATGGCGCAGCGCGTCCTTCAGGCGCGTCTCGACGTCCTTCTGCGCCTTGTTCGACTCCATGTCGATGAAGTCGATGACGATCAGGCCGCCCAGATCGCGCAGGCGCAACTGCCGGGCGATCTCGTCGGCCGCTTCGAGGTTGGTGCGCAGCGCGGTTTCCTCGATATCGGCGCCCTTGGTGGCGCGCGCCGAGTTGACGTCGACCGAGACCAGCGCCTCGGTGTGGTCGATCACGATGGCGCCGCCCGAGGGCAGCATCACCATGCGGGAATACGCCGATTCGATCTGGTGTTCGATCTGGAAACGCGAGAAGAGGGGCACATCGTCCCGGTACTTCTTCACGCGGTTCATGTTGTCGGGCATCACCACGCTCATGAAGGCGCGGGCCTGCTCGTAGATGTCGTCGGTGTCGATCAGGATCTCGCCGATATCCGGCTGGAAGTAGTCGCGGATCGCGCGGATCACCAGGCTCGATTCGAGATAGATCAGCAGCGGCGCCTTGTTGTCCAGCGCGGCGCCGTCGATGGCCTTCCACAGCTGCAGCAGGTAGTTCAGGTCCCACTGCAGTTCCTCGGCCGAGCGGCCGATGCCGGCGGTGCGGGCGATGATGCTCATGCCATCGGGCACGGTCAGCTGGCCCATGGTCTCGCGCAGTTCCTGGCGGTCCTCGCCCTCGATGCGGCGCGACACGCCGCCGCCACGCGGATTGTTCGGCATCAGCACCAGATAGCGGCCGGCCAGCGAGATGAAGGTGGTCAGCGCTGCGCCCTTGTTGCCGCGCTCTTCCTTCTCGACCTGGACGATCAGTTCCTGGCCTTCGTGCAGCGCGTCCTGGATGCGCGCGTTGCGCACGTCGACGCCTTCCTTGAAGTAGGCCCGGGCCACTTCCTTGAACGGCAGGAAGCCGTGGCGCTCTTCGCCGTAATTGACGAAACACGCTTCGAGCGACGGCTCGATGCGGGTGATCACGCCCTTGTAGATATTGCCCTTGCGCTGCT
>JAPSLP010000040.1 GCA_031180665.1 Cupriavidus sp. | reverse complement strand
TCAACGTGGGCATCCATTACCTGGGCGCCTGGCTGGCCGGCAACGGCTGCGTGCCGATCCACAACCTGATGGAAGACGCCGCCACCGCCGAGATCTCGCGTTCGCAGGTCTGGCAGTGGATCCGCTCGCCGAAGGGCGTGCTGGAAGACGGCCGCAAGGTCACCGCCGAGATGGTGCGCGCGCTGATCCCGGAGGAGCTGGCCAAGGTCAAGGAAGTGGTCGGTGGCGACACCAGGACCTACGACCGCGCCGCCGAGATCTTCGAGCAGATGTCGACGTCGGAATCGTTCGCCGAATTCCTGACGCTGCCGCTGTACGAGGAGATCTGAGCTCGAGCGTCGTCCCCGTGAAAGCGGGGGTCCGGCGACTTGTGAAGACACCGGATCCCTGCCTGCGCGGGGACGACGGACATCTCGATGCCAAAGCCCCGAAGCCCGCTCGCGCGGGCTTTTTGCTTTGCGGGATGCGGCCCCGGCGCGGGGCCTTCATAATGGCGCCTTGAGCTAGAGGGAGAATCAAGTTGCGCTTCGAGCATCTGGTAGAGATCAATGACCCCAACATGCCCGCGCTGGACCCGCTGACGGCGGAGCAGGTGTGGCAGGGGATGGTGCTGCGCGGCCAGTCGCCGGAGCTGTTCGTGCTCGGCCTGGACCGGGCGGAAATCACCGGCCGTGGCGACGACTGGATCGAGCGTGTGCTGCATTTCGGCCACGCCGAGGTACGCGACCGCGTCGTGTTCGAACCGCGCCGCTCGGTCCGCTACGAGACCGCCGCCACCGCCGACCACGCCGGCGGCACGCTGACGATGACGATCGAGACGCCCGGTCCGGGCGCGCTGCTGCTGCGCTTTACCTACGAGACCACGATGCCGGCGGTCGACGCCAGCGGCGACGACCGCTACGCCGAGATCGTCAAGTCCGCCTATCACGAGGCCGATCTCGATACGGTGCGCAAGATCCGCGAGCTGGCCAGCATCGGCAGGCTCGGGTGAGCGAGGGCGCCTTGCCGCCGCGCGGCGGCGACGGTTCCGCGCGCAGCGCCCCCACGCGCGCCCAGCTGCACGAGCGCTACGGCGACAAGCTGCGCTGGCTGGTGCTGGTCACGCTGATGATCGGCACGATGTCGTCGATCGTATCGTCGACCATCGTCAATGTCGCGGTGCCCGACCTGAGCCGGCATTTCGGGCTCGGGCAGGAACGCGCCCAATGGGTCGCGGCCAGCTTCATGATCGCGATGACGCTGGCGATGCTGCTGACCCCATGGCTGCTGAACCGCTACGGCCTGCGCCGCACCTTTCTCGGCGCCGCCGTGCTGCTGGGCGTCGGCGGGATGGTCGGCGGCTTCTCGCCCAGCTATGGCGTGATGATCGCCATGCGCGTGGCCGAAGGCGTGGCCGCGGGCATCATGCAGCCGCTGCCGAACATCCTGATCCTGCGCGTGTTCGAGGAACGCGAGCAGGGCAGGGCGATGGGGATGTTCGGCTTCGGCGTGGTGCTGGCGCCGGCGCTGGGGCCGAGCCTGGGGGGCTTCCTGGTCGAATCGTTCGGCTGGCGCTCGATCTTCTTCGTGGTGGTGCCGCTGACCATCGTCGCATGGCTGATGGCGCGCCGCTTCATGGCGATCGATTCGGCGATGATGGGCGAGCGCAAGCCGCTCGACTGGCAGGGCCTGGCGCTGGCCGGCGTCGCCACGGTGATGCTGCTCAACGGCCTGGTCGAGCTGCGCGAGGACACCGTCACGGGCCTGCTGCTGTCGGGGCTGGGCGTGCTGCTGCTGGTGCTGTTCGTGCTGTGGCAGCTGCGCGCGTCGGACCCGCTGATGAACATGCGGCTCTACAGCTATCGGCAGTTCTCGGCCGGCGCGGTGGTGGCCTTCATCTATGGCGCCGGCCTGTTCGGATCGACCTATCTGCTGCCGGTCTACATGCAGATGGCGCTGCAGTACTCGCCGTCGCAGGCGGGGTTTGTGCTGCTGCCGGCCGGCATCGCGCTGGCCCTGACCATCGCCGCGGCAGGCCGGCTGAGCAGCCGCGTGCCGCCGCATGTCCAGGTGTCGGTCGGGCTCGCGCTGCTGGCGGCATCCTTTCTGCTGATGGCGCTGGGCTCGCTGACGACGCCCTACGTGGTGCTGATCGCGCTGGCGGTGCTCGGCCGCATCGGCCTGGGCTGCATCCTGCCGTCGCTGTCGCTGGGCGCGATGCGCGGCGTCGATTTCTCGCTGATCGCGCAGGGTTCCAGCGTGATCAATTTCGTGCGGCAGCTGGGCGGCGCCATCGGCGTCAGCCTGGCCGGGGTCGGCCTGCAATGGCGGCTCGAATCGCACGGCGCGCTGCTGGCCGGCAACCAGGCCGGGGCCGATGCCGCGGCGCGCATCCGCGCCTTCGACGAAACGTTCCTGGCGGTGGGTCTGGTGATCGCGACCGCGATCCTGGCCGCGTGGCGGATCCGGCCGCGGCAGCAGCCGGAGCGGGTGGAGCCGTAGCGTGCTTCTTCCCGTGCCAACTCGTCGTCCCCGCGCAGGCGGGGACCCAGCGGCCTCCATACTGCGGGCGCACGGGTCTCAAGTCACTGGATCCCCGCATTCGCGGGGACGACGAGTCGGCGCTCAGCTCGCCGCGCCCGACTTCAACTCTTCCACCAGCTCGATGTACTTCTGCATCGCCTCTTCCTGGCTGGTGCCCTTCAACGTTTCCCACGCCTCGAACTTGTAGCGGCCGACGAAGTCGGTCATGCCCGGCTTGTCGCCATGGACGTCGCCCTCGCTGCCTTGCTTGTACAGCGCGTACAGCCGCAGCAGCGTCATGTTGCTGGGGCGCTCGGACAGTTGCTTGACGTCGTTCTGCGCTTGCTCGAAGCGCTGTTGCAGATCGCTCATGGGGGACTCCGGGACGGTGAGGGGGATGGACCCGCGATGATAGCCCCGCGGACCGCCAAACCCGCCCGGAAAAAACCGAGGGCGGCTTCGGTTCGGCGGCCAGCGGATACAATCGCGGCATGTCATGGATTCTCGCCATTGAAACCTCCACCGAGTGGTGCTCCGTCGCGCTCGGACACGCCTCGCCGACCGGCGGCCTGCGCTGCCTGGCCCGCCACGAACAGACCGGCCCGCGCTCGTCGGGCCGGGTCCTGCCCGCCGCGGGCGAATTGCTGGCCGAGGCCGGCATCCGGCTGGCCGATTGCGCGGCGATCGCCTTCGGCGCCGGCCCGGGCTCGTTTACCGGCCTGCGCACCGCCTGCGGCATTGCGCAGGGGCTGGCCTTCGGCGCCGATCTGCCGGTCGTGCCCGTCAATACGCTGATGGCCTGCGCCGAACGCGTGCGCGGGGTGCCGGGGGCCGCGCTGGAGGGCGACACCGCGGCCGCGCCGCTGCCCGCCGGCGTGCCGGTGCTGGTCGCGCTCGATGCGCGCATGGACGAGGTCTACACCGGGCTGTTCGAATGGGACGCGGCCCGCGGCGAATGGCAGGAAGCCGGTTCGATGCGCGTGGTCGCGCCCGAGACGGTGCAGGCGCCGGGCGTACCGTTCTGGCTGGCCGGCAATGGCGGCGCGGTCTATGGCGATCGCCTGCACGCCGCCGCGCAAGCCGCGCGCACGATCGCCGGCGCGATGCCGCACGCGGCTGCCGTGGTCGCGCTCGCGCAGCGCGCGCTGGCGCGCGGCGAGACGGTGGCCGCGGCCGACGCCGCGCCGCTGTACCTGCGCGACAAGGTCGCCCAGACCGTGGCCGAGCGCCAGGCCGCGGCGGCGGGGCGCGCGTCGCTGGCGGCGACGGGGGAACGGCAATGAACGCCGCGCTCGGCGACAGCCGCACCCGCGCCGCCGCCTGGCCCGCGGTGCCCGACATGCCCACGTTGCCGGGCGGCTGGGCGCTGGCGCGCATGAGCGCGCGCGACCTGGACGCGGTGGTCGACATCGAACAGCGCGCCTATAGCCATCCCTGGACCCGCGGCAATTTCGAGAACTCGGTCAAGGCCGGCCATATCGGCCTGACGCTGCGCGACCCGGCCGGCAAGCTGGCCGGCTACGCGGTGCTGATGCCGGTGGTCGACGAGATGCATCTGCTCAATATCACGATCGAGCCGGCGCGCCATCGCCGGGGGCTCGGCAAGCTGCTGCTGGCCGTGGCGCTGGCCACCGCGCATCAGCATCGCCTGCCCAATGTGCTGCTCGAAGTCAGGCCGTCGAATACCGCCGCGCTGGCGCTGTACGAGGCCGCCGGTTTCGAGGCGATCGGCCGGCGCAAGGGTTATTACCCCGCCGCCGGCGGGCGCGAGGATGCGCTGGTGCTGCGTCGCCGCTGGGATACAGGGCAAGACAGGGAACAGGACCTGGAGCCGGACAGGAAGCAGGGAAGCGAGCAGGGCAGCGAGCAGGGAAGCGAGCAGGGAAGCGAGCAGGGTGGCACGCGGGAGGCATCGGCATGAATCGGCGCGCGCTGTTTCTGGAGGCGCTCGGCATCGGTACCGAATGGGTGCCGCGCCATGCTGCGGCCGTGCGGGCCGAGCTGGGGGACGCGCCGGCATCGGCCGAGGCCGTGAGCCTCGAAGCGCCGGGCCACGAAGCGCCGGGCGGTGAAGTGCCGAGTCACGAAGGCCCGAGCCGTGAAGCGCTGCGCAACGAAGCGCTGAGTCACGAAGCGCCGAGCCGTGAAGCGATTGGCAACGAAGGGCTGGCCGCCAATGCGGCAAGCCCGCCGCCCGCCGCCGCGCCGGCGCCGCGCCAGCCGGCCATTCCCATCGTGCCGGTGATGGCCGACGACGGCCTGCCACTGCCGATCGGCGCCGCTATCGCCGAACCCGCCGCCCCCGCCGACGACCTCTCCACGCTCGACTGGCAGGCGCTGGAGGCGCGCGTGGCCGGCTGCACCGCCTGCCAGTTGTGCAGTACGCGCACCCGCACGGTGTTCGGCGTCGGCGATCGCGAGGCCGACTGGATGCTGGTCGGCGAGGCCCCGGGCGAGAACGAGGACAGGCAGGGCGAGCCCTTCGTCGGCCAGGCGGGCAAGCTGCTCGACAACATGCTGGCCTCGCTGCAGCTGGCGCGCGGACGCAATGTCTTCATCGCCAACGTGCTCAAGTGCCGGCCGCCCGGCAACCGCAATCCCGAGCCCGCCGAGGTCGAGCAGTGCGAGCCCTTCCTGCGCCGGCAGATCGCGCTGGTGCGCCCCCGCCTGATCGTCGTGCTGGGCCGCTTCGCCGCGCAGACGCTGCTGCGCACCACCGTGCCGATCAGCAAGCTGCGCGGCACGGTACATCGCTACGAGGGCATCCCGGTGGTGGTGACCTACCACCCGGCCTATCTGCTGCGCACGCTGACCGACAAGGCGCGGGCGTGGGAAGACCTGTGCCTGGCGCGCGATGTCTATCGGCAGAACGATCCGGCCGCGCCGGCCGATCTGCTCGACTCCCCTGTGCACGACTCACCACGGGCCGGCGCTGCCGGCGGCGGCGATGCGGGAGCCGGTCACTGAACTGGCCGGCGCCGGCGCAACCACGGCCGAGCCGCTGTGGCGCGCCGCCACGTCGGCGCGGGTGCGCGACCTGGCCTGGTGCACGCTGGCGCCGCCGCTGCTGAGCGACTTGCCGCGCGACTTCGCCGCACTGGCCGAACCCGGCGCAGCCGCGCTCGCGAGCTGGCCGCCCGCGGCGCTCGCCGCCTGGCAGCGCTGGCTGGCGAGCGCCGATCCGAACCAGCTGCCACCCACCATCGAGGAACTGTCCGCGCTGCCCGGCGCGGTGCAGGCGCTGGCTCCGGCCGCGCGCAGCCTGCGGCTGGGCCGGCATGCCGAACGGCTGCTGCATTTCGCGCTGGAGCACGGCGACGGCATCGAGCTGGTCGCCTCCAATCTGCCGGTGCGCCGGCACGGCGCGCACGGCGTGCAGACCCTGGGTGAGCTGGACTTCGTCTGGCGCGAGACGCCGGCGAACACTGCTGCGGCCGGCGCGATCGGTGCGATGGGTGCCAACGCCGGCGGACCGCCACGGGCCCGCCAGCTGGTGCACTGGGAGATGGCCGCCAAGTTCTATCTGCTGGTGGAACCCGGCAGCGATGCGTCGAACGCGGCGGCTCCGAGGGAGCAAGCCGCATGGCTGCAGGCCTTCGTCGGCCCGAACCTGGTCGACCGCCTCGGCGACAAGCTCTCGCATATCGTTCGCCGGCAACTGCCGCTGTCGCGCACGCCGGAGGCCGAGGCGCTGCTGGGCGCCCGCGTCGATCGCTGCGAAATCTATCTGCTGGGCTGGCTGTTCTATCGCGATGGGCTGATGCCGGCCGGACTGGATACGCTCGGGCTCAATCCGGCCCATCTGCACGGCTGGTGGTCGACGCTGGAGCAATGGGCGCAGCGGGTGGGGACGCAGGCGACGCGTTCGTCGGCTTCGGCCTCGCCGGTGCGCTGGCATCGGCTGCCGCGCGCCCGCTGGCTGTCGCCGGCGCTGGTGCGGGAGCCCGACACCGAACCGTTCGAGACCCTGCACGACGCGCTGGCCGCACGTTTTGCCGAGCCGCATCGCGACCTGGCCTGGCGGCGCGAGTCGCCGGTGATGGTCTGCGAGATGGAGCCGGCCGGCGCCTCGGCGCCGGGCTGGTGGCGCGAGCGTTCGCGCGGCTTCGTGGTGCCGCCGGGCTGGGAGGAGCGGGCGCGGCAGCGTATCGCGCAGCCGCCGCGGTACTGAGTGCGCAGCGCCGGCCCGGGCCGGCGCTGCCACGGTGGCTAGTGGTGCTTGTCCTCGCCGATCATCGCCAGCGAGTTGTATAGCCGGACGTTCTTGCGATGCTGGCGCATCACCAGCAGCATGGTGCCGCAGACGAACATGCCGAAGGCGATGATCACGATGCCGATCGGCACGTTCAGCTTGATCAGCAGCGCGTACAGGCACAGCATCAGCAGCACCGAGACGTTCTCGTTGAAGTTCTGCACCGCGATCGAGTGGCCCGCCGACAGCAGCACGTGGCCGCGATGCTGCAGCAGCGCGTTCATCGGCACCACGAAGTAGCCCGACATGCCGCCCACCAGCATCAGGAAGACATAGGCGACCGCCATATACAGCGGCATCCGCATGCCGAGCAGGTCGATCGCGATATCGGGCATGGCGTCCTTGGTGTAGAAGGCCATCAGCATCACGATCGCCCCCATCGCCACGCCGAACGGCAGCACCGACAGCGACTTGCGCAGCGGGATGCGCATCGCCGCCATGATCGCGCCGACGGCCACGCCGACCGCCACCACGGCCTGTAGCAGGGCGCCCTGCGACAGATTGAGGCCGAGCGACTTTTCCGCCCATTTGAGCACGATGAACTGCAGCGTGGCCCCGGCCCCCCAGAACAGTGTGGTCACCGCCAGCGAGATCTGACCGAGCTTGTCCTTCCATAGCGCGGTGAAGCAGTCGGCGAACTCGGCGATCAGCTTGATCGGGTTCTTCTCCTGCTGCGGATAGCGGGCGCCGGTGTCGGGAATGAACAGGTTGAACAGCGCGGCGATCACATAGAACAGCATGATGACCACCATTGCGGCCTCGGCCGGCGTATCGATGCCGGTCTCGAGCCAGGGCAGGTCCATCGCCAGCATCAGGGTCGACACCTTGACCGAAATCAGCGCGCCGCCGACCACCGTGCCCAGGATGATCGAGCCGACCGTCAGGCCCTCGATCCAGCCGTTGGCGGCCACCAGCCGCTCGGCTGGCAGCAGCTCGGTCAGGATGCCGTACTTGGCCGGCGAATAGGCCGCCGCGCCGAAGCCCACCACGCCATAGGCCAGCAGCGGGTGCAGCCCGAACATCATGATCGCGCAGCCGCCGATCTTGATCGTATTGGTGATGAACATCACCTTGCCCTTGGGCATCGAATCGGCAAAGGCGCCGACGAAGGCGGCCAGCACGACATAGGACAGCACGAAGAACAGCTTGAGCAGCGGGGTCATCCACTGCGGAGAGTGCAATTCGGCGAGGAGGGCAATGGCGGCGATGAGCAGAGCGTTGTCGGCCAGCGAAGAAAAAAACTGCGCGGCCATGATGGTGTAAAAACCCTTCTTCATACCTTGGACTCTGTCTCCATCGCGATTTCCTTGCGCTACTGGCGTGCCCGCGCCAACGGCCGTCGGCATCGTGCGGAGGGGGTGAACGGCGGCCGTGCCAAAAGGACGCCCGCGCCTGGTCCGGTTCGGCGTGGCTGGGGCGTGTACGTACCTGACGGGACCCGTCATATTGGATCACTTTTGAAACATGGCCGGAACGTCCGGCTTTATATCACGAAAGTCTTTCAATTCCGAAGAAGGGAAGACCGCAAATTGACCGGGTTTGACCATTCGACAGGGAGCGGATTCCCGGGAATCGCCGAACCAATGTGGTCAAATAACGGTCTACGCGGTGCCCCTTCCAGGTGCTGCCGCGCATTGGTGCCGAACGCCCGTCGTCGTTCCCGCGGACAGTGCCCCAGGCACCACTTCGGTACGCCCGCCCCGGCCATCGCACGGCGGGGCCCGGCGCGCCGCGAGGCCGCTGTGACGAACCTTCCCTGATCCCATGCCAAGACCGATTCACGCTGTCATCCATCAACCCGCCCTGGCCAACAATCTCGAGGTGGTGCGCCGCCATGCGCCGGCATCCCGCGTCTGGGCGGTGATCAAGGCCAACGCCTACGGTCACGGCATCCGCCGCGCCTTCGCCGGCCTGCGCGCGGCCGACGGCTTCGGCCTGCTGGACCTGAACGAAGCCGTGCTGCTGCGCGAACTGGGCTGGCAGGGGCCGATCCTGCTGCTCGAGGGCTTCTTCCAGCCGCAGGACGTGCCGCTGCTCGAGGAATACCGGCTGACCACGGCGATCCACAACGACGAGCAGCTGCGCATGCTCGAGGTGGCGCGGCCAAAGGGGCCGCTGGCGATCCAGCTCAAGCTCAATACCGGCATGAACCGGCTCGGCTTCGCGCCGGACCAGTACCGCACCGCCTGGGAACGCGCCCGCACGCTGTCCGGGGTAGGCAGCATCGTCCATATGACCCACTTCTCCGACGCCGATGGCGAGCGCGGCATCGCGCACCAGCTGGAGGTGTTCGACGCCGCCACGGCCAATCTGCCGGGCGAGGCGAGCCTGTCGAACTCCGCGGCCACGCTGTGGCATCCGGCCGCGCATCGCGCCTGGGTGCGGCCCGGCATCGTGCTGTACGGCGCCTCGCCGAGCGGCCGGCACGCCGATATCGCTGACACCGGGCTGATGCCGGCGATGTCGCTGCACAGCGAAGTGATCGCGGTGCAGGAATTGCGGCCCGGCGACACGGTCGGCTACGGCTCGCTGTTCACCGCGGACCGGCCGATGCGGATCGGCGTGGTGGCCTGCGGCTATGCCGACGGCTATCCGCGCCATGCCGCGGGCTGGGGCGACCAGCCCGCGCCGGTGCTGGTCGACGGCGTGCGCACGCATCTGGTCGGCCGGGTGTCGATGGACATGCTGTGCGTCGACCTGACGCCGTGCCCCAAGGCGCGGGTCGGTTCGCCGGTGACCCTGTGGGGCCACGGCCTGCCGATCGACGACGTGGCCGCCGCCAGCGGCACCGTGGGCTACGAGCTGATGTGCGCGCTGGCGCCGCGGGTGCCGGTGACGGTCGCGACGCTGACCGTGCCGGACGCGCCGAACATGGCCGAGGCCGCGCCGGCCAAGTAGAATCGGCGCCTCGCGGCGCCCCCGCAGCCCGCGGCTGCGCCGCCTCCTCGCTCCCCGGCCCCAAGGATTCCCGTTGGCAAAGACCAAGACCGTTTACACCTGTACCGAATGCGGCGGCTCCGTGCCCCGATGGCAGGGGCAGTGCCCGCATTGCCAGCAATGGAACACGCTGGTCGAGAGCGTGCCCGAGGCGCCGTCGGCGCGGCGCTTCCAGCCGCTGGCGGCCTCGGCCACGGTGCAGCGGCTGTCCGAGATCGAGGCCTCCGACGTGCCGCGCTTCACCAGCGGCATCGAGGAATTCGACCGGGTTCTCGGCGGCGGGCTGGTGGCCGGCGGCGTGGTGCTGATCGGCGGCGACCCCGGCATCGGCAAGTCCACGCTGCTGTTGCAGGCGCTGGCAAATCTCGCGGCCAGCCGGCGCGTGCTCTATGTCAGCGGCGAGGAGTCGGGGGCGCAGATCGCGCTGCGCGCGCAGCGGCTGGGCATCGACAGCCCAAGCCTGGGCCTGCTGGCCGAGATCCAGCTCGAGAAGATCCAGGCGACGCTGGACGCGGACAAGCCCGAGGTCGCGGTGATCGACTCGATCCAGACGCTGTACTCGGAGGCGCTCAGTTCGGCGCCGGGCTCGGTGGCCCAGGTGCGCGAATGCGCGGCGCAGCTGACGCGGATCGCCAAGAGCAGCGGCACCACCATCATCCTGGTCGGCCATGTGACCAAGGAGGGCAGCCTGGCGGGGCCGCGCGTGCTCGAACATATCGTCGACACGGTGCTGTATTTCGAGGGCGACACGCATTCGTCGCACCGGCTGATCCGCGCGTTCAAGAACCGCTTCGGCGCGGTCAACGAGCTGGGCGTATTCGCGATGACCGAGCGCGGGCTGCGCGGCATCAGCAATCCGTCGGCGCTGTTCCTGTCGCAGCATGAGCAGACCGTGTCCGGTTCCTGCGTGATGGTCACGCAGGAGGGCTCGCGTCCGCTTTTGGTCGAGATCCAGGCGCTGGTCGATGCGGCGCACGTGCCGAATCCGCGCCGCCTCGCGGTCGGCCTCGAGCAGAACCGGCTGGCGCTGCTGCTGGCGGTGCTGCACCGCCACGCGGGCATCGCCTGCTTCGACCAGGACGTGTTCCTCAATGCGGTGGGTGGGGTCAAGATCACCGAGCCGGCGGCCGATCTGGCCGTGCTGCTGTCGATCCATTCGTCGATGCGCAACAAGCCCTTGCCGCGCGGGCTGGTGGTATTTGGCGAAGTGGGGCTGGCGGGGGAAATCCGTCCGAGCCCGCGCGGCCAGGACCGGCTGCGCGAGGCGGCCAAGCTGGGCTTCACGCAGGCGGTGATTCCCAAGGCCAACGCGCCCAAGCAACCGATCGACGGGCTCGAGGTGATCGCCGTCGAGCGGATCGAACAGGCGATCGAGCGCGTGCGCTACCTCGACGGCTGACGCCTTGCGTGCGCGACGCGCGGCCTCAGCCGAACACCGAGTCCTCGCACAGCGCACCGAGCAGCGCCGCGATCAGCACCACCGCCGATGCGAACAGCCAGCGCTGCGTGCGGCGATACTCGGGCACCTGGTCGTCCTCGACCCGCAGCGAACGGAACAGCGCCACCACCTGCAGGCCGGCAGCGACGCCCAGCGAGACCTCGACCGCCAGCGACAGCGGGTTCCACGGGCCGGGGCTCTCGAAGCTCCAGTAGCGCCAGAAGGCCAGCGTAAAGGCCAGCAGCACGGAGATCGCGGTGATGAAGCCCTGGCGGTAGCCGACCGGCACCACCGGCACCTGGGACGATGCGGGGTTTGCCGCGGCGCCGCGGTCGGCCGTGGGCGCCTGGGGCGGCGTCGTGCGAAAGCGTGGGGCACGAAAGTCGTTGCTGCGCACCGCGCGCAGCGCATTGCTCTTCATGGGTACGGTCCTCGACGAATCATGGGGGTCGAACGCATGGGGATCGCATGGCGCGCCGACGCAATGAACGGCATTGTTGGCGCGTTCGGCGGCATGGGCAATGCCGGCGTGCCGCGCTGCGGCGATCGGTCGCAATGATGGCCCCAGCGCGTGCAGGGGTCATCGCATCGCAACGACGCGCGTGGTGCAAAATCGGTAAGATGGCGCCTGTCCGCGATGCCTGGCACACCGGCGCATGCCGTCCTGCCTCGTCGTTTCCCGTCGTGATTGCACGCCGTACCTCGATCGGTACCGGGTGCCATGCTTCGCGCCACCCTTGTCGTTCCGGATTCTCGTTCCCGATTCTCGTCCCGGATTCGTCCGGCATTTCCTTACCGCTCAGTCGACCGCCATTCCGCCACTCCGCCATGCAAGCGAATTCCCGCGCCTACTTCCTGCTGATTGCCCTCGTCTCGTTCGGACTGGTCGGCTATGCCCTTTATCTGCAGCACGCGCAGGGCTACCAGCCATGTCCGCTCTGCGTGATGCAGCGCTTCGCCTTCGTCGCGATCGGCCTGTTCTCGCTGCTGGCCGCGCTGGGGCAGGGCACGCGCACGCTGTGGCAAGGGCTGGCGATGCTTTCGGGCGTCGGCGGCATCGCGGTGGCGGGCTACCACGTCTCGCTGCTGCTCAATCCGAAGGCGAGCTGCGGCATCGATCCGCTGGAGAACTGGGTCAACGCGCTGCCGACCGCGCGCGTGCTGCCGCAACTGTTCTATTCCGACGGTCTGTGCACCGCGCCGCTGCCGCCGGTGTTCGGCATCTCGATCCCCGGCTGGTCGCTGATCTGGCTGGTGGTGCTGACCGGCGTGCTGGCGATCGGACTGATCCGGCGCGAGCGCAACTACCGTTGAGCGAGCCGTCGCGGCCGCTCGACACCATCCCTGGAGAAACTGGCCGTGTTCCGTTGGTTTGAAAGGCGCATTCACAACTACCCGGATTCGCTTCCCGATACGCCGCCGCAGCACTGGATCGCGTTCATCGTCGATTGCACGGCGGGCGTGCGGCGCTATCTGTTGCTGCTGGTGCTGTGCGCGATGGCGATCGGCATCTTCGAGGCGGTGCTGTTCAGCATGCTCGGCCGCCTGGTCGACTGGCTGGCCGCGGTCGAGCCGCAGCAGCTCTGGTCGACCTATTCGGACCGCCTGCTGCTGCTGGCCGGCATCGTGCTGGCCAGCATCGTCGTGGTCGCGGTATGGAGCATGCTCAAGTTCCAGACGCTGTTCGGCAATTTCCCGATGCGGCTGCGCTGGAATTTCCACCGGCTGATGCTCAACCAGAGCATGGGCTTTTTCCAGGACGAGTTCGCGGGGCGCGTCACCACCAAGGTCATGCAGACCGCGCTGGCCGTGCGCGACGCGGTGATGACGGTGGCCGATATCCTGGTCTATATCGTGATCTACCTGGTATCGGCGGCGGTGGTGCTGGGCAATTTCGACGGCTGGCTGCTGGCGCCGTTCCTGCTGTGGGTGGTCGCCTATGTCGGCGCATCCTGGTACTTCGTGCCGCGGCTGGCGCGGGTGTCCGCGCATCAGGCCGACGCGCGCTCGGTGATGACCGGGCGCGTCACCGACGCCTACACCAATATCGCCACCGTCAAGCTGTTCTCGCACTCGCGGCGCGAGGCCAGCTACGTGCGCAGCGCGATGCAGGAGTTCATGCAGCCCGTGTATGCGCAGGGGCGGCTGATCAGCGCGTTCGAGATCGTCAACCACACGCTGATCATGATGCTGATCGTCGCCACCACGGGGCTGGCGCTGTATCTGTGGTCGGTCGGCCAGATCGGCATCGGCGCGGTGGCGGCCGCGACCGCGATGGCGATGCGCCTGAACGGCATCTCGCAATGGGCGATGTGGGAGATTGCCGAGCTGTTCGAACATATCGGCACGGTGCGCGATGGCGTGTCGACGCTGGCGCGTGCGCGCCATATCGAGGACCGTCCCGATGCGGTACCGCTGCGGGTGCCGCAGGGCGAAATCCGCTTCGACCACGTCGGCTTCTCCTATGGCTCCGGCCGGCCCGTGTTCGACGACTTCACGCTGACGATCCGTCCCGGCGAGAAGGTCGGCCTGGTGGGCCGCTCCGGCGCGGGCAAGTCGACGCTGGTCAATCTGCTGCTGCGCTTCTACGACGTCGAGTCGGGCCGGATCCTGATCGACGGGCAGGATATTGCCGGCGTCACGCAGGACAGCCTGCGCGCGCAGATCGGCATGGTCACGCAGGACACCTCGCTGCTGCACCGCTCGGTGCGCGACAACATCGTCTATGGCCGGCCCGATGCCAGCGATGCCGAGATGATTGCCGCCGCGCGGCGGGCCGAAGCGGAGGACTTCATCCACACGCTGAGCGACCGGGAAGGGCGGCGTGGCTACGACGCGCACGTCGGCGAGCGTGGGGTCAAGCTGTCGGGCGGCCAGCGCCAGCGCATCGCGATCGCGCGCGTGATGCTCAAGGATGCACCGATCCTGCTGCTGGACGAGGCCACCAGCGCGCTCGACAGCGAGGTCGAGATCGCGATCCAGCAGAGCCTGTACCGGCTGATGGAAGGCAAGACCGTGGTGGCGATCGCGCACCGGCTGTCGACGCTGGCGGCGATGGACCGCATCGTGGTGCTCGACCGCGGCCGCATCGTCGAACAGGGCACGCACCGCGAGCTGCTGGCGCGCGGCGGACTTTACAGCCGGCTGTGGGCACATCAAAGCGGCGGATTCCTGGTTCAGGAAGCGCTGCAGGAGTAGGTGACCACGGCGCAGGTTACGGGCCGCGCTGTACGTTGACGAGCGAGGCCCGGCCCGTTATCCCGGAACATGGTTCCCGCGCCGAGCCGGTGTGCGGCGTGAGCAAGACGGCCCGGCCGCTCTCATTGCGCGGGGCTGGCTGCCGTCCCGCCGTGAGATCCGGTCGGCTCTGTCGAACCATGCGGATGCGGGAAGATTCGCGTGGCTGGGTGGAGGAGGCGAGGATGATCGCTCTTGGTGAAAGACGGTGAAAGGGTTGGGCCGGGACAGCCAATGCGTCGCAGCGCGCTGGTTCGCTGGCGGCGGCATGTCGTCGATCGTGCCGGCGACACGGACCATGCAGATATCGCCGACGGCTGGATCGCAGACGGCTGGATCGACATGGCGACGGGCATTCTATGCACCCCCGACCGCGCCCACCCGGCATTCAGATAAGCCGCTGAGATTGCAGTTCCTGCCGAGCCCTCGCTAAGCGATCTGTTCGATCTGCTCCTGCAGTTCCAGCCAGCGCTCCTCCAGCGTGGCCAGTTCCCCTTCGACCTCGCCCTGGCGCTTGAGCATCTCGAGCAGCCTGGCCTTGTTGGCCTCCGCATAGCTGGCTTCGTCGGCCATGAAGCCGTCGATCTCGGTCTTGGCCTGTTGCAGCACGGCCATCCGTTTCTCGACCTTTTCCAGTTCCTTGGCCAACGGTTTGCGCAGCTGCGCCAGCCGCTGCCGTTCGTCGGCCTCGGCGCGGCGCTGATCGCGGCGATTCTGCGCGGGCGCGGCCGCATCGGCCCCATCCCCGCCATCGGTGCCCTCCAGGCGATGCGCCGCGGCCGCGGCGTTGCGCTTGGCGGCGGCCTGCTGCAGCAACCAGTCGCGATAGTCGTCGAGGTCGCCATCGAAGGGCTGCAGGCCGCCATCGGCCACCAGCATGAACTGGTCGGTGGTGGCGCGCAGCAGATGCCGGTCGTGCGAGACCAGGATCAGCGTGCCCTCGAATTGCGCCAGCGCCATCGTCAGCGCCTCGCGCGTATCGAGGTCCAGGTGGTTGGTCGGTTCATCGAGCAGCAGCAGATTCGGCTTCTGCCAGACGATCAGCGCCAGCGCGAGCCGCGCCTTCTCTCCGCCGGAGAACGGTTCGATCGGCGAGGTCGCCATGTCGCCGCGGAAATTGAAGCTGCCGAGGAAGTCGCGCAGTTCCTGCTCGCGCGTATCGGGCGCCAGCCGCGCCAGATGCTGCAGCGGCGAGTCGTGGTCGCGCAGCGTCTCGAGCTGGTGCTGGGCGAAGTAGCCGATCTGCAGGCCCTTGCCGTGCCGCAGCGTGCCGGCCAGCGGCGCCAGCGTGCCCGCCAGCGTCTTGACCAGCGTCGATTTGCCCTGGCCGTTGGCGCCCAGCAGGCCGATGCGCTGCCCGTTCTGGATCGACAGCGCCAGGCGGTGCAGGATCGTCACCGGCGGCGTGCCCGCGTAGCCGCAGTCGACCGCGTCGAGCACCATCATCGGATTCGGCGCGGCATCGGGCTCGCGGAATTCGAATGAGAAGCCGGCCGCGGCGTGCACCGGCGCCAGCCGCTCCATCTTCTCGAGCGCCTTGACGCGGCTCTGCGCCTGGCGCGCCTTGGTCGCCTTGGCCTTGAAGCGGGTGATGAACGATTCGAGATGGGCGATCTGCTTCTGCTGGCGCGCATAGGCCGCCTGCTGCTGCGCCATCTGCTGCAGCCGCAGCGTCTCGAACAGGCTGTAGTTGCCGCCATAGCGGCGCAGCTGCTGCTGTTCGATATGGACCGTGACATTGCAGATCGCGTCGAGGAATTCGCGGTCGTGCGAGATCATCACCAGCGTGCCGGGATAGCGCGCCAGCCAGTCTTCCAGCCAGACGATTGCGTCCAGATCCAGGTGGTTGGTCGGTTCGTCGAGCAGAAGAAGATCGGACGGGCACATCAGCGCCTGCGCCAGGTTCAGGCGCATGCGCCAGCCGCCGGAGAAGGCCGCCACCGGCTGGCCAACCTGCGCGAGCGTGAAGCCCAGGCCCAGCAGCAGGGCCTCGGCGCGCGAGGCCGCGGTGTAGCCGTCGGCGTCCGCGTAGGCCGCGTGCGCTTCGGCCTCGGCGTGGCCGTCGCCGCTGGCCTGCGCCGCGGCGATGGTCTGCTCGATCGCGCGCAGCCGGGTGTCGCCGTCGATCACGTATTCCAGCGCGCTGCGCGCCACCGCCGGGGTTTCCTGCGCGACATGGGCCACGCGCCATTGCGCCGGCACCGCAACGTCGCCGCCGTCCGGATGCAGTTCGCCGCGCAGCAGCGCGAACAGCGTCGATTTGCCGCTGCCGTTGGCACCGACCAGGCCGACGCGCTCGCCGGGGTTGAGCGTCACGCTGGTGTGGTCGAACAGCACCTTGGTGCCGCGCTGGAGTACTAGCTGGTCGATTCGGATCACGAGAGTCTTCTATGGAAAGTCGAGCCCGGCACGAGGCCGGGCAGGGCGCATTTTAGCCCGGCGCGGCGGGCGCGATGGCGGGCAGGATGGCGGGGCGGGATGGCCCAGGGACGTCGCCTGGCCGTCGCCCGGCCGTCGCATGGCCCGGCGGGGCTATCGCGCCCGGCGTGCTTTCGCGCGACAATGCGCCCCCGCTGCCGTTTTTTTCGTCTTTCCGGCGTCTCTTCACCGTCTTTTCTCCGTTCCGCTGTCCCTGCAATCAAGGCATGCCGCTAGAGTCCGCTTCCGCTGTTCACTCCGCCTGGACCGCCGTCCGCAAGGATTTCGTCGAGCCGGGCACGCGCTGCGCCGGCTCGGGTATCGACATGGCGGCGGGCAAGAAGGGCCACGGCATCGGCTCGGGCCACGCCTATATCCTGCGCGACGCGGCCGGGCACGAGCATGCCTGCGGCCCGGATTGCGCGCTGCGGCTGCTGGGCGGCCATGGCCTGCTCGATGGGGTGCCCGACTTCACCGCGCGCGCCGCGGGCGCAGGGCCCTGGCGCGACGACGCGCGGCCGCGCCGCGGTGCGACTGCGGGCCGGGAGCGGGAACAGGCGCGCCAGCACGCCGCCGCGGTCCGTTATCTGCTGCTGCGCATGGACAAGGTCGCCGGCGTGCCGCGCGTGCAGCCCAGCGTCCGTTTCGCGCCGCTCGAGCCGCTGTATGCGGCCTATCGCGAGACCGGCGTGCTGACGGCGCAGCAGGTCAGTCGCGTGCTGGCGATCGAGCGCAGCCCGTCGACGCCGGCGACGTTGAAGACAGCGAATCTGCTCGACGTCTACACCGCCTACGTGCAACTCGAACGCGCGCTGCGCGACGCGGTACGGCTCGAGCAGCAACGCTTCCTGCGCGGCGTGATGGATTGGCTGGCCCGCCATCTGACGTTGACCCGCGCGCAGGGCGAGGCGGCCGGGCTCATGCTGCATCCACGCGCCTGGCAGCTGGACACGCCGCCGCAGCGGGCGGCGGGCGCCAGGGACGCGGGGAACGCCAGGAACGCCGATTGGGAGAACTGACTTACTGGCGGCCGGCGAGATCGAGGTCGTCGTACGGCAGGCTGACGTAGATCAGCACCGTCAGCAGCGTGATGAAGAACCGGAACGCGTCGGGCACGCCGTTCCATTCCTTCGACATCCACATGCCGAACCATTCGCCGCCGATCGACATGAAGGCGACCTGCCAGGTCAGGAACCCGAGCGTGAGGCCGGCCACCGCCAAGGTCTTGGCCCGATGGAATGCATGCGGGGATTGCTGGCGCGCGCGCCACAGCGCGATGCCGCCAGCCCAGCACAGCACGGCCGTGGCGGTCTCGAGCGCGATGATGCCGATGTAGCCGGCGTGATGCAGTACCGGCGAACGGATGGCGCGGTACATGATGCCGTTGCCCGGGAAGGTCGTGTCCATCAGGAACACATGCTGGACGAACGCAAAGTTGGTGCCGTAGTCGGTGATGTTGCCGAACGACACCAGCGAGGCGAACAGGGCCATGGCCAATACCGCGGCGATCTTGGAATAACGCAGGATCATGTTGACAGTCTCAGGATGAAGGACCGCCTGTCCGCGGGCGGGATGGGCGTGCCAAACCGGGCCGGTCGCGCGACGTAGCGGTCGGAATGAACGGATGAGGCGGGACCCGCAACGGGCGCTGGGCGAAATCCGGCTGGAGATCGGGACTGGTGTTACCTGAGACGCGTGGCGGGCCTGGGAAGCCGCGCCGGGCGCGCTGGATCGATCCAACCTTGTGCGGACGGGATTGTACCGGCTGGCGCGCGGCGGCGGAATGGCGTTTAATGCGGTCATCGATCCTGGTCGCCCCGGAGAGCCACCGATGCAGCTGCACGATTGCTTTTCAAGCCGCTACGAGGAAGCCCGCGCCAAGTTCAGGCTCGCCGCCGAGAACGTCGGCGACGTGCCCACGCCGTTCGCGCACCCGACGCGGCGCGGCGCGCAGGACGAGGAACTGGCGATGGACGTCGCCTGGATCGGCCCGCGCGATGCGCGCCATCTGATCCTGGTCACCTGCGCGATGCACGGCGTCGAGGGCTTCTGCGGCTCCGGCGCGCAGATCGCGCTGCTCCACGATGCCACGCTGCTGCAGCAGTGCGCCAAGGCCGGCGCGGCGCTGCTGCTGGTGCATGCGGTCAACCCCTTCGGCTTCTCGCACATGCGCCGGGTCAACGAGGACAACGTCGACCTGAACCGCAACTTCATGGATTTCACGCGCCCTCTGCCGCATAACGCCGCCTATGCCGATGTCGCGCCGCTGCTGCTGCCCGCGCACTGGCCGCCGTCGGAGCAGGACGAGGCGGGGCTGGCCCGCGCAATCGCCGAGCGCGGCATGAGCTGGTACCAGGCCGCCGTCAGCGCGGGCCAGTACGACGATCCGCATGGCATGTTCTATGGCGGGCGCGTGGCGACCTGGAGCAACTACACGCTGCGCCGCATTCTCGCGCGCTACGGCGCGGGACGGACCGGGCTGCGCTGGATCGACATCCATACCGGGCTCGGCCCATGGGGCTATGGCGAGCCGATCTATATGGGGCCGGACGATGTGGCGCAACTGGAGCGGACCCGCGCGATCTGGGGCCAGCACGTGACCTCGATGTACGACGGTTCGTCGACCTCGGCCAATTTGACGGGGCTGGCCTGGCACGCCGTTCCGGATACGCTGCCCGGCATCGACTTTGCCGGCATCGCGCTGGAGTTCGGCACCTTGCCGCTGCCCGACGTATTGCAGGCGCTGCGCGGCGACCACTGGCTGCATCTGCATCCCGATGCCGACAACACGCAGCGCGCGCTGATCCGCCAGGGCATGTGGCGGGCCTTCTATGGCGACGCCGACGACTGGCGCGAAGGGGTGGTCGAGCAGTGCACGACCGCGGTGCGGGCCGCGGCGGCGGCGCTGGCGGCCGGGCAATAGGCAATGGCCCGGCCGCGACAATCCGGCGCGCTTACAGGCCCGCCGCCTGCAGCGCCTCGTACGTCAGCAGGAACACCTGCTCCTCGCCGGCGCTGACCGCCAGCCAGATCAGTTCCAGATCGGGGAAGGCGGCCTCGACATGGTCGAACTCGTTGCCGATCTCCACCACCAGCACGCCGCCCGGGTTGAGCCGGGCGCGTGCGCCTGCCACGATCCGGCGCACCACGTCCATGCCGTCGTCGCCGCCGGCGAGCGCGATGCGCGGCTCGGCCTGGTATTCGGCCGGCAGCCGCTGCATGGCGCCTTCGTTCACATAGGGCGGATTGCTCAGGATCACGTCGTAGGTCGCGCCCGCCGGCAGCGGCGCGTACAGGTCGCCGTGATACAGATGGATGCGGTTCTCGAGGCCGTAGTCGGCGACATTGCGGCGCGCCACGTCCAGCGCATCGGCGGAGATGTCAACCGCATCGATGCTCGCGTGCGGCCAGGCCTGCGCGGCCAGGATCGGCAGGCAGCCCGAGCCGGTGCACAGCTCCAGCACCGGGCCGATCGCCTCGATGTCGTTGACCCACGGGGCCAGTCCGTCCTGCAGCAGCTCGCCGATGAAGCTGCGCGGCACGATCACGCGCTCGTCGACATAGAAGCGCTGTCCATGCATATACGCCTCGTGCGTGATGTAGGCCGCCGGCACGCGCTCGTCGACGCGGCGGCGGATCACCTCCATCACCGCGGCGATTTCCTCGGGCAGCAGCCGCGCGTCGAGGAAAGGGTCGAGCGTATCGAGCGGCAGATGCAGCGTATGCAGGATCAGGTAGACGGCCTCGTCGTAGGCGTTGTCGGTGCCGTGCCCGAACGACAGGCCGGCCTGGGTGAAGCGCGACACCGCCAGGCGCAGCAGATCGCGGACGGTGGACAGGGGAGAGGCGGTGGCCATGGCGCAGAGTGGTTGGGGGGGATGGGGCGGCGCAGTAACGGCAGGATCGCTCAGGCGATCAGCCGTTCCAGCACGCCGCGATAGATGTTCTTCAGCGGCTCGATGAAGCGCACTTCGACGTGCTCGTCGATCTTGTGGATGCTCGCGTTGGGCGGGCCGAACTCGATCACCTGCGGGCACAGCTTCGCAATGAAGCGGCCATCCGAGGTGCCACCGGTGGTCGACAGTTCGGTCTGCACGCCGGTCTCGGCGGCGATCGCCGCGGCCATCGCCTCCGACAGCTCGCCGCGCGGCGTCAGGAACGGTTCGCCGCCCAGCGTCCAGTCGAGCTGGTATTCGAGCCCGTGGCGATCGAGGATCGCGTGCACGCGGGCCTTCAGCTGCTCCGGCGTGCTGGCCGTCGAGAAGCGGAAGTTGAAATCGATCGTCACGTGGCCGGGGATCACGTTGGTCGCGCCGGTGCCCGCGTGGATGTTCGACATCTGCCAGGTGGTCGGCGGGAAATACTCGTTGCCGTCGTCCCAGCGCTCGCCGACCAGTTCGGTCAGTGCCGGCGCGGCCAGATGGATCGGGTTGCGCGCCAGGTGCGGATAGGCGATATGGCCCTGCACGCCCTTGACGGTCAGCTTGCCGGACAGCGAGCCGCGCCGGCCGTTCTTGACCATGTCGCCAAGCGTATCGACCGAGGTCGGCTCGCCGACCACGCAGTAATCGAGCCGTTCGCCGCGGGCCTGCAGGGCCTGTACCACCTTGACGGTGCCGTCGTGGGCCGGGCCTTCCTCGTCGCTGGTGATCAGGAGCGCGATCGAGCCGGCATGGTCCGGATGGGCCTGCAGGAATTCCTCGATCGCCACCACGAAGCCCGCGATCGAGGTCTTCATGTCGGCGGCGCCGCGGCCGTACAGCTTGCCGTCGCGATGGGTCGGCTCGAACGGCGGCGAGGTCCATTGCTCCAGCGGGCCGGTCGGCACCACGTCGGTGTGGCCGGCGAAGGCCAGCAGCTTGCCGTCCGTGCCCAGCCGGCCGCGCTTGACGGCCCACAGGTTGGTGACGCGGAACGAGTCCGGACCGCTGACCAGCGATTCGCAGGTGAAGCCGAGCGCGGTCAGCCGCGCCTGCAGCACGGCCTGGCAGCCTTCGTCGGCGGGGGTCACCGACTGGCGGCGGATCAGGTCTTCGGTCAGCGCCAGCGTGGGGTTGGCTTCGGGCGTGGTCGGGGCGTTGGAGGTCATGGGGCGGCGATGGTGGATCGGGCAGTCGAAGGCAGGCAATGGAACGAACGGGCCATCCGGCAGGCGGCGGGCTCAGCCCTGGAAACGCGCGGCGTACTGGTCCGCGGCAAAGCCGACCGCGACCGCGCCGTCATGCTCGAGTACCGGCCGCTTGATCAGCGAGGGGCTGCGCTGCATCAGCGCGATCGCGCCATCGGCGTGCTCGGCCAGCGCCTTGTCGGCGTCCGGCAGGGCGCGCCAGGTGGTGCCCTTGCGATTGAGCAGCAGCGACAGTGGCACCTGTTTCAGCCAGCGGCGCAGCATCGCCTCGTCGACGCCCTGCTTCTTGAAATCGTGGAAGGCGTAGTCGACGCCGTTGGCTTCGAGCCAGGTGCGGGCTTTCTTGACGGTATCGCAGTTGGGGATGCCGTAGAGCTGGACGGTCATGGCGGATGAGAAATGCATCGTTGGCAGGGGGAGCGAGGCGCGATGGCGGCGATGGACGATGAGATGAGGGCGGCGATGGCGCGTGCCGCTGCCGGTTCAGCGCAGCAGCAGGTTGATGGCGACCACCAGCGCGGGCAGGCCCAGCGCGAAGCCGGCCATCGCCACCCCGGTCATCAGCCGCAGCCGGCGGTCCAGCCGCGCCGCTTCCTTGCGCAGCGCGTCGATGGTGATCGCATGCTGTTCCGCGAGCAGCTTGACGTTCTCGGCCTGCTGCATCGCGGCCGTTTCCAGCTCGGCGACGCGCGCGGCCAGCTGGCGCGCCAGTTCCTGCGGATCGGGCGCCGGCATGCCGTCGCCGCCGTCGGCCGGCTCGTCCTTGCGCTTGCCCTTCTTGAACTTCTCGATGGTCTTGTTGGCCTGCTCGAGAATGGTCGGCAGCAGGGACAGCACGGTGCTGACGGTAGCGGGGTCCAGGGCCATGAATCGCTTGCGAAGGGAGGGCATGGGTCACCTCACGTGGGAGCCGGCGCGGTGCACCGCTCGGGGCGAGGGGGAACGCAGCGGACAGCGGCGGCGGCACGCGGGCCGCCACCGCGCTGTCATCAGTCGCCGCGCAGCAGGTCGTTCAGGCTGGTCTTGGCGCGCGTCTGCGCGTCGACCTTCTTGACGATCACGGCGCAGTACAGGCTGTACTTGCCATCCTTCGACGGCAGGTTGCCTGCCACCACCACCGAGCCCGCCGGCACGCGGCCATAGTGGATCTCGCCGGTTTCGCGATCGTAGATCTTGGTCGACTGGCCCAGGTAGACGCCCATCGAGATCACCGAGTTCTCCTCGACGATCACGCCCTCGACGACTTCCGAGCGGGCGCCGATGAAGCAGTTGTCCTCGATGATGACCGGGTTGGCTTGCAGCGGCTCGAGCACGCCGCCGATGCCGACGCCGCCCGACAGGTGCACGTTCTTTCCGATCTGCGCGCACGAACCGACCGTGGCCCAGGTATCGACCATGGTGCCTTCATCGACATAGGCGCCGATGTTGACGTACGAGGGCATCAGCACCGCGTTCTTCGCGATGAAGGAGCCGCGGCGGGCCACCGCCGGCGGCACCACGCGAAAGCCGCCCTTGGCGAAATCGTCGGCCGACCAGTTGGCGAACTTGGTCGGCACCTTGTCGTAGAACTGCGCGAAGCCGCCGGCGGCCATCGGCGCATTGTCTTCCAGGCGGAACGACAGCAGCACCGCCTTCTTGATCCACTGGTTGACGATCCAGTCGTTGCCTTGCTTTTCGGCCACGCGCAGCGTGCCCGCGTCGAGCTGGCCGATCACCGTGGCCACCGCTTCGCGGATGTCGGCCGGGGCGGACTTGGGCGACAGGCTGGCGCGGTCTTCCCAGGCCTGGTCGATCAGAGCTTGCAGTGCTTGCGTCATATGCGTTTCTTCGCGTGTTGTCGTGGTTGAATTCGTGGCCGCCGCGCCGGGTTGCGCTCGGCGGCCGATATTGGGACGGATATTGCGGCTGATTCCAGATCCAAGGGGCGAATCCCGGGATCGAATCGGAGGCGAATCGCGCTCCGCTCGGATCAGCCGCGGCCCGCCAGGCCCCGGCAGAAGGCGACGATGCGCTCGGCGCCCTCGCGGCATTCCTCCGGCGTCGCCACCAGCGCCATCCGCACGCGATTGGCGCCCGGATTGAAGCCGTCGGCCTCGCGCGCCAGATAGCTGCCGGGCAGCACGGTCAGGTGCTGCTCGGCATAGAGCCGCGCGGCGAACTCGGTGTCGGTCAGGCCGGTGCGCGAGACGTCGGCCCACAGATAGAAGCCTGCGTCGGGCAGCGCGACGTCCAGCACCTCGGCCAGCATCGGCGTGACCTCGGCGAACTTGGCGACATAGGCGGCGCGGTTCTCGCGCACGTGCGCCTCGTCGTTCCAGGCCGCCACGCTGGCGCTCTGCACCGCCGGGTTCATCGCGCCGCCATGATAGGTCCGATACAGCAGGAAGCGGCCCAGCAGCGCCGCGTCGCCGGCGACGAAGCCCGAGCGCAGGCCCGGCACGTTCGAGCGCTTGGACAGGCTGGAGAACATCACCAGCCGCTCGAAGCCCCGGCCCAGCCGGTGCGCCGCCTCCAGCGCGCCCAGCGGCGCCTTGCCTTCGTCGAAATAGATTTCGGAGTAGCACTCGTCGGAGGCGATCACGAAGCCGTGGCGGTCCGACAGCGCGAACAGCTGGCGCCAGTCTTCCAGCGACAGCACCGCGCCGGTGGGATTGCCCGGCGAGCAGATATAGACCAGCTGCACGCGCGGCCAGACGTCGTCCGCAATGCGGTCGAAGGCGGGGGCGAAATTGCGTGCGGGATCGCTGTTGGCGAACACCGGCGTGGCGCCGGCCAGCAGCGCGGCGCCCTCGTAGATCTGATAGAAGGGGTTCGGGCACAGCACCAGCGCGCCGGGGCGGGTGCCGTCGACCACGGTCTGGGCGAAGGCGAACAGCGCCTCGCGCGAGCCGGTCACCGGCAGCACCTGGCTGGCGGGGTCGACGCGGGGCAGGCCGTAGCGGCGTTCCAGCCAGCTCGCGATGCATTGGCGCAGCGTTTCGGAACCGGCCGTTGTGGGATAATTCGCCAGCCCGCCAAGCGACTCGGCCAGCGCATCGCGGATGAAGCGCGGGGTCGGATGCTTGGGCTCGCCGATGCCGAAACTGATCGGCCGCAGCGCACCGTTGGGCTCGATTCCGGCAAACAGTGCCTTCAGTTTCTCGAACGGGTAGGGCTGCAGCAAATCGAGGCGCGGGTTCATGATGGGTCGAAGGCCTGTCGAAACGCAGCATTATAAGGGACGAGGCGCCGCGCCGAGGGACCGGCGGGCCGCGCGCGTTCCGGCCCGGTCCGGCTACATCGGGCCCATTCGGCCCATTCAGCCCGATCTGGGCCAACGGGCTTGACGGGCTTGACGGGCTTAGCGGGCTTAGTTGGCTTAGCGGGCTTAGCTGGCTTAGCTGGCTTAGCTGGCTTAGCTGGCTTAGCGGGCCGCGGTCGGGCACCCATATCATCCAGATACTTGTCAGGCACCGGTTCCCGGGTGCCGTCTGCCAGTGTTTCCACTCCATGAGCCATTCCAACGCCAACGTGCGGCCCGGCGCCTCCCATGCCGACGCCCACGCCGATGCCTTCAAGGCTTCCCTGTCGATCCTGCTCGGCGCCTCGGTGTGGGGCATCGCCTGGTATCCGTATCGATTGCTGGCCGCCTGGGGCCTGGGCGGCATGAAGGCGGCGGCGGTGGTCAGCGCGGTCGCCGCCGTGCTGGCGCTGCTGGTGCTGCGGCGGCAATTGCGGGGCCTGCGCCGTTCGTGGCTGTTCGTCGCGATCGCGCTGGCGGCCGGCATCACCAATGCGGGCTTCGTCTGGGGCAGTGTTCACGGCCACGTGATGCGGGTCCTGCTGCTGTTCTATCTGACCCCGGTGTGGACCGTGCTGGTCGCGCGGCTACTGCTGGGCGAGCGGGTCTCGACGGCGGGGCTGATACTGGTCGCGCTGGCGATGTTCGGCGCCGGGCTGATGCTGTGGACGCCCGAAGTCGGCTTACCGTTGCCGGGCGATGCCGCCGAATGGGCGGGCCTCGCCGCCGGCATCGCCTTCGCGTTCAACAACGTGCTGTCGCGCCGTGCCGGCCAGCGCTTTCCCGAGATGGACGCGCGGCTGCGCACGCTGATGGTGTTCGGCGGCGGCACCGTGGTCGGCGGCGTCGCGGCGCTGTGGCTGGACGCCGGCGCGGTGGCGATCGCCCCGCAGGCCCGCGTGGCGGCCCCGCTGCTGGTGCTCGGCCTGGCGGCGACGCTGGTGGTCGGCAATGCCATCGTCCAGTACGGGCTGCAGCATCTGCCTGCCAACCGCGTCTCGCTGCTGATGCTGTTCGAGATCGTGGTCGCGGCGGTGTCCTCGTGGTGGCTGGCGACCGAGACGCTGAGCTGGAAGGAGGCAGCGGGCGGACTGTGCATCGTGGCGGCCGGGGCGCTGTCCGGTCTGGTGCATCGCGGCAGCGGGCGGACACGGGCGCCCGCGTCCGACGGCGCCGGCTGTACGGGCCTGCAGGGGCAGTAGGCTCGGCGCGCCGGCCGGTGTGCCGCCGGGGTCGCCGCAAGACCGGGCCGGTGCGGCCCGGGGTGCCGCCGGCATGCCGCCCGGATGAGGCGGCAACGACCCCGTAACTGCCGGTAAATCCGGCTGGACGGCGTCACTCCGATGGTATGATTAGCGCCAATTTTCGGGCACAAGTGCGCGACGAATGCGGTGCGGGCGGCACGTCCGCACAGGGCGTCGCGCAGGCTGTCCGGCCTTTCTGGGTGCCGCTCGCGGGCGTGCCTCACCACGGATTCAGACCAATTCACGACCAACCGTGCGACTGTCCTCGATCAAGCTGGCGGGCTTCAAGTCCTTTGTCGATCCCACCAATTTCCAAGTGCCGGGCCAACTGGTCGGCATCGTCGGTCCCAACGGCTGCGGCAAGTCCAACATCATCGATGCGGTGCGCTGGGTGCTGGGCGAGTCGCGCGCTTCCGAGCTGCGCGGCGAATCGATGCAGGACGTCATCTTCAACGGTTCCACCGCGCGCAAGCCGGCCGGGCGGGCCAGCGTCGAGCTGGTGTTCGACAACGCGGAAGGCCGCGCCGCCGGGCAGTGGAGCCAGTACGCCGAGATCGCCGTCAAGCGCGTGCTGACGCGCGACGGCACCTCGTCCTATTACATCAACAACCAGCCGGTGCGCCGGCGCGACATCCAGGACATCTTCCTGGGCACGGGCCTGGGGCCGCGCGCCTACGCGATCATCGGCCAGGGCATGATCTCGCGGATCATCGAGGCCAAGCCCGACGACATGCGCATCTTCCTCGAGGAAGCGGCCGGTGTGTCCAAGTACAAGGAGCGCCGCCGCGAGACCGAGAACCGCCTGTCGGACACGCGCGAGAACCTGACCCGGGTCGAGGACATCCTGCGCGAGCTCTCGGCCAACCTCGACAAGCTCGAGGGCCAGGCCGAGGTCGCGCAGCGCTTCAAGGCGCTGCAGGCCGAGGGCGAGGAGAAACAGCATCTGCTGTGGCTGCTGCGCAAGCGCGAGGCGCTGGCCGAGCAGGAACGCCATCAGCGCGCGATCGAACAGGCCCAGATCGACCTGGAAGCGCAGACCGCGCAGCTGCGTCACGTCGAGGCGGAGCTCGAAACGCTGCGCGCGGCGCACTACGCCGCTTCCGACGGCATGCACGCCGCGCAGGGTGCGCTCTACGAGGCGAACACCGAGGTCAGCAAGCTCGAGGCCGAGATCCGCTATGTGGTCGAATCGCGCAACCGCGTGCAGGCCCAGATCGCGGCGCTGACCGCGCAGCGCGAGCAGTGGCAGGCCAAGGCGCAGCAGGCGAGCGACGAACTCGAGCAGGCCGAAGAGGAACTGGCGCTGGCCGAGGGCCGCACCATCGAGGCGCAGCAGGCGGTCGAGCAGCAGAGCGAGGCGCTGCCGACGCTGGAGGCGCAATGGCGCGACGCGCAGGCCCTGCTGAACGAGCAGCGCACCGGCATCATGCAAGCCGAGCAGGCGCTCAAGCTCGAGGCGGCGCATCAGCGCAACGCCGATCAGCTGCTGCTGCAGCTGGAGCAGCGCCGCGAACGCCTGTCCAGCGAGGAAAAGGGCCTGGACCGGCCCGACGACGTACGGCTCGAGGAATTGCGCGCCGAGCTCGCCGAACACGAGGCGATGCTCGAAGACGCCCAGGCCGCGCTGGCCGAGGCCGAGGACAATCTGCCGCGTCTGGATGGCGAGCGCCGCGGCGCGCAGGAGCGTGTGCAGCGCGAGGCCGGCGCCATCGCGGCGCTGGAAGCGCGGCTGGCCGCGCTGCGGCAGTTGCAGCAGAGCGTGCAGAGCGAAGGCAAGGTCCAGCCCTGGCTGGCCAGGCACGGCCTGGACGAGCTGCCGCGCCTGTGGAAGAAGATCCATATCGAACCGGGCTGGGAAAATGCGCTCGAGTCGGTGCTGCGCGAAAAGCTGGCCGCGCTGGAAGTCTCGAACCTCGATTCGATCAAGGGCCTGCTGACCGACGCGCCGCCGGCCAAGCTCGCCTTCTACGCGCCGCCCCCTGCGGCACGCCCGGGTGAAGCGCCGGCCGGACTGCGGCCGCTGATGTCGCTGCTGCAGATCACCGAGCCGGGCATCCGCGCGGTGATGCAGGACTGGCTGGCCGACGTCTACACCGCCGACGACATGGAGCAGGCGCTGGCCGCACGCGCGAACCTGCCCGAGGGCGCGACCTTCGTCGTCGCCGAGGGCCATCTGGTCGGCCGCAGCTCGGTGCATCTGTATGCCGCCGACTCGGAGCAGGCCGGCATGCTGGCGCGCGAGCAGGAAATCGAGAATCTGCAGAAGCAGGCCCGCGCGCAGACGCTGCTGGCGGACGAGGCCAAGGCGCAGGCGGTGCGCGCCGAAGTCGCCTATACCGAGGGCAGCCGCAAGCTGGTGGAAGCGCGCGCCGACAGCGAGCGCGTCACGCGGCGCGTCCACGGGCTGCAGATGGACGTGCTCAAGCTGTCGCAGGCGATGGAGCGCTACGCCGCGCGCAGCGGCCAGATCCGCGAGGAGCTGGAGGAAATCGCCGCGCAGATCGACGAGCAGCGTGCACTGAAAGCCGAATCGGAGGCCAACTTCGAGCGGCACGATACCGAGCTGGCCGAGATGCAGGCCGCGCACGAAGACCATCAGATGGCCTACGAAGCGCTGGACGGCAAGCTGTCGGAGGCGCGCCAGCAGTTGCGCGATCTGGAACGCGCCGCGCAGGAGGCGGTGTTCGCCGAGCGCAATCTGGCGACCCGCATCGACGAGCTGCGCCGCAATATCCAGGTCGCGGGCGACCAGAGCGAGCGCATCGCCGAATCGCTGGAGAATGCGCGCGCCGAGCTGGAAACCATCAACGAGCAGACCGCGCACACCGGCCTGCAGGAAGCGCTCGAGCTGCGCGCCGAACGCGAGCAGAAGCTGGCGGCGGCCCGCATCGAGCTCGACGCGCTGTCGGCGCAGCTGCGTCAGTTCGACGAGCAGCGCCTGGCCGCCGAGCGCAGCCTGCAGCCGCTGCGCGACCGCATCACCGAGCTGCAGCTCAAGGAGCAGGCCGCGCGCCTGGCGCAGGAGCAGTTCGCCGAGCAGCTGGCCGCCGCCGAGGTCGACGAGGCCGCGCTGGTCGGCAAGCTCAGCGGCGACATGAAGCCCTCGTATCTGCAGGGCGAAGTCACGCGCATCAACAACGCCATCAACGCGCTCGGCCCGGTCAACATGGCCGCGCTGGAGGAACTGGCGGCCGCGCGCGAGCGCAAGACCTTCCTCGATGCGCAGTCGGCCGACCTGAACGACGCGATCCAGACGCTGGAAGACGCGATCCACAAGATCGACCAGGAAACGCGCGCGCTGCTGCAGGGCACCTTCGACCAGGTCAATCATCATTTCGGCGAGCTGTTCCCACAGCTGTTCGGCGGCGGCCAGGCCAAGCTGATCATGACCGGCGAGGAAATCCTCGATGCCGGCGTGCAGGTGATGGCGCAGCCCCCGGGCAAGAAGAACTCGACCATCCATCTGCTGTCGGGCGGCGAGAAGGCGCTGACCGCGATCGCACTGGTGTTCGCGATGTTCCAGCTGAATCCGGCACCGTTCTGTCTGCTGGACGAGGTCGACGCGCCGCTGGACGACGCCAATACCGAGCGCTACGCCAATATGGTCGCGCGCATGTCCGACAAGACGCAGTTCGTCTTCATCTCACACAACAAGATCGCAATGGAAATGGCGCACCAGCTGATCGGCGTCACGATGCAGGAGCAGGGCGTGTCGCGGATCGTCGCCGTTGACATGGACGCGGCCGTTTCGATGGCGGAGGCGGCATGACCGGATTGCTTCGATCGACGCATGGGCTCGCGGACGGGCTGACGATTGCACTGAACCGTGGAGGGCGCGCGTGATGGATCTGCAAACCGCGCTGGTCGTCGCCGGCATCGTGCTGCTGCTGCTGGTGGTGGCCTACAACCAATGGCAGATCCGCAAGTCGCGCCGGCCGCGCGCGCTGCAACCCGAGGACGACCTGCCGCCGATGCGCGAGCCGGTGGTGGGCGAGGAAATCAAGCCCGAGGTCAGCGCCAAGCTGCACGAGCCGCCGCGTCCCGAAACGATCCAGCGCAAGGAGCCGACGCTGGCGGTGCCGCCGCTCGATGACGACGCCCAGGCGGCGCAGGCCGCGCAGGCGGCATCCCCGCTGGTGTCCGGCAGTGCCGATGCCGACGAGCTGCTGGCCGAAGAGGTCGCCGACGGTATCGCGCGCAGCGCGCCGTCCCCCCGCACGCAGGCTCCGCAGAACGCCGCGCAGAACGCCGCGCAGAACGAGCGCGACGCGCATGCTGCCGCCGGCGAGGCGTCCGCACCGGCTTCGGCGCAGGCGTCCGCTGCGGCGGTAGCCCCGACAGCCGCGCCGCAGTCCGAACCGGTGGCCGAACCCATCGTGGCCGACGGCCAGCCCAGGCCCGCCGTGATCGATCCGCTGATCGACTGCATCGTGCCGCTGCACCTGGAACGCAAGGCCTCCGGCGACCGCATCCTGCCGCTGACCGGGCGCCTGCGTCGGGCCGGCACCAAGCAGGTCCACATCGAGGGCCTGTACGAGCCGGCCAACGCCTGGGAGCCGGTGACCGCCGGCCATCAATACGAGGATCTGCAGGTCGCGGTGCAGCTGGCCAATCGCGGCGGCCCGCTGAACGCGCTGGAGTTCTCCGAGTTCGTCAACGCGGTCGAGGCGCTGGCCGAATCGCTCGACGCGTCGGCGGAGTTGCCCGACATGAGCGAGACCGTCGCCAATGCGCGCGAACTCGACGGCTTTGCCGCGGCCTGCGACGTTCAGCTGGGCGTCAACGTGGTTTCCGACGGCGCGCCGTGGTCGGCCGCCTATGTGCAGAACGTCGCCACCCAGGACGGCCTGGTGCTGTCGCGCGACGGCACCCGCTTCACCCGCTACCAGGCCGGCCCCGACGGCATCCAGCGGGCGCTGTTTACGCTGCAGTTCGGCGATACCAACTTCCTGCGCGACGACCTGACCGTCAAGGCGGGCAGCCAGATCACGCTGCTGCTCGACGTGCCGCAGGCTTCCCAGGCGGTCAAGCCGCTGAAGACCATGTGCGAGTACGGCGACAGCCTGGCGCAGCGGATGGGCGCGAGACTGGTCGACGACAATCATCGGCCGCTGACCGAGACGTCCTTCGTCGCCATCTTCCAGCAGCTGCAGGCGCTCTACGACAAGCTCGAGACGCGCGGCATGCCGGCCGGATCGCCGGTGGCATTGCGGCTGTTCAGCAGCTGAGGCGCGGACGCGCATCGTTTCCCGCCGTCCGCCTTTTCGCCGCCTGCTTTTTCGTACCGTCACGCTCCCATGCCAGCAAAGAAACACGGCGCTCCCACTGCGGCCGACGCGCCGCGTACCGCCGCGGCCGACGCGGCCGACGCCACGCGGCCGGATAATTCCGCCGACAAGCCCGATGCCCCTGCCGCGCGCGCCGACTGGCTGCGCGAGCAGATCGAGCACCACAACTACCAGTATTACGTGCTCGACGCGCCCAGCATTCCGGACGCCGAGTACGACGCGTTGTTTCGTGAACTGCAGGCGCTCGAGGCCGAGCATCCCGAACTGCTGACGCCCGAATCGCCGACCCAGCGCGTCGGCGGCCAGCCGCTGACGGCGTTCGCGACGGTGCGGCATCGGCTGCCGATGCTGTCGCTGAGCAATGCGTTCGATGACGACGACGTGATCGGTTTCGATCGCCGCTGCGCGCAGGGCCTGGGCCGCACGGTGGCCCCCGAGGGCACCGCCGATCTGTTTTCGTCCGCCGATGCGGTCGAATACGCCTGCGAGTTGAAATTCGACGGGCTGGCGATGTCGCTGCGCTACGAGAACGGCCGGCTGGTGCAGGCCGCCACGCGCGGCGATGGCGAGACCGGCGAGGACGTGACCGCCAATGTGCGCACGATCAAGGCGATTCCGCTCAAGCTCAAGGCCGGCGCCCCCGCGGTGATCGAAGTGCGCGGCGAGGTCTTCATGTACCGGCGCGATTTCGACCGGCTCAACGCGCGCCAGGCCGAGGCCGGCGAGAAGACCTTCGTCAATCCGCGCAATGCCGCGGCCGGCAGCCTGCGCCAGCTCGATCCGCGCATCACTGCGCGCCGTCCGTTGTCGTTCTTTGCCTATGGGCTGGGCGAGCTGGACGGCGAGCCGCGCCCGCCCACCCACGATGCGCTGCTCGAGCGCTTCGCCGCGCTCGGCCTGCCGGTCTGCGCCGAGCGCGACGTCGTCAAGGGGGCGCAGGGGCTGCTCGGCTTCTACCGCCGCATCGGCACGAAGCGCGACAGCCTGCCCTATGACATCGACGGCGTGGTCTACAAGGTCAATGCGGTCGAGGAGCAGGAACGCCTGGGCTTCGTCTCGCGCGCGCCGCGCTTCGCGCTGGCGCACAAGTTTCCGGCGCAGGAAATGACCACCGTGGTCGAGGACATCGAGGTCCAGGTCGGCCGCACCGGCGCGATCACGCCGGTGGCGCGGCTGGCGCCGGTGTTTGTCGGCGGCGTCACGGTGACCAATGCCACGCTGCACAACGAGGACGAGATCCGCCGCAAGGACGTGCATATCGGCGACACCGTGATCGTGCGCCGCGCCGGCGACGTGATCCCGGAAGTCGTCGCGGTGGTGCCCGAGCGCCGGCCCGCCGATGCGCGGCCCTTCACGATGCCGACCGCGTGCCCGGTGTGCGGCTCGCATATCGAGCGGCTCGAGGACGAGGCGATCGCGCGCTGCACCGGCGGGCTGATCTGCGCGGCGCAGCGCAAGCAGGCGCTGCTGCATTTCGCCCAGCGCCGCGCGATGGATATCGAAGGGCTGGGCGAGAAGGTGGTCGACCAGCTGGTCGAACAGGGCATCGTCCGCACGCCGGCCGACCTGTACAAGCTGGGCGTGGCCAAGCTGGCGGCACTGGACCGCATGGCCGACAAGTCGGCCAGCAATCTGGTGGCCGCGATCGACGCCTCGCGCGCCACCACGCTGAACCGCTTCATCTTCGCGCTGGGCATCCGCCATGTCGGCGAGGCGACCGCCAAGGACCTGGCGCGGCATTTCGGCAAGCTCGACGGGCTGATGGCGGCCGACGAAGCGGCGCTGCTGGAGGTCAACGACGTCGGACCGGTGGTCGCGCAGTCGATCGCGCATTTCTTTGCCGAGGCGCACAACGTCGAGGTCATCGAGCAACTGCGCGCAGCTGGCGTGCACTGGCCCGAGAGCGAGCCGGCCGCGCGCGCCCCCGCGCCGCTGGCGGGCAAGACCTTCGTGCTGACCGGCACCCTGCCGACGCTGTCGCGCGAGGAGGCCAAGGAAATGCTGGAGGCGGCCGGCGCCAAGGTCGCGGGCTCGGTGTCGAAGAAGACCGACTACGTGGTGGCCGGCGAGGAGGCCGGCAGCAAGCTGGCCAAGGCGCAGGAGCTGGGCGTGCCGGTGCTGGACGAGGCCGGCATGATGGCGCTGCTCGAAGAGCACGGCGTGGCGGGACGCTGACAGGGCAGGCCGCGAGCCGCGGCGTCGTGCAGTGAGACAGGCGATCGCGGGTCGCCGAAGTAAAGGGGCAGGGCCGAATCCGAAAGAACCGGCCTCTGCCGCGCGACTAACCTCCCGGGGTTCTTCCACCACGTGTTCCACACGACAAGGGGTTCCCATGGGCTCGATCGCAGCAAACCAGGCGCAATGCCTGGACTGGGTTGCCGTCCGCGTCAAGCTCGAGCGCTTGCGCGAAGGCTTCCAGCAACAGCCGGCACAGCGGCATGAGCAAGCCTTCGTGTTCCGCGGCCAGTATTTCCAGCTCGCGTATATCGCCGATACGGACACCGGCATCCTGCGCCGCCTCAAGGTCCGCACGCGCAGCGTCGAGCGGCCTGCAGGACGTCTCGTGTGCCGGGTCTCGTCCGCGCCGTCGCAGGCATCGTCGCTGGACCGCATCCGGCAGGCCGTCGCGAACCTGTTTTCGCCGCTGCTCGACATGTGGGACGGCGACAAGCAGTGGACATTCGGCTGCCCGACGCTGGAATCGCGCGCGCAGGCGATGCTGCGCTATCTGGCGCCCCATGTGCCGCTCGAGCGCCTGCGGTCGATCGACGTCGACGTGGAAAAGATCTTCGCGGCGTGAAGCGCGGATTCCGACCCGGTTGTCCTCGCCTGCCTGCCGCAGAAGCGCTGGCTATAATCGACGGAATTTCGGCGGAAACCGCCGCATCCGGCAGCCGGTATGACGCCGGCTGGCCGAGCAGAGGACAAGCAATGATTCGCGACATTCTGAAAATGGGCGACCCCCGGCTGCTGCAGGTGGCGCGTCCCGTCCAGCGCTTCAATACCCCCGAACTTCGCACGCTGATCGAGGACATGTTCGACACCATGGACCACGCCAATGGCGCGGGCCTGGCGGCGCCGCAGATCGGCGTCGACCTGCAGGTGGTGATCTTCGGTTTCGAACGCAATCCGCGCTATCCGGACGCGCCGCAGGTGCCCAAGACGGTGCTGATCAATCCGGAGCTGACGCCGCTGTCCGACGAGATGGAGGACGGCTGGGAAGGGTGCCTGTCGGTGCCCGGGCTGCGCGGCATGGTGCCGCGCCATACCAGCCTGCGCTATACCGGCTTCGACCTGATGGGGCAGCGCATCGAGCGCGTCGCCGAGGGCTTCCATGCGCGCGTGGTGCAGCACGAGTGCGACCATCTGCGCGGCATTCTTTACCCGATGCGGGTGAACGACTTCAGCAAGTTCGGTTTTACCGAGGTGCTGTTTCCCGATCTCCCGGCCGCAGCCGGCGACGACTGAACGCGCCGCTGCCGTGGCGGGCTGTCCGGCGCCTACTTTTGACGCCAGATACCGAAAGACGCCACAGCTTGCTCTCACTATGGTCCTCGTTTCGCAGCGGAAAGCTGCGTTTCGTTTGGACCATCAGGAGAGAGGGCATGAATTGCCATTCCGTCGATTTGGGCGTCGCGCAAACATGGAGCGACGTGCGCGGGTTGCTGCAAGGCGCGGCGGCCAGTGCCAAAACTGTGGGGCCAGGCCAGTCCTATTCCGGCGAACTGCAATGGCGTGGTGCCACATTCCGGGTCGGATATCGGGCACCATCCGCACTGGCATCGAGGGTTGGGAGCATTGGCCTAACGTTGTCCCGCCTAGCGTTCGGCCATGCCAACGTCGATGTCAATGACGCCAAGGCACATCCCGGGGACGTCTTGCTGGCGGTGAGCTGGAATCCGTTGCCGCTGCGGGACCATGGCCCCATCGCGTGGGTGTGCCATTTGCTGTTCGGACTGCCCGCGACTCACCTGTTACTGCGCCCAATGGTAAGCGACGAGTGGCATGCCGCCTTGCGCAATATCGGCATCGACCGTGGAAGCACGACCGCGCCGGCCGCTGTTGCATGACCGGGCGCGAACCGGAAGGTGTCCGCGTTGCGCAGTAGCTTCGTACGCGTCAGAGCGGCGCGCCTCGCGCGCCGCCATCAACTCACTCAGAACTTTTCGAACGGCCCCAGGAAGCGCCACTGGCCCACCGGCAGGTCGCCCAGCACGATGCGGCCCATGCGGACGCGCTTCAGTCCGACCACCCTCAGGCCGACCTGCTCGCACATCCGGCGGATCTGCCGTTTCTTGCCTTCGCGCAGCACGAAGCGCAACTGCTCCTCGTTCTGCCAGCTGACCTTGGCCGGCTTGAGCGGCTCGCCGTCGAGCGACAGGCCGTGGCGCAGCTTGTCGAGGCGCTCGGCGGGGAACACGGCCGAGATATTGCGCTCGACGGGACCATCGGGCGCATCCTCCCAGACCACGCGCACCAGGTACTCCTTCTCGATGTTCGAGTCCTCGCCAATCAGTTGCTTGGCGATGCGGCCGTCCTGCGTCAGCACCAGCAGGCCGGTCGAATCGATGTCGAGCCGTCCCGCGGGGGCCAGGCCCTTGTGCTGCCAAGGCGCGTAGCGCTTGCGGGTCGGATCGTTTTCCCACTGGTTCTCGGCGGTAAACAGCGTTGCCGCCGGCTGGTAGCCTTCCTCGGCCTGGCCGGACACGTAGCCGACCGGCTTGTGCAGCAGCACCGTTACGCGCTCGCCTTGCTCCGATCGCGCGGCCTGCTGGATCTCGATCGTCGCGTCCGGACGGATGCGCGTGCCCAGTTCGGTCACCGGCTTGCCGTCCACCAGCACCCAGCCGCGCGGAATCCATTCGTCGGCCTCGCGGCGCGAGCACAGGCCCAGTTCGGACATCCGCTTGGACAAGCGCACGAGCCCATCGTCGCCGTGCACCGCGCCGGCGGCGTGGGTGCTCGACGGTGGGCGGGCGGGGCTGCGCAGCGCATGGTGTGTCTGGGCGGCGGGCGGCACGTTGTCGCGCGAGCGTGCGTTGCCCGGCTTCGGCGCGCGGCCGGTGCCGGCACCGAAGCCGGAGCGGGCCGGGCGTACTTCACCGGCTTCGCCTTGTGGACGGCGCGGACGGGCCGGGCGCTCGGGGGAGTCGGCTTCGGCAGTGCGCGGCGCGGTGGTGCGGCGTGGCGCGTATTCGCTGCGTTCGCCGCGTGCCGGGCGTGCGCCGCGATCGCTCCCATACTCCCGGCGCGCGCCGGTGGTGGGGCGGTCGCCGCGCTCGGCCCGTTCCCGGCGTTCGCTGGGCTGGCCCGAGCGGGCCTGCCGTTCGCGCGGTTCGTCGCCGCCGAAGCGGCGTGGGCGCTCATCGCCACCGGTACGACGCGGCGGCCGCTCGTCGGCGCCGAGCCCGCGCGGTGGCCGCTCCTCAGTGCCGAAACGGCGCGGACCCCGCTCATCGCCACCGGTACGACGCGGCGGCCGCTCGTCAGTGCCGAAACGGCGCGGTGGCCGCTCCTCAGTGCCGAAGCGGCGAGGGCCCCGCTCATCGCCGCCGGTACGGCGGGGTGCCCGCTCATCGTCGCCGAATCGGCGCGGACCGCGCTCGTCGTCGCCGAAACGGCGCGGACCGCGCTCTTCGCCGCCCGGACGGCGCGCCGTGCGCGCATCCGGCGCGGGCCGGGCGCCGCCGGTCTTGCGCGGCTTGCCGCTGGCGTCCGCGCGTTGCTGCGCCGCCCGCACGCCTTCGGCCACGGTCTGCACGCGGCGCCGGTTCAAATCCGACACGCGCACCGGCCGATTGGCGCCGCTCTTGCGCGCCGCGCCGGCAGCCGCGCTCGCAGCGGCGGATTTCAGTCCCAAGGTCTTGCGCTTGGGGGAGGGTTGATCGCTCATGGTTTCAATGGTGTCGCGGCTCAGATTTCGAGCGCCGCGAGCAGGTCCTGTTCAAGCTGGATTTCGAGCCGGTTGTCGGCGGCAAGGCGGCTGCCGTCGACCAGGAACATGTCCTCGACCCGTTCGCCCAGCGTGTTGATGCGTGCGGTATGCACGGAGATATGGTGGCGGCCCAGCACGCGGGCGATCGCGTACAGCAGGCCGGTGCGGTCGTTGGCCGATAGCTCCAGAAGGAAGTACTGGCCGCGCTCGTCGGGCCGCAGATCGACGCGCGGCTTGATCGGGAAGCTGCGCGACTGGCGCGACAGCCGGCCCTGCGACGGCTCGGGCAGCGGCACCTGATGCGTCAGCCGCTCGCACAGCTCGTGCTCGACCAGCGCGATGATGTCGCGGTACGTTTCGCGCCCGCCGCCGACGACGCCGGGATCGAACACCTGGAAGGTGTCCAGCGCGTAGCCATGCCGCGTGGTGTGGATCTTCGCCTCCTGGATCGAGAAGCCCTTGCGCTCGAAGTAGCCGCAGATTCGCGCGAACAGGTCGGGCTGGTCCTTGGCGTAGACCGCGACCTGCAGCCCCTCGCCGGCCGGCGACACGCGCGCCTTGACCACCGGCTGCTCGCTGTCGACGCGGTGGGCCAGATGCCGGCTCAGCCAAGCGATGTCGCGCGCGTCGTGGCGCAGGAAGAAGGCCACGTCGAGCCGTTCCCACAGCGCTTCGGCGCGAGCCGGATCGAAGGCCTGCAGCCGCAACGCGGCGATGGTTTCCTCGCGCCGCTGCGCCCACAGCGAATGGGGATCGACGCGCGCGCCGCCCAGCACCCGCAGCGTGATCCGGTACAGATCCTCGAGCAGCTTGCCCTTCCACGCATTCCACACCTTGGGGCTGGTGCCGCGGATATCGGCCACGGTCAGCAGATACAGCGCGGTCAGATAGCGCTCGTTGCCGACCACGCGGGCGAAGGCATGGACCACCTCCGGATCGGTCATGTCCTGCTTCTGCGCGACATGGCTCATGGTCAGGTGATGCTCGACCAGCCAGGCGATCAGGTCGGCGTCCTCGCGCGGGATGCCGTGCTGGCGGCAGAAGCGGCACGCGTCGGCGGTGCCCAGCTTGGAGTGGTCGCCGCCGCGGCCCTTGGCGATATCGTGGAACAGCGCGGCCAGCCACAGCACCCACGGCTTGTCGAAGTTCGCCATCAGCTGGCTGCAGAACGGGAACTCGTGGGTGTGTTCGACGATGGCGAACCGCCGCATGTTGCGCACGACCATCAGGATGTGCTGGTCCACGGTGTAGACGTGGAACAGGTCGTGCTGCATCTGGCCGACGATGCGCCGGAAGTTGATCAGGTAGCGGCCGAGCACGCTGGTCTGGTTCATCAGCCGCAAGGCGTGCGTGATGCCTTGCGGCTCCTGGATGATCGCCAGGAACTGCTGGCGGTTGACCGGATCGTTGCGCCAGCGCGCGTCCATCACCGTGCGCGCGTTGTAGAGGCCGCGCAGCGTGCGCGGCGACAAGCCCTTGACGCCGGGCGTGCGCTCGTACAGCAGGAACGTTTCGAGGATCGCGTGCGGATTGCGTTCGTACAGGTCGTCGCTGGTGATTTCCAGCATGCCCTGGCGCTCGACGAAGCGCTCGTTGAGCACGCGCGTGACCTTGGACTCGCTGGGGAACAGCATCGCCTCGATATTGAGCAGCAGCACGCTGTTGAGCTGGGTCACCGCCTTGGCGGCCCAGTAGTAGCGGCGCATCAGCTGCTCGCTGGCGCGCTTGTTGGCGTTCTGCCGATAGCCGAAGGCCTCCGCCAGCGCGGTCTGCAGGTCGAACACCAGCACGTCCTGGCGGCGCCCGGCAAGCAGATGCAGGCGCGCGCGGATGGTCTTGAGCAGACGCTCGTTGCGCGTCAGCTCCTGCGCCTCGCGCTCGGTCAGCAGCCCCTTGTCGCGCAGCTCCTTCCAGCTGTCGCCGTAGCCCGCCGCCTGCGTCATCCACAGGATCACCTGCAGGTCGCGCAGGCCACCCGGGCTTTCCTTGCAGTTCGGCTCGAGCGCGTAGGGCGTGTCCTGGTACTTGGCGTGGCGCTGGCGCAGTTCCAGCAGCTTGGCCTGGAAGAAGGCGCGCGGGTCGAGCTCGGCGCGATAGCGCGCCTGCAGGTCGGCGAACAACTCGCGGTTGCCCGTCACCAGGCGGGCTTCCAGCAGCGCGGTGCGGATGGTCACGTCCTGGCGTGCCTCGCGCAGGCAGTCCTGCACCGTGCGTACCGAGGAGCCGATCTCCAGCCCCAGGTCCCAGCACAGGCCGATGAACTTCTCCATGCGGCCGACCGTATCCGGATCCGGCTCGGCCGGCAACAGCAGCAGCACGTCGACGTCCGAATGCGGGAACAGCTCGCCGCGGCCGTAGCCGCCCACCGCCACCAGCGCCATCCCGGCCGGCAGCCCGAGGCCGCGCCAGCATTCGACCAGCGCCTGGTCGACCGCATGGCGAAGGCGCGTCAGCAGCGTGCCGACCTGGCCGCCGCCGGTGAAGGCGTCGAACAGCGCCTGCTTGTCGGCCTTGAGCCGGTCGCGCACGCGCGTGGCGAGCAGCAGTTCCGGGGAGGAATCCATGGCTGGAACGGGTTGGGTCGACATGGGTGAAGGAGGGCGGCGAGGGGCAGGGCGGAGAGCGGGGCGGCGTATGTCGGCGAACGGGCGGGATCGGCGCGGCCCAAACGACAGGGGCGCCTCCCGGCGCCCCCTGCAATCAGGCCGCGAGCGTGTCGGTGATGAAGGCGGGCGGCGCCTGCGTGCCGGCCGAGACGGTCAGCACCTCGTAGCCGGTATCCGTCACCAGCACGGTGTGCTCCCATTGCGCCGACAGGCTGCGGTCGCGCGTCTTGACGGTCCACTGGTCGGGCATCGTGCGGATGTCGCGCTTGCCCGCGTTGATCATCGGTTCGATCGTGAAGATCATGCCGGCCTGCAGCTCCATGCCGGTGCCGGGGCGGCCGTAGTGCAGGATCTGCGGATCCTCGTGGAAGTTCTTGCCGATGCCGTGGCCGCAGTATTCGCGCACCACGCTGTAGCCGGCTGCTTCCGCATGCTGCTGGATCACATGGCCGATGTCGCCCAGCTTGGCGCCCGGGCGCACCTGGGCGATGCCCTTCCACATGCATTCGAAGGTTACCTGGGTCAGGCGCTTGGCCAGGATCGAGCCCTCGCCGACGATGAACATCCGGCTGGTGTCGCCGTAATAGCCTTCCTTGGTGATCACCGTGATGTCGAGGTTCACCACGTCGCCGTTCTTCAGCACGCGCTCGCCAGGGATGCCGTGGCAGATCACGTCGTTGACCGAAGTGCAGATCGCGCCGGGGAAGGGCGGATAGCCCGGGGGTGCATAGTTCAGCGGCGCGGGCACCGTGCCTTGTACGTCACGCATATAGGCATGGCACAGGCGGTCGAGCTCGCCGGTGGTGACGCCGGGCTTGACGAACGGTGTGATGTAGTCGAGGACTTCGCTGGCCAGCCGGCAGGCGACGCGCATCTGCGCGATGTCTTCGGCGGTCTTCAAATGGATGCTCATGCTGCGACGCGGAAAAAGTGTCACGGGCGCCAAGTGGGGTTGGCGCCCGTTCTGGATTGGCAAACCGGGATTATCGCACCATCGGGGGCCCGCCGCACCCCGCGGCGGCGAGAAGCCGGCGCCGCACCGCGACGGTGCCTCCCGGATCGGCAAGCTCGGGCGGGCTTGAGCGACCGCCAGGATGTTGCTACAATCGCGGGCTCGCTTGGCTTCGCCTGGTTCCACCGATTCCTAACGTTAGGATTTCCGTGGGGTGCGATGGCGGTCCTGGCGGGTGCGGGATGGGGCAGCTTGCCACGTCCGCGAAATCGCGAGTCCGCTCATCCGGGGTGTTCCTGTTCAGGAATGTCGGGGCGGACTTCAGACCGAACCCTTTTGGAGAATTCAATGTCCGTCACCATGCGTGAAATGCTGGAAGCCGGTTGCCACTTCGGCCACCAGACCCGCTTCTGGAACCCCAAGATGGCCCCGTTCATCTTCGGCCATCGCAACAAGATCCACATCATCAACCTGGAAAAGACGCTGCCGATGTTCCAGGACGCGCTGAAGTATGTGCGTCAGCTGGCAGCGAATCGCGGCACCATCCTGTTCGTCGGCACCAAGCGCCAGTCGCGCGAGATCCTGGCCGAGGAAGCAGGCCGCGCCGGCATGCCCTACGTCGACGCCCGCTGGCTCGGCGGCATGCTGACCAACTTCAAGACGGTCAAGACCTCGATCAAGCGCCTGAAGGACATGGAAGCCGCCAAGGAAGCCGGCGCGCTGGACACCATGAGCAAGAAGGAAGCGCTGATGTTCGAGCGCGAGATGGA
>JAPSLP010000081.1 GCA_031180665.1 Cupriavidus sp. | reverse complement strand
CAGCAAACAATGACGATCAAACTCGCTATCGACTGCATGGGCGGCGATCACGGCGTGTCCGTGACGGTGCCGGCGGCGATCAGTTTTCTTGCCGCCCACGAGGATGCCGAGATGGTGCTCGTGGGGCGGCCGGATGCCATCGAGCCGCAGCTGCGCAAGCTGCACGCGCTGAACCATCCGCGCGTGACCGTGGTGGCCGCCACCGAAGTGATCACGATGGACGACCCGGTCGAGGTCGCGCTGCGCAAGAAGAAGGATTCGTCGATGCGCGTCGCGGTGACCCAGGTCAAGGAAGGCCGTGCCGACGCCTGCATCTCGGCCGGCAATACCGGCGCGCTGATGGCGGTGTCGCGCTATGTGCTCAAGACGCTGGAGGGCATCGAGCGTCCGGCCATCGCCACCACCATTCCCAACGAGCAGGGCTGGGGCACCACGGTGCTGGACCTGGGCGCCAACGCCGACTGCGAACCCGAACATCTGCTGCAATTCGCCCGCATGGCCGAGGCCATGGTGGCGGTGGTCGACCACAAGGAACATCCGACGGTCGGCCTGCTGAACATCGGCGAGGAAGTGATCAAGGGCAACGAGGTGGTCAAGCGCGCCGGCGAGCTGCTGCGCGCCTCGGAGCTGAACTTCTACGGCAACGTCGAGGGCAACGACATCTTCAAGGGCACCACCGATATCGTGGTGTGCGACGGCTTTGTCGGCAACGTGGCGCTCAAGAGCACCGAAGGCTTGGCCAAGATGATCGGCAGCATGATCAAGGAGGAATTCACCCGCTCCTGGTTCACCAAGCTGCTGGCCGGCATTGCGATGCCGGTGCTCAGGCGGCTGGCGCGGCGGCTCGATCCCGCCCGCTACAACGGCGCCTCGCTGCTCGGGCTGCGCGGCCTGGTGATCAAGAGCCACGGTTCGGCCGATGCCCACTCTTTTGAGTGGGCTATCAAACGCGGGTATGATGCGGCCAGGAATGGCGTCATCGCCCGTATTTCGCAGGCGTTCGCCAACAAGACGAGCACCGCGGGCACCGCATCCGCGGGCCAGGAGACGGACCCGCCGGGCGCGGGTCGCAACGCACACGCCGCATGATCCTGCCCTGCATCCTCCAGGCAGCGGCGACGCCGGTGCCCCTGGTCCCACGCCCCGCGCGCCAGCACCGGCCAGGCCGGCATGCCGTCGCGCCGGGGTCGCGCTGAGTCCGGCAATACGATCCGACACCACATGACAAGCTACGCAAAAATCATCGGCACGGGGAGCTACCTGCCTCCGCGGCGCGTCACCAATCACGAGCTCGCGGCGCAGCTGGCCGAGAAGGGCATCGAGACCAGCGACGAATGGATCGTCTCGCGCAGCGGCATCTCGGCGCGCCACTGGGCCGAGCCCGATGTCACCAGCAGCGATCTGGCGGTCAAGGCGGCCGAGCGCGCGCTCGAAGCGGCCGGTATCGATCGCCAGTCGATCGACCTGATCATCGTCGCCACCTCGACCCCGGACTACGTGTTCCCGAGCACCGCCTGCCTGGTGCAGCAGAAGCTCGGCATCACCAACCATTGCGCGGCGTTCGATCTGCAGGCCGTGTGCTCGGGCTTCGCCTATGCGCTGGCTACCGCCGACAAGTTCATCCGCAGCGGCTCGCATCGCAACGTGCTGCTGATCGGCGCCGAAGTGTTCTCGCGCATCCTCGACTTCAACGATCGCACTACCTGCGTGCTGTTCGGCGACGGCGCCGGCGCGGTGGTGCTGACCGCTTCGGACGAGCCCGGCGTGATGGCCTCGGCGATGCACGCCGACGGCAATCATGTCGATATCCTGTGCGTGCCGGGCAATGTGGCGGCCGGCAATATCACCGGCAATCCCTTCCTGCACATGGATGGGCAGGCGGTGTTCAAGCTTGCCGTCAGCGTGCTCGACAAGGTCGCGCGCGAAACGCTGGCCGCGGCAGATTTCCCCGCCGAGAAGCTCGACTGGCTGATTCCTCACCAGGCCAATATCCGCATCATGCAAGGCACCGCGAAGAAGCTGGGCCTGCCGCTCGAGCGCATGATCGCGACCGTGCACGAGCATGGCAACACCTCGGCCGCGTCGATCCCGCTGGCGCTGGACGTCGCGGTGCGCGACGGGCGCATCCGCCCCGGCCATCACGTGCTGATGGAAGGCGTGGGTGGCGGTTTCACCTGGGGCGCGGTACTGCTGCGCATGTAAGTCGCAGGCCGGTGCCAGGCCTCGGCGCGCGGCACGATGCGCGCGGCCGATGCGTGAAGCGCACCGGCGATTCCATTTTCAAACCGATCGGAAACCGATGAAATTCTCATTCGTCTTCCCCGGCCAAGGCTCACAGTCGGTCGGAATGCTCAATGCCTTCGCCGACAACCCGGTGGTGCGCGCGACGCTGCAGGAAGCGTCCGACGCGCTCGGCCAGGACCTGGCGCGCCTGATCGCCGAAGGCCCGGCCGAAGAGCTGAACCTGACCACCAATACCCAGCCGGTGATGCTGACCGCCGCGGTAGCGATCTACCGCGCCTGGCGCGAGGCCGGCGGTCCGGCCCCGGCGCTGGTGGCCGGCCATAGCCTGGGCGAGTATTCGGCGCTGGTCGCCGCCGGCGTGATTGCCTTTGCCGACGCCGTGCCGCTGGTGCGCTTCCGCGCGCAGGCGATGCAGGAAGCGGTGCCGGTGGGCGAGGGCGGCATGGCCGCGATCCTCGGCCTGTCCGATGACGACGTGCGCGCTGCCTGCGCCGAGGCCTCGGCGGCCGGCGTGGTCGAAGCCGTCAATTTCAACGCCCCGGCGCAGGTGGTGATCGCCGGCGCCAAGGCCGCGGTCGAAAAGGCCTGCGAAATCGCCAAGGCCAAGGGCGCCAAGCGCGCGCTGCCGCTGCCCGTCTCGGCACCGTTCCATTCCTCGCTGCTCAAGCCCGCTTCGGACCGCCTGCGCGAGCGCATGGCCGGCCTGACGTTCTCCGCGCCGTCGATCCCGCTGATCAACAACGTCGACGTGGCGATCGTCGACGACCCCGAGGCGATCAAGGACGCGCTGGTGCGCCAGGCCGCGGCCCCGGTGCGCTGGGTCGAGTCCGTGCAGAAAATGGCCGCCGACGGCGTCACGCATGTGTTCGAATGCGGCCCGGGCAAGGTGCTGGCCGGCCTGACCAAGCGCATCGACGGCAATCTGGTCGGCGGTGCGATCGTCGATCCGGCCTCGCTGCAGGAAACGCTGGCGCTGGTGCGCGGCTGATCCGCCCGCACCGCAAACGGATACGGCAAGGCCAAGCGAACAAGGAGAAATAACGGGATGAGCAAGACCCTGGACAATCAGGTCGCGCTGGTGACGGGCGCCTCGCGTGGCATCGGCCGCGCGATCGCCCTGGAACTGGCCCGGCAGGGCGCGCTGGTGATCGGCACGGCCACCAGCGAGAAAGGCGCCGCCGCGATCGGCGAATACCTGGCCGCCGAGCAGCTCAAGGGCGCCGGCGCGGTGCTGGACGTCAACGACGCGGCGCGCTGCGAGGCGCTGATCGACGAACTCGTCAAGAATCACGGCGGCATCCATATCCTCGTCAACAATGCCGGCATCACCCAGGACCAGCTGGCGATGCGGATGAAGGACGAGGACTGGAACGCGGTGATCGACACCAACCTGACGGCGGTATTCCGCCTGTCGCGCGGTGTGCTGCGGCCGATGATGAAGGCCCGCGGTGGACGCATCATCAACATCACCTCGGTGGTCGGCTCGACCGGCAACCCGGGCCAGATGAACTATGCTGCGGCCAAGGCGGGTGTGGAAGGCATGACGCGGGCGCTGGCCCGCGAAATCGGCAGCCGCAACATCACCGTCAACTGCGTCGCACCGGGGTTTATCGATACCGATATGACCAAGGTGCTGTCGGAAGAGCAGCATGCCGCGCTCAAGACCCAGATTCCGCTCGGCAGGCTCGGTCAGCCGGAGGACATCGCCAACGCGGTGGCTTTCCTGGCCGGTCCGCAGGCGGCTTATGTGACCGGCACCACGCTGCATGTCAACGGTGGCATGTATATGAACTGAGGGCGCGCGACGCCTTGGCGTCACCCCCTTTTTTAGAAGAACGGGCGCATTTCTTGCGAAAGACTGCGGACGGCATTTTCACGGGCCAAACCTGCTAAAATGCGCCCACTTTTTTGTCGAACTTCCCTGGAGGGCTAAATGGACAATATCGAACAACGCGTCAAGAAGATCGTGGCAGAGCAACTCGGCGTGGCCGAAGCCGACATCAAGAACGAATCCTCGTTCGTGAACGACCTCGGCGCCGACTCGCTCGACACGGTTGAACTCGTGATGGCGTTGGAAGATGAATTCGGCATGGAAATTCCCGATGAGGAAGCCGAAAAGATCACGACCGTGCAGCAGGCCATCGACTACGCGTCGGCGCACGTCAAGGCGTAAGCCTGTCGTATCCGGATTCCGGGCCACAGAAAACGGGCGAAGGGGTCGTCAGATCCCGTTGTGCCGTTTTCTGTGGCTTTCGTTTGTTCGAGCAAGCGGAGTTGCAGGAGCCGCAGCTGACTCCATCGTCGGCCATCGTGCCGCCGGGGTGGCAGCCAAGGTTCGTGCCGTCGGTCCGGCCGGCAGGCCGGCCGGTGTGCCAGTCTGCCGGCGCGGCGCAATCGCCATGGCGCCATTCCGGCGCCGCGGGCTGCCGCCCGTTCCGCCTTGTCTCATTCACCCGTAGGAAATCATAGTGAGCCGTCGTCGCGTCGTCGTCACCGGGCTCGGCCTTGTGTCTCCGGTCGGAAACACGGTTGCCGAAGGCTGGGCCAATCTGGTTGCCGGCAAGTCCGGCATTGCCACCATCACCAAATTCGATCACTCCGCGCTGGCCGTGCATTTCGCCGGCGAAGTGAAGGGCTTCAACATCGAGGACTACATCCCCGCCAAGGAAGCCCGCCATATGGATACCTTCATCCACTATGGCATCGCGGCCGGCACCCAGGCTCTGCGCGACAGCGGCCTGGAAGTGACCGAGGCCAATGCCGACCGGATCGGCGTGCTGGTCGGCTCGGGTATCGGCGGCCTGCCCATGATCGAGGATACGCACGCGGAGTTGACCAATCGCGGCCCGCGCCGGATTTCGCCGTTCTTCGTGCCCGGCTCGATCATCAACATGATCTCCGGCCACCTGTCGATCAACCACAACCTCAAGGGCCCGAACCTGGCCGCCGTGACCGCCTGCACCACCGGGCTGCACAGCATCGGCCTGGCCGCGCGCCTGATCGAGGCGGGCGACGCCGACGCGATGCTCGCCGGCGGTGCGGAATCGACCGTGTCGCCGCTGGGTATCGGCGGTTTCGCCGCGGCCCGTGCGCTGTCGACCCGCAACGACGATCCGGCGGCCGCTTCGCGCCCCTGGGACATCGACCGCGACGGCTTCGTGCTGGGCGAGGGTGCCGGCGTGATGATGCTCGAAGAGTACGAGTCGGCCAAGGCGCGCGGCGCGAAGATCTATGCCGAGCTGTCCGGTTTCGGCATGAGCGGCGACGCGTTCCACATGACGGCGCCGAGCACCGACGGTCCGCGCCGCTGCATGATCAATGCGCTGAAGAACGCGGGCGTCAACCCGGACGAAGTCCACTACCTGAATGCGCACGGCACCTCGACGCCGTTGGGCGACAAGAACGAGTCCGACGCGATCAAGCAGGCCTTCGGCGATCACGCGTACAAGATCGCGGTGAACTCGACCAAGTCGATGACCGGCCATCTGCTGGGCGGCGCAGGCGGCCTGGAGTCGGTCTTCACGGTGCTGGCCCTGCATCACCAGGTCGCGCCGCCGACGATCAATATCTTCAATCAGGACCCCGAGTGCGATCTCGACTACGTGCCGAACACCGCGCGTGAGATGAAGATCGACGTGGCCGTCAAGAACAACTTCGGCTTCGGCGGTACCAACGGCACGCTCGTCTTCCGTCGTGCCTGAAGCCGGCGCCCGCCGGCCGCTCCCTTGCTTTCTGTCCCCGGGACGTCATCCGCAGCGTTGGCTGCTGGCGGCGTTCCTGGGCTGTGAACTTGCCGCGCTGCTGTGGTTGCTGTGGCGGGCCGGCCAGGGTTGGGCGGCGGGCGAGACGGTGCCGCTGTGGTGGGCGGTCCTGGCGGTGGTGGCCACGCTGGCGGGTGGCCGCGCTTGGCGAGGAGCCTGGCGGGCGGCGGCATGCCGCTTTGCCGGCATCGCGCCGGGCGATTCGATGGAGGTTGTCGTCGCCTTGCCCGAGGGCGGCCAGGTCAGGGCCCGCGTGGTGTCGTGCTGGCAGTTGGGCGGCGTGGTCGCAGTGCTCCGGCTGGCGCCCGCGCAGTCGACGCAAGTCGCCGTGCCGCCAGTGCTGGTGATGGGAAGCCTGATGGAAAGCGGTTGCGTTCCGGATGACCGAGGCGGAGCGGCCGGCGCCGCACGGCGAGCAATGTTGCGTGCGCTACATGCGTCCTGCGGGCCGCTTTGAATTCGATTGGCGGCCCAAGCGGTGCCGCTTAATGCATACTGACGCCCGGTGGCATTCGCCCCGGCTGTCAATACGCTTTTCGCTTCGCGGCCGTCCCGCGGGGTGCGGCGTAGGTAAAATACAACGTTTGTTTTGACAGCGATACCAAGAGATACACTGCAGGTGAACTATTCGTGAGCGAACGCGAAGCCGACCAGCTCCTTGTTGAACGCGTCCAGCAGGGCGACAAGCGGGCCTTTGAACTGCTGGTGGCCAAATACCACCGCAAGATCATCCG
>JAPSLP010000080.1 GCA_031180665.1 Cupriavidus sp. | reverse complement strand
TTCGGCGCAGGCTAACTTCCTGCGCCAGCAGGAAGTTAAGCGAAGCGGGCCGAAGCCAAAACAGGATGCTGATGCGTGGAGGGAAGGTATGACCGGAACGCAGCAGCACCCGATTTCGGCGCAGGCTGACTTCCTGCGCCAGCAGGAAGTCAAGCGAAGCGGCCGAAGCCAAAACAGGATGCTGATGCGTGGAGGGAAGGTATGACGCAGCGCACCCTCCTCGTGATGGCGGGCGGCACCGGAGGCCATGTGTTTCCGGGGCTCGCGGTCGCGCACGCGCTGCGCGAGCAGGGCTGGCGCGTGGTCTGGCTCGGCAATCGCACCGGCATGGAAGCGACCCTGGTGCCCAGGCACGACATCCCGATGGAATTCATCCAGTTCGGCGGGCTGCGCGGCAAGGGGCTGCTGACCAAGCTGCTGCTCCCGCTGAACCTGTTGCGCGCGTTCTGGCAGAGCATCGGCGCGCTGCGCCGGGTTCGCCCGAGCGTGGTGCTCGGCATGGGCGGCTATATCACCTTCCCGGCCGGCATGATGGCCTCGCTGCTGGGCCGGCCGCTGGTGCTGCACGAGCAGAACTCGATCGCCGGGCTCGCCAACAAGGTGCTGGCCAAGGTCGCCGATCGCGTGCTGTGCGCATTCCCGCAGACGCTGCCCGGGGCCGAGTGGACCGGCAATCCGGTGCGCGAGGAAGTGGCGGCGCTGGCCGAACCGGCGGCGCGCTACGACGGCCGCGAGGGTCCGCTGCGGCTGCTGGTGGTCGGCGGCAGCCTCGGCGCGGCGGCGCTCAATGCGGTGGTGCCGCAGGCGCTGGCGCTGCTGCCCGAAGGGGAGCGGCCGCTGGTGCGGCATCAGGCCGGCGTCAAGCAGATCGACACGCTGCGCGCCAACTACGCCGCGGCCGGGGTCGCGGCCGATGCGGTGCCTTTCATCGACGACATGGCGCAGGCGTACGCCGACGCCGACCTGGTGATCTGCCGCGCCGGCGCGATGACGGTATCGGAAGTGGCGGCGGCCGGCGTGGCCGCGCTGTTCGTGCCGTTCCCGCATGCGGTGGACGACCACCAGACCACCAACGCGCGCTTCCTGTCGGAACAGGGCGCCGCGCTGCTGGTGCAACAGAACGCATTGACCGCGGAAGGGCTGGCGCAGACGCTGGCGCAGCTATCGCGGCCGCAATTGAAAGAGATGGCGCAGCGTGCGCGCGGACTGGCCAAGCCGGAAGCGACCCGGCGCGTGGCGCAGGTCTGCAGCGAGCTGGCCAGGGATTAGCAACGGATTCATGAAGCATATCGTCAAGAACATCCACTTCGTAGGCATCGGCGGCGCCGGCATGAGCGGCATCGCCGAGGTGCTGCTCAATCTCGGCTACCGGGTGTCCGGTTCCGACATGGGCAGCAACGCCGCGACGCGCCGCCTCGCCGCGCTGGGCGCGACGGTGATGCACGGCCACGATGCCGCGCACATCGCCGGCGCCAACGCGGTGGTGGTGTCGACCGCCGTCAGCGGGGACAACCCCGAGGTGCTGGCCGCGCGCGCCAAGCGCATCCCGGTGGTGCCGCGCGCGGTGATGCTGGCCGAGCTGATGCGTCTGAAGCAGGGCGTCGCCATCGCCGGCACGCACGGCAAGACCACCACCACCAGCCTGGTGGCGTCGGTGCTGGCCGAGGGCGGACTCGATCCGACCTTCGTGATCGGCGGCCGGCTGAACTCGGCCGGCGCCAACGCGCGGCTGGGCACGGGCGACTTCATCGTCGCCGAGGCGGACGAGTCGGACGCGTCGTTCCTGAACCTGTTCCCGGTGATCGAGGTGATCACCAATATCGACGCCGACCATATGGACACCTACGGGCATGACTTTGCCCGTCTGAAGCAGGCCTTCGTCGAGTTCACGCAGCGGCTGCCGTTCTATGGCATCGCGGTGCTGTGCGTCGACGATCCGAACGTGCGCGAGATCCTGCCTTTCGTGTCCAAGCCGGTGGTGCGCTACGGCTTCGCCGAGGATGCCCAGGTGCGTGCGGTCAACCCCCGCGCGGTCGACGGCCAGATGCATTTCACGGTGCTGCGCCAGCTGAACAACCATGCCGAGCCGCCGCTCGACGTGGTGCTGAACCTGCCCGGCCTGCACAACGTGCAGAACGCGCTGGCGGCGATCGCGATCGCCACCGAGCTGGAAGTGCCCGATACCGCCATCGTCAAGGCGCTGCGCGAATTCCACGGCGTCGGCCGGCGCTTCCAGCGCTACGGCGAGGTGGCCTGCGCGGACGGCGGCGGCACCTTCACGCTGGTCGACGACTACGGCCATCACCCGGTCGAGATGGCCGCGACGCTGGCCGCCGCGCGCGGCGCGTTCCCCGGCCGCCGCCTGGTGCTGGCGTTCCAGCCGCATCGCTTCACGCGCACGCGCGACTGCTTCGAGGACTTCGTCAAGGTGCTCGGTACCGTCGACGCGCTGCTGCTGGCCGAGGTCTATCCGGCCGGCGAGGCCCCGATCGTCGCCGCCGACGGCCGCGCGCTGACGCGCGCGCTGCGGGTCGCCGGCAAGGTCGAGCCCGTCTTCGTCGAGCAGATCGACGACATGCCGCAAGCGATCCTGGGCGCCGCGCGTCCGGGCGACGTGGTGGTGACGATGGGCGCCGGCACGATCGGCGCGGTACCGGGCCTGCTGGTGTCGGGCCAGGCCGCGTCCTCGTCGGCATCGTCGGCATCGTCCTCGATGGCATCCCTTTCGCAACCCGCTGCGCAGTCAGCGTCGCAACAACCAGGGCAAGCGGCCGTGCCGCAAGCCGGAGGCCAGACATGAGCTTCGTCCCCAATCCCCAAATCGATCCGAAGACGCTCGGCAAGGTCGGCGTGCTGATGGGCGGCCGTTCGGCCGAGCGCGAGATCTCGCTGCTGTCGGGCCAGGGCGTACTGGCCGCGCTGCAGTCGCGCGGCGTCGACGCGCATGCCTTCGATCCGGCCCTGCGCAGCGTCGCCGAGCTGGCCGCGGCCGGTTTCGACCGCGTCTTCATCGCGCTGCACGGCCGCTACGGCGAAGACGGCACCATGCAGGGCCTGCTAGAGCAGCTGGGCATTCCGTACACCGGCAGCGGCGTGCTGGCCTCCGCGCTGGCGATGGACAAGCCCGCCACCAAGCGGCTGTGGAGCACGCATGGGTTGCCGACCCCGCGCTTTGCGATGCTGACCGCCGACTGCACCGAGCGCGAGTTCGACGCGGTGGTGGCGGACCTGGGCTTGCCGCTGATCGTCAAGCCGGCGCGCGAAGGGTCGTCGATCGGCCTGACCAAGGTGACGGACGCCAGCCAGATGCGCGCCGCCTACGAGAAAGCCGCCGCGCTGGACGACGACGTGATCGCCGAAGCGTTCGTCGACGGCGCCGAGCTGACCTGCCCGATCGTCGGCGAGGGCCGCGATGCGGTGGCGCTGCCGGTGATCCGCATCGTCGCGCCCGATGCCAACTACGACTATCAAAACAAGTACTTCACGGACGTTACCCAGTACCTGTGCCCGGCCAACCTGGGCGACGCGCTGGAGCAGCGCGTGCGCAGCCTCGCGGTCGAGGCCTTCCGCGTGCTGGGCTGCCGCGGCTGGGCGCGCGCCGACGTGATGCTGACCGCCGACGGCCAGCCCTACCTGCTGGAGATGAACACCTCGCCCGGCATGACCGGCCATTCGCTGGTGCCGATGTCGGCGCGCGCGGCCGGCATCAGCTACGAGGACTTCGTGCTGCAGGTGGTCGCCGCGGCGACGCTGGACCTGCATCCGAACGAGCACTGGAAACCCGAATAACCCGCACAACGAAGCCATCGCGCCTTCCGAACCGACATGTGGCACAACGCACGCCTGCTGAACCTGATCGCCACCACGCTCTACGCCGTGGTGGTGGTGATGGCGCTCGCGGCCGGCCTGATGTGGCTGGCGCAGCGGCCGGTGTTTGCCATCACCCATGTCGAGCTGGCGCCGATGTACGGCGGCGCGCTGCGCCACGTCAACGCGCCCGCGGTGCGGGCCAACGCGCTGGGCAAGCTGTCGGGCAACTTCTTCACGCTGGACCTGGACGCCGCGCGCCAGGCCTTCGAGTCGGTGCCCTGGGTGCGCAAGGCCAGCGTGCGCCGCGAATGGCCGAGCGGCCTGACGGTCAGGATCGAGGAACACGAGGCGCTGGGTACCTGGGGGGCGTCCGATACCGGGCGGCTGATCAATACCTATGGCGAACTGTTCGTGGCCAATCCCGCCGAGGCGGAAGAGGACGCCAGGCTGCTCGCGCTCGACGGCCCGCCCGGAAGCGAGGCCGATGTCGTCGACAAACTCGAGATCATGCGCGAGTGGTTCCGGCCGTTGAAGGCCGAACCGCTCGCGGTGACGTTGTCCGGGCGTTACGCCTGGCGGGCAAAGCTGTCCAACGGCATGGTGGTCGAACTGGGACGGGAACAGACCGACCTTGACCGGATGGCGATGGAGGAGCGCGTCAAGCGTTTCGTCATTGCCTGGCCGCAGGTCACGGAGCAGTGGGGCAAGCAGATCGAGTACGCGGATCTGCGCTATCCGAACGGGTTTGCCATCCGGGCAGCCAATGTGCGCTTCCTGACCGAGGCCCAGGCGGCAGCCGCCGCCAAGGCACGCGAGCAGGGAACGAGCAATGCGAACGGTGCCAACCGTGCCAGTGCCAATGGCGCGAAGCGTGGCCCGGCTTCCAACAACAATCCGACGCGACTGAGAAAAGAGAACGCGGAGAAAACCCGATGAGCAAGGAATACAAGGACCTGTTGGTTGGTCTGGACATCGGCACCTCGAAGGTGGCGGCGGTGGTCGCGGAATTGCGCCCCGACGGCAGCTACGAAGTGATCGGGATGGGCCAATCCGAGTCCAAGGGGTTGAAGAAAGGGGTCGTGGTCAATATCGAGGCCACTGTGCAGTCGATCCAGAAGGCGCTCGAGGAAGCCGAGCTGATGGCCGACTGCAAGATTTCCGAAGTCTTCACCGGCATTGCCGGCAGCCACATCCGCTCGTTCAATTCGAGCGGCATGGTGGCGATCAAGGACAAGGAGGTGACCCAGACCGATGTGGCGCGGGTCATCGAAACGGCGAAGGCGGTCAATATCCCGACCGACCAGCAGATCCTGCACATCCTGACGCAGGAATTCATCATCGACGGCCAGGAGGACGTGCGCGAGCCGATCGGCATGAGCGGCATCCGCCTGGAGGTCAAGGTCCATATCGTGACCGGCGCGGTCAGCGCGGCGCAGAACATCGTCAAGTGCGTGCGCCGCTGCGGGCTGGAGGTGCACGACCTGATCCTGCAGCCGCTGGCGTCGAGCCTGGCGGTGCTGACCGAGGACGAGAAGGAGCTCGGCGTGGTGCTGGTCGACATCGGCGGGGGCACCACCGATATCGCGATCTTCAGCGAAGGCGCGATTCGCCATACCGCGGTGATCCCGATCGCCGGCGACCAGATCACCAACGACATCGCGATGGCGCTGCGCACGCCGACGCCCGATGCCGAGGACATCAAGATCCAGTACGGCATCGCCAAGCAGGCGATCGCCGATCCGGAGGAAATGATCGAGGTGCCGGGCGTGGGCGATCGCGGCACCCGCACGCTGTCGCGCCAGGCGCTGGCGGCGGTGATCGAGCCGCGCATCGAGGAGCTGTACTCGCTGGTGCATCAGGTCGTGCGCGAGTCGGGCTACGAGGAATTGCTCTCGTCCGGCATTGTGATCACCGGTGGCACCGCAATGATGCCGGGCATGGTGGAACTGGGAGAGGACATCTTCCTCAAACCGGTTCGGGTTGGCGTTCCCGAGTACCGCGGCAATCTGCACGAGGTGGTCAAGAGCCCGCGCTATTCGACGGTGATGGGCCTGCTGCTGGAAGGGCGCGTGCAACGGATGCGCGGACGCAAGGTCGCGGTGCAGAGCGGTTCGGTCAAGCAGATCTGGACGCGCATGAAGGAATGGTTCGTCGGCAATTTCTGATCGGCCGGCATGAATTGGCGACGCGCCGTCGCCGACTGTCCACCATGGCGGGCGCGGCGCGTTGATGGAGCAGTTTCTTTCTTTTGGTTCTTTGTTCAGGAACCAAGGGTTGCGGCGGGGAGGCCGCAGCGTTTGGCGACTGATTTTTCTCGGAGGCAGTGATGGACTTTGACATGATCGAATCGGAAATGCAGGACGGCACCATCATCAAGGTGGTCGGCGTGGGCGGCGCGGGCGGCAACGCCGTGCAGCACATGATCAACCGCGGGGTGCAGGGCGTCGAATTCATCTGCATGAACACCGATGCGCAGGCGCTCAAGCGCTCGACCGCGGCGCGCGTGCTGCAACTGGGCAATACGGGCCTGGGCGCCGGCGCGAAGCCGGAGGTCGGCCGCACCTGCGCCGAATCGGCGCGCGAACAGATCGCCGACGCGCTGCGCGGCGCGCATATGGTCTTCATCACTGCCGGCATGGGCGGCGGCACCGGTACCGGTGCGGCGCCGATCGTGGCGCAGGTCGCCAAGGAGATGGGCATCCTGACCGTCGGCGTGGTCAGCAAGCCGTTCGACTTCGAAGGCGCGCGCCGTGCCAAGGTCGCCGAGCACGGCTCGGCCGAACTGGAGTCTAGCGTCGACTCGCTGATCGTCGTGCTGAACGAAAAGCTGTTCGAGGTGATGGGCGACGACGCCGAGATGGACAAGTGCTTCCAGTGCGCCGACGACGTGCTGCACAACGCGGTGGCCGGCATTGCCGAGATCATCAACGTGGACGGCCTGGTCAACGTCGACTTCGAAGACGTCAAGACCGTGATGGGCGAGCAGGGCAAGGCGATGATGGGGACGGCCACGGTATCGGGCGTCGATCGCGCGCGCCTGGCCGCCGAGCAGGCCGTCGCCAGCCCGCTGCTCGAAGGCGTGGACCTGTCCGGCGCGCGCGGCGTGCTGGTCAACATCACGGCCAGCCGCTCGCTGAAGCTGTCGGAGACCAAGGAAGTCATGAACACCATCCGCAGCTATGCCGCGGAAGATGCCACCGTGATCTTCGGTACCGTCTACGACGACTCGATGGGCGATGCGCTGCGCGTGACCGTGGTCGCCACCGGCCTGGGCCGC
>JAPSLP010000039.1 GCA_031180665.1 Cupriavidus sp. | reverse complement strand
ACGGCACGCTGGTGCCGCGCGGGCGCCATCTGATCGAGCGCGATATCGGCAACTTCTCGGTGATCGAGCACGACGGCGTGCTGTTCGGCTGCGCCGCGCTCTACCCCTATCCGCGCGAAGGCATGGCCGAGATGGCCTGCCTGACGGTCTCGCCCGACGCCCAGGGCACCGGCGACGGCGAACGGCTGCTCAAGCGCATCGAGCGGCGGGCGCGCGCGCTCGGCCTGGATCGGCTGTTCGTGCTGACGACCCGTACCGAGCACTGGTTCCTGAAGCGCGGCTTCGTGCGCGCCAGCGTCGACGACCTCCCGGAGGACAAGCGCAAGCTGTACAACTGGCAGCGCAAGTCGATGGTGCTGATGAAGAAACTGTAAGCACGGTAGGGGCGAGGCGCGGGGCACGCCCCCGCTTCGCTACAATAGCCGCCGTACGAACGCCGCCGGCAAGCCCCCACCTTCGCGCACCCGCCGCGCGGCACGCCGCGATCACACGAATACAAGGAGTCCCCCATGGCCCGCATGGTCCATTGCGTCAAGCTGAACAAGGAGGCCGAGGGCCTCGATTTCCCGCCGCTGCCCGGCGAACTGGGCAAGAAGATCTGGCAGAACGTGTCGAAGGAGGCCTGGGCCGGCTGGCTCAAGCACCAGACCATGCTGATCAATGAAAACCGCCTGAACATGGCCGACACCCGTGCGCGCCAGTATCTGCTGAAGCAGACCGAGAAGTACTTCTTCGGCGAGGGCGCGGACCAGGCGGCGGGGTATGTGCCGCCGCAGAGCTGAAGCGAAAATCGGCACGCCGGGGGATCTGCCATCCTGACGGTGTTCCCCCTCTCCCCCTCAGGGGGAGAGGGTTGGGGAGAGGGGGTGGTTTCAAGCCACGTCGGCACAACCACCGCCCCACTACCCTCTCCCCTACCCCTCTCCCGCAAGCGGGAGAGGGGAAAAGACAAAGGCGCCAGTTTCCTGGCGCCTTTGTCGTTTGTGCGAGCGGATAGGCCGGGTCAGAAGTCCGTGCGCCGCACCCCGTCGGCCGTGCCCAGCAGCAGCACGTCGGCGCCGCGCAGCGCGAACAGACCCACGGTCACCACGCCCGGCAGCTGGTTGATCGCCTGCTCCATGCCCTTCGGGTCGCCGATGGCCAGGCCGCTGACGTCCAGGATCACATTGCCGTTGTCGGTCTTGTAGATGCCGCCTTCCTTGGTCATGCGCAGGCGCGGCTGGCCGCCCAGCGCCGCCAGCTTGCGTGCGACCGCCGCGCGCGCCATCGGGATCACCTCGACCGGCAGCGGGAACTGGCCCATCACGCCGACCAGCTTGCTGGCGTCGGCGATGCAGACGAAGGTGCGCGCCACCGAGGCGACGATCTTCTCGCGCGTCAGCGCGCCGCCGCCGCCCTTGATCATCGCGCCGCTGGCATCGATCTCGTCGGCGCCGTCGACGTAGACCGGAATCTCGTCGACCTCGTTCAGGTCCAGCACCTTGAAGCCGTGCTGCTGCAGGCGCCGGGTCGAGGCCTCGGAGCTCGACACCGCGCCGGCGAAGCGGTCCTTGAAGCGCGCCACCGCATCGATGAACAGGTTGGCGGTCGAACCGGTGCCGACACCGAGCACCGCCCCTTCGGCGACTTCCTTCTCGACATAGTCCGCGGCGGCCTGCGCCACCTGCGCCTTCAGTTCATCCTGGGTCATTGCCTGCTGCCTTGGGCCCGGCCGTGGACCGCGCTGCGGTACGGTGCGGAGCCGGAAAAGTCGGTTGCGGAAACCGCGTAGTGTAACGGATTGCGCCCGGGCCGCCAGGGGTCCCACAATGGCCCGGTACAATGGCCCGATGTGCCCCGCGCGATGTGCCCCGCGATATGTGCCCCGCGATATGGCACCGATGCGGTGAGCCGTTCCGATTCCTTTCCCGTCCGACGCAATCCATCATGAACCAGCTAGCGCAACTGAAGCAGTTCACCACCGTGGTGGCCGATACCGGCGACTTCCAGGCGATGAAGCAGTACACGCCGCAGGATGCCACCACCAATCCGTCGCTGATCCTGAAGGCCGTGCAGAAGCCCGAATACCGGCCGCTGCTCGAGAAGGCCGTGCGCGATCATCACGACGCCGGCGCCGACGCCGTGATGGACGCGCTGCTGATCGCCTTCGGCGGCGAGATCCTGAAGATCGTGCCGGGCCGGGTGTCGACCGAGGTCGATGCGCGGCTGTCCTTCGATACCGCGGCGACGGTGGCCAAGGCGCGTCATCTGATCGCGCTGTACGAAAGCGCCGGCGTGCCGCGCGAGCGCGTGCTGATCAAGATCGCCTCGACCTGGGAAGGCATCCGCGCCGCCGAGGTGCTGCAGCGCGAGGGCATCCGCTGCAACATGACGCTGCTGTTCTCGCTGGTGCAGGCGGTGGCCTGCGCCGAGGCCGGCGCGCAGCTGATCTCGCCCTTCGTCGGCCGCATCCTCGACTGGTACCGCAAGCAGGCCGGCGACAAGTGGAATCCCGACGCCAACAGCGGTGACTCGGATCCGGGCGTGCATTCGGTGCGGCAGATCTACGACTACTACAAGCGCTTCGGCTACAAGACCGAGGTGATGGGCGCGAGCTTCCGCAATACCGACCAGATCCTGTCGCTGGCCGGCTGCGATCTGCTGACCATCAGCCCGGAGCTGCTGGAGCAGCTGGCTGCCAGCACCGCGCCGGTCGAGCGCAAGCTGTCGGTCGACGACGCCCAGGCCGGCCATATCGCCCGCGTGCACTGCGATGAGCCGGCCTTCCGCTGGCAGCTGAACGAGGACGCGATGGCCACCGAGAAGCTGGCCGAGGGCATCCGCGCCTTCGCCGCCGATGCGGTCAAGCTGGAGGCGCTGATTGGCGCGGCCGCGGGCATGCACTAGCGCGACAGCGCGCGGACGAACGGTTTGGCATGCCACCACCGGCGGCGAGCCGTTCTGCGCGTGCCGCGCCTTGCGGTGGTGGGCACGAAGCTAAAGGCGGCAGCAAGGCTTGCGGCTAAGGTACGCGCATACAGGAGCACGGTCCCGCGGTGAGTGCGCCAGGATCGGGACACTGTATCCGCACGCCAATGCACGCGCCTGGCGCTGTCCACGGCGCCCGGCGTGGCCCACCGCAGGAGGTCATGCCATGCTGCACCATCCCGTCCGCTCGCCCGGCGGCGATCCCGCCCCGGGCGTATCCGCAACGCCCCCAGACACCAACGCCGCGTCGCGCCTTTGCCCGCCACCCGGTGGACAGCGGGCGACGTTCTGCGATCTGCCCGGCCATATCGTCCTGCAGATCGCCGAGCGAGTGGATGATGCCGCGGCGATGGCGCTCGGACTGACATCGAGGCACGCGCATCGAGCGCTTGACCGCGCTCGCATCACGCCTGTCCGCCTCGGCGAGCAGATGCAATGGATCGTCTCGCACGCCGACGTTCAACGCCTGCGGGGGCGCATCGAGCAGTGCCCGGCGCCTGCGCGGCCGCGGCTGTGGAACGCACTGCATTGCGCCGTGCGACGGCGTTGTCCCGATCCGCTTTCTCATTTCTGCTGCACTGCCGCGTCCCCTTGTTCGGTGCCGCTTCACCCGGTCGTACGTGAACGTGCGCTGGCATCGCTGCCACCTCTCCCGCCTGCCGCGCCGCCGCCGGCCATACGGGCGCTGGACGAATTGCTGGCGCTTGGCGACGCCGAGCGCGGTTCGTCGCTCCTGGCATGGATCGCGCATGCCGATCTCGAAACCATGATGAAACCAGGACTGGCTGCCTGGCTGGATATCGCCGCTCGCCTGCCGCCGAACGACCGGGTCGCGGTGCAAGCGATGGTCACTGAGCATTGCGACGATCGCGACGTCGCACCATGGCGCGCGATGCTCGACGCCACGCTGTGCAGCGCACGGGCTCGGCAAGGCGACGCCGACCCCTTTATCCAATTGCAGCGGGTCCGCTTGCTGAACGCGGTCGCAAGAGCAGTCGCGCGCCGCTATCGTTCGCGCGACAGCACTGCGCACCGGTGGGCCTTGTGGGCGGACGTCCTCGCCGATGCGCAGCAAGTGCGGAGCCCACACTGCAAGACGTTGTTGCAATCGCTGGCGTACGGGGCGTTCCACGGGTGCGCCTGCCTGGATGAACCCCTGGCTGTCGGCGTTGCCGTGCCCAAAGGGTGGCGGGCGCTGATCGAGAGTGCCCTGACCCTGCTTTCGCCGGTAGACGCGGCCAACGTGCTGTCCAGCATGCTGCAGCCATTGGAAGAGTTCGACGTCCAGGGACCATGCGCCCCGTTGCTCGAGGAGGTGTTCGCGGCCACCAGCGCGTTGCCACATGGCCTCGCAATCGGCGTGCTCAAGCACGCGTTCGACGCCGCTTGCCGAAACGGGGACGAAGTGACCGCACCGCTTTTCTGGGACAGGTTGCTGCACGCCTGCAAGGGCGCGGACCCTGCGCTTCAGGCGGATTGCCTGGCGGAACTGGCAACCATGTGCGGCCATATCGGCGAGGACGGGAAGGAAGCGCGCTTCGTTGCGCTCTGCGAGCAAGCCCAGGCGCTGTCACCCGAGCTGCGACGCGAGCCTCTGCTGCAGCTCGCCAGGAGTTCCTACGGTTTCGATCGGCAGCCCGGCACGGTCGTCCCTCGTTTGATGGCCCTCTGCAATGACTTGGGCGACAAGGATCGCGCCGGGCTGCTGGTATGGATGATCGGCGCCTTCTTCCGTGATGGGCACTGGCGCCGGGTTCTGATCAATACCGCCGCGAGCCTCCCAGCGCCTCATCGATACGCGCCGTTACGCACCATTGCGATGGACTTGCTCGCATGGGCGGAAGGTGCCCCACACAAGCAACGGAATACCGATGTGCGAATCGCGGTATCGCCCGACGACTATGCCATCGCCAGCTTGCCGACCAGCTGGGTGGCACTGACGGACCAACTCTCGCAAATCCTGGCCATGCTGCCCCTGGGGCAACGTGGCGACCTGCTGCTGCACCTGGAGCGCGCCGCGGAAACCGCCGTGTGCAAGGCCTGGATCCTCGAGAAGGCCAAAGGTCTGCCGCGAACACAGCGACACGAGGTCAAGATCATTACGCGTATCGCGGAGTACGCCGCAACGAACTGCCCTGCCGAACACGCGTCGATGTTGCTGCCCTTGGTGGCGGAGGCGGTGGCCACGCTCGACGACGGCCATCGCGCTTCGGCGTTGTACTGGCTGATGGACGCCTGCACGAAATTAGGCTTGCCGGCGTACGTCGACATGGCGCGAACCGCCGATCGCCTCCCCGAACCGGACAGGCCCACGCCGAACGCCGGCCACAAGCGCAAGGCCAGCCGCGATGCGCAAGACGACGTGTAAGCCAGGAACCGGACGACCGCAGGCCTGACGGCCAACGATCAAGCGCCGCGGCGCCCGCGGCGTGTTACTCGACGAATCGCGAAAGCGGTTTCAGGCCGGCGCTGCCGCGCAGGGCGGCCACAGCATCGGCAGGCATTGGCCGGCGGGCGCCCGCAGCACCAGGTCCGCGGTCGCATCGAGCGCCGACGGCTGCGGATTGACGACGATCACGCCGGCGCCATGGTCCTTCGCCACGCCCGGCAGACCGGCGGCCGGATAGACCATGCCGGAGGTGCCCACCACCAGGCACAGATCGCAGGTTTGCGCCGCATGCTCGGCGCGATAGCGCGCCACCCGCGGCAGGTCCTCGCCGAACCACACTACGCCGGGCCGCATCAGCGCGCCGCAATGGATGCAGCGCGGCGGGCTGCGGCCGTCGTCCGGCGCGGCCTCGCAGCGGCCGCAGCCGTCGAGCCATTTGTTGGCGAACAGGTTGCCGTGCAGCTCGATCACGTCGGTGCTGCCGGCGCGCTGGTGCAGCCCGTCGACGTTCTGCGTGACCAGGGTCACCTTCTTTTGCGCGGCCAGCGCGACGATCGCATGATGGGCGGGATTGGGCTGCGCCGCCGCGACCAGCGTGCGGCGATGCTCGTACCAGTCCCAGACCAGTCCGGGCTGGCGGCGGTAGGCGTCCTCGGTCGCCAATTCCTCGGGATCGAAGCGCGCCCACAGGCCCGTCAGCGCATCGCGGAAGGTCGGCACGCCCGACTCGGCCGAGATGCCGGCCCCGGTCAGCACCAGGATGTCGCTGGCCGCCGCGATGCGTCGCCGTGCTTCGGCCAGGTGGGCGGCATCGATCAGCATCGCGCCCCCTTCATTGAACCGTCCGCTCAACGCGCCACCGTGCGGCGCTGGCGCACCGCTTCGTACAGGCAGACGCCGCTGGCGACCGATACGTTCAGGCTCTCGACGCCGCCGGCCATCGGAATCGACACCAGTTCGTCGCAGGTCTCGCGGGTCAGCCGGCGCATGCCCTCGCCTTCCGCTCCCATCACCAGTGCGGTCGGGCCCTTGAGCTCGATGTCGTAGACGGTGCGCTCGGCGCCGTCGGCGGTGCCGACCACCCAGATGCCGCGCTCCTGCAGTTCGCGCAGGGTCCGGGCCAGATTGGTCACGGTGATATAGGGCACGGTCTCGGCCGCGCCGCTGGCCACCTTGGCGACGGTCGCGTTCAGGCCGACGCTGCGGTCCTTGGGCGCGATCACCGCATGGGCGCCGGCGCCGTCGGCCACGCGCAGGCAGGCGCCGAGATTGTGCGGATCGGTGACGCCGTCGAGCACCAGCAGCAGCGGCGTGCCTTCGATGCCGTCGAGCAGTTCGTCGAGATTGAGCGCCAGCGATACGTCCTCGGCGCGGGCGACCACGCCCTGGTGGCGATCGGTGCCTGCCATGCCGCGCAGACGCTCGGCATCGACCGGGTGCAGACGCACGCCGAGTCCCTCGGCGAGGCGGATGAAGTCCTGCATGCGGCGATCGCGCCGGGCGGACTCGATATAGACGTCGGACACGCCTGCCGCGTCCTGGCGCAGGCGCGCGGTGACGGCGTGAAAGCCGATCAGAAGTTTTTGTTTGGCCATGGGCGGGATTGTACCCGTCCGGGGTTGCCCTCTCCCCCACCCCTGTCCCGCGAGCGGGAGAGGGGACCGAGGTCTGCATGCACCGGGGCCATGCGGGGCGTCACCTGATGGAAACGCCCACGGCATTCGCATGAGGCGCAGTCGCTGATGGCGGGCCGTTTTGCTCCCCTCTCCCGCTTGCGGGAGAGGGGCCGGGGGAGAGGGCAGCAGCGGTCAATCTGCCACCGCCGCCCTGGCTTACCGCGTCCGCGTGGACTTCTTCGACGCGGTCTTGTGGGCCGTCTTGCCGGCGGTCTTGCCGGTCCGCTTGGCGGTCGACTTCGCCGCGGTCTTGCCGCTCGCCCTGCCGCCCGCCTTGCCGACGCCGGCCGGCTTGGGCTTGGCCGCCCGCTTGGACGGCTTGCCGGCGCCGCCTCCCTCGGGCCGGGTCGTGATCGGCGTGATCACCGCCTCGAACACCGGCTGCTCCTCGAACACGCGATCGAGCGTTTCGTCGAACGACTCCTCCGGCTTGGAGGTGCCCCCCAACAGCGCGGCCAGCTGGCGGCCCTTCTTGCGCGCCGGCAGCGCGTGCGCGGCGGGCACATGCGGCGCCGGCTCGGTGGTCGGGCGCGCGCGCAGGCTCTTGGCCGACGGCTCCTGCACCAGCCGGAAATCGATCTTGCGGGCGTCGAGGTCGACGCGCGAGACCTGCACGCGCACGCGGTCGGTCAACCGGTAGCGGATGCCGGTGCGCTGGCCGCGCAGTTCGTTGCGCGCCTCGTCGTACTCGAAGTAGTCGCTGCCCAGTTCGGTCACATGGACCAGCCCTTCGACATACAGCTCGTCGAGCTGGACGAAGATGCCGAACGAGGTCACCGCGCTGACGGTGCCGGCGAACTCGTTGCCCAGCTTGTCGCGCATGAAATAGCACTTGAGCCAGGCCTCGACATCGCGCGAGGCCTCGTCGGCGCGCCGCTCGTTGGCCGAGCAGTGCAGCCCGAGCTCGTCCCACACCGCTTCGTTGCGGCGCGCCCGGCCGGCCATCTTCTCGGCCCGCGCGGCCTCGTCCTTGGCCTGCATGCGCCGCGCCTTCGGCGAGATCGCGGTATTGAGCGCGGTGCCCGCCGCGAAGGCCGGCTGGTACTTGGTATGCGCCAGCACCGCCTTGATGGCCCGGTGCACCAGCAGGTCCGGATAGCGCCGGATCGGGCTGGTGAAGTGGGCGTAGGCCTCGTAGGACAGGCCGAAGTGGCCGATGTTGTCCGGACTGTAGACCGCCTGCTGCATCGAGCGCAGCAGCATGGTCTGCAGCAGCGGAGCGTCGGGACGCACCTTGATCTTGTCCATGACCTCGGCGTAGTCCGAGGCCTGCGGCTTGTCGCCGCCGCCCAGCGACAGGCCCGAGGTCTTCAGGAACTCGCGCAGCGCCTTGAGCTTTTCCTCGCTCGGGCCGGCATGCACGCGGTACAGCGCCGGGTGCTTGAAGCGCTCGAGGAAGTCGGCCGCGCAGACGTTGGCGGTCAGCATGCATTCCTCGATCAGCCGGTGCGCGTCGTTGCGCGTGCGCGGCAGGATCTGCTCGATCTTGCCCTGCGCATTGCAGACGATATAGGTCTCGGTGGTATCGAAGTCGATCGCTCCGCGCTCGCGGCGCGCCTTGAGCAGGACCTGGTACAGCTCGTACAGGTTCTGCAGATGCGGCACCAGTTCCGCGCGCTTGTGTGCCTCCGGACCCTTGGTGTTCGACAATACCGACCAGACCTCGTTGTAGGTCAGGCGCGCGGCCGAATGCATCACGGCGGGATAGAACTGGTAGGCCTTCAGCTCGCCCTTGGCGGTGACCACCGCGTCGCAGACCATGCACAGCCGGTCGACCAGCGGGTTCAGCGAGCACAGCCCATTCGAGAGCTTCTCCGGGAGCATCGGAATCACGCGGCGCGGGAAGTAGACCGAGGTGGCGCGGTCGAGGGCATCGGCGTCCAGCGGCGTGCCGGGACGCACGTAGTGCGACACGTCGGCGATCGCGACGATCAGGCGCCAGCCCTTGGCGCGGCCGATCTTGACCGGCTCGCAGTAGACCGCGTCGTCGAAGTCGCGCGCGTCCTCGCCGTCGATCGTCACCAGCGGCACGTCGCGCAGATCGATGCGGTGCTCGAGGTCGGCCTCGCGCACTTCGTCGGGCAGCGCCTCGGCCTCCTTGGCGGCGGCCGGCGAGAAGGCATGCGGCACGCCGTACTTGCGCACGGCGATCTCGATCTCCATGCCGGGGTCGTCGATCTCGCCCAGCACCTCGACCACGCGGCCGACCGGCTGCACATAGCGATCCGGATATTCGACGATCTCGACGCTGACGACCTGGCCGACCTTGGCCTTGCCCTGCGCGCGCGGCGGGATCAGGATGTCCTGGCTGATGCGCTTGTCCTCGGGCGCCACCACCAGCACGCCGCCCTCGCTGAGCAGGCGGCCGATGACGAAACGGTTGGCCCGCTCGACGATCTCGACGATCTGCCCTTCGGGACGGCCGCGGCGGTCGTAGCCGATCACGCGCACCTGGGCGCGATCGTTGTGCATCGCCTTCTGCAGCTCGCGCTCGGGCAGGAAGATATCGTCCTCGCCGTCGTCGCGGATCAGGAAGCCGAAGCCGTCACGGTGGCCCTGCACGCGGCCGACCACGAAATTGGGCTGGTGCGCCAGCTCGTAGCGGCCCTTGCGATTCAGTTCGATCTGGCCGTCGCGTTCCATCGCGGCCAGCCGTTTCTGGAAGCCGTCATGCTCCTTGCGCGTGACGGCGAGGGCCTTGGCAATATCGCCGGCCGACAGTGGCGAACTGGAGGTACGCAGGACGCCGAGGATTTCTTCCCGACTCGGGATCGGATAGTTGTTCTGATTCAATTTCTTCTAAAGAGGATTTGACAAATCGATTGTCGTCGCTATAATGAGCGCTTCGGTTGTTTCGACACCTGCCCAGGTGGCGGAATTGGTAGACGCACTAGGTTCAGGTCCTAGCGGTGGCAACACTGTGGAGGTTCGAGTCCTCTCCTGGGCACCAGATCAAAAAACCCGCATCGCTTTCCGGCGCTGCGGGTTTTTTCTTTCCCGCCTGCATCTGCATTTCCATCCGGATCGCTTGCGCGTTCTGCTTTGATCGGGCCATTGGCGCTCCAGTTCGGCGCCGTGTGCGCCGGTTGCCCCGGATCCCCGGGATCGCGTCCCGACGAATTCCGACCATGTGCCGACCTTGCGCGGCCGACGACCATCTTTCACTGCTTGCGGCGCGCTGGCAACCGCTCGAACCAACCGGTCGAACCGATCGCGACTGCACCGCCCCTTGCGCCGGGCGCGGCCGTCATCGCCGTGCCTCGACATCAAGGCGCAGTGTATCAGCTTCAGTGGCGCTTCCGGCATTCTGTTGACATGACGACGACATGGGCCCGGCTTCGGTCGCCCGGCGTCCCCCACCCGCAATTCCCTTCACCGGTTGACAGCCCGCCGATATGTAACTACGATGGTTTCACTTCATCGTTTCCCGCCATGTCGACCAGCAGCCGATTCGCCGTCGCAGTCCATATCCTGACCTTGCTGGCCAGCGCCGACGAGCCGCTGCCTTCCTCGCTGATCGCGGGCAGCGTCGGCACCAATCCCGCGTTGATCCGCCGGCTGATCGGCGTGCTGGCCCAGGCCGGCCTGGTCTCGACCGCGATGGGCGCCGCGGGCGGCGCCTCGCTGGCGCGGCCGGCGGACGCCATCACGCTGCGCGACGTGTTCCGCGCGGTGGAGTCGGACAGCCTGATCGGGCTGCATGCCGGCGCGCCCAATCCGGCTTGCATGGTCGGACGCGAGATCACCGGCGCGCTGACCCGCATCACCGACCGGGCGCAAGCCGCAATGGAAGAAAACCTGGCGCGGACCACGATCGCCGGCATGCTGGCCGACGTCGAACGGTCGGCGCGCGCGCGGCGGCGCTGAATTTTTTTGTCCGCATATGTAACCATAATAGTTTCATATGCGTTCGTCTTGCTTCGTGCTGAAGCCAACCTGTGAAGGAGTTCCACCATGCAAATCGCCATCCTGGGTGCCACCGGACGCGTCGGCAGCCGCATCGCCGACGAAGCGCTGCGTCGCGGCCATACCGTGACCGCGATCGCGCGCCGTGCCGGCACGCTGACGGATCGTCCGGGCCTGAAACGGCTGGACGCGGATATCACCGATCCGGCCAACATCGCCAGGTTGGCGCCGGCGCTGGCCGGCCACGACGCACTGGTCAGCGCGGTGCGTTTCGCCGAGGCAGGACCGGAGCCGCTGCTGAAGCTGGCCCGCCAAGCCGGCGTGCAGCGCGTGGCGGTGGTCGGCGGCGCGGGCAGCCTCTATGTCGCGCCGGGCGTACAGCTGGTCGACACGGCGGGGTTCCCTGAGGCATACAAGGCGGAAGCGCTCGCCGGCCGCGACTTCCTGAACGCATTGCAGGCGGAAAGGGAGCTGGACTGGACCTTCCTGTCGCCGTCCGCGTTGCTGGAACCGGGCGAACGCACCGGCAGCTATCGCGCCGGCAAGGACGAGCTGCTGACCGACGCCAACGGCAAGAGCTGGATCTCGATGGAGGACTTCGCCGTCGCGCTGGTCGACGAGCTGGAACGGCACGCGCATTCGCGCGAGCGGTTTACGGTGGGTTATTGAAGGAGATTGAGGAGAGGACTGAAGGCTGGTGGTGCGCTGCCCTCTCCCCCGGCACCTCTTGCGCAAGCGGGAGAGGGGAGAAAACCGACAAGCGCCGATTCGCGCCAACTGGGTTCTCCCTCTCCCCCTCAGGGGGAGAGGGTCGGGGAGAGGGGGTGGTTCGAACCAGTCAAGAAATTCAGCCCCGACCGCCCTCGCCTTCCGCCCGCTTGCCCCGCTTGAGCCAGGCGGCGAGGTTATGCGGGCGCAGCGTGTCGTATTCCTCGAACGGCTGATGGATCCACGGATTGGTCGGCAGGAAGCTGACGTGATAGTCGGGCTTGACCTTCGAGCAGGCCTTGTACCACAGCACTGCCGAACGAACCTCGGTCACCGCGGGATAGCGCTCCTGCAGATGGCGGCCGACGCGTTCGAGCGTCAGGCCCGAGTCGACCAGATCGTCGACCAGCAGGATGCGGCCGCTCAGCTCGCCGCGCGTCATCGTGATGTACTGCGCGATATCGAGATCGCCCTGCACCGTGCCGGCCGCCTCGCGGTAGCTGCTGGTGGCCAGGATGGCCAGCGGCACGTCGAAGATGCGCGACATCTGGTCGCCCACGCGCAGGCCGCCGCGCGCCAGGCACAGGATCTTGTCGAAGCGCCAGCCCGACTCGTGCACGTTCAGTGACAGGCGGGCAATCAGCTGGTGGTATTCGTCCCACGAGATCCACAGGTTCTCGTCATCGTTGGGTGGCAGGGTCATCGCTTGCTCTTCGTTGCTGCTTTGTGAAGGGTTCCCGCGCGGGGATACAGTAAGGCCCGCTTGCGCGGGCCGGATTTCCATCGATGGCCGCGGTGTGCCCGCGGCTCGCGTCGAATCAGATCAGATACGGATGGCGCAGCAGAATGGTTTCGTCGCGGTCCGGACCGGTCGAGATCATGTCGATCGGAATGCCGACCACTTCCTCGATCCGCTTCAGATACTGGCGCGCGGCTTCGGGCAGCGCATCCCAGCTCTTGATGCCGAAGGTCGATTCGTTCCAGCCGGGGAAGTCCTCGTAGATCGGTTCGCAGCGCGCCACGGCGTCGGAGCCGCGCGGCAGCATGTCGATCTGCTTGCCGTCGAGCGTGTAGCCGACGCACAGGCGGATGGTCTCCAGACCATCGAGCACGTCGAGTTTGGTCATGCACAGGCCCGACACGCCGTTGATCTGCACCGAGCGCTTCAGCGCCGCGGCATCGAGCCAGCCGGTGCGGCGCGGACGGCCGGTGACCGAGCCGAACTCCTTGCCGACGTTGGCCAGGCGCACGCCGATCGGATCCTGGCGGCGGGGATTGTCGTTGTCGTACAGCTCGCTGGGGAACGGGCCCGAACCGACGCGGGTGCAATAGGCCTTGGTAATGCCCAGGATGTAGTGCAGGCGGCCCGGGCCGACGCCGGCGCCAGCGGTGGCGGCGCCCGCCACGCAGTTGCTCGAGGTCACGAACGGATAGGTGCCGTGATCGACGTCGAGCAGCGTGCCCTGCGCGCCTTCGAACATCAGGTTCTGGCCGGCGGCGTTGACCGCGTACAGCTCGGCCGACACGTCGGCGACCATCGGCGCCAGGCGCGGCGCATAGGCCAGCGCCTCGTCCAGCGTCTGCTGGAAGTCCACCGCCTCGGCGCCCAGGTACTGGGTCAGCATGAAGTTGTGGAGGTCGAGGTTCTCGCGCAGGCGCTCGGCGAATTGCTGCGGATCGAACAGGTCCTGCACGCGCAGCGCGCGGCGGGCCACCTTGTCCTCATAGGCCGGGCCGATGCCTCGGCCGGTGGTGCCGATCTTGCCGGCGCCGCGGCGCACCTCGCGCGCCTTGTCGATGGCGACGTGGTACGGCAGGATCAGTGTGGCCGCTTCGGAAATGCGCAGGCGGTTCTGCACCTGCAGGCCGGCTCCTTCCAGTTCCTCGATCTCGCGGAACAGCGCCTCGGGCGAGAGCACCACGCCGTTGCCGATATAGCAGACGGTGCCTTCGCGCATGATCCCCGACGGGATCAGCCGCAGGATGGTTTTCTTGCCGCCGATGATCAGGGTATGGCCGGCATTGTGGCCACCCTGGAACCGCACCACGCCCTTTGCATGATCGGTAAGCCAATCGACGATTTTTCCTTTGCCTTCGTCACCCCACTGGGTGCCGATCACGACGACGTTGCGTCCCTGGCTTACTGCTGAAGCGGACATGTTGAACTGGTCAGAAGGTTAAAAACGTATTCTACTCTTGTTGCGGGCCGATCCCCGATTTTGACGGGAGAAACGCTCAGTCCGCTCCTGCGGCCAGACCGATCGCTCAGCGCGGCACCACCACCCAGCGGCCGCCGTCGCGCACCAGCTGGCGGTCGCAATTGAACTCGTCGAGCTCGTGCGTGTGGCCCGGCAACGACTGGATCACGATCTCGCCGCCCTCGCGCAGCGCCGCGATCGCGGTGCGCAGCGCGGGATCGGGGTCCCACGGCGCGAAGATCGCCAGCGCGCGGACCTCGACCGGCGACAGCGCCGCCACCTCGCGCAGGTCCAGCGAAAAGCCGGTGGCCGGACGCGCGCGGCCGAAGGCCTCGCCCACCTTGTCGTAGCGGCCGCCGCGGGCGACGTGGTTGGGCAGGCCCGCGACGTAGGCGGCGAACATGACTCCACTGTGATAGTGGTAACCGCGCAGATCGGCAAGGTCGATATTGACGGCGGCGTCGCGCACCTCGCCGGCCAGGAAGGCGAGCTCGTCCAGCGCGCGGCCGATGGCCGGGCTGGTCGGCAGCACCGCCCGGGCCCGCTCGATCACCTCGGGGCCGCCGTACAGCGTGGGCAGCGCCAGCAGCGCATCGCGCTCGACCTGGGGGAAACCGGTGGTCAGCTCGCGCAGGAGCGGCACATCCTTGTTTTCCAGCGCATCGAACAGGACTTGCTCGTTGCTGCGCGCTGGCGGCAGGCCGTCGAGCAGTGCCGCGACGATGCCGGCATGGCAAAGGTCCAGCCGGACCTCGCCCAGCCCGGCCGACTGCAGCGCGGCCAGCATCAGGTTCTGGATCTCGACGTCGGCCTCGAGGCCGGCATGGCCGTAGATCTCGGCGCCGACCTGAATCGGCTCGCGCGTCGCATGAAAGCCCGCCGGGCGCGCGTGCAGCACGTTGCCGGCGTAGCACAGCCGAGTCACGCCGGGACGGTTCAGCAGGTGGGCGTCGATGCGGGCCACCTGCGGCGTGATATCGGCGCGCAGGCCCATGGTGCGGCCCGACAGCTGGTCGACCAGCTTGAAGGTGCGCAGGTCCAGGTCGTGGCCGGTGCCGGTCAGCAGCGACTCGATGTACTCCAGCAGCGGCGGCATCACCAGCTCGTAGCCGTAGGTGCGGAACAGATCGAGCATGCGGCGGCGCAGCTCCTCGATCTTGCGGGCCTCCGACGGCAGGACGTCGGCGATGTTCTCGGGCAGGAGCCAGTGGTTGGACATGGTGCTTCTCTGATTCGTGTGGGTCGCGGGCCGGGCGCAGGCGGCTCGCGCGAAAGGGTCATCGGTCAGCGGACGGTGTCGATGGCACCCCGTCCTGCGGGCGAACAAAACCCCGGCAAGCCGGGGTTCGGGCACAGCGGACTACCGCACCGTCGCGCTATGGCGCTATCGCACTGCGGAGGCCGGCACGCTCGCTAGCGCCGGGTCGCCGTCTGCGTGCCGCCCGACGAGCGCATGTAGCGGAAGAACTCGGAGTCCGGTTCCAGCACCAGCACGTCGCGCTTGTCGCGGAAGGTGTTGCGATAGGCCTCCATGCTGCGCCAGAACTGCGCGAACTGCGGATCGCGGCCGAACGCGTCGGCGTAGATCTGCGAGGCGCGCGCATCGCCCTCGCCCTTGATCTTCTGCGCTTCGCGATAGGCCTCGGCCAGCACCACCTCGCGCTGGCGGTCGGCGTCGGCGCGGATCTTCTCGCCCTCGGCCGCGCCGGTCGAGCGCAGTTCGTTGGCGACGCGCTTGCGCTCGGCTTCCATCCGGCGGTAGACCGATTCGCTGATCGCCGGCAGCAGGTCGACGCGCTTGAGGCGCACGTCGAGAATCTCGACGCCGACCGACTTGCCGTACTCGGTCATGCTGTTGCGGATGTTCTGCATGACCTGCTCGCGTTCGCCCGCCACCACTTCGGCAACGGTGCGGCGGCCGAACTCCTCGCGCGCGGCGGCGTCGATCCGCTGCGTCATGCGGTCCTGTGCGCCGCGCAGGTTGCCGCCGAATGCAACGAAGAAATTGCGCGGATCGGTGATTCGCCATTTGACGAACCAGTCGACCATCATGCTTTTCTTCTCCGCGGTCAGGAAACGCTCGCCGGCGGCCACGTCGATGGTCTGCAGGCGGCGGTCCATGAACACCACGTTCTGCAGCGGCGGCGGCAGCTTGAAATGCAGGCCGGGGTCGCGCACCACCTGCTTGATCTCGCCGAAGGCGAACACCACGGCGTACTGCCGCTGGTCGACCACGAATACCATCGAGGAGGCGATCGCCAACACGATGAAGAGGCCGATGGCATAGGAAATCAGTCGGTTCATCTGGGTTCTCTCCTCAACGGGAATCGCGATCGCGATTGCGCAGCGCTTCGCGCGAACGCGTGTCGGCGCTGGCGTCCGGCGCCGGCGTCGGCGTGGCCGGCGGCGGCACCGCCCCTGCCCCGCGTGGGTCGCCCTGCGACTGCGCCATCAGCTTGTCCAGCGGCAGGTAGAGGAGATTGTTGCCCTGGCTCGTATCGACCAGGACCTTGCTGGTATTGGCGTAGATCTGCTGCATCGTTTCCAGATAGATGCGATCGCGCGTGACCTGCGGCGCCTTCGCGTACTCGGCCTGCACCTGGCGGAAGCGCGAGGCATCGCCCTCGGCTTGCGCGATCGCGCGGGCCTTGTAGGCCTGCGCCTCCTCGGCCAGGCGCGCGGCGGTACCCTGGGCGCGCGGAATCACGTCGTTGGCGTAGGCCTGGCCTTCGCTGATGGCGCGCTCGCGATCCTGGCTGGCCTTGTTGACGTCGTCGAAGGCGGCCTGCACCTGCTCGGGCGGCTGCACGCTCTGCACGTTCACCGAGATCACGCGGATGCCGGTCTTGTAGGCCGACAGGATTGCCTGGATCGACTTGGCCAGACCCTGCGCGATCTGCTCGCGGTTCTCGTACAGCACCGAATCCATCTTGTTGCGGCCGACGATCTCGCGCACCGAGGTCTCGGCGGCCTGCGTCACCAGTTCTTCGTCGCCACCGCGGTCGGTCTTGTTGAAGAACAGGAATTCGGTCGCGTCCTGGATGTCGTACTGCACCGTGAAGCGGACATCGATGATGTTCTCGTCCTGCGTCAGCATCGACGAGTCCTTCAGGTTGCTGTCCTTGATCGAGGTCGAACGGCCGACCTCGACCGAACGCACCGCCGACAGGTTGACGATCTCGGCCGACTGGATCGGCCACGGCATGCGCCAGTTGATACCGGGGCCGGTGGTGTACTTGAACTTGCCGAACTGCAGCACCACCGCGGTCTGGCCTTCCTGCACCATGAAGAAGCCGCTGGCCAGCCAGATCGCGATCACCGCGACCGCGATCACGCCGGCACCGATGCCCGAACCCTTGCCCGGCGTACGGGTGCCGCCGCCGAAGTTCTGGTTGTTGTTGCCACCGCCATTGTCCTTGCGGCCCAGCAGGGTGTTCAGGCGGCGATTGAAGTCGCGCCACAACTCGTCGAGGTCCGGCGGACCGTCCTGCGGGCGCTGGTTCTGACGGCCGTTATCGCGTCCGCCGTCGCGCCCATCCTTGTCCTCGTCGTCCTTGTCGCCACGGCCCCAACGGGGATCGTTCAGCGACAGGATCGCGCGCAGACGCTGCCAGCTGCTCGGCCGACGGGCGCCTCGGGCAAGGCTTGAATCAGAGGTCCGGGAGAACTGGGGCATGTAGGGCACGGTTCCGGGAAAGTTGTAACGAAGGGATTCTAGCAGCCATCGACGCCACTTTTGCTCATTTGATGCCGGAGGCGACGCATGGCGCCGTCCGCATCAGCTCGCATCGCGGTCGGGAAGGCGGCGAGGGACTCGCGCTTGGGCGTCCGAATCAGGATCCGAATCAGGATCCGAGTCAGGGTCCGAATCAGGGTCCGAACGCTGGGCCGAAGCGCGATCCGGATCCGGTTGGGAAGCAGCGTCCGGATCGGTATCGACATCGGCGGCGCGATCGGCAAACCCGGCGCCGTCGCCACCGTCCGCACGCTCGGTACCGTCGGCATCGTCGGCACCATCGCCCTCCCACTGGCGGCGTTCGTGCAGGTCCTGCAGCCGTGGATCGGCGGCGTCCGGCGCAGCGGGCCGCTCGGCCAGCCAGCGCGCGACCTCGACGATCGCATCGCGCAGGCCGTCCAGCCCGATGCCGTCGCGCGCGCTGATGAAGACCCGCACCGGCACGCCGTCCTCGTTGCGTTCGATGCGCGGGCCGTGCTCCAGCAGTTCGGGCGCCGCGTCGATCTTGTTCATCACGACGATCTGCGGAATATCGGCCGCATCGATCTCGGCCAGCACGCGATTGACCTGTTCGATCTGCTCATGGCGCACCGGACTGGCGGCATCGACCACATGCAGCAGCAGATCGGCATGCACGGTCTCCTCCAGCGTGGCGCGGAACGCCGCCACCAACTGGGTCGGCAGGTCGCGGATGAAGCCGACCGTATCGGACAACACCACATTGCCCAGGCCGTCCAGATACAGCCGGCGCGAGGTCGTATCGAGCGTCGCGAACAGCTGATTGGCAGCGTAGGCGCGGGCCTTGGTCAGCGCGTTGAACAGCGTCGACTTGCCCGCGTTGGTATAGCCGACCAGCGAAATGCTCAGCGTCTCGTTGCGCGCGCGGGCGCGGCGCTGCGTGCTGTGCTGGCGCTGCAGCCGCGACAGATCCGTCTTGAGCCGCTTGGCGCGGTCGTCCAGCATGCGGCGGTCCAGTTCCAGCTGGCGCTCGCCCGGGCCGCCGCGCATACCGATACCGCCCTTCTGCCGCTCCAGGTGACTCCAGGCGCGAACCAGCCGCGAGGCACGGTATTGCACCTGGGCCAGCTCCACCTGCACCTTGCCGACATGGCTCTGCGCGCGCTGGCCAAAGATATCGAGGATCAGGCCGGTGCGATCGATCACGTGCCGGTTCAGAAAGCGTTCCAGATTGCGCTGCTGCGCGGGGCTAAGCGCGTGGTTGAACACCACCACGTCGGCATCGAGCGCATCGGCCGCTTCCTTCAGCTCCTCGGCCTTGCCCGAACCGATGAACAGCGCCGGGTCCGGACGCGAACGCTTGCCGGTCAAGGTATGCACCGGCGTGGAACCGGCGGTGGACGTCAGCAACGCCAGCTCGCTCAGGCTTTCTTCGAAATCGTGTTTGCCGAAATCGACGCCAACGAGAATGGCGCGGGTGGGTTCGGAGGGGGAAGTGGCTCTAGGTTGCAAGCTCGGGGCGCACAGCGGCGCGAGAAAAAACTGGGATCAGAAAACGGAAGGCGCGCTCCGCAAAACGCGACGATACAAAGAACGATGCCGCGTCAGCACCGGATGGCGCTGGCGCGGCGTCGGAGCGTAATTGCCGCGCTTGCGCGCAGCGGGGAATGCGTGCGGCGTCGGAATCAGCCTTCCGCGGAGTCGTCGACGCGGAAATTGACCGCGCGCGCGGGAACGACAGTGGAAATCGCATGCTTGTAGACCATCTGCGTCACCGTGTTACGCAGCAGGACGACATATTGGTCGAACGATTCGATATTACCTTGCAGCTTGATGCCATTGACGAGGTAGATGGAAACCGGCACGTGCTCCTTGCGCAGCGCGTTCAGGAACGGGTCTTGTAGCAATTGCCCTTTGTTGCTCATGGCACACTCCAAATTTATAGATTTAGTGATCAATGATGGGGATCGATATCCCCGGTTTCAAGACGGACGACGCAAGATCGCGTCAAAAAAAGTCAAAACGGTACCAGGCCGGCATCAACCAGCGGGGGCTCCCGCTAGTGTGAATTTAGCCGCAGTTCCAAACGAACGCAAACGAAACTTCGGCGCCACAGACGGGGCTGCGGCGCCCCCATCCGGCCGCCTTTTCCGACTCAATCCTTCGAGTCCGCGTACGGGTTTTTGTTCGTACGAAATTCGATTCGAAGCGGCGTGCCCTTCAGATTGAAGGCCGCGCGGAAACGCCCTTCCAGAAAACGCCGATAGGTTTCCGGCACCGCGTTCAGCGAGTTGCCGTGCACGACGATGATCGGCGGATTGGAACCGCCCTGGTGCGCGTAGCGCATCTTGGGGCGCGTCGCACCGATCCGGCGCGGCTGCTGGAAGGCCACCGCGTCGTGCAGAACGCGCGTGAGCTTCGGCGTCGGCATCTTGATCATCGCCGCGGCGTACGCGTCGTCGACCGAGCGCAGCAGCGGGCCGATGCCGCTGCGCTCGCGGGCCGAGATGAAATGGAAATTGGCGAAATCGAGGAACTGCAGCTTGCGCTGCAGATCGTGCTTGATCCGGTCGCGGGTATGGCCGTCCAGCCCATCCCACTTGTTGACGCCGACCACCAGCGCGCGCCCGGACTCGACGATGAAGCCGGCGATATGCGCGTCCTGCTCCGAGACGTCCTGCTGGGCGTCGAGCAGCAGCACGACGACGTTCGCATCGGCGATCGACTGCAGCGTCTTGACGACCGAGAACTTCTCGATCGCCTCGAACACCTTGCCCCGCTTGCGCAGCCCCGCGGTATCGATCAGCGTATAGGGCTTGCCGCCCCGCTCGAACTCGACATAGATCGCATCGCGCGTGGTGCCCGGCATATCGAAAGCGATCACGCGCTCCTCGCCGATCAGCGTATTGACCAGCGTGGACTTGCCCACATTGGGGCGGCCCACGATCGCGATCTTGATGCCGCGCGTGTTCTGGTCCTCGGGCTCGGCCAGCTCGGGACGCTGCTCGACCGCGGCCTCCAGCGCCTCGTCGACCAGCTCGCGCACGCCGTCACCGTGGGTGGCCGAGATCGCATAGGGGTCACCCATGCCGAGCTCGTAGAAATCGGCCGCGACCGCGGTGTACTTCATGCCCTCGGCCTTGTTGACCGCCAGCATCACGCGGCGCCCGGTCTTGCGCAGATAGTCGGCGATGACCAGGTCCTGCGGCGCCAGGCCCAGGCGGCCGTCGACGATGAAGATGACGACGTCGGCCTCGACCACGGCCTGCCGGGTCTGCTTGGCCATCTCGGCAACGATGCCTTCCTTGGCCACCGGTTCGAAGCCGCCGGTATCGATGACGATATACGGACGGTCGGCGCCGCGGCCCTCGCCATAGTGGCGGTCGCGGGTCAGACCCGGCAGGTCCGCGACGAGGGCGTCGCGCGAGCGGGTCAGGCGGTTGAATAGCGTCGACTTGCCCACATTGGGGCGGCCGACGAGTGCGATCACTGGTTTCATGCAAATCGTGGAGGGCCACGCCCGGCGCGGTGCGCCAGGCATGCCTCCGAAGAATCAGGTTGGTCCGACAGCCTGGCGCAACGCGCCGGGCCGGCAATCCTGTCGGGTGAAATCAAGCCGCGGGCCATGGCCCGCATGACGCATGCGGCCGACACCGCCATCGCGGCGGGTCGGCCATGCTGTCGGGTCCGGCGATCGCGCACACCGACAGGTGAGCGCGCGGTCGCCGGTGGGACGCCCGCCGTGGCGGGCCGCCCCTGTTTCGGTCAGTGCTTCAATCCGGAATATAGCCGTAGACGTCGCCCCCTCGGGTCTGCACCACCAGGGTCTGGCCGGCCACCACCGGCGCGGCGGTGATCGGGTCGCTGCCGGCCCGCACGCGCGCGACGAACTTGCCGTCCTCGCGAGACAGGAAATGCAGGTAGCCCTCGAAGTCGCCGAACACCACCGAGCGGCCCAGCGCCAGCGGCATGCCAAGCGGACGGTTGCGCAGCTGCTCGTTGCGCCAGCGCTCGTTGCCGTTCTGGCGGTCGAAGGCATACACGACCGAGTGCTCGTTGGCCGCGAACAGCGACACGTCGTCCTGGGTCGGGCCGACCGGCGACGAGAAGTCCTTGCCCCACTGCGGCTGGCCATTGGCCAGTTCCAGGCAGGCGATGCGGCCCTGGAAGGTGGTCGCGCAGACCTGGCGGCCATTGACCATCGGCAGGCCGGTCACGTCGTTGAGCCGCTCGATCTCGGACACGCCCTTCGGATACGAGATGGTGCTCTCCCAGCGCAGCACGCCGTTGGACGGCGCCAGCACGCCCAGCTTGCCGCCGGGGAAGCCCATCACGATGCCGTCGCCAGCGTACACCATGCCCATCGCGGCGCGCAGGTTCAGCGGCGTCTGGGCGCGCTGGTAGATCCAGCGACGCTCGCCGGTCTGCGCATCGAGGCCGAGCACGCGGGTATCGGTGGTGCGCACCACCACCAGGTCATGGCCGACCAGCGGCGAGGACAGGATCTCGCCATTGATCTGCTTTTTCCACAGTTGCTTGCCGCTGGCATCGAAGGCGAACACGACACCCTTCTCCCCCGCCACCGCAGTCACGTTGCCGTCGCTGCCGGGACCGGTGGTCAGGTCGACGTCGGTATCGACCTTCCACAGCGTGCGGCCGCTGGTGCCGTCGAGCGCCATCACGTCGCCACCGTGCGACGACACATAGACCTTGTCGCCGACCGCGACCGGCTGCAGCGAATACGGGCCGCTCTTGCCGACGCTGGCGCGCCAGGCTTGCTTGACCGTCAGCGTCTGCGTGACCGGCTGCAGTTCGGCCGGCGGATTCTTGTCGGCCTTGCCGAACAGCGAGCAGCCAGCCAGGGCGGTGGCACAGGCAACGACGAGCGCCTGGGTCAAGCGAACAGGGCGAGAGATCCGGGCAGCGCCGTTAGGCATCGACATCATCTGGTTGCGTTCCTGAAAAAAAGGTGGGAAGCGAAGTGGGAGCGAATTGGGCAGCGCTGAAGGGGCCATTCAGCGCAATCGATGCGGCGGCCAGGCCGTTGCATCGATTGCGGCAGCGCCGCTTACGCCGTACCCAGGGCGTCCAGCTTGAACTGGATGATCTGGCGCATGCCGGCCTCGTCGACGCCGAGCTTGTCGAGCGCCTGGCGATAGGCCGCGCGCGCCTCGTCGCGCTTGTCCTGCGCCGCCAGCAGATCGCCGCGGCGGTCCGCATACAACGCGACGAACGGGCTCGGCGGCTCGGTCTTGAGCAGCGCCAGTCCCTGGTCGTACGCCTTCTCGTCGAGCAGCACGCCGGCCAGGCGGACGCGCGCCAGATGCTGATACTCGCCGTCGCCGTGGTCGACCGCCCACTGCAACTGGCTCTTGGCGGCGGCCAGATCGCCGGCCTCGTACAGCACCTTGGCCGCGACCAGCGCGGTCATCTGACCGTAGGCGGTCTTGCCGTACTTGTCCTCGAGGTCGCCGGCCGCGCGCTTGATGCGCTCGACATCGCGCGCCTCGGCGGCCTTGAGCACCTGCTCGTACAGCACCGCGGCCTCGCCGGCCTGCTTGCGCTGCCACCAGTTCCAGCCATTCCAGGCCGCGAAGGCCAGCAGGCAGGCGATCAGCAGCCAGGTCAGGAAGTTGCCGTACTGGCGCCACCATGCCTTGATGTTTTCAAGCTGTTCCTGCTCTTCCAGATCGTAAGCCATCTCGTGGTTTCAACCGCGTTGGTTTGTCGTCAGGCAAGCGCGCGCATCGAGCCGCGCGCCTGCGTCATCATTGAAGGTCTTCGCCGGCCTCGCCGCCCATGCCGGCGACCATCGACTCGACCAGATAGTCGACCAGGTCCTCGGCGGGCACCGTGGCCTGCTGTCCGTTGCTCTCGGTCTGCCCGTCCGCGGCACGCAGGGCCTTGACCTGCACCACGCCGGCAGCCAGTTCATCCTCGCCAATGATAACGGCATGGGATGCCCCGCTCGCGTCGGCGCGCTTCATCTGCGATTTGAAGCTGCCGCTCTTGCCGTCCGCGGTGGCATGCACGACCACGTCGAAGCCGGCATCGCGCATGCGCTCCGCGGCGATCATCGCCTGCTGCACCGCGGCCTCGCCCTGGTGCACGACATAGACGTCGCAGGCATCGGCCTGGCGTGCCAGGCCTTCCTCGCGCATCAGTTCGATGATCCGCTCGATGCCCATCGCCCAGCCGCAGGCCGGCGCGGACTTTCCGCCCATCTGCGCGATCAGCGGATCGTAGCGTCCGCCGCCGGCGATGGTGCCCTGCGCGCCGAGCTTGTCGGTGATCCACTCGAACACGGTCAGGTTGTAGTAGTCCAGCCCGCGCACCAGGCGCGGATTGATCGTGAACGGAATATTGTTGGCCTTCAGCAGCCGCTGCACGCCCTCGAAGTGGGCCAGCGAGGCCTCGCCGAGGAAGTCGATCAGCTTCGGCGCGTTCGCCGCCATCTCCTGCAGCGCGGGATTCTTGGTGTCCAGCACGCGCAGCGGGTTGGTGTACAGGCGGCGCTTGCCGTCCTCGTCCAGGATGTCCTGGAAGCCTTCCAGATACTGGATCAGCTCCTGGCGATGGGCAGCGCGCTCGTCGGCCTGACCCAGCGAATTGATCTCCAGCCGCACGCCGGTCAAGCCCAGGTCGTCCCACAGGCGCTGGCACATCAGGATGATCTCGGCGTCGACATCCGGGCCGGCAAACCCGAGCGCCTCGGCACCGAGCTGGTGGAACTGCCGATAGCGGCCGCGCTGCGGACGCTCGTGGCGGAACATCGGGCCGGTGTACCACAGGCGCTTGGGGCCGTCGTACAGCAGATTGTGCTCGATGGTGGCGCGCACCACCGCCGCCGTGCCCTCGGGACGCAGCGTCAGTTGCTCGCCGTTCAGCGAATCGGTGAAGGAATACATTTCCTTCTCGACGATGTCGGTGACCTCGCCGATGCCGCGCACGAACAGCTGGGTCGGCTCGACGATCGGCGTGCGGATCTGCTGATAGCCGTAGGCACGCAGCATCGCACGGGCCGCCTGGTCGAACTGCTCCCACAGCGGGGCGTCGGCGGGCAGCATGTCGTTCATGCCCTTGACGCCCTGCAGCGCGCGGGCCTTGCCTTGGTTCTGGGCGCCGCCGTTGGCCGGCGCCGGATTCTCGGATGCGTTCATGGTTGTCATTCTGTTGCTGGGTCGGCGTGGCCGGTCAGTGGCCGGTCAGTGGCCAGGATCGGCCGCCGCGCTGCCCTTGCCGTAGTGCGTCCGCACGTATTCGTCGACCATCGCCTGGAATTCCTCGGCGATCCGCTCGCCGCGCAACGTCTTGACCTTGACGCCGTCGACGAACACCGGCGCCGCGGGCGACTCGCCGGAGCCCGGCAGCGAAATACCGATATTGGCGTGCTTGCTCTCGCCCGGACCGTTGACGATGCAGCCCATCACGGCCACGTCCATTTCCTCGACGCCGGGATACTCGGTCTTCCATACCGGCATCTGCGCGCGCAGGTACGACTGGATGCTGGCGGCCAGTTCCTGGAATACCGTGCTGGTGGTGCGGCCGCAGCCCGGGCACGCGATCACCATCGGCGTGAAGTTGCGCAGGCCCATGGTCTGCAGGATCTCCTGCGCGACATGCACCTCCTTGTCACGCGACGCGCCGGGCTCGGGCGTCAGCGAGATGCGGATCGTGTCGCCGATGCCTTCCTGCAGCAGCACCGCCAGCGCCGCGGTCGAGGCGACGATGCCCTTGCTGCCCATGCCGGCCTCGGTCAATCCCAGATGCAGCGGATAGTCGCAACGGCGCGCCAGCTCGCGGTAGACCGCGATCAGCTCCTGCACCTGCGAGACCTTGCACGACAGGATGATGTGGTCGCCCGGCAGGCCGATCTCCTCGGCCCGGCTCGCGGACTCGATCGCCGACGTGATCAGCGCCTCGATCATCACGCTCTGCGCGGGCCACGGTTCGGCGCGCCGGCCGTTCTCGTCCATGATGCGCGCCAGCAGATCCTGGTCCAGGCTGCCCCAGTTGACGCCGATGCGCACCGGCTTGCCGTGCCGGCAGGCCATCTCGATCATCTGCGCGAATTGCGTATCGCGCTTGGCGCCCTGGCCGACGTTGCCCGGGTTGATGCGGTACTTCGACAGCGCCTGCGCACAGGCCGGATGGTCCTGCAGCAGCTTGTGGCCGTTGTAGTGGAAGTCGCCGACCAGCGGCACGTCGATGCCCATGCGATCGAGCTGGTCGCGGATCGCGGGCACCGCCGCGGCGGCTTCCGGCGTATTGACCGTAATGCGGACGATTTCCGAGCCGGCGCGCGCGAGTTCCTTGATCTGGATCGCGGTGCCGACCGCATCGACGGTGTCGGTGTTGGTCATCGACTGCACGCGCACCGGCGCGTCGCCGCCGATCGTCACCACGTTGTCGGCCCAGACCACGCGCGCCTGCCGGGTGCGGCGGCGCGGCAGCGATCCGGGCAGTACGGGCAGACAGGCCTGTGCGTTCATGGTGTTACCTCGTTGCATTGGCGGGCGGTTGACGAACGGGATCGATCGAAGATCAGGGCAGCGTCAGACGCGCCACGTTGTTGCGGTTGGCCGCCTGCAGGTCGACGGGCTCGCCGTTGCGGGTCATCGCAGCGACGCCCTTGACGTTGCCGATCACGACCTTGTACGGTGCCGTGCCGCCACCAACCACCTCGTCGCCGGCCTTGGCGGTGCCGCCCAGCACGACCTTGCCGCTGGCGTCGCGGACCTCATACCAGGTCGGGGCGCTGAAGCGCAGCTGCAGCTCGCCGGCGGCCGGGGTGGCCGTGGCGGTGGCGGGCGCCGCCGCCGACGACGACGCTGCCGTGGCCTCGAATCGGTCCGGCGTGGCCGGCGTACCGGCCACTGGCGCCAGCGGTGTCGCCAGCGTGGCGGAGCCCGGGGTGGCGCCTTCCGTGCCGGTCATCGCGCCCGGCGCCTCGCTGGCGGCGCCGCCCATCACATGCGGCAGCACCGCGGTAACGGTGCCCGATTCGGCCTCGACCGCGGTTTCCGGGTCCGACTGCGTGAACTGCTGCTCGCGCGCATCGAGCCATTGCTTGACATGGTCGACCCCGAACAGCGCGCCTGCGCAGACCACGGCCGCAACCAGCGCCAGCCAGACCCAGCGCCCACCGGTACCCGAGCCGCCGCTGCTGCGAAAACGCCGCCGATCGTCGAAGCTCGCGTTCAGGCTGCCCTGGCGGCGAATCGCGACCTCGGGCGCCGGCGGCGCGGCCTGGGCGTGGAAACGGGCCAGCAAGGCGTCGATATCGACGTGCAGCAGGCGCGCGTAGGCGCGCATCAGGCCCTTGGCGAACGTCAGATCGGGCAAGGCGTCGACATTGCCGGACTCGATCGCATCGACCTTCTGCGCCGGCACCTTCAGCCGTGCCCCGACGTCGTGTATCGACAGCCCCTGGGCCGCGCGTGCCTTCGCCAGGCTCGCGCCAATTTCCTGTGCGACCGCGTTGGCGCTGCCGCTCGCATTGGTCGAGACGGCCTGGCCCTCGGCGCGCTCGTGCTCATTCATCCCATGCTCCTTGTTGGTATGCGCTCGACTCCCGCGAGTCCGGGAAGCGCTTTTGTAATTGCGCCAGCAGTGCCTGCTGTGCGGCCGCGTCTCCCTCGCGGTGCGCGATGCGGGCGCCCAGCCACAGCGAGGCCGGACTGGCGAAACGTCCTGCATTGGCCTGCGCCACCTCGGCGCGGGCGCGCGGCAGATCGCCCCGCTTCCAATACAGCAGTCCGAGCTGGGTATGCGCGGCCGCGTAGGCGGCGGCCGAATCCGCGCCCGCCGCCGTACCCGGCTGCGCGAGCGCCGCGGTCAGGCTGCGGTGCGCCGCCTCCAGGTCGCCCTGGCGCAACTGGCAGGCGCCCAGGCTGGTCAGCATCCTGGCTGCGCCCCCGGTCGAAGGCGCCGCGACCGCGCGCTGCAGCAGGGCCAGCCCCTCGGCATAGCGCCCCTGCTCGCACAGCAGCCAGCCATAGTTATTCAGCAGATCGCCGTCGTCCTCGCGGCGCGACAGTGCGGCACGAAAGCTCTGCTCGGCCTCGGCGGGCCGCCGCAGCGCCATCTGCGCCAGCGCCTGGATGTGATAGGCGTCGGTCAGGGACGGATCGAGCGCGATCGCCTGCCGGGCCTCATCGAGCGCGATCGCGCTCTGGCCGGCCTGCAGATAGCGCGAGGACAGTTGCAGCCGCAGTGCGGCGCGCTGATGCGCATCGGCCGGTGTGGGGCTGGCGTCCCGCGCCTGCGGCGCCTGTTGTCCCGGCGTGCCTCGGCTGCCGGAGGTGCTCGTCGACTGGCACGCCGTCAGCAATGCCAGCCCGGCCAGAACCACGGCGGGCAGACCGGCAGGCACACGCCTCATGCAGATCGCGCCTCCCCGCCCGGCGCCGCCACGACCGGCGGAATCTTGCCGAAGCGGCCGCGCTCGGCAAGCCGGGTGCGATCCTGCACGCGGCCCTCGGCGGCGAGCTGGCCGCAGGCGGCGTCGATGTCGTCGCCGCGCGTCTTGCGGATCGTCGTCACGATGCCGGCGTCCATCAGCACCTGGGCGAAGCGCCGGATCTGCTCGTTGTTCGAGCGCTTGAGCCCCGATTCGGGGAAGGGATTGAACGGGATCAGGTTGAACTTGCATGGCACGTCGGCCACCAGCTTCAACAATTCCCGCGCATGCTCGACGCCGTCGTTGACGCCGTCCAGCATGCAGTATTCGAAGGTAATGAAGTCGCGCGGGGCGAACTCCAGATAGCGGCGGCAGGCCGCCATCAGCTCGGCCAGCGGATACTTGCGGTTCAGCGGCACCAGCCCGTCGCGCAGGGCATCGTTCGATGCGTGCAGCGACACCGCCAGCGCGACCGGCAGGTCCTTGGCCAGGCGGTCCATCATCGGCACCACGCCGGACGTGGACAGCGTGACACGGCGGCGCGACAACCCGTAGGCGTTGTCGTCGAGCATCAGCCGCATCGCCGGCACGACCTGGTCGTAATTGAGCAGCGGCTCGCCCATGCCCATCATCACCACGTTGGAGATCACGCGATCGTCCTTCGGACCGCGCCCCAATTGCGTGCGCATCGCGAATTCGGCCATCCACAGCTGGCCGATGATCTCGCCGGTGGTCAGATTGCGGGAAAAACCCTGCTTGCCGGTCGAACAGAAGCGGCAATTGACCGCACAGCCGGCCTGCGAGGAAACGCACAGCGTGCCGCGCGTTTCCTCGGGGATGTAGACCGTTTCGACTGCATTGCCGTTGCCCACGTCGAGCAGCCACTTGCGCGTGCCGTCCGCCGACAGGTGGTCGGTGATCACGGACGGCGCGCGGATCTCGGCGCGCGTGGCCAGCTTCTGGCGCAGCGACTTGGCCAGGTCCGACATCTCGTCGAACCGGCTGGCGCCGAACTGGTGGATCCAGCGCTGCAGCTGCCGCGCGCGAAACGGCTTCTCGCCGAGCTCGCCGCAATACGTGGCGAGCCCGTCCGCATCCAGATCGAGCAGGTTGACGAGAGCGTTCATGACGGCAGCGGGGGCTTCGGGTAGCAGTCTAGTGTCCGGGTTCAGGCCAGACAATCAGCGCGAGTAAACGTTCATGCCGGGGAAGAAGAACGACACTTCGACGGCGGCGGTTTCGGGCGCGTCGGAGCCGTGCACGGCGTTGGCGTCGATGCTGTCGGCAAAGTCGGCGCGGATCGTGCCCTTCTCGGCCTTCTTCGGGTCGGTGGCGCCCATCAGCTCACGGTTCTTGGCGATCGCGTTCTCGCCTTCCAGGACCTGGATCATCACCGGGCCGGAGATCATGAAGTCGACCAGATCCTTGAAGAACGGACGCTCCTTGTGGACGGCGTAGAACTGCTCGGCTTCGCCGCGCGACAGGTGCGCCATCTTGGCGGCCACGATCTTCAGGCCGGCGGCCTCGAAACGGGCGTAGATCTGACCGATGACGTTCTTGGCCACGGCATCCGGCTTGATAATCGACAGAGTGCGTTCGATCGCCATAAAAACTCCGAAAAATGAAGGGGTTACCAAATTGGGAAACACAAGATTCTAGCACGAGACCCCAATCGTTTCGAGAGCTCGCGGCGGCGGAACGAAAGGGGCGGCATCCCGCAGATTATCGCGGCGCATCATCGTGGCGATATGGGACAAAGGGACGGGAACACCGAGCCATCCGGCCGATCCAAGGCAACGTAAGCGCCTCATCTGTTCCTCGACGGTTTCGCGATTTTTAGTGCCTTGTAAGTCACCTGGCACTTGCAATCGTGCAAGGACGATGCCACATTGGCGAGGTGTCCGCCGGCGCTTCCGGCACCGCCCTTTGAATTGAGGAGTCATCATGAACGACAAGCTGAATACCTACGGTTTCGGCAATGCCGGCGCGGCGGCGGGAGCCGTCACCGTCCGCAATCGGGTCCTGCGCAATACCTACTGGCTGTTGGCGCTGTCGATGGTGCCGACCGTGCTCGGCGCCTGGATCGGCGTGGCGACCGGCTTCAGCTTCATGGCCGCCAGCCCGGGCCTGTCGCTGATCCTGTTCCTCGCGATCGCGTTCGGCTTCTTCTTCGCGATCGAGAAGACGAAGAACAGCGCCATGGGAGTGGTGCTGCTGCTCGCCTTCACTTTCTTCATGGGCCTGATGCTGTCGCGGCTGATCGGCTCGGTGCTGCAGTTCTCCAACGGACCGGCGCTGATCATGTATGCGTTCGGCGGCACCGCGGCGGTCTTTGCCGCGATGGCGACCATCGCCACCGTCAGCAAGCGCGATTTCTCCGGCCTGGGCAAGTTCCTGTTCGTCGGCGTGATCCTGCTGATCCTGGCCAGCGTGGCCAACATCTGGCTGCAGCTGCCCTCGCTGATGATCACCGTCTCGGTGATCGCGATCGGCATCTTCTCGGCCTACATGCTGTACGACGTGCAGCGCGTGGTGAATGGCGGCGAGACCAACTACATCACGGCGACGCTGGCGATCTACCTGGACGTCTATAACGTCTTCGTCAACCTGCTGGCGCTGCTGGGCATCTTCGGCGGCAGCCGCGAATAAGCGATCGCTTCACCGCAATGACCAAGGGCCGGCAATGCCGGCCCTTTTTTTGCCTCGCGCGGTCGCGGACTAGGCCCGCTCGAACACCGCGATCGACTCGACGTGCGAGGTGTGCGGGAACATGTTGACCACGCCGGCGCCGCGCAGCCGGTAGCCCGCCTCGTGCACCAGCAGGCCGGCGTCGCGCGCCAGCGTGGCCGGATTGCAGGACACATAGACGATACGGCCAGGCAGCACGTCGCTGCCGGCCTGCGCCAGCTCGGCCAGCGCCTTGCTGACCGCCAGCGCGCCTTCCCGCGGCGGGTCGACCAGCCAGCGGTCGAACCGTCCCAGCGCCGAAATATCGTCGGCGCTCACCTCGAACAGGTTGCGGCAGGCAAAGCCGACCTTGTGCGCCAGCCCGTTGTATTCGGCATTGGCCAGCGCCCGCGCCGTCAGCGCCTCGCTGCCCTCGATGCCCATCACCTCCCGCCCCTGCGTCGCCAGCGGCAGCGTGAAGTTGCCGATGCCGCAGAACAGGTCCAGCAGGCGGTCGCCCGGCTGGGCGTCGAGCAGGCGCAGGGCGCGCTTGATCAGCACGCGGTTGATCTGATGGTTGACCTGGGTGAAGTCGGTCGGCTTGAACGGCATGCGGATGCCGAATTCCGGCAGCGTATAGGCCAGTTCGCGATCGAGCGGATAGAACGGCACCACCGTGTCCGGGCCCTTGGGCTGCAGCCAGAACTGCACGTTGTGGCGGTCGGCGAAGGCGCGCAGCAGGTCGCGGTCGGCATCGTTCAGCGGCTCGAGGATCCGCAGCACCAGCGCGGTGACATCCTGGCCGACCGCGAGCTCGATCTGCGGCATCCGGTCGCGAATCGACAGCCCGGCAACCAGCTCGCGCAGCGGCACCAGCATCGCCGATACATGCGGCGGCAGCACCTCGCACGATGTCATGTCGGCGACATAGCTGCTCTTGCGCTCGTGAAAACCGACCAGCACCCCGCCCTTCTTGGCCACGTGGCGCACCGTCAGGCGGGCGCGGTAGCGATAGCCCCAGTCCGGTCCGGCGATCGGCCGGAACACCATCTCGGGACGCACCTTGGCCAGATGCCACAGGTTGTCTTCCAGCACGCGCTGCTTGATCGCCAACTGGGCACGCGCATCCAGGTGCTGCATCGAACAGCCGCCGCAGACCCCGAAATTGACGCAACCCGGCTGCACCCGCATCACCGACGCGTCGCGGACCTCGACCAGATGCGCCTGCTCGAAGCTGGGCTTGCGGCGATAGCTCTGGTATGCCACCGTTTCGCCTGGCAGCGCGCCCTCGACGAAGACGACCTTGCCGGGCGTCCCGTCCTCGTTCACCAGCCGCCCGACGCCGCGCGCCTCCATGTCGAGGCTGTCGATCTTCACGGTCGGATGAACCTGGGCCTCGGCGCCGGCGGCCGATGCGGCGGCGCCGCCACGCTTGCGGGCGGGAGCGGGCGAGGCGGCCGGTTGCTGCACCGGCTCAGGGGCGGATTGCGGGGAAGACACGGCTTGAGACACCAGCGGGACCTGACGTATTGTTTTGCGAAAGCGCGATTGTAGACCAGTCGACGCGGTCCGAACGGGCACGCCAACGGTGCGGCCATCGTGCGCAGCACCGCGCCGGGAGAGGCAAGCGATGGAACTGATCAACTGGAATATCCAGTGGGGACGCGGCTGCGACGGCCAGGTCGACCTCGCCCGCACCGTGGCGACGCTGCGCGCGCTGGCCGACTTCGACGTGCTGTGCCTGCAGGAGGTGACGCGCGGCTTCGGGGAGATGCCGGGCAATCCGGGCGCGGACCAGGTCGCCGAGCTGGCGGCGCTGTTGCCCGGCTACCACCTGCTGTTCGCCCCCGGCGTCGACCGCTTCGGGTCGGATGGCATGCCGCGGCAGTTCGGCAACCTGATTGCGAGCCGTCTGCCGGTGTGCGAGGTATTCCGCCATGCGCTGCCATGGCCGGCCGATCCGGCGGTCGCGTCGATGCCGCGCGTCGCGCTGGAAGCGACCGTGATCGCCGGCAGCGGGCGGCTGCGCATCATCTGCACGCATCTGGAGTATTACTCGGCCTTGCAACGCAACGCGCAGGCCGAAGCGTTGCGGTCCTGGCATGTCGAGGCCTGCCAGCATGCGGCAAGGCCGGGACCGGCGGAGCAGCGCTTCGGCCCGTTCACGCCCGAGCCGCGTCCGCCCAGCGCCATCCTGTGCGGCGACTTCAACAGCAAACCCGAGGACATCGCCTACCGACGCCTGACCGCGCCGTTCGACGACGGCACGCCGGCGTGGCGCGATGCCTGGCTGCATCTGCATCCGGGCCGGCCGCACGCGCCGACCTGCGCGCTCTACGACAAGGCGCAATGGAACGAGCCGCCCTTCGCCTGCGACTTCATGCTGGTGACCGAGGATCTGCTGGCACGGGTTGCCCGGTGCGAAGTCGACGGCAGCACGCAGGCATCGGACCATCAGCCGGTGCACCTGTCGCTGCGCGACTTCGAATGAGGGATACGGGGAAACGGCGGCGACGCCGGACCGCTCAGTCGATCTCTTCGTCGTCGGCCACGCGGCTGGACGGCTGCAGCTGGAAGGCCTGCAGATATTCCATCCATTGCGGCCCGGGCAGTTCCGCCAGCGATTCCTGCACCAGTTCGACTTCGGCGTCGAACTCGCGCGGTGTCAGGCCGCCGCGCATCATCTGGAAGCGGCAGTACATCAGATAGGTGTTGACGACGTCGGTCTCGCAATAGGCGCGGATCGCGCCGATCTGCCCTTGCTGGAACGCTTCCCACACCTTGCTGCCGTCCATCCCCATCTTGCCGGGGAAGCCGCACAGCTTGGCGAGGTCGTCCAGCGGCGCGCTGGCACGCGGCTGGTACATCGCCAGCAGGTCCATCAGATCCAGATGCCGCATGTGGTAGCGGCTGATGTAGTTGTTCCACTTGAATTCGCGGCTGTCGTCGTCGCGGCCCTCGCCCATTTCCCAATAGCGGGGCGCGCTGACGCCGTGGACCAGCCCGCGATAGTGCAGCACCGGCAGATCGAAACCGCCACCGTTCCACGACACCAGTTGCGGGCTGTAGCGTGCGATCAGTTCGTAGAAGCGCTGGATCAGCGTGGCTTCGCCGTCGTCCTCGCTGCCGAGCGAGCCGACGTGGAACAGCGCCGTGCCGTCGCGCTGCGTGCGGCGCAGCACGCAGGAGATCGCGACCACGCGTTGCAGGTGCAGGGGAAGAAAATCGCTGCCGGTTTTTTCTCGGCGCGCGGCGAAGGCCAGCTCCGCGACCTCGGCATCGCCCAGGCTCGGCGGATGGTCGTGCAGACGGCGCAGGCCGGCGACATCGGGAACCGTCTCGATGTCGAATACCAGCACAGGCGTCATAGAACCGCGTCCTTGCGCACCCCTTGCGAAGCGAAATGCCGCTTGAGCTTGACCAGCGCTTCCTGCTGGATCTGGCGCACGCGCTCGCGCGTCAGACCCATCTCCTCGGCCAGCTCTTCCAGCGTGGCCGGCTCGATATGGTTCAAGCCGAAGCGCCGTTCGACGACATAGCGGTGCTTCTCGGACAACCGCGCCAGCCACAGCTTCATCAGGTTCTCGAGCTCGCGGTGCGCGACCTCCTGATCCGGCGCGGCATTGTGTTCGTCCGACAGGAAGTCGAGCAGGCTCGAGCCCGGATCGAGATCGAACGGCGTATCGAGCGACGTGGTGTGTTCGTTCAGTGCGAGGACGTCCTGCACTTCGTCGGGAGTCTTGCCCAGCAGATGCGCGATGTCCTCGAGACTGGCATCGCGTCCGTCGGTGCCGCCCTTTTCCAGATGCCGCTTGGCGCGCAGCACCTGATTGAGTTCGCGGATCACGTGCACCGGCAGGCGAACCGTGCGCGCCTGGTTCATGATCGCGCGCTCGATGCTCTGGCGGATCCACCAGGTGGCATAGGTCGAGAAACGGAAGCCGCGCGACGGATCGAATTTCTCGATCGCATGCATCAGGCCGAGGTTGCCCTCCTCGATCAGATCGAGCAGCGGCACGCCACGATTCAGATAACCCTTGGCGATGCTGACCACCAGCCGCAGGTTGCGCTCGATCATGACCTGACGCGCGGAGAAATCGCCGTCCTTGGCCAGCGTCGAGAAATGGAGTTCTTCCGGAGCCGACAGCAGCGGCTTGATGCTGATGCGGTTCAGATAGTGCTGAACGGTATCGGCGGCGAGTTCGGTATGCAGGGCGCTGCGGAATTCGTCCTGCTCGGTGGCGACAGCTTCGGTCGCGCCCTCTTCCTCGTCGCTCTCGCTCTCGCGCTCGCCTTCGTCATCGTCGCGCGCGACCGTATCGCCGTCGTCGGCCATCAGATCGGTCTCGCGCAAACCCACTGCGCCCGCACCGGGCGCGATCGGTTCGTCGGTCAGGGGAATCAGCTCGGCCGCCAGATCGTGATCGTAGCCATCGGCTTGACCGTCACGATGTGCCACACCAGAACGTGCTTCCGGTTGCTTGGCACGACGGGTGCGGCTGGCGGTTCCGGAGGAGACTGTTTTCTGGCGTGGCATGAACCCTCACTGTGGCGGCAAATACCGCATCGGATCGACCGGTTTCCCGTTCCTGCGAACCTCGAAATGCAGTTTCACGCGATCGGCATCGGTATTGCCCATCTCTGCAATCTTCTGACCCCGGCGGACCGTTGCCTGTTCGGTCACGACAACCTTGTCGTTGTGGCCGTAGGCAGTAAGAAAAGTCTCGTTGTGTTTGATGATGACAAGATTCCCGTAGCCGCGCAAGGGGCCTACGTGAATCACCCGACCGTCGTCCGCGGCGAGCACCGCATCGCCGCGCTGGCCGCTGATATCGATGCCCTTGTTGCCCTTTTCGTCGAAGCGTCCGAGCAGCGAACCGCGCGCGGGCCAGGCCAGCTGGATCGCGCCATCGGCGGGCGCGCCGGGAATCGGCGCGGCGGCCGCGGGGGCCGACGCGGCCGAGGGCGCGGTCGCGCCCGGCGTGGTGGCCGGCGGCAGTGCCGCCTGCTCGAGCGGCTGGCCTTGCACCGTGGCCGGCGCGACCGGCATGGTCGCCACGCCCGTCGCCGCATTGACGTCCGCGCCCGGCGGCACGATGCGCAGCAATTGACCGACCTCGATCTGATTGGCGTTGACGATATTGTTCCAGGCCGCGACATCGCGATACGACTGGCCGTTCTCGAGCGCGATGCGATACAGCGTATCGCCACGCTTGACCCGATAGTAGCCAGGGGGCGCGGGCTCGACCGGCGCGATCGTGGTTCCGGTACCGCCGGCGGTGCGGTCGATCACGGGCGCGGGCATCGGCGAGGAAGCGCAGGCGGCCAGCAAGGCTGCCAGCAGCGAGGCGGTGGCGAGCTGGCCCGCGCGGATAAGACGTTGCGAAGTCACGGTGTTGTGCATAGTTCGACTCAGGTGGTGCCCGATTTTAATGGCACAAAGAAAACGGCTTCAAGCGCGGTGCGGTGAAAGCGATGCCGGTTCCGGCGCTCGATCAGCAGCAATTGCTGCGTTACGGTCTGCCCCTGCTTGTGGCCGTCCGCGCTGGCGGAAGCGACCGCCACCGGCGCGATCAGCCGGCCGCCGACCTCGAGCTGCTCCAGCAGCGCCTCCGGCACTTCCATGCCGGCCGCGGCGAGGATGATCGCGGAGAACGGCGCGGCCTGCGGCAGCCCCAGCATGCCGTCGCCATAGTGCAGGCGCAGATTGGGCAGGCGCAGCGCCCGCAGGTTGGCCTTGGCCTGTTCGTGCAGCGGCCGGATCCGCTCGATCGAAAACACGTCGCGCGAGACCAGGCTCAGCACCGCGGCCTGGTAGCCGCAACCGGTGCCGATCTCCAGCACGCGTTCGAGCGGCTGCGCGGGCGCCAGGCCATGGCGCAGCAGTTCGATCATGCGGGCCACCACCGACGGCTTGGAGATGGTCTGCTGATGGCCGATCGGCAGCGCCGCATCCTCGTAGGCCTGCGAGGCCAGCCCCGGCTCCAGGAACAGATGGCGCGGCACGGTGGCGATCGCCTGCAGCACGCGCTCGTCGCGAATGCCGCCGCTGCGCAGCCGCGCGGCCAGCGCGGCGCGCGCGCGGTCCGAGGCCATGCCGCCGCCGCCCACGCTGGCCGCGATGGCCCGCGCCTGCACCGCGCTGCCCGGCGGCGCGGGCGCGGGCACCGGTGCGGCTGCGGGTGGCACGCGGCGCGCCGGCGTCGGCGCGGGGGCCGGCGTGGCCGCGCGCTTGCCGACCATGGCCGGCAGGCCGGCGGTGCGCGCGGGCGCGGGCTTGCGCTCGACCACGGAGTCGAGCGTCAACGGAAACTTCGGACGGCGCGGGCTCGAACTCATGGCCTCAACGCGCCCAAGGTCCCGGCCGCTGGCACGCGGCTGGCCTCATGCAAGCCATTGCCGCAGCGTATCGAGCTGGGCGCGGTGAGTCAGATCCAGCTGCAGCGGCGTCAGCGAAACGAAGCCCTCCGCGGTCGCGTGGAAATCGGTGCCCTCGCTGGCATCGAGCGCATCGCCGGCCGGGCCGATCCAGTAATTGGTCTCGCCGCGCGGATTGATCTGCGAGATCACCGGCTGCGAAGGATGGCGCTTGCCCAGCCGCGTGGCGCGCAGCCCGCGGATATGTTCGAACGGCAGATTGGGGATGTTGACGTTGAGCAGGAACGGTTCGCGCGGCGGCGTCGCGATGGCGCGCTCGACGATGCCGCGCGCGATGCGGGCCGCGGCGTCCAGGTGTTCCCAGCCCTTGTCGACCTGCGAGAAGGCGATCGACGGGATGCCGAGCAGAAAGCCCTCGATCGCGGCGGCGACGGTGCCGGAGTACAGCACGTCCTCGCCCATGTTCTGGCCCTGGTTGATGCCCGACACCACCAGGTCCGGCTTTTCGTCGAGCAGGCCAGTCAGCGCGATATGCACGCAGTCGGTCGGCGTGCCATTGACGAAGCGAAATCCCTTTTGCACGCCCTCGCGGGCCTCGAACACCGTCAGCGGCCGTTGCAGCGTCAGCGAATTCGATGCGCCGCTATGATTCTGCTCGGGGGCGATCACGGTGATACGGCCCAGCGGCGCCAGCGCGGCATGCAGCATGGCAAGTCCCGGCGCGAGGTAACCGTCGTCGTTGGCGAGAAGGATGTGCATGGCCGCGATTGTACCCGAGGCGATTGCGATGGCGTCGCGTCGCGGTGCCCCGGCGCGCAGCGATTTGCGCCCGATCGCGGCCACCGTCGCGGCCACCATCGCACCCGCCGCCACGCCTCCCCGCCAAACTGAACGATCGTACTATTTCTGCGCTACACTAGCCCGGGCCGCGTGGCCGCGCGGTCCAGAACGAGGCATCAAGACATTCAATGGAGACACGATGAAAGCCGTACTGTGCAAAGCCTGGGGCCCGCCCGATTCGCTGGTGCTCGAAACCCTGCCCGACCTGGTGGCCGGTCCCGGCGAAGTGGTGATCGACGTCAAGGCCGCCGGCGTCAATTTCCCCGACGTGCTGATCATCCAGAACAAGTACCAGGCCAAGCCGCAGTTGCCCTTCTCGCCCGGCTCGGAACTGGCCGGCATCGTGAATTCGGTCGGCGAAGGCGTCAGCCACGTCAAGCCCGGCGACAAGGTGATCGCCTATCTGGGCAATGGCGCCTTCGCGACGCAGGCCAAGGCGCCCGCCGCCGCGGTCGTGCCGATGCCGCCCGGCATCGATTTCGAGACCGCCGCCGCTTTCACGCTGACCTATGGCACCTCGCACCATGCGGTGGTCGACCGCGGCCAGTTGAAGGCCGGCGAGACCATGCTGGTGCTGGGCGCGGCCGGCGGCGTGGGCCTGGCGGCGATCGAGATCGGCAAGGCGATCGGCGCGCGCGTGATCGCCGCCGCGTCGACCGACGAGAAGCTGGCCGTCTGCAAGGAACATGGCGCCGACGCGCTGATCAACTACAGCACCGAAGACCTGCGCGAGCGCATCAAGGCGCTGACCGACGGCAAGGGTCCGGACGTCATCTATGACCCGGTCGGCGGCGTCTATGCGGAACCCGCATTCCGCTCGATCGGCTGGCGCGGCCGCTATCTGGTGGTCGGCTTCGCCAACGGCGAGATCCCGAAGATGCCGCTGAACCTGGCGCTGCTCAAGGGCGCCTCGCTGGTCGGCGTGTTCTGGGGCGAATTCACGCGCCGCGAGCCGCGCGCCAACCAGGCCAACATGGCGCAGATGCTCGGCTGGATGAAGGAAGGCAAGATCCGCCCGCACATCTCGGCGCGCTATCCGCTGGAACAGGCGGCGCAGGCGCTCAAGGACATGGAAGCACGCAAGGTCACCGGCAAGATCGTGATCGTGCCGTAAGTCCTCGCCCGTGCTCCCCTCTCCCGCCCGCGGGAGAGGGGAAGATGTCCCCTACAGCTTCTCCGTCTCCCCGCTCTTCGGCTGCCACTTCATCAGCCGGCGCTCCACCACCCCCACCATCCAGTCCAGCACCAGCGCGAACGCGGTCAGCACCACGATGCCCGCGAACACCGTGTTGATGTCGAAGGTCCCCTCCGCCTGCAGGATCAGGTAGCCGACGCCGCGCGCCGAGCCCAGATACTCGCCGACCACCGCGCCGACGAAGGCCAGCCCCACCGAGGTATGCAGCGACGAGAACACCCAACTCGTCGCGCTGGGCAGGTAGACATGGCGCAGCAGCTGCTGGCGGTTGGCGCCGAGCATGCGCGCGTTGGCCAGCACCACGGGGCTGACCTCCTTGACGCCCTGGTAGACGTTGAAGAAGACGATGAAGAACACCAGCGTCACCGCCAGCGCGACCTTGGACCAGATCCCGAGCCCGAACCACACCGCGAAGATCGGCGCCAGAATCACGCGCGGCATCGAGTTCATCGCCTTGATATACGGATCGAGGATGGCCGAGGTGACCGGGCTCAGTGCCAGCCACAGGCCCACGCCCAGGCCGGCGACGGTGCCGATGCCGAACGCCAGCACGGTCTCGAGCAGCGTCACGCCCAGATGCAGGTAGATGTCGCGCTCGACGAAGAACCAGCTCCAGACGCGCTGCGCCACCAGCCACGGCTCGCCGAAGAAGAACGCCACCTGCTGGGAGCGCGTGGCCAGGTGCCAGGCGCCGAGAATGATCACGAGGACCAGCAGCTGCCAGACGCGCAGCATGCTGCGGGAATCGGTACGGAATGCCATGGATCGTTTTGCTTGTTAGTGTTGGATCGCCGGTGCCGGCATGGCGCCTCAGGCGACCTTGCGCTGCTGCGCATAGCCCTTGAGCACTTCCTCGCGCAACACGTCCCAGATTGCCGCATGCAGTTCGACGAAGCGCAGGTGGTTGCGGATCTCGGCCACATCGCGCGGACGCGGCAGATCGATGTCGAATTCGCCGATCGGGTGCGTGGCGGGTCCCGCCGACAGCACCACCACGCGGTCGCTCATCGCGATGGCCTCGTCCAGGTCGTGCGTGATGAACAGCACCGCCTTGCGCTTGGCAGCCCACAGTTCCAGCACCTCGTTCTCCATCAGCTGGCGGGTCTGCACGTCCAGCGCGGAGAACGGTTCGTCCATCAGGATGATGTCGGGATCGAGCACCAGCGTCTGCGCCAGCGCGACGCGCTTGCGCATGCCGCCCGACAGCTGATGCGGATAGCGGTCGCCGAAGCCGCCCAGGCCCACGCGGCGCAGCCACTCCTCCCCTTCGGCCACCGCCTGCGCGCGCGGCACGCCGCGGAACTCGAGGCCCGCGATCACGTTGTCGAGCGCGCTGCGCCAGGGCATCAGCGCCTCGGTCTGGAACATGTAGCCGGCGCGCGCATTGATGCCCGTGAGCGGCTCGCCGAATACGCGCACCTCGCCGGACGACGGCGAGAGCAGGCCCGCGCCGACATTGAGCAGCGTCGACTTGCCGCAGCCGGTGGGCCCGACCACCGAGACGAATTCGCCAGGCGCGATCGCCAGCGAGACGTCCTTGACGGCGGTGTAGCGCTGGTTGCGGTCTTCGCGCGAGATGAAGGTACAGGTGACGTTGTCGAGGGAAAGGGCCGGAGTGCTCATGCGTTTCGCTGTGCTTGCGCCGCGCATCGGCCGGGCCGGCGGCGGCTGGATGTTCGATTGCGTCGATCGCGTCGATGGCGCGCGGCCTTTGTCTGATACAACCGGGGAGCCGCGAGAACAACGGCCCGCTGACAGCGGGCCGTCCACCATCCCGTCATTCCCGAGCATGCGCGAATCCAGTGTCTGGCAAAGCCACTGGGTCCCCGCATGCGCGGGGACGACGGGCAAGCGCCGCAGCAGCGCCGATGGGCGCCGCGGCGCTGCTTACTTGTACTTGGCGTTGGCCTTCTGCACGAAGCTGTTGGTGAAGGTCTGGTCCAGCTTGATCGCCTTGCCCTTGAGCGCCGGATCGAACTGCTGCAGCGTCGCCAGCGCCGTGCGCGGGCCGTCGGCCGGCATCATGCCGTCCGGCGAGATCGCTTCCTTGACCTTGTCCCACGCCGACAGGTACAGCGCGCGGTCGCCCAGCAGATAGCTCTCCGGCACGGTCTTGACGATGTCCGACGGGCCCGCCTTCTGCAGCCACTTCAGCGCGCGCACCATCGCATTGGTCAGCGCCTGCGTGGTGTTGGGGTTCTGCTCGATGAACGAGGCCGAGGCATAGAGGCAGCCCGACGGCATGTTGCCGCCGAACACCGCCTGCGTGTCCTTCAGCGTGCGGGTATCGGCGACCACGCGCACCTCGTTCTTCTGCGTCAGCATCGAGATCACCGGATCCAGGTTCGCCATCGCGTCGATCTGGCCCGAGCGCATCGCCGCGACCGCGCCGTTGCTGGCGCCCACGCCGATGAACGACACGTCCGACGGCTTCAGCCCGGCCTTGGCCAGCACGAAGTTGGCCATCATGTTGGTGGACGATCCGGGCGCGGTGACGCCGATCTTCTTGCCCTTCAGGTCGGCGACCGACTTGAAGTCCGGCATGGTCTTGTTGGAAGTCACCAGCACGATCTGCGGCGCGCGGCCCTGCAGCACGAACTCGCGGTAGTTCTGGCCCTTGGCCTGCAGGTTGATGGTGTGCTCGTAGGCGCCCGAGACCACGTCGGCGCTGCCGCCGACCACGGCCTGCAGCGCCTTGGCGCCGCCGGCGAAGTCGACGATCTCGACATCGAGCCCTTCGTCCTTGAAGTAGCCCTGGCGCTCGGCGATCGTCAGCGGCAGGTAGTAGAACAGGTTCTTGCCGCCGACTGCGATCGTGACCTTGGCCTTCTCCGGCTTGCCTTGCGCATGCGCGAAGCCGCCGAAGGTGAACCAGCCGGCCAGGAACAGCACCAGCGCGATCAGCACCTGTTTCCAGAATTTCCGGTTGTACATCAGTGTCTCCTGCTTATTTCGTTCCAGCGCGGTGTTCCAGCGCGGTGTTCTCGCGCTCTCGCGCCGCGCCCGATGCGCGAGCGACCCGCCGGATGGCATGCGGCGCCGCCGCGCGGCTTCGTGCGATGCTATCCGAGCTCCGCGGGCCGGCCCAATCGGGAACACTACCTAGCGGGAACATCGGCGGAACATGGTCGTCCCCGCGCAGGCGGGGACCCGGTATCGTGCGAAGACGCCGGATTCCCGCTTGCGCGGGAACGACGTGAGGGCCCCGGCAGGAACGCCAGCCGGCGCACCGGACCTATCCGCCCCTTATTCCGCCTGGATATTGGCCGACTGGATGACCTTGCCCCAGCGCGTCAGCTCGGCACGCTGGTACTGGCCCAGCTGTGTCGGGTTCATGTACTTCGCCTCGGCGCCGAGCTCCTCGGCCTTCTTGCGGAAGGCGTCGGTCTTCATGATCCTGTCGATCTCGCCGGTGAGCTTGTCCACCACGGGCTTGGGCGTGCCGGCCGGCGCATACATCGCGAACCACGACGAGACGTCCAGATCGGCGTAGCCGGCCTCGGGCGCGGACGGCACGTCCTTCAGGCTGGGCAGGCGGTTCTTGCTGGTCACCACCAGCGGGCGCAGCTTGCCGGCCTGGATATGCGGAATCAGCGGCGGCGGCGTGGTGATGGTCAGGTCGACGGAGCCGCCGAGCAGGTCGGTCATCGCCGGACCGGTGCCCTTGTACGGCACGTGCGTGATGTGGATGCCCGCCATCAGGTTCAGCAGTTCGGTGGACACATGCTGCAGCGAGCCGTTGCCCGACGAGGCGTAGTTCAGCTTGTTCGGATTGGCCTTGGCGTAGGCCACCAGCTCGGCCAGCGACTTGACCGGCAGGCTCGGGCGCACCACCAGCACCTGCGGCGCCGACAGCAGGTTGGCCACCGGCGCGAAGTCCTTGACCGGATCCCACGACAGGCCCTTCATCAGCAGCGGCGTGATCACGTGGAAGCCCGAGTACTGCACCAGCAGCGTGTAGCCGTCCGGCTTGGCACGCGCCACCAGTTGCGCGGCAATGCCGCCGGCGCCGCCGGGGCGGTTCTCGACCACTACCGGCTGGCCGAGCGCCTTGGCCAGCGGCTCGGAGATCATCCGCGCGGCCAGGTCGGTAGTGCCGCCAGGTGCCGCGGACACGATCAGCGTGACCGGGCGGTTCGGATAGGCGCCGTCCTGCGCATGCGCACCGGCGCTCAGGCAGGCGGCGGCGGCGCAAACGGCCGCGGCGAGCAGACGGCGGCGGCCGGGCATGGCCGCATCGACGGAATGGAACGGTTGGGACTGACGGATCGACATGCTGTCTCCTCCAGGAATCGATGTTGTTTTTGGGGTTGTGGTTCGTGGGTGCGGACGAGGTCCGCGGGCTTGCTGATGGTGTCGTTCTTGGGGCTTGCCGCGATCGCGCCTTACTGCCCGGCGAAATGCCCGGCCAGCCAGGCGGGCGGCTGATGCGTGCGCAGCCGCGGGCCGGCGCGCAGCAGCTGGCTGCAGACCTCGCGCTCGACCACGGTGGGCAGCTCGCCGATGATGCCGAGCAGGCGCTGCAGGTCGACGCCGGTGTCCACGCCCATCGACGCGAACATGTGCACGAGTTCCTCGGTGGCGACGTTGCCGCTGGCGCCAGGCGCATAGGGGCAGCCGCCCAGCCCGCCCGCGGCCGCGTCGAAGCGCGACACGCCGGCTTCCCACGCGGCGAGCGCATTGGCCAGGCCCATGCCGCGCGTGTTGTGCAGATGGATGGTCAGGCCGGTCGCCGGCAGTTCGCGCTGGAAGGTCTCGCACACCGCGCGCACCTGGTTCGGATAGGCCATGCCGGTGGTGTCGCACAGCGTGATGCCGTGCGCGCCGGCCTCGGCAAAGCTGCGGGCGAGCGCCATCACCGCGTCGATCGCGACCTCGCCCTCGAACGGGCAGCCGAATACCGTAGACAGCGAGATATTGACCGGCACGCCGGCCGCGCGCGCGACCTCGATCATCGCCAGCAGCTGCGCCTGCGATTGCGCGCGGGTCATGCGCAGATTGGCGCGGTTGTGCGTCTCGCTGGCCGACATCACCAGATTGACTTCATCGGGCCGGCACGACAGCGCGCGCTCCAGGCCGCGCAGATTCGGCACCAGCACCGTGTAGCGCACGCCCTCGGCACGGCGCATGCGGTGCATCACCGCCTCGGCGTCGGCCAGTGCGGGAATCGCCTTGGCCGAGGTGAACGAGGTGGCCTCGATGCGCGCGAAACCGCAGCCCGACAGCGCCTCCAGCAGCGCGACCTTGGCATCGGTCGGCACCACCACCGGTTCGATCTGCAGGCCGTCGCGCGGCGCCACCTCGTTGATCTCGATGCGGGCCGGGCCGCGCAGCGGGAAGGTTGTCGTCGCATGCGGCGTCGATGCGGTCGCGCTCATGCCACCACCCCGCGAGCGCGCAGGTCGGCGATGGTCGCGGCATCGAAGCCGGCCTGCGCCAGCACCGCGTCGGTATGCTCGCCCAGCGTGGGCGCGCGATCGTGGATCGCGCCGGGACTGCCCGACAGCTTCGGCACGATGCCGGGCACCTCGACGGTCAGGCCGCTGGCCGCGGTGACCTGCTCGATCACGCCGCGGGCGCGGTAATGCGGGTCCTCGGCGATGTCCTTGACCGTGTAGATGCGCCCCGACGGCACCTGGGCCTCGCGCAGCACGGCCAGCGCGCTGTCGATGTCCTGCGTGCGGGTCCACGCGGCGATCGCGGCATCGAGTTCCTCGACCCTTGCCACGCGGCCGTCGTTGCGCGCCAGCGCCGGATCGTCGGCGAGGTCGGCGCGGCCGATCGCCTGCATCAGCCGCTTGAAGATGGCGTCGCCGTTGGCCGCCACCAGCACGTATTCGCCGCTGGCGCACGGATAGGCGTTGGACGGCGCAATGCCGGGCAGCGCGCCGCCGGCCGGCTGGCGCACCGCGCCGAAGGCCGAATACTCGGGCAGCAGGCTCTCGCTGAGGTTAAACAGCGCCTCGTACAGCGCCACGTCGATGACCTGGCCGGTGCCGCCGCGCGCATCGCGCTCGTACAGCGCCAGCAGCACGCCCAGCGCGCCATGCAGGCCGGCGATGGTGTCGCCCAGCGACAGCCCCGCGCGCACCGGCGGCCGGCCCGGCTCGCCGGTCAGATGGCGCAGCCCGCTCATCGCCTCGGCGACCGCGGCAAAGCCGGGTTCGTCGCGCTTCGGACCGGTCTGGCCGTAGCCCGATACCCGCAGCATGATCAGCTTGGGATTGGCGGCGTGCAGCACGTCCCAGCCCAGGCCCCACTTCTCCATCGTGCCCGGGCGGAAGTTTTCGATCAGCACGTCGGCCTGCGCGGCCAGCTTGCGCACCAGCGCCTGCCCGTCAGCGCTGCGCAGGTCGATGCAGATCGATTCCTTGTTGCGCGACTGCGCCTCCCACCAGACCGAGGTGTCCTGATACAGCAGGCGCCATTTGCGCAGCGGATCGCCCTGTCCGGGCGGTTCGACCTTGATCACGTGGGCGCCGAAATCGGCCAGCGTCTTGGCGGCGAAGGGGCCGGCGATCAGCTGCCCGAGTTCGAGCACGCGGATGCCATCCAGAATCTGTCGCGGCATGCGGATTGTCTCCGGGGATCGATGTGTGGCGATCGGTGTTTGGCGACCGCCCTGGGCGGCGGGCGCCGGACGGTGCGATCGAATTTGGCCGCAGTGTGCCGCAGCGCCCGCGGGCGCGGAAGGCGTCAATCGGTGAAGCGGGCTTTCACCGAACGCGAAAGGCTGCGGCCCGGGCCCTCAACATCAGAACGGCGCGCGATCGCCGCAGAGATGGGTGATCAAGAGCCGGGCCGACACCGTCAGCGCGGCGGGGTCGCGCATGCCGATCAGCAGCGAGCGCTGCGCCCAGGCGTCCTGCAGCTTGACCAGCGACAGGCCCATCGACTTGACGTGCGGCTCGGCGGCGATGCGCGGCAGCACGCCCACGCCCAGGCCCGCCATCACCATGCGGCACATCGCATCGAAGCTGCGCACCTGGATGCGCAGCCTGAACGGCCGCTCCAGCCGGCTGCTTTCCTCGAGCAGGCGCGCCGCCAGCGAGGTCACCTGCGGCAGGCTGACGAAGTCGTATTCGAGGGTATCGGCATAGCGCACCGGACCGCGCTGCGACAGCGGATGCCCCGGCGGCGTGACCAGCACCAGCTCGTCCTGGCGATACTCGACGGTGACCAGGCCCGCGCTGGGCGTGCGGTCCGCAAAGATGCCGACATCGGCGCGGTTCTCGACCAGCGCCGCGACGATATCCCCGCTGTTCTGCTCCTCGAGCTCGATGCGGATGGTCGGATGCAGCCGCATGAAGCCGGCCAGATCGTCGGGCAGGAATTGCGTGATCGCCGAGGTGTTGGCGCAGACGCGCACCTGCCCGCGCACGCCGGAGGCATAGTCGGACATCACGCCCGCCATGCGCTCGACGTCCTGCAGCACGGTCAGCGCATGATGGAAGCACGCCTGCCCCGCCTCGGTCAGCTGCACGCCGGCGGCATGGCGGAAGAACAGCGGCGCGCCCACGGCCGCCTCGAGATCGGAGATCCGTTTGCTGGCCGCGGCGACGGCCAGATGCGACTGGCGCGCGCCGGCCGAGATGCTGCCCTGCCGCGCGACGGCGACGAACAGCCCCAGCGTGACCAGATCGAAGCGGGCCAGGTTCATCGGGCGATCAGACCATGCCGGTCGATGCGAAGCGATGCAAGACCGCGGCTCACAGCGTGCGGCGGTCCATCACCGCGCGCGCGATGGTGCCGGCATCGACGTATTCGAGTTCGCCGCCGACCGGCACGCCGCGCGCCAGCCGCGAGACCTTGAGCCCGCGCGCCTTCAGCATCTCGCCGATATAGTGCGCCGTGGCCTCGCCCTCGCTGGTGAAGTTGGTGGCGACGATGACCTCGCCCACCGGTCCGCCCAGCGCGGGATCGGTGGCGCGCGCCAGCAGCCGGTCCAGATGGATCTCGCGCGGGCCGACGCCGTCCAGCGGCGAGAGCCGGCCCATCAGCACGAAATACTGGCCGCGATAGGTCAGCGTCTGCTCGATCATCACCTGGTCGGCCGGCGTCTCGACCACGCACAGCAGCGAGGCATCGCGGCGCGGGTCCAGGCAGGTCTCGC
>JAPSLP010000038.1 GCA_031180665.1 Cupriavidus sp. | reverse complement strand
TCCCCTGCTAAGGGAGCATCCGGGCCAAAACCTGGATCGAGGGTTCGAATCCCTCCGTCTCCGCCAGTACATCGGTACATGGCGGCGGAACCCCGGAAGATCGCGGTCTTCCGGGGTTTTGTTTTTTTGGGCCCATCAGCTCGCCCATCAGAGGTTTGCCCTAGAAGTCGAACCCGCTTCTGGTGTGTCCACCAGTCCGACGGGCGCCCTATGCTCAAAGGTACAGACATTTTCTGGCGACCTTGCAGGCCAGGGGCAGCCATCCAAATCATCAAACGCCGCGCGGTCTTTCCTTGTCCACGCCATCTCTGCAGATGGCAGTCGGATCTTCTTTGCACGAATAAACTTTGCCGGACGAATTCTGGCGATGCGTAGCGCTGCGTTATCGTTTGGCAACCTCAACGCCAACGCGTTCGAGCGTCTGATCCATCATTTCTTCGCCCAGGCCCGCGTGGGCATCGAGACCACGGACCGTTTCGGCAAGCTGATTCGGCCGCGCGAGCGGTTCTCGCTCCCGCTGCGAGGTAAGCGCCACAACCAGGCGCACTGGCACGGCGCCGCTGGGACGTCCTGTTCGACATACATCGTGATGCCGCCTTTTACCAGCTGGCGTTCGACGGCGGCGCCACTTCATCGCGTCGTTTTCTTGCTCCATTCACACGTGCATTCGCAGCCTTTTTGGCGTTGCCAAGTATAGAAATCTATTGCTCTGGGCTCCGCAGGTCCATCGCGAGTGCCTCGCAAATTTTGGGGTGCAACGGTAATCGAGTTTCTTCGGCATCTGTGATGTGTTCGTCTGCCCCGGCCGACCGCCCCATGACGACGTCGAACCACTGTGAACGATCCTTTACTACGCGGAACATCTTTTCGTCGTGAGTGCCGGCGAGGTATGGCTCGTAGACTTCGATTTTCTTCCCCTGGCGTTCAGCAAAGGCGCCGATGCGATCTAGCCGCCCGGTGCGCTGCTCAAGCACACTGGGGTTCCAGTCCAGGTCGTGATGGATTACAAACCGGCACTCCTGGTGCAGATCGATGCCTTCGCCCATGACTGAGCTTGCGACAAGCAGGTCCGGGGAGAACGGTGTGTTGAATAGAGCGATGAGACGTTCCCGGACATCACGCTCAGTTCCTCCGTGCGCTCGTCGGACGGGATGAAGGCTAGCGCCGCGCCGCATGGTGTGGTCATCCTCGGTATGCGCGCCGAGCAGTGCGGCATTGATGCGAGCGAACTCGCTGTCATGCTCGTCCTTCGGGTTAGTGACCTCAATTTGGTTGCGCGCTCTCGCGAGACGCTCGGCAAAAAGACGCCATCGATCAAGCAGGACAATACCGCGAGGGTTGGCCCCATTGATGCCTGCCCAAATCTCCTTGTCAGTGATTTTCATACCGAGCGGTGTGTACCGAACGAGGTAGCTGGGCGTGCGCAAATGTCGAATGGCGGCATCGACAACGAGGTCGAGGACATCCCCGTGTCGCCCAGCAGCTTCAGTCAGCGCAGCGGCAAGGAGTTGCCGGATGCGGTCGTACGACGATGCATCGCGTCGAAAGAGACGGTCAGAGATCCGGTTGAGCTCATCTCGGGTCTCCTCGGCTGAGCCGATGCCGAGAGCTTCTGATGCCCGCAAAAGAACTAGGCGGTCAACGTGTTTCGCTAGTGCGCGCTCCACGGCCTCTCCGGTCTTGATGAACCAGCAGAAGATGAGACACTTCTCGCCCTCGAGCCATAGTTGCGCGGCTTTCTCGACCGTGGCTCGTACCTTGGGATGCGCGTCTCGCACATCGGCGTTTGCCAACGCCCTATCGATTTCCCTTCGATACCAACCGACCGCGTCTGACGCCGTGCTTTCACCTGCTGTCAGCAGTGCACCATCGCTTTCGCGGTCCTCTTTCGCCAGGTCACTATCGCGTCCCTCGTCTGTGTGCCCCGATCCAAGGCGTCCGAAAGCCTCGTAGGAGGAGGCAATGCCATAGGCGAAGAGTGGACGCGTATTCATTTCATCGAGGGCTACTGACTGTGCACGCGCGGCGAGCAAGAACGGTAAAGCGGCACTCTCAGGGATCTGGAGGCCGCCCGATACGCTACTACCATTGGCAATAATAGCTGCGCCGGCGTGGTAGTCCCGCCGGTGCGGACGCTCATGGCGGATAACCCACGGCTGTAGCGCCGCATGCATCTTGTGACGTGCCTTTACGGCGAGTTTCGCGTGCTCCCATGCTTCGCGAGCGACAGCACCGATCCCGGCTGAAGGTGGCGCGGCTGGCTCCCACGCATCGAATACGGCCAGTTCGTCTGGTGAGAGTCGACCCCAGGCACTGTCGAGGGTGATGGCAGTGGCTTGCGCGTCCGTGAGTACCCGTTTCAGTTTATCCAGGCGTTCCTTCAAGGTGTGCGCAGGCGGAGGCTTGAGCGTTCGAACCGATCCCATGCGGCTGAGGACCTCGATGAGTTCCGAGTGGCCGAGTTCGAACGGCGTCGCCGTCAGAAAAAGCATCCTGTGAAAGATGCCGGCAAAGGCCCCCGCGCCCGTGTTGTCGGATCGTTCCGCGAACAGTTGGCTGATCTGAGTCCGTGGGTTCTTGAGACGGTGCGCTTCGTCCACTATAAGCAGCGGCAGGTTTAGGTCGGTGGAGGAGAGCATCCATCTCCACGTGTTCTGAGTGGATTCGGCCAGCGCCTTGCGTGCCTTCTCGAGGCGCTGGCTGATGCCTGCGGACGAATTGATTGGCAGCGCATCAACAATAACGCCTCGGAGGTCCTGCAATTGGAGATTGCGTGCGGCACCTTCGAGCGCCTTCGGCACTGGGTCGTTAGGTAGGACTTGGCTGGTGAGGTGCAGCCATGTTTCGCGCCACTTCGACGGCGCGGTATCGAGGAGCTTGGCCACACGGTCGGGGGTAAACTCGGGGTTGCGGATCAGTCCGGTTCGCCCCGTAGACCACTTCGCAATGCGTTGCCGAAGTTCAGCGCCGTCTCGCACGTAACGGGTTGCATAGTGAAGCAGTGCGAGTTGGATAAAGTTGTCCTTCAGCGTCGCCGTCAGCGCGGTATGCGTAACTACGATGAGGTGTTTGCGGTCTTCCGGATGGTTGTCGAGCTGCTTCAGGAACTCCTCGCCGCTACGGATGGGCTGATCAACACAGCGAATACCGCTGCCTGGTTCAAGAAGCGATTCGCTGAATTTTCGCCACTCCCGCACCCACTTGTCGGCTACCGCCGCCGGTACGAAGATCACGACTTGCCCTAGATCGGGGGTGGAGAGGATCTGGGTGACTGCAACAGCCAAGGCAACGTACGTCTTTCCCATGCCGACCTGATCGGCCAGGATTACTCCCTCCTGAGCCTGCAGTCTCCGGAGGATGTCGGCGGCAGTACGACGCTGGCGGGTCCAGTCTTCTTCGAAGCGGGGCTCGGTCGTCATGCGAAGGCGGTTTGTCAAAAGGTCAGGCATTCACGAGTCTCCTTGACGGCGCGCCGGGCGTAGGACGCGAGATCGGCAGGTTCTTCCCCGACCCGAGCCCGAAGAGCGTCGAGTCGTCCGAGGCTTTCGTTGACGAGCGAAAGCCCTTCAGTGCGGTCGATGTGCTCAAGAACGTGCCCCCAATTTACACGTCCGACTACGAGGGCGATCTCGGCAATTGTGAAGATGGCCTCGGCCCTGGTCTGCTGACCAGTTTCGTAGGCTTCGGCAACCTTGGTGGCAACAAACTCGGGGCCGAGCGGGCTAGCGAGGCGTGCACGCAATGTGTCGGCAGTGATTACCTGCTGTTCGAGACGGCGCTGCATCGCGCTGAGTGACGCGGCTAAGGCACGCCCCTTGCGCAGCAATGACCCTTCGACCTCGAGTCGCTTCAGAGGGTCCAGGTTGATCCCAAACTTCCTTTCCGCCTCCTTGCGCTCCAACTCCTCGCGCAAGGTCTGCGCCAGTGAGCGGCCGCTCGCAAGCGCATTGAGCAAGTGTTGCGCACGGAGGCTTGACAGCGCTGGCCCTGCCGGTAGATCGTGCCGGTCTTCGGCAACCACCGCCCACGGTAATTCATTGCCGTTACACCTTACGAGAACATACATTGGCAGCGCCTTCTGCGTCAGCGCGATTACTTCTGTTTCGGGCTTGCTGTTCGCCTCCCACTGCGTTCGCGTAAGAAGCGGTCGATCACCAGCTGCAAGACTGATCTCCCACGCTGCCGGCATCTCGTTGTTCGCGGTGATACCGAGGTGCAGCTCCCATGCCGAGCCATCCAAGCGATGCGTCACCCTGCAAAGGCCAAAGCAAGTTGGCAACGCTGGCAATTCGGCTACGTCCTCATCCTTCGGCTCGACTTCTTCAGCGTCCGCAGGGATGTTCTTGCCGAGCTCGATGAGATTAAGGAGTGCCTTGCCCTCCTTGCTGCTCCGTGGCGCCCCGAGCCAGACGTTCATCTCACGGTGGCGACTACCCGGTGCGAGGCCGAGCCCAGCTTTCGTATGATTGGAACTGCCAACGAGTGCAGCGACCCATTCCTTGCTCTCGACGAGCAAGCACTTTGCGTGAAGCGTGCGAATCTCATCGTCCAGTGCTTTGAGCTGCCGGACCGAGTCGACAGCTTCAGCGAGATGTCGCGAAAAGGAGATCTGTCCGCGCGGCCCAAGGACGACGGCAACTTGCTGGGAGCGCTCGTGCGCGGGACGCCCGGTGAGCCGTTTCCGGGTGGCGGCCAAGGCCGTCGGATCCTTGGAGTCCCAGAACGGTGAGAGGTGCGTGGCACAAAGCGGCTGTGGCCCACTCCACACGGCATTCAGCCGGTCGAGCGGTCCGGCCATCGTGTTCGTCGGGGCAAAGGCAACGCGCACAGCGAGCTGCTGCGCCGGTTGCTGGGCGATACGCTGCCGCAACAGCCTCAGCGTGCTTAGCGCACGTGTGAATACCGCTGCGCCGGCGTCGTAGCCAGGAACCAGCCGCAGGTACGACTCCAGCTCATCGGCAATTTCGTAAAGAACGTCAGGTGGAAACAGGCATCCGGGCCCAAGATCGGCCGCAAGGCCGAGCTCGATCTGGCGGCGATAGCCAGCCGCAGTGAGGTTTGCCGAGCCGAGAATCACCCGCGTCGCGTTTTCCCAGAGTAGTACCGTGACCTTCGCGTGGAGCAGGCCACCGCTAACCTGGCAGCTCAGCATGTCCCAAAGCAAAGACGTGCGCTGAACCGGCGCACTGCGGTCGGCCAGAACCATCACACGCGTGTTCTGCAGCAGTTCGTGGAGTTCGACGCTGGCGACGATATCGTCGATGGTCCCGGTGTCCTCGTTCACGCTGGAAACCTCAAGGAAGCGGGCGAGGCAATTTTGTTCAAAGAAGTCCGGCTCGAATGCAAACGTTGTGGCCACCATTGCGACCGGGTCACCAGCATTCGCGGGCTTCTGCCAGAAATCTAGTAGCGGTGTCGGGTTCATGCGGTCTCCCTCAGGAAGTTTGCCAGCGTCACCAGACGCATCGGGTGCGCCCACATCTCGTCTTTTAGATCTTCGCTCTGATTCCGGTACGGAGTGCGGACGGTCCAGTCGCCCTCGATCCGGTCGAGCCAAGAGAGCTTCTTCTTGCTGCGTTGTACCTCTTCGTGGCGGTCGATCAGCGCGTCCAGGAATTCACCAGGCGTGAGTCGATTCGCAAATAGTCGGAAGCCATGCGCCGTGTCGTTGCTAAGTCCAACATCGTTCAGGTTTGCCACGGAGGCGATGGCCCGCTGCACGAGGTCACCGATCCTTGGCGCCAATTCCGCAAGCCCTGGAGTCTGCAGTGCATTGGCCGGGGCGATCGCCGAGCCGTGCTGTTGCGTCGTATAGGCGAGGAATCGCCGGAACGTGTTGTCGAGCGCGGTGGCAGCGTCTTCGTAGTCGATGGCTGCCTGAAGTGCCTCCCGTGTCAGAGCGCTTGACCCCGGCAGCAGTTGCAATGCCAAATTCCGCTGTGTCGTGTCGGCAGATGGGGGACTCGCAACCAGCTTTGCAGTGAGCTCGTTACGGATCTCGTGCTCGCCCGTGGTAATGAGTTCGCGCAACTCGCGCCGCTCATTTGACCTCGCCTCCCGGGGGGCAAGGTAGTCTGAGAGTTCACGCAGGAGTTGCCCGTTCGGTGGTACAGCGCATTCTCCTTTCTCGATCGTGCGCTTGCAGGCGTCTGTGATCTCCCTGCGCAGTTTCCCGCCACGAGAGCCAGAGACGCCATCGACGTAACCGGGCAGTTGGAAGTCGCGCTCCCAAGCGCTTACCAACCGCACCGAATTCTCAGCGGGAAGATCATCTGTAGTAAGTACGCCAACGTCGCGGGAAAACGGCCGATAGACACCGGTGAAGCCAAAGACCCGAGGGCCATTGAGGTATGTCCGTCGACTCAGCCGCTCATTCGCCGCCTTTGCACGCGCGGCCTTTTGGCTGCCGGGTAGCCCCTCAGTGCGGCCATTTCCAGGATTACGGACGAGGGCTTCGACGACAAGCCATTCGAAAGCGATGTCGACGGTAGTTTTCCCTTGGTCCGCAGTCAGTTCATGCAGCGTCTGGTACGCGATGGCACCAATGGCGGATACCGTGACGAAGCGAGGTTGGGCCATCCGGGTGCGGATCCCGGGTGCTAACACGTTCGCGATGCGATCCGCTATTGCACCAAGCCCAAGCGGGTCGAGTCCCCCTTCACCTACTGCACCTGGGTCGTACGCGGACAGCCGCGGCAGTTGATCGAGCAATGAAGACATGGCAGACCGTCAAACTGCCCGAACGCTATAATCGAAGCGCACTAGTCCTCGGCGCTCAACTAGTGCGGCTGCGAGCATCGCCGTATTGCCGCGAAAGCAAATCATATCGAACTTGCGTTGATAGAAGAAAGGCCTGAACACCCAAAACCACTTCACTACTGCAACGGCGGCGAGAGCCTTGTCCGACATTGCCATATTCCGTTCATACATCTCTTATTTGTCCCGAAAGTTTTTCACAATCCCGTCCATCCCATACGCCTCGAGCGCGCAATTATCGCATCAAGCATTCTATCGGCTACAATTTTGGTTGCACGCGCATTTCCAGCTAAATCGCCGGAAGGTTTGCTCTTCGCGCGGACCTTGCGGCAACGTGGCGCGCCACCTGAATGATCAATCTATGCATCTCAGGATTTGCAAGCCGCCAAGCGCCGCACATTGCTTACCTGGTTTCCGAATCCGCGAACTGTTGACGCTGTTCGATGCACTTTTTCAGCGTCGAGCCCGGGGCGCAACATGTTCGCGAATTCATCGACCTACTGTGGCAAGTGCGGGTGCTATTCGATTTTCACGTGATCAAGTGGGTGGATCGCGGTGATGAGGACATTCACCTGATTGGCAGCGTGGCAACCAGCACCTCGGTGACCGAAAACGCGCGCTGGAGCCCTGTTGGCCATTCCATAGGTTTTGGCAACGATGATAAGAGGCTAGCGGCAGTAGTGCCGGGCGCAGAGACGCTTCCGCTCGAGTCGGCCGATCAGTGAGCGGGCTGTTGACAAACGATTTGAAGTGACGGTTTTGAGGTTTTCGACGATATCCGACCCCTCATCCTCATTGCCCCCTTCCGTCTGTCTATCGAACCTTGTCGACAGGAATTTTATCGATTGCATCCCTCAAAAGTAGGGCGTGAACGGGTTTCCCTCATCATCCCTATCCGTTACGATTGGGCTCTAATTCAGCGCCAAGCCATTAGCAAATCAGGATGTCGAATTCAAAGAACTGGCCACGTTTGGATGCGGAGATTCTGGCCTGCATGCCGACAGTGGCGGGAGAGCCGATGGCCTCTGGCCAAATCATTGCGGCCGTTCGCGCCCGTTTCCTCCTGAAGCCGCCGAGCCGGCACACGATCCAGCGTGCGCTCGAGGACTTGGAAATTGAGGGCCTGGTCGCCAAGCAGGGTGCTTCTCGTGACAGGGTCTGGTGGCGGACGGGGAAGCAGGCCCCATCAGAGTTGGCGCGTCGCCCGCCGCTGGAGCTGGCGATCGCGTTGCTTACATTGCGGCGCCACGCCCCTAACCATCTGCCTGGCCATGTCATCCAGGAGCTCGAGGCCTACTTCGCCGGCGCCGAGCGTGTGCTGTCTGAAAGCCCCACCGACCCCTCGCTAAGCGACGCGCGCGCGTGGACTGCCAAGACCGTGCGCGTCGACGCCGGCTACCCGTTGATGTCGCCGCCAATTGGCAGCAACATCCTGGATGCCATCCGCAAGGCGCTCTACACATCGCGGGTACTCGAAGTCGCCTACCAGAATTCGCGACTTGAAACTGAGGCGCCGGAGTCTTATCAGGTGGTGCCGCTCGGTCTGGTGGAGCGCGGTCCGGTCCTTTACCTTGTCGCTAGCCGGCAGCGCCGCGATGGCACCTTCCGAATCTACCAACTGCGGTTGGACCGCTTTGCCTCAGCAGTCTGCACGGACATGCCAGGCGTGCCTGACCCCGATTTCGACCTGGGCGCATACGTCCGAGACAACCAATCCTTCTCATTCCTGCCAGAAGGCAGGATTCGGCTTGAGCTTCGCGTGCGCGAGGAAGACGAATACCGTCATCTTTTCCGTGAACAGTGGCTGGCGCCCGATCAGGAAATCATCGACGAGCCCGGCGGTTTTCGGCTCAAGGCAACGGTGACGCTGTCCATCGCGTTGCGCAACCTGTTGATGGAGCGCAGCGCGCGCGTGGAAGTCCTATCGCCGGCCACGCTGCGGGAAGAGATCGCGGAGAGTCTGCGTCAGGCCATTCGCCGCTACGAAACGGCTGCGGTGCACGCTGCCTGAATCACGTTATGCGCTAGGGAGGTCCGCTAGCGCCGGCCACGGGTAGGCAACGAGAACTTCCGCCGACAAGTCCAGCGCGGACGGCGGGCGCCGGAACATCCGCGTGCGCTCGCGCATGAGCGGATTGAGCGAGGTTACTTCGTTCATGACATGAACCTCTGCGGCGACAACTACGCGAGCGGGGGAGACGTAGCTGAAGTTCAGAGCCGTGCGGACGGCGTCCACTACGCGGCGCGCCAGCGTATCGCGATCCAGGCCCATCTCCTTCGACAGCACGCACAAGGAGTTCGTGGCGGCCAGTTCATGGATGCTCCAAGGTCGTTCCTCGGGCGCAGCCAGCAGGGGTTCGATCATCGTGCGTGCGAGGATCTCGAGCGATGTCGCGAGGCTGCGGGCTCCAGACAGAATCCAGCAGCCTTGCCGACGATTGGGCAGATGATGCGTCGAGCCCAAGACCAGCGCTACCTCGCTGGCACCGCGACGGAACGCACGTTGCATGGCTTCCACGGGGCCCATTGCATTCCAGCGCGCGCCGCCGAACACACCGCTCAGACGCGTGGCGTCTACCAGGTGAATGACGAAGTCCGACCGTGGCGCGGCTTTCGCATCGATCGTCCATGTCAGCTGCCCGCCGAAATCAGGCAGGCCAGGCAGCAGCCCGGCGGCCTCCTGCTCGGAAAATCCCCAGTAACGCAGCAGCACCCGCCGATGGCGGTGCTGGATGGTGGCCTCGCGATTGCCAGAGGCGACGGTCAGAGGCGAATTGGCGTACATCCTTGTCCTCCTGATGAGTGCGACATGGATGCATTGTTGTCAGCGATCTGTGCATTGCATGCTCAGATGTTGCGGCTCAATGTCAATCATCGCAAAGACCTTCCGGAGGAGATGCTTTCAGACATCCCTCGTCCGAGGGGATGGCACATCGGGGACAGCCATTCAGCATATCGGGCTTCCCCTCGTCGTCAGCGACAATGCGGGCGAGGGAGCGCCGATCAGGAGTCAACAGGTTATGACAGCAGGCCATCGACAGACCATCATCACTCAGGGGCGACTCGCAACGCAGACGCTGCGCCTGGACGCCGCGCGCCACGGGCGGCAGGGCGTGCAAGTTTTTGTCATGGAACAGATGGCCGCACGACTGGCAGGCGGCTTCATCCAGCCCCTCGACGACGACACACTGCTGGCGACCCTGCAGGCCGTACTACCCGATATCGATCTCGGCGAACTCGACAAGATCCGGATGCTGCCGGGCATGGCCGGCGCGGCTGCGGACACGTTGCGAAAGGCCTGGCAGACCGGCATGGACCTGCAGACGCGCGCGGCGGACCATCCGCGGCTGAACTCGCTGGCGCGTCTCGAAGCGGCAGTCGTGGCCAGGCTCCCGGAAGCTATGCTGTGCCCGCGCGATTTATTGCGCGCGGCGATGCAGCGTATCGAACTGGCGCCCCGAATATTCGGCACGATCGAATGCGTTGGCATGGCGGATGCTGCACCGTGCTGGCGCCCGTTGGTGCTGGCACTGGCCGCGCGCCTGGACTTGCGTTGGCGCGCCGGGCCCCGCCCCGTGCCCGAATGGCTGGCGCTGCCTGCCGCCCAGATCGTGACCGAGCCGGCCCGGACACCGTCGGTCAGCGTCTTCAACGCGGCGACGGCGCAGCATGAAGCCATCGAAGCCATACGCTGGGCGCGGGAACTGCTCGCCCGCGGACGAGCACGGCCCGAGGAAATCGCTATCGCCGCAGTGTCACCGGCTGATTATGACGATTACTTCCTGCCCCTGCGGTCCGACGCCAATCTCGACATCCATTTCGTGCACGGCGTGTCGGTGCTGGCCAGCCGGGAAGGGCAGACCGCAGCTGCGCTTGCCGACATCTTGGTACGTGGTCTGTCGCAGGTTCGCATGCGTCGGCTTGCCCGGCTGTGTGCGGGCGGCAAGGGACTACTCGGTGGGTTGCCGCCCGGCTGGACGCGTCTGCTGCCGGCCGATGCACCGATGACTTCCAGTGCGGCCTGGAGCCGCTGGCTGGCCCAGCAGGCGGCGCAGGACTGGCAGGACGAACAGGACCATGGGCCGATGCTGGCCAAGGCGATTTGTCTGCTTGGCCAGGGCGTGCAGGCAGCGCACGAGGCCGGTGAGGCGCTGCTGGAGAGCAGGGCTCTGGCCATTTGGCGACGGGCATTGCTCGCCGGGCCGGCATCAGCCATCGATGTGACACTGGGTACGTTGAAGCAGGACGACGGCCTTGAAGCGTGCACCAGCGTGGCATGGATGCCCGCCGCGTCGCTGGCGGCCTCGCCGCGCCGCTACGTGCGGCTGCTTGGCCTCAACTCCTCCCGCTGGCCGCGCGGGGTGAGCGAGGATCGCCTGCTTCCCGATCATATCGTGCCGTCGGGGGAACTGGATCCCACGCCGGCAGGCATTGTAGATCGGCGCGATTTTGCCATCATTCTTGCCACCACGCAGGACGAAGTGGTGCTGTCGCGTGCTCGGCGCGATGCGGAAGGGCGCCTGCTTGGGCGGAGTCCCTTGCTGAACAGCGCCCCCGACGAGATCTACCTGCGGCGCAATGGGGCTGCGGAGCACGCATTTAGCGAGACGGATCGCCTGTTCTCGCGGCCAGCGGAGTTTGCCGAGCTGCCTCAGGCGCGGTCGGCGATGCAGGGCTGGCTCGACTGGCACACGCCGACGCTGACGCCGCATGACGGGGTGGTCCGGGCCAATCATCCGATGATTGCCGCGGCGCTTGCGCGCACGCAATCTGCGAGTTCGCTGAGCCGGCTGCTGCGGAATCCGCTCGGTTTTGTCTGGCAGTACGCGTTCGGCTGGCGAGCGCCGCAAAGCGGCAGCGAGCCGATCGTGCTTGATGCATTGAGCTTCGGTAACCTGGTCCACCTGGTTTTGGACAGGGCCGTGCAGGCGCTGGAGAGTGAAGGGAGTCTGGCCGCGGCTAGCCCGACGGCCATCAATGCAGCCGTGGCGACGGCCGTTCGGGAAGTGGCCGCGCAGTGGGAAGTTGAAGCGCCGGTTCCGCCGGCAGTGATCTGGCGCCGTACGCTCGACGAGGCACGCACCCTGGCATCGTTGGCCCTGCAGCACCGGGACGCGCGGCTGGCCGATGCCCGCGCCTACGGCGAGGTGCCGTTCGGCGGAGCGGAGCCGAAGCACGGCAGCCATGCCATGCCCTGGGACGCAACCGCACCCGTCGTGATCCCCGGCACCGGATTCCGCATCGAAGGATACATCGACCGCATCGACGTGGCGCGCGATGGTCGACGCGTCGCTGTGACCGACTACAAAACCGGCCGCGCCGTGGAGGACGATGCGCGGCTTCGCGGCGGCAAGGAATTGCAGCGCTGCTTGTACGCGTTCGCGGTCAAGGCGCTGCTGGGCGACGATGTCGAAATCTACGCCTCCCTGCTGTTCCCGCGCGAGGGTGTGTACCTGCCACTGACCGAACCAGAGCAGGCGCTGGAGGAACTGGCCGGCTACCTGCACGTCGCGAGGCACAGCTTGCTGGAGGGGGCGATACTAGCCGGCCCGGATGCCGGCGGAAGCTATGACAGCCTGCGCTTCGCGCTGCCTGCCAACGCCTGCGCCACGTATCTGCAGCGCAAGTTCGAGGCCACCACCGTACGTCTGGGCGCTGCTGTCCAGGTCTGGGACGCCGTATGACAACCACCAAGACCATGATTCTTGCCGATAGTGAAGCCCGCCGCATGGCGATCGCGGCGTACGACCGCTCGTTGCTGGTGGAAGCCGGCGCGGGATCGGGCAAGACTGCCGTGATGGCGGGCCGCATTGTGATGTTGCTGGCCTGCGGTGTCGCACCTAAGCGGATTGCCGCCGTGACGTTCACTGAACTGGCCGCGAGCGAGCTGCTGATCCGCGTGCGCGAGTTCGTGGGCATGCTGTTGGCCGATCCGGCGCAGCCGCCGGCGGAAATGGTCGCCGCGCTGCCGAACGGGCTAGATGGGACGCAGCAAGCCAACCTGGCCGCCGCCAATCACGTGATCGACGAGATGACCTGCTCGACGATCCACGGCTTCTGCCAGCGTCTGATCAAGCCCTACCCCGTGGAGGCCGATATCGACCCCGGCGCCACGCTGATGGACCGTGATCAGGGGGAGCTGGCCTTCCAGGAGATCGCGGACGGCTGGCTGCGCGAGGCCCTGGCGGCGGACGATAGCCTTCTGGCCGAACTGGCGCTGCGTGATCCCGATCAGACGATTGCGCTGGTGCACAAGCTGCTCGGGCTGCTGCGGCACAACAGGCACGCTATGGCCAGCCCGCCAAAGCCACTGGCCGCGACAGGCGCGCTGTTCCTTCAGGCAAGTGAGTCGCTCTCGGACTTCCTGCGCGAGTGTGGCGACGCAGCCGAGGCGGAGACCATCGAGATCTCGGCATCCTTCGAGGGCATGGCCGCGTCGGTCGCGCCGCTGCTCGATCAGGATGGTCCGACTGCGCTGGCGGCATTGCTTTCCACGCGTGCCGACGAGGCGTTGCTGACATCGTCCGGCAGCTTTGCCGCGTACCGCAAGAAGGGCAAGTGGCAAGCGGCAGCGAGGTTGGCCGGTCTGTCCAAGGCCGATGCCGATCGCCTCTGCGACCAGGCGACGGCGTACTACGCGGCTTGCTGCGCAACGTGGGACGACTTCTCGCAGCAAATCGCCTCCCGTGTGCTCGCCGAGATGGTGGCGCTGCTCGGGCAGGTGACCAAGCGCTTTCGTGCCTATAAGCGTGAAGCCGGCCTGCTCGACTTCGACGACCTGATCCACGCTGCGCGTGATCTTCTGCGCGACCATGAGCCGGTCCGGCAGGCGCTGGCCGCGCGCTACGCGCACGTGCTTGTCGACGAGTTCCAGGACACTGATCCGCTCCAGTCAGAAATCTTCTGGCGGCTGTGTGGGGATGCGCCTGCCGGCGCGGACCCGTCCAGCTGGAGTCACTACCGCATTCGCGAGGGGGCGCTGTTCCTTGTCGGAGACCCGAAGCAGGCCATCTACCGCTTCCGTGGTGCAGATGTGGCTGCCTATGTGCAGGCACGGAACGCATTTGCGGCGCAGGATGCCAGCAGCATCCTGGCAATCTCGACCAACTTCCGCTCTCAGGCCCCGATCTTGCATTTCGTGAACGAGCGCTTCGCGGCACTGATGTCGACGGAGATCGGGCAGCCCGGATTCACGGCACTCGAGCCGTTTCACGCGGGCGTGGGCGATTTACCGTGCGTGGTGGCGCTGGACGTCGCGCCGGCTGGGGCTGGATCGGACCAATTGCGTGACGCGGAAGCCGAGGCCGTGGCGGACCTGTGTGCGCGTCTGATCGGCAACCATATGCTCGTGGACCGCAAGAGTGGGGCACCGCGCGCGTGCCGCCCTGGCGATATCGCGCTACTCGCGCCCACCGGCAGCGAACTGTGGCGCTATGAGGAGGCGCTGGAGCGCCGCAGCGTGCCGGTGGCCACCCAGGCAGGGAAGGGCCTTTATCGCCGGCAGGAGATCCAGGACCTGATCGCGCTGACCCGGGTTCTGGCTGACCCCGCCGATACGCTGGCGCTGGGGGCGCTACTAAGAGGGCCGCTGGTGGGGCTCAGCGAGGAGACGCTTCTCGATATCGTCGCCGCGCTGCCTCGGCCGGACGATGCGCTGGAAGCGATCCCGCGTCTGAGCCTCCGCACCGACGTGCGGCACATTGTCGATCCGCACGCGCGCGATATCCTGCAGAAACTGCGGTCACTTCGCCGTCGGGCCAATACCACCACGCCGCATCACCTTCTCGCCCAGGCAGTGGATGTCATGCGCGTGCGCCCGTTGCTGATGCAGCGCCATCGCTTACATGCCGAACGGGCGCTGGCAAACGTTGACCACTTTCTGAACATGGCGAGTGCCTATGCCGTGCGTGGCCTGCGGGCGTTCGCGATCGCCATGAGCGAGGCATGGGACGACGAATCGCGCGCGCCGGAAGGGCGTCCGGACGCCCAGGAGGGGGCCGTGGCGCTCTACACGATGCACGCCGCCAAGGGCCTGGAATGGCCGATTGTGATACCGATCAACACGATGACGCAGACCCGGGCCGTGGAGAGCACGCTGGTAGAGCGTCGGAGCGGCTACATTTATTGTCCCGTGTTCGGCCTGTCGACGGCGGGCCTGGACAAGGCGCGCCGGGCAGAGCAGGAGGAAGTGGGGCGCGAGCGTATCCGGCTCTGGTATGTGGCGGCCACCCGCGCACGGGACTTGTTGGTGCTGCCACGCTTGGTCGCGGACATGCGCGACAACATGTGGATGGCCCTGCCGCGTTTCCCGCTACAGGACTTGCCGGCCCTCGATGTCTCCGCATTGCCCGAGACGCCTGGCATTGCCCCGGTCGAAGCGGGCAACCGGCAGAACCGCGCACAGTTCGACGAAGAAGCCGCGCGCATCGCCGAGTCACATCGCAAGCTCACTTGGCTGGCACCGAGCCGCGACGAAGGCCTCGGCGGCGCGCTGCTGGCACCTGCTGAGCATGCCGCCGTGACGACGAACCTCGACGAGGGGGCGCCCGACGCCAGTTCGGTTCGGGTACAGGGTGGCCGCGAGCGCGGCCTGCTGATCCACAAGTTGCTCGAGGAGGTGTTGAACGGCGAGATTGCGGATAACCCAGCCAGCCTGGCGGCACGTGCCGGGGTGCTGATCGGGATGCTTGGACTGGCCTCCAACGACGATCCTGCCCGCGGGGTGTCGGCGGCCGAGATTGCCCATTGTGTGGGCCGCACGCTTGCCTTGCCAGAGATTGCCGAGATCAGGTCGGTGCTGGTGCCCGAGTATGCGCTGCTGTCGGCGGCGGTCACGGAAGCCGGAGAGTCGGCCACAGTGGGCATCGCCGACGCGGTCGGCTTCTCGCCCGATGGCAAGCCGCAGGTGGTGGTCGACTGGAAGAGCGATGTCAATCCGACGCCAGAGACGATCGACCATTATCGCGCGCAAGTGGGTCAGTACTTGATGATGACAGGGGCGTCGCGCGGCCTGATTGTCATGGCGACGTCGGGTCGCGTGGTGGAAGTCCGGATCAAATGAAGGGAAGCATGGGGTATCCGATTGAAAACAAGCCGGTCATCGTGTGGCGTCCAGTGCCCTGTTCGACCTGAGCGAGTCTGACAACATCTATCGGCACGAAGGGGTGGAGGCCTACCGACTGCATCAGGAGCGCAAGCTCGACACTCCGTTCCAGGAGGAACGGTTGGCGCAAGATCCTGCTTACACGAGGATGGTCCGCATGGCGATCGTTACGCCCCGCAATGCACCGGCCCACGAGCGAATGGTGACCACGCTGAAGAGCTGGGGAGTGATACCCGACCAGGCGTTCCTGCTCGGGCGCATGGAGAAGGCGCGCATTCTGGGTGCGCTGCGGCCGCACATTTACTTCGACGACCAGGTTGGCCACCTGCACTCAGAGGCAGGCAACATCCCGATGGTCCACATTCCGTTCGGCATCGCCAATCGGCGTGCCGCTTGACGCCGTATCCGTCTGTTCGCTCCAGCCTTCCGTGCAGATTTGCGGTTTGGAATCCGCGCAAGATAGTCGGCGATCTCTGCTCTTGCCCCTGCGAAGGTCTTCTTTCGTCAGGGCTTGATGCAGTTATTTATCCGCGCACGAAATGCGCAGATTGAAGTTCATCATCGGTTGGCTGGACCGCACCAGTGCGATGGCGTGGAAACGCCAGTACGGCTCCATTCAGGGCCACTTCATTCCACAGCGAAACCAGGCCCGATTTCGGTAGCGCGTGTGCCCGTCGGTAATTGTTTCGGAGATTACCCTGCCCCAATTGATTGAACATATCGATGCGATCGCCCGCAAAGCGGGGCGCGATGTCCTGTACCTGACGTTTCTGGACGACCCGGACGGCGTCCGCGTGCAAGAGCGATGGGACAAAAATCCATCGCGCAAGGAGGTCGTCGCATGGCTGGACGCCAACGGGTACGAGTGGAGCCCGTGTGGCGAAATGGCCAGCGACAAATGGATGGTGGAAGGCTATCGAGGTTCAATCTATATCGCGACGCCGTTCGACAGGAACAATGGCGACTACATAAAACTGGAGCAATACCTGGAGCATCCGGGCGGCGCGCTCCGGCTGCCGAAGATGCGGTTCTGGGTGTCGCCGCTTTCGCTGGCCATGCAAAACGTGCACCATGACGAGCTCGGGTACTGGGAAATGCGCGCGGAATCGTTCTAAAAGGACAGACGCAAGATGCAGGATGATGATGACTGGATCAATCCGGAACTGGCGGCGTGGATTCTGAAGCGGGAGCGGGCGGGCGAATGGTCGGAGGATATGACACCAGAACTGTTGCTCGCAGGCCTGGAAATGCTGTCGCAAACGATCCACTAGGTAGCTGTCGTCCGGGCAGGCCAGGGCCATCGCCTAGCCTGCTTTGTGCTGCATTGTTGATGGGGTTAAGGGCAAAAAATCGTTTCTGGGGGCGGCGTCGATTGGGACAGGGCGGCTTGATATGCGTGAGCAGATCCGGAGCAACGCTTCACCATTCCCAGCCTCTTGTGCATGCTCGGGCTACTGTGACGCTGGAACGGGCATCGATCCGCAGAGCTGTGAAGTCCCAGATCCGCTTCAATAGCCAGTTGGAAAACATCGACCAAGGTGTCGATCGTCCCGACGGTATTCGGTGTGCCGGGACCAGGGATTGATGTTTCCAACTCAGGCTGCGCGTGCGGCAGTATCGGGGCGACGAACGTTCCTGAATCCCCGGGCAATCGTCCGGAGCACTGAACAGAAGGCTCATCTGCGCATCTCGTGCGTAGATCCAGGCGTACTGCGGGCGTGATCATGCCTGCCGACGTTGGAGGCGACACTAAATTTTTCCGATGGATTGCCGTGAACGTATGTTTGAGCGTCTCACGCGCGAAGACAGGGATCACCATGCAAAGAAGTGCCGAACAGTCAGCAGAAACCATGCACCAGGCGGTGCAGGAAGAGATAGACGGACTGCTGAAGAAGCTCGGTGCGGATGTTAGTGATTGCCAGCTCGCGGAGGCCATGGAGAAAGCCAGGGCCACCATCGAACCCATTCGTGCCGAGTTGGTGAAGCACATTAGCGCACTGGGGCGCGCGGCGCGCTGGGACAAGTTCACGATCGCATGCTATGGAGAGACAAACGCGGGCAAGTCGACCTTCATTGAGACTCTGCGCATCCTGTTGAATGAACAGACGAAGGCCGACGCACGCGCGGAATTTCGGAAGATGCAGGCCGAACTCGGACTCAGCGAGGAGACGTTTGCCGCGCTGCGGACGTTGCTCGAGGAAACTCAGAGGCAATGGGATGCAGCGCAGGCGGAAGCCGTGCAGCACGACGCCGAAGTCCAGACGATCCGGCGAGCATTGGACGACCTTGTAGACAGGTTAAGCAGCGAAATTGTCGCGAAGAAGCGCGCGATGCCGCTCTGGCGCAAGTTGCTGATGAAATTCAGGAAACTGCCGGAGGAACTGGAGCTGGCGCGTCAGTTGCAACAGCGCGACACAGTGCAAATGGCGCAGAGCACCGAAAAGCTGGCCCGCGATACCCGGCACGCCGAGTTGCAGCGCGCGCACCAGGCTCTGAAGGATCGGCTGGCAACGGCGCAGGCCGCCCTTGATGGCCTTAAACCGTTTGCCGACGGGTGCATCATCGGTACAGGGCAGTCCGACTTCACGCGTGAAACGAAAGGGTACCGGTTCACTGTCGGCGGTCAGGCTTTCGAGTTGCTGGACGTGCCAGGCATTGAAGGCACGGAAGCCCTCGTGATGGAGCAGATCCTGGATGCTGTCCGGGGGGCGCATGCGGTTCTCTACGTAACGAGAAAGCCCAGTCCACCGCAAACGGGCGCCGATGATGGCGGCACCGGCACGCTGGAGAAGATCCGTAACCACCTGGGCGACCAGGCCGAGGTCTGGACAATCTTCAACAAGGCCGTGAACAACCCGATGCAGCTTCAGGGAGAACACCTCGTGAACGAGGGCGAGCGAGAAGGACTGGCCGCACTCGACGCCACGATGCGTGAAGAACTGGGAGAGAACCGCTATCAGGGCCACCGTGTCGTGAGCGCGTTGCCGGCGTTCTACGCAGTGGCTGAATGCCTGGTTCCTTCTTCGGACGTCGCCCGGAATCGCGCCAAGTTCCTGAACAAGCTGACGCCTGCCCAGCTCCTTGAAAAATCGCGCTTCCGGGCGTTGGCCAGCTGGCTGACCGGCCCCATGGTCGAGAACAGCGAGGCACGCATCCGTATTGCGAACGTGGCGAAGGTTCGCAGTGCGATCAAATCGGCCTCGGGCAAGGTCACGTTGCTCCAGCGGGACAAATTTGCTCCGCTCGCTGCGGGGATCAAGAAGGACTGGTCCATGGTCGACAAGCAGTTGGAGCTTGCTGTCACAGGTTTGAAGCCAGCGCTGTTGAATCGAGCAACGGAAGCGGTCCAGAAGTTCGAGAACGAGGTGCGCCGCAAAATCTACGCGCGTATCGACGACGGAATCGACAATGACGACCTGAAGCAGGGACTTGAACGCATCATGTGCCGCGCGCAGGAAACCCTGGAATCCGAGTTGCCCGATGCCATGCGTCAGCAGCTCGAAAAGTTTCAGCGCGATGTTGCCGAAACGATGGGGCGCTTCCATCAGCGCGTGGAGCAGCTGCAGGATGCCTTTCGCGGCGTAGACGCAGATTCGCTGCGCAATGATGTCAGCTTCGACTTCCAATTCGATAATGGCATCAAGTACATGCCGTTGATTGCGGCCCTCGCGGGTGGGCTGATGATGATCTGGAACCCTGTCGGGTGGGTGTCGCTGGCCCTTGGCGGTCTGACACTCGTGGTCAGTATCGCCAAGGCGGTATGGGGCTTTTTTGATAGCGACTACAAGAAGTCGCAGCAACGAAAGGCAGCGAACGAGACCCTGGATCGCACGGTGAATCACATGAAGGATGCTCTCAAACAGAGTTGCGACGAGGTAGGGGTAAGTGTGGGCGAACGTATCGACGAGATCCGGCTGAAGGTGAAGGAATCGGTCGAACAAGCTGAGCAGATGAATGCGGTGCTGACAACGGTGTGCACGAACCTTGAACGCCTGTCACGCCAGATCGAAGGAGAAACGGTGTAATGGAAAAAACGCTTGAATCATTTAAGCAAAAGCAGGCCGGAACGCTGAAAGTGTTGCAGGAGCTCCAGGCATTTCTTTCACATGGCGAGGGCTTTGGAATAAGCATCGATCAGAACGTGAAGGCGAAGCTCGACACTGCGATCCGCAGTGTCGAGGACACGAAGCTGCGAGTAGTGCTAGTGGGTGGATTTTCGGAAGGCAAGACCGCAATCGCCGCGGCCTGGCTGGAGCGGCTCGACAAGTCGACGATGAAGATCAGCCAGGAAGAGTCCTCGAATGCGGTCACCGTCTACGAGGTAAGTCCAGACTGCCAGCTGATTGATACGCCGGGTTTATTCGGTTTCAAGGAACAGATCGACGCACAAACCAATTCCATCGAGAAGTACAAGGAGTTGACCCGCAAGTACGTGAGCGAGGCCCATCTGGTGGTCTACGTGATGGACCCGGTCAACCCTATCAAGGAAAGCCACACCCAGGAACTGCAGTGGCTGTTCCGGACACTTAATCTTCTGCCGCGCACGGTCTTCGTCCTGAGCCGCTTCGACGCGGTAGCCGATGTGGAAGACGAGCGGGACTACGTCCATCATTTCGGTGTCAAGAAGGACAACGTGACGGCGCGCCTGAGAGACCTGATCGGGCTTGACGATGCCGAGGCGAAGGAACTGGCGATTGTCGCCGTGGCGGCTAACCCGTTTGACATGGGTACCGAGCATTGGCTGCAGAATCTGGAGACGTTTCGCGAACTGTCGCGTATCGGCCTTTTGCAGCACGCTACCTCCGAGAAAGTCTCGGGGGCCGGCGGGATTGACGCGGTGGTTGACGAGACCAGGCGCAGCATCGTCCGCGACATACTGAACAAGCAATTGCCAGTAGCCGTGCAGAATCATGAAAAGATCGCACACGAGGTGGCGCGTCTGGAATCGATGAACGCGCAGCTTGAGCGACAACTCGTTACGGCGCAGGGGCGCATCAAGGACGTGCGAGCGGGACTCCGCACCTTTGTGAGCGAGTTCTTTGCGGACCTGATCCTGCAGGCCCGTGGGCAAACAATGGACACGTTCGCCGAATTCTTCGAACGCAATATCGGCGCCGAGGGTATCGTGCTCAACGCCAATATCCAGAATGCGTTCGAATCGCAGACGCAGGCGGTGAAGATCGAACTGAGCAAGATGGCCGTGGGCCTGAATGCCGAGGTCAGTCACTTCAACGCCACGGTCCGTGCGTACGGCAAGCAAGGGGTCGATTACGTTGTCAAGGGGGGGCTGATCAACAATACGTCGGTGCTGGCTGTGCGTGACGGCCTGGTGAGCGTCGCAAAGGTCGTCGGCCTGGATCTGGGAAAAATGCTCAAATTCAAGCCCTGGGGCGCAGTCAATCTTGCCAAGGGGCTCAACGGATTGTTGTCTGCTTTCGGGCTGGCGCTTGAGCTTTGGGATTCGTGGGAACAAGCCAAACGCCAGCAGGCATTTCGCGACATGATCGACACCACGGTGGAGAAATTCCAGGCCCAGCGCAGGGAACTGATGGCGCTCGTCGATGGGTCCGATTTCGAAGCACTGTTTTTCCCCGAGTACGTCGAACTCAGCGGCGACGTCGACAGCATCAAGAGGAGCGTGGCAGAAGGGCAGAAGAAGCGCGAGCAGTTTCAGCGCTGGCACGAGTCCGGCAAAGCGATCGATGCGGAATTCCGGATGCTGGATGCTGCTTGATCTGGTCGCGTCGGAGACGTGGCCTGGCGTTTTCTGCGCTGGCGTAGTTCGACGCCCTTCCTGTGCCGAACTACACGCGGTCATCTCCGTGCATGTCTGCGGAGATGACCAGGCGACAGGGATATCGACATCTCCACCAGGATTACCGGCTACGGTTACGGTGCGGACACGGCCAGCATTGGCTTTGGCGATTGCGTGAGGCGCGCGCCGACCGCAACGGTTCGATGACTGACCACAGTTCGTCGTCTGAACGGACCCAATGGGTAAATGCGCAACAGATTCTAAGGGTTTGTCAGCACTAGTCCTTTGCGCTGCCTATTCTCACGAGGCCAACGTTTGGCCTCAAGGCGGAATCGCCCGGTGCCGACAAGGCGCTCCACCAGTGCAGTTGTTGCTTGTCTGACATCCCGCCGAGTGCATCGCGCTCGCAGCCAGTAATCCAGCGATTCGGGGTGATCGTGGTCGACGAAATTTTTGTTGACGCCCCAATGATCACATAGCCGCGTCCCAGTGTCCTGACCCATTGCTCGAGTTCGTCGACGTCGAAGGAACCCGGTGCATATTCAGAACGGATGTGATTGGGAGGCAAAGCAGCGTCCTGAACGTCCCAGCGCGGTGCGCCGGTGCGACCACGCCGACGCGTAGCCTCACCGGCAGGCAGGCAATAGCCAAGCATGAACAGCGCACACTCGATGTTTCGAAGTCCGGAGGCGCCGGCGCACCACGGCGCACCGGATGCAACCCGCGCCCGTTCAAGTAGCCAGCTTGCTTCGACGTTGGCACGGGCCCAGGCGGGCGCATCGCTCGTGAGGCAACCGAACTCGAATCCATCTCCGCCCGGGTTGCGGTGCTGTGCCGAGCGGCCAGGTGCCCAGAGGCAGGCAAGCGCCTTCGGTACGGGCTCAGCATATCCGATGTGTTTAAGGAAGCGCCGGACAAGCCAGCACAATGCGGCACCCACCCGGCCGTCGTAAATGATGATGTCTTCGCACAGCAGCGAGAAGACCTTGGTGAAGCCCGCATTCATGCGTACTTGCAGGAAAACCGAGTAGTCGGGATCGGCAGATTCGAGCGCACGCTTGCCCGCCTCAAGCAGAGCCGGCAGCCGGATTCCTTGCTGAGCTGCCCACGCCTTGTTGGCCTGGGCAGCGGACGGGTTAAGTCCCCAGTCCATGATTTGCGCGACCACATGGTGAACCCCGGCGGGGTCACCTCCAATCGCAGACCGCAGTTGGCGTTGAAACCCCAAGAGCTTTTCCGAGTTCACCGCGTAATACTCGCGCTTCCAATAGTATCGGTCGAAAAGGTCCTCAAGCGTTCGTGCTTTCCCAGAGAGACCGAAACGGTCGCTGTATCCGCTCGGCGTGAGCACTGTGAAATCGGTACTCAAAGTTGATCGGCTCCTTGCCGCTGAAGATCGAGGCGAGGTAGGTAACAAACTCCTGGACGAACGCAGATTCGAAATAGTCTTGCTTGGGCATTGTTCGGTGCGGTGGGTCGGTGAAGACGCGTACTTGTCTGTTGCACGCGCGGGGCCATGGGTCATCGTGCGCACGGCAAGCGGGACGGAATAACGGCAGCTGTCTCGCACCACTTTAGGCCTGGCGCTGCCGTCAGTTAAGATCTTGCTGCTTCGGAAGAGAACTATAACCGCCGATCTGCTCATGCAATGCGCAGATCGGCAGCTAACATCGAGGCTGCCCCTTACGCTCTGCGGGGAGCCAGGTCGTCCGAACCCGCGCGTCGACCATGAAGCTCATGCAGCGCAACCCACTCGCGCCCCAGCGTAAGGCCCACCCCAAACTCCAGGGACTCGAACCCCGGACTGCGGAGGTGTCGGGCGCGCGTGCTGTCGCCCCGCTCGTGTTCGATAAGATGCTCGGTGACGAATTTCGGCACTTGCTGGCAAGGCATGGCGGCCTGGGCGCCGGAACCCCGGAAGATCGCGGTCTTCCGGGGTTTTGTTTTTTGGGCCCTGTCTTCCGCTTGTTTGCTGGCGCACAGGCGACGGCTGTCCGGCTCCACAACAAAAGCAAAAACGGACCAGTCACACGTGATATCGCGGTTTGCCATCGGCCATTACCGTACTGGGTTTGCTCAACCCTCTTCAAACGCAATCACATGTACGGATCCCCCATCTCCCCAGCGCTGTCCCGGTCGTCCTCCCAATCGCCGCGCGGCGCCGACGCTGACGCCACCTCGCGCGGACGCGGCCACTTCGCCGTAACCCGGACCGGGCAACATGGCCGCACGGTCCACGTCCGTGTCGCACCGATGCTCGCCCATCATCGCGCCGAGGCGAACCGCGGACCGTTGGCGCGCATCAGTAACAGCGTTACCGCCGTGGCCAGTCGCCTGTTCAGCCGCCGCGGCGATGTGGCAGGCACCGCCAGCCGGCTTCCCCGTGCCGGTGCCGCACCGGCTCCGGTCGCGCTGCGCACGCCATCGGCGCCGTTGCCAGCCAGGATCCCGGTCACGCTCCAGGCACTGCCGATCGAGCTGATGCACGCCATCACGCGCTTGCTGCCGGACCACCGCGATGTCGTGCGTCTGGCTCGCCTCAACGCATCGATGCGCGCGCTGTTCCAGCACAATGATGGGCTGCTGCTCGCACCTTCCCGGTATCGCATGCAGGTGGACCGGATCGACAGGCAAACCGATATCGGTGCGCTGGTGGCCGGCGTGATGGCTGCCCGTATGGGATACGAGGAAACTGCCGCTATTCTGCTCGCGATATCGGCAAAGGTGCCTGGCCTGCCCAAGTTCAAGCGCGCGGACGGCGCAATCGCGTTGATCGACGCCCTCGGCACCTTGCCGGATAGCGTGCTGGCCAAGCGCATCGGTGGCCGTGCTTTGATCCAGCACTGCGTGGATTCCTACTGTCGGGCATTCAATTCCGACACGTATGACGACGCTCAGTCCGTGATCGATCGCCTGTTCCAGGTGATCGATTCCACGCGGTCCAAGGAGGTGCAAGGGCTGACGATGCTCGGACTGGTCCGCGGGATCGGCTGGTTGGATACCTCTGTCCAGGGGAAATTGACGCCGCGGATATTGGAGCGCGTTGCGGCCCTGCCGCCGGAACACCAACACGGGATTCGCAAGCCGAGGCAATAAGAGCAGCCACGACTGACCCGTCGACGCCGCGGGGGGCGGCGGCATCCATCACGCATCTTTTGCCTGTCGCTGTCCATCCTGGGGGAGTCAGGCATGGCGCTGACCGAGCTGCGGTCCCGCCCATCCTCGCGGCCGCCCGCCGGCATCGCGCGGGCCGCTGCGAGCGTCCGCCTCCGCTTCTTCCTTCGCCTCCCCCTGCGTTTCCACCAGCTGCACCTTCCGCACCGGCACCCCAAACTCGACCCCCAGCTTCTCCAGCTCCGTCACCATCGCCAGATTGATCGCCTGCTGGATGTCCATGTACAGGTTGTAATCCGGATCGGTGACGAAGTAGACCGCTTCGAATTCGAGCGCGCTTTCGCCGAAGCCCTTGAAATGCGCGCGGTCGAAGCGCGTGCGGCCTGCCGCGACGACCGCCGACTTGACGATCTCCGGGATGCGCCGCAGCGTCTGCGGCGGCGTCTGGTATGTCACGCGGAAATTGAACTGGATGCGGCGTTCCGCCATGCGCTTGTAGTTGTGGATCGTCGTCTTCAGCAGCTCGGTATTGCTGCAGACGATCTGTTCGCCGCTCAGCGCGCGCAGCCGCGTGGTCTTCAGGCCGATGCGCTCGACGCTGCCGGCGATGTCGCCGAACACGATGAAATCGCCATTCTCGAAGGGCTTGTCGAGACCGATGGCCAGCGACGCGAACAGGTCGCTGAGGATGTTCTGCACCGCCAGCGCCACGGCCACGCCGCCGACGCCCAGGCTCGCGACGAAGGCCGTGATATTGACGCCCATATTGGCCAGCACGGCCAGCAGCAGCACCGACCACAGCATCACGCGCATGCTCCAGGCCATCACCGTGGTGAACACAGGATTGTGCGCGGTGGGTCCGGTGCCCGTCAGCCGGTCGTACGTCCATAGCGTCACGGCATGATTGATCCAGATGGCGATCTGCAGCCCGATCAGCAGGAACCAAAGATGGCCGATGCGGCCGGCCCATTTCGGCGGCAGATCGAGGAAGTCGACGGCGATCAGCAGCGCGGCCAGCAGCAGCACGACGCGCGACGTATGCCGCAGCATGTCCGCCATGCGGTCGATGATCACAGGCCGTGTCCGCGCCGCGAGCCGGTCCAGGCGTGCGCAGGTAAAGCGCAGCAGCGTGACCAGCACCAGATAGCTGACGACGGCGGCGACGCCGGCATGCAGCCAGTTGAGCGCCGGGATGCCCAAGAAGACGTTCAGATCGAGCCATTCCTTCATGCCTTACCTCCTGTGCCGAGACGGACGCATCGGGTAGGGGCTTGCAGGATTGATGCCACGGCGCGGGCGGACACCGAGGCTGCCGCGGCATCGGGCCGGGCATGCCTGCAGCCGGTCAATTTCAACGGATCGCGGCGCGATCGTGGCTGCGGCCCGTGCGCCGGCATGGGGAGGCTGCAGACGACCGATCGTCGAAAATTCAAACGCGCGCAACGCTGACATGGCGGCCATGTCCGGCGGCCAGTGCGTTGGAATCCCCTACAATCGTGGCACCCCATCCAACACAATCGGCGGCGGGCACGCAGCATGCAGAGCAGCCTGCGAGTGCGACCGACCCCAAGGAGACAGCCACGATGTTCACCCCGTGCCCCACCGCACGCAGCCGCGTCATCGCCGACCGCGTCGAGCGCTTCGTCCGCGATGTCGTCGTGCCGTATGAAGCCGATCCCCGCTGCACGGCGCACGGCCCGTCGGGGGAATTGATCGACGAGATGCGGGCGAAAGCCCGCGCCGCGGGCGTGATGACGCCGCATATCCTGCCCGACGGATCGCATCTGACCCAGCTGGAAACCGCGGCGGTGCTCAAGCGGTCGGGGCTGTCGCCGCTGGGACCGGTGGCGGTCAATACGATGGCGCCGGACGAGGGCAATATGTTCCTGCTCGGCAAGGTCGGCACGCCGGCGCAGAAGCAGCGCTTTCTCGAGCCGCTGGTGCGCGGCGACGCCCGCTCGGCCTTCTTCATGACCGAGCCCGCCGAGGAGGGCGGGGCCGGTTCGGATCCTTCGATGCTGCAGACCACGGCGACGCAGGACGGCGGCGACTGGGTCATCCGCGGTCGCAAGAAGTTCATCACCGGCGCCGAAGGGGCGCGGGTAGGCATCGTGATGGCGCGAACGGGAGACGGCGAGCATGCGCAGGCGACGATGTTCCTGGTGGACCTGCCGCATCCGGCCATCCGCATCGAGCGCGTGATCGACACCATCGACAGCTCGATGCCCGGCGGCCATGCGCAGATCCTGCTCGACGACCTGCGCGTGCCGGCCGACCAGGTGCTGGGCGAAGTCAACGAGGGTTTCCGTTATGCGCAGGTCCGCCTGTCGCCCGCGCGGCTGTCGCACTGCATGCGCTGGTTCGGCGGCACGGTGCGGGCCGACGAGATCGCGCGCTCGTATGCCACCACGCGCAAGGCCTTCGGCAAGCTGCTGGTCGACCATGAAGGCGTGGGCTTCATGCTCGCCGAGAACCTGATCGATCTGCAGCAGGCCGCGCTGATGATCGACTGGTGTGCCGGCGTGCTCGACGGCGGCGCGGCCGGCACGGCGGAGAGCTCGATGGCGAAGGTCGCGGTGTCGGAGGCGCTGTATCGCGTGGCCGATCGTTGCGTGCAGATCATGGGCGGCCTGGGCGTGTCGCGCGACACCATCGTCGAGCAGATCCTGCGCGAGGTGCGCGCTTTCCGCATCTACGACGGCCCCACCGAAGTCCACAAGTGGTCGCTGGCCAAGAAGATCAAGCGCGATACGCTGGCCGGCACGCCAGCACGCTGACCTTCCCGATATGCCGTCGCGTCCCTCACCGGTGCAGCGCGCCCTTGCCGTGCTGCGCGCGCTGTCCGATCCCGAAGTGCGCCGCATGAGCGATGTCGCGCGGGCGACGGGGCTCGACCCCGCCACCGCGTCGCGCATGCTGGACCTGCTGGTGCAGGAGGGCTTTGCCACGCGGGACGAGATGCGCCGCTACGGCATCGGCCCGGAGATTTTCCAGCTGGCCGACGTCGCGCAGCGCCGGGCCGAGCTGCGCAAGCTGGCACGTCCGGCGTTGCAGCGGCTGGTCGCGGAATTCGGCGATACCGCCGTGCTGACGGAGGCCAGCCGCGGCGAGGCAGTGTGTTCGGATGTGGAGCCGGGCACGGTCGCCCCCAGCGCGAACTACGTCTCGGTCGGCACGCGCCGGCCGCTCGGGGTGGGAGCGGGCAGTCTGGCCGTGCTGGCGTGGCTGCCGGCGCCCGAACGCGCGCGCCGCCTGCAGCAGACCTCGCGCAAGCTGGCCAATTATCCGCGGCTCGATGCCGCCGCCATCGGCGCGGAGATCGAGGCGGCCCGCTCGCGCGGGCACGTGATGTTTCTCGACTGGGTGGTCCAGGGCATGGGTGGCATCGCGGTGCCGATTCTCGACGATCAGGGTCGGCCCATCGGCGCACTCAGCGTCGCGGCGCAGACAGTACGGTTGCGGGCGCGTGAGGCGGTCCTTGCGCGGCGCCTGAGGGCGGAAGCCAGCCACATCGCAAGCGCGTGGACGGGATCGGCGCTGTCGCCGCAGGGCGGCCCGGGCCGGGTGACAGCGCGCGGGACGGCGGTGCGCCTATCGCGCCGGCCCGCGCAGCAGCGGCGCTAGCTCGTCCGGAATCTCCACCTCGAAGCGCAGCACCGCGCTCGCCAGCGCCTTGCCGTAGTTATCGATCGCCAGGCTGCGCGACACCCCGCCGCCGAGCGCGCCCTCGGCGACGAAGTTCAGCACCTGCAGCCCATCGACCTCGTAGCGCGTCACCTCGCCGGCGATCAGCGAGCCGTACACCGACTTGAACGCGGCCGCGCTCAGTTGCGCCTTGATATGGGGATAGAACTCGGGCGCGTAGGCGATCACGGCCGTGTTGGAGGTATTGCCCTTGTCGCCGGAGCGGCTATGGGCGAGACGCCGCAGGGGTACACGCATGACGCTTCCTCACAGATAGTGGATCTCGGACCGGATCAGCGCGCGCGGCACCAGCGCCGACCAGACGCCGATGATCTCGCGGGTCCGGTCCTGATGCGGCACGCGCTTGCCGGTGGACGCCAGCCCGCAGACCGCCATGCTGTCGACCTCGCGGCCGACCTTGGCCGCCTCCTCGCGCGTGCGCGTGCGCGCCGCCACGCGCACCGCGATCTCGTTCGGCTCGCACGCGGGTTCGGGCGAGGCGGCGCCATGCACGGCGTTGACGCCAAGAAAATCGATGCGCAGCTCGTCGGCCTGCAGCTTGGCGATGGCGAAGCGTTCCTCGAGGATGCGCCTGGCCAGCTTCGCCTTCTCCAGGCAGCCCGGTCCCGCGTAGAAGAACATGTCCTCGCCGATATGGCCCTCGGTGCAGCCGAGCGACACCTTCAGCGTGTCGGTGGCCGGCAGGCCGGAGACACCGTCGATGCGCACGCGGTCCGGCCCGACCTGTTCCAGCACCGCGGTCGAGAAGTCGACGATCGCGTCGGGCGTGATGTAGCGGCGCGGGTCGTGAACCTCGTAGAACATCTGCTCCTTGACGGTCTGCAGATCGATGCGTCCGCCGCTGCCTTCGACCTTGGCGATCACGGCGCTGCCGTCGGCCTCGACCTCAGCGATCGGGAAGGCGAGGTTCCAGGGTTCGGGCACGTCCTTGTAGCCCGGATCGCCGAAGTAGCCGCCGGTCACCTGCGCACCGCATTCGAGCAGATGGCCGATGGCGCTGCCGCGCGCGAGACGGGTCACGTCATCGGGCGACCAGCCGAAATGGGCGATCATCGGCGCCAGGAACAGCGAAGGATCGGCGACGCGGCCCGTGATCACGATCTGCGCGCCGGCGCGCAACGCCTCGACGATCGGCGCCGCGCCCTCGTAAGGCTCGGCGCTGATCAGCGTGCCGCGCAGCGACGACACCGGCGCGCCGCTTTCCAGCAGCGTCAGGTCGAGCTCGCAGATGCTGCCGGTCAGGTCGGTGGTCGTGATGGCCGCGATCTTGACGCCGGGCAGCCCCAGCTCGTCGCACAGCTCGGCGACGCGCCTGGCGGCGCCCAGCGGATGGATCCAGCCCTGATTGCTGACGATGCGCGTGCCGTTGGCGATGCAGTGCGGCAGCACGGCGCGCATCCGTTCGTCGAGATAGGTGTCGTAGCCGGCGAAGGCGGGGTCGCGTCGCTTGCGCACCTGCGCCGCCGAGACCGTGGCCTCGGCCATCGTCTCGAAGCACAGATAGTCGAGCTTGCCGAGGCGCGCCGAGCGTTCGGCCGGTTCCACGCGATCGCCCCACCAGCCCGATCCCGAGCCGATGCGAAGGGTGCTGCGAGTGCTGGTGTCGGTCATGCCTGGGTCCTTGTTCCGTACGGCGCGCTCATTGCGCCTTGATGCCCGCGGTGCGAATCACGCGCGACCACTTGTCGGTGTCCGCCTTGATCTGCGCGGAGAAGGCCGCCGAGCCCTCACCGCCGGGCTCGGCGCCGAGTTCCTGGATGCGCTTGCGCACGTCCGGCATCGCCAGCACCTTGTCGACGGCCTGCTGCAACTGGCGCAGGCGCTCGGGCGGCGTGCCGGCCGGCGCCAGCAGACCGAACCAGGAATTGACCTCGTAGTCCGGCAGCCCCGACTCGCGCACCGTCGGCACCGACGGCAGCACCGAAGCACGCTTGACGCCGGTGACGGCCAGCGCCTTGATCCTGCCGCCCTGGATCTGCGCGAGCGCGGACGGCAGGTTGTCGAACATCAGGTTGACCTGGCCCGCGAGCAGGTCGTTCATCGCGGGTGCCGCGCCCTTGTACGGCACGTGCTGCATCTTGACGCCGGCCATCATGTTCAGCAGTTCGCCCGACAGATGCGGCGAGCCGCCGGTGCTGGTCGACGCGTAATTGATCTTGCCCGGCTCGCGCTTTGCCAGCGCGATCAGCTCGCCGATGGTGTTCGCCGCCAGCGTGCTGTTGGCCAGCAGCACGTTGGGCGAATTGGCGACCAACGTCACCGGCGCGAAGTCCGTCGCGCTGTCATACGGCATGCGCGGATAGATGAACTGGTTGGTCACCTGCGTGCCGAGCGTGCCCATCAGCAGCGTGTAGCCGTCGGCGGCGCTGCGCGCGGCCGCTTCGGCGCCGATATTGCCGCCCGCCCCCGGGCGATTCTCGACCACCATCGGTTGGCCCAGCGTCTCGCCGGCCTTCTGCGCGACGAGCCGCGCCAGGATGTCGGTGGTGCCGCCCGGCGTGAACGGGACGATCAGGCGGATGGGCCGGCTGGGAAAGGCCTCGGCCGCGCTCGCCGACATCGCGGGAACGGTCGCGCTGCACAGCACTGCCATCGCGGCGAGCAGGGCGCGCCGGGCACGGGAATGACGCTTCATCGGGTTGTCTCCTCGGCGCGAAGGCGCACGCTGGTTTCGTCAATGGAAACTCTGTGCGGCACAGGGTAGGGCGCCGCCGAAAGCAGCGTCAATCGAAGAGGCGAGATTTTCATTGGATGAAAATTCCGCGCGCCGGGCGAGGAGGTCGCTTGTGTCAGGAAGTCCCGTCAAGGTCAGGGCTCCCACAACAGTTCCAGATTGCTAAGGTTCGGTGCCTTTTCGACATAGCCGTCGCGCTATGCGGGCGGATACGATGGCCCCGCGGCACTGCAGTCATTCCGCCGCCAACCCCTATCCCTTATCGAGGATCAATATGAGCTTCATTTCGTCGCTGAAGTCCTTCATGACGCTGCCCGGGTACCTGTCCACGCAGCCGTTGGCTTATCCCCCGGGGCAGTTGCCGGGCCGGCTGACCGATCTTGTGAACGGCACCGGTGTGACCGGGAATCTGAAGAGCCTGCCCGAGCAGGATCCGGCCGCGATGGCCTCGGCGGTCGAGCGGCAGGCCGAGGCGGCCCGTTCGATTCGGCAAGCGACGCGTTCGTATGTCTGACCGGACGGCCGCATCGCGAATCCGCTAGCGGCTCGCAAACGAGAAGCCCCGGAACATCTCCGGGGCTTTTTGCTGTTGCCTGTTCCGATTGACTTCCACGCTGCCTCGCCTGGCCCTACCTCGCAGCGCTCGATATGCCGGGGCGCCTTCCGCTTCAGCGCGCCGTCGCTGCGATCAACGCCGTCCCTCCGACGAGTACGAGACTCAATGCCCAGACGGCGTCGGTATTGAACCAGCTGCGCGATACCAGCGTGAGGTCGACGTGGCGATAGGCGACCCACGCCATCGCACCGCCGCCGGCCATCATGGCCGCCGCGTGAACGAGCGCGACGAGCACGGCCATGCCGGCGTTGCCAAAAGCGAGCGAAGCCCAAGCCTGGTGTCCCGTGCCGGCCGCCGTGCTGCAAAGGCCGAGATAGAGCGGCATCAGCATCAGGCCGGCCCCGTGGGCCAGCGCGATGGCGAAGGACCACAGCGTCAGCCGCGATGGCGGGATGCGGGCAAGCGCGCGCGCATGGCGCCGCCGCGCCAGCAGCGCGATGCCGTAGCCGATCACGATGGCGGCGGCTACGAAGCGGATCTCGCGCTGCCAGGCGGCCAGCGAGGCGAGCAGGCCGAACGGCAGCATCAGCGCCATCACCGCGCCGGCATGGCCCAGGCCCAGATAGCCGAGCGCGGTGAACACGGCGTCGTCGCGCCGCGCCATCAGCCCGTTGGACACCGCCAGCGGCCAGCCCATGGCGGGGCTCAGGCCGTGGTACAGGCCGCTGGCCAGCACGCCGGTCCACAGGCCGGCCTGTTCCCACGTCATCGCGGTCCGACAGACGGATAGCAGAACGAGTCGGTCGAACAGTCGCCGCCTTCGAGACGGATCTGATGGGCGCGGTAGCCGGCGGGAAAGTCGACCCAGAAGTCATCGGCCAGCGTCAGGCCGCCGTCCGGACCGGCATGTGCCATGACCTGGGCACCTGGCACGCCGTCGGGATAGAACTGGTTGTCCCAGCTGGAGTAGAGCGAATTGGACCAGTAGACGCGGCGACCGTCGCGGCTGATCTCGACCATCTGCGGCCCCGCTGCGAACGACTTGCCGTTCGGATGCGGCGTGCGGCGCGCGATGCCGCCGAGATGGACGGACCCGCTCAACCGCGGCCGGCGCGGATCGGTGACGTCGTACTGCCGCATCTCGCCGGTGCCCCAGCAGGAGACGTAGAGAAAGCGGTCGTCGAGCGAGAGGTCGATGTCGGTCACCAGCGGGGGCACGGCGCCGAATGCCTGCAGCAGCGGCGGGAGCCTGTCGGTGGCGGCCGGTTCGGGCGGAATCGTCGCGGTCTTCTCGACGTGGAATTGCCCGTTCTCGCGCCACCACGTCCAGATCGATCCCTCGAGGTTGGTGGTGTCGACCACCACGCCGACGAAGCCGTACTCGCGCACCGGGTCGTGGGCCGGGCGCACTTCAAGCGCCATCTGATGCTGCGCGCCCAGGTCGATGGTCTGCACGTTGCGGCGCGCGCGCAGATCCCAGAAGTGCAGGCGGTGGCCATAGCGATTGGACAGCAGGTCTTCGGGCACCAGGCCGTTCTCGAACTGCGGCGGCAAGGCCCATTCGCTCGACACCATGTAGTCGCGCGGCAGGTTCCACCAGAAGTCGTAGTGCTTGTCCTGCGGGCCGCGGTCGATCTCCCAGCGGCCCAGCACGTCGAAGGTCTCGCAGTCCATGATGAAGATGCCCGGCGCGCCGTCCGTCCCATCCTCGCCACCGCCGCCGAGCGTGCTGACGTAGATGCCTTCGGGACCGCAGTGCACCGTGTGTGGGCGTGAATACCCGGTCTTGCGCAAGATCTCGTCGGGCTCGATCACGCGGTGGATCGCCGCCTGGGTCGGATGCGGTTTGGTATCGACGATATAGATGCGCGAGGAGCGCATGCCGGGGATGATCAGGAAGCGCCGTTCGAGAAACGCATGCCCCGTCAGCGGGGACAGCGCCGACGAGCAGGCATTCCAGCCGAAGTGGTGCAGTTCGTCGCCGCGGTGGGTCATCGGCACCGTATGCACCACCTGGCTGTAGGTCGGCGAGCCCGGTTTGACGTCGATGACGGCCAGCGCATCGGGCTGCGAGGCATCGGGGCTGAGCATCACCGTGTAGGCGTACTCCTCGGGCGGCGCCTGCATCGCCAGTGCCGGCGAGGCGTGGAATGTGGGATCTGGCCGCAGGCTCATGGAAGGCCCCTCCTTGCAGCGATGTGTCGCGCGAACCTATCTACACTAGGTCGCGACGAAAGGGGCGTCAACGAAAGGGGAGCCGGGCGCTACGAAGAATTTCGAATGTGCTTATGTGTCTTCTGCGGTGTATTCCGCGGTGTATTCCGCGGTGTCTTCTGCGGTGTATTCCGCCCTGTATTTCGCGATGTCTTCCGCGGCGATGGCGGTCCGCACGCAGGCCGCGTGCGCGCGCCTGTCGTCGCGGCGCCTCACACCACCTTGCCCGGGTTCATCAGCCCGAGCGGATCCAGCGCCTGCTTGATCGCCCGCATCATCGCCAGTTCCACCTCGCTCTTGTAGCGCCGATTCTCTTCGCGCTTGAGCTGGCCAAGGCCGTGCTCGGCGGAAATCGAGCCGCCGTGCGCATGCACGCTGTCGTGCACGATGCGGTTGATCGCGTCCTGGTGGGCAAGGAAGGCGTCATGGTCCTGTCCCGCCGGGGGCGACACGTTGTAGTGCAGGTTCCCGTCGCCCAGATGGCCGAAGGTGACCATGCGCGCGCCGGGAAATGCCGCCTGCAGCTGCGCGTCGGTGCTCGCGATGAAGTCGCCGATGCGCGAGATCGGCACCGCGATGTCGTGCTTGATGTTCTTGCCTTCCTCGACCTGCGCCAGTGGAATGTGCTCGCGCAGGTTCCAGAAGTCGCGCGACTGCTGCACCGACTCGGCTACCACCGCATCGGCAACGATGCCCGCGTCGAAGGCGGCCTCCATCAGCGTCTCGAAGGTGGTGCGCGCATGCTCGGCGCTTTCGCTATCGGACAGCTCCAGCAGCACCACCTGCGGATGCGGCCGCTCGAACGGATAGCGCAGCTGCGGATAGTGGCGCGTCACCAGTTCCAGGCACATCGCCGACATCAGCTCGAAGCCGGTCAGCATCGGCCCGGCGTGGTTCTGCGTGAGCGCCAGCAGCGCCAGCGCGGCACGCGGGTCCTCCACGGCGGCCAGCGCGGTCACGCGTGCGCGGGGTGCGGGGTACAGCTTCATCACCGCCGCGGTGATCACGCCCAGCGTGCCTTCCGCACCGATGAACAGATCGCGCAGATCGTAGCCGGTGTTGTCCTTGCGCAGGCCGCGCAGGCCGTTCCAGACTTCGCCGCTGGCCGTCACGACTTCGAGGCCCAGGCACAGTTCGCGCGTATTGCCATAGCGCAGCACGCCGGTGCCGCCGGCATTGGTGGCCAGATTGCCGCCGATGGTGCAGCTGCCTTCGGCGGCCAAGCTGAGCGGGAACAGGCGGTCGTGCTCGCCGGCCGCCTGCTGGACCTGCTGCAGGATCGCGCCGGCCTCGACGGTGATCGTATTGTTCAGCGGATCGACCTGGCGGATGCGGTTCAGGCGCTTGAGCGAGAGCACCACCGACGGCTGCGACGCGTCCGGCGTGGCGCCGCCGCACAGGCCGGTGTTGCCGCCCTGCGGCACGATCGCGATCTGGTGCGCGTGGCAGGCGTGCACCGCCGCGGCCACTTCCTCGGTGGTGCCCGGCAGCAGCACGGCCAGCGCATCGCCGGCATAGCGGCGGCGCCAGTCGGTCAGATAGGCGGCCTTGTCCTGCGCTTCGGTCAGCACATGCGTCGGCCCGAGCGCGGCGCGGCACAGCGACAGGAAGGAGTGGAGGCGGGCGTCGGTCGGGGCTTGCGTCATGGCGTGGGCGGTCGATTCGGAGGAACGTCGAAGGGGGAGGGCGTGGCGATGTCAGTGACCCGATTGCGTGGAAGCCGTGGCATCGGCCTTGGCGCGTGCACGCGCGCGGCGCTTGTACGGGCGCAGATAGAAGATGGTCGCGAAGAAGAACAGCACCGTCAGCGCCACCTCGCACCATGCCAGCCACGACGACGGCGCGCGGTCGCTGGTGGCGCGCACGATCCCTTCGGTGAAGTACAGCAGGATCAGCATCGACGACCACTGCATCGTATAGCGGTTGCGCGTCAGCATGCCGCGCAGCGGCAGCAGCAGCGGCACGAACTTGACGATCAGCCAGGAACCGCCCGGCCGCAGCGGGGCCAGAAACCACTCCCAGGCGATCGACAGCACGATCAGCGCGAGCAGGCTGCCGATGCTCAGGCGGTACAGCAGCGGGCTATGCAGCGCGGCATCGTCGCGCGTGCCGGGCGCGCTCATCGTGCGGCTCCGTTGGCGGAGGCATTGCCCGCCAGCCGCAGCGCGGTCTGCGCCAGGCGCCTGCCCATCGCGATCGCCAGCGCGGACTCGTCTTCGCTGACCGGCCTGCTGTTGTCGCCCAGCGCGTGATGGCTCGGACCGTACGGCGTGCCGCCGCCCACGGTCGTCATCAGGCCGCGCTCGCTGTAGGGCAGCCCCATCACCAGCATGCCGTGATGCAGCAGCGGCAGCATCATCGACAGCAGCGTGGTTTCCTGGCCGCCATGCAGGCTGCCGGTCGAGGTAAAGACGCAGGCCGGCTTGCCCGTCAGCGTGCCCGACAGCCACTCGGCGATGGTGCCGTCGAGGAAATACTTCATCGGCGCGGCCATATTGCCGAAGCGGGTCGGGCTGCCGAGCGCCAGGCCGATGCACTCGTGCAGGTCGCGCAGTTCGACATAGGGCGGACCGTCCGCCGGAATGTCGGGCGCGGTGGCCTCGCACACCGTCGAGACCGGCGGGACCGTGCGCAGCCGCGCGTGGGCGCCCGGCACGCTGTCGATGCCGGTCGCGATCAGTTCGGCGAGCTTGCGGGTGCTGCCATGACGGCTGTAGTAGAGGACCAGGATGTCGGACATAAGGGAGGAGGCAGGGGCGGGCAGAGAAGGGCCGGGGAACGAGCATCCCGTGCGATGCAACCGGCGTATTATAGTGGCGGGCTCGGCGCCCGCCGCCTTGGAGTTTGCCCCGCATGTCCCATCCCAGTCTCGTCTCCCGCTGCAACAACCGTATCGCGCGCCTGCGCCGCGAATGGAACTGGCAGAAGCTGCGTGCACTGCTGCGCTATGCCGCGCGGCGCGCCGGTGAGGACCGCCTGCCGCAGGTCGCCGCCAGCCTGACCTTCACCACCGTGCTGTCGGTGGTGCCGGTGCTGACGGTCGCGTTCGCGCTGCTCGCCGCCTTTCCGATGTTCGCGAACTTCCGCAACGCGATCGAAGGCTTCCTGTTCCAGAACCTGATTCCGGGCAATCTGACCGATTCGATCACCAGCTATGTCGGCCAGTTCGCGCGCAATGCCAAGGGGCTGACCGCGGTCGGCCTGGTCGGCCTGATGGTCACCGCGGTGCTGACCATGCTGACGGTCGAGGACGCGCTCAATGCGATCTGGCGCGTCAAGCAGAAGCGGCGCTTCGCCCAGCGCGTGCTGGTGTTCTGGGCGGTGCTGACCTGCGGCCCGGTGCTGATCGGCGGCAGCCTGTCGATCAGTTCGTATCTGATCTCGATCTCGGCCGGGTATGTCGGCACGATGCCGTTCGGCGTCGGCTTTGCGGTCAGTCTCGCGCCCGTGCTGCTGTCGGCGATCGCCTTCGCGCTGCTCTATACGGCGGTGCCCAACGCCTATGTCGAATGGCGCGACGCGATCGCGGCGGGCCTGGTCGCGGCGCTGGCCTTCGAGCTGTCCAAGCGCGGTTTCGGCTATTTCATCACGCGTTTCCCGACCTATACCGCGGTCTACGGCACTTTCGCCGCGCTGCCGATCTTCCTGCTGTGGATCTACCTGAGCTGGCTGGTGACGCTGCTTGGCGCCACCATCGCGGCCAACCTGCCGGTGGTGCGGCAGGGCTACTGGCGCCGCCGTACGTTTGCCGGCAGCGAGTTCTACGATGCGCTCGGCGTGCTGTACGTGCTGTACCGCGCGCGCGAACAGGCGCCGCGCAGCGTCGGCGAGCTCGACCTGGGCCGCAAGCTGCGGGTCGAGGCCGATTACCTGGCCGTGCTGCTGGGCAAGCTCAATGCGATGCATCTGGTGGGCAAGCTGCAGCATCATCGCGGCCAGGCGCACTGGGCGCTGTTGTGCGACCCGGCGCGCGTGCCGCTGCGCCTGCTGCACGACCGGCTGGTGCTGAACCTGCCGCGCCTGCCGCGCACCGCGGTGGCGCAGCTGCTCAGTGGCGCGGACGCGTTGCGCGGCGTGCTGGAGAATCCGATGCTCGACAAGACGCTGCAGCAGATCTTCGAGCCGGGCGCGGCGTCGCCGCAGACGCCGCAGACCCCGCAGACGCCGCAGACCCCAACTCAGGAGGGGCAGCGCCGCACGCTGGAGGTGGTCCCGCCCGGCTGGCACGGGCAGGTCTGAGCATCGCTTCGGGGCGCCAAGTCGGAAACCCTGCCATCGCGTCGTTCCCGCGAACGCGGGAACCCAGCGTCTTTGGAAGCCGCTGGATCCCCGCTTTCGCGGGGATGACAGCGTGATCGGGCCTAGCCGTGGTTCGCCACCGCGCGCCGCGCAAAGCCGGCCAGCGCGTCCAGCACCTCGTCGGGTTTCTCGCCCATGATGTTGTGGCCGCACGGCAGCTCCACCACGCTGGCGCGCGGCATCGTCGCCGCCAGTGCGCGCGCCGAGCGGGCCGGCGTCATCATGTCCTTGCCGCCCACCACGACCAGCGCCGGACACTGCAGCCCTGCCGCGGCGTGCTCGCCGTTGGCGTAGGCATTGCAGGCGGCGAAGTCGGTATGGAACACCTGGGCCTGCGGGTTGCGGCGGCCGACCCGTTCCATCAGCCGCTGCCCGACGCCATGCATCCAGAAGCCCGGACCCGGCGCCGACGGCTTGTTGGCCAGGCTCGAATGCGACCACGCGTTGACCATCGCGACGGCCTCGTGCTCGCGGTGCTGCGCGGCATCGAGCAGGGCGTCGGAGACCTTCATCGGATAGGCGGTCGCCAGCATGCCGATCGCGCGCACCGCGTCGGCATGGCGCGCCGCGCATTCGAGCGCGATCAGCGAGCCCATGCTGTGGCCGAACACCAGCGCCCGCGCTTCGACGCCGGCCGCGCGCAGCAGCGCCGCGACCCAGTCGGCCATCTGCTCGACGGTGGCCAGCGGCGGCCCCTCGCTGCGGTTGTGGCCGGGCAGGTCCACCGCCAGCACGGAAAAGCCGTGATGCGCGAACCAGCGCGTCTGCAGGCCCCAGACGCTGTGGTCGTTCTGCGCGCCGTGCACGAACACGGCGCAGGGCAGGGCGGGATCGAAGGGTTTGCCGCCGGTATAGGCGTAGGCCCGCTGGCCATCGACGTTCAGGTACATCAGGCCTTCCCTCCGTTGCTCTTGTTTCCGGCGGCGCCGCCGCTGCCTTTCTCCATCGACTTCTGCGCCGCCTTCAGCCCGCGCTTCAGGTCGTCGATCAGGTCGTCGGGGTCCTCCAGGCCGATCGACAGGCGGATCGTTCCCTCGGCGATGCCGGCCGAGCGCAGCGCCGCGGCATCCATGCGGAAGTGCGTGGTCGAGGCGGGATGGATCACCAGCGAGCGCGCGTCGCCGACATTGGCCAGATGCGAGAACAGCGTCAGGCTTTCGATGAAGCGCTGGCCGGCGGCGCGGTCGCCCTTCAGGTTGAAGCTGAACACCGCGCCGCAGCCGCGCGGCAGCAGCCGCTTGGCGAGCGCGTGGTCGGGGTGCGATTCGAGTTCGGGGTAGGCCACCGACTCGACCATCGGATGCGAGACCAGGAACTGCACCACGCGGCGCGCGTTGTCGACATGGCGCGCCATCCGCAGCGGCAGCGTCTCGATCCCTTGCAGCAGCTGCCACGCGGCCATCGGGTTCATGCAGGCGCCGAAGTCGCGCAGGCCCTCGCGGCGCGCGCGCAGCAGGAACGGCGCGACGGTGCTCTCCTCGGTAAAGACCATGTTGTGGAAGCCCGCATACGGTTCCGACAACTCGGGATAACGCCCGGCTGCCTCGAAATCGAAGTTGCCGCCCTCGGCCAGCACGCCGCCGATGGTGGTGCCATGTCCGCCGAGGAACTTGGTGGCCGAGTGGTAGAGCAGCGCCGCGCCATGCGCGAACGGCTGCAGCAGATAGGGCGTGGTGAAAGTCGAGTCGACCAGCAGCGCAATGCCATGCTCGTCGCCGAGCTGCGCCAGCGTCGGGATGTCGAGCACGTCCAGGCCCGGGTTGCCCAGCGTCTCGCCGAACAGCAGCCGGGTCTCGGGACGGATCGCGGCGCGCCAGGCATCGATATCGCGCGCCTGCACGAAGGTGGTCTCGATGCCGAAGCGGCGCAGCGTGTAGTGCAGCAGGTTGTGCGAGCCGCCGTACAGCGCGGACGAGGCGACGATATGCGAGCCGCTGCCCATCAGCGTGGCGATCGCCAGGTGCAGCGCGGCCTGGCCCGAGGCCGTGGCAATCGCGCCGACGCCGTTCTCCAGCGCGGCGACGCGCTCCTCGAACACGGCCACGGTCGGATTCGAAATGCGAGAGTACACATGGCCGGCGCGTTCCATATTGAACAGCGAGGCCGCGTGGCCGCTGTCGCGGAACACGAAGGAGGTGGTCAGGTGGATCGGCGTGGCGCGTGCCCCGGTGGTGGGGTCGGGTGCGGCGCCGGCGTGCAGCGCGAGGGTATCGAAACGGGTATCGGACATGGTCTCTATCGAATCGTGGTTCCAGCGAAGCGGTCTGACAGCGGCCGGCACCGGCACGGCTGCGCAAGGCGGGCGTGCGGCGGCATGCGGATGTGCCGGCCTGCATCGTAGCATTGGCCCGCCGGCGGCGGACCGCGCATGGCCGCGGGGCCCCGGCTTTACTTGGGCGCCCGCTTTCGGCTAGCATCGGCCCATCTATCGCGAATGGCGCGCAAAGCCTGCGCGGCCACGCGGTTCGGGTGGATCGGGCCGGGCGATGTCCCAGTCCGCCGCACCGGCATCATCGAGGGGAGACCATTATGAAAGTCAGCGACATCCTGCAGATCAAGGGCAATACGCTCTATACCGTCAAGCCGGATACGTCACTGCTGGAGGCGGTCACCACGATGGCCGAGCGCGACATCGGCTCGCTGGTGGTGATGGAATACGGCGAACTGGTCGGCATGCTGACCTTTCGCGAGATCATCCAGACGCTGGCGTCGAACAACGGCAATGTCGGCAACGCGACGATCCGCCGCGTGATGGACGACGCGCCGCTGACCTGCACGCCCGAGACCGACGTCAACGAGGTCCGCCGCATGATGCTCGAGCGCCATGCCCGCTATATGCCGGTGCTCGACAGCCGCACGCTGATGGGCGTGATTTCGTTCTACGACGTGGCCAAGGCAGTGGTGGAGGAGCAGAGCTTCGAGAACCGCATGCTGAAGGCCTATATCCGCGACTGGCCGGAAGAGAAGGCCAGCTGAGTCGTCCTTGCGGACAGGGGCGGTTCCCGCCGATGCATGGGATTCGAGCCGCTGGGTCCCCGCGTTCGCGGGGACCCGGCGACTTTGGGAGCGGCGCGGGCAAACGGTAGCCGCACCCGCGCTTTCGCCGGGTGCCTGCGTCGCTTGCGCGAGTCTCCCCGAATTCCCCGCCAGTTTCTCCGCGAATTCCCCGTCCCATGAGCCAATCGAGCCAGTCCCGCCTGCTGCGCGAGCGCCGCTTTGCGCCGTTCTTCTGGACCCAGTTCCTGGGCGCGATGAACGACAACGTGTTCAAGGTCGCGTTCACCTCGCTGGTGACCTACCAGACCGCGCGCTTCGAAGGGGTGGACGGCGCCAGCGCGGCCTTCCTGATCTCGGCGATCTTCATCGCGCCGTTCGTGCTGTTCTCGGCGACCAGCGGGCAGATAGCCGACAAGATCGAGAAGTCGCGGCTGATCCGGCTGGTCAAGACGCTGGAGATCGCCATCATGCTGGTCGGCCTGGCGGGCTTTGCCTGGTATAGCGCGCCGCTGCTGTACCTGACCACCTTCCTGATGGGGCTGCATTCGACGCTGTTCGGTCCGGTCAAATACGCTTACCTGCCGCAGCATCTGGACCAGAGCGAGCTGGTCGGCGGCAACGGGCTGGTCGAGATGGGGACCTTCGTCGCGATCCTGCTGGGCACCGTGCTGGGCGGCGAGCTGGCGGCAGTGGGCGGGACCGCCGCGCAGCAGGGCAGTGCGGCCACGCTCTATATCGGCGCGGCGTGCGTGGCGCTGGCGATCGCCGGCCGCGTCGCCGCCTCGCGCGTGCCGCTGTCGCCGGCCCCGCAGCCGGACCTGCGGCTGAACTGGAATCCGGTGACCGAGACCTGGCGCAACCTGATGCTGGCGCGCGAGAGCCGCACCGTGTTCCTCAGCCTGCTGGGCATCTCGTGGCTGTGGTTCCTTGGCGCGACCTTCCTGACCTCGTTCTTCGCCTTCGCCAAGACCGTGCTGGGCGGCGACCAGAGCGTGGTGACGCTGCTGCTGGCGGTGTTCTCGGTCGGCATCGGCGTCGGCTCGCTGCTGTGCGAGCGGCTCTCGGGCCGGCATGTCGAGGTCGGGCTGGTGCCGTTCGGCTCGATCGGCATGACGGTGTTCGCGGTCGACCTGTACTTCGCCAGCCGCGGTCAGGCGCCGGCCACGCTCAGCGGCATGAGTGCCTTCATCGCCGAGCCCGCGCATTGGCGCGTGCTGGCCGACCTGTTCCTGCTGGCGATGTTCGGCGGCTTCTACAGCGTGCCGCTCTACGCGCTGATCCAGAGCCGCAGCGCGCCCACGCATCGCGCGCGCATCATCGCGGCCAACAACATCCTGAACAGCCTGTTCATGATCGCCTCGGCGCTGCTGGCGATGGCGATGACCGGCGCCGGCTACAGCATCCCAGAGCTGTTCCTGGCCGTGGGGCTGCTCAACGCGGTGGTGGCGATCTACATCTATTCGGTGGTGCCGGAATTCCTGCTGCGCTTCGTCGCCTGGATCCTGGTGCATACGGTGTATCGGCTCAAGCGGATCCACGCCGACCGTATCCCGGCCGAAGGTCCGGCGGTGCTGGTCTGCAATCACGTCAGCTTCGCCGATGCGGTGGTGCTGATGGCGGCCAGCCCGCGGCCGGTGCGATTCGTGATGGACCACCGCATCTTCCGGGTACCGCTGCTGTCGTGGTTCTTCCGGCAGGCACGCGCGATTCCGATCGCGCCGGCGCATGAAGACCCGCAGACCCTCAAGCACGCTTACGACGAGGTCGCGCGCGCGCTCGCCGGCGGCGAACTGGTCTGCATCTTCCCGGAAGGCAAGATCACCGCGAGTGGCGACATCAATCCGTTCAAGCAGGGCGTGCAGCAGATCGTGCGCCGCACGCCGGTGCCGGTGGTGCCGATGGCGCTGCGCGGCCTGTGGGGCAGCTTTTTCTCGCGCAAGGGCGGGGCGGCGATGACGCGGCCGTTCCGGCGCGGCATCCTGAGCCGGCTCGAACTGGTGGTCGGGGAACCGATCGCACCGGATCAGGCGACGCCGGAGGGCCTGCAGCAGGTGGTGCAGGGGCTGCGCGGGGATTGGCGATAGGCGGGCGCCGCAGGGAAGGGGGCGGCGCTGCAATGCAGTACGGTGCGGTGCGGTGCGGCGCTATCAGGCCGTACAATGTAGGCCTTTCCCAATTCCTGCGTGGTTTTCATCATGTCCGGCAATACCCTCGGCCTGCTCTTCACAGTCACCACCTTCGGCGAGTCGCACGGGCCCGCCATCGGCGCGGTGGTCGATGGCTGCCCGCCGGGCATGAGCCTGTGCGAGGCCGACATCCAGGGCGACCTGGACCGCCGCAAGCCGGGCACGTCGCGCCATGTGACGCAGCGCAAGGAGCCGGACCAGGTCGAGATCCTGTCGGGCGTGTTCGAGGGCAAGACCACCGGCACGCCGATCTGCCTGCTGATCCGCAATACCGACCAGCGCAGCAAGGACTACGGCAATATCGTCGAGACCTTCCGCCCGGGCCACGCCGATTACACCTACTGGCAGAAGTACGGCATTCGCGACCATCGCGGCGGCGGCCGTTCGTCTGCCCGGCTGACCGCGCCCGTGGTGGCGGCCGCGGCGGTCGCGCGCAAATGGCTGCGCGAGCAATACGGCACCGAGATCCGGGGCTATATGTCGCAGCTGGGCGAGATCCAGGTGCCGTTCACCGACTGGGCCGAGGTACCGCGCAACCCGTTCTTCGCCGCCGACGCCAATATCGTTCCCGAGCTGGAAACGTATATGGATGCGCTGCGCCGCGACGGCGATTCCGTCGGCGCGCGCATCGAGGTGGTGGCCAGCGGCGTGCCCGTGGGCCTGGGCGAGCCGCTGTTCGACAAGCTCGACGCCGATATCGCGCACGCGATGATGGGCATCAATGCGGTCAAGGGCGTCGAGATCGGTGCCGGCTTCGCCAGCGTGGCGCAGCGCGGCAGCGTCCATGGCGACGAGCTGACCGCGGCGGGTTTTCGCACCAACAATGCGGGCGGCGTGCTGGGCGGCATCTCGACCGGGCAGGACATCACCGTGTCGCTGGCGATCAAGCCGACCTCCAGCATCCGCACGCCGCGCGAATCGATCGACAAGGCGGGGCAGGCCGCCACGGTCGAGACCTTCGGCCGCCACGACCCGTGCGTGGGCATCCGCGCCACGCCGATCGCCGAGGCGATGCTGGCGCTGGTGCTGATGGACCATGCGCTGCGCCATCGCGCGCAATGCGGCGACGTGCGGGTGGAAACGCCGCGGATTCCGGCGCAGGCGCCGAAGACCCAAGACTAAGCGTTCGGTTTTCGCCCCTCTCCCGCTCGCGGGAGAGGGGCAGGGGAGAGGGCAAGGGGCGTCACCAGTGGCTGACCACGCTGGTTTTGCCAGCGCCTTCCCCTCTCCCCCAACCCCTCTCCCGCATGGCGGGAGAGGGGGGAGCCAGGCCAGCGACAAGTGGATCGCGTCGTTACTGTCGCGTCGTTACTGCGCGACCATCCCCGCCACCACTTCCCCAATCGCCAACGACGCCGTCAACCCCGGCGATTCGATCCCGAACAGATGTACCAGCCCTGGCACGCCATGCACGGCCGGGCCATCGATGCGGAAGTCCGCCGCGGGCTCCCCTGGGCCGCTGATTTTCGGGCGGATACCGGCATAGCCGGGCTGCAGGGCGCCGTCGGCCAGTGCCGGCCAGTAGCGCCGGACCTCGTCGTAGAAGCTGTCCGCGTCGGCCGCGTCCACGCCGTATTCGATCTCGTCGATCCAGCGCACATTCGGGCCGAAGCGCGCCTGGCCGCCCAGGTCCAGCGTCAGGTGCACGCCCAGCCCCGCGGCCTCCGGCACCGGGTAGATCAGCCGCGAGAACGGCGCGCGGCCCGCCAGCGTGAAATAGCATCCCTTGGCGTAGAACTGCGGCGGGATATGCGCCGCCGGCATGCCTTCGATCCGGCGTGCCAGCTCGGGTGCCGTCAGCCCCGCGGCGTTGACCACGGTGCGGGCCAGCAGCGTGGTGGCGGTGTCGCCGCCGACTTCCAGCACGATGCCGTCGGCGCTGACCGCAGCCGTCAGTACCGGCGAACACACGGCCAGCATCGCGCCGGCCCGCTCCGCGTCGCCGAGCAGCGCCAGCATCAGGCCGTGGCTGTCGACGATGCCGGTCGACGGCGACAGCAGCGCCGCCTCGCATTGCAGGTTCGGTTCGAGTTGCAGCGCCTCGTCACGCGACAGCAGACGCAGATCGTCGACGCCGTTGGCCGCCGCCTTGGCGCGAATGCCTTCCAGCGTGGCGACCTGGGCCGCGCTGGTGGCGACGATCAGCTTGCCGCAACGCTGATGGGCGATCTGGTGGCTGGCGCAATAGTCGTACAGCATCGCCTTGCCGCGCACGCACAGCTGCGCCTTCAGCGAGCCGGCAGGGTAGTAGATGCCCGCGTGGATCACCTCGCTGTTACGCGCGCTGGTGATCGTGCCGAAGGTGTTCTCCGCCTCCAGGATCACCACCTCGCGTCCTTGCCGGGCGAGCGCCCGCGCTACCGCCAGGCCCACCACGCCGGCGCCGATCACCACGCAATCCACTGATTCCATGCCTTGCTTCCCTTGCTTCCCTTGCTTGCTTTGCTTGCTTCGAGGCGGGCCGGGTGCGGGACAGCGACTGCGATCGCGCACCGGCCTGCTCGTATCGTCGATCAATCCAGTTCGAGCCCCATGCGCGCCGCGGCGGCTTCCAGGTGGCGGCGTGCCGCCTGCCGGGCCGCGCCGGCATCGCCGGCCGCGATCGCCTCGGCCAGCGCCGTGTGTTCCTGCTCGGCCGCACCCGGCCCGCCGCGATAGCGTGCGGCGTTTTCCCAGGACAGCCGGCGGGCGACGAGCAGCTGCTGGCCGACAAAATCGGTCAACCTCGCCATGCACGGGTTGTGCGCCGCCTGCGCGATGGCCTGGTGGAACGCCACGTCGGCTGCCGCCGCGCTGGCCGCATCGTCGCGCTGTGCGCGCATCGCAGCCAGCGCGTCAGCGATTGCGGCCAGATCCGCATCGGTGCGGCGGCGCGCGGCCAGCTCGGCGCAGGCGGTCTCGGCCATCACGCGCAGTTCGAACAGCTGCGCCAGCGTCGGCCCGTTGGCCGGGCCACCGTCCGGCCCAGGGGCGTCGCCGCGCAGCCGCCAGACCTGTCCGCCGGGCGTGTCGGAGACGTAGGCACCCGAGCCCTTGCGCGTGACCAGCACGCCGTCGGCCTTCAACTGCGCGATGGCCTCGCGCACGATCGGGCGGCTGACGCCGAACGCTGCCGCCAATGCAGATTCGGCCGGCAGGCGGGCGCCGGCGACGAAACGGCCGGCGCCGATATCGGCGCGGATGGCGTCGGCGATGCGCGAAGCCAGGGACGAAGGGCGGCTAAGGGGTTCCAAGCAGATTCCGGGCAGTTCGTCAGTTTGCGGGGGCGGGCGTCAAGCCGGCCTGTCGCAGCAGATCTGTAAGGCTGTCAGACAGCTTATATGCGATTCTGGCGCGACTGGGCGCCGGCGTCAAGGCGCGAACGAGCGGCTGCTGGCCGCCGCCGCGTCGCCCTTCGCTGCGCTAGGGGATCGCTAAACCTTCGCGGTGCGGCGCCGATAGCTGTGGGATCGGGAAGGCGCGACCGCGGCCCGGCGGCCGCCGCCGCACTGTCGCCCACGCCGGTGGGTATTGAACTGGGATGTCCATGATTCCTTTGACACCGAACGACCTGCCGGTCGGCCAGCCCTTGCCCTGGTCGTTGCTCGACGGGCAGGGCAACCTGCTGCTCGGCAGCGGCAAGGTGCTCGCCGATGGCCGCGACGTGGCGCTTGTCTTTCGCCATGGCTCGGTATGCCGGCCCGATCCGCTGCCGGTCCCGCTGCCTGTCGACGATGGCGCACCGGTGGAAGCCGTGCCCGCGCAGGCGTCCGGCCCGCTCGGGCTGCAGGTCGGCACGCTGCTGCAGATCAAGGCTGCGGACGACGGTGGCCGCGCGGCCGCGAGCCGGCTGATCGGCTTCATCGACCAGGGGCTGTTCGTCAGCTGGCCGCAGTTCGGCGGCAAGGACGCCACCTTCCAGGCGGGCGAAGCGGTGCTGCTGCGCGGCTTCACCGGCCGCTCGATCTACAGCTTTCGTTGCACCGTGACCGCGGTGTGCCGCAGCCCGTTCCGCTATCTGGTGCTGTCCGTTCCCACCGAGGTGCAGCAGGTGCCGGTGCGCAGCAGTCCGCGCGTGCAGACCCGGCTGGCGGCCCAGCTGATGCACCAGGACGGCGATACGATCAGCGCACCGCGTCTGGCGGTGCTGTCGGATCTCAGCGCCGGCGGCGCGCTGGTGCAGACCGCGGCGCCATTGCCCGCGCCCGGCACGCGCCTGCAGCTGCGGTTCGTGCTGCGGACGGTGGGCACCGACAGCGAGATCACGGTCGACGCCTGGGCGCGCAATCCGGCGCGCGACGGCGACGCCGAGTTTCCGGCGTTCGGCGTGGCATTCGACCTGCTGGGAGAAAGGGAGGCCGCGCTATTGCACTGCTACATCTACGAGCAGTTGCTGGCGGCGGCGAGCATGACGGTGTAGGGGGATTGCTTCCCTCTCCCGCGGGGCGGGAGAGGGGAGGAACGCCGGTCGCGGAGGGCGCCTTACATCCCGCCTTACATTCCCACGTAGTTCGGACCGCCGCCGCCTTCCGGCGTCACCCAGACGATGTTCTGGGTCGGGTCCTTGATATCGCAGGTCTTGCAGTGGACGCAGTTCTGCGCGTTGATCTGCAGGCGCTGGCCGCCGCGTTCCTCGTCGGCGACGAACTCGTACACGCCCGCCGGGCAATAGCGGCTTTCGGGGCCGGCGTACTTGTCCAGGTTGATCTGCACCGGCACGCTCGCGTCCTTCAGCGTCAGGT
>JAPSLP010000004.1:185978-230855 GCA_031180665.1 Cupriavidus sp. | reverse complement strand
GCTACTACGGCAGCAGCTCCAGCGGCGGACAGTCGTACAGCGGCGGGCAGCGGGCCTATCCCGGCGATCCGGGCTATCGCCAGAGCGGTTCGTCGGGCTACGGCGGCAGCGCCGGCCAGGGCGGCCGTGGCTATGGGCTGGAGAGCTACGAATCGGGCGGCCGCGGCGGCTCGCAGTATCAGTCGGGCTACGGGTCGCAGTATGGCCAGGGTCGGCAATACGGCCAGGGGCAGCAATACGGACAACAAGGCCAGCAGTACGGACAACAGCAACGGCGCCGGCGCGTCGGCCCGAAGGGCTATCAGCGTTCGGACGAGCGCATTCGCGAGGACCTGTGCGAGCGGCTGTCCGATGTGCCGATGGTCGATGTCAGCCAGGTCTCGGTCGAGGTCAGCGGCGGCACCGTGACGCTGACCGGCACGGTGCGCGAACGGCACGAGAAGTTCGTGATCGAGGATATTGCCGACGAGGTGTTCGGCGTCCAGGAAGTCCACAACCAGATCCGCGTGACGCGCGACATGGGCAGCGCGGGCGCCGGCTCGGAAGCCGGCGGCGACTATCGCAGCAGCGGCGGCGGCAGCAGCGGGATGTCCGGAACGTCGGGCACGTCCGGCTCATCGGGCTCCACCTCCGCCACGTCGACCGGCTCGCCGTTGTCGTCGGGCACGATGGGAACGTCCGGCACCACGGGCGGCATGGGGTCGATGGGAACGCAGGGCTCGTCCGGAACGTCCGGAATGTCCGGAACGTCGGCCACCACGGGCACATCCGGCTCGTCGGTCTCGTCGGCCTCGGGCAGCACGCCCGATATCGGTGACGGGCTAGGTTCGACCGGCAAGGGGACCAACCGCTGACCCCGGCCGGATCGGCGCACGTGGGCACCACGACCCTCGCCAAAGGCAGCAAGCTCCGCGCGCCGATCGCGGAGCTGCGGCCGACCCAGATCACGGTCGGCATGCTGCACGTCAAGCGCAAGATGCAGACGACGCGCCGGCAACTTGAGGACCGGCTCGAGGCCTTCTTCGACAAACACCGCATTCACGTGGTGGTGGGACCGCAGCATGTGCTGTGGGTCGTGGACCACCACCATTGGGTGCGGGCCTGGCACGAGTTGGGATTCGACATCATCCCGGTGTTCGTCCGCAAGGACCTGAGCGACCGCTCCGAGGACGAATTCTGGGAGTACATGCTGCGCCGCCATCAGGTCCACCCCTACGACGAGCACGGCCAGCGCCAGCCGCTATCGGCGCTGCCGCGTTCGATCGCGGGCATGCGCGACGATCCGTATCGCAGCCTGGAGGCGTTCGCCCGCATCGCGGGCGGCTATCGTCGGGTCAAGCAGGCCTATCCGGATTTCAAATGGGCCGACTTCTTCCGCCGCGAGATTCGCGGGCCGATGGATAAACCAGAGTGCTTCGCCTACGCGCTGGCGTTGGCGGTGAAGGCGGCCAGGAGTCCGAAGGCGCGGGGGCTGCCCGGCTATATCGGCAAGTAGGTGGGGGGCAAGTAGGTGGGGAAATCAGGCAATTCACAGCGCCCCCGCCCTCGCGGGGACGACGGCGATGTTCTTCGTCGCCCTCGCGCAGGCGGGGGTCTCGCCAGCGTTAGCCTTACCGCGCCGCCGGCGCGCCAGCACCGCCGATCACGGCCGCCACGTTCAGCGCCTGCTGCTCGCTGGCCATCGGCACAAACAGCACGCCGTTCGTGATGGGCCGGCCGATGCGCGGCGTCGCCACCAGGTTGCCGCCAATCGTCAGCACGAGATTCTTGCCGGAGAAGCGCTGCGTCAGCGAGGCCAGCTTCTGTGCGCCGGGCTGCGTGAAGTTGAAGCGCACGTACGACTTCCCGTCCTTCGCCTTGACGGCCATCACCGCGCTCAGGTCATTACGCACCAGCACCGGCTGCGGCGCGACCCACAACGTGGCATTGGCCATGCGCAGTTCGTTGAGATCGGGCGCACGCTCGGCCTGCGCGAGGCGGAACTCGACGCTCGGCTGCTGCACGGCCTGCTGCGGTGCGGCGGCGCGTGGCGCTTGCTGGGGAGCCGGTGCCGGGGCTGCCGCAGCCGGCGCCATCGCGGCGGGCTGGCCTCCCTGTTGGGCAGGCATCTGTTGGCAGGCGCCGAGGGCGAAGACGGCAAGAACGGAAGCGGCAACCGATGCGGCGCGATACATGGCAACTCCAAAAAACAAGGGCCGTTACCGGCCCGATCGAGCTCTCTGTGGCCCGCTGGAATCAGCAGGCCGGGTAATGCTACCTCAAGTCGCTGGGTCCTCGCCTGCGCGAGGACGACGGCTCCATCTTGTCGCCCCGCGACAGCGGGACTCAGTGTCTTTCTACTGCGATCAAACGACTCAGGCGCTGGTCTTCTTCATCAACGCCTTCGCCGCTTCCTCGCACTCCTTCTCGCGCCACAGGAACTGCTGCGCGTGCTTGTCGCGGTCGAACAGGATCTTGTACTGGCAGGCCTTGTCGCCGGACGGCGTCTGCAGATGGAACAGGTAGTCCCATTCGCGCACGAAGAAGAAGCCCTCGAGGAAATGCGGGCGGCCCAGCAGGTGGTACAGCTGGTCCTTCGTCATGCCCGCCTTGACCAGCGCCAGCTTGTTGGGATCCGGATGGATGCCCTCGAGCAGCGTCATGTTCTCTACGTCCATCTTCGGCCAGACCGGCGCGGCGCTGTGGCCCTTGTCGTCGATCTTGCTCAGGTTGCCGCAGCCGGCCAGCAGCACTGCCGCCAGCACGGCGGCGCAGGGTGCGGCATGGCGTTTCATCGAATCAAACATGGTTTCGAACTCCTTGTCCCGGCATGGCGCCGTTGCGCCGACGGGACGTTGATGATCGGGTAGTGGTCGGACGTGCGCCAGCTGGGGGTCCAGCGCACGCCCGTGCTACACGGCTAATGCCATGCGGCTTACCACTGATAGCCGACGCCCACCGCGCCACCGTAGTCGCCACGCGACGAAGCGGCACCGGACGCCTTGTACACCCACGAGCCGTTGTCCGACACGCGCGACAGGCCCAGCGCGTAGCCGGTTTCGCCATTGAACGTCGCAGCACCGATGGCCAGCATGCTCTTGTTCGGCAGGTAGGCCTGCGGCAGACCGGCCATCGCCATCGCCGACGCGATACCCGCGTTCGACCGGTTCTCGACCGCGCGGATACGGCTGTCCATGCCCGCGAACTTCTGGTCGATGCCCTGGCTGATGCGGTTCAGCTGGTTGACGTTGACCGCATCGGTCGGCGCCGTGCCTTCGGCCACGCCCGTGACGCGGCGATCGCCATCCTTGCCTGCCACGCTGACCGTCGTGCCGCCGGTGTCGCCACCGACCGAGATCGGACCGTTGCTGGTCTCCTGCTTGACGATACCGACCTTGCCCTCGACCAGGTTGTTGACCGTGGTGTTGGTCTGGTGCAGCTGCGAGCCGTTGACGGCGTCGGTCGAGTTTTCGCTGATGTTGCCGGCGGCGACGTTGGTGATCTTCGTCCCGTTGGTGCCGCCCAGCGTGATCTGCGAGCGATCCGAGTTGTCGTACTGGATCGAGTTCTCGACCTTACCCGCCGTGTCGCCGATCGCGTCGGCCACGTTGGCGTAGGTCTTGCCGTTGACCGTGAAGCCGCCGCCGATGGTGCCGGTCGACGAGTTGTAGGTCGTACCGCCGCCAAGGTGGTTGGCCAGGCTGTCGCCCTGGTTCTTGACGATGGTGTCCTGCGCGGCCAGCGCGTCGCCCACGTTGTTGTAGGTGCCGCCGCCGACCGAGTAGCTCGGTGCGGTATAGGAGCCCGTGGTCGAGTCGTACGAGGCGCCGCCACCGAGCGAGCTGGCGGTGTTCTGCGCGACCTGGTTCAGCTGGCTGACGTTGACCGCGTCGGTTGGAGCCGAGCCGGCAGCCACGTTGGTGATCTGCCGTTCGGCGCCAACATTGCCGACCGACACTTCGCCCACCGAGTTCTGGCCGCCGCCCACGCCGTAGCCGATGTAGCCGGTACGCGCACCCACCGTCGTCAACGAGCCTGCACCCAGTGCGACGCTGTTGGCGAACACCGCCTGCGAACCCGCGCCCAGCGCCAGGGACTGGATGCCCTGCGACTGCGCGTTGGTACCGAGCGCGACGCCGTCGGCCTGCGACACCAGCGAGTTCTGGCCGATCGCCGTACCGCCGGGCGCGGTCTGTGCGACCTGGGCGTTCTTGCCCATGCCGATGCCGTTGTCGCCGTTGACGATCGTCTCCGGACCCACCGCGATCGAATCGACACCCACGGCCAACGAATCGGCCAGCGTCGAGTTGGCGTGGAAGTACTTGGTACCGGTGGCCGTCACCGAGCCGATCGCGCCCTGCAGCTGACGGATCGTGACGGCGTCATGCGCGCTGGTACCGTCGGCCACGTTGGTGATCTGGCGCAGCGTGTTGGTCGCGGCATTGCCGACCGACACCGCACCGGCCAGGTTAACGTCGGTGGTGTTGTACGGAACGATCGCGGTGCCGGCCGTGATGGTGCCGCTGACCGGGGCCAGCGCGCGATCCGACACCGAACCCGAACCCAGCGCCACGCCGCCATCGACACTCGAGACCGCGCCGTTACCCATCGCGATGCTGTTCGTGTTGTTGGCGACCGCCTGCGGACCGACCGCGATGCTGTCGGTACCGAGCGCCTGGCTGTCGGCCAACGTCGAATTGGCATGGAAGTACTTGATGCCTGCGCCGTTGTTGATATCGCCGATGATGTTGTTCAGGTTGGCGATATTGGTCGTGTTGGTGGCGATGTTGTTGGTGTTCAGGTCCACCTGCTGGTTGGTCGCGTACAGCTGCGAGCCGTTCACCGCGTCGGTCGACGTATCGCTCAGACGACCCGCCGCGACATTGGTGATGGTCCGCTCCGCGCCCACTGCGCCCACGCTGACCGTCGAGGTCGGCGTGGCACCGGCGAAGGTGTAAGCGTTGCCACCGATGGTCGCACCCGACGTACCCACCGCCGCTGCCGTCACCGAACCCGCGCCCAACGCGATGTCGCCAGCGTTGTTGGCGACGGCGTTCGGACCGATCGCGACCGAGTCCGTACCGATCGCCTGGCTGTCCGGCAGCGTCGAGTTGGCGTGGAAGTACTTGATGCCACCACCGTTGTTGATATTGTCAATCGTGTTGTTCAGATTGGTGATATCGGCGGTGTTCAAGTCGACCTGCTGGTTGGTCGCGTACAGCTGCGAGCCATTGACCGCGTCGGTCGACGTATCGCTCAAGCGGCCGGCGGCGACATTGGTGATGGTCCGCTCCGCGCCCACCGCGCCAACACTGACCGTCGAGGACGGCGTCGCACCGGCGAAGGTGTAGGCGTTGCCACCGATCGTCGCTCCACCCGTACCCACCGCAGCAGCCGTCACCGAACCAGCGCCCAGCGCGATATCGCCAGCATTGTTGGCCACCGCGTTCGGACCGATCGCGACCGAGTCCGTACCGATCGCCTGGCTGTCCGGCAACGTCGAGTTGGCATGGAAGTACTTGATGCCAGCGCCGTTGTTGATATCGCCGATCTGGTTGGTCAGGTTGGCGATGTTGGTGGTGTTGGTGGCGATGTTGTTGCTGTTCAGATCCACCTGGGTGTTGGTCGCGAACAGCTGCGAACCGTTCACCGCATCGGTCGAGTCGGAAGCCAGACGACCCGCCGCGACGTTGGTGATGGTGCGCTCCGCGCCCGGCGCGCCCACGCTGACCGTCGAGGTCGGCGTCGCGCCCGCGAAGGTGTAGGCATTGCCACCGATCGTCGCACCACCGGTTTGCACTGCGGCTGCCGTCACCGAACCGGCGCCCAGCGCGATGTCGCCGGCGTTGTTGGCTACCGCGTTCGGACCGATTGCCACCGAGTCCGTACCGATCGCCTGGCTGTCCGGCAACGTCGAGTTGGCGTGGAAGTACTTGATCCCAGCACCGTTGTTGATGTCACCGATCGTGTTGTTCAGATTGGTGATATCGGTGGTGTTCTGGTTCACCTTCGAGTTGGTCGCGAACAGCTGCGAGCCGTTCACCGCGTCGGTCGACGTAGCGCTGAGGCGGCCCGCGGCGACGTTGGTGATCGTGCGTTCCGCACCCACCGCACCCACGCTGACCGTCGAGGACGGCGTCGCACCCGCGAAGGTGTAGGCCGTTCCGCCGATCGTTTCGCCGGCGGTGCCGACTGCCGCGGCGGTCACCGAGCCCGCACCCAGCGCGATGGCGCCCGCGTTGTTCGCCACCGCGTTAGGACCAATCGCCACCGAATCGGTGCCGATGGCCTGGCTATCCGGCTGCGTCGAATTGGCGTGGAAGTACTTGATGCCAGCACCGTTGTTGATATCGCCGATCGTGTTGTTCAGATTGGTGATATCAGTGGTGTTCTGGTTCACCTTCGAGTTGGTCGCGAACAGCTGCGAACCGTTCACCGCGTCGGTGGAACCAGAGTTCAGGCGGCCCGCCGCGACGTTGGTGATCGTGCGTTCCGCACCGGCGGCACCCACGCTGACGGTCGAGGACGGCGTGCCACCCGCGAAGGTGTAGGCCGTTCCGCCGATCGTCTCGCCGGCGGTGCCCACGGCCGCGGCCGTCACCGAGCCCGCGCCCAGCGCGATGGCGCCCGCATTGTTCGCCACCGCGTTAGGACCAATCGCCACCGAATCGGTGCCGATGGCCTGGCTGTCCGGCAGCGTCGAATTGGCGTGGAAGTACTTGATACCAGCACCGTTGTTGATATCGCCGATCGTGTTGTTCAGATTGGTGATATCAGCGGTGTTCTGGTTCACCTTCGAGTTGGTCGCGAACAGCTGCGAGCCGTTCACCGCGTCGGTCGACGTACCGCTGAGGCGGCCCGCGGCGACGTTGGTGATGGTCCGCTCCGCACCCGGCGCGCCGACGCTGACGGTCGAGGACGGCGTTGCACCCGCGAAGGTGTAGGCCGTTCCGCCGATCGTTTCACCAGCGGTGCCGACCGCGGCGGCCGTCGTCGAACCGGACCCAAGGGCCACGGCGCCAACGTGGTTTGCCGTCGCACCACTGCCCAAGGCCAGTGCGTTCGACTGTGCGGCACGCGCGCCAGAGCCGAACGCCGCAGCGCCGACGCTAGCGGCCGTCGCATTGCTGCCAACAGCCGCCGCCGTATTGGCGAGTGCGGTCGTTCCGGCGCCGAGGGCGACGGAATTCGCACCCGTGCTCTGCGAGCTGGCACCCAGCGCTACCGAGTTCGAGTTCGAGGCAACGCTGTTCGTGCCGATAGCAACAGCTTGGCCGCCGCTGGCGTCTGCATTGGTTTGCATCGCCAGCGCGTAGAGCCCCGATGCCTCTGCGCCTGCGCCAACTGCCGTTGAGTAGTCCCCCTGCGCGTTCGACTGGAAGCCGATCGCCGTTCCACGCAGGCCGGCAGCGGTCGTCGAAGCACCAACCGCAGTCGCGGTATCTCCCGCCGCAGCGGCACCTACGCCCGCAGCGAGGGAGAGAACGCCCGTCGCGCCATCGTTGTTGTAGTTGGCACCGGGAGCACCCGTATCCCTGACGCTGAAGTAGTGCGTTTCGGCACCCGCGATCGCCGCCTCGATGGCTTGATTGCTGGCGTACAGCTGCGAACCGTTGATCGCGTCGGTCGACGTCTCGGTGATCCGGCCTGCCGCGACATTGGTGATGGTCCGCTCGGCGCCCGGGGCACCGACACTGACCGTGCTGCTCGGCGATCCACCAGCGAAGTTGTAGGTCGTACCGGCGATCACACCAGTCGGCGTACCGACGGCGGCGGCGGTCACGGAGCCCGAGCCCAGTGCCACGTCACCGGCGTTGGTCGCCGTCGCCGTGTCACCGAAGGCCAGCGCACCAGCGGCACCCGCACGCGAGGCATTGCCCAGCGCGACGGAGCCTTGGCCGATCGCCGTATTGGCATTACCGATCGCCACCGCACCGTTGGCCGCGTTGGCTGCCGTTGCCGTCGTCGTGCCGTCCGCGTTCGCGATGTTGTTGGCACCGCCGACAAACGCACCGGTACCGCTGGCGTAGCTCGGGTCGCCGATCGCCACCGCGCCATCGCCATAGGCGACGTTGTTCGAACCGATGGAGACTGCCTTGCCGCCGGTCGCGACGGCATTCGTGCCCATCGCCACGGCGTCCTCGGCGTCGGCCACGGCACCGCTGCCGACCGCGATGGTATTGAGTCCGCTTGCCGCCGAATTGCGGCCCACGGCAACGGCGCCGTCAGCCGAGGCGTTCGACAGCACGCCAGCGGCGATTGCGCCGGCACCCGTGGCGCTAGTCGAGCGGCCCAGCGCGACGGAGTTCAAGCCCGTCGCAGCACTGACACCACCCAACGCCGTGCCTCCGTTGTCCGCCTGGCTGTCGCCGCCCATCGCGATGCTCTGGTACCCATGCGACTGCGCGCCGGCACCCATCGCCAGCGTGCTGTTGCCGTCGGACACGGCGTTCAGGCCCATCGCAATCGTCGCGTAGTTCGACGCATTGGCATTCTGGCCAATGGCCATGGTCGTGTTGTCGGCGGCACTGCTGCCCGAGCCGAGCGCGACCGAGTTGGACCCCGCGGCGGAGGCGTTGTAGCCAAAGGCAGACGACTCCGGACCCATGGCGCTCGCGTTCTGGCCAACAGCCACAGTTTGGATGTTGCCAGCCCGTGCACCGGAACCGAACGCTGCAGCGCCAGTGTTCGAGGCATTCGCCATAAAGCCAATGGCGGTAGCTTGATCGGCGCTGGCGATCGCCGAGCGGCCGACCGCCGTCGAACCCAGCGAGCCGGTTGCGGTCGCGCTCAGACCAACGGCAACAGCGGCATTACCCGACGAATTGGCGTTATTGCCGATGGAGACCGAGTTGATGTTGGTCGCCCTCGAGTTGTAGCCGATGGCGAGCGAAGCTTCGCCGGTCACGTTCGAGTTCAGGCCGATGGCGATCGAGTTGACCGCCGCCGAGGTGGCGTTGTGCCCAACTGCCGTGCCATCCGAGGCGCTGGCCGTGGCGCCTACACCAGCAGCGAGGGAGTTCGCGCCAGTGGCACCGTTGTTGTTGTAGTTGCCGGCGATGGTGCCGCCATCGTTGACGCTGTAGTAGTGCGCTGACGCGCCTGCGATGGCCGACTGGATGGCCTGATTGCTCGCGTACAGCTGCGATCCGTTGATGGCGTCGGTCGACGACTGGGTAATTCGACCCGCCGCGACGTTCGTAATCGTCCGCTCCGCACCAGGTGCACCGACGCTGACCGTGCTGGTCGGCGAGCCGCCAGCAAAGTTGTACGTCGTGCCAGCGATGACGCCGTTCGGCGTACCGACCGAGGCGGCAGTCACCGAACCCGAGCCGAGCGCCACGGCACCGGCATTGTTGGCAGTCGCCGTGTCACCGAACGCGAGCGCACCAGGTGCGCCAGCACGCGAGGCATTGCCCAGGGCCACGGAGCCCTGCCCGATCGCCGTATTGGCGTTACCGATTGCTACCGCGCCGTTGGCCGCGTTGGCCGCCGTCGCAGTCGCCGTGCCGTCCGCGTTCGCTATGTTGTCGGCACCGCCGACAAACGCGCCCGTACCGCTGGCGTAGCTCGGGTCGCCGATCGCCACCGCGCCGTTGCCGTAGGCGACGTTGTTCGCGCCGATGGAGACCGCCTTGCCGCCGGTCGCGCGGGCGTTCGTGCCCATGGCCACGGCGTCTTCGGCATCGGCTACCGCCCCCACACCCAGCGCCGTGGCGTTCAGTGCCGATGCCTGCGCCGAACCGCCGATCGCCACACTGCCATTGGTACCGGTCGCCGCCGAGCCATTGCCGATCGCAATACCCTGCGCGGCCGTTGCATTGGCGCCCTGACCGACCGCGACCGAGAAGCCGCCGACTGCATCCGCGCCCGAGCCTGCGGCAACGGACCAGCCCCCTGCGGCGTTGGCATCGTAGCCGAGCGCCGCGGAATTCTGGCCAGCCGCGCGGCTCGAAATACCGACCGAGGTCGCGTAGTAGCCCGTCGAGTTTGCCAGGTTACCGATTGCCGTCGAGCCCTCGCCGGAAGCGGCGGCCGACGTGCCCATGGCAATCGCATTGAGGTTCGACGCTTTCGCGTTGTAGCCGATCGACGTGGTCGCATTCGCGGTGACACCGATACCGGCGTTCGTGCCAAGTGCGATGTTGTCATTGCCGGTTACGTCATCGCCGGTAGCCGCCTGGACGTTCGCGTTGTCCACCACGGAGCCATCGCCCGAACCCATGGCAATGTTTCTTGCTCCAGCGACGCGGGTGCCGGCGCCCTTCATCACCTGGTTGATGCCACCCCCCACAGCGATGTTCTGTGCGCCCGTGACGAACTGGCCGGCTCCTACGCCGAGAGCGACGGAGCCCACCGAAGCAGTGGTCGATCCGATGCCAGCACCGTTGCCGATTGCCACCGCGTCCTCGCCCGCAACCTGCGTGGCAACGCCGAGCGCGATACCACGGGCCGCTAGCACATTGCTTGTTGCGCCAATGGCGATACCGTTCGGTGCGTTGTTGACCACAGTATGGGCACCGATGGAAATGCCGGAGGTTGAAGCCGCGTCGACATGCGGCAACGCCGTGTTGTTCGTGCCGATCGCGATACTGGCGCTACCCGCAGCGATCACCTGATTGCCGATTGCGGTTGCATTGACTGCGCTTGCCGTGGCGGCATAACCGTAGGCGGTACTTTCCAGGCCGCTGGCATTGGCGAGGTAGCCCATGCTCGTGCCTTGAATGCCGCTGGCCGTGGCGCCTACGCCGGCTGCCACACTGTACCGTCCGGCGGCGCCATCGTTGTTGTAGTTGGCGCTGACCGTGCCGTTGTCATTGACGCTGTAGTAATGCACTGCCGATCCGGTCACCGCCGATTGCAACGACTGCTGCACCGCATACAACTGCGATCCGTTGATGGCATCGGTCGAGGTCTGCGCGATGCGGCCGGCCGCCACGTTCTGGATCTGGCGTTCCGCACCGGCGGCACCCACGGAGACGACGCTCTGCGGATTCGCGCCGGCAAAGTTGTACGTCGTGCCGCGGATTAGGGTGCTGGCCGTGGGCGCCGGGGCTGCTACCGTCGACGCATTGCCCAACACCACCGAACCGTCGCGGCCCGTCGGGATGGTCACGCCATTGCCGACCACGAACGCGTTGTTCGCGTTAATGGTGTTGTTGTTACCGAGCGAGTAGGAGCCCGTACCGGTAATGGTGCTCGGGTCACCAAAGGCGCCGGAATTCGCGCCGCTGACGATGTTGCCCGTACCGATGCTGATGCTGTTCGCGCCGGTCGCCTGCGCACCCGTACCCATCGCGATGGCGTTGAGGCCGTTCGCTTTTGCATTCAGGCCGATCGACGTCGTCGCGTTGGCGCTGACGCCGATACCGGCGTTCGTGCCGATGGCGACGTTGTCGTTGCCGGACACCAGGTTACCCGCGGAAGCGTCCAGTGTGGCGTCGTAGGAGACGGTGCCGTCGCCAGTGCCCATTGCCACGTTGCGCGCACCGGTGACGCCCGAACCTGCGCCTCGCATGGCGCTGGGACCGCCGCCGCCAATGGCCGTATTCTGCGCGCCGCTCACCAGCGTGCCGGCTGCGACACCCATCGCAACAGAGCTGGTATTGGCCACGGTCGAGCCCGCGCCGGCACCTTGGCCAACGGCGACCGTGCTATTGCCGATCGCCAGCGCCTGCGCGCCTAGCGCCAGCGAGCTGTTCCCCTGGGCTCGGGCATTGTTGCCCACCGCTGAGGCAGCGGCGTTCGTCGCCTCCGCGAGGCGACCGACGGCTGTGGCGCTATCGGCTGTGGCCTGCGTATTCGTGCCGACAGCCGTTGCGTTTTCCCCGGATGCATTCGACAGGTATCCCGCCGCCGTAGACGATAGCCCCAGTGCTGCGGAGGCAGGACCCACCGCAAGCGAGTTGATGCCTTCCGCACGGGTGGCGGCGCCTACAGCCGTGGCGCCCTGAGCTGTCGCGCTGGAGCTATATCCGAGCGCCGTGCCCATCGTTTCGGTGGCGGAAGCCGCAGCGCCCATCGCGATGGACGAGTTACCCGAAGAATTGGCCTCTTTGCCGATGGCAATGGCGTTGAGGTCATCCGCGACGGCGGTGTTGCCGAACGCCAGCGAATCGACGCCGGTTGCGCCGGCCTGGTATCCCAAGGCGGTGGAATAGTCAGCTTGTGCGTTCGCGTACGGACCGAGCGCGGTGGAGGCCAGTCCCGCTGCCTGGGCCACGGGGCCTACCGCGGTGGACGAGTTACCCGAAGAATTGGCCAGTGTGCCAATGGCGATGGCGTTGAGGTTGTTCGCGACGGCGCCGGTGCCGAATACCAGCGAATTGACGCCCGACGCCGTCGAGCTGTTACCGAACGCCAGCGCCCCTGCGGCAGAGGCCGTGGTGCCGACGCCGATGGCGGCGGAATTGCTTGCCAACGCATGGGTATCGTAGCCTGCGGCGAGCGATATCTCGCCCGAGGCAGAAGCGTTGTAGCCGACGGCGGTGGCACCTCCACCTGTGGCGCTCGCCCCAACACCCGCAGCCAGCGAGTTCAGGGCCGTTGCACCGTCATTGTTGTAGTTCGCGCCGATGGCGCCGAGATCGTTGACGCTGAAGTAATGCGGTGCCGCCCCGGCGACGGCCGATTGCAGCGACTGCTGCACGGCGTACAGCTGCGAGCCGTTGATGGCATCGGTCGAGGTGTTGGTGATCTGGCCGGCGGCAACGTTCTGAATCTGCCGTTCTGCACCCGGTGCGCCCACCGAAACCACACTGGTCGGCGTGGCGCCTGCGAAGGTGTACGTGGTACCTCGGATAACCGTGCTGCCCGTCTGAACAGGAGCCGCAGTTACCGAACCGGAGCCTAGCGCGACATCGCCGGCGTTGTTGGCGATAGCGGTATCGCCGAAGGCTAACGAGCCGGCGCCCAATGCCTGGCTGGTGTTACCGATCGCGACGCTGCCCTGACCAACCACTCTGTTCTGGTAGCCGATACCCACCGCACCTTGCGCGGCGGTGCCCGCCGTGCTGACGGCTTGTCCGCCGCCGCCAACCATATTCGTGTTACCCATCGCGACCGAGCCATTGCCGGTCGCTGTGTTGTCCATACCTTGTGCGACGGCACCGTCGCCGGTGGCGGTGTTCGGGTCACCGATCGCGACCGCCCCGTTGCCGCTGGCAACGTTGCCCATGCCGATGGAGACAGCCTTGCCGTTGGTGGCCCTGGCATTGGTACCGATCGCGACGGCATCTTCGGCATCCGCAAGGGAACCCGTGCCAACCGCGATGGCGTTCACGGCGCTGGCCGTAGATTGTTGCCCCAAGGCCGTGGCATTCAACGCCTGGGCCCGCGCCGCACGGCCCACGGCAGTGGCGAAATCCGCCGTCGCCTGTGCGCCTTGACCTAGTGCAGAAGCGGACAAGCCCGCTGCGTTGGAAGCGAAGCCAAGCGCCGCGCCATTGGTTCCGCTCGCCACGGCGCTGACGCCGAGCGCGGTGGCACCGGATACACCGGTCGCCTGTGCACCGTTGCCAAGCGCGGTGTTGTCGGTGCCGGTGGCCCTGGAGTTCAGGCCCACGGCGACCGATCTCGCTGCTGTCGCCTGGCTTTGGCGTCCCAGTGCCATGGCGTCGACCGCTGACGCCGTCACATCCGTGCCGATAGCGATGGCGCTTTGGGCGAGGGCGCCCGTTCCGGCAGCCGTGCGCGCGCCCAGATAAATCGAGTTCAGCTGAGTAGCGCTCGCCTGCGCGCCGATGGCGATGGCGTTCTGCGCGCCGGCGCTAGAAAAAAAGCCTGTTGCGATAGAGCCTTGCCCGTCTGCATTTGCCCGGTCGCCGACCGCAGTGCCCGACGAGCCCGCCGCACGGGTTCCGTAGCCCAGCGCCGTTGCATTGTCTCCGTCCGCACGCGCCGCGCGACCGAAGACAGACGATTGGAAACCGGCCGCATGCGAATTCGTGCCGACGACTACGGCGGTGTCACCGGTTGCGGTTGACAGCGCGCCAATGGCAATGGCGGAGCCGCCGGTCGCCTGGGTACTTGTGCCGATGGCGATAGGATTGACCCCGCCCGCCTGGGTATTGGTCGCCACTGCGTTAGCGCCGATCGCAATGGCGCTGCCCGTACCCCCAGCGGGGGTAGTTGCCTGACTGCCAGCGCCAACCGCCACTGAATTAGCGCCCGTTGCGGTGCCACCGCCCACGGCGTAGTTTTGTGCGCTCGCCATCTGCGGGAAAGCCACCGCGCCCAGCGCGGCAAGCGCCGCCACGGCCGAAAACATGCCCGTCCTCGCCGTCGGCTCACCCGCCGAGCCCGACCGGCCGCTGGCGGAGACCGCAACGGCGCCTGACGCCACGGCCCGTGCGCTGCCTTGATTCAGCCCGATCCCCAGACCAAGCCCGGTGCGGTTGATGCCAAGCACGCGGTGCGCCCGGCGCAGGGCCGCAAAAATGCGTCGACGGACCGATGGATGCATGCCCTCCGTTGCAGCAACCGAATTTCCAGACAGACCGGCCCGAGCGCGCGCTCGGGCCCTCGTATTGGTTTGATGCATGGCGACTACCCCCAGAAAGTACGCCAACAAACTGAATGGCCTTGTCGCGAAGACAAAAGCCCCCTAGCCCCGGCGTAAACCGGGGTTTTGATCCCCAACTCAAAGATTTGGCTTCGCCCGGCCTGCAGCGGCCGGTGCGATCAGATGCGGTACTGAGCTACCTGGCTCGCTTCATCGGCGATCCATGGCGCTCGCTACCGTTACGACGACACAGCTATTGCCGCTGGGAACCAGCAGCGCTTGGCCCTGGTTGCCGCCGAGGTTGTACAGCGGCGTACCAGAAAGCGTGGTTGCCAAGGTGCTGCCTTGGGGCAGCTGCTTGACGACATCCGGACAGGATTGCGGGAACGGTGCAACGCGCACCAGTCCGCCCTCGCAACCCGACTTGGTCGGCGAGGTAAACACGACGCCGGCAGACTGGCCCTTGTAGTTGGGCGTGTCGTATCGCATGCCGACGACGGCCTGTGCCGCGTGATCGTTCGGTGCGTCCTTCTGCGTCGATGCGTTGGACGCGTAGGTCGTGCCGCGGGTCAGGCTGTCGCCCAGCGCCGCGAACAGATTCGCGCACGACTTGATGCCGAGATCGGCGGCCTGCTTCTGGAACGATGCGGCCGCATTCTGCTGCGCGTTGGCCGGTGCGGCTTGCGCCGCGGCGTCGGTCATGGCGCCGGCCAGACCGGCCAGCGCGGCGATCGACAGCGCGATGGTGGACAGGCGAACGCTTGCGCGTCGCTGCGGATGCGCCTTCTTCGGCTCGTACATCTGAACTTCTCCTTACCTGTTTGCCGGGTCCTGTCCCGGTCTCGCTACCGCTTGCCTGCTGCAGAAAAGGCGCTTCGGAGCCAGTTGCGGGCGGGAATCGTCCGCATTTTTCCCGTTGCACCGAACCCTCCAGCAGGAATCTTTGCTCGGTTAATGTCTTTAATGTATTAAAGTAAATACAATGCAGGATCTATGGCGATGATAGCGGTCCGCTATGAACGGGAATTAAAACGAATGTGAACTTCTGAAAATCTGTCGTACGAATCAAACGGTCGTACCGGCAGGCCGCCGTCAAGGCAAGGCGCCGGTAGCGGAACGAGCGAGGAAGCGGCGGAAGCGGGTCGCGCTGGCGTACGGACGAACGCTTCGTCCACGCGGTCCCTTGGGATGCGAAGTGAAATGGGCGCAACTCTTCATAACGCCTCCGCCGCGACGCGGAAACGCGATGACCGGTGGCACGCGCATGGAGAGGGTCCATGGCGCACTATTCGGCTCGTGCATATCGACTACTCCTACCCGATTTGCCGGTTGACCCGGTCTAAACCGCCCCTTCTTCTCTACCCGTAGCAGGCATCATCCCGAAAACCGCGCGGGTGCTGCCTTGCCTCGTTCCGACAGCGCGAGCCGTGGCGCAAACCGGGAACGATGTCTATTTGTAATTGATGTATCAATGGTGTTACATCGACGCACACGGGATCATAGCGGCGAATGTTGAAAGCGGCCTTCAGAAGTTTTTACATCAGTCTTAAGTAAATATCTGTTTACTTAGCGCCCCGTCTTGGTGCAGACCACAACACATTCAAGATTGGCCGCCGACGGCCGTTAAACGTCCGTACCGCGAGCGGCGAGGCCACTGGAGCGCCCTCCTCTCGTGTGTCGTAAACGATACAGAGCGCCACCGCTCGTGCGGGCGTCGCGAGGAGCAAGGGGAAGTCATGAGCGGCTTGATGAAGGAAATCGACGAGCGGACCAATCTGACCAACAATAATCAGTTCGAACTATTGCTGTTTCGATTGGGGAAGGCTGACCGGTCCGGCCAGAACGAAATTTTCGGGATCAATGTATTCAAAGTTCGCGAAATTCTGGTAATGCCGAAAATCACCACCGTCGTCGGCGGCGCGCCGGCGATGCTGGGCATGGCCGATATCCGGGGTCAGGTCATTCCGGTGATCGACCTGGCAAAAATTGTTGGATGTACGCCACAGGGTGGAAGCTGCGGGATCCTGCTCGTCACCGAGTACGCGCGCTCGACCCAGGGCTTCGCGGTCGAGGGCGTGGAAGAGATCGTGCGGCTGGAGTGGAACGAGGTGGTGTCGGCCGAGGCGAGCACCAAGGGCGGACTGGTGACGAGCATCGCCAAGCTCAATGCCGATACGCCGGACGCTCGCCTTGTACAGGTGCTCGACGTCGAGCAGATCCTGCGTGATGTGCTGCCGACCAGCCAGCCCGATGTCGACCCGTCGACGGTGGGGCCGAAGCTGTCGTTGCGCCCCGGCACGAAGATCCTGGCGGCGGACGATTCCGCCCTCGCCCGCAGCCTGATCGAGCAAGGCCTGGATGCGATGGGCGTGTCCGTGGTGATGACCAAGACCGGCCAGGAAGCGTGGGACGAGCTCAACGACATCGCGGCGAACGCCGCGAAAGCCGGGCGGGCGGTGCGCGACGAGATCGCGTGCGTGCTGACCGATCTGGAGATGCCGGAGATGGACGGTTTCACGCTGACCCGCAAGATCAAGGCGGACAAGCGCTTCCAGGGCATCCCGGTGGTCATCCATTCGTCGCTGTCCGGCAATGCCAGCGAGGATCACGTGCGCAAGGTCGGCGCGGATGCCTATGTGTCGAAGTTCCTGGCGAAGGATCTGGCGGAGACGATTCGCGGCGTGCTGCATATGTGAGGCGCTACGGTGCTTGTGTGCCGGCCTTGAGAGTGACGGGTTTTCAGACGTTCGTTGCATAACGACCGCTGCTGCCCTCTCCCCCGCCCCTCTCCCGCGAGCGGGAGAGGGGAGAAAACACTCGTTACGACCAGGCGCTCGGAAACAGTGGCTGCGACAGCCGTCACACCCGCGATAAGCGGCTCCCTCTCCCGCTTGCGGGAGAGGGTTGGGGAGAGGGCAAGGGGCACCTGCAAACCACCAAGGTCATCGAGCCACCCTTGCCTTCTCCTTCTCCCCGCAGGGAAAGAGAGAGCGCAAAGCACGGCCGCCACGGTCCATAGGTATCCGTGCTATAGTCTGAGCCTTCGCCCCAAGAGGCGAGAACCCGGACAGATTATTAAGACAAGATACTGTCCGGCTGGCCCCAAGGGCCCCGCCGCCCGACCTGACGTCCGGCATTCACCACCCAAGCGTTCCCATTCAGTCGTTGCACCGCGGATGTTCCGCTCACTCGGAGCAGGCATCAAGCGCAGTGACCATCGCCGTTTCGGTAAGTCGCAAGTCGCGCGTGTCGCCACGCGCCACGGCGCCCGAAATCCGCCTGCACGCGTCCATTGTTACGCTGACGCATTCGCGCGGATACACCGGACAGGGCAAGGGACCGCCCCATTCCAACTACATGAATCCACAACAAAACCACAACCAATACACCGTCGCGGTCCATCCGATCCAGCAAAGCCCCGGCCAGTGGTTCGCCACTTACATCGTCAGCCGCTATGAAAGCGGGCGCGAGCGGGTGCTCGAAAACGTCGCGGTACGCGACACGCTGCATCGCACGGAAGCGCAGGCAAAGCAGGTCGCCCGGCAAGCGGGCGAACGCGCGATTACGCGCTTGCGACGCCATTGAGCGCGCGCATTACCAAGGAGTCCACCATGTACGCCAATCACGCTGTCTACAAGGGCTATCGCCTGTCGGCACACGTCCATCACGCCGCCGCGCAGGCAGGCAAGTCGGGCACCGCGCGCGACAGCTTCGAGGCCACGGTCAATATCATTGCCCTGGGCGGAGAGCCGTCGACCGGATTGCCGGCGCTGCGTTCGCATCGCGCCGCGAGTCCGCGCGAGGCGATCGAGGCGGCTGTCGCCTACGGTCGCGATGTGATCGACGGCCTGTCCAGCTTTACCAAGGGCAAGCGCAAGGCCGCTGCCACGAAGGCGCACGCGGCAGCCTGACGCAGCCGGTACGTCCGGCGCGGCAAGCTCTGCGCCCGCGCCAGCTCGTCTTGCGCTAGCTCGTCTTGCGCGCTTGCCCGTTCTGCGCGGGCAACACGCCCAGTTCGACCATCATCGCCCGTGCGATGGTCATCCGCATTGGCGCCAATTCCTCGCGCTGCAGATCCATGTTCAGCGCGAAGGGATAGACGCCGCCGCTTCTTTCCACCCAACCCACCCACCAGCCGTGGTTCAGTCCGGCATCCATCGCCCAGCCAGTCTTGGCGTAGATCGCATGGTCGCCATTGGCTTCGACGCGCAGGATCTCGCGCACCCATTGCTGGCTCAGCCGCGACGCCGGTAGCTGACCTTGGGCCAGCCGCGCCAGGAAGCGCGTCTGCTCCGCCGCGGAAATCGCCAGCGGTCCGCGCAGCCAGAACTGATCGACCTCCTTTCCGAGTTGCCGGTTGCCATAGTCCAGCCGGTCGACCCACGTCTGCATCCGCTGCATGCCGATCCGGCGTGCGACACCCTGGTAGACCGGCACATTCGACATCGCAATCGCCTCGCGCAGATTCATGTCGCGCTGCCACTGCGGGAAGCGCGTCTTGCCGCCGCCGTACGGCTGGACCTGGTCGGGATCGGCCACCACGCCGGTCTCGAACGCGATCAGGCTGTTCGGAATCTTGTAGGTCGACGCCGGCACCATCCGCGTCCGCGCGCGCTGCGCGTTGACCAGCGTCAGCCGGTTGGCCTTGACGTCGAACAGCGCAAAACAGCCGTCGACATCCAGCGCGCGAAAGTGCGACATCAGGTCTTCGCGGGCGACCTCGGTCGGCGCGGCAACGGCGCTTGCCGGCGCGGCATCGGCCAGCGCCAGGCGGGATGCCGGCAGCAGTGCGGCGCCGCCGGCCAGCTGGAGCAGGCGGCGGCGAAACAGGCCGTGCGCTTGCAGGGACTGCGCTTTGGTATGGGACTTCATGGGTCTCTCCTTGTTCGTTGGAAACCGCCGCTGGCAGCGGCAGGTGTGCGCGCCCGTCCGGTTGGCGCGGCGCATCGCCGACTGGACAGTGCGCATCGTAGCGACCGCCGGGTTCCGGTCCAATCCGGTTCATGCGACAATCCGGCACGGGTGTCACGTCTGTCACATCCACGCCCCGCCCTTCGCCCCTCTTCGCCTCTATCGTTCCCCCGCTCCATGCCCGCTCCCGTCGTCGTCGAACTGTCCGCCCCGCAATCGGTCAACGGCACGCGCGCCGCCTACCAGTCGGTCTGGCTGCTGGTGCGGCTGCACCACGCCACGCTGGAATCTCCGCAACGGCCGCTGGTCTATGCGGACGATCTGCGCGAGCGCATGAGCAATGCGCGCACGCTGCGGATGGCAATTGGCCGCGCCTTCCAGGACTTCGGACGCTGGCAGCTGCAGGTCGGATGGGGCGAGGACGCGAGCCGCGATCCGCGCTTTCTCAATCTGGAGGGGCGCAGCCAGGGGCCGTTCTGGCTGGCCGCGCACGAACGCCAGCGCATCGTCTGTCAGGTCGGCGGCGCCGCGGCCAGCCCCGACGAGATTGCCGCGTTTCTCGGCCTGGACCGCGACCGGCGCGGATCAGGCCAGGCGGCGACACCGCAGCGGATGGTCACGCAGACCGACCTGTCGTTCTGGCGGCATTTCGTCGACGGCAAGCAGGCGTTGCGGGAGGGACGGCTGTTGACGCCGCTCTCGCGGGACGAGGCGGCAGGCGCCGCCATCGGCGCTAACGGCACTAGTGTCATGAATAGCGGTCATGGCGGTACCCGCGGCCATGACGCCCCGGCCGCGCTGACCGCCTTCCGCGCCGCGCGCCGGCTCGCCGTCAGCGAATTCGAGCACGCCTTCGTCGCGCTGAACGAGGCGCTGCTGTGGCGCCGCCTGGGCGACCGCGCGCAAACCCGCAAGATGCTGCGCGCGCTGAAGCGGCGCCGGCGCGGGCATGCCATTGCCGGCAACGACTATCTCGACGCGATGGAAGGCATCGTCGCGGCCTGGTGCGCCTACGACGAGCGCGATCTGCAGGGGGCGCTCGCGCTATTACAGGCGCTGGCGCAGAACGCGCCCGGCGCGACGCTGGTGCAGGTGCATCCGCACGTCCGCTTCGAATGGCACAACCTCGCCGCGCTGATCCAGCGTTCGCATGCGCTGTCGGCGGCCGCCGCGAACGACGCGGCAGCGGCCGGTACGCTGGCCGAACAGGCGGTCACGCATTTCGAGCAGGCGCTGGCAGCGGCATTCGAGTCGAACGTCTCCGATGCCGCGCAGCACGTCGCGGCGAATATCGGCATGGCGCTATGGCTGTTCGGCGAGGCCGGCATCGCCTGGAGCGGCGCCTTGCCCAGCGTCTCGTCCGAGCGCGAGGCCGAGCGCGCGATCCAGTGGATCGGCCTGTCCGAATGGCTGGGCCGCGGCGCGGGCAATCGCCATCCGTCGGCCTGGAACGCGATCTATCTGATGCGCATTGCCCGCGGCGCCTGCCATACCGCACCGCGTCCCACACTGCCCGAATTCCAGGCCACCGCGCCGATCGGCGTGGCGGCACTGCGCGAGCTGGCGGGCCCGTTCGCCGACGCCTTCACCGGCCCGGCGTGGCCCGACACCTGGCACGAGGTCGCCGCCTGGCGCCTGGCGGAATCGCAGCGCGGCGAGCGCAAGTACCCGCTGCTGCAGCAGAGCAGCCTGTGGTTCGAGCAGGCGTGGTATTCCGCCCATGCGGGGCAGCTGGCACCGGCGGCCCGCGCGCTGCGTTCGCTGCGCGAGGGCTTGCGGCAATTGGCCGTCAGCGATCGGCAGTATTTCGGCAAGCCGCTGCTCGATGCGCTGCCCGAGCCGGTGCATCGGCTGGCGCAGGACGACTAGGCGTCCGACCGCGCCGGTCGCGCTCAGCCCGCCAATCGGGTGATGGCCGCACGGCTGCCCGCTTGCTCCCGCAGCCGGTATTTCTGGATCTTCCCGGTGGCCGTTCGCGGCACCTCGCCGAAGATCACACGGCGCGGGCATTTGAAGTGCGCCAGCCGGTCCCGGCAGAACGCGATCACGTCGGCCTCCGTCAGGGCCTCGGCATCGGGCTTCAGTTCAATGAACGCACAGGGTGTCTCGCCCCATTTGTCGTCGGGCTGGGCCACCACGGCGGCATACAGCACGCCGGGCATGCGGTAGATGACCTCCTCCACCTCCACCGAGGAAATGTTCTCTCCCCCGGAGATGATCACGTCCTTGGAACGGTCCGTGATCTGCATATAGCCATCCGGATGGACAACGGCGAGGTCACCGGTATGGAACCAGCCGCCGGCGAACGCTTTCGCCGTCGCCTCGGGATTCTTGAGGTATCCCATCATCACGGTATTGCCGCGAACCAGCACCTCTCCACACGCCGCCTTGTCGGCCGGTACCGGCTCCAGCGTGACGGGATCGGCGATGGACATCGCCTCGAAGGCCGCCGCTCGCACGCCCTGCCTCGCCTTCAATCGTCCCTGCTGCTCCGGCGGCAGCGCATCCCACTCGTCATGCCAGGCGCAGCTGATCGGTGTCCCGCAGATCTCGGTAATCCCGAAGACATGGTCCACCTCGAAACCCATGGCGCCAACGGCTTCGAGCACGGCGGCAGGCGGGGGTGAACCCGCTGTTAGCACGCGCACCCGGCGCGGCAACGGCCGCCGTTCCGCCTCCGGCATGCTGGCGATGCCCGACAGCACGATTGGCGCGGCGCAGAAATGATCGACGCCATGCTCGAACACAGCCGACAGAATGTTGGCCGCATTGACCCTGCGCAGGCAGACATGCGTTCCCGCTGCCGCGGTGATGGCCCAGGTGAAGCACCAGCCGTTGGCGTGGAACATCGGCAGCGTCCACAGGTAGATCGGCGCGCGCGGCAACGGCCAGTTGGTCATCTGCAGCAGGCTCATCAGATACGTTCCGCGATGGCTGGCGACCACGCCCTTCGGATCGCCCGTGGTACCGGAGGTGTAGTTCAGCGCGATCGGCGTCCACTCGTCGGCCGGCCAGTGACCGGCAAAGCGCGGATCGCCAGTGGACAGTAGAGACTCGTAGTCGGTGTCGCCAATGGCGGCAGCGTCCGGCGCCTGATGATCGTTGATATCGACCACGCGCGGCGGATTGGGAACGGACTGCAGGGCTTGGGCGACCAGCGGTGCGAATTCCCGATCCACCAGCAGCAACTTGCACTCGCCATGGCGCAGGATGAAGGCAACGCCATCGGCGTCGAGGCGGCAGTTGATGGCGTTGAGCACGGCGCCGGACAGCGGCACGCCGAAATGGGCTTCCAGCATGGCTGGGGTGTTGGGCGCAATGATCGCCACCGTATCGCCCGCCCCGATGCCGCATCGGACGAGGGCCGAAGCGAGGCGATAGCACCGTTCCCGGGTTTCCCGCCACGTCTGCCGCAAAGCGCCATGAACGATGGCCGTGCGGTTCGGATAGACGTCGGCGGCGCGGTCAAGGAAGCCCAATGGCGTCAATGGAAGATGATTGGCCGCATTCTTGCCCAGCCCCTGGGCGTACGCCGTTGCGCTCATGATCCTGTCTCCTGTTATTCCTGGTGGAAGGTGGTGAAATCCTTGACCGAGGTGCGATCCGTGACTAGCGAGTTCTCGACGCAATCCGGATCGGCGTAGCCCAGGCTCATGCCGCAGACCAGCATCTGGTTGTCCGGAATGGACAGTTCGTCCGCAATCACGCGATGGAACTTGTTGAAGGCCGCCTGCGCGCAGGTGTCCAGACCCCGGGCCCGCGCGGCAACCATGATGCTCTGCAGGAACATGCCGACATCCAGCAGGCTGCCCTCGCGCATCACGCGATCGACCGTGAAGAACAATCCCACCGGGGCATCGAAGAAGCTGTAGTTGCGTCCATGCTGGACGTGCATGCGCGCCTTGTCGCCCTTCTCGATGCCAAGCAAACCATAGAGGCGCCAACCCACTTCCCGCCGGCGGTCGAGATACGGCGCGATCCACTCGCGCGGGTAGTAGTGATAGGGCTCGTCCAGATTTGAACCGGCGGCATCCGCGTCATTGACTTGCTGAATGGCCGCCGACAGCCGCTCCTTCGTGGCATCCGTCACCACATGCACATGCCACGGCTGCATGTTGACGCCGGACGCGCTGAAGCGTGCGACATCGAGGATGGACTCGATCTCCTTCCGGGAAACCGGCGTGTCCAGGAAGGCCCGCACGCTGCGGCGCGTGATCAGCGCCCAGTCGACGGCCTGCCGCACATCCGTGAGCGAGCTGAAGGGAGGAGGAGAAAGTCGGTTCATGGCTTCGATGGGATGGACGTGGAACGCGGCGGCACCGGTATGACGGCCGGGATCAGCTACCGACGCTGCCGCGGTCTACCGCGAGCATCGTGGCTTGACTGGCTCTTGCGGAATCGGCTCGCGACTGGTTGATCAGCGTCACCGCCAGCGCGCCGATGACGCCGGCCACGCCGATCGCAATGAAGTTCTGCTCCAGCGGCAGCTCCAGCGACACGAGCCAGCCGATCAGCACCGGCGCCACGATGGCCCCGATCCGCCCGATACCGGAGGCAAAGCCGACGCCGGTCGACCGGATGGCCGCAGGATAGAAGTCGCCCGCATAGGCGTACGCGATCAGTTGCGTGCCGAGGGTCGATGCGCCGACCACGAATACGACAACAAACAGCAATGCGGTCGACCGGGTGTAGGCCAGCAGCGTCAGCGCGACCGCGCCAATCGCATAGAAGGCGACCAGCACGTGCTTGATGTTCAGCTTGTCGCTGAGCCACCCGCCGCCGATGGCGCCGACGATCGCCCCGACATTGAAGACGATGACGAAATTCAGCGCCGATCCCAGGCTGTATCCCGCCATCGCCATCAATTTGGTCAGCCACGAGTTCAGCGCGTAGACCATGAACAATCCGGTCATGAAGGCGGCCCAGATCATGACGGTACTCAAGCCCCGCCCTTCCTCGAACAGGCGTCGCACCGAAGCATCGTGGCGCGCCTCCGATGAAACGAACACCAGGGGCTCCCGGTCATCGAACGGCAGGTCGGGCAGCATGCGCTTGACCATGGCGCGCAGTTCCTCGTGGCGGCCCTTCCTGGTCAGGAAAGCGATCGATTCCGGCATGGTCCTGAAGATGAACGGAATCAGCAGCACCGGCAGACCCGCGACAAAGAACACCGATTGCCAGCCATGGCTTTCGATCAGTTGCTTGGCAGTCATCGCGACCAGAATCCCGCCGACCGAGTAGCCCGCGAAGACCAGCGTCACGAGCCTGGCGCGCAATGCCCGCGGCGAAAACTCGCCCATCTGCGCGGTGACGATTGGCAGAACGCCGCCGATACCGAGGCCCGCGATAAAGCGCACGGCGCTGAAGGCGATCGGATCGTTCGTCAGGCCGGCGGCGGCGGTAAACAGGCTGAACAGTGCCACGCAGACGGAGATCATCATCGGGCGGCCGATACGGTCAGCCAGCGTCCCGAGAAACATCGCTCCAAGCATCGTGCCGAAGAGCGCCGATCCGGCCATGATGCCGGCACTGGTGGCATCGACTCCCATGTCCTTCATGATCGAGGGCAGCGCGGCGCCGACCACGGCCAGGTCATAGCCGTCAACGATCAGGATCAGCACACACCAGAACAACACCAGGCCATGAAAGCCATTGAACCTGGCATTGCCGGCCAGCGCCTGCACGTCTAATTGATTCATGTTCTGTCTCCTTGTGTCTTGTCTTTGTCGTCGGCTCCGCCGACGGTCCCGGAAGCATCGATCGAATGACCGCTACTGTGGAGACACGCAGGTAAAGCTGGACTCCGCATTCGGATCGCCGCTGCCGGCGTATGCCGGGTACTGCGGATATCGGCAGAGCGGCCGCTGCATCCCCTTGCCGGGATCCACGCTGCGCGTCGCGATGATCCGGCGGCTCGATGGCTTTGCACCGTTCTCGATCCATTCGAACATCGGTGTGACGAGGTCGACCGCGTCCGGACCACGGCCACCCTGTGGCGTGGCGGCGCAATGATCGTGTCCGGGAAGCACGAAGTACTCGACGAAATGGTCGGCGGCAGCCTGACCGCCGGCCGCGGCCACCACCTTGTTGTAGTAGTCGGTGGTGTTGCTCAGCGTGATCAGCCAGTCGGTCGTGCCATGAAAGAGAATCACCTTGCCATTGCGGGCCCTGAACCTGCCGAGGTCCGGATCGACCGCGTCGATCAGCTTGGCGAGATAGTCCAATCGCCCGGTGTATGCCTGTGGATCGACCGCCAACGGGTCCGCCGACGGATCCTGCGCGACGAAGTACCGCATGTAGTCGCCGCCGAGCGCCCGGAAGGTAGACCCGCCCAGTGCCTGCGATGAGGCATCGTCCGCCGTTTCGCCGCCGACGTGCGGAAACGCCGGCCAGGTGTATCGCCCGCCGGCGACGTTGGTCGGCTCGTACAACGTCCTGGCCGACTCCAGTTGCGCATCCGTCAGACAGGCGTCGGATTCGGCGCCATTGCACCGTAGCGCCGCCAGATCGACCTTGCAGGCGTCGGGCCTGCCGATGATGTTGTCCTTCAGCCCATCGAGCGCATCGCACTGGGACTGCATGAACCCGGCGATCGTCTGCACCTTGCCGGCGCTCAGGCCCGCACCAGGCTTGGCGAACTGCCTGAGGATCTTCTGGTACCACAGGAACTGGCCCGTGTATGCGTTTGCCGGAGCCCTGACGATGATGCCGTCGAACAGATCGGGATGGCGTTGCGCTTGTATCAGGGCCTGACGGCCACCGCCCGAACATCCTTCGTAGACGAACCGTGATCGGTCGATGGCTTCCCCGTAACGCTTGCGCAGAATTGCCTTGGCGGCGGCGAAGACTTTCGGCACGGCGGCGTACGCATAGTCCTCCAGCATCTGCGCGTCGAGCGCGAAGGACCCTTGAGGGTGTCTGGCTGCATCGTGTCCATGATTCGTCGCGATGGTCGCGTAGCCGTTGGCGGCGACGCCGGGGCTATAGGCCGCCTCGGTGATCTCGCCATCGAAACCGCCTCCGCCCATGAACAGCACGCGGTTGTTCCAGGTCGTCGGCATTCTGACTTCGAAGGCCAGCTCCTTAGGCATTTCGCCACGGACCACGCAGGTTTCCGGCGCGGAGCCGCCGGCGGGAACCAGCGTTGCGGCCGTGATCCGGGCTTCCTCGAAGGTTTGGTTCAGGAGCGCCGTGCAGGCAGCTTCGGCGCTCAACGGGGGCGGCGGCGACGGGGAGTCACCGCCGCCACAGGCCGCGAGCAAACCGGAAACCGCGACCACCAAGGGACCGGAGCGAGCGAGAGCCGAGCGTGCCGTTCGGGCCGTGCCGCCCGCGCCATTCCGCTTCTTCTGCGCCGCGCATGCTGGGCGAGTGAACCTGCTGGTGATGAAGGCCATGTTGTCTCCTGCGTGACGCATCTTGTTTGGCGTTCTGCGCAGCGGTAGCCTCGGCCCTTGGTGTGGAACTTGGTGCGGAACACCGGGCCTGGTACCGTCGCGGTTCGCAGTGTCAGCCTGTGCAGCCTCGCGGGCCATGCCCGCCGACTTCAGCCTCGATGAGGTATTTGGACACGCACGACGATTTGGCCTTCAGGCCGATCGCGCTGCGGCGCCCTTGCCCTGCCGGTAGAGTCCCGGGCTCGCGCCGGTCCACTTGCGGAAGGCGCGGTGAAAGGCGCTGGTTTCCTGGAACCCGGTCCGCGCCGCCACTTCGGCGACGGTCAGGTCGGTGCTGGAAAACAGCTCGATGGCGATGTCGCGGCGCAACTCGTCCTTCAATTGCCGGTAGTTCGCGCCTTCCGCCAGCAGCCGGCGCTGCAGCGTGGCGGACGACATATTGAGCAATTGGGCCAGCGTATCCAGATCCGGCCATTCGTCCGGCAACTGGTTTCGCAAGCGGCGGCGGATCAAGGCAGTCGTGCTGGCCCGATTGCGGTACTTCACCAGGATGTTGGCCGGCGCCGCCTCCAGGAATGCACGCAGCGTGCTTTCCGTTTCCATCAGTTTCAGCTCCAGGAAGCTGCGATCGAAGCGGATCAGCGTCTCGGTGGCGGAGAAGGTTACCTCCTCGCAGAACCGCATCCGGTAATCGCTGTCATCGACCGGGGCCGGCGCACGGAACGTCATGGCAATCACGGGGATGCGCCTGCGTGCGAGCCAGCAGGCCAAGCCATGCACGAGAATGAACCACGTGCCGTAGGCGAACAGCCGGCGCGTGACGCCGCGATCGTGCAGCACGATCACGGCATGCTCGCCTTCGCAGCGCAGCTCGCCATGGAGATCGTTCAGAATCGCGCGCAGGAATCGCAGCATGCGGCGCAGCGCGTGTTCGAGGTTGTCGGCATGGAGTACCGCGTGGCACATCAGCGCATAGCTGCCCCGGCGCATCGGATGGCTGTCCAGGCCGAAGAACTCGTCATCCATCAAGTCGGCCAGAGCGGCCCACAGCCGGGAGAATGCCAGTGCCGGCACACGGGCCCGCGGGGCATTGAGCAGTTCCGCCGCTATGCCGGCGTGCTGCAAGGCAGCATGCACGTCGAGATTGCGCTGCGTCGCGACCAGAATCGCTTCGCGCACCAGGCTGATGGAAGTCGTGCCTTTGTCTTGAGCCGCAGTCATGGTCAGGTTTCAGCCACCGAAGTGCAGTGATGGTAATCGCTGCCCGGAACTGGCGAAACTCGACACGACGGTTGAGACGCTGGAAAGACACTGGGTCCCCGCCTCCGCGAGGACGACGGTGGAAGCCTTGTGCTCCCCATTCCGTCGCCCCGCGAACGCGGGGACCCAGTGGTCTTGCTGCGGGTGCGGCTTGCTTACACCGGCTCGTCCGTCGCCGGATTCGGCTTGCGGTCGTCGAACCAGCGATACAGCGTCGGCACCATCACCAGCGTCAGCAGCGTCGACGTGATCAGGCCGCCGATCACCACTACCGCCAGCGGGCGCTGCACCTCGGATCCCGGTCCCGTCGAGAACAGGAACGGCACCAGGCCCAGCAGCGCGATGGTTGCCGTCATCATCACCGGACGGAAACGCATGGTGGCGCCGTGGATCACCGCCTCGTCGAGGTCCATGCCGTTGTTGCGCAGATTGCGGATGTAGGACACCAGCACCACGCCGTTCAGCACCGCGATACCCCATAGCGCGATAAAGCCCACCGACGCCGGCACCGACAGATACTCGCCGGTGACGAACAGTCCGATGATGCCGCCGATCGATGCGAACGGCAGCACCGTGATGATCAGCGTGGCGAAGCGCAGCGAGTTGAACAGCAGGAACAGCAGGAAGAAGATCGCGGCGATCGTGATCGGCACGATGATCTTCAGGTGGCCCATCGCGCGTTCCATGTTCTGGAACTGGCCGCCCCACTCGAAGTAATAGCCTTCGGGCAGCTTGACCTTGCTGTCGGCCGCCTGCTGCAGCTCGGCGACGAAGCCGCCGAGGTCGCGGTCCTTGACGTTGATCATCACCACCACGCGGCGCTTGGCCATTTCCCGGCTGATCTGCGCCGGGCCGTCGCTGACCTCGATCTTCGCCACGCTTTGCAGCGGCACCTGGATGCCATCGGGCGTGGTCACCAGCAGCTGGCGGATCGACTGGACATCGTGGCGGAAGCGCTCGGGCAGACGGACCGCGGCGCTGAAGCGGCGCTCGCCCTCGAAGATGTCGGTGGCGCGCTTGCCGCCAATCGAGATCTCGATGATGTCGTGGATGTCCGAGACATTGAGTCCGTAGCGCGCGATCGCCTGGCGGTCGATGTCGATCGACAGGTACTGCTGACCGGTGATGCGCTCGATGCGGATGTCCTGCGAGCCCTGGATGCCGCCGGCCACGCGCGCGACCTCGCCGGCCAGCTCGCGCAGCTTGCCCAGGTCGTCGCCGAAGATCTTGACCGCGATATCCGAACGCACGCCGCTGACCATCTCGTCGATCCGGTCGGAGATCGGCTGCGCCATCACGATCTGCACACCCGGGATGGCGCGCAGCTTCTGGCGGATCTGCTCGGCGATGTCGTCCTGTGTCCAGCCCTCGGGCCACTCGTCGCGATCCTTCAGGCTGGCGATCGGGGTCGACTCGTTCTGGCTCTGCGGGTCCGCCGGGCTTTCGCCGCGACCGACGCCGGAGACCACCGACTTGACGCCCGGCACGCTGAGCACCAGCTTGTTGGCCTCCTTCTCGAGCTTGATCGATTCCTCCAGCGAGATGTTGGGCACGCGGTCGATCGCGGGAACGATCGAGCCTTCCTTCATCTCGGGCATGAACGACGAACCGAGCAGCGGCACGATCGCCAGCGTGCCGAGGAACGCGACGACGGCTGCGACCACGGTCTTGCGGCTGTTCGCCATCGCCACCTTCAACATCCGCAGGTAGTGGCGCTTCAGGAAGGCGATCACGCGGGTATCGTGCTCCGCCCCGCCCTTCAGGATGTAGGACGACAGTACCGGCGACAGCGTCAGCGACAGCACCAGCGAGATCGCCAGCGCGATCGCGATGGTGAAGGCCAGCGGCGCGAACATCTTGCCCTCGGTGCCGGTCAGCGTCATCAGCGGCAGGAACACCAGGATGATGATGCCGACGCCGACGATCACCGGCGTCGCCACTTCCTGCACCGCCTTGACCAGCACCTCGGTCTTCGACAGGCTCAGTTCATCCTTGCGCCCCAATCGCTCGAACGCGTTCTCGACCACCACCACGGAGCCGTCGACCATCAGGCCGATGGCGATTGCCAAACCGCCCAGTGACATCAGGTTGGCCGACAGGCCGACCTGGTTCATCACCATGAACGTGAGCAACGGCGTCAGCACCAGCGTGGCCAGCACGATGACGGACGAGCGCAGGTCTCCGAGGAACAGGAACAGCACGATCACCACCAGCACCACGCCTTCGAGCAGCACCTTGGTCACCGTCCACAACGCGGCATCGACCAGTTCGCTGCGGTCGTAATACGGCACGATCTGCAGCTTGCCGGGCAGCATGCCGCGCTCGTTGATCTCGGCGACGCGCTGCTTGACGCGGCTGACGACTTCCTTGGCGTTGCCGCCGCGCATCATCATCACGATGCCGCCGACCGCCTCGGTCTGGCCGTTCTTGATCAGCGCGCCCTGCCGCACCTCATGGCCGATGGTGACCTCGGCGACGTCGCGCAGATAGACCGGCGTGCCGTTGACTTCCTTGAGCACGATGCTCTTCAGGTCCTCGACGCCCTGCGCCAGGCCCACGCCGCGGATCAGGTACTGCTCGGCATAGTGCGGCAGCACGCCGCCGCCCGAGTTGGCGTTGTTCTGCGCGAGCGCCTGGTACACCTGCTGCACCGAGATGCCGTAGTGGCGCATGCGGTCCGGGTTGATCAGGGCCTGGTACTGCTTGACGTAGCCGCCCTGGGAATTGATCTCGGCCACGCCCGGAATCGAGCGCAGCAGCGGACGCACGACCCAGTCCTGCACGATACGGCGCTCGGACAGCTCCTCCTGCGTCAGTTCACGATCGCCGTCGTCGACGCGGTCCAGCGTGTACTGGTAGACCTCGCCCAGACCGGTGGAGACCGGGCCAAGCACCGGCGAGACGCCTTCCGGCATACGCCCGCCGACCTCGATCAGCCGCTCCATCACGAGCTGGCGCGCGAAATACACGTCCGTGGCATCGGTAAACACCAGCGTGATCAGCGACAGGCCCGCCTTGTTCAGCGAACGCATCTCGACCAGCCCGGGCAGGCCGGTCATCGCGATCTCGATCGGCACGGTGACGAAGCGCTCGACCTCTTCCGGCGAACGGCCGGCCGCCTCGGTGGCGATCTGCACCTGCACGTTGGTCACATCGGGGAAGGCGTCGACCGACAGCTTGCCGGCGGCGCGCAACCCGAAGAAGAACAGCACGACCGCGATCACGCAGACCACGAGCCGCTGTTTGATGGCAGCTTGGACTAGGGATTGGATCATCGTGGTCAACCTTGCTCGAGGCGCTTGCGCTCGTTATCCAGATGGAAGGCGCCATTGACCACGATGCGGTCGCCCGCCTTGACGCCGCTCTGTACCACGCGCATGCCGTCGCTCTCGGCGCCCAGCTTGACCGGCACGGCGCGATACAGGCCCTCGCCCTGCTCGACGTAGACCTGTTCTTCGTTGCCATCGCGCACCACGGCGGATCCCGGCACCACCAGCCGCTCGGTGGGCCGGCTGGCGATCACCATGCTGGCCAGCATCGCCGGCTTCAGGCGTCCCTCGCGGTTCTCGAGCTCGGTGCGCACCAGCACCGTGCGCGATTCGGGATTGACCGTGCGGCCCACATAGATCAGCTTGCCGGCGATCCGGCTGCGGCCCGTGCCGGCGGCCAGCGACGGCACGTCGATCTCGACGGTCTGCCCTTCGGCCACCAGCGCGGCCTGCTGCTCGGGCACCTCGGCCACGACCCAGACGCGCGACAGGTCGGCCACCGTGTACAGCGAATCGGCGGGCTGCACCACCTGCCCCTGCGCGACCTTGCGCTCGACCACGGTGCCGCTGATGCTCGAATACACCGGCGAATACGAATTGATGCTGCCGCCCTTGGACAGCTCGGCGATGGCCGCCTTCGACATGCCCAGCACGCGCAGCTGGTCGCGATAGGCATTCATTTCGGCCTGGGCGATCGCATATTCGCTCTCGCGGCGCTGCAGTTCGCCGCGGCCGATCACGTCGGCGGCGAACAGCTGGCGGGCGCGCTCGGCGTTCTGCGCCTGCAACTGCGTTTGCGCCAGCGCCTTCAGGTACGACATCTGCGCGGCGCCCAGCTCGCTGCTGTGCAGGCGCGCCAGCACCTGGCCGGCTTTGACTTCCTGGCCGGGCATCGCGTAGAGATCGGTCACGCGCCCGGTCACGGACGCGCCGATGCGCGCAACGCGCTGCTCATCGAAATCGATACGACCGGCCACATGCAGCATCTCGCTGAACGGGCTGGTGGCCACGGGCGCGACCTTGAGCTGCTGCTGCAGCGACGGCTCGGGCTTGACGACCCCGGGCGGCAGCTTGGGCGCCTCGGCGGCGGGCGGCGGTTCTTCGGAACAGGCCGCAAGCGTCAACATCATGGCGGCAGCCACCGCCAGGGTACGGAAGGAAAAGGGGCGCATGGTCAGTCTTGTTTCGATTCGGTGGAGAAGGTCGCGGCGGTCGGGGCCATGCCCGGCGGGGTCATCCCGGGCGCCATCGACAGCAGGCGTTCGATCTGGATCACGGCCATCTGCTGGTCGTATTGCGCGGCGATCAGTTCGTTGCGCGCGTTGCGCAGCGTGCGCTGGGCATCGATGACTTCGAGGATGCCGCGCTCGCCGTAGCGGTAGGCGGCCTGCGCCACCTGCAGCGCGTTCTCGGCTTCGCGCACGATGCCGGACTCCAGCGCGGTGACCTGGGCCTGGGTGATTTCGAGCTGGCGATAGGCCGACTCCAGTTCCTGGCCCAGCTCGAATTCGCGCAGCTCATAGGCGTTGCGCGCCTGCGTGGCCTGCGCGACCGCCTCGCCCACCGGGCCCTTGCGGCGGTCCCACAGCGGAATGGTCAGCACCAGGCCGACCTGCGAGACGCTGTTGTCGGGTTCGCGCGTGGTGCTGGCGCGCACGGCCAGCTCCGGCAGCCGCAACGAGCGCTGGTAGTCGACGGACAGATTGGCGCGTTCCAGCTCCATGCGGCGCTGGACCAGTTCGGCATTGGCGGTGCTCAGCCGCTCGCGCATCACGGCCAGGTCCGGCACGCTGGGAAGCTGGCCGAGGCTGCCGGCCAGCGCGAACTTGGGCGGCAGCGCGCCGCCGACCTGCTGGCGCAGCGCCGCCTTGGCCTGATCCACGCGGTATTCGGCGCTCTGCAGCGACTTCTGTGCGGCCAGCAGCTCGGTCTCGGCACGGATCAGCTCATAGCGCGGCGCCTCGCCAACTTCGACCCGCAGACGCGCCCGCGAATGAACCTGCTTCATCATCGCCAGGTCTTCCCGGGCCGCCGCCAGTTCGCTCTCGCGGCGCAGCACGCCGAAGTAGCCGGTTTTGACCCGGCCGGCCAGGTCGGCGTAGAAGGCCTGCAGACCGGCTTCCGTCGCGTCGAGATTGCGCTCGGCGATCGAGCGGCGCAGGCTGCGTTGCTGGGGGTAGTCCAGGCGCTGCGTGATGGAGAAGCTTGGCGTGTTTCCCTCGGCCACGCCGGCCTGCCGGCCGCGCAGGCGGCCGTACATCATTTCGACCTGGGGATTCGGATAGGCGCCCGCGCTGGTGACGGCGGCGCTGGCAGCGTCCACGCCGGCGTGCGCGGCGACCACGCCCTTGTTCGAGTTCTGGGACAGGGAAAGCAGTTGCTCCAGCGAGAAGGCATCGGCAGCAAAGGCCGACGACACCCCAAGCGAAAGCGACGCTATCAGGGTAAGCGTAGAGATCTTCATGGCAACGAGAAAAAGCCGGACCACTGCATGCCGGCTTCGCGCGGACGGCGTTACCGCGACAAGCACACGGCCCACGGCAGCGAACGCCGCGAGCAAGACACGCAGATAGGAGGCGCGGCCGGTCCGACAAAGGACCGGACCGGCGCGTCAGCAATCAGGCAGTGAGGATGGGGGGCTTGAACAGCGCCGCAGGCAGTGGCGGCGCGCGGCCGTGGCGAGGGGGAGAGACATCGCCGGAAGGCAATTCGAGCGGCGCCGCCGGCAGGGCGAACAGCGCGCTGGACTCCTCGATCTCGTCGAGCACGTCGGGCGGATCGAGCAGATCCGCCGACCAGATATTGCAGTAGCCCGGCGAGGGCGCGGACTCTACGGCGTCGTCGACATGAATGCCGTCGTCGCCCGGTGCGACGATGCGGCTGCCGTCTTCATCGCCGGAAAGTCCGCGGGCCGCAACGGCGGCGACCGCCGCCATGCTGCAGACCAGCGGCCCGACCCGCATCTGGCCGGGTCCGAGCCCCGCCGCCGCGTCCAGACGCGTGCTGGCCTGCGCTCCAAAGGAGAGCAGGAACAGGCAGGCCGCGATCAGAAACGGTAGTAAGGCTCGCATGAAGGGGAAGTTGGCGTCGGTATGCAGGCAAGGGCACGACGTCAGAAATATGACGGTTAGTGCTCTGCGTAATAAGACGCAAGTGCGGCATTGTAACCGAATGCAATCGCATGGACAGGGTTAGCCCTAGGTTGTTCCCGAAAACGTGACGATTTGGGTATCGGGCAGGGCACGGCTGCCCTGCCCGTTCGTCTCGATTTGCGCCTCAGTTGCCCCTCAGTTGCCCCTCAGTGGCCTCCGCTTTGCGCGATCTGTGCGGGCTCGGCCGGGTCAGGCCACGGTGCCGCCGACGCCCGGCGCGGGCGCCAGCCCGACCTTGCCGGGCGCCGTCTCGTCCCGATCGGCTTCATCGCCCCCGGCCTTGTCCAGATCCATGCCGGTGGTTTCCGGCAGCATCAGCGCGGCGAACACGACCAGCGCATAGCCGGCGCCGGCGACGATGGCAATGGCCAGCGGCAGCGAGGTCCGGCCGGAGCTGAGCCAGCCGACCGACAGCGGGAAGAAGGAGCCGATCACTCGCCCGAGGTTGTACGAAACGCCGTAGCCGGTGGCGCGGATATCGTTGGGGTACGACTCCGAGATGGTCGCGCCGATGCCGGAGAACACGCCTTGCATCAGCACGCCAAGCGGAAAGCCGAGAAACAGCATCGACAGGTTGGAGACCGGGATCACCATATAGATCAGCGCCATCACGAACGCGCCGGCGGCGAACAGCACATAGGTCGGCCGGCGCCCCAGGCGGTCGGTCGCGTAGGCGCCCGCCACGTAGCCGACCAGCGAACCGAGGATGGTCACCGCCAGGTAGGAGCTGGTGCCGAAGACGGACAGGCCGCGCTCGGTCTTCAGGAAGGTCGGCAGCCACGTCGCGATCGCGTAGTAGGCACCCAGCATGCCGCCCGACAGCAGGCTGCACAGCACGGTCTTGCGCAGCAGCGGCCGCCGCACCAGGCGGCTCAGCTCATGCACCGCCGAGCCGCGTTGCGCGGCGCGCTCGGCCCGGGTCTTGACGAAGACCTCGGGCTCGTCGAGGTTGCGGCGCAGATAGAACACCACCAGCGCCGGCACGATGCCGAGGAAGAAGCAGACGCGCCAGGCCGTCTCCGCCGGGAACAGGCTGAAGGTCAGGCCATAGGCCAGCGCCGCCGCGCCCCAGCCGAACGAATAGCTGCTCGCGGTGAAGCCCGAGTATTTGCCGCGGTGCGCCGGGTTGCGGATCATCTCCGTCACCAGCACCATGCACAGCGACGATTCGCCGCCGAAGCCGATGCCCTGGATCATGCGGAACAGCATCAGTTGCTCGGGCGAATTGGCCAGCCCGCAGAGGAAGCAGGCGACGGTGAAGACCACGATGGTCCAGCGCAGTACGCGCACGCGGCCATAGCGGTCGGCCAGCATGCCGGCCCCGATCGCGCCGACCAGCGACGACACCAGCGTCCACGTGACGATCGCGCCGGCGGTCGATTTGCTCATCTGCCACTGCGTCAGCAGCGTCGAGATCAGGAAGGAATAGATCATGAAGTCGAACACGTCGACCGCATGACCGAGAAAGGCGCCGTAGAAACCCTTGCGCTCCATCCGCGATAGCTCTTTGAACCAGTCCAGCATGATCGTCGCTCCTTGTCAGTGTGGGGCATCGTGGCGGCGTGGTTGGCCGCGTGGCGTGCGAATTCCGTGGGGTGCGTTGCCTGGTGAATCTGGTGACGCGTTGCCTCCCGCGTCCTCAGCCGGGCGGAGGTCGGAAGGCGAAACCCGCCGCCTCCAGCAGACCGGCGAACCGGAGCGAGGTCAGATCGCGATAGCGTCCCGCGACGATCTGCACGCCGACCGGCAGGCCGTTGCTGGCGGGGCCGATCGGCGCGACGGTCGAAGGCAGTCCGCACAGGCCCGAATGGCCGGCCCAGAACAGCTGCGTGGTCATCGGCTGCGGCTTGCCGTTGACGTTCAGATGGCGCTGCCAAGGCTCGCCCGCCTCGTCCAGCTCGAAGGCGGTGGTGGCCGCCGCCGGGCACAGCAGCACGTCGTAGTCGTCGAAGAAGCGTTGCCAGGCCTGGGCAAAGCGCTCGCGCGCGTGCTGCAGCAACAGCCAGTCGCGATGGCGCAGCGTGGCGCCGGCATGCTGCAGCACCGCGTAGCGCGCATCGTCCGGGGATGCGGCCGCAGCCTGGTCGAGCGCGTCGGCGAACGCGCCGTCCGGCATATGGACCGAGGTGGTCGCGCGCAGCAGCAGCACGTAGACGCGCCACAGCTCGTCGGCCTTGAATGACGGACGCACATGCCAGCCGACGCTGGCGCCCTGCCCTTCGAGCCAGCGGCCCAGCGCTTCGATGCAGTCGCTGACTTCGCGGTCGGCCTCGGCCTGCGGGTGCGACGGCAGCACTGCCACGCGAAATTGCGGGAGCGTATCGAGTCGGCACGGCGGCAAGGCCAGGCGATAGGCCAGCGCATCGGCACCCTCCGGACCGGCGATGGCGTGCAGCACCAGTTCGAGGTCGCGCGCGCTGCGGGCGATCGGACCGGCCACGTTGATGTCCTGCATGCCGAACGAGGCCGCGCCGGTACCATGGCCGCTCAGCGGCACGATGCCGTGGCTGCTCTTGTGCGAGAACACGCCGCAGTAATGCGCGGGATTGCGCAGGGACGATCCGATGTCCGAGCCGATGTCGAACAGACTCATGCCGGCGCAGACGGCCGCCGCGCTGCCGCCTGACGAGCCGCCCGGCGTGCGCGCCGGGTCGTGCGGATTGCGGGTGGTGCCGTAGACCGCGTTATAGCTCTGCCAGTCCCGCAGACCCAGCGGCACATTGGTCTTGCCGATCAGCACCGCACCGGCCTCGCGCAGGCGCTGGACCACGGTCGCGTCGCGGCGGGCGACGTGATCGCGCAGCGCCGGATTGCCGCAGGTGGTCGGCCAGCCGGCCACGTCGAACGACTCCTTGATGGAAAAGGGCACGCCATCGAGCGGCCCCAGCGCCCCGCCCTGGCGGCGGCGTGCATCGCTGGCGCGCGCCTGCTCGCGCGCGGCATCGAAATCGGCCAGCACGATGGCGTTCAGCAGCGGATTGCGTTCGGCCCAGGCGGCGTGGCACCGATCGAGCAGTTGCTCGGCGGTGGTGCGGCCTTCGGCGAGGTCGTCGGTGGCCTGCCATAGCGTGCGATAGCGCGCGGCAGGTTCGGCGGCGGCCGTTTCCGAGCGCTCGGCAGCACGGGCGCGGCCGGAATTGGACGGGGACGTTGGCAGGCTCACGTCGGCTCCTGTTCTTGTTGTTGCCTGTTGTTATGCCGCGACCCTGACCGCAGCGCCCGTGCCTCTCTCAGGAGCCATCGCGCGGCGTTGCGTCGGTATACTATATGCAATAGTTTAGGGCGCACCAAGTTTCCCCGGCATTGGCGGAAACCCTCGCACCGCTGGCACGCGGCTTGGGTCGCGAGTGGCGCTTAACGCAAGAATCGGTCCGGGATGGTCGCGGCACGATGCGGCGCCGCGCATTGGACGAGGGGGAGCGAAACCGCGGACCGCCGACGAATGGCCAGGCACCCAGAGGAAAGAGAAAAAGAAAAACCGCCCCGGAGGGCGGTTTCAGGCGCTATCTGCAGCGCTCGGGCCGTACGTCGACTTGGGACAGCCGCTACGCCGGGCGATGTCCGCAGTCGGCGCGCCCGAACAGGCACTGCACGAAGCGCAGCACATCCGCAGCCCGCAGCGGGATCAGCGGCGTGGCATGGCGGACGGCATCGCGCGACGCATAGTGGCGCAGCAGTTGCTGGCCGACCGGGGTGTCCAGGTACGACGCCGGAGCAGTGGTATCGCGATAAGTCATGGTCTTTCTCTATTGCATTTACGACGGTTGACAGTATACACAGATTTTGTGCACTGCGCCAAGACGGTGCGGCGGCACGCCCCGAACCCGTGCGTGCCTACGATGGCGCGCGAGGCTCAGCGCCGCGTCGCCAGCAACCGAGCAGACGGCCGCATGCCGCGCCGCTGCCGTGCTGCGTCGCGACAGAGAAATTCAAAAGAGCAGAAGGAGGACCGGAGGACTTGCTCCGGGTATCAGGCGTCCGGGATCAGGCGTCCGGGATCACGCGTCCGGTATCAGGCGTCCGGGATCAGGCGTCCGGGATCAGGCGTCAGGGTCAGGCGTCCGGGGTCAGGCGTCCGGGGTCAGGCGTTCGGGGTCAGGCGTCCGGGGTCAGGCGTCCGGGGTCAGGCGTCCGGGATCAGGCGTCCGGGGTCAGGCGTCCGGGGTCAGGCGTCCGGGGTCAGGCGTCCGGGGTCAAGCGTCCGGGGTCGGGCGTCCGGGGTCAAGCGTCCGGGGTCAGGCGTCCGGGGTCAGGCGTCCGGGGTCAGGCGTTCGGGGTCAGGCGTTCGGCGTCCGGCATCAGGCGGCGTGCTGCTCGCCCACCGGCAACTCGGCCGCCTTGGCCGCGCTATAGACGTGGCGTGCGGCCAGCAGGGCCGCGAGATCCGCATCGCCGGCGATGACCGCCTGCAGGATCTGGGCATGTTCGTCCCAGTTCTGGCGGGCGCGGACCGTGTTGGCCGGCCCGAACAGCACCGCGGTGCGTTCACGCAGCGAGCGCATCATTTCCTGCAGCACGCTGTTGGCCGCGATATTGCCGAGCACCTCGTGAAAGCGCGAGTTCAGCGTCAGCAATTCGTCCGCCCTGCCCTGCGCAGCCGCTTCCATGCCCTGCTGCAAGACCGCCTCGAGTTCGGCGATCAGCCCCGGATCGCGTCGCTGCGCGGCCAGCTTGGCGTTCAGCCCCTCCAGCGTGGCGCGCACCTCCACCATCTCGCGGACGATATCGGGCGACAGCTTCGCCACCGAAGCGCCGCGGCGCGGTTCGATCAGCACCAGCCCTTCGCTCGCCAGCGCCCGCAACGCCTCGCGCACCGGGATGCGCGACACACCCAGCTCGGCCGACAGCTTGTTCTCGACCAGCCGCTCGCCGGGGGCGTAGCCGCCTTTGAGGATGCGCTCGCGCAGCTTGTCGGTGACCAGCGCGAACAGCGGCGAATGGCTGGCGCCCAGGCTCACGACTTCCTGATCGGGCGCGGCGGAAACGGAGGGGCGGAGAGACATGGCGGATGACGAGGCAATCGGATTGGACAGCGCGCGGATTGGTGGGACCGTGGCACCGGCTGGCGCACCGGCTGGTGGCACCGGCTGGTGGCACCGGTTGGTGCAAGGCCCGCACCAAAGGCTGGCGTCATTGTATACCAGCTACCGAACGAAGCGGCGCGGTCGCCGCCCCCGACGATCACCGGCGCCCTCAGTCCCGCTGGAAGGTGAAACTGTCGGCGTAGATGTGTTCGGTGCTGGCCCCGCGCTCCAGGAAGGCCTGGCGCGCGTCGCGGATCATGTCCGGCGAGCCGCACAGATAGATCGCATGCTCGGACACATCGCCGAGATCGTCGACCGCGGCGTGATGCACATAGCCACGGCGGCCCTGCCAGCCCACGCCGCCACGCGAGAGCACCGGGACATAGCGGAAGTCGTACAGGCGCTCGGCCCAGCTCTCGATCTGTTCGTGCAGATAGAGGTCGCCCTCTTCCCGCATGCCCCAATACAGCGAGACCGGCGGGCAGTCGGGATCGTCCATCAGCGATTCGAGAATCGCCTTGATCGGCGCGATGCCGGTGCCGGTCGCGACCATCAGCAGGGGGCGGTAGTCACGGGCGCGATAGAAGAAGTTGCCGTGCGGCAGCTCGACCTCGACCGCATCGCCCGGCGCCAGGCCCGGCAGTATGCGATCGGTGACGGCACCGCCCGGAATGCGGCGGACATGCAGTTCGATGCTGCCTCCCTGCGGCACCGAGGCCATCGAGAAGCTGCGCGCGTGACCGTCTCCCGTGATCAGCTTCAGATACTGGCCGGGCCGATAGTCCAGCGCCGCATCGAGATCCGGCACCTGCAGCCGGACCTGCAGCACGGTCGGTGTCAGCGGGCGGACCGCCTCGATTTGCGCACGATGCCGCATCGGCTCGGCGCAGACCTCGTCCTCGCGCGCGGTGCTGATCAGGAGATCGCCGAGCGGCTGCGCCTGACAGGCCAGCGCATAACCCGCCGCCGCCTCGTCGGGCGCCAGCCCCATCGGTTCCTCGTCGTAGCGGACCTCGCCTTCGACCAGCTTCAGCCGGCAGGTGCCGCAGCCGCCCAGTTGGCAATCGTGCGGCAGCGCGATGCCGGCCTTGAGCGCTGCCTGCAGCAGCGTTTCGCCGCGCTCGACAAAGAAGGCCTGCTGCGTTTCGAGGATCTGGATGCGGTGAGACATGATGCGTTCCGATTAGCCGGTTGAAAGATGCGGCGCGGGTCCAGCGCTTCGTTCAGCGCTTCGTTCAGCGCTTGATGTCGGCCTGCACCACCACCTTCAGGTCCTGCGGTGCGAGCAGTTCCTGCAGCGCCTGCAGCGCCGCCAGGCCGGCCTGCGTGTCCTGCTCGCCGTTGCCGCCGCTCAGGCCGATGCCGCCGATCACCTGCTCGTTGACGACGATCGGAAAGCCCCCGACGAAGGCCGCGAACTTGCCCTCGAAGCTCCACTGGATGCCGAAGGCTTCATTGCCCGGCAGCGCGGGGCCGTTCGGCGGCGTCGTGAACAGATGCGTCGAGCGCTTGTGGCCGGCTGCGGTAAACGCCTTGTTCCAGGCGATCTGCGGGCCCGTGATCCGGGCGCCGTCCATCCGCTCGAGCACCAGCGGATAGCCGCCCTCGTCCACCACGCAGATGGATTCGAGCACGCCGATCTCCTCGGACTTGGCGATGGCAGCGGCCACCATATGGCGCGCTTCGCGCAGTTCGAGCTTGATGGCTTGTTTCATGCGATGTTCTCCTGGTCGATGCGGCGTAGCGATGCGACAGTACTTACAGGCCGCGGTAGACAGTCTTGATCTGGGTATAGAACTCGAGGCCGGTGCGGCCGGACTCGCGGAAGGTCGACGTACTCGAACGCTTGAGCCCGCCGAACGGCGCGTTGACGAGATTGCCGGTGGTGGTGCGGTTGATCTTGACCGTACCGGCCTCGATGTCGGCGGCAAAGCGATGCATGTAGCGCGGGTTGCGCGTGACGATGGCCGCGGCCAGGCCGTACTCGGTGTCGTTGGCCTTGGCGATCGCATCGGCGTAGTCGCTGAACGCGATGATCGCGATCACCGGCCCGAAGATTTCCTCTCTCGCGATGCGCATGTCCTGGGTGACATCGGTGAAGACCGCCGGCGACACATAGAAGCCGTTGTCGTAGTCGGGGCCGGCCAGCCGCTCGCCGCCGCACAGCAGCGTCGCTTCGGACTTGCCGATGTCGATATAGCGCAGCACGTTCTCGAGTTGATTGCGGGTGGCCAGCGGTCCGAGGTCCATGCCTGGCGTCAGGCCGCTGCCGATCTTCAGCGTCTTGACGCGGGCGAGCAGCTTCCCGGTGTAGGCCTCGCGCACGGCCTCGGCGACCAGCACGCGGCTGGTACCGGTACAGGCCTGGCCGCTGAGCGAGAAGCCGCCCTTGATCGTCAGTTCCACGGCCTGGTCCAGGTCGGCGTCCTCCATCACCAGCAGCGGATTCTTGCCACCCAGCTCCATCTGCGTGCGCGTGGTCAGCGGCACCGAGCGATGGATCTGCTCGCCGGCGCGGGTCGATCCGGTGAACGAGATCGCACGCACCGCGCTCGCCTGCGTGATCGCGGCGCCCACGTCGGCGGCGCTGCCGGTGATGAAGTTCAGCACGCCCTTGGGCAGGCCCGCGTCGATCACCGCCTGCGCCAGCCGATAGCCGCTCAGCGGCGCATCGGACGATGGCTTGAACACCACGGTATTACCGGTGATCAGCGCCGGCGCGATCTTGCGCGCCGGAATCGAAATCGGGAAATTCCACGGCGAGATCACCGTCACCACGCCCAGCGGCTCACGCTGCGTATAGACCAGCATGTCGCCATCGTCGTTGGGAAACGATTCGCCGGTGAAAGTCTGGCCCTCGACGGCATAGAAGCGCAGCGTCTGCGCCGAGCGCAGGACCTCGTCGCGGGCCAGGCTCAGCGCCTTGCCTTCCTCGCGCGTCAGCTCGCGGGCTATGCTGTCGGCGTTGGCTTCGAGCTGCTGCGCGGCGCGGTTCAGGATGGCCGCGCGGCGGCCGATCGGCGTGTTCTTCCAGCCCTCGAACGCGGCCGCGGCCGCCGCTACCGCGGCCTCGCCGTCTTCGGCGGCGGATGCCTGGAAGCGGCCCACCACGTCATGAAGATCGGCGGGATTGATGTTGTCGAAGGTTCGGCCGGACTGGCACGCGGTCCACTCGCCATCGATGTAGTTGTAGAACGGTTCCATCTGTGCGGCGCTCATGAGGCAGTTGGGGGAAGAAGCGCGGCGCCGCAAAGCGCCGCGCGCAGGCGCAATTCAGGCGGCCAGTTCCAGCTCGGGCAGCGGCAGCTCGTGCGCGACATAGTCGTAGTACAGCGCGGTCGTATAGAGCAGCCGCATCTGCGCGCCGATCTCGCAAATCTTCAGGCAGCGCTGCTGCAGCTCGGGCGTATCGGCATGCTCGAGCACGATCTGGTAGCCGCGTTCGCCGTGGATCTCGTCCGAGACGATATGCAGGTCGAAGAACTCGACCTCCTCGTCGGTGAACTGGTACTTCTCGCGCAGCGTCGGCGTCTGCTTGCGATAGATCGACGGCACCTGCGACTCGAGTCCGACCACCAGGCCGGCCACGGCGACGATCGGGTCCTCGCGCATCGCCACCGAATAGCACCAGGCCTGCAGGCCGCGCGTGGTGGGCGACATATTGTCCGGATCGATCACGCGCTCTCGCGTGGTGCCGCAGGCCTCGGCGAAGCGGATCAGCAGATCGGTGTGGCGATCGCCGCCGATTTCCTCTTCGTACATATTGGCCAGCAGGAAATCCTTGGCCTCGGTATACCGATCCGGCATGCGGGCGTAGATGTAGCCCAGGTAGTCGGCGAACGGCCCGACATAGTGATAGTGGTTCTCGGCCCAGCGGGCGAGGTGGGCGCGGCTGAGCTTGCCGGTGGCCCAGGCCTTGCTGAAAGGCGCCTGGTTGGCGCTTTTGCCCTTGATCGCTTCCTCCAGGGCGGCACGGAATTCTTCTCGGTTCATCAGTTCGGCCATGTGGGGCTCCTTGTTGGCTGACGTTCGGGATGGTTGGGTCGGGCGGTGCGTTCGCTCGATGTTTGTATACTATATACACTCACGCCGGACGGACAAGGGCCTACGGGGGTTTCTTCATCGGGGTTTACCTTGGGTTGGTGCTTGCCGGGGCGCCAGAGCGCAAAACAAGTCGCGAGATCCCGGCATGCACGGTGACAACTCCCGGCATGCGCGGGGACCACGAAGATTCCCCCAATGCCGCTGTCGCCCCGCGTACGCGGGGACCCGCGGCCCGGAAACTCATCGTGCCGCCTGCAGGCGCCGCCACGCCAGCCCGGCCAGCGCGACATCCTCCAGGCCGACGCCGACGGACTTGTAGATGACGATGTCGTCATCGCCGCGCCGCGGCTGCGCCCGGCCCAGCACGACGTCGGCCAGCTCGATCAGCTTCGACTCCGGCAACACGCCCTGCCCCGCCATCACGATGTCGCCGGCTTCGCGCGTGGACTGCGGCTTCCATTCGACGACCACGGCCGAAGCCCGCGACAGCGCCACGTCGTCCAGTTCGCGCGTATGCGGCAGACTGGAACCGATCGCCGCCACAAACGCGCCGGGCTTGATCGCCTCGCCGGAAAACAGCGGGGTGGTGGAGCGCGAGGCCGTCACGACGATGTCGGCCTCACGGACTGCGGCCTCTGCCTCGGTCGCGATCACCTGGATCACCGGGATGCCGCAGCTCTGGCTCAGGCGCTCGGGCAGTTCGGCCGGCGCGTACGGGTCGCACAGCAGGATGCGCTCGAGCGGCAGCGCGGCGCTCAACTGCCTGGCGTGGGCGGCGCCCTGCGTGCCGGCACCGAACAGCGCCAGCGTGCGGGCGCCGGGCCGCGCCAGGTGCCGCGCCGCGACCACGGTGCAGGCGGCGGTGCGCAGCCGCGTGATCGCGCCCGCATCGAACGAGGCCAGCGGCCGCCCATCCTCGGTGGAGAACAGCAGGATCACGAAGGAAAACTGCCCGTCGATGGTGGTGTAGACCTTGGCGCCGGCCACGCCCTGCTCCGGGATCACGGCGCCCAGCGTCGACAGCTTGACGCCGCCCGCCTCGGTGCGGATGCGCTGCTGCATGGCGGCGGTGCCCTGCCCGAAGCTGCGGAACGCATCGAGCATGATGCGTTGCACGTCCTCCGGCGCGACGTGGCGATCGACCATTTCGTCTGTGATGTGCTGCATCGGGTCTCCTGCGATGGTGGATGGATGAAGTTGGAAAGCGGGGCGAGTCGGAGTCGGAGTCGGAGTCGGAGTCGGAGTCGGAGTCGGAGTCGGAGTCGGAGTCGGAGTCGGAGTCGGAGTCGGAGTCGGAGTCGGAGTCGGAGTCGGAGTCGGAGTCGGAGTCGGAGTCGG
>JAPSLP010000004.1:6302-185878 GCA_031180665.1 Cupriavidus sp. | reverse complement strand
GAGTCGGAGTCGGAGTCGGAGTCGGAGTCGGAGTCGGAGTCGGAGTCGGAGTCGGAGTCGGAGTCGGAGTCGGAGTCGGAGTCGGAGTCGGAGTCGGAGTCGGAGTCGGAGTCGGAGTCGGAGTCGGTGTCGAGTCCGAACGGCTCCCGGGCTCAACCCTGCAGCGCCACCCGCACCAGCACGGCGATCGCTCCCGCCGCACACAGGGCCAATAGCAGCCGGCGCACGGCCGCGGCCGAGACACGCGTCTTGAGTCGGCTGGACACCGCAAAGCCGGCGAGCAGGAACGGCGCGAGCAGCGCGCTCAGCGTCAGGTCTGCAATACCGAAGCGGCCCGCACTGGCCAGCATCGCCAGTGACAACACGGCGCCGCCACCGAGGATGCAACCGACGGTCGCGCGCATCGCGGCCGGGGTCATGTGTTGCATCACGATGGCAAAGGGCGGCGCGCCGGCCGACGTCAGCGTCGCCATGAAGCCGGACGCAGTGCCCGCGATCGCGAGGTTGCCGGCGGACGGCCGCACGCGCCAGCCCAAGGCACTGAGCGCCACCGCCAGCAGGATCGACAGCGAGAACGCCACCGCGAGCCACTGCGGGCGCAGCCAGGCAATGGCCAGCACGCCGATCAGGCCGCCCATCGCGCGGCCGAGCAGCGCCGTTCCCGTCAGCCGCCACGCGATCGCCTCGCGCTCGCGCAGCGCGGCCAGCAGCGACAGGCAACCGCCCATCGCCAGCAGCGGTCCCGGCACCAGCTGCGGAAAGAAGATGGCGGCCAACGGCGCCGCCAGCATCGCGAAGCCGATGCCCCCAACGCCCTGCAGGCAGGCACCCGCGAAAATCGTCGCGCCCATCCAACCGTACTCGGACAGCGGCACGGCCGGCAGCAACGACGTGGCCGGCGACAGCGTCGGCAACAGACTGGCAATCAGCGCGGGCAACGTGGTCGTCATGAGGACAAGCTGGTTGGAGACTGACGGCCGCGATGCGGGCGTCACGTCGACTGCACAGTAGTCGCATACCTGCGCAGCGTTTATTGGTATACAGTCTACATAACGCACCGAACAAAAGGCAAACTGATTCGTCGCGCGAGGCACCGTAAAGGTGCTCCCCCACCCGCACTCATCCCAGTCCTGGTGCGGTTTTCCGACACCTCACCCGACTCCGGTATCAGCGTATATCCGTATACGATTTCGCTTGGCGACATCCCCTTACGGAATATAGTATACCGTTTAGACCCCCACCCGAAGGACGGTCGAGCTTCAAGAACCACCCTCTCGCCCCACGGAGCTTTCATGCAACACGAAGTCGTGATCGGTGCCGCGCACTGGATATATCTCATGGGGGTCGCGGTCATCGTACTGACGATGATCCTGCGCGCCAATGTCGTCGTGCCCTCCATCGTGGGCACCGCGCTGGTCGTGTTCGCACTGACCGGCAGCCCGGTGTCCGCGCTGGGGGCCGTTTTCTCGGCCAGCCTGGTGGCCGCCAAGGAGCTGTTCAATATCTTCCTGGTCATCGCCTTCATGACCGCGCTACTCAATGCGCTGAAGACGCTGCGCTCGGATATCCGCATGGTCGAGCCGTTCCGCGTGGTGATGAAGAACGGGCACAGCGCGTTTTTCATCCTCGCCGGCGTGACCTATGTGATTTCGCTGTTCTTCTGGCCGACGCCCGCTGTGCCGCTGGTGTCCGCCATCCTGCTGCCCGCGGCAATCGCAGCCGGGCTGCCGCCGCTGGCCGGCGCGATGGCAATCGCGATCGCCGGCCAGGGCATGGCGCTGTCCTCGGACTATGTGATCGGCGTCGCTCCCGGCATCAGTGCCAAGGCGGCCGGCGCCGCCGTCAGCGCGGCCGTGGTTGCCGACCGCGCGCTGACGCTGTCGATCATCACCGGCGCGATCGCGCTGTGCCTGGCCTACCTGTCGATGCGCAAGCACATCGTCCCCGCCAGCGGCCTGCTGCTGGACCGGTGGCAACAGCGCGCCAGCGGCACGACGCTGGGCGGCGGCGACAGCGGCGGCGGCACCTTCGACAAGGCGGAGATCGCCCGCGCTACCGCGCATGACGAGCCGCTGGCCACCGAATCGAATATCGAAGCGAGCCTGTCGATGGTCGAGCGCAAGCGGATCAAATGGTCCAAGTGCTTTGCCATCGTGACGCCGATCGCCTTCCTCGCCGTGGTCACCGTGATGGTGCTGCCCAAGCTGGGCACTGGCGTGCAGGACCTGAAAGGCGGCGAGGCCGCGGCCCTGGTCGGCGGCGTGGCCGCGGTGCTGATGATGCTGGCCACGCTGGCCGCCGAAGGCCCGCGCCGGATGCTGGACGTCTGCCCCGATCACATCACCGACGGCTTCGTATTCGCCTTCAAGGCCATGGGGTCGGTGCTGCCGATCGCGGGCTTTTTCTTCGTCGGCGCCGGCGAGACCGCCGCGCAGATTCTCGGCCTGCCGCCGGGCAAGGCGCCCAGCTTGCTGTTCGAGCTGATCCAGTCGTACCAGCACCTGATTCCCGACAACCACATGCTGGTCGCATTCGGCGTGCTGCTGGTCGGCATGATCACCGGCATCGACGGCTCGGGCTTCGCGGGCCTGCCGCTGACAGGCACGCTGGCCGGCGCGCTGGGCCCGGTGGTGGGCTTCGACCCGGCCACGCTGGCGGCGGTCGGCCAGATGGGTGCGGTCTGGACCGGTGGCGGCACGCTGATCGCCTGGTCCTCGCTGATCGCGGTGGCTGGCTTCGCCCGGGTGCCGGTGCTCGACGCGGTGCGTGCGCTGCTGATCCCGGTGGTGATCGGGCTGGCGTGCTCGACCGTGGCGGCGATGCTGCTGTGGTCATGAGCCGCGCCGCCGGCATCGAACCACCATCGCCCCGCCGTCTGTAGACAAGTACACAGCAACAAGCAGGACAACATCATGCCCAAGGTTCTTCTTCACCGGCACGGCCAAGTCCACAGCGACGAGGTCGCGCCGCGCACCAATCTGGTCGTGCGCGCCGGGATCCGGCAGTTTCCCTATCCGAACCTGCGCTACGAGTGCGGCATGGGCAAGTGCTCGAAATGCGCCTGCCGCGTGCTGGCGGGCGCCGAACACCTGCCGCCGCCGAACTGGAAAGAGAAAAAGCAGTTGGGCGGGCGGCTCGAACAGGGCTACCGGCTGATCTGCCAGCTCTGGATCGAGCACGACATCGAACTGGCGCAGGACGAACTGTCGCCGGCCGAGGAAGCCGCCGGCGCCGCCAGCCGCGTGCAGGCGGGGGTCAAGGCCTGCTCGTCCTGAGCCAGACGCCATGTACATCATCCTGACCAGCCGCCCCGGCCAGTTCCGCACGGAGCCGGTCGACGGCATCACGCCGGTGGAACGCTACGAGTACCGCTTCTACGGCAAACTCACCGTGCGCTTCGTCATCGCCCAGCTCGAGCACGAGACCAAGGTCCGCGTGGTCGAGGAAACGCCGCCCGGCATCGTCAACCATGTCCCGACCAAGTTCCTCGACAAGTACGCCACCGTCGAAGCGGCGCGCGAGGAACTGCGCCGGCTCGCCTCGTTCGGCAGCATGGAACTGGCGCTGGTCGCCATATGAATCGCCGCCATTCGAATCCTGAAGACGCCTGATAGCAGCGTATCGCCATGATCCAGATCACCTTCGTCACCAATAACGGCAAGACCGCCACCGCCCCGCCCAACAGCAACCTGCTGCGCGTCTCGCTGCGCGAACAGGGCGGCATTCCGTTCAAGTGCGGCGGCGGCCTTTGCGGGACGTGCAAATGCCACATCGACAGCGGCCTCGAACACACCGACGAGGTCAAGGCCAAGGAGAAGAAGCTGCTGACCGAGCAGGAACTGGCAAGCGGCCACCGGCTGGCCTGCCAGACCTTCGTCAACGGGGATATCAGCGTGTCGTGGCAGCCGCGGCAGGCTGCGACGGCGGCCCGCCCTGCTCCAGCCCCTGCCCGTGTCGATGCTGCCGCTGGCGGCGATGCGAAAGCACCGGAAAGCAGCCCACGCTGAGCCCCGACGCAAAAAAACCGGCCCGGTATCGGTCCCGCAGCGCGTTGCTGCGAGGCCGATACCGGGCCGGTTCTTTATTGGCCGACCGTACTGGCTAACCGCGGACTGACCGCGGACTGACCGCGGCGCGACAGCGGGGGACTGTCGCGATGCGCTCGGTCCAGCTTGGCGGCTTAGCCGTTCGCGAAGACGATCTTGGCCTTGCGGGCGTCCGACTGCAGGCGGGCCAGCACGCCCTGGACGGCGGCGATGGCACGCTTGACGTCGTAGGCGAAACCCAGACGCGGAGCGTCGAGTTCGCGTTCGATCAGGTCGCGTTCGAGTTGGTCGGTCAGCTTGATATCGGATTGGGTGTTCATGGCGTCCTTCCTTTCAGGGATAACCCTTATGGGGTTTTCCCGAATTGTAGGTGAAGGATTGACGCAATGCAACATTAGGTAGAAATGCGTATGCCGGAAAACCACATCTAAAGCGTCCGGGTACGCTCAAGTAATGGCGCCCGCGGCCACCTGTCACGGTTGCGGCAGACTAACTGCTTTACAGATCACATAAGCCTGCGCTATTGGCCGTCGCCATACGACTTCGGACGGGTTCGTCGCGGCGCGAGCCAGGCCTCGAGCCGAAGCCGTGCCGGGCGCGGGTCGATTCCCGCGGCACCCATCGCCCGACACACTGCTTTCCCCCGCTCAATCCGCCTTGATATTCGACTCCTTGATGACCTTGGCCCAGCGCGCCACTTCCGCAGTGATCTGGGATCGGGCCTGGTCGGAAGTCGTGTAGACCGGCATGGCACCCTGGTTGGTCAGCGCCGTCTTCACTTCCTCCTGGTCCATGATGTCCTTCAGTGCCGCGCTGAGTTTGCCGATCACCGGCGCCGGCGTACCGGCCGGTGCCAGCAGGCCGAACATGGAGCTGACCTCGAAGCCGGCAAGGCCGGCTTCACCGGCCGTCGGCACATCCGGAATGACGCGTTGCGGTGTCGCGGTGGCCAATGCGCGCAGGCGTCCGCCCTTGATGAACGCCTGGGTCGCCGGCAGCGTGTCGAAGACCACGTCGACCTGTCCCCCCATCAGGTCGTTCAGGGCAGGACTGCTCCCCTTGTACGGCACGTGGACGATGTCGACGCCGGCCTGGCGCTTGAACAGCTCGGCGGCAAGATGCTGCGGCGAGCCGTTGCCGGACGATCCGTAATTCATGCTGCCCTGCTTTGCCTTTGCCGCTGCGATGAAGTCAGCCAGCGTCTTGCCCTTGAACGAGGGACCGACTGCCACCACCAGCGGCACGCGACCCACGACCGCGACGGGCACGAAGCTCTTGTCCATGGTGAAGCCGGCGGTAGCCGGCAGCAGGACGCTGTTGATCGAATGGCTGGTCAGGGCGCCGAGCAACAACGTGTAGCCGTCGGGCTTTTCCTTGGCCACATAGGCCGCGCCCAGGTTGCCGGCCGCGCCCGCGCGGTTCTCCACGACAACCGGCTGCCCCAGCGACGCCGACAGCTTTTGGCCGATGACCCGCCCGATGACGTCGGTCGCGCCGCCCGGGGTGTACGGCACGACCAGCTTGATGGGTTTCTCGGGATAGTCCGCCGCGTACGCCGGCAGTGCCACGCCGATCCATGCCAAGGCGGCGATGACCAGGGCGTGCCGACGGCTGGTGCCGGCACGAGGTTTGGTTCGAGGATTCACAAAGTCTCCTTCTGCTTTGAGTTCATCTGAGTCGAAGTGCCTGGCTCGACGCCAGGAACCAGCCCGAACTCTAGTCGATTAGATTATTAATAATATAGGTGATAGTCCTGACGACAATACGGCGAGGTTCCGCTATGCTTGGCACCGCATTGCAGTCGGGACACCCTCGTCCCCCAAGAAACACAAGCACGAAACCATGTCGAACGAAGACCAGAACCCGAAGAACGCGGCCCCGCGCCACGACATCGCTCCCGAAGCTGCAGCCACGGGCATCTCCAAAGGCCTGACCAACTACGGAGACCGCGGCTTTTCGCTGTTTCTGCGCAAGGCCTTCATCAAAGGGGCGGGCTACACCGATTCCGCGTTGGACCGGCCGGTCATCGGCATCGTCAATACCGGCAGCGCCTACAATCCCTGCCATGGCAATGCGCCCCAGCTCATCGAGGCGGTGAAGCGCGGCATCATGCTGGCCGGCGGCCTGCCGATGGACTTCCCCACGATCTCCATCCACGAGAGCTTCTCGGCGCCGACCAGCATGTACCTGCGCAATCTGATGTCGATGGACACCGAGGAGATGATCCGCGCGCAGCCGATGGACGCCGTGGTCCTGATCGGGGGCTGCGACAAGACGGTACCGGCTCAGCTGATGGGCGCCGCCTCGGCCGGGATTCCGGCGATCCAGCTGATCACCGGCTCCATGCTGACCGGCTCCCACCGCAGCGAGCGCGTCGGCGCATGCACGGACTGCCGCCGCTACTGGGGCAAGTTCCGGGCGGAAGAAATCGATGCGGAAGAGATCGCCGACGTGAACAATCAGCTGGTGGCCAGCGTGGGCACCTGCTCCGTGATGGGCACGGCCAGCACGATGGCCTGTATTGCCGAAGCGCTGGGCATGACCGTGCCTGGCGGCGCCTCCCCGCCGGCGGTGACGGCGGACCGCATCCGGGTGGCCGAGCAAACCGGTACCGAGGCCGTCCGGATCGCCAGGGAACGGCTGACCATCGACAAGATCCTCACGCCTGCCGCCTTTGAAAACGCCATGCGCGTGCTGCTCGCGATTGGCGGTTCCACCAACGGCATCGTTCACCTTGCGGCGATTGCGGGACGCCTCGGTTACGACATCGACCTGGCCGCGCTGGACCGCATGGGTCGCGATACGCCGGTGCTGCTGGACCTGAAACCGTCGGGCGACCACTACATGGAAGACTTCCACCATGCCGGCGGCATGGCCACCCTGCTGCGCGAGTTGAAGCCGCTTCTGAACCTGGATGCCCTGACCGTGACCGGCCGCACCCTGGGCGAGGAAATCGAGCGCTTGGGTCCGGGATTCCCGCAAGACGTCGTCCGTTCGCGCGACAACCCGATCTACCCGCAAGGTGGTATCGCGGTACTCAATGGCAACCTCGCCCCTGGCGGCGCCATCATCAAGCAATCGGCGGCGCATCCAAAGCTGATGGAACACGAAGGGCGTGCGGTGGTCTTCGAGAATGCCGAGGATCTGGCCAACCGTATCGACAGCGACGACCTCGATGTCACCGCCGACGACATCCTGGTGCTGAAGAACATCGGCCCGAAGGGCGCGCCCGGCATGCCCGAAGCCGGCTATATCCCGATCCCTCGCAAGCTGGCGCGCGCGGGGGTCAAGGACATCGTCCGCATTTCCGACGGCCGCATGAGCGGCACGGCGTTCGGCACCATCGTGCTGCATGTCACACCGGAGGCCGCCGTCGGTGGACCGCTGGCCTATGTGCGCAATGGCGACCGCATCAGCCTGTCCGTGTCGCGTCGCGAGTTGAAGCTGCATGTCAGCGACGACGAGCTGAAGCGTCGCGCCGAGGAAACGCCCGTGGTCGTGCCGACGGCCGACCGCGGCTACCGCAAGCTCTTCCTGACCACGGTGAACCAGGCCGACCAGGGCGTCGATTTCGACTTCCTGCGGGCGGCCCAGACCCGCGGCAAGGTGCCCGGCACAGGGAAGTAAGGCATGGGCGTCAGCGGTGAGGAAAAATCAGTCAAAATGACGGCTTTCATTCCGACTCGTACTGCCGCCCGCGGTCATCGTCCCGGCGCGACTCGTCCGATGCCCCACTCCGACATGCTCAGCGCCGCTGCCGAATCTGGCATCGAAACCCCGTGTACAGCGCAAGACCCCCTGGCCGCCATGGTCGCCGCGCTCGAGGAAGATATCGTCTTTGGCCGACTGCATCCGCGCGAGCGGTTGGTCGAAGACGAATTGATGGAACGCTTCGGGGTCAAGCGGCACACGGTCCGGGACGCACTGGCCGCACTGGACCGCATGGGCCTGATCGAGCGGCGCAAGAACATCGGCGCCCTGGTCCGTTCGTTCTCGGTCCAGGAGGTCCAGGAACTGTATGAAGTGCGGACCATGCTGGAGACGGAGGCCGCGCGGCGCATCGACCTCGGCCTGGTTCCGTCGCGTATCGAGGGCTTGATCGCGATCCAGCGACAGCACGACGAGGCGGTCGCCGCCGGCGATGCGCGCAGGGTCTTCCGCATGAATCTCGCCTTTCACCGCGAGCTGTTCGGTCTTTGCAGCAATAACACGCTGCAAAAGGCGATCGCCGAATTCGCGCGCCAGACGCATCCGATCCGCTTCGCGTCCCTGGTGTCGGCGCAATACAGAGAGCGCGCCCGCCGTGAGCACTGGCAGATGATCGAAGCGCTCAAGGCCGGCGATATCGACACGCTGGTCTCGCTCTGCGCGGACCACCTGGTTCCCTCGCGCGATGCGTACCTGGAGGCGCAGCAGTTTCGGGGGTGAAGGGATGGGCCTGCAAAGGCCTTGATTGAAGAACGCCGCAGCGTTGAGCCAAGGGCTCGATGACGAGCCTGTCTGCAGCCGCCTGCGGAACGTCTTGCCGCAGGCGGCTGCTGGGACTACTTCGGTTCAGGAGGCGTTTTTCAGCGCCACTGCCTGCTGGGACTCGCTGTCCGCGCCGGTGAAGGCGTCTTCACCCGACAGTACCTTGCGCGCCTTCGACAGATCGAGGTGTCCTTCCCACGCGGCGATTGCCACTGCGCCAACGCAGTTGCCGATCAGATTCAGCGCGACCCGGAAGAATCCCATCAATTTGTCGACTGACAAGATCAGCGCTACGCCAAGAACCGGTATCGCCGGGATGGCCGTCAGCGTGGCGGCAAGCACGACGGTCGCGGATCCAGGGATGCCATGCGCGCCCTTGGAGGTCAGCAGCGACACGAGCAGAATCAGCGCCAACGTTCCGCCCTCCAGGGGTGTATTGGTTGCCTGCGCGATAAAGATGACCGCGCATGTGAGCCAGATCGAAAAGCCATCCAGATTGAACGAGTATCCAGTCGGAATCACCAATCCGACCGTGGTTTCCTTGACCCCAAGGTGGCGCAGTTTCGCCATCACCAGAGGCATCACGGCATCGGAAGAACTCGAACCCAGCGCGATCAGGATTTCACTCTTGAGATACTTGATGAACTGGAAAAGACTGAGACCGGACAGCCGCATCACGATGCCAAGCACGACAAACAGGAACAGGGCGCAGGCGACGTAGTACGTCAGGACCAGTTCTCCCAGCTGCTGGATGGTGGCGAAACCGAATTTTCCGACCGTGAAGGCCATGGCGCCCGCGACCCCGAGCGGCGACAGCCTGACGATGAAGCCCACGACGAGAAAGAGAACTTCCGAAAGGCCGTCCATCAGTTGGCCGACACGCTTGGCTTTCTCGCCAGCTATCTGCAGCGCACAGCCAAAAAGAACGGCGATCAGCAGTACCTGGAGAATGTCGCCTTTCGCAAAAGCGGCGAAGAAGGTCGACGGAATGATGTTCAGCAGGAAGCCTTTTGCGTCCGACACATGCGAGGCATTGTCGACGAAGCTCTGGATCGACTTGGCGTCCAGCGTCGACACATCGATGTTCATTCCCTCACCGGGCTTCATGAACAGCGTGATGAACACCCCTATCAGCAACGCGATGGTGGTAATGATCTCGAAATAGATGATCGTCTTAAGCGCCACTCTGCCGGCTGTCCGCAGGTCGCCGGCGTGAAGAATGCCGGTCACGACGAAACAGAAAACGATAGGCGCAAGCATCATCTTGATGAGCTTGATGAAAGCCTCCGCCAAGGGCAACAGATGCACGCCAAAAGAGGGGTACACAATGCCGATCAGCGTTCCCACTGCGAATCCCAGAAGGACCTGGATATGTAGCTTTTTCAGATGCTTAAACACAATATGTCTCCACCATCGCCGTCCGTCTCCATCGCCGATAGGACGGATTCCTTGCTGTATTTCAACCCGTGCTACGCCGCCACTTCAGTCGTCATGTCCGTCAGGGCCGGAATGATGGGACGGGCTCGCTCTTCGAACACAAACTTGTCGCAGTTCGGCCCAGATCCGATTCTGTCGACGACAACAAAGTCGCACGGCTCTGTGGGCAGCAGCACGTGGTGCCATACCCCCGCTGCGTAATTGACGCCCTGGCCGGGTCTGGCTACAAACGCGCGAACGCCGGATAGATCGACTGTGGGCCCCGGGGGCGCTACGACCACGATGAAGGTGGTGCCCTTCATCGGAATGAAGGCTTGACTCGACAGTGGATGGCGCTCGAGAAACGCCGCTTCCAACGGCAATGCATACGGTTTGGCTCGCATGATGCTGATGCCGGCTCTACCGCCTTCAGCCATCAGGGCGAGCGTCGCCAGGTCGTGGTAGCGCTCGACCATACCGCCATTGATGTGGTGGAACGCACCGGGCGTGGCCTCGATTACGTCGCCGAATTGAGCAAAGGCCGCTTTCGTAAGAGGTTCCAGGCTCAGGGGGATGCCCATACTTTTCCTTTGGTAGTGTGTTGCAGATTGCCGCATCCGTGGTCGTACTGGTCTGACCGGTATTGCAATGTAATCCTGTGCCCCGACACAGTCAACCCCAAATGTGCTATCGTCAGACCAGTATGAACAGCCTCGATCAGACATGAAAGCCACTTCCACTGCGTGGGATCCGAAGACGCCGTTGAATTCGCCTGCGGCAATCAAGCGGCGGCCAGCGGTCGCATTGCGTACCCCCGTCACCCAGCACGTGCTGGAGCGCATGCAAGGCATGATCTACAACGGCCAGTGGCCCGCCGACAGCCAGATCCCTTCGCAGCGAGAACTCGCTGAATTGCTCGGCGTCAGCCGCTCATCCCTGCGAGAAGCCATTTCCTCGCTTGAAGGAATGGGGCTGGTACGCGTAGAGCCGGGCAGAGGCGTCTTTGTGGCGTCGCTCGAGCAACAGGCTGCGGTCGGAAGAAACTCGGAAGTGCATCAGATCGACCATACGCCGAGCGAGCTGTACGAAGCACGCCTGCTGATGGAGGGCTGGGCTGCCGCCCTCGCCGCGATTCACATCACCGATAGCGACATCGCCAGCCTTCGCGGGCTACTGCAGAAGATGGAGTCAGCGGTCAAGGACCACGACGTCACAAGGCTGAACCAGCTCGATTTTGAGTTTCACTCGTTGATTGCTTCCTGCTGTGACAATCGTCTGATTCGCGCCCTGCTTGCTCCAATTTTCTCGGAGGAAGAAATGAGCGCGCCACGCCTGTCGGATACGGCATTCCTCAGCAGCCGCGTGAAAGAGCACAAGGAAATCGTCGATGCCCTGGCCACGCGCAACCCGAACCTTGCCCAGATGGCGATGCGCAACCATGTGCTGCGCAGCGCAAAGCGTGTTCAGGTAGAACTTCCTGACCACGTTCACCAATTGCCTTGATGCGAGGCCGCGAGGCCGTGGACGGAATCGGTATCGCCCACGGCCGCTGCGAGGTCAGAACGTGAAATCGCGATTTACGTTCTTATAGAGAAGATACGTCGCCTTGGACCAGCCGGTTGCGTAGAAGAATTGCGGACAGAAGGGCGCCATGTAGATGAAGTCCCCCTCCCAACACTCATGCCAGTCGTTCTGGAGCAGATACATGCCCTGCCCTTCGAGCATATAGAGTCCATGCTCCATCACGTGCGTCTCGACCATGGGGAAGTAATTCCCGGGCTCAAAACTCAGAATATTGACGGCGAAGTCGAACGCGGGGTTCTCGTCCGGCAACAGGTGCTGCCAGGTCCGGCCTTTCGTGTGCTTGTTGACCTTTTCGATGTTTTCCTCGTGTGAAACGAGGGGCGCCGGCGCTTGGACCCCGTCGAGCCGTTCGTAAGGCTTCTTGATCCATACGACGCGCGCTGCATCTGCACCGGGGTTGTAGACTCTTACGCCAGTCCCGGCCGGCGCGTAGGCAAAGCTTCCGGCCGTCAGCGCGTGTGTCTTGCCCTCCAGATCCAGCGATACGCTGCCCGATACCACGTAGAAGAAGGCCTGCATACCGTCGTTGCGCGGCGTCGTCATGCCGCCACCGCCCTGCATCTCCAGCAGCAGCTGCGCAAAGCTGGCGCCGAGCCCCGGCGTGGCCTGGACGCTGATCGTGGTCTTCTCAATACCGGGTATGCGGCTTTCCAGGATGCCTTCCGGGGGCATCACCGCATAATGCGTCGTGACGGCTGCACGGTGATGCGCGAATACACCCGGTGGCTGAATCTGCCGCTTCGTCATTTTTTCAACTCCTTTGGCTAGGGTAATGGGAGCACCGAGGTCTGGTGCTCGACGTTAGAAACGATGGCGTAGGCCAACTGAAATGCCGAACGGGTCGGCCCCCGCAGCGGCCCCGGTGCGACCATTGGAAAAGTCGTACTTGGCTGCCGCTTGATTGAAGATCTTCGATACCGTAGTCCGAATCATTGTCCGCTTGCTCAGCTGGTAGTTGTATCCGAGCGTCCAGAGCTGCGCGCCAGTCTCGCCGCTCGAACCACAGTTGACGCCGTTGCCCAGCGTCGCCCCTTGGCAACGGACGTCGGTCGCCCGCACATGCATCGCATAGATTTCGTGCGCGCCCCAGCTGTACTCGGTAACGACCGCCCAGGCATTCCTGCGTAAGGCCCCCGCTCCGTTGGAAAAATGGCCCCGGCTTTCCGTGCGGTCATACAGCGCGCCAACCATCCATCGGTCCATCAGTTTGTATTTCACGCCGATGCGGTGCTTTCTATCTTCGCCGTCCGTCTGTGCGAGGCCGGACTTGTTCTTGTCATGGCGCTCCTCGTAGGCATAGCCGGCATAGAACGGGCCCCGCGAATACGAAAGTCCCGCTCCTATCGTGTAGTCGTTTCGCCCGGTACCTTCGGCACGGGTTTCGCCGAACCCATACTGGCCGCCGACTTCGAATCCATGGAACGAGGCCGACCGGAGTCGCACCGAGTTCTGCAGTCGTGAGTCATGGTCCGTCGATATGCCATTGATTCCCGAGATCAGCGATTGAATCGCACCGATTCCAGTATTGCCGCCCGGTGTCAGGTCCAGCGCGTTACCGAGCGCCCGTACACTGGTCGTGTTGATACCGAGCGTGACGGTGCCCACGTCCCGATGCCGCAATCCCACGAATGTGTCCCGGTTAAAGAAGGGGGTGCTGGCCGAACCTGAGTCGATCGAATAGTTGCCTTCCAGCTGGAAGACGGCTCCGAGCCCACCGCCCAGGTCCTCAGACCCTCGTATGCCCCAGTACGACCCTTGCGAGGTCAACCGCGTGACGCCGGACTGGTCGGCGGCACCGCCTTGTGAGGCGCCGCTGGCCCGGACGTAGTCGATCGCCGCATCGGCAATGCCATAAAGGGTGACTCCACTCTGCGCCTGCGCTACGCCGGTAAGCGCGAATACCGCGCCCCCGACCAGAACACCTCTCATGTCTCCTCCCGTTTCTTGTTGTTGTCATACCGGTCCTACCAGCATGACGATACCTAGCTATGTCATTGGCGTCAAGGGAACAACTGAACGCCGCAGGTTCGCTTGCAGGATTTACGCGCCGCAGAACCGTACGGTCACGCTGGTCGAGTCGCGATGCGTCCCCGACGCGGCTTCTTACCTTGCTTGTCCCAGAAGCCGAAGTCTTGTCACTCCCCCGTCGGGGTAAATGTTGAGCCGGATATGGGTGACGCGTGTCTCCCGAAGGGCAGCACTCAGCTCGACAGCATTTTCGCAACCGCCTTTCAGCTCGGTCCGCCCGACCAGTTCGGGCCAATACATCGCCTGGTTCAGGGCCACCTCATCCGGCGTGTTGTCAAGGCAGGCACCTTGCAGCGAAAAAGCAGCGGGGAAATTTCCTGTGTAGTACGTCGTATCGACCAAGACCCGATCCAGGGTGCCGGGGGCAGCCAACGCAATGACCGCCCAATCATGCCCGGGCTTCCTTAGCCGTCGCGTTTCCCAGCCTTTACCCCACTCAACGGCAGGGCCTGGCGCGATCATGGCCCGAACCGCTCCGAAATGGGTATCGCTGCAACCTACAACGCGGCCGCCATTTTCGAGTGCTGCCAGATCGCACTGGGCTGACGATCCGTCCGCGCTCAGCGGTTGAATCAGTCCGAAGACACGGAAACGTGCCAACCCTCCATCCGGGAAAATGTTCAGGCGAACATGCGTGAAGCACTCACCCGCTCCGACGGGAACCAGGCGTTGCGCGTCTCCGCACAGCTCCGTAGGCGGTACCAGCTCCACCCATTCGGCATCCTGGATATCCCCGTCCGCGCGGAGCTTGCAGGCCTGCACCGAAGCAGCCAGCGGATAGTTGCCGGTGTAGAAACTGGTGTCAAACCCGATAGCGGTGATTCGGCCAGGGCGCCCGAGCTTGATCACGCACCATTCGTTGCCGGCCTTGCGCCGTCGGGACGTTTCCCAGCCATCCACCCAACGAAAACCCTCGTCATCGTGGTAGTAATAGTTCGCGGCTTTGGGGTTCAGCATCCGCGATGCAGGCGCATACCACTCGTCCGATGCCTCCATGACCGTCGCGCCGAGCCTTGCATCCGCCAGGTTGACATACGCTCGCTCGCTGCCAAGGAACTCCTCTGAAGGAATCGAGCGCTTGCGAATCATGGTTCGATCATTGCTTCCACCTGCCATCATTTGCCTCCGTAAGTTGTCCGCCGCGCGGACTGGTGGAACGTGCCGCCCACTGAACCGGGCCACGCAACTATCTGGCGCGGTCTAGCGCCAAGGATTGGAGCAGCGACGAAACGAAACGCTAAGCCCGCCGCGCTCATGAATGATTGCACCAAGTTCGGCCAGCCTTTCGAGCCCCGTTGTCACCGTCAGCAGGTGGTGGCCAAACAGTTCGCCGCTCGGGCAGGCGAAGCGCGTCGGCCCGTAGGGAACCAGGATCTCTCCACCGTTGTTCTCGTCACCGGCGTAAAGCAGCACCTGGCCTACCGCGGGCTGGGATATGTTTCCATGCCCAATATGGCGTGCCGCGCCGCGAAGCCGGGCAAATACAGCGTGACCGCTCCATCGGCCCTGCAGGAATTCCCACTGAACCGGCAATCTCTCCATCAACCAGCCACATGCCGCCGGCGAAACGTCACGCTGCAGCTTTGCGAGGAATGAATAGGGCCCCGCTTTCATCTCGATATCCATACCGCGTCCCGTTGAGCATTACCGCATCGATCGTCATGGATGGCCAAAGTCGATCGTTCATGATCACCGTTGAAAACGCGCCGCCCTTCCGACGGAACAGGCAAACACAATCGTCAGGCAAACCGCTATGGCGATCATGGCGTTCGTCAGGCCCACCATGCCAGCGACATACCCCACCAGCACACCACCGACTGCGGCTCCGGACCTGAACGCCATGATGTGCATGGCCACCACTCTTCCCTTATGGGTTTCCACCGCCTGCATTTGAGCGAACGCACTCGAGCAGATATTCACTGCGGCTTGACCGATTGCAAAAATCCCAATCGCCAGATAGCTGTCCCATTCGGACTTCGACAGCGACAGCAATACGGTTCCCGCCGCAAGGAAGACAAGTGACACCACCTGGACCTGCAGCAGGGTTCTGACGCGACTGACGAGCGAAAGCAGAACGCCAGCGGTAACCGCAATCGCTCCGAAAAGGGCATTGATATTTCCGAGCACCCTCGCATCCTGCCGCAGAATGCTGTCGACAACCGCGGGCAACATATCGATGACCGGCCGGCCCAGGGCCGCATAGGCGGACCAGACCAGGAAGACCAGGCGCATCGACCGATCATGGAGAATCGCGGACAATCCCCCGGCCAATGTCACCATCATCGATTCCCGCTTGCATGCCGTCGCCGATTGCGTGACGCCACCCTTGCCGAAGAACACTCGCACGAACAGCGCATCCGCGATGGCAGTCAATCCGCTCGAAGCGAAGGCAAGGTACGACAGGTTCTCCGTGATCAAATACGCCGCTCCCAGTGGACCCACCGAGCGCGCAATATTCATCGACACCGAGTTCACCGATACCGCACTGGCAATCTCGGCTTTCGCCACGAGGCCGATGACAAGCACCTGCCGCGCCGGCTGTGAAAAGCTGCCGCATATCCCTACGATCAATGCGGACCCGATCAAGGCCGGCGTCGTCAAGTTTCCCGTCAGCACCAGCCCGGCCATGACCAGCGACGTCAGCCCACAAACCGCATCCGAGATCGCAACGACCTGCCTTACGCTGCCTCGGTCAGCCAACATCCCAGCGATCGGCGATATGACAAGAGAAGGTGCGAACTGGACAAAGACGAGCACGCCGAGCAGGACCTCCGAGTGGGTCTGCTCCCACGCATACCATCCCACAGCAACCTGCTGCACCCATGTTCCGATCTGCGCCGACGTATGGACAAAGTAGTAGGCAGCAACCCGAGGCTGCCGAAGAACTTTCATGCCCCGAGCAGCATTGGCTTCATCCCATCGTCGTTTCGAGCATGCATCTTCTCCGTGCTGGCATCCCCCTCCTGAGAGAAGGACGTGGCGAAGTGGCAGCGCACCGAGCGCCCGTCACCATGCGAGGCCAGCTGCGGCGGCTTGCTGCACACCTCGGCGCGGTACGGGCACCGGGGCGCGAAGCAACATCCTTGCGGTCGCTGCATCGGGTTGGCAACACCTGGCAGGATGCGACCAGGTCCATCGTCGACTCGACGCTCCAAGGTCGGGGTGCTCGCGAGCAGTGCCTTGGTATATGGGTGCACAGGGTCAGAGAGAATCAGATCGGCCGGCCCATACTCGACCACTTCTCCCAGGTACATCACGGCGATCTCGTCGGCCATATGGCCCACAACGGCAAGGTCATGACTGATGAAGACCAGTGTCAGCAGGAACTCCCTTCTCAACTCGAGCAACAGATTCAAGATCTGCGCTTGAACCGAAACATCCAGCGCCGACGTCGGCTCGTCGCACACGATCAATGCCGGGTCGGTTGCGAGGGCACGCGCAATAGCGACGCGCTGTCGCTGTCCACCGGACAATTGTCCCGGCGACGCATGGTGAAGCCGCAATGGCAGTCCGACTTTCTCGAGAAGCCGCGTCACGTGCGCGTCGCGCTCAGCGGCCGGCATGGCGCCAGACAGGTCGAGCGGTCGCCTGACAATCTCGCTGACCCTGCGGCTCGGATTGAGCGAAGAGTATGGGTCTTGAAATACGGTCTGCACCAGCGTGGCGCGCTTCGCAGGCTGGTACCGCTCAATGGGGCTGCCATCGAGCAGTACCTGGCCGGCGCTCGGCGGCTCCAGTCCGAGAAGCATTCGTGCCAGTGTCGACTTGCCACAGCCAGACTCGCCGACGATGGCCAGTGTTCTTCCCTTCTTGAGTTGCAGCGAGACATCGACCACGGCTTTCAGTGGAATGCGCGGCCTGAATAGACCCGCACGAACCGAGTAGACCATCGAGATGCCCTTCGTCTCCAGCAGCACCTCGCCGGCCGGTTGTCGCCGCATGGCCAACGGTGTTTCGACTTCCTCGGGCGATGGGATGCCCACGAGATGGCATGCCGCGCTGTGCTGCCTATCGTGCGCCCGCAGCTGCGGTGCCTCGATGCTGCATCGGGCGAATGCATGTTTGCACCGAGGTTGGAAGACGCAGCTGCCGGGCTTCGCATAAATCGACTGGACCGTGCCCGGCAGGGTAGGGAGAAGCGTGCCGGGTTGGTGCTTTCCCAAATCGGGAATCGATCTCAGCAGGCCTTGGGTGTAGGGGTGCCGGGCATGATGGAAGAGCGTGTTCGTTGGTGCTGCCTCGACAATCTCGCCCGCGTACATGACGGCGACTTTGTCGGCAACGGACGCCACGGCGCCGAGGTTATGGGAGATCAGCAGCAGACCCATGCCGAGTTCGCGGCGAAGGTCATCCAGCAGGTCCAGTATCTGCTTCTGGACCGTCACATCCAGCGCGGTAGTCGGCTCGTCTGCGATCAGCAGCTTCGGACGGTTCATCAGCGCCATGGCGATCATGATCCGCTGCCGTTGCCCGCCAGAGAACTCGTGGGGAAACGATGAGAGGCGCTTTGCCGGCGAGGCGATTCCGACTCTCTCCAGCATCTCGATGGCACGTCGACACGCATGGTGGGCAGATACCGCTTGATGGCGTCGCATTGCCTCGGTAAGTTGCCGGCCGATCGTATAAACCGGGTTCAGGGCAGTCATGGGCTCCTGAAAAATATAGCCGACCTGACTTCCCCGGACCGTGCTGGCCAGCTCGTGCTCGGACATGGTGGTCGAATCCAGACCGTTCACCGACAGGACATCGGCTGTATACAACGCCCGTCGCGGCAGCAATCGCGGGATGGACAGTGCAGTCAGCGATTTTCCCGACCCCGACTCGCCCACCACGCCCAGGCACTCCCCTTCTGCGATCGTGAAGCTGACATGGCGAACCGCATGCAAGGTATGCCCGTTCTCCAGGGGAAGCGAAATGCTGAGGTTCTTGACTTCCAGAAGCATGATGTTCAATCCCGGGTCTGTGGCTGGATGACATCGCGCAAACCATCGCCGAGCAGGTTTACGCCTATCACGAGAAGGAAGAGCGAGAGGCCCGGCAGCATGACGATCCATGGATTCAGGAACATCACCGCCTTGCCCTCCGAGATCATCAATCCCCAAGATGGGATTGGCGAAGGGACTCCAACACCAAGGAACGACAAGGAAGCTTCGGCCAGGATCGAAACGGCCACTTCAGTGGTGAATACCACCAGCAGCGAGCCGGCCACGTTCGGCAGGATGTCCCAGGCGATGATCTGTCGTGCATTGGCGCCGGCCAGTTTCGATGCCTTTACGTAGTCGAGCTCGCGGATTCGCTGCGTGGCGCTCCGGGTGACGACCAGATACAGCGTCCAGTGCATCAACCCGATGACGAAGACGACCGTCGTCAGCGAAGGTTGAATGAAGTAGATGAGGGTCATCGCCAGCAGCAAGCTGGGTAACGCTAGTTTGCACGTCAGCGCGAACATGACTGCGTGATCGACATAGCGCCCGAAGTACCCCGCGATCGCACCCAGCGCGATGCCGATGATGGCGCCGATGGAGGCGGCGCAGAAGCCGATGGTCAGTGATACCCGCGCGCCCTCGAGCAGTCGTGCCAGAACGTCGCGCCCCAACTGGTCCGTCCCCAGCGGATGCGTGAGCGTGCCTTTGGCATCCCAGGCCGGCGGGCGCAGGCGCATCAGCAAGTCCTGCGCGTACGGGTCCACCGTCCATAGATGCGGTCCCACGATCGCCACCAGGATGTAGGCGAGTACAACGCTGCCACCGATCCTGACGCTCCGGTTGCGCAGGATGCGCGTTGGCAGGCTGTCTCGTTTCTCCGCATCGGCTGAGGCGGTCGGCTCCGTCTTCAAAGCGATTTCAGTCATATCAAGCCAGCCTGATTCGTGGGTCCAGCCACGCGTTGAGCAGATCCGAGACGAACGTCATCACGACGAACATCAACGCGAATACGAGCACCAGCATCTGGAGGGTCGGGATGTCACCGGTCAGCACGGAGTTCAGTGCCAAACGGCCCATGCCGTTCATTGCAAAGACCACTTCGGTAACGACCGACCCGCCCAGTTTGTTGCCCAGTTCGATTGCCAGTACGCTTACCACCGGAAGAATGGCGTTACGCAGGGCGTGGCGATGAAGCAGACTCCAGCCAAAGAACCCTTTTGCGCGAGCCGTCCTGATGAAATCGGCAGAGAGCACCTCCATCAATCCGGACCGGGTCAGCCGCATGACGTTCGGAACCGCGCCCTTCCCGAGAATCACTGCCGGCATGATGTAGCTCTGCCAGGAATCCACTCCGGATACTGGAAGCAGTCCGAGATGGACCGCGAAGAACAGGATGAACAGCAATCCGACCCAGAAGTTGGGAGCGGCCTGAATGGCGGCCGCGATGGACAAGGCGGTCCGATCGATCCAGCTGTCCGGCCGCAGTGCGGCAGCGATTCCCAGAGGCAGCGCAATCAGGACCGTCACCAGCATCCCGGACAGCGCCAGCCGGATGGTGACCGGCGCGTGCTCCAGGATGATTTCCATGACCGGCTGCTTCATGACATAGCTGACCCCAAGGTCGCCTTGCAGGAGTCCTCCCACCCATGTCACATATCGCTCGGACGCGGGCCGGTCCAAGCCAAGGTCCGCACGCACTTGGGCGATCACATTGGGATCGTCGGTATCGCCCACGATGGCTGCCGCGGGATCGACTGCAAAGTTCAGAAGGGCAAAGGTGACAACCGAGGCGGTAAACGCCACAGCGATTGCCAGGAGGATCTTCTGCGTAATGAATCTGAGCACGATGTCGTTTCCTCGCTTCGTTCACTTGGCAGACTTCCACTTCGCGAGATAGAGCCGTGGCATGCCGTCAGCGGCTTGCGGGTAGTTCAAATCCGGCGCCAGCACGAAGTTCTGGGTGAACTCATACAGCGGAACCCAGTAGGCCTGATCCAGAATCCGGCTCACGACCTCACGCCCGGCTTCTTTGCGGGCGGCTTTGTCGGTGGTGGCGAGCAGCTTCTCGACACCCGCATAGACACGTTGGTCCTGATGGAAATCACTCGGCGACCCCTTGCCAAACAGATTCGGCAAAAGTGCTCCCACATCCGCGATGCCCAACGATCCGTTGTTCTCGAAGTAGGCTGCGATCTGGTTTTCATCCCGTGCCTTTACCACTGCGGGCGATTTGGCAACACGCAGGTTGGCGTTGATGCCCGCCTTCTTCCACATCGCGACAACGGCCTCCAGGTTTTCCTTCTCCCGTGACGCCCACAGGTCGAACCGGATGCCGTCGGGATAGCCAGCCTCGGTGAGAAGCTGCTTCGCCTTTGCGATGTCGTAGTGGTATTTGGGGACGTCCTGCGCGCACCCGAACTGGATCGGCAGGCAAGGGGTGTAGGCAGGAGCGGAGCGTCCCCGAATCAGCTGCTTCGTCAGGGTTTCGCGGTCCACGGCGTAGTTCAGGGCCTGCCGCACCTTCAGCTTGGTAAAAGGATTGTCCTTGCCGGTACGGCCCACGGCATCCAGCACGACGAACCCGATCCGCATCGATGGGGATGCCATGAAGACTGCCTGCTTGGTACTGGCGACCTCGTCGGCAATATCGGTTGGGATGTTGTATGTCCAGTGAACCCCGCCGGACAGGACTTCGGCCACTTGCGTGGCGTAATCCGGAATGACCTTGATGCGAATGCGCTGAATCTGCGGGCTGCCCTTGGGCGAATCGGTCCGGTAAGCGGAGAATCGTTCCAGCACGACCTCGCGGCCCGGCAAGAACGAGATCACCTTGTATGGACCGGTTCCCACCATCTTGCGCGCTTGCGCTTCGACATCCAGGCCGCTCGGTGCGCCGCTCTTGTCGTACGTGCCGCGCTTGACCACGCGTCCCGTCGTGGCCAAGGAATGCAGTGCCAAGGGATTGGCGCCTTTCATTCGAAATACCACCGTCCCGGGAGCTTCGCCCTTCTCGACCTTCGATAGCCACCTGACAAAGTTGTCGGCCTTCTTGGCGGTGTTCTTGGGGTTCAAGATCACCTGGAACGTATAAACCACGTCGTCGACCGTCAGCTTGCTGCCATCATGGAACTGGACATCGTCGCGCAATGTGACTTCGAGGACGGTAGGTTCCAGAAAGCGGTAGCTCTTTGCCAGCAAGGGCGTGGGTTGCTGCGTCGCCGGATCGATATAAAAAAGGCAATCATCAATCAACAGGCTGAGAATTTCGTTCTCACGCGACGTGGCATTGAAATTGTCCAGTACCAGGATTTCCCTCGCGACGGCGGCAACGAGCGTGCCGTCCGCCGGCTTTGCCTGTGCCGCGCCTGGACCGATCGCGGCCCAAACGATCGAAAGGCCCGCCAATCCATTACGAACTCGTTTCATGCTCAGATACCCCATGGTGGAAGTGTTGTCATGCCGGCCCGACTGGTATGACCAGTGGCACAACTATATGAAGGGCAATCGTTACTGCCTACGGGGGTTTTCCCCGACGGATTCCCCCGCAGACGCGACCGTCAGTGTCCGTCGCCCGCTCCCCGGCCCCGCCCTGTCTTGACTCGGCGGCGCCGCGCCATGCGCGTCCGCAAGGTCCACACCCACGACACCGCGAAATAGATCAGCACACTGGTGACGCTGGCGATCAGGGCCAGGCCCAACACCAGCGGTTTCCCCACGCCCAGCACGCGACGACGCGTTTGCGTCCACCAGCTCTCCTCTTCCACCTCGGCGGGCTGCGCAGCCGGACCGGCGCCCCCTGGAATGAGATTCACGCCCGCCCCGCCTTCAGCGACAGCAGCGAGCGCTTCCGGCGCCGGCGGCGGGCCGCCTTCGCCCAACACGGCGCTACCCAGCCGCCAGGCAGCGTAATAGATGGGACCGAAGGTCAACGGATTGCTGACGAAGGTGCTGGCCACGGCGGCCGGCACATTGGCGCGCAGGGCCACGGCCACGGCGGCACTCATCGGGATTTGCGCGATGGGCAGCAGCAGGCCGAAAAACAGCCCGAGCGCCACGCCCAATGCGATGCCGCGCCGGCTGACATGCCACAGGCGAGGATGTTGCAGGATCGGTCCCATCCAGCGCAGCCACCGGTGCTGTTGCAGCCTTTCGGGATCGGGAAGGAATCGGCGGAAGTGGCGGAACGGCGAGGTACTGCGCGGGTGAGAGGAGGTGGCAGATCGGCGGCGATTGCGAAGCGGAGGCATGGGTAAGGGGACGGCTGACTACCGTGCAAGCATACCGCCGCGGCGCCTCTGCCGACGCCATTCGAGGCGAATTCTTCGACAGGGGGCGCGAACGACCGGAAGCGCGCCCCTTTGCTGCATGTTGCTCAGGCGGCACCTTCGGCCGGAGCGGCCGTTGGCAGCACCCCACGAATGGGTGATTAGGCAGTTGACCGCATATAGCGAAATGATAATAATTCGCATTCCCTTAAAAATATTACAGTTCATTACAAAATGCGAGCCAAGCGTCACCCGATCACCGCTGCCCTGCTGGCGGCGTCCGTTCTTTCGCCCGCGGTTGCCCGCGCCCAGAGCGCCGAGACGTTGCCGGAGGTCACCGTCAAGGCAAGCGCCAACCGCGAGTTGGGCGAGGGCTACAACCCGCCCGATACGGTCACCGCCACCAAGATGGATGTCCCGCTGCGCGACGTCCCGCAGACGGTGAACGTGGTGACCGCCGAGGTCATGCGCGACCAGCACGCGACCTCGATCCAGGACACGCTGAAGAACGTGCCCGGGGTGGGCTTCTCGCATGGAGACGGACAGCGCGACCAGGTTACGATCCGCGGCTTCACCGCGATCGCAGACCAGTTCGTCGATGGCATCCGGGATGACGCGCTGTATTTCCGCGACCTGTCGAACGTCGAGCGCATCGAGGTCATCAAGGGGCCGGCCGCCGTGCTGTACGGCCGCGGCTCGTCGGGCGGCCTGATCAACCGGGTCACCAAGAAACCCGGGGTGGACATCACCGACCTGAGCCTGAGCTACGGCTCGTGGGCCGACCGGCGCGGCGAGGTCGATGTCGGCCGGGTGTTCGGCGACGGCGCGGCGGCGTTTCGCATCACCGGCGCGGTGCAGCGCGCCGACAGCTACCGCTCGCAGCAGTTTCTGGACCGCACCGCGATCGCGCCGTCGCTGGACCTGAAGCTCGCGCCGGACACCAAGCTGCTGCTGCAGGCCGACTACCTGGAAGACCGCCGCGTGACCGACTTCGGCATTCCGGCCTTCAACGGCCGCCCGGTCCAGGTGCCGGCGTCCACCTACTACGGCGCGGCCAATGCGCGCGACGCGGACTACAGCCAGTCGCGCGTGTATTCGGGCACCGCCACACTGACGCATCGCTTCAACGACCAATGGTCGATCCGCAACGCGACGCGCTATTACCACTATTCGCTGGACCGCAACAACACGCTGCCCGGTGCCGTCAACGCGGCGCAGCGTACGGTGTCGCTGAACCGCTCCAACGTCTATCGCGAGGAGCATGGCTGGTTCAACCAGACCGACCTGACGCAGAAGGCCACGCTGTTCGGCATGAAGCACGAATTGCTGTACGGGGTCGAGGTCGGCCAGCAGAACAAGGATCTGGTCAACTATTCGCGCAACAACGTCGCCACCGTTGACCTGTTCCATCCGGTGCTGCCGACGCTGCCGCGGCTGCTGGGCGGAACGCCGGGCACCACCAACCGCGGCACCTTCAAGACCCTGGGCCTCTACACCCAGGACATGATCACGCTGAGCGAACAGTGGAAGGCGCTGGTGGGCGTGCGCTACGACCGCTTCGAGCAGGAAACCGTCGACCGCCGCCCGAACCAGCGCGGCCTGTCGCGCACCGACAATGCCTGGAGCCCGCGCGCCGGCCTGGTGTGGCAGCCGTCGAAGACCCAGTCTTACTACTTGTCTTGGAGCCGTTCGTTCCAGCCGTCGGGCGAAGCCTTCTCGCTGGCGGCCAATAACGCCGAACTGGCACCGGAAAAGACCAGCAATACCGAGATCGGCGCCAAATACGATTTCTTCGATGGGCGCGCCAGCACCACCGTTTCGGTATTCCGCCTGGAGCGCACCAATATCAAGGTCGCCAATGCCACCGGCACCGCGCTGATGCCGATCGGCGAGCAGCGCACCGACGGTGCGGAGCTGACCGTCGCCGGCGATCTGGGCCGGGGCTGGAAGGTGTTGGCCGGCTACGCCTATCTCGATGCGCGCGTGACCCGCTCGAGCAGCGCGCTGGAAGGCAAGCGCGCCACGCTGACGCCGCGGCATAGCGGCAATTTCTGGGTCACCAAGGAGCTGGGCCACGGCTTCGGTATCGGCGGTGGGCTGAACCTCGTCGGGGCCCGCATGGCCGATCCGCAGAACACGGTGACGCTGCCCGGCTATGTCACGGCCGACATGATGGCCTGGTACCGTCGCGGCCCCGTCGAACTGCAGCTGAACCTGTACAACCTGTTCGACAAGGGCTATATCGTCTCGGGCCACGGTTCGAGCCCGAACCTGAACCTGCCGGGCGCGCCGCGCAGCGTCATGGCGACGTTGCGGTACCGGATGTAGACACGGGCAGAACCAGCGTCGGCGTGGGTCCGATCGGCTTCGCGGATCCGCCCGTCGTCGGGACCTCCGGTTGGCCCGATTGGCGCTGCGCTACGGCCCGGGCGCTGCGCCGCATCATCAGATCGTCGACGTACTGCATGCAGCCGGCGCGAAAATCCGGCTGTACCGCTTCACAGGACCTGGCGTGACGCACGTCGTGCATCAGCGCCCACGCATAGCCCTGGAACAGCTCGGCGCACGGCGCGGCGCAGGGCCTGCCGCCAAAATGCTCACCGTCGGCGTGAAAACCCGGAGCCAACGCGGCGATCGGCGCGTTCGTCAGCGTGCCCTTGACCTGTGCCGCGCCCATCAGCATCACGGCAATGGTTCCGGCTCCGAGCAGAAAGACAGAGAATTTCATCGTATCGGCATTGGCGCTGGCTCGCGCCGACCCCTTTGTATTTATGCGACCCATTTTGGCCGATACAAATACAACAACGACGGGCCTGCCGATATGAAATCTTTTTAAATCTCTGTGTCCGTTGTATTTTTGCTCGCCCGCGAAAACGCAAGGCCGGAATCCGGCTAGGTTTTGGCGGCAATCGCGCCGGCGCAGCCGGCCATCATCGCAGCCGCGGTGCGATCGACCATCCGTACGCGTTTCGGGGACGAAATAAAAGTCCGGGTCTGCCGTGCCAGCATCAGGTAGAACAATTGCACGAGGAAATCGACGGCCACGCCAAGGGTCACGATCAGCACGATCTGGCCTGCCGTCAACGCCGTCATATCGAAAGCCTGCGGCAATACCGCGCCGAAGAACACCATGGCCTTGGGATTGCCGAGCGTCAGCAAGGCGCCCGCCAGGAAACCGCTGCCGGAACGCGCGGGCTGCGGCGCCCCGCGGTGGCCATCGGACTTCCAAAGCCGCCATGCCATATAGAGCAGGAACAGTACGCCAAGCCATTTGACCACCACGAACACGGTGGCAAAGCGGACCGCGAGTGCCGAAAGCCCGAAGACGGCCGCCAGCAGCCAGACGGCATTGCCGGCAACCATACCGACGATAAACGACCAGGCGGAAGCGGCGCCCAGACTGACCACTCTTGCAAACATGGCGCCTTGCGCAGGCCCTGGCAATGCGGCCGCAATGGCAAAGGGAACGAGGAATAGCCAGATATTCATGGTGCTGTCGTCCATAAATGGTCGGTGCAACAGTGCGTCAGTATAGCGGCGGCCAAGCGTGCCATTACCCTTTCGTTTTCTGCTGAAGATTCGAAATGCCGGCGCGTTGGCCTATATCGCCCGCGCCTGCAAAATCGCCACCATCCGCTGCGCCAACGGCGACAGATAAGCGCCGGCCCGCGCGATCACGCCCACACGCCGGCGTAGATCGAGTTCTTCGCTACTGAGCCGCAGTGCACGAAAACCGTCCAGCGGCCGGGCCATCTGCGCTCCGGCAATGCTGAGCATGCGCGTGCCCCGCATCAGATAGAACAGCGAGGCGCTGCCGAAATCCGATTCGACGCGTAGATTCGGCGGCGGCAGGCCGCGCTGCTGGAAGGCGGCCTCCAGCTGCTGGCGCAGCAGGATATGCGCACCGGGCAGCAACCATTCCTGGTCGACCAGGTCGGCGAGCCGCACGCCGCGCTTGCCGTGCAGAGGGTGCGATTCGTCGGCGACCACCGCCAGCGTGTCGTCGAACAGGTCGTGGACCACGAACGCGTCGGTCCGCAGCCGCGGCACCGGCGCGATGGCCAGATCCAGTTCGCCCGCCAGCAGTGGATCCATCAGGTCGCGCGCCATCCGCCGCGTCATCCGCAATCGCGCGACGGGTCGCTCCTGCATCAGCTGGCGGCAGGCGTCCAGCACCACCGGATTCGGAATCGACGGCGAATAGCCGAGCCGCAGCACGCCCTGCTCGCCCGTGCGCATGCCGCGCATCTCGGCCAGCGCGTCCTCGTATTCCAGCCGGATGCGCCGGGCGCGCTCGATAAACGCCGCGCCGGCCTGGGTCGGCCGCATGCCCAGCGCGGTGCGCTCGAACAGCGGCAGGCCGATCTGCGCTTCCACCCGCTGCACCGCCTTGGTCAGCGCCGGCTGGCTCATGCCGAGCGCCTCGGCGGCGCGCCCGATGCCGCCGTGCGCGGCCACCTCCAGCACGTACTCCAGATCGCGTGTCTCCATGTCGCTCCCCTCGCATTCCAGTCGGTTATGGCTTTATTTCCAATGCAGCATTGTAGTGATGTCCCGCGTCTTCCAAACTGCCGCCAAAGCAGATCAAGGAGACATCGATGACCTTCGCCTATTTCCTGCGGCGTGCCGCGCGCTATTGGGGCGATCGCCCCGCGGTGCTGTATCGCGACCGCGCGCTGAGCTATCGCCAACTGGACGAGCGCTCGACCCGGCTGGCCAATGCGCTGCTGGGACTGGGCCTGGTCAAGGGCGACCGTGTCGCGGTGCAGTCGCGCAATTGCACCGAGCTGGTGGAGATCGAATGCGCGCTGTTCAAGGCCGGGCTGGTCAAGGCGGCGCTCAATCCGCGCTTTACCGCCGCCGAGGCGACCCAGGTGGTCGAGAACTGCGGCCCGCGCGTGATGATCGCGGGCCGGGGCTACACCGGTTATGGCCCGCAGACGGCGGGCTTCGGCTCGGTCCAGACCTATATCGCGATCGGCGAAGCAGCCGCGGGCTATCTGGACTACGAGGACGTCGTCAGCCGTGGCGGCGCCGAGGCGCCCGACTACACGCCGCAAGCGGCCGATCTCGCGGTGCTGCACTTCTCGTCCGGCTCGACCGGCAAGATCAAGGCGGCGATGCAGAGCTATGGCAATCGCCTCGCCTCGTTGCGCAAGATCGTGCTCGGCATGGACCGCCCTGCCCGCCCCGGCGACCGGCTGGCGCTGATCGGACCGGTGACGCACGCCTCCGGCATGCTGATGCAGCCCTACCTGTATTGCGGCGCCACGCTGGTGCTGTTCGACAAGTTCGAACCGGCGCATTTCCTCGCAGAGGTCGCGCGGCTGCGCATCACCCATGTGTTCATGGTGCCGGCCATGATCAATATGGTGCTGGCCGAGCCGTCCTTGGCCACCGCCGATCTGTCCAGCCTGAAGACGCTGGCCTATGGCGCCGCGCCGATGGCCCCGGCCCGCATCCGCGAGGCGTGGGAGCGCATCGGCCCGATCCTGTCGCAGGGCTATGGCGCCAGCGAATCGACCTCCGGCGTCACGCGGCTGTCCACCGCCGATCATGCCGATGCGCTGGCCAATCGCCCCGAGCGCCTGGCCTCGTGCGGCCGCGCCCTGGGCGAGACCGAGGTCCGCGTGGTCAACGAGCGCGGCGAGGAAGTCAGCGGCGACGAGATCGGCGAGCTGGTGATCCGCGGCGAGGACGTGTTCCAGGGCTACTGGGGCGAGCCCGAGCTGACCCGCGAGGTGCTGGTCGACGGCTGGCTGCATACCGGCGATCTCGCCCGCGTCGACGAAGAAGGCTTCATCTATCTGGTCGACCGCAAGAAGGACATGATCATCTCCGGCGGCTTCAACGTCTATCCGACCGAGGTCGAAGCCACGCTGTACCAGCATCCCGACGTGATGGAAGCCTGCGTGATCAGCGTGCCCGATGCGACCTGGGGCGAGAGCGTCAAGGCCGTGGTCACGCTGTGGCCGGGGCGCGAACTGAGCGCGGCCGACCTGATCGCGCATTGCCGCGCGCGCATCGCCGACTACAAGACCCCGCGCTCGATCGACTTCGTCAGCGAACTGCCGAAGAACGCCAGCGGCAAGCTGGCCCGCAAGCTGGTGCGCGAGCGCTACTGGCAGGGGCACGAACGCCGGGTGAACTGACACGCGAATTGACACGTGAACTGACACGCGAATTGAAACGCGAGCCACTGCCCACGACACCGAGGAACGACGCCATGTTCGAATACCTGACCAATCCCGTGCTGCTCGAGACGCGGGCCGCCATCCGGCGCTTCATCGACGAGGAACTGCGGCCGATGGAGCAAGAGCTCGGCCTGGGCTCGGAAGACCCGTGGCCGAAGGAGGTGCTGCGCCGGGTCTGGCGCCGCTCCAGCGAGCTGGGTCTTTACGCCGCCTGCCTGCCGATCGAGCTGGGCGGCAAGGGCCTGAATATTGCCGAGCAATGCGCGCTGAAGGCGGACATCGCCGCCAGCGGCTGCTCGCTGGCGCCGCATGTGCTGGGCGACCTGGGCGGACCGCCGCGCGTGGGCAATATGCTCAAGTACGCCACGCCCGGGCAGATCGAGCGTTATTTCGGCCCGGTGATCCGCGGCGAGCGTTCGACCTGCTTCGCGATGACCGAGCCGCATTCGGGTTCCGATGCAATGAGCATCTCGACGACGGCGGTGGCCGACGGCGACGAGCTGGTCATCAACGGCCACAAGCACTACATCAGCGGCGCGCCGTTCGCCGACTTCGCCATCGTGCTGTGCGTAACCGATGCCAGCACCACACCGCCGTCGATCAGCGCGGTGCTGGTCGATCTCGATCTTCCCGGCGTCACCGTCGATACGGAATACACGCCGATGTCGGGCCAGCATATCGATGCCGACATCCGCATGGTCGATGTGCGCGTGCCGCGCAGCAATATCCTCGGCGGCGAGGGCAATGGCTTCAAGCTGAGCATGTCGCGCATCAACGTCAACCGGCTGCTGCATTGCCCCAGCATGCTGGGCCTGGCCACCAGTGCCTATCGCGCGTCCGTCGACTATGCGGGCAAGCGCCGCCAGTTCGGCGGGCCGATCGCGCGATTCCAGGCGATCCAGCATATGCTCGCCGACATGGCGGCGTCGCTGTGGGCGTGCGAGGCGATGATCGCGCAGACCGCCGCGCTGGCCGACAGCGGCGCCGATCTGCGCATGAAGGCCGCGGCCTGCAAGCTGTTCGTGTCCGAGCGCTGCTTCGAGATCGCCGACAAGGCGGTGCAGATCCACGGCAATGTGGGCGTCACGCGTGGCCACCCGGTCGAGCAGACCTTCCGCAAGCTGCGCATGTTCCGCATCTTCACGGGCACCAGCGAGATCCAGCGCAATACCATTGCGCGCGCGATCCTGGAGCCGCTGATGGAACAGGCGGCGCAGGCGGGCAAGGGCCAGCGGACGGCGTCCGCGCAGTAGGTTGTCGAGGGGCGGCTGCCCTCTCCCCCACCCCTCTCCCGCAAGCGGGAGAGGGAGCCGACGACGGGCGTTAGCGACGGGTTTTCCGCGGCAAGGGTTTTCCCTCCCCGGCAGCGGGAGAGGGAGTCGATGACAGACGATAGCGGCAATAACGGCAAAGGTTTTCTCCCCTCTCCCGCTTGCGGGAGAGGGGCCGGGGGAGAGGGAAAAGCGGTCGCCATCCCAAAAAGCGCCGCGGCCCACCAACGATCGACGCAGCCCAGACTGCGCCATCAGTACAGGAGACAGAAAATGCATCGCAGAACATGGCTGGCGGCGGCGGGCGCCGCGGCATTGGGCGGCATCCTGCCGCGCGCTTACGCGGCCGACGGCTACCCCAACCGGCCGATCCGGCTGATCGTTCCCTTCCTGGCCGGCACCTCGCCCGACAACATGGCGCGCGCGCTGTCGGCCGAGCTGGCACCGAAGCTGGGCCAGCCGCTGGTGGTCGAGAACATGCCCGGCGCGGGCGGCATCATCGGCGGCCGTGCGCTCAAGCGCGCCGCGGCAGACGGCTACACGCTGGGCGTGCTGGCCAATACGCATGTGATCAACATCCATATGTACAAGCAGATGCCGTACGACCCGGCGCGCGACTTCACCTGCATCGCGCCGTTGTCGGGGGGCCCGACCGCGCTGGTGGTGCCGGCCAACTCGCCGTACCGCACCGCCGCCGAGCTGATCGCGGCGATGAAGCGCGCGCCGGGCAAGCTGAACTACGGCTCCGGCGGCAAAGGCAGCATCGCCCATCTGGCCGTCGAATCGATGCTGCACCAGACCGGCACCGAAGCGGTCCACGTGCCGTACAAGGGCGCCCCCGAAATCCTGACGGCAATGCTGACCGGACAGACGCAGTTCGGCATGCCGGTACTGAGCACCGCGACCTCCTATCTGCGCAACGGCCAGGTCCGCGCGCTCGCGGTCACCACGGCGGAGCGCTCGCGCTACTTCCCCGATGTGCCGACGCTGGCCGAGGCGCTGCCGCCGGGCTTCGTGCTCGACAACTGGAGCGGCCTGTTCGCGCCGGCCAACCTGCCCCCGGCACTGACGCAGCGTCTGTTCACCGCGATCAACGAAGTCCAGGCGAGCGGCAAGCTCGATGCGATGCTCGAAGCCAGCGCGGGCGAATTGCGCCGCACCGCCTCGCCGGCGCAGTTCCGCGAGATGGTCTCGGCTGAGACGAAGCGCTACGCGTCGCTGATGCGCGATATCGGCATGACGGCCGACATCGGCTGAGCGGGCGCCGGCCATGACATCGAGCAAGCCACGGCCATGACATCGAGCAAGCCATCGAGCAAGCCATCGACGAAGCCGTCGACCACACCATCCGCCAAGCCGGACTGGTCCTGCCTGAAGGACGTCAGGATCATCGATCTGAGCCAGCTGCTGCCCGGCCCGCACGCCACGTTGCAGTTGCAGCAGCTGGGCGCCGAGGTGATCAAGGTCGAGCGGCCCGGCGTCGGCGATACCTCCCGCACGCTCGGCGCTTCGGTGTTCGCCCAGTTCAATCGCGGCAAGCGTTCGATCGCGCTCGATCTGCAGGATACCGAGGGCCGCGCGGCTTTCCTCGAGCTGGTGCGCGATGCCGACGCGGTGGTCGAGGGCTTCCGTCCCGGCGTGATGCAGCGTCTCGGCCTCGATTACGCCGAGTTGGCCAAGGTCAATCCGGCCATCGTGCTGTGCTCGATCTCGGGCTTCGGCCAGACCGGCCCCTATGCCGACCATGCCGGCCACGACCTGAACTATCTGGCGCTGGCCGGCTACTGGGCCACGCCGGTACAGGTGCGCGACAAGGTCGCGCGGCCCCGCGTGCGGGTGTCGGACTATGCGGCCTCCAGCTACGCGGCGCTGGCGCTTACCGTCGCCATCCTCAGTGCGCGCCAACATGGGCGCGGCCAGCATCTGGATGTCTCGATCCACGATGCAGTGCTGTCGTGGACGGCTCACGGCGCCTGGGCCGCGCGCGAGCATGCCGACGCCCCGCTGCGTTCGCCCACGGTGATGCCGGAGAACGATCTGTTCGAGACCCGCGACGGCCGCCATCTGGCCCTCGGCATTCTCGAGAACAAGTTCTGGCTGAACCTGCGCGACGCGTTGGGCGAGAAATTCCCTTCGCTGAAGGATCCGCGCTTCGCCGAGCGGGCCGGCCGCCAGCGCCACAAGGTCGAGGTCAATGCGCTGCTGGCACAGATCTTCGTCAGCCGCACGCTGGCGCAGTGGCTGGACACGCTGGCCGGCGTGGACCTGCCGCTCTCGCCGGTGCTGAACGCGGAAGAGCTGCTGCACGATCCGCACGTGCAGGCGCGCGGCACGGTCCGTCAGGTGTCGGACCCGGACCAGGTTCGCGTCGCGGTCCGCTTTCCCGTTCGCTTCTCGCTCGGCCTGCCCGATGGCGACGACCATGTGGCGGCGTTGGGCGAGCATCCGCCACGCTGGTCCGCAGACTGAATGACCAGGGCCGGCCCCGCGTTGGCGCGGCGGCCAGCCCTGGCAACGTCAAACCAGGTCCCCTCAGTACGTCTCCAGATGCAGCCGTCCTTCGCGCTTGAGCGAAGCGGCCACCGTTTCCCAATCGAGCCCGGCCTGCTCGGCGACATCGCGCAGCGCCAGCACCACGCCCTCCTCCATGCTCTTCAGCCCGCAGACATAGAAGTAGCTGTCCGGATCGGCCAGCAGCATGGCCAGATCGGCGGCGCGCTCGCGCATCACGTCCTGCACATAGCGCTTGGGCTGGCCGGGCGTGCGCGAGAACGCCAGGTTGATATCGATGAAGTCCTTGGGCAGGCTTTGCAGCGGCCCGAAGTACGGCAGCTCCTCCCGCGTGCGGGCGCCGAAGAACAGCATCAGCTTGCCGCCCTCGAACTTGCCCGACTTGCGCAGGCGCCGGCGCCATTCGGTCATCGCCCGCATCGGCGCGCTGCCGGTGCCGGTGCAGATCATCACGATGTTCGAGCGCGGATGGTTCGGCATCAGGAAGCTGTTGCCGAACGGGCCGATCACCTCGACCGTGTCGCCGACCTGCAGGTCGCACAGATAGTTCGAGGCCACGCCCCGCACCGGATTGCCCTGATGGTCCTCCAGCACGCGCTTGATCGTCAGCGACAGGTTGTTGTAGCCTGGCCGCTCGCCATTGCGCGGGCTCGCCACCGAGTACTGCCGCGCATGATGCGGGCGGCCCTGCTCGTCGACGCCCGGCGGCACGATGCCGATCGACTGGCCCTCCAGCACCGGGAACGGCATCGCGCCGAAGTCCAGCACCAGGTGATGGGTGTCGTAGTCGCGGCCGATCTCGGTCACGCGCACATTGCCGACCACGGTAGCAGTGACCGACTTGATCGCCGCCTTCGGCCCGTACAGATTGGTGTAGCAATGCGCGGCCGACCACGGCGGCAGCGTGGCGCCGTACTGCGCGCTGTTGAACGGCGCGATCTGCGCCAGTGCCGGATCGACCGGCTCCTCCACCGCCTCCAGCGCCTGCGCCTCGGCGATCGCCTCGGCGCCCACGCCGCTTGCGGCAAGCTGCTCGCTGCTCAGTTCCTCGGGCAAGGTGTCCCAGCCGAACTGCTCGTCCAGCGTATAGGGCCGCGTGCGCGGCACCATGCGCCAGTTGTCGATCGAGCCGGTCGGGCACGGCGACACGCAGGCCATGCACAGATTGCACTTGTCGGCGTCGACCACGTAGTTGCGCGAATCGTGCGTGATCGCGTTGACCGGGCAGGTCATCTCGCAGGTATTGCAGCGAATGCAGATCTCGGGGTCGATCAGATGCTGCTTGATGATTTGCATGTCTGCCATATCCATGGCCGTCTCCAGATGCTGCCGCGGCTCGGCGCTACGTTCGGTCACGCGCGGTCGCTGTCGTTATTGCTGCGGTAATGGCCGTCGCTCAGTTGAAGCGCACGTACTCGAAGTCCACCGGCTGGCGATTGACGCCCACCGCGGGCGGCGCGATCCAGTTGGCGAACTTGCCCGGTTCCACCACGCGGCCCATCAGGCTGGCGACGAAGGCGCGATCGTCCTCGCTCGGCAGCCACTGGTCGACATTGGCCTGCCATTCGGCGTCCGAAATCACGCGGCCGTCCGGCGACACCTTGACGCCCGCCAGCGCGCCGATATTGCGGTGGAAGGCCTTGTGCGGGACCTTCAGCCGGAACGGAATGCCGGCCTTGTCGATGACGCGGTTCCAGCGCTCGACACCGGCCACGCTGTCCTTGATGTAGTCGTCGCGCAGCACCTCGTTCAGCGCGTTCAGCATCGGCACTTCCTTCTCGACCAGCTGGCCGCCCGCGGCCTGCAGCACGCGATAGGTGCTGTCCTTGAGCAGATGGTCGTCGTTGCGCTTGCCTTCCTCGAAGCGGCCCTTCAGGCCGGTGCTGTAGAAGGTCGCCGCATTGCTCGACTCGTCGGCACCGAACAGGTCGATGGTCACGCTGTAGTGGAAGTTCAGGTAGCGCTGGATGGTCGGCAGGTCGATCACGCCGGCGGCGCGCAGCTTGCCCGGGTCGTCGGTCTTCAGTTCGTTCATCACCTGGCAGGTGCGCTGGATCACGCGCGAGACGCCCGACTCGCCGACGAACATGTGGTGCGCTTCCTCGGTCAGCATGAACTTCGTCGTGCGGGCCAGCGGATCGAAGGCGCTCTCGGCCAGCGCGCACAGCTGGAACTTGCCGTCGCGGTCGGTGAAGTAGGTGAACATGAAGAACGACAGCCAGTCCGGCGTGCGTTCGTTGAACGCCTGCAGGATGCGCGGGTTGTCCTGTTCGCCGCTGCGGCGCTCGAGCAGCGCCTCGCCTTCCTCGCGGCCGTCGCGGCCGAAGTACTTGTGCAGCAGATAGACCATGGCCCACAGGTGGCGGCCTTCCTCGACATTGACCTGGAACAGGTTGCGCAGGTCGTACATGCTCGGCGCGGTCAGGCCCAGATGGCGCTGCTGCTCGACCGAGGCCGGCTCGGTATCGCCCTGCGTCACGATGATGCGGCGCAGATTGGCGCGATATTCACCCGGCACGTCCTGCCACGCGTCCTCGCCCTTGTGGTCGCCGAAATGGATCTTGCGGCCCTGCTCCGCCGGGTTCAGGAAGATGCCCCAGCGATAGTCCGGCATCTTGACGTAGCCGAAGTGCGCCCAACCCTGCGGGTCCACGCTGATCGCGGTGCGCAGGTAGACGTCGAAGTTCTGCGAGCCGTCCGGGCCCATGTCGTTCCACCAGCTCAGGTAGTTCGGCTGCCACTGCTCCAGCGCGCGCTGCAGCGTGCGGTCCTCGCTGAGGTTGACGTTGTTGGGGATCTTCTCGCTGTAGTTGATACCGGACATCGTGGTCTCCCGGTGATATGTCGTTGTGTCGTTGGCTTCCCTGTCGCCCCGCGGACGCGGGGGCCCAGTGAATTTCCTTACCCGCCGCTGGGTCCCCGCTTTCGCGGGGACGACGCCATGGGCGTGCGGGACGCTGCCATGTTCAGATTGCTGTCAGACAGATTGCTGTCAGACGCGATTCCAATCGAATGCCGCCTTGTCGCCCTTGCCGTAGACCTTCAGCGCGCCCTTGTCGCCGACGGCGTTGGGCCGCTGGAAGATCCAGTTCTGCCAGGCGGTCAGCCGGCCGAAGATGCGGGTGAACATGGTCTCCTGGCCGTTGAAGCGCAGGTTCGCCTCCATGCCGGTCAGCGCGTCGGGCGACATCGCCACGCGTTCCTCGATCGCGATGCGCAGCTCGTCGGCCCAGTCGATATCGTCCGGGTTCGAGGTCGCCAGGCCCAGCGCGAAGGCGGCGTCCGCATCGAGCGGCTGGCCGGCCTTGGCGCGTACCGCCTCCAGCGCCGGCGCTTCGTCGTAGAAGCGGCGGCCCAGGCGGCTCTGGCCGGTGGCCATCGGATAGAGGCCGAAGTTGGTCTCGCCCACGGTGATCTTCGGCGCGCGCGCCTCGTCGTCGGGCAGCGCGAGGTGATAGATGCGATCGCAGGCCAGCGCCAGTTCCAGCAGCGAGCCAGCAAAGCAGGTGCCCTCGTCGACCAGCGCGAACAGGCTGCGCGACGATACGTCCAGACGGCTGAACGTGCGGCGCAGCAGGCCGATGGTCTCGCGCACCAGCCAGTGGTCGCGATGCGCCAGCAGCGTGGCATCCATCTGCAGCACCGCGTCGGCGTCGCCAGCGGTCTTGATCATCCAGGTGCCGATCTCCAGCTCGTTGGTGCGCATCGACAGGATCGCGTCCTCGAGCTCGCGCGCCAGCTGCAGCGGATACCAGGCCGCGCCGGCTTCGGCGATCGCAGCCGGCGTCTGCGGCTGCGGACCGCGCGGCGCGCGCATCGTGAAGGTGGCGGTACGCGCGGCGCGATCGATCTGCACGTCGACATAGCCGTAGCGCAGCGCATCGGCTTCGACGGTGCGCTCCAGCGGCGTCAGCGCGATACCGGCCGCATCGGTGGGGCGGTCGCTCTGCGCGGCCAGCGCCAGCGCGCGCTCCTGCACCTTCTGCGCGAACACGGCGGGCTTGGCGATCTCGTCGACCAGGCGCCAGTCCTTGGCACGCTGGCCGCGCACGCCTTCGGTGGTGGTGCAGAAGATGTCGGCAAGATCGTGGCGCACATGGCGCTTGTCGGTGACGCGGGTCAGGCCGCCAGTGCCCGGCAGCACGCCGAGCAGCGGCACTTCCGGCAGGCTGACCGCCGAGGAACGGTCGTCGACCAGCAGGATCTCGTCGCAGGCCAGCGCCAGCTCATAGCCGCCGCCAGCGCAGGCCCCATTGACCGCGGCCAGGAATTTCAGGCCGCTGTGCCGCGACGAATCCTCGATGCCGTTGCGGGTCTCATTGGTGAACTTGCAGAAGTTGACCTTCCAGGCGTGGCTGCTGACGCCCAGCATGAAGATATTGGCGCCCGAGCAGAACACCTTGTCCTTGCCGCTGGTGACCACCACGCTGCGCACTTCAGGATGTTCGAAGCGGATGCGGTTCAGCGCATCGTTCAGTTCGATGTCGACGCCGAGGTCGTAGCTGTTGAGCTTGAGCTTGTAGCCGGGCCGCAGGCCGGCGTTCTCGTCGATATCGAGCACCAGCGTGGCGACGGGTCCGTCGAACCGCAGCTTCAGGTGCTTGTATTGGGAGGGGTCGGTCTGGTAGTCGACGCGGGGGACCTGGGTCACGGCATTGTCTCCTGTTCTCTGTGCTGACATCGCTGTCTGTTCAGCCTGTGCGCTTCGTGCCGGGAAGCACGATAGTGCATGGATTGGAATCCCATGCCACGCATCATAGTGCATCGAATTCGGCAGCGTCAAGAATTATTGTGCATATCACAGAATGCCAATCGCGCTGCGCTTTATTTCATATCGCGCGTGATGAACATGCCACAACCACGCGGCTGCGCCCCTTTTACACCCCGCAGTTCTCCAGCGCACCCGCCGACACTCCTGCAATATAGTTCTTGACATCATCGATGTCGACCTCTAAGGTTTGCCCGTGCACAATAATGCATTAACAGCAGACGTGCAAACCGCTGACGTGCAAACCGGTTAAGCAAACCGGTACGTTCTCCCCGATGTGACGGAGCGCTTGCCGATGTCCCCCACCCTCCCACCGGCCGCCCAGGCCTTTCGCCAACAATTGGCGCAACTGACGGCCCGCCTTGCCGGCCGTCCGCTCGACGCCGGGCTCGATGCCTGGCTCAACGCCGAATACGGCCCCGATACCGAGTCCTACCGCGCGCTGAAGGCTGCCTGCGAAACCGGCGTGGCCGAAGGCTGGCTGTGCGATCGCGAAGGCGGCGGTATCCGCTACGGCCGCATCTTCAAACCCGCCGACGACCTGCACGGCTTTTCGGTCGACGTGGTCGACATGCAGGACATCGCCGGCCCGCACCACACCCATCCCAACGGCGAGATCGATCTGATCATGCCGCTCGAAGGCGAGGCCCGCTTCGACGGACGGCCCGCCGGCTGGCTGGTGTGTCCGCCCGGCAGCGCCCATCGCCCCACGGTGTCGAACGGTCGCGCGCTGGTTCTTTATCTGCTGCCCGAAGGGCGCATCGACTTCACCCGACAGGAGGCAGCATGAGCGAATCGCTACCGAGCTATCTGGCCGGCCGCTGGCAGCATGGCAAGGGCAAGGGCACGGCGCTGTTCGACCCCGTGCTGGGCGACGAACTGGCGCGGGTCGATGCCACTGGCCTCGATCTGGCCGAGGGCTTCGCCTTCGCACGCGAGCGTGGCGGCGCCGCGCTGCGGGCGCTGACCTATCGCGAGCGGGCGGCGCTGCTGGGCGCCATCGTGCAGGTCCTGCAGCAGCACCGCGACGCCTACTACGAGATCGCGACCGCCAACAGCGGCACGGTCAAGCGCGATTCCGCGGTCGATATCGACGGCGCGATCTTCACGCTGGGCAGCTATGCGAAGCTGGGCGAGACGCTCGGCGATCGGCGCTATCTGCTCGATGGCGAAGCCGCGCGCCTCGGCAAGGATCCGCTGTTCCAGTCGCAACATGTACTGGTCCCCACGCGCGGCGTCGCGCTGTGCATCAACGCCTTCAACTTCCCTTCCTGGGGCCTGTGGGAGAAGGCCGCGCCGGCGCTGCTGTCCGGCGTGCCGGTGATCGTCAAGCCGGCCACGTCCACCGCCTGGCTGACGCACCGCATGGTCCACGATGTCGTCGAGGCGGGCATCCTGCCGCCGGGCGCGCTGTCGATCGTCTGCGGCAGCGCCGACGGCCTGCTGGACGCGCTCGAGCCCTTCGACGTGGTGTCGTTCACCGGCTCGGCGCAGACCGCCGCGCAGATCCGCTCGCATCCGGCCATCGCCCAGCGCTCGGTGCGGGTCAATATCGAGGCGGACAGCGTCAACTCGGCGCTGCTGCTGCCGCGCGAGGCCGGCGGCAACGAGGCGTTGCCGCTGCTGGCGTCCGAGGTCGTGCGCGAGATGACGGTCAAGTCGGGACAGAAATGCACGGCGATCCGCCGCGTGCTGGTGCCCGAGTCGCTGTACGACGCCGCCGCCCAGGCCATCGCGGCGAAGCTGCGCGAGATCGCCGTCGGCAACCCGCGCAATCCGGACGTACGTATGGGGGCGTTGGTCAGCCGCGCCCAGCTCGCCACCGTGCGCGAGGGCCTGGCGCAATTGCAGGCGCAAACGCAAACGTTGCACGACGGCGCGAACCAGGCGTTGATCGACGCCGACCCGGCCGTGGCCTGCTGCATCGGTCCGACGCTGCTGGGCACCCGCGATCCCGACGGCAACGCGCTGGTGCATCAGGTCGAGGTGTTCGGCCCGGTCGCCACGCTGATGCCCTATCGGGAACGGCAAGGCGAGGATGGCATCGACGCCAGCCATGCCTTCGCGCTGGCACGCCGCGGCGAAGGGTCGCTGGTGGCATCGCTCTATGGCAGCGACCCGGCGTCGCTGGCCGCCGCGGCGCTTCAGCTGGCCGACAGCCACGGCCGTGTCCACGTGATCTCGCCCGATGTCGCGCAACTGCATACCGGCCACGGCAACGTGATGCCGCAATCGCTGCACGGCGGCCCAGGCCGCGCCGGCGGCGGCGAGGAACTGGGCGGCCTGCGCGCGCTGAACTTTTATCACCGCCGCAGCGCCGTGCAGGCCAGCACGGCGGTGTTGGACCGGCTGTAGGCGTCCGCCAGGACCAGTTTCAAGGAGACACGCAGCACATCGCAGGACTCGCAGTATTGGCAGCATTCGTAGAACAGATGGGGAGACAACGCATGGCAGCCGCAACGACGACTACCGCGACCACGATCACAGCCACCGCGCCGGGCGCGGACCCGCCGCCGGTGGTCGCGCCTACCACGCCCTTCAACTTCGCCCAGCACCTGCTGGAAGCCAACGCACACCGCGGCGACAAGATCGCCTATATCGACGACCACGGCCGCTTGCGCTACGCCGAGCTGGCCGAGCGCGTGCGCCGGTTCGCGACCGCGCTGCAATCCCTCGGGGTACGCCGCGAGGAACGCGTGCTGCTGCTGATGCACGACTGCAGCGACTGGCCGGTCTGCTTCCTCGGCGCGATTTACGCAGGCATCGTGCCTGTCGCGGTCAACACGCTGCTGACACCGGACGACTACGCCTACATGCTGCAGCACAGCCGCGCCCGCGCGGCGCTGGTGTCGGCGGCGCTGCTGCCGGTGCTGGAGCAGGCGATGGGCAAGGCGATGGGGGAAGGCGGCCATGAGGTCGACCACGTGATCGTGTCGCGCCCCGAGGACGCCAAGGACGATAGGGGCGCCCCGCCCGCCGGCACGGTCTCGCTCGACGCGCTGATCGCCGAGCATGCGCCGCAGCCGACGGCCGCCGCCACCGGTCCCGACGACCCCGGCTTCTGGCTCTATTCCTCCGGTTCGACCGGCCGGCCCAAAGGCGTGCTGCACAGCCAGGCCAATCCCTACTGGACGGCCGAGCTCTACGCCAAGCCGATTCTTGGCCTGACCGAGGACGACATCTGCTTCTCGGCGGCCAAGCTGTATTTCGCCTACGGTCTCGGCAACGGCCTGACCTTCCCGCTCAGCGTCGGCGCCACCGTCGTGCTGATGGCCGAGCGGCCGACGCCCGAGGCAATCTTCCGGCGCTGGCTCGATCATCGCGCCACGGTGTTCTTCGGCGCGCCGACCGGCTATGCCGGCATGCTGGCCTCGCCCGCCCTGCCCGCGCGCGAACAGGTTGCGCTGCGGCTGTGCTCGTCCGCCGGCGAGGCGCTGCCGGCCGAACTGGGCCAGCGCTTCACCGCGCATTTCGGCTGCGAGATCATCGATGGCATCGGTTCGACCGAGATGCTGCATATCTACCTGTCGAATCGCCCGGGACAGGTGCGCTACGGCACCACCGGCTGGCCGGTGCCGGGCTACCGCATCGAACTGCGCGACGACGAAGGCCGGCCGGTGCCCGACGGCGAGGTCGGCGACCTCTATATCCAGGGGCCGAGCGCGGCGCTGATGTATTGGGGCAACCGCGAGAAGTCGCGCGAGACCTTCCAGGGGTGCTGGACCAAGAGCGGCGACAAGTACGTACGCAATCCCGATGGCACCTACTGCTATGCGGGCCGCAGCGACGACATGCTCAAGGTCAGCGGCATCTATGTCTCGCCGTTCGAGGTCGAGGCCACGCTGATGCGGCATCCCGCCGTGCTCGAGGCCGCGGTCATTGGCATCAGCGACCCGCAGGGGCTGACACGCACCAAAGCGTTCGTCGTACTGAAGCCCGGCACACGATGCGACGACGCCGAACTCAAGGCCTTCGTCAAGGAACGGCTGGCGCCCTACAAATACCCGCGCCTGATCGAGTTCGTCGACAGCCTGCCGAAGACCGCGACCGGCAAGATCCAGCGCTTCCGGCTGCGCGAACGCGAGCGGGAGCAACAGCCGGTCGAGCCCGCCGCCGACCTCGCGTCGAACGTGCTGCTCTCGCCGAACGGACAACTGGCACTGGCGGGGCTGCAATGAGCGCGCCGGTTGAATTCGTCGAGATCGATTGGGCCGGCCGCCCGGTGCGGATCGAATACCAACGGCTGGGCACGGACAACGCCGGCAGCCCGCTGCTGGTGTTCCTGCACGAGGGCCTGGGATCCGTGGCGATGTGGCGCGACTTCCCGCAGCGCGCCTGCGAGGCGCTGGGCTGGCGCGGCCTCGTGTACTCGCGGCCGGGGTATGGACGCTCCACGCCGCGGGCGGCCGACGAGGTGTGGCACCCGGATTTCATGCACCGCCAGGCGCATGAGGTATTGCCTGCGCTGCTGACGGCGCTCGGCATCGACGCCGAGGCGCAGCCGCCCTGGCTGCTTGGGCACAGCGATGGCGGCTCCATCGCGCTGCTGTACGCGGCGCGCTTTCCGTCGCGCGTCGCCGGCACCATCGTGCTGGCGCCGCACATCCTCGTCGAGGACCTGTCGGTCTCCAGCATCGAGAAGGCGCGCGAAGCCTATCTGAGCACCGATCTGCGCCAGCGGCTGGCCCGCTATCACGACGATCCGGACTCGGCCTTCTGGGGATGGAATGGCATCTGGCTGCATCCGCCGTTTCGCCACTGGTCGATCGAGGCCGAGATCGCGAGCATTACCTGCCCGCTGCTGGCGGTGCAGGGGCTCGACGACGAGTACGGCACGCTGGAGCAGATCCGCGGCATCGCGCGCCGCGTGCCGCAGACACGCCTGCTCGAGTTGCCCGACTGCGGCCATTCGGCCCATCGCGACCAGCCGGACGCGTTGATCGCGGCGATCGCCGATTTCGTGCGTGAGTCGCACGTGCCCCCGATGGCGCCGATCACGCAGTTGCCACCGGGGTTGCCGCCAGAGTGGCCTCAAGGCGCGGGCAACGCCGGCGCGGCTCCCTAGCGGCGCCTTCGACCCCGTACCCGACCGTTCACCCATCACAGAGCCGGTAGAAACCGGACTGCAAGGAGACAACCATGCGTCAAGTCGACGTCCACCAGCTGGCCGACGAGGCCCGCTTCAACCGCTTCCATGGGCTCGTGCTGTTCTGGTGCGCGCTGATCATCATCTTCGACGGCTACGACCTGGCCGTGGCCGGCATCGCCTTGCCGTCGATCATGCAGTCGATGGGCGTGGACGCGACGCAGGCCGGCTTCATGGTCAGCTCCGCGCTGTTCGGCATGATGTTCGGTGCGATTTTCCTTGGCACCATCGCCGATCGCATCGGCCGGCGCTGGGCGATTGCCATCTGCATCCTGCTGTTCTCGGTGTTCACCGCCGCGGCTGGCTTCACCAGCGATCCGGTGACGTTCAGCGTCACGCGGTTCCTGGCCGGCCTTGGCATCGGCGGCGTGATGCCCAATGTCGTCGCGCAGATGACCGAGTATTCGCCGCGCAAGATCCGCGGCACCATGGTCACGCTGATGTTCAGCGGCTATTCGGTCGGCGGGATGCTGGCCGCGGTGGTCGGCAAGGGGCTGATCGAGAGCTACGGCTGGCAATCGGTGTTCCTCGCCGCCGGATTGCCGGTGCTGCTGATCCCGATGGTGATGAAGTCGCTGCCGGAGTCGATGCCCTTCCTGATCCGCACCGGGCGCATCGACGAGGTCAAGAACGTGCTGAGCCGGCTGGAGCCGGCCTATCGGCCGCAAGCCGACGACCGTTTTGCGCTGCCCGAGCTCAAAGCCGGCGAGGCGCCGATCGGCAAGCTGTTCCAGGATGGCCGCGGCTGGAGCACCGTGATGTTCTGGGTCGCGTTCTTCATGTGCCTGTTCATGGTCTATGCGCTGAGCTCCTGGCTGGCCAAGCTGATGGCCAGCGCAGGCTACAGCCTGGGCTCGGCGCTGACCTTCGTGCTGGTGCTGAACTTCGGCGCGATGATCGGCGCGATCGGCGGCGGCTGGCTGGCGGACCGCTTCAATATCAAGCACGTGCTGGTCGGCATGTATGCGCTGGCGGCGGTGTCGATCACCTTGCTCGGCTATCCGGTGCCGACCCCGGTGCTCTTCGTGCTGGTGGGCCTGGCCGGTGCATCGACCATCGGCACGCAGATCGTCACCTATGCCTATGCCGGCCAGTTCTATCCGATGGCGGCGCGCGGCACCGGCATCGGCTGGGCCTCGGGCGTCGGCCGCAGCGGCGCGATCCTCGCCCCGATCGTGATCGGCACGCTGGTCGGCATGGCGCTGCCGCTGCAGCAGAACTTCGTCGCCATCGCGATTCCGGCCGTGATTGCGGCGCTCGCGGTCTCGATGATCGACCATCGGCGTTCGGCATCGGCCAGTTCCCAGGCGAGGCTCGCCACGCCGGCGCCCGCGGTGCAGAAATAGCGCCACCGCGCCGTTGAAACGGGCAATCCCCAGGGCATTCCACCGGGGGATTTTTCATTACCCGGCTTTGTCGATGGCGCTGGCGGCGACTACTCTGGAGTTTCATCGCGAAACGGCGGCCGACATGGCGCCGTTTTCCTTTCGAAATGCCTGAAAAGGAGCCTTGCACATGACCACGCTTGTCAGCCCGCCCGTCACCGTGACTCCGCACCTGTGGTACGACAAGGAGGCCGTGGAAGCGGCGCGCTTCTATGTCTCGGTGTTTCCGGATTCGGCCGTCGACTTCGTCGGGCAGATCCGCAATACGCCTTCGGGCGACTGCGATATCGTGCGGTTCACGCTATGGGGCCAGCCCTTCATGGCGATCTCGGCGGGACCGATGTTCCGCTTCAATCCGTCGATGTCCTTCTTCGTCCTCTTCGATCCGGGCCGCGATCCGCAGGCGCGCGAGCAGCTCGATGCCACCTGGGACAAGCTGATCGACGGCGGCCAGGCGCTGATGCCGCTCGACGCCTACCCCTTCAGCGCGCGCTTTGGCTGGGTGCAGGACCGCTACGGGCTGTCGTGGCAACTGATGCTGACCAATACCTCGGGCGAATCCCGGCCGTCCATCGTGCCGGCGATGATGTTCACCGGCGAGGCTTGTGGCAAGGCCGAAGCGGCCGGCGAATTCTGGCGCGAGATCTTTCCCGGCTCGCAGGCGGGGCAACTGGTCCGTTATGGGCCTGGCATGGAACCGAATCCGGCCGGCTCGGTGATGTTCTCCGACTTCAGGCTCGGCAATACCTGGATGGCGGCGATGGACAGCGGCTTCCCGCACGGCTTCGCGTTCAACGAGGCGATCTCGTTTGTCGTGCCCTGCGAGGACCAGGCGAGCATCGACCGTTATTGGTCCAAGCTCTCTGCGGTGCCGGAAGCCGAGGTATGCGGGTGGTGCAAGGACCCGTTCGGCATCTCCTGGCAGATCGTGCCGGCCGAGATGGAGGCGCTGATGCGCACCGGCGACCAGGCGGGCATCGACCGGCTGGTGCAAGCCCTGCTGGGGATGAAGAAGCTCGATGCGGCGGCACTGCGCGCCGCCTTCGAGGGAACCGGGGGCGGCCAGCCGTAAGACCCGAACAGGGACGCGCCGGGTCCGGAATTGCCGCGTCCTTAAAGATATAACAATAAGTCATTTGGTCCAGCGATCGTTCTGGCGTAGCATGCGCCGCGCCGCCGCCGTACCGGTGCGCGGCGCATGCTCCCATCACGATCCCCATGTCCGTCGACCTCACTCTCTCCCCCGCCGAAGCGCAACAGGCGCCAGCCACCGCTGCCCCACCCGACAAAGCCGTCATCCGCTCCGCCGCCGATGTCTCGCAACTGGTCAACCAGGGCGGCGCCCAGGCCAGCAATGCCCGCATGGTGGTCGCGATTGCGCTGGGCGGCGTGTTTCTCGATGCGTACGACCTCGGCGCACTGGCCTTCGGCCTGAAGGACGTCACCCGCGAATTCAACCTGACGCCGGCCGGCACCGGCATGGTCGCGTCGGCGATCACTTTCGGCGCCATCGTCGGCGCCTTTCTCGGCGGCTATTTCACCGACCGCATCGGCCGCTATCGCGTCTTCATGGCCGACATGCTGTTCTTCGTGGTGGCGGCGATCGCCTGTGCGCTCGCGCCGAACGAATACGTACTCGCCGGTGCCCGCTTCGTGATGGGCCTGGGCGTCGGTATCGATCTGCCAGTGGCGATGGCTTTCCTCGCCGAGTTCTCCAAGCTGCAGGGCCGCGGCAACAAGGCCTCACGCGTGGCGATGTGGTGCCCCACCTGGTATGCGGCGATCTGCGTGTCGTATCTGCTGGTGCTGCTGTGCTACGCGGTCCTGCCCGAGTCGCACAGCGGGCTGCTCTGGCGCATCATCCTCGGCTTCGGCGCGGTGCCGGCGCTGGTCATCATCGCGGTGCGCAGCAAGTACATGAGCGAATCGCCGGTGTGGGCCGCCAACCAAGGCGACCTCGAAGGGGCGGCGCGGATCCTGAAGCGCTCCTATGGCATCGACGCGGTGGTCGCGCCCGATGCGGTGGCCAAGCCCGCCAAGCGCGCGGCCTCGTGGGGCAACTATGCGGTGCTGCTGCAGGGCGTCTACCGCAGCCGCACGGTACTGGCGACGATCATGTCGATCGCCTCGTCGTTCGCCTATAACGCGGTCGCGTTCGGCCTGCCGGTGATCATCGCCAGCTTCCTGGCGCAGACCATGCTGAACACGATCCTGATCTCGCTGGCGCTGAACCTGCTGTTCGCCTTCGTCGGCGGGTTGATCGGCGTGCGTCTGGTACCGCGGGTTGGTGCGTGGAAGCTGACGGTGGTCGGCTACGCGTTCCAGCTGGCCGCGCTGGTCGGCCTGGCGCTGGTCGGCAAGCCGGACGGCGTCAGCGAGGTGGTGGCGGCGATCGCGCTGCTGGCCGTGTTCCTGCTGGGCCAGGGCTTCGGTCCGGGCGCGCATACGATGACCTATGCCTCGCTGAGCTACCCGACCTCGCTGCGCGGCGTCGGCGTGGGCTTCAACCAGACGCTGATGCGGGCCAGCTCCACGCTGTCGCTGTTCCTGTTCCCCGTGCTGGCGGCGGCGCTGAGCACCAAGGTGTTCTGGGTCATCGCGCTGGCGCCGCTGGCCGGCCTGCTGGCGCTGCTGGCGATCCGCTGGGAGCCGGCCAACTACGACGTGGACGCGGAGGATTTCTGATCGGCCTGTGAGCATGCGCGCTTCGCGCGCGGCCCTCTCCCCCGGCCCCTCTCCCGCAAGCGGGAGAGGGAGAACACCGCCAGCGGCTCTGCTTTCGATTGCGCTTCCTTCGGGAAGCGCTTTGCGTTTTTGGGCTGGCTTTCGAGCCCTCGGTATTCTCCCTCCGCCCCGCCGGGACTTTGATTCCGCGCTCTGTGTTCTCCTTCCGCCTCGCCGGGACTTTGATTCCGCGCTCTGTGTTCTCCCTCTCGCTCGCTGGGACTCTGATTGCGCGCTCTGTGTTCTCCTTCTTCCTCGCCGGGACCGTGGTTGCGCGCTCTGTGTTCTCCTTCTCCCTCGCCGGGACCGTGATTGCGCGCTCTGTGTTCTCCTTCCCCTCGCCGGGACTTTGATTCCGCGCTCTGTGTTCTCCTTCCGCCTCGCCGGGACTTTGATTCCGCGCTCTGTGTTCTCCTTCCGCCTCGCCTGGACTTTGATTCCGCGCTCTGTGTTCTCCCTCTCCCTCGCCGGGACTGTGATTCCGCGCTCTGTGCTCACCTTCCCCCTCGCGGGACTTTGATTCCGCGCTCTGTGTTCTCCCTCTCCCCCTCAGGGGGAGAGGGTTGGGGAGAGGGGGTGGTTTAACGGCATTCCCCCAACATCCCCACACCGCCGCCTTGACTTTCCGTTCTCGATACAGGATATTAAATCCATCTTCATTCCTGAATTGAGAACGACGCGAAACCCCGCGCCGCATCCGATGGAACTGGCCGAACTGGAAATCTTCCGCGCCGTGGCGCAGGAGCAGAGCGTCACGCGGGCCGCGCGCGCGCTCGATCGCGTGCAGTCGAACGTCACCACGCGCATCAAGCAGCTCGAGGACAGCCTCGGCGTCACGCTGTTCCAGCGCGACAGCAAACGGATGACGCTGACCGCCGAAGGGCAAAAGCTGCTGGGTTATGCGGAGCGGCTGCTGGCGCTGGCCGAGGAAGCGCGGCAGGCGATGCGGCACGACGTCCCCACCGGCAAGCTGCGGCTGGGCACCATGGAAAGCGCCGCGGCAGCCCGCCTGCCAAAGCCGCTGGCCCGCTATCACGCAAGCTATCCGCTGGTCGACGTCGAGATCCGCACCGGCACCGCGCAGGCGCTGGCCGATGCGGTCGCCTTGCACCAGCTCGACTGCGCGATCGTCGCCCATCCGGGCAATGGATCGCCGCGCCAGCTGTCGATGGAAGACATGGCGCCGGGGCTCGAAGGCACGTTCCTGTTCACCGAGGAACTGGTGCTGGTGCTGCCGGCCAGCCATCCGCGCGTACGGCGGCCGCAGGACGTCACGCTGCGCACGCTGGCCGGCTTCACGCGCGGCTGCACCTATCGCCGCTGCGCCGAAGAATGGCTGGCACAGGCCGACGAGGCCCTGCGCCGCAACCTGACCGTGCGCGAAATGCCCTCCTATCACGCGATCCTGGCCTGCGTCAGCGCGGGCTCGGCCTTCGCCATCCTGCCCAAGTCGCTGCTCGCCTTGCATCGCGACAGCGCCGACTTTCACACCGTGCCGGTGCGCTCCGCGCATACCTTCCTGGTCAAGCGCGCCGGCTTCACCACCGCCGCCTACGAAGCATTGCTGCACGAGCTGCGCCAAGGCTGAGCGGTCGATTCCCGAAGGAGCCTCCCATGACCCCCTCTTCCGCTGCAAACGGGCTGCTGGCCCGACTCGGCATGTCGACGCCGATCATCCAGGCGCCGATGGCAGGCGTCAGCACGCCCGCGCTCGCCGCCGCCGTCTCCAACGCCGGCGGCCTCGGCTCGCTCGGCGTCGGCGCGATGAACGCCGATGCCGCACGCCAGGCCATTCGCGACACGCGCGCGCTGACCGATCGCCCGTTCAATATCAATCTGTTCTGCCATGTGCCCGCCCAGGCCGATGCGCAGCGCGAACGCGGCTGGCTCGACTACCTGGCGCCGCGCTTCGCCGAATTCGGGGCGACGCCGCCGGCCTCGCTGCGCGAGATCTATCGGAGCTTCGTCGCCGACGACGCGATGTTCGAGATGCTGCTCGAAGAGAAGCCCGCGGTCGTCAGCTTCCACTTCGGCCTGCCGAAGCAGGCATGGATCGAGGCGCTGCGCGAGGCGGGCATCGTGCTGCTGGCGTCGGCGACGACGATTTCCGAAGCGCGTCAGGTCGAAGCGGCTGGTATCGATGCCGTGGTGGCGCAGGGCGTCGAGGCCGGCGGCCATCGCGGCGTGGTCGATACGCAGGGCTTCGACGAAGGGCTGGGCACGATGGCCCTGGTCCGCCTGCTGGTGCGCAAGACCAGCCTGCCGGTGATTGCCGCGGGCGGCATCATGGACGGCGCCGGCATCGCAGCCGCGCTGGCCCTGGGCGCGACGGCCGCGCAGCTGGGCACTGCGTTCGTGGCCTGCCCCGAGACGGTGGCCGACGCCGCGTATCGCGAAGCGCTGCTGGCGGACCAGACGCGCCCCACCACGCTGACGCGCGCCATCTCGGGACGCGCCGCGCGGGGCTTCGTCAATCGCTTCACCGAACTGGGCGTCGCCGCCGATGCGCCGCCGATCCCGGATTACCCGATCACCTATGACGCCGGCAAGGCGCTGCATGCCGCGGCCAAGGCAAAGGGCAGCGCGGACTTTGCCGCGCAATGGGCGGGCCAGGCCGCACCGTTGGCGCGTTCGCTGCCGGCGGCGGAACTGGTGGCGACGTTGAATGCCGAGCTGGACGAAGTGCTCGGGCGCCTCGGTGCCATGGCGCGCGCGGGGTGACAAGACTGCGCGGGGGTCCCCAAGGGACATCGGGGCGCGTTGGGGTGCGGGAGTCACCAGCGCTGGAGTCATCGGCGCGGGCGTAACCGGCGCGGGCGTAACCGGTGCGGGCGTCATTGGTGCGGGAGTCGTTGGGCGCGTGAGTCATTGCTACCATTGCACGCATGTCCCTGCCGCTGCCGCCACCGCCAGCCCTACTCGACGACACGCTGCGCGCCGTCGCACGCCGGTATCGCTTGCCGGCGATCGGCGTCGTGCCGGAACGGATTCACGAGGCCAATCCCACGACGGCGCTAGCGGTGACCATCGAGCAGGCTCGTCTCGCGCTCGCCAACGGTGAAGTCCCCAGCGCCGCACTGAAGCATCTGTTCATCGAATCGCTCGCGCGCATGGTGCGGGACGCGATCCGGCCGGATGCCGGAGACCCGGCGTTCCAGGCGATGGTGCTGCGGCACCGGGTGCCTCACGTGCGCGAGTACGCATCGCTGGCGGCCCGCGCCGAGCAGGACCGCAGGCTGGTGCTGGCCGCCGTCAATGCGGTGGCTCATCCGAACAAACCGCAGCGACACGCATCGGGCCCGCAGCGCGAGGCAATGACCGGGCTCCACGCGGCCGCGTCGGCTTCCTCCTGGGCAGCGCTGCACGATACCGTTCGAGGGCTGCTCGCCATGCCGGCAATTTCGAACGAGGCGCCGAACGCAATGTCGAACGCAGCGCCGCTGCAGCCGGCATTGGCGCAACTGTTGCACAGTCCCGCACTGGAACGCTTGCGCCGGCTCGAAGCGCTGAGCTCGGATGCGCAGGTCCGCCAGTATCGGACGCTATGGGACAGGCAAGGCCCTCGCTCGGGAACCGCCACCGCGACGGCGCAAGGCGTTTCCTCGCGGCAGCGCGGGGCCGCCGTCGAAGCGCTGGCCGCCCAGGCGCTGCGCGCGTTGGCACAGCGGCTCAACGACGCGGAGGGAACATCGGCGCCCGACCGGGTCCCTTTTCGCGTCGTGACCTCGATGCGCGTGCCGGCATCGCTGCCGGCCAGCCATGAGCGGGCCAAGACCGAATGGGATGCGGTGCTGCTCAGACAGGCGGAGACGAACGACGAAACGCCGGCCTGGGACGTGTGCCTGCTGGTGGAAGCCAAAGCCTCCGTGGACGCGGCCACAACGGACCTCCCCCGGCTGCTGCGCGGCTTACGCTTGCTCGCCCACGCCGAGAAACACGTCGTGTACGCATTCCAGACGGAACAAGGCACCGTGCGCCTGCGCGGCGCCTCGCTGAGCGCGCTGCCAACCGACGAGACGGGCCTCGCCAGCAAGGTCCTGTACTGCAGCGATGCGCCCGCCGAATCCAATCCACGCGTGCTAGGTGCTGCCAGCCGGATGCAGCTGCTGTCGGCACCGGCCACCCTTGAATTCGCCAGCAAGCTGATCGAGACGCAGCAGGCGGATTCGCGAGACCTCGAGCCGGTCTGGCATCAACTGCTGGAATCGCCGCAGTGGAGCGCCGTGCTGAATCAATACCGGAGGCTGCGGCAAGTCCGGGAATGGATGGTCCATGCGGACGATCTGCTGGCGGCGATCGGCGACGTGGGCCAACGCGCCTGATACCTGCTGGCCGGGATCGGCGACACGGGCCAACGCGCCTGACGAACGATTGGATCCCGCCGCGATAACGGGATCTGCGCCGATCCTTATTCCGGCTGGATACCCGCCTGCTTCACCAGCGCCGCCCAACGATCGACCTCGCCGCGCAGCCTGTCGCCCAGTTGCGCGGGCGAGGATGCCTTCAGGTCGATGCCCTGGCTATCCAGCCGCGCCTTGGTCTGCGGATTGGTGAGCGCCGCGCGTACCTCGTCACCCAGCTTGCTGACCACAGTCGACGGCGTGCGTGCGGGTGCGACGATGGCCCACCACTGGCTGATCTGCAGCGCCGGGAGTTTAGCCTCGGCGGCAGTCGGCACATTGGGCAGCGCCGCAATGCGCGCCGGCCCGGTGACCATCAGCGCGGTGATCTTGCCCGCGCCGAGCAGACTGCTGCCGCTTGCCAGCGTGGCGAAATGGCCAGCGACCAGTTGCGAGGAGACGTCGGTGAGCGCGGGCGCGGAGCCGCGGTAGGGCACCGCATCGATCGGCACGCCAGCTTGCGCTTCGAACATCTTGGCCGCCAGATGGCTGATCGTGCCGTTGCCGCTCGTGGCCAGTTGCAGCGGTTTGCCCTGCTTGCGCGCATCGGCAAGGAAGCGCTGTGCCTCCCCGGGTCGATAGCGGGTGCTATCGGCGAACAGCACCAGCGGCGATTCCCCAAGCAACGACACCGGCGCGAAATCGCGCAGCAGGTCGTATGGCATCTGGCGGAACACCGACGGCGCGACCGTATGGGCCAGTTCGATGACGCCCAAGGTGTAGCCGTCCGGGGCCGCCTTTGCCACGGCCTCTGCGCCGATGCGGCCCGAGGCCCCTGCCCGGTTCTCCACGACCACGGGCTGGCCCATCGACTCGCTCATCCGCTGCGCCACCGCACGCGCCAGCGCATCGGTACTGCCGCCCGCGGCCCAGGGCACGACGAGGCGAATGGGTTTTTCCGGATAGGCCGACATGGCCGCGGGGGCATGGGCGGTGAGGCAGATTGCGAGGGAGGCGATCAGATAGCGCAGCGTCATGGAAAGACTCCAGCCTGTGTAAGGGTCAGCCTTGCGCGGGGTCGCGATCGCCCCGTGCCGTCAACATCAGAAGAACGGATTGCGATGCATCGATGCGCCCATCGGCGCGCAGCATTTGCGCCGCAGCGAGCCCAGCCCCAGCGCACAGCTCGACCCAGAATCCTGCCGAGGCCAGCGCTGCGGTGCCGGCGCGGGCGGCATCGTCGTCAATGACGACTGCGCCGCCGCCGGAGCGCGTCACCGCGAGAACCTGCTGCGCGGTCACCGTCGATCCTGCGGTCGAGAACTGCTGCGTGGCGCCATAGAAATCCCCCTGTTGTGCCTCGCCGGCCAGCACGCGCGACAGGCGCGGAAACGGCTCGACGGCCCAAAGCTTCGGCACGCGGGCCAGCCGCCCTGCCGCAACCAGATCGCGCAGCGCGCTATAGATGCCCCACAGCAGGTCGCCGCGCGCCGTCGGCACCATCACATGGTCCGGCTCGCAACCCTGGTGCACCCATTCGAGTGCTGCCGCTCGATAGCCCTCCACGCCGAACACCGGACTGCCCACCGCGGGAATGCTGTAGTTGGTCAGCGCGAACGCGCCATCGTCGCGGACGCGTCGGCTCACATGCTGCCACCGCGCGTGGCCGGTCTCGCAGACGATGCGACGGGCGCCGTAGTAGCGCAGTGCCGCATCGAATATTGCCGGCAAATCCCGATAAGTCGCCACTTCGCAGCCCAGGCCCGCGGCTGCGCAGTAGGCCGCGGCGGATACCGCCGCATTGCCGCTCGAGGCCAGCACCACTTCGCTCGCGCCGATCGCCAGCGCTCGGCTCACGGCCTGGGCCGACATGCGGTCCTTGTGCGAGCCAGTGGGGTTCGCCCCTTCGTTCTTGATCCATACCGAGGCGACGCCGGCCAGCTCGGCCAGCGCGGGCACCGGAAGACAGGGTGTGTCGCCCTCGCCCAGCGTCACGCCATTCAGATACGGCAGGCAATGCCCCCAGCGATAACCTGTGCTTTTTGGTGCAAAATCGAACGCTCGCGCGTCGTAGACCGCTTCGACACTGCTGGGCCGGCCCCGGCTGTGACAGGCGGGGCAGCCTTCCGGGAGGTCGGACACGGGATAGATGGCCTCGCAGCTGATGCATTGCAACCCGTGCAGCGCCGGGTTGAGAGTCGGATTGAAGGTCGAGGGCGGCTTCGATGAGCGGTCGAGGGGCATGGCGATAGACGACGATTGCATACGGTGAAGTCTATGGCGCGGCATGCCTTTGCGATCAAAGCCATTGCGGCTTTGCAATAAGACAAACTTATAGGGCTCCAATGAAAGAGGCGGCGAAAGACGCAGGCGAACCGTCCATCAGCGCGCGGCAGATCGAGGTATTCCGTATGGTCATGAGGCTCGGCTCTGCCCGCCGCGCCGCCGAGGCGCTGCATATCAGCCAGCCGGCGGTGACCCAAATCGTCCTGCAACTGGAGAAGATCGCGCAGCTGCGACTGTTCGACCGCAGCAAGGGCCGCATGGTCCCGACCGCCGAGGCCGCCGCGCTGATGGACGAGGTCGAGCGCGTCTATATCGGCCTCGACGCCGTCCAGCGCAAGATCGACCTGCTTCGCCAGCACGAGGACACGGTATTGCGCGTCGGCGCCTTGCATGCGATGGCCGCCAGCGTGATGCCAACGGCCGTGGCCAGCTTTTCGCACAACTACCCGCGCAGCCAATGCAGGCTGGAGGTCGACAGCTCGCGCGCGCTGCGCGAACGCCTGCTGCAACGCGAACTCGACCTGGCCTTCATGGGCGATGAGGTCGACACCAGCGGCCTGACCGCTTCGGAGTTCTACGCCGTGCCGGCAGTCTGCATCGTGCCGGCAACGCACCCCTTCGCGGCCCGGGCCAAAATCGGCGTCGCAGACCTGGCCGACGCCCCGCTGATCGGCCTCGACGCCGCGGACCCAGCCCAGCGGCAACTGGAAGCTGCTTTCGCCGAGCAGCAGATCGCACCACGCTTCGTCGTGACGACGCCGTACAGCCATACGCAATGCGCGCTGGTGCTGGCGGGTGCCGGTCTCGCGATCACCAATCCGCTGGTTGCGCGGACTTATCTGGCGCTTGGGCTGCGAAGTGTTCCGTTCGCCGGGGCGGTTCGATTCCGGGCAATTCTGGCGTTTCACCCCGGGCGCGGCCAGTCATCGGCGGCGCAGCATTTCGTCAGCCTTTGCCGGCAGGGGGTCAGGGATTTGGTGCAGCGGTAGATTCGCTTCGGCTTTGGCTTTGGCTTTGGCTTTGGCTTTGGCTTTGGCTTTGGCTTTGGCTTTGGCTTTGGCTTTGGCTTCGGCTTCGGGCTCGTGGCAAACGACTTCGATGTTGTGGCCATCGGGGCCGATGACGAAGGCGGCGTAGTAGTTGGGGTGGTAGTGCGGGCGCAGGCCGGGTGGGCCGTTGTCTTTGGCGCCTGCATCGAGAGCGGCGCGATAGAAGGCATCTACCTGGTGGCGTGTTTCGGCTTTGAAGGCGAGGTGGAGATGGGCTGGTTTTTCGTTGGTCTGGAAGAGGCAGAGTGAGGGCTTGCCTGGAGGGCAAAGCTCGACGCCGTAGGACGGTGGGCCTTCTGAGGCTACAGCTACGCCCAACGGCTCCAGTGCCTTGAGGAAGAACGCTTTGCTTGCGGTGTAGTCGGTGACGCCGAATTTCATGTGGTCGAACATACCAGCTCCTGGTTACGGTTGGGCTTAGCAGCTAGTATCCGAGCTTGCGCCCGTCGTACCGACCTCGAGCGGCCCTGGGTCCATCGTTCTGTACACCTTTGGCGGACGAGACCAGGACAGCGTTGAGTTTGACGTACGAATGTTAGCTTTGGGGGAGAAAGGGAATCTGCGGCGCCGGATGTCGGCCAATAAGCGACTTCCAGCCTTCGATTTTCAACAAGTAGCTCTCGGTATAGCAGCACCCATGCAACATCCGCAAGCAGTCATTCATGCGATCCTAAACAGCTCTGACGCAGCCTTGGTGCCGCCATGTACTTACCACCATGTCCCGCTGTACTAAGGATAAATGTACGTCTTCCAATGATTTCGCGGTACGGGGGCCATCTTGCGTTCTGGTATTTGAGACAGCGCTAATCTGCTGCCCCTTCCACTTCCCACTCTGATGCGCGGAAATCTGCAACATGTTCGAGCGTCAAGATTTCTGCGCAACGTTGTTTCTAGCAAGTATCAGCGTCCCTAGCTGAGGTAATAACAGCTATTAGGAACGTTTAAGCCAATACACGTTCTCGCCCCGGACCCACACCAAGGAGAGATCTTGCCAGACTCAAAATGTGACGTTGCCGAGGGCCGATATGGCGGATTTCGAGGTAACATCTCGCCCTTCGGATCTCCCTACCTACCATGGCGCCTTTGGATGCCACTTTGGGGTTGTGATGATCCGCCGCGGATTTAAGACAACAACATGGAAGTAAGACGCACGGGACATTCTTGACGGGTTAAGAGTATGAGCGTACGGAGAGCGAAGATGTTGCCAAGAACGATGCTGTCTGACAGCCGACAGGGCTCGAAATATCTGCGTAAGGCCGCACCTACCTTATTGGTCAACGTAAGCGAAGTAGGGGGGAGTAGCCATGGCTCGTAACAGTGTGGCCATTGCTAGAGAGGAGTACCTAACGGTCCCCTCAAAGGCGATCCATCTAGATGGGGACAACCCCCGGCATGACCCACTTGAACGCGAAGCCGACATCATTGCTAAGCTATGCGACTCCCAGCTGGTCGCATTAGCTGGCGATATCGCCAGAATTGGCTCCCTCAGTCCGCTGGAAATCCTCGGTGTTGTCAAATACGATGGACTGCCCGGCCACTACATTGCTGTTGAAGGCAATCGGCGCACATGCGCGTTGCTTTTACTCTCGGATCCGAGCCGGGCTCCATCGGAGTACCGCGAAGCGTTCCAGAAACTAAGTAAGAACGGCAATATTCCCCAAGAACTAAGGGTTTTTGTCTTTCCGGACCGGGCAAACGCTCAGCCGTGGATCGATCGACGCCATCTCGGCGCGCAGGGGGGCATCGGTACGCGTGAATGGGACCCTGATGCCAAGGCTCGCGCCGCCAAACGGACCGCAGCCAAAACAACGGCTAAGGCAGACGTCCTAGCACTGGCTGTTCGGGATCGCCTTGTTGAAGTAGGGCTGTTGGATGCGGACCAGCGCGCGATCGTGAGTATCACCACACTTTCGCGCTATCTCAACAACACTAGTCGTCGGGCGATACTGGGGCTCAAAGGTGTCGACGACGAAGGGCGCCTCATCTATACCCACGACCCTTCCGAGGTGGATCAGACCCTGCTCCAAATGGTGCTGGACAGTCTTCCGGCGCCTGACAGGAAGCAACCGCCGGTACATTCCCGTTCAAACGCAGCGGAACGTGATGCATATGTACAGCGTCTGGCTTCTAGTGGAAGGGTTCCTGTCACTCGCCTGCCTCAGCCAGCGACTCCCGCCGTACGCCCTTCTCCAGCTGCCCAGCCAAAGGATGTTGGGCAGAGACCTCGAAGCTCTGCCAATCCGGCGAACCGAAACAAGCTGATGCAGTCCAGCTTCACGGTGAAGTCGAAGGACAAGACACTGCTACGTCTGCGTAGCGAGATGCTGGGCTTGCCAATTGATGACCATGAGTTCGCGGCGAACTATCTTCTTCGGGCGTTCGTGGAACGTGTGTTAGTTCTCTACTACAGGCGAAATGATCCCAAGCGTCCCGATGTGAGCGACTTCGAGATGGCTCAAGCCTGCGCCGCAGACGCAAAAGCTGAAGGCGCACCGCGCAAAGTGCTGCAAGTCCTGAACCAGAACGCCTCCAAGTCTGCTATTGCTCATAGCATGCACACTCTCGGCACCGCGGTGCATCTTGGGACGATCCCAGTACGTCGCCATCTAGTGGCCGCATTCGACACATGGGAGCCAGCTCTCAAATACATGCTCGACGCCATGGAAAAGCGCTAATTTGCGCTGGCCAGCCGCCGACAAAATTGTTATGGTTCCAACTTATGCCTACAACAGACTCCCCGCTGCGCTATCCAGGGGGCAAGACACAGCTTGCCCCGTTTGTCCTTGACCTTGCAAGAGCCAACGATGTATTGCGGGGCGTCTATGCAGAGCCGTTCGCCGGCGGAGCCGGCATTGCATGGCGGCTGCTATTGAATGGCGACATGGCAGAGGTATGGCTGAACGACATCGACCCGGCCATTTCTGCATTCTGGTACGCCGTCGTGCACGAGCCTGACCCGCTGTGCGAGAAAATTCTCAAGACCAAGATCACCATCGCGGAGTGGCAACGACAGCGTGCCATCCTTTTCGACGCCACGGCTGATGTTCAGGCACTCGCATTCGCCACGCTGTTTTTGAACCGAACAAACCGATCGGGCATACTGAAAGGCGGCGTGATCGGCGGGAAGAACCAAACTGGCAACTACACGCTTGACTGCCGATTCAATCGAACCGAATTGATCCAGAAGATACAGCGCATTCACACATACAAAGAGGTCGTCCACCTCAGCCAGCTCGACGCGGAACGGTGTCTAAGAGACTGGAGCAAACGGTTGCCCAAGCGAGCGCTGCTCAACATCGATCCGCCGTATTACGGGCAAGGCAGAGATTTGTACTTGAGCTTCTATGAGCCATCCGATCACGCCCGCCTCGCGAAGCTTGTCCGCGGCTTGAAGTGTCCGTGGATGCTTACGTATGACGATGTCCCTGAAATTGAGGCCTTGTACGACGGTATGCCAATCTATCGAAAAGGCTTAACGTACTACGCCCAGGTTAAGCGCAAAGCCTCCGAACTGCTGGTCCTATCGAACAATCTTGTCGCACCTGCAGGTCTTGTGTCGTGCGATAGGTCCCGTCCGTAGCCTTAACGCAGAGCGCAGTGGTGAAGGTTGGGGCGCGCTACGGAATGGCCATATCAAACGCCGCCCGATCTGCAACGCGATCGTTAAGCCGCGCAAGCTTTCTGCCTTGCCTCACGTACCTTGGAAACTAGAGAAAGCGGCCGCGTCAGAAGCCGTCCTTGAACATCACGGAGATATGGCATTGGATGATGCCGTTAAAATTCGTAGATTGGCATACCCCCATGCTGCTGTTTAGTCTGCTCTCTGTTGGTCTGTTTTGTGCCGCGTTCTTAATCGGCTGGCTGACTTACCGTTCCTTTGTCTGGAACTGGATTGATTTGGTGTATTACCCGTTGGCTGCTATCGGCGTTTCCCTGCTGTTCTTGTCAAATGACGTCCAGCGTGAACTGCTGGACGTCGCAGAGCTGATCGAGCGTAAGAACTCCGTGCTAGTGGATCTCCGCAATAATAGGCCAAACGTCGAAATTGACAATGCGGAACAGCTCCTTGCAGGCAGTCTTGAACATATCGCAGTCATCCAAAAATGGACGGAAATTTGCGACCCAGGGCCCGCGTCTGTGAAACCTAGGTGCCTCGCTGTCAAGGACTTAGGTCCGCTCGTTCAGCGCTTTCTCAAAACTGCACGAGAGGCTCGGGGCAGCTATGAAGCGAACCTTGCGAGTGTTTGTATAGCAGGTGACAGTCTGCTCAAGAACATACAGCAGAAAAATGCGCTCTCCGACCTCGTAATGGATAGGTTCCTCGCTCAATTTGAGAAATTGAGTTCGCTTAAGCTAAGTCCGCTTGCATTTGATGCCTTCAGCTCCGAAGTAGACGAGTTTAAACGTTCCACCCAGGAGCATGTGAATCGAATCCACCGCGCTGCTTTTGACGAAGAAGACAACTCTGGACGTCTGCTCCGGGACGTTCAGAGAGCAGAGATAGAGTATGCCGCGATTCTGCTTATGGGATTGTCGCAGTGCGCGTCTGAGGCCCGAACTGGGGCGGACGTGCTTCGGCAGTGGGCAGAGAAGACTTCTACGCAGGAACAAGAGGTCGCGAGGCTGGAGGCGAGACGCCAAGACCTGAAGCAGGCCACGACAAGCCGCAGGGCGTTGCTCTGGATTCAACTAAACCTATGGCCCCTCGTACTGTTGGGCGCATTGTCATTGAAGTTCGCCAAAGGAGCCGCCGCCCTTCGAAAGACGAAGAGCGGCTGAACGTACCCAATGCTAATATGGTCATTCAAACAGGCGATCCATCGGCGGGAATGCCCGCCGACTGACCTCAGATCAACCCTGACTTAGCCTAAGCGGCGCGCGCGAAATCAGCATGCATAGGACAGTTGGGGGCGCTATAGTTTCATTGCCGTCAGTTGCTGCCCCCTGGTTGCCAACGAGCAGTACACAGCCCGTTGGCATATCGTCCGGGAGACCTGATGATGGTTGAATTTATCATCGTTATCTCTGTAGCGACTTTTTTGCAATCGCGGTTTTGTTACAGCCGGTGCTCCGTAGGGGCTGACGCATGGCTCAATTCTTGGGGCCTCAGCCCTCCTTTTCGGGGAATCTCCCTGAAATATTGATGCAATATCGAACAAGACACGGCAATGCCGGGCCTTATCTCTTTTGCCTGTCTCTACTACCGGTCCAACCCGTACCATGCATCCCGTAACGGTCCGACCCGGACGTTTTCGAAGTCACCCGATGCCTGCAACCATTTTTCGACCGCTTCACGCTGCTCGGCGCTGACCGAGCCGCGAGCGGCGTTCAGCAGGATATAGGCGGACAATTGGCAATCGTCGATGGCGCCCGCCATCAGTAGTCCGTTGGCCTCGATGGCCTCTTGCAGGAACCGATCGAGCAGCGCCTCGGGATCGCCCTGGCGAGCCGACTCCGAGACATCCGCCATCACTTCGAATGCGAGCTCCTGATACTCGCCGATATGGAGCTTCTTGCGTTGGCGGTGGTTGTAGCGGCGGGAAGACTTCATGGGGATTCCTTTGATGCTTCATGAGAAAGGCGCAATTGTGCCAGCGTTCGCGGCCTTGTTCCCGTCCATCCTCCGAAGTTTTCGCCGAACCCCACCCCGATTGAGTCGCCGGAGTCTCAGGCAAGCAATGCCACGGCATCAGCCAGCGGAAGCACCGTCGTACGCGATTCGAACGCTGTCGAGAAGAGATGATCGTGCACCACCTGATCCGGGTCGTAGCAGCAATCCTTGACCGTGAACAGGCGGAAGTCGGCATCGCTCGCGTACGCGACCGAAGACAGCATCACGCCGGTCGACGCAATGCCGACCATGATCAGCGTATCGATGCCTTGGGCGGACAGACGTACCTGCAGGTCGGTACCGAAGAACACGCTGGCGCGGTGCGCGATGATGATCGGTTCGTTCGCCTGCCGCCCAAGCTCTGGCGAGACTTGATCTTCAACGAAAAGACCGAGCTGTTTGACACCGTGCCCGTTCTTGTTCAACGGACTGACTTCCGGATAGCCGGGACTGAAGTGGAACTTCGCGAAATAGACGCTGACGCCGCTGGCTCGCGCAGCGTCGCACAGTTTGCGCGTATTGCCGAGCAAAGTGGGTGCGACCGAGGGGAATAACGCCAGAATGTCAGTCTGATAGTGCATGACCAACAGCGCGGTTTTGGCGGGATCGATTGCCGGAATCTGCATGGTCATATCGCGCGCATCGGTGGCGCGTTCCTTATCATTGTGGATGGTCTGCTGAATCAAACCGGGACGCTGGCACAACCGTCAAACTCTACCACTGCCATCATGAGACGAAATTGGGCACCGTCTCCCCGGGTCGCAACGTCAGGACGCGCACGCCGTTTCGCGTGACAGCGACCGTGTGCTCGAATTGCGCGGACAACTGGCCATCGCGCGTCACCACCGTCCAGCCATCGTCTTCGGTCCGCACGGCGTGCCCGCATTGGTTGATCATCGGCTCGATGGTGAACACCATGCCTTCGCGCAGTTCCAACCCTGTTCGCGGCCTTCCCCAGTGCAGGACTTCGGGAGGCTCATGCATTTCACGCCCGATGCCATGCCCGCAATATTCCCTGACGACCGAATAGCCATTCTTCCGCGCGTGCCGCTCGATCGCGTGCCCGACATCGCCAAGCCTGGCGCCAGGGCGAACAGTCTGGATGCCTTTCCACATGGCTTCGTACGTAACCTGCACGAGCCGCTCGGCCTGTGGTGACACCTCGCCAACAAGATACGTTTTGCTCGAATCGGCGATATAGCCGTTCTTCTCCAACGTGATATCGAAGTTGACGATATCCCCGTTCTGCAAGATGTCCGACGTCGAGGGAACGCCGTGGCAAACCACGTTGTTGCGCGATGCGTTCAGCGCATAGGCATAGCCGTACTGCCCTTTGCTTGCCGGGCGCGCTTGCAGCTCGTTGACGATGAAGCCATCGACCAAGTCGTTGACCTGCATGGTGGACATGCCGATCAGGTTCAGGCCGTCCAGATAGCCAAACACCTGTGCCAGCAATCTGCCCGACTCAGCCAGGATCGCGATTTCTTCCGGCCGCTTCGTCATCTCGAAGCGACCTTGATGCCTTGCGGCGCCACACCGGCCGCCCGCAGTTCGCCAGCCACGATCTCATTGAAGCTCTGCGTCGGATTCATCTCGCACAGCATGCCGATCTTGATCCAGAAGGCCGCTTGCGCGTTGATCGACCTGCACGACACGGTGCTTGCTTTACGGATTTGATCGTGGAGGTCGTCGTCGATATTTACTATGCCCATTTCGATGCCATATATGAAACGTATATGGATCATATGCGCGATGCCGTTGACAATGCAAGTGGTTTCGCCTGTTCGAGGCTATTCGGCCATGCCACAATCTCCCGCCAGCAAACTTGAAGAATGGGGGTAGACGCAATGACTGCCGCGACTCTAGGCATCGACCACATTGGCCTTACCGTTGCAAATCTCCAAGCCTCGACACGCTTCTTTACGGAATGCCTGGGATGGCGCGTATTCGGCAGCAACCCTGCTTATCCTGCGGCGTACGTAACAGATGGGACGTCGAAGATCACTCTGTGGCAAGTCGCGGATACAACGGCGTTCACGCCCTTTGATCGCAAGAACACCGTCGGCCTGCATCACCTTGCATTGAAGGTTCCGGATCGGTCTTCCCTCGACCGCCTTTTCGAGCGGGTCCGCGCTTATCCCGGTGTTCTGGTCGAGTTTGCGCCCGAGCTGTCCGGCAGCGGTCCCAAGTGGCACGCGATGGTGATGGAGCCGGGTGGCACGCGACTTGAACTGAGTTTCGACCCGCGATAGCTGACCATTTCGGCAATACGGTCGCGACACATATGCGGCCATGCCCACGCATTCGCGTCGGCGATACGCCGAGTTCGCGGGCTAAAGGAACAGATACCAGTACAGCGCGACGTCCCTCCTGACATCCTCGTCTAGCTGACTGTACAGGTAGCGGTCATACCCGCCCAGCACAAAACCGTACTGCGCATAGAAGCGGCAGGCTGACACGTTCGACGATTGGGTTTCGAGGCGGATCGCTCTCAGGTTCAAGGCCGCCGACCACGCCACGGCTTCGTCCATAAGGCGTCTGCCGATGCCCGTGCGACGGTAACGGCGTGATATGGCAATGTCATCAATGCTCGCGCAGCCATTCCACGCCGGGGTGGCCAGCAAGTAGCCCGCGACATGCAATCCATCCTTCGCCGCGAGCAGCAAGCGATCTGAATCGAAATCCGGCTTGGATAACGATTCGTCAATACCGTAGGCCTTGGTCCGCAACTCGACTGGCACCACGTTCGGCATGCCGGGCCCGTCGAATGGGGCAATCGCCTCATACTCTATGTCAAAAGAGAAGTCTTCCGCCGCCAAGGCCTCTGGCGGGATTCTGTCGACACGTTCTATCTGCATACGCCCTTTCCGGACCTATTCATGTAGCAAGGGGCTTGGCGTCGTTCTTGACGTCTTGGCGTTGCCCGCCGACGGTTCCTTCATCAGGGGAGCGATCGCTTCGATTTCATTGGTCATCACGCCGCCTGAGTATCCAGGCGGCAGGCGGTCGACGTCCTGCGACGTATCGATGCCTGTAGAAAACGCGCCGCCGTGATAAGGGCCAATGACGAATACATGGCTACCGGCATCGCGCATTCGCGTAAGGAACCGGCCAGGCCATCCCCATAGCCACGGCGCTATGTTGATCGGCACGAAAATGACGCTGTTTCTGCAGGCTTTCGGCACGAGCCCGGTCCAGCCATAGCCGATATACGAAATCAGGCAGGTCTTCAGGGATTCCCGGGACATGGCCGGTACGGCGGGCATGTCGGCTTTCAGCGTGGCGATGGGCCTGTCGCCGCCATAGACCATCAGACGCGCCGCCTGGTCGGCGGGAAGGCTCCGCAAGAAGCTGGCGAGGCGATGGCCTTCGGCTGGGTCATTGCTTTTGATATTGATGAGAAAGCGCCGGCCGGGAAAGGCGGCAAGGACTTCGTCCAATGACGGCATTTGACCGACGCCCTTGCCGCGAAAAGGAAATGTCTTTCCACCGTCCGCAGTGTAGCCGTAGCCGATATCGAGGCGCTTTAACTGCGCCATGGAATGCTCGCGCGTGACGCCGTGCCCATTGGTGCGGCAATCCAGCGTCCAGTCGTGAAAGATTAAAAAATGGCCGTCAGTGGTGAGATGAATGTCGAGCTCGACCACATCGGCTCCTGCAGCGAAACTGGCCTGCATGGACGGGATGGTGTTCTCAAGGAATTCGTGGGTCGGCGGCAGTATGCGCGTTGCGGTGCAAGTGTCGTTGCGCAGGTCGGTGCGGTCGAATTGTTGAGAGATGCCGCGGTGCGCAAGGAGCGTTGGACGGCCCTCACTGTCCGTTGCCAATAGGGTCGTGTTGTTGATAAAGACCAGCGCAATGAAGACAGGCAAGGCCAGTGCCAGGGTTCGCCACGGTTTTCGCATGATCTCGGCGACGGCGTGTTAGCGGATGAAGCTCAAGAATAAACTCAAATTGCCCCGGCAGCCGGCCCGTGCGCACCTCACCTCCGAAACCAAACCACGGACAGCCCACAAGCCAAGATCAGCAGCACCACCGCCCCCGCCGCCAGCAAAGCACTAACCTCCACCTCCTTCCGCTCCAACGCAAACTTGCTGCTCAACCGCCGATAAACCTGCGTCAGATCAGCAGCCGAACTGGCCTGGAAATACTCCCCATCAGTAAGCATCGCCACCTGACGCAAGGTGCTCTCATCGAGTTGGACGGGCGAGAAAAGAGCTGGCACCGGCGCCCCCTCTTCAAGCGGCATACCGAAACCCACGGTGTAGACCCGGACGCCTCGCTGGGCGGCCATCCGGGCGGCGTCTAGAGGGTCGGGGCCGGTGGTGCGGCGGCCATCGCTGAGCAGGATGATGGCGCCGTGCCGGTAGGAGCCGGGGCTCGCCGAGGGCTGCTCCTGTTCGCGCTTGCGGACGGCTTCCGCGGCGGCAGCCTCCGATAGCGATCTGCCGCCCGGTCCAGGGGCAAGCGACTCGCCGCCGAAAATGATCGCCTCCAGGTCGATGCCATCGTTGGGCAGCAGCACCGCCAGCGCCTGGATCAGTCCGCTGCCTGTTGCGGTGCCGTGCTGGAGTTGAAAGCGATCGATCGCGTCGAGCATGTCCTGCCGGCTCTCGGTGGGCGGAAGCACCACGGTCGCCGTGGCGGCAAAGGAAACAATGCCCAGGCGTACGCTGGCCGGCAATCCGATGATGAAATCGCGCGCGGCGTGCTGAGCGGCGGCGATTCGCGTGGGTGCCACGTCGGCCGCCGCCATGCTGCGGGAGGTATCCATGGCAAGCACCACCGTCACGGTGTCGGAGGGCAGCGTGATGGTGGCGGTGGGACGGGCGCAAGCCAGCAGGGCGACGCCAAGCCCCAGCAGGACGAGGAACGGCGGGATGTGGCGCCGCACTCGTTGCTTGCGGCCGAGGGCGGCGCGCGGCAGCGCAAGACTGGCGTACAGCAAGGCGGCTTTTTTGCGCCGCGCAATCACGTAGAGGTAGGCGGCTGCCAGCAAGGGGAGAGCCAGCAGCAGCCAGAGCATTTGTGGCCAGAGAAACTGCATGCCCTGCTCCATGGCGCGTGGTATGACGATGGTACTGCGTTTCCAAGTCCGGCATTCGCTTCGGACATCCGCTGCGGGCATCCGCTGCGGGCATCCGCTTCGGGCATTCGCTTCCGGCATTCGTCCGAGCATTTGCTCCGGGCATTCGCGCCCTGGCATTCGCGATCGGGCACTAGCTGGGGCATCCCTCGCCCTTTCCCGCACTCCGGTTTTCTCTTATGATGCCGCGCGTCATATCGGCCGGTAGAAAGACGACCGCCGGTCGGTAGACGACGCGCGGCGCCTTGCCAGCGCTCGACGTCATCCCGGGCGTCATCGACACACCATAAAAAAACAGCACAACAACAAGGAGTCACCTTGAAGAAGTCCATCCGCACGAGTCTGCTCGCGCTGGCCGCCATGGCCGCCGTTCACGCGCACGCCGCTCCCACGCTGGTGCAGTCCGTTCAGGGCTACACCCTGCAGAACGACAAGATCGCCACCTTCACCGGCCTGGTGTTCGACCAGGGCAAGGTACTGGAGACCGGCGACGCCGCCGCGCTGCGCGCGAAATATCCCGATGCCAAGCGCATCGACGGCCAGGGCAAGACGCTGCTGCCGGGGCTGATCGACGCACACGGCCACGTGTTCCGTCTGGGCTTCAAGACGACCGAGATCTCGCTGTCGGCAACCAAGAGCCTGCAGGAAGCGCAAGGCCAGATCCGCGACTACGCGCAGAAGAACCCGCAGCGTCAGTGGCTGCTGGGCTATGGCTGGAATCAGGTCAACTGGAAGCTGGGCCGCTTCCCGACCGCCGCCGAGCTCGATGCCGCGGTATCGGACCGTCCGGTGCGTCTGGTGCGCGTGGACGGCCACGCGGCCTGGTTGAACACCAAGGCGCTGCAGGCGGCCGGCATCACGCGCGATACCAAGGACCCCGCCGGCGGCCGTATCGAACGCGATGCCAACGACAATCCGACGGGTGTGCTGATCGACAAGGCGATGGCGCTGGTCAACAACGTGATCCCGCCCTACTCCGACGACGATCGCCGCGCCGCGCTGGCCGCCGCCGTCGCGCATCTGAACGCGCTGGGCCTGACGTCTGTCGGCGATGCCGGCGTGACCGTCGCCGACGACCGCATCTATCGCGAGTTCGCCGACCAGGGCAAGCTGACCACGCGCATCTACGGGATGATCCGCGACACCGGCGAGGACTTCAAAACGCTGTCCGCGAAGGGCCCGCTGATCGGTTACGGCAACGATCGCTACGATCTGCGCGCCGTGAAGCTCTACGGCGACGGCGCACTGGGGAGCCGTGGCGCCGCGCTGATGGAACCCTACACCGACGACCACGCGCATAGCGGCCTGCTGTTCATGAGCGATGCCGCGATGCAAGCCAGCGTGAAGAGCGCCCTGAAGGCCGGCTACCAGGTCAATGTGCATGCGATCGGCGACAAGACCAACCATCAGGTGCTCGACGCGATGGAAGTCGCCTACAAGGACGTCGGCGGCCGCGAGCTGCGCAATCGGATCGAGCACGCGCAGGTGGTCTCGCTGCCCGATATCCCGCGCTTCAAGAAGTTGAACCTGATTGCGTCGATGCAGCCCACGCACGCGACCAGCGACATGAACATGGCGGAAGACCGCATCGGCAAGGAGCGCATCAAGGGCGCCTATGCCTGGCAGACCTTCCTGAAGCAGGGCACCGTGATCGCGGGCGGCTCGGATTTCCCGGTGGAATCGGCCAACCCATTCTACGGGCTGCATGCCGCGGTGACGCGCACCGACCATGAGGGCCGCCCCATCAAAGGCTGGCACCCTGAAGAAGCGATGACGCTGCCGCAGGCGTTCCGCGCGTTCACGATGGATGCCGCCTACGCACAGCATCAGGAAAAGACGCTGGGTTCGCTGGAGAAAGGCAAGTGGGCCGATTTCATCGTGGTGGACCGCGACCTGTTCAAGGTGGCGCCGGCGGATATCTGGAAAATTCAGGTACTCGAGACCTGGGTGGCCGGTGAGCGCGTGTACGCGAAGGGCGATCAAGCGGCGAAGCGCTGATCGATCCGACCGCAACGTCGTCAGACAAGAGCCCTGCTGGACCATCGTTCAGCGGGGCTTTTTTGCGTGCTGCCTTGGCGATAACGCGCGATTCCGCCTCTTCCGTTGGGTACTGGTCCTCCGGGACGACTGATCGGCCTACTGATCGGCCTACTGACCGGGACGCTGCATCAGCACTGAACCAGAGCGCGCGCTCATCGCCGTAGTGAGTCCGCGTGCTGGCTTCCCGCACTGGCCCGCCGAGCCGATCCCAATGGCCGCCGCGGGCCCCGCCGCCCCTGAAGACAAACAACGCTAGTATTCGCCGAGTCCCGCCCTTCATCGATTCGGTATGAAATTCAAGGAAATCTATGCCTTTCGCGCGGTAATGCGCACGGGCTCCATGACGGCCGCCGCCAATGAGCTGTTCATGTCGCAGCCGAATGTCAGCCGGCTGATCTCGCAATTGGAGGCCTCCACCGGCCTGACGCTCTTTACCCGCAATGCCGGACGACTCGCGCCGACGGAAGAAGGATTGGCCTTTCTGCGCGAGGTCGATCGCACCTTCGTCGGGCTGGAAGCCCTGAAGGACGCTGCGCGCAATATCCGCCAGTTCGGCGCAGGCCGCCTGCGCATCGCCACGGTGCCCTCGTTGGCGATGACGGTATTGCCGCTGGTGCTGCAACGCTTTCATGCGGACCATCCGGACGTCTACGTGGCCATGGAAACCGGCAGCACCCAGCTGGTGGCCGAGCAGGTCGGCAACCGCCATTGCGAGCTCGGACTGGTTTCCTATCTGCCCACCGCCGCCGTGACCGATGCGCAGCCGGTGGCCGAGCTGTTCGGCTGCTGCGTGCTCCCGCCCGGCCATCGCCTTGCTGCCCGGGAGGTCATCACGCCGGCCGACCTCGCTGGCGAACCGTTTATCTCGATGGCCCATGGCGATGGGCTGCGCGCCGCCGTGGATGCGGCCTTCGCCGGGGACGACCGCAGGGTGATGCATTTCGAGACGCCCTATGGCGCCACCATCTGCAATATGGTCGGCCTGGGGCTGGGCGTCGGCATCGTCAACCCGCTCGTCGCCCGCATGTACCGGCACACCAATCTCGTGGTGCGGCCATTCGAGCCGCGCGTGCCCTTCGTCAGCTATCTGCTGCTCGCCCGCAACCGGCCGGCCAACCTGCTGGTGGACCGCTTTATCGCGCGCCTGCGCGAAGTCATCGACGCGGAGATCGAAGGCCTGTCCACCTGAAATCCCACCTGAAATCCCACCTGAAATCCCACCTCAGACCCCACCTCAGACCCCATCAGCTTTTCGTATAGGTACCGCACAAATTGGTATTTGCGCGTATCGGGGGTCGGTGCGCATACTCGCTCGCATTGGCAACACCGGCCCGGAGCCACGGTTCCGGGCCAGGGCTGCCGCGATATTTGCGAGTCCCCACATGACTTTTGACAGGGCCCAAGGCCCGTTCCCGACCCGCGCGAGGGCGTGCTGAATGGGCAACGCCTCCACTCCCTCCCAACTTCCGATCTTCGATGTCGCCGTGGTCGGCGGCGGCCTGGTCGGCTCGGCCGTGGCCTATGGCCTGCGCGGCAGCGTCAGCTCCATCGCCGTGCTTGACGAGGGCGATGTCGCCCTGCGTGCGTCGCGCGGCAACTTTGGCCTGGTCTGGCTGCAGAGCAAGGGCTATGGCATGGGCGCGTACAGCCGCTGGACGCTGGGCTCCGTGCGGCTGTGGCCGCAACTGGCCGCGCAGCTGTTGGTGGAAACCGGCATCGACGTGGCGCTGGAGCAGAAAGGCGGTCTGACGCCGCTGATGGGCGACTACGAGATCGAGGCGCGCCTGGCCTGGGTCAACAAGCTGATGTCCCAGCCCGGCGTCGAGCCCTACGAATGGAAACTGCTGGACCATCACCAGGCCGCTTCGCTGGTGCCCGGCCTTGGCCCCGATGTGACCGGCGCCATCTGGACGCCGCACGATGGCATCGTCAACCCGCTCAAGCTGCTGCGCGCGTTCCATATCGCGTTCAGCCAGAGCAACGTGCGTTACCTGCCCCACCACGGCGTGACGGCCATCACGCAGCTGCCGGACGGCGACTTCGTGATGGACACGCCCAAGGGCAGCGTGCGAGCCCGCAAGATCGTGCTGGCCGCGGGGCTGCGCAACGGCGAACTGGGCCGCATGGTCGGCACGCATCTGCCGATGGCGCCGCAGCGCGGCCAGATCCTGGTGCTCGAGCGCACCCGCCGCCTGCTCGATACCCCGATGGTGACGCTGCGCCAGAACGACGAAGGCAGCTGGCTGGTCGGCGATTCGCAGGAGGATGCCGGCTACGCCGACCATGTGACCACGTTGCCGATCCTGGCGACGCTGGCCGACCGCGCGGTGCGCACCCTGCCGGCGCTGCGCGAGGTGCGTGCGGTGCGCGCCTGGTCCGCCCTGCGCGTGCGCGCGCAGGATGGCTTTCCCGTCTACGAACAATCGGCCAGCCACCCCGGGGCCTTCCTGGTGACATGCCACAGCGGCGTGACGCTGGCGGCCACGCATGCGATGACGCTCGCGCCGATGATCGCCGCCGGTGCGTTGGCGCCCGAGCTGGACACTTTTTCGACCCGGAGATTTCATGTTCAGAAGACTTGATGCACCCGTCGTGCAAGCTGCCGGCCGCACGGTGCGTGTCATCGTCGACGGCGTCGCGCTGGACTGCCGCGAGGGCGACAGCGTGGCCGCGGCCCTGTTCGCGGCCGGCGTGCAGGCCTGTCGCGACACCGCCGTGTCGGGCGCGGCGCGCGGCCCCTTCTGCATGATGGGCGTCTGCTATGACTGCCTGGTGCGCATCGACGGACGGCCCAACCAGCAGGCCTGCATGACGCCGGTGCGCGATGGCATGACGGTGCAGCGCCAGCTGGGCGCGCGCGAGGTGGCGGCATGAACGACATGGCTTCCATTTCCGCGGACATCCCGCACTACGACCTGCTGGTGGTGGGCGCCGGCCCCGCGGGCCTGGCCGCGGCCACCCGCGCCGCCGGACTGGGCCTTGCCACTGCGCTGATCGACGAGCAGCCCGCGCCGGGCGGCCAAATCTACCGCGCGGTCGGCAGTACGCCGGTGCAGGATCGCAACATCCTCGGCGCCGACTACTGGCATGGCCTGGAGCTGCTGGAGCCCTTTGCACGCAGTGGCGCACGCTATCTGTCGTCGGCCACCGTGTGGTCGATCAATCGACTCGAGCCGCAGGCCGACGGCCAGCCGGCGGGCTTCGAGGTCGCCTACTCGGTGTCCAGCGCCGGTGAAGAACCGCAGGCATCGCTCTTGCGTTGCCGCCATATCATCCTGGCCACGGGCGCACAGGAGCGTCCCTTCCCGATTCCGGGCTGGACCTTGCCGGGCGTCATCACGGCCGGGGCCGGGCAGATCCTGCTCAAGACCTCGGGCGTCGTGCCGGAAGGACGCACCGTGCTGGCAGGCGGCGGGCCGCTGCTCTATCTGCTGGCCTATCAGTACCTGAATGCGGGCGTGAAGCTCGACGCCATTCTCGAAACCACGGCAAGCAGCCAATGGCTGCAGGCGCTGCCCCATGCCTGGAGCTTCCTGCGCTCGCCGTACCTGGGCAAGGGCCTGACGCTGATGCGGGCGGTCCGCAAGGCCGTGCCGATCGTCAGCGGCGTCACCGCGCTGCAGGCGTTGGCGGGCGCGAATGGCCAGCTTGCCGAAGTGCGATATACCGCGGGCGGCCAGAGCCGTTCGATGGCCGTCGACCAGCTGCTGCTGCATCAGGGCGTGGTCCCGAATACCAACCTGTCCCGTGCGGTCGGCGCCGAGCATGCGTGGAACGAGCGCCAGGACTGCTGGGAGCCGGTTGTCAACGCGTGGGGCGCAACCTCGGTGCCGCAACTGAGCATCGCCGGAGACGGCGCGGGCATCGCGGGCGCGATGGCAGCGGAGCACCGTGGACGCATCGCGGCAGTGCACGTCGCCGCGGCGTTGGGCCGCATCGACACCGCGGCCCGCGACCGCGAGGCCGCGCCGCATCAGGCAGCGCTCGCGCGGGCGACTCGCGGCCGGGAATTCCTCGAGGTGCTGTACCGCCCGGCGGCGCAGTTCCGGCGTCCGGTCGGCGACACCATCGTCTGCCGCTGCGAGGAGGCCACCGCCGAGCAGGTGCGGCATGCCGCCCGCATCGGCTGCCAGGGCCCCAACCAGATGAAGGCATTCCTGCGCTGCGGAATGGGCCCCTGCCAGGGCCGGTTCTGCGGACTCACGGTGACCGAACTGATCGCGGACGAGCAGCAGCGCCATCCGCGCGACGTGGGCTACTACCGGCTGCGCTTCCCGACCAAGCCCGTGACGCTGGGGGAAATCGCCACGCTGCCGCAGACCCCGGCATCGCGCGAGGCGGTCGTGCGTTTCAAGAAGTAAGGGGCGAAGGCCAGCTGCCCGGCACGGAAGGACGGCTGGCCGACGCCACCAGGCAACGATCGCGTCAAAGAACGCGTCGCCGGACCGCCATGCGGTACGGCGCAAGACAACAAGAAAGCGAGCACCGCAGGTGACAAGCGTTGGGGCATGGAAGCCCCGCGCGCGCCCAACGTGCCGCAACGATCCAGTGCAGCAGCGACATCCTGAGAGGATTCCACCCATCTACGAGGACCAACCATGGCATTTTTCAAGATTGTTCCCGCTGTCGTTTTGGCACTGGCTGCCACCCAAGCCGTCGCCCAGGAATTGCCTGCCGGCCCCATCCGCATGCTGGTCGGCTTCGCGCCCGGTGGCGGCAACGATGTCATCGCCCGTGTCGTCGCGACCCAGTTCCAACTGAACACCAAGCAGACCATGGTCGTGGAGAACCGGCCGGGCGGCGGCAGCACGATCGCCACCGCGGAAATGGCACGCGCCACGCCCAACGGCTCGGTGTTGCTGCTCGGATCGGTGGGCGGACAGGCGATCGCCCCGTCGGTCTACAGCAAGCTGCCCTATGACCCGGTCAAGGGCGTGCAGCCCGTTTCGCTGGTGGCCAAGTCCGCCAACGCGCTGGTGGTCAACAACGCGCTGCCGGTGAAGACCGTGCAGGAACTGCTGGCCTATGCGAAGGCCAATCCGGGACAGCTCAATGTCGCGTCGCCGGGCAACGGCACGATCTCGCACCTGTCCGCCGAGCTGTTCAAGAGCATGGCTGGCGTCGCCATCACCCACATCCCGTATCGCGGCGACGCGCCTGCCATGCAGGACGTGATGGCGGGCCAGGCGCAGATGACGTTTGCCAGCCTGCCCTCGGCCAAGGCCGGCGCCGACTCCGGCAAGGTCCGCATCATCGCGGTGACCAGCGCCAAGCGCGTGGAGACCATGCCGGACGTGCCGACCATCGCCGAGTCCGGCGTGCCGGGCTACGAGGTGGTGTCCTGGTATGGGGTCTTCACGACCGGCGGCACGCCCATGCCCACGGTGAAGCGCCTCGCCCAGGAAATCGCCGCGGTGGTGGCGACCCCCTCGGTCCGCAATTCGATCACCAAGCAGGGCATGGAACCCAGCGCGCTGGGGCCGGTGGAATTTGCCCAACTCGTGAACCGGGATTCCCAGAAATGGGACAAGGTCGTCAAGACTGTTGGGATCAAGCTGGACTGATTCTTGACTTGCAGTGCCCCTGTAGTACTCGCCCGGGCATCGGAGGATGGCCCGGGTTTTTTTAGTGGTAATCAGCGATACGCTATGTGCGAGTGGGCATTCTGGCTTCGAGCTGACGCGACACCGTGGCTTCAAACCGGGATTTTTGGATTCGTCTCGCCAGTAGTACAACGCCAAACGAGAGAACAAAAGGAATGCCGAACAGCTTGAAGTTGACCCATAGGACGGTGCTGATGGAGGCGACCACGAAATTCAGCGCCGCGATGACTGACATCAGCGCGGCCATGCCGAAGGACAATTCCCGCCACTCCGCAGTGGTCAACTGAAGCCTCCAACCAAAGACAAACTGTACCGGGCTTCGACGAAACAGCGAATCTGCGATGATAAACATCGCTGCATAAGAGACAAAAATGATCGTCGGCTTGAGCAATTCAAAGTCTGCGCCAAGAGTGAAACTCGGCCACATGCTCATCAACGCCGAAATTGCCATGCCGGCAGGCGTCAGCACGACGATTGTTCTCCACAAGAGACCCCAACTCAGTCGGACCATTGCCTTCCCCCGTTCCCCTATTCTTTTGCACACTTCCTCGTCGTCGTGCTCTGCGGCACTGATCATGGAGAGAATGTGGCCCAGCTTTACATAGGGCGAATGCTATCGACGTCTTGGCAAATCGTTTGTCAACAAACGTTAAAACGGCGTAGCTCCGCGGTACTTCTTCCAATTGAGGAGGGTCGGATTGTAGAGGCCAGAATAAATTAAGTATCTGCCCCAATCGTAGGGGTGGGTGCCATTGTGTCGTTTCATTCCGCTGGGACAAGCTTTAAAACAATTCCCACTGGCCGAGCAGACTTGCCCTGCACCGGCAATCAGAACCGCGTAACGATCTTCCGCGTCGACGATGCGCTCGCCGCGATCGCCTTCATGGCGGCAGCAAGACCCGCTGATGGACTGGTTAGTGGCTTGGGGCCTCGCGTCACCAGGTCGGCAGCGCCGGCCATCGAAGATTGGGCCAGCGCCACAACCGCGGCGCCGGAGTCGGAGGCCTCCTCCGCTGTGGTTGCTATCGCGGACAGATAGCTTGCCCGTTGCCCGGCTTTGAACAGCTCCCAGGCACCTGGCACAAGCCGAACCTCAACCTCCGACCCGAATCGCTTCGCCGCCTGGGCAAAGACCTCGGCGGTTGGCCCCAGCGTTGTCTCGACAGTACACAGCGCAATAACGTTGCCCCCGCGTTGCGTTGCCATTTCAGCAAGCGCACTGTCGACCCGCATTACCGGGACGGCGGAAATAGTCGACACCGACGAGATGCAAGGGCCCAGGGTGGAACATGTCAGAAGCACGGCATCGGCGTCGCGTGCGAGATCCAACAGGACGTCGCACGTTCCGCGCTCGATGCCCGGCGTGAGCCCACCAGCGAGCTCCGCTGCCGCCAGCAGATCCGCGCGTACTTCGTGGTGAAGCGAATGCTTCGGCAGATTCAGTCGTTCGGCCGCTGTGTTGAACACATCGATGTTGCTTTCTGCGGTATGCAGACATGCGATACGCATCCATATCTCCCATTGAGGCGCCGCACTTCGGCACAAGCCGCGAAATGGTACTACTTGCTCGATCCTTGAATCACAAGATGCCGTTTCTGGACAATCCTCGTCGCCCTCTCCACAACGAATGCATCGCTGCCAAATGGATCGAGCCGAACGTTGTCTCAACCCAATGGCAGCGATTGCTACGCCAGCATCAGATCCAGGTTCTGAATCGCCGCACCCGATGCGCCCTTTCCGAGATTGTCGAAAACCGCGGACAGAAGGACGTGCCCGTGCTCCTTGCCGGCAAAGACGCTCAGGCGCATGTCGTTCGTACCGTTCAGCGCTTGGGGATCCAGATGCTTCAAGGCGCTCGATTCCTGCAGCGGCAAGACCTGTACGTGATCCGCGTTGGCATAGTGGCGCGCGAGGCAGGCGTGTAACGTCGCGCCATCCACCCCCGGTGTCAGTAGCCGCAGCGCCAGCGGCACCGTCAGCACGATGCCCTGGCGGAACGCTCCGTATGCGGGGACAAAAATGGGCGGCTGCGGCAGCCGGGCGTGCTGCTGGATCTCCGGCGTGTGCTTGTGCGTGAGTTCCAGCCCATAGACCTGGAATGACGGCGCGCTGGCGGCACCCGGCCCCTCGTATTCCTCGACGCCGGCGCGGCCGCGCCCTGAGTAGCCGGATACCGCATGAATGCTGATGGGGTAATCGCCCGGTATCAGCCCAGCCCGCACCAACGGACGCAGCAGGCCAATCGCACCGGTCGGATAGCAACCGGGGTTGGTCACTCGACGTGCGTTTGCAATGTGCTCCGCCTGGCCGGGCGCCATTTCGGGGAATCCGTAAGTCCAGTCTGGATGAGTACGGTGCGCGGAACTCGCGTCGATGACTCGGACCGCGGGGTTGACAATGGCGGCTACCGCCTCGCGCGCGGCGGCGTCCGGCAAACAGAGGATGGCGATGTCGCAGGCGTTCAGGGCTTCTGCGCGGCGCCGCAAATCCTTGCGCTCGGCATCCGGCAGCGTCATCAGCCGGATGTCGGTGCGGTTACGCAGCCGTTCGTGGATCAGCAACCCGGTGGTGCCTTGGTCGCCATCGATGAACACAACGGGAGAGCTCATACCTGAAATACTCCGCTGAATGAGGGTTGCATGAAGTAGCACGACGAACGAGCCCCTATCTTCGGTGGACCGCTACAATAGGGAAAGTTGAATTTCATGACGAGATCATTCATCTTTCCTGAATCCGGACGCCGACATGCGAGAGATCAGCCTGGACCGCTTGCGCACCCTGGTCACGATTGCAGACCGCGGCTCATTTGCCGATGCGGCGCGTGCATTGCACCTGGCGCCGCCAACGGTCAGCCTCCATATCGCCGAACTGGAAGACCGTATTGGGGCTCCACTGCTGTCGCGCAAGCGCGGACATGTCAGGCCGTCGGCGATCGGAGAGGTGCTGGTGGAGCGCGCGCGTCGCCTACTGGCCGATGCGGAGCAGGCATTGGACGATATTCAGCGGCAGGTGCAAGGGCTGGAAGGACGCGTGCGGCTCGCTGCGTCGACTGGCGCGCTCGCGCACCTGTTGCCGCAAGCGCTGGAGGGTCTGCGCCAGCGCCACCCCGCTATCGATATTCAGGTGGCCGTGCTGACTTCACAGGAAACCTTGTCCCGGCTGGCGGATGGGACGCTGGATGTGGGACTGGTCGCACTGCCACAGCCACCGGTGGCTGGACTCGTGATCAAGCCCTGGAGGCGCGACCCCGTGATGGCCTTTGTGCCGGCACATTGGCGCTGCCCGGCGCGCGTCACGCCTGAATGGCTCGCCGCTCAACCCCTGATTCTCAATGACGCGACCACGCGTCTTTCACGCCTGACCGCGGAGTGGTTCGCCACTGCGGGATATCACCCTTCGCCTCGCATTCAGCTGAACTACAACGATGCGATCAAGAGCCTGGTCGCGGCAGGTTACGGCGCGGCGCTGTTGCCCCACGAGGCGACCGCGCCATTACCGGACAAGCGCATTGTCATGCGTCCGCTGCGCCCGGCCTTGTGGCGTCGGCTCGGCATTGTGCATCGTGCGGGGCACGTCGAGCGTTCCACGCAACATGTACTCGATATGTTGCGGGATCTGCGATTGGCGTAGGCGTGGCCTTTTTCCGCTTCGGGTCGTGTCCGATGCGACGCGATCGCGGCCACATCGGCGTGGCGGGTGGCCGTGGAATGTCCCGCCCAAGCGGTATCATGGGCGCCCCACTCAATGGAAATACCGCGATGCAAGTCCTGGTTGATGCAGACGCCTGCCCGGTCGTCGTCAAGGAAATGTTGTACCGAGCGGCGCAACGCCTGGAAGTGTGCGTCACGCTGGTCGCCAATCAGTACATGCGCACGCCGCCTTCCCGCTTCATCAAATTGGTCCAGGTGCCGGCGGGCTTCGACGCCGCCGACGACCGGATCGTCGAGCTGGCCAACGCCGGGGACCTCGTGATTACGGCCGACATCCCCCTCGCGTCCGCGGCCCTGGACAAGGGTGCCCACGTGCTCGATCCACGAGGAAGCTGGTTCACCCGCGAGAATATCCAGGAGCGCTTGACGATGCGTGAGGTGATGGACCAGCTCCGCGCCTCGGGCATCGATACGGGCGGACCGGCTCCGTATTCCGCTCAGGACAGCAAGGCGTTTGCCGGCCAACTGGATCGGTTCCTGGCGCGCCATGCGCCGCCGAAACGGGTCCCCTGACGCGGACCAGACATAGAAAAGCACGGATCAACGGGCGATGCCCGCCCGAATGCAAGGGCTCTACGCCTTCCCGGCGCCAGGCGGCGCGCAGGATTCCCGCATGACAACATGCGTCGTCAGCCGAATCTCCTCGCCTTCTACCGCCTTCCCCTCGCTTCTTCCCGATCGCACGCCAATAGACCGCAGCAGCATCTCCGCAGCCGCCGTCCCCACCGCCTCCAGATCCCAATTGATTGCCGTGATCGCCGGGGAGTAGAGCTGCGCGAGATCGCTGTCGCCGACGCAGATCAAGCTGACATCTTGCGGCATGCGGTGCCCAGTCTGCTTCATGGCTTGCAGAACACCGGAAAGAATCCGCGTGCCCAGGCAAATGAAGGCCGTGGGGCGATCCTTGGCCGATAGCAGCGCCAATGCATCGCTGAATGACAGATCCATGGCCGAGCGTCTGGAGCGCACGAGCGTGTCGTCCACGGTCAGACCGCGCTCTTCCATCGCCTGGCGATAGCCGTTGATGCGCTCGCGACCGGGGCGCAGTGCGCCGTCGGAGGTCATCAGGGCGATGCGGGTGTGCCCCAGGTCGAGCAGGTATCGTGTCGCTTCGTATGAACCACGGGCGTGTTCGACATGAACGCCGACACCGTGCGCGCCGAAATCGCGGTCCATGGCGACAACGGCGAGATCGCGGGAGATTTGGGCGAGATAGTCGGGGCGCTCGGTTTCGCACGGCCCGAGAATCAGCCCGTCGACGCGGCGTCGTCGGAACAGATCCACCATCAGCTCTTCCTGCGCCTTGTTGTTATGCGTGTTGCCGACCACCATGGCATAACCTTCGCGCTGCAGCCGCGTCTCGACTGCCGTGATGATGCGGGCGTATAGCGGATTGGCCAGATCGGAAACCAGCAGGCCCACGACGCCGGAGGTACCGGTGCGCATGCTTTGCGCGATCGGATCGGGCGCATAGGCCAAGGCTTTCGCGGCGCGCTCGACGGCCTGCAGCGCGGCCTCGCTCACCGGGCCGCTGCGGTTCAGTGCACGCGATGCCGTCCCCACCGAGACGCCGGCGGCCCGCGCCACGTCACGGATGGTGACGCGGGCAGGCGTATCGGAGCTGGGGGTGCGCGTTCGGCTGGTCATCGATGATCCGGCGGAAATGTCTAGGGCCTGCGGCAATCGCCGCGGGCTTAATGGCTCGCTATTATCGTCGAAAGGCAGGGCCATGCCGTGCCGTTTGCCTCAGTACATCGCACGCCCGCCGCTGATGTCGAACACCGCTCCCGTGCTGAAGCTGCAACGCTCGGAACACAGCCATGCGGCCATCTCCGCCACTTCTTCGACTCGCACAAAACGCTTCATTGGCACACGTTCGAGCAGCCGCGCCTGCAGTTGCGCCCGCTGGCTCTCGTCGTGAGCGCCAAAGATATCGGTATCCGCCGCGCTGGGCGTGATGCAATTGACGAGGACGCCCGTTTCGGCGAGTTCCTTGCCGAGGCTCTTCGTCATCGAGATCAAGGCGGCTTTCGATGCCGCATAGGCACCGGCAAACGGGTTGCCTTCCTTGCCGGCGACCGATGCCACATTCACCACGCGGCCCCAACCATTGTTCACCATCGCGGGCACGACTGCCTGAGCGCATTGCAACGCGCCGAAGACGTTGACGTCGAACACCAGCTTCCATTCGTCGACCGACGCATCGACCGTAGGACCCCTGCGACCGAGGATGGCGGCATTGTTGACCAGCGCCGTGGGCGTACCCAGCGTTTCGACGGTTTGCCCGAATGCGCGATCTATTTGTCCGCGATCCGTAATGTCCACCACGACGCCCGATACGTGCGCGCCATCGCCGTGCAAGGCGTGAACGGCCTCATCGAGCAGTGCCCGGTCGCGGTCCCACAGGGCGACCGCGTAGCCGTCCGCGCCGAGCCGACTGCTGATCGCAAGCCCGATGCCGCGCGCGGCGCCCGTCACGACCGCGACTCGGCGCCCCGAATCGCTGCCCTCGGTGGCGGTCATTGCGGCGCTCCAATGCGTCGGATCGGATCGCTGCCGTCCCAGTGCTTCGCGGCATCGGCAATCGTCGCAAATTATTCGCCCTTGCCGCCGGACATTTCCGAGATCTCGACGATATTGCCCGGCAAGTCCGCATGCACGTAATAGGCAAATCGGCCGCGCATGCCCATGCGGCCGCCGTGGCCCTCGACATAGCCGCTGGCGCGCATTCGCTCGGCGAACTCGTCGAACCGGTCGTCCGTCCAGTACGCGATGTGCTGCATGCCTTCGCCGAATCTCCTGAGCGAATCGACATACAGCGACGGCGCGTCATTGCGCTGCTGGATCAGCTCGATTTGCACGCCGCCCGAATTGGCCAGCGCGATGGAGAGATCCGGCAAGTCCGAGGCCTCCCCGTAGTAGCGGAATTCGGTGGCACCGACTTCCTGCTTGTAGAACCACGGCCCGACACCGAGCACCCTGCTCCAATGCCGCATCGCCTTCTCGATATCGCGTACGACGTAGCCGATTTGGCATACGCCTCCGAACAGCAAGCTCATTTCGGCTCCATGTCTTTCCAATTTGGAAACGTTTCCATCTCGGTACGGTAGCCGACAGCGCTACATCTTGCAGCATAGCGTTAACCATGATTGCTGCTCGCAGACCCCTCCACCACACTGGTATGGAAACGTTTCCAGAGATCTGGAAACCTGAGCCGACACCCCGCATCCCAGAACGGGCGAACCCCATGGAGACAGACATGAAGACACTCTTCACCACCGCGCTGCTGGCCCTTGCGGCTACGGCCGCCCAGGCGGCGGACCCCTCAGCCTATCCCGAGCGCCCCATCCGCATGCTGCTGCCCTTCTCCGCTGGCGGCGGCGGCGATACGCTGGGCCGCTTTCTCGCCGAACGCTTTTCCGCCCAGCTGAAGCAGCCGGTGGTGGTGGAGAACAAGCCCGGTGCTGCCGGCACGATCGGGACCCAGTCCGTTGCCACGGCGACGCCCGACGGCTACACGATCATGATCGGCGGCATGTCGACGCATCCGCTGGCGGCCGCGACCTACGCGAAGCTGCCTTACGACCCCGTGCGCGACTTTCAGAGCCTGGGGACCATCGGCAATTCGTCCATCGTGATGGTCGCGTCGAACTCGTACCCCGCAAACAACCTGAAAGAGCTGACGGCTCTCGCCCGCAAGCAGCAGGCGCCGGTGCAATACGCCAGCTGGGGCTCGGGATCGACGGGACATTTCTGCGGCGAGATCCTGAGCCAGAAGGCCGGCATCCCGCTGCAGCACGTGCCCTACAAAGGCACCGCGCAGATCATCACCGATCTGCTGGGCAACCATATCTCCGTGGCGTTCGTCGACATGGTCACCGCTACGCCCTTCGTCAAGGAGGGCAAGGTCAAGGCGCTGGCCGTCTGCACCAAGCGTTCGCCGAGCCTGCCGAACGTGGCCAGCTATCAGGAGCAAGGCGTCGACTTCGACCGCGAATTGACATGGGCGATGTATGTCCCGGCCAAGACCCCGAAGCCGATCGTCGACAAGCTGTCGGCCGTACTCGAGAAGACGCTGAAGGAACCCGAAGTCGTCAGCAAGCTGCTGTCGCTTGGCATTACCGCCAAATACGTTTCAGGCGCCGAGCAGCAAGCGATCAATGCGCGCGATATCCCGATGTGGAAATCGATCGCCAAACAGGCGCATATGGCGCTGGACTGACGCATCGCGGCGCACGTGCTCTCCCCCTCTTTCACGACGACACCACAAGAATTGTTTATGCCTTCCACACTGAATGAAGCCCGCATCCAGACCGTACGCGACCACATGGCGCTGGAATGCGTCCACGATTGGGACGCGGTGATCGATACCTTCGCGCATCCCCGATACGAGATGCACGGCAGTGGAACGGTATTCGATGGCGAAGCCCAGGTGAGGGGTTATTTCGATTCGTCGCGAGTGCCGTTTCCCGATCTGAAGAACGAAATCATCGCCATTGCGGCCGATGGCGATACCGTGCTGGTGGAGTTCTGGCTGCAGGGCACACACCTTGGCCCGTTGAAGGCCAACGGAACGACCTATGCGCCCACGGGCCGCACTTTTCGTATCCGGATTGCCGCCACGTTCGAGTTCGCGCCGGGCTCGGACAAGATCATCTGCGAGCGTCCGTACTCCGCGCCGGATGCCAAGCTGCGCGCGCTGGGCCTGCTGTAAAGCGCTACCGCCCCAGCCATTCCCATATCAGGCTGGGCCGTTGGTCCCAGCCATGCCGCTACCGGCAAAGGAGAGTTGAATCATGGCCTTGCCCAAGGTCGTCACGCAACAAGACCGTCTGCTGACGGTGAACATCCATGAAGCGGTTGAATTCCCGGGGTCTGAATCAGGATCGACCATCATTCCGCTGTTCCTGGATCGCGAGAATGGCGTCTGGGTGCTGTACGGTAAATTCGAGCCGGGCACCACGCTGCCGCCGCACTTCCACACGGGCACCGTCCACTTCTTCACGACGAAGGGAGAGTGGAACTACGTCGAATACCCCGACGATCGCCAGACCGCCGGCAGCTACCTGTATGAGCCCGGCGGCTCCGTCCATACCTTCTCCGTTCCGGCCGATGCCAAGGAGGCAGCAGAAGGGTTCATGGTGGTCTACGGCGCCAACGTGATTTTCAAGGACGGCGAACACCAGGGCGTACGTGACGCGGGCGCGATCGAGGACGGCATCCTCAATGCGGCGAAAGCGATGGGGCTCCCCACGCCGCGTTATATCCGGCCGGGCGGGGGCGCCGCCTTTTCGTGCGATTGAGCGGGATTAGCTTAGGGATCGAGCCGGCCTATCCCTTCGCGCACTCCGCTCCAAAGCCTTCACTTAGGGCCTGCGATCGCCGCAGCGCATAGGGCAGCACCGCCAGTACGCCAACCACGGCCAGCACCGTGCCGACCCACAGCGGCGACCGCAGCCCCCAGCCCTGGCTGATGCCTACGCCGCCGAGCCACGAGCCGGACATCAGGCCGATATTGATCACTGCGGTATGCATCGTATTGACCAGCGGCCCGGGCGGCGCGGCGCGCATCACGCGCACCACCATCGCGGGGTTCAACGACACGCCGGTCAGCCCGACCAGCAGCATCGCGATGACCGCGACCAGCGGCTGGTCGGCGTAGACGGCGAACAATGCCAACGCGCCCGCCAGCACGGCCAATCCCCACAACAGGATGCGCATCGTATGCCGATCGGCGAAGCGGCCGATCACCGCATTGCCGATCACCGTCGCCAGGCCATACAGGCCCAGCAGCGCCGGAATCGAAGACGGCGAGAAGCCCGATACCTTGGTCAATACGAGCGCGAAATAGCTGAAGCCGGCGAACGTCGCGCCGATGATCAGCGCGCTGGTCGTATAGGCTGCCCATAGTTCGCGGTTGGCCAGCGAGGCCAACTCGCTGCGCATGCCGTTGGTGCTGGTAACCAGCGTCGCCGGAATCTTCCACCGCACCGCCAGCACGCACAGGCCAGTCAGCACGACCAGCAGCCAGAAGCTGGCGCGCCAGCCCAGATGCAGGTCGACCAGCGTCGCCAGCGGCAAACCGGCGACGGTGGCGATCATCAGGCCGCCGATCACGATCGCCGCGGCACGACCTCGGACCTCCGGGGCCACCATCTCCGCGCACATCGACAGCACGATGCCGAAGCACGCCGAGGCGGCGACGCCCGTTACCGCGCGACCGATCGCCATCACCAGATAGTCGTCGGCCATCGCGCAACCGATCTGCCCGACCATATACGTCGCCAGCAAGCCGAGCAACGCCGGGCGCAGCGGTACGCGTGCGAGCGCCACGGTCAGCACCGGCCCACCGAGCACCATGCCGGCCGCGTAGATCGACACCAGATAGCCGATGCGTTCGACCGGCACGCCGAAGGCCGCGGAGAGCGATGGCATCATGCCGGCCACCATGAATTCCGAGGTGGTCAGGCAGAAAACGGTCAGTCCGAGGATATAGACTGCGAACGGCATGGCCCCCGCCGCGCGAGTCGAGGAAGGTGTGGTGGACACGCTTGTCATTATTTATATATCGATCGGTACGAAATTAGAATGTAAAAAACCTGCTCGATGCAATCAGCGATTCGGCAGGTTCAAGGCTTGCCCCAACGGGCCACGGTGCGAATTTTGCCAGCATCGGCGCTGGCGGGCATTAACCCTGTCAAAGACGTTGTTATGAATGCCGGCGCCCGAGCCCTCTACCAATCAGCGTTGGCTGGCTCCGGACCCTCATGCGACGGGAACAATGGCAACACCTCTTCCGCCAACTCCTGGATGATCTCCACGGCGGGACGCGACGAGAACTGGATGCCCAGGGCGGCATGGTTGACGCCAGCCGCCTTCCACTCCTGAAGCAGATCGATCAGGCCCTTGCGGCCGGTCTTCAGGATGAATCCGCCGTTCATCGGTGTGCGCGGATAGTCGGGGTCGTCCACCAGCTCGATCCATTCGTTGGTCATATGCGGCCGGAAGCCACCATCGGGAATCAGCGCTCGCCACGCGCGGATTTTCTCGGCCAGACGCTGCGGACCGGCGCTGGTGTATGTCGGCCCGGGATACGTCAGCCATCCATCCGCGTGTCGACCTACCCATTCCAGCGACTGGCGCGAGCTGCCGGTCACGATCAGCGGAATCGAGCCGAACACGGGCTTGGGCAGCAGCTCGACGTTGCGCATCTCTCCGAGCGATGAGCGTATGTCGAGCCTTCCTCCGCGCATCAACTGCCGGAAGTAGGCCACAGTCTCGGCAAAGCGATCGCCACGTCCACCATGGTCGATGCCGTAGGCCGGAAACTCTACCGGCCGATCGCCCGATGCAATGCCCAGCACCAGCCGTCCGCCGGAAAGCTGGTCGATTGTCGTGGCGGCTTTGGCGAGGTCGATCGGATGGCGCAAGGAAAAGATGGCACTTCCCGTCGCCAGCGCGACTTTCCGGGTGCCAGCAGCCAAATAGGCAAGGTAGGTAAAGGGATCGAATACCTGTCCCGCATCGCCGAAGTTCGGGTCGAACAGCGGGACATCGCGAACCCACACGGCGGCGAAGCCGAGACGATCGATCTTCGTCACCAGATCGGCCTGGCCGGAAAGGACGGTCATGTCTCCCTGGTAGAACCGCAAGGGCAGGAAGATGCCAACCGTCAGCGCATCGGGGCTGAACATGCGGCGGTAACCCGCATGCATGGCGAATGCCGGCGCGGAAGCGCCGGGCATGCCGGTAGCGGGGAGCGTCTCGTCGGAGAAAGCGTTCATCGTCATGGCGGTTTCCTCATTGGTAAAACAGAGAAAACTCTATGGCGAAACAAGCGCAACAAGAAACGATTTAATTTGGCTTTGGTATTTAGCAAGGCTAAAGTCTTATACCAACGGTTCCGCGCCCATTCCCAGCGGAATGCCGCCACACCATGGCAGATCCGGCATTTCGCTTGCGATCCTATAGAAAGCAGCTAGACTAAACACACCATGCCACCCATCGATTATGCAAACGAATAACTTATCGCTAATCGATTCCTCCAAAACCCAACAATAGAAAACCTCAATACATGGGCTCGGTACTTCCGCTGCTGGCCTTGCGCGCCTTCGTCGAAACCGGCCGGCACGGCAGCCTCAAGCGTGCAGCCGACGCGATGGGCGTGACGCCCGGCGCGGTCAGCCAGCAATTGAAGCTGTTGCAGGAACGCACAGGTGTCAGCCTGTTCAGCCGCACCCGCTACGGCGTCGAACTGACGCCCGCGGGGGCACAAGTGCATCCGGCATTGTTGCGGGCGTTCGACCAGATCGAAGCGAGCCTTGCGACGCTGGACGCGATCCATGCGCGCCAGACGTTGACGGTCAGTGCCGTACCGACCTTCGCCGCATCGTGGCTCGTGCCGAGGCTGGGCACGTTTACCGATCGGCACCCGGATATCGAAGTGCGCGTCGAAGCCTCGTCCGCATTGGCCGACTTGCGTCGCGACCGGGTCGACATTGCCATTCGACATGGCTTGGGCCATTACGCCGGGCTCGATGCGCACTACCTGATGGCGCCGGTATTGATTCCGGTCGCATGTCCGAAACTGCTGGCCGACGGGCCGCCGATCCGGGAAGCCATCGATTGCCTCGACTACCCCTTGCTGCAGGATTCGGACCGGTCCGACTGGCGTCTTTGGCTCAAAGCGCTCGGCGTGGAAAGCGATCCGCGCATCGAGCGCGGGCCCGCCTTCGATGACGATTTCCTGCTGATCCGCGCGGCCGAGGCCGGACAGGGCATCGCGCTGGTTCGGGACATCTACGCACGAGAGGAAATTGCCAGCGGCCGGCTGGCGATTGCGCTGGATCGACCCTGGCCGACGGAATTCGCGTACTACGCCGTCACCATGCCGAAGGCGGCGGAAAAGCCGGCCATTGCCAGCTTCCTGCAATGGCTGCTGGACGAAGCCAAAAGCCAGACGAGCGCCGCGTGATATCCAACGCGAGGCGCTCGTTTTGAAGCGGCTTACGCCATCGTTTCCCGGTACCGGTCCAGTTCGGCCAGGATCTGGGCCGTGTGCTGACCGAGATCGGGAAGCCCAGCATCGCGCGGCCTTTCATCGTCGATCGTCATGGGCAAGGCCGGCATACGCAGCGACCGGTTGCCGGGCGACGGCACGCTGATCACTCGTTCCGGTGTCGTAGCTTGCGTGTATTGGATGGCATCGTGCAGGTCGCGCACCGCGCCGCAGACCACACCAGCGGCATTGAGCGTTCGGCAAGCCTGCTCGGTGGTCAGCGCCGACAACGCGCCGGCAAGCATCCCAAGCAAGGCGGCTCGATTCGCCACGCGCGAGGCGTTGTCGTGAAAGCGTTGGTCTTGCGCGAGTTCCGGCAGTCCGACGCATTCGCACAAGCGGACAAAGTGTTCCTGCAGATAGGCCGAGATCACGATTCTGCCGTCGGCAGTCGGTAGCACATCCGCCGCCGGCGCCATCGTCGGCTGGCCGTTGCCGCAGCGTGACGGCACCGTGTCCAGCAGTTGGTACTCGGCCCATTGCTGGCTGAGCGCATCGGCTGCCACGTCGATCAGCGATACCTTGACATGCGCACCTTGGCCGGTCATGCCACGGCGCACCAGCGCAGCCAGCACGCCGCTCGCCAGCGTACGGCCGGCCAGCACATCGACGACCGTGAACCCGACTCGTGTCGGATCGGCGTGCGCGTCGCCGTTCATGCTCATCATGCCGCTTTCGGCCTGCGCGGCGATATCGAGGCCCGGACGCGCCGCCGCCGGTCCACTGTCGCCGAAGCCGTTGACGGAGCCGTAAACAAGCTGCGGAAACGCACTCCGAAGCTTCTCCGCGCCAAGCCCGTACTTCTCCATCACGCCCGGACGCGCGTTCTGCAGCACCACATCGGCGCGGCGCACCAGCTCCATCGCCACGCCACGATCGTCCGCGCGGCGCAGATCGAGGACGATCGAACGCTTGCCACGGTTATATGCGGAAAACATCGGGCCACAGGCGTCCGCCTGCCAGCCCGAGCGACGGCTTGCATCGCCGCCTGGCGGCTCGACCTTGATCACGTCGGCCCCCAGGTCGGCCAGGATTTGGCCAGCCGCCGGCGCTGCGATGAACTGGCCGAAATCGACCACGCGCAGTCCGGCCAACACGGCTGCATCCCGGCCGCTTTTATCGAATGAACCCTTGGATTGCATGCCTTCTCACTCCGGCTTGACGCCGGCGTCCTGTGCAATGCGTTGCCATGCCACCGTATCGTCGGCGACCACTTTCCGGAACTGCGCCGGCGTCAGGGCGGGGGCGACAGGAAGGTTCAGCGCGGTCAGACGGTCGCGGAACGCCGGCGTCGCGATGGCGCGCACCACTTCCTTGTTCAACCGATCCACCAGCGCCGCGGAGGTGCCCGCCGGCGCGAACATGCCATACCAGCTGGTGGTCGGGAACGGATAGCCTTGCTCTCCCATCGTCGGCACATTCGGGAACTGCGGCAGCCGACTGGTGCCGCTGACGGCGATCGGCACCAGCCGGCCGGCTTTGACGAGCCCGATCTGGGAGCTGACGTCGACCCAGCCCACCGGCAACAGACCGCTCTGGACGTCGGTTGCCACGGCAGCCGTGCCCTTGTACGGCGCATGGACCATGGCGAGATTCGCCTTCTTCAGAAAGCTCTCCATGGTCAGGTGTCCACCCGATCCCATGCCCCACGATCCGTAGCTCAGTTGGCCCGGGCGCTGCCTGGCATAGGCCACGAGCTCCTTCAGGTTGTGGACCGGCACCTTGGGCGAAGCCACCATCAGGTTGCCGAAGCTGCCGATCTGCGCAATCGGTTCGAAACGCTTGAGCGGATCCGGCGCGCGCGTGTAAAGCGCAGGGTTGACGACCATCGCGCCGGCATAGGTCAGCAGCAGTGTGTAGCCGTCCGGGGTGGCGGCGGCCACGGTTTCGCTGGCGATCAGCCCGTTCGCCCCGGGCTTGTTTTCGACCACGAAGGGCTTGCCGAACACCGAGCCGAGCTGCTCGGCAAGAAGACGCGCGAGCGTATCCGTACCGCCCCCGGCCGCGCTGGCGACGACCAGCTTGACCGGGCGGTTCGGCCAGCCGTCGTTCTCCTGGGCAAACGCCATCGATGCAGCCATCGATGACGCAGTCAGTGCCAGCATGGCGGCCAGCCATTGCCTGCGTGTATTCATGGTTTGTCTCCCTTTAACTGCCGATATTTGCGGTGTTCGCTGCGTGGCGCGATCGGCGTCGACGTCGATCCCGCGCCGGGAACTTGCGCATGCAAGCTAACGCGCGAGGCTTCATGTATGCCACGCTTGTTTCGCTATCTTGAACGGACAGGAATGTTGGGAGACCTCTGCACCGCACCGGCATCCGAGCGTTGAAGCATTCGGGATCGCAAAAAAAAACGGCGCCGGCGGGTATTCACCCCGCCGGCGCGGCCGGACGTTTCGTTCGCGGCGAGCCTTACTTCGCCGTCGGCATCGCGAACTCCGCGCCCTTGCCGATGCTTTGCGGCCAGCGCTGCATCACGGACTTCTGCTTGGTATAGAAGCGCACGCCTTCTTCGCCGTAGGCATGCGTATCGCCGAACAGGCTGCGCTTCCAGCCGCCGAATCCATGCCAGGCCATCGGCACGGGGATGGGCACGTTGATGCCGACCATGCCGACCTGGATGCGGCGGGCAAATTCGCGCGCGATGCCGCCGTCGCTGGTGTAGCAGGCCACGCCATTGCCGAACTCGTGCGCGTTGATCAGCTCGACCGCCTCGGCGAAGTCCTTGACGCGGACGCAGGCCAGCACCGGGCCGAAGATTTCCTCGCGGTAAATGCGCATCTGCGGCGTGACGTTGTCGAACAGCGTGGCGCCGGTGAAGAAGCCGCCTTCATGGCCGGCCACGCGATGGCCGCGGCCATCGAGCACCAGCGTCGCGCCCTCTTCCACGCCCAGGCCGATATAGCCCTCGATCCGCTCCAGCGCCTGGCGCGTGACCACCGGGCCCATTTCGGCTTCGGGATTCATGCCGTTGTCGATCTTCAGTGCGCGGGCGCGCTCGGCCAGCTTCGGGATCAGGCGATCGGCGGTATCGCCGACCAGCACCGCGACGGACACCGCCATGCAGCGCTCGCCGGCCGAGCCGTAGGCGGCGCCGATCAGCGCGTCGATGGCCATCTCCGGGTCGGCATCGGGCATCACCACCAGATGGTTCTTGGCGCCGCCGAGCGCCTGCACGCGCTTGCCGAATTGCGCGGCGCGCTCGCTGATCGCCTGCGCGATCGGCGTCGAGCCGACGAAGCTGACCGCCTTCACTTCCGGATGGGCGATCAGCGCATCGACCACCACCTTGTCGCCCTGCACGACGTTGAACACGCCGGCCGGCAAACCCGCCTCGGCCAGCAGATCGGCCATGAACAGGCTGGCGCTCGGATCGCGCTCGCTGGGCTTGAGCACGAAGGTATTCCCCGCCGCGATCGCCACCGGGAACATCCAGCACGGCACCATGCACGGGAAGTTGAACGGCGTGATGCCGGTCACCACGCCCAGCGGCTGGCGCATGGTCCAGTTGTCGATGCCGGTGCTGACCTGGTCGGTGTAGTCGCCCTTGAGCAGTTGCGGAATGCCGCAGGCGAACTCGATCACGTCGATGCCGCGCATCACTTCGCCCTGCGCGTCGGAGAAGACCTTGCCGTGCTCGGCGGTGATGATCGCCGCGAGCGTGTCGCGATGCTGGTTCATCAATTGCAGGAAGCGCTGCATCACGCGGGCGCGGCGGATCGGCGGCGTGTCGGCCCAGGCAGGGAACGCAGCGGCGGCCGCGGCGACGGCGGCGTCGACATCGGCGACTTCACCGAGCAGGACCTTGCGCGCGGCTTCGCCGGTAGCCGGATTGAACACGTCCTGCCGGCGCTGGCTGCTGCCATTCGTACGCTGGCCGCCGATGTAGTGGCCGACGTCGGCTCGGTCGGTAAAGGCATGCGCTTGGGTCATCTCAGGCTCCTTGCAGTTCTGGGAATCGGTGGGATGCGGCCAGTGTAGGCGTCGCTCCCGCCCCGATTCAATAGCGCGGCGCTTGACTCACTGTTCAATGAACTAAACAATCCGCCGATGGACAAGCAAAAGATCGAATCGCTGTGGGTGCATCTGCACTCGCTTGTTGTGCTGGGCGACGTCGGCAGCTATACCGCCGCCGCGACGCAGCTCGGTATCAGCAAGGGCGCCATGAGCCAGCGCATCGCCGAACTGGAACGGGCGGCCGGCATCCCGCTGGTGCAGCGCACCACGCGCAGCGTGCGGCTGACCGAGGCGGGGCAGCGGCTGGTGGACGCGACCCGGGTGCCGTTCGAGTCGATCGAGCGCAGCTTCGGCGACGTCAAGGACATGGGCGGCGAGCCGCGTGGACTGGTGCGGATGACGGCACCGGTGGCGCTGGGCCGCCAGCAGATCGTGCCGCGGCTGCCGCCCTTCCTGGCGATGTATCCGCAGATCCGCGTCGAGCTGGAACTGTCGGACAGCTTCGCCTCGCTGGCGCGCGAGGGCTTCGACCTGGCCGTGCGCCACGCCTCGCGCGCACCGGATACGCATATCGCGTGGACGCTGTGCCGCACCGGCACGGTCCTGGTGGCGACGCGTGCCTATCTGCGGCGCCACGGCACGCCCGCTTCGCCGTCCGACCTGACCGCGCACAACTGCCTGCATTACTTCCGCCGAGGCGAGCAGCCCACCTGGAGTTTCGAACCGGTCAGAGGCGGTGCGGCCCGGCAGAGTGTCGGCATCCGCGGAAACTTCGCGGCGGACAACAGCGAGGCGCTGCGCGATGCGGCGCTGGGCGGCCTGGGCATCGCGCTGGTGCCGGACTTCACCGCGCAGGCCGACCTGCATGCGGGCAAGCTGGTCCAGGTGCTGCCGGGCTGGCGGCCTTCGGGAGCGTTTGGCGATGCGATCTACGCGATCCGGCCCTACAGCCCGCTGCTGCCGCGGCCCGTGCGGCTGCTGGTCGACTATCTGCGCGAGGCGTTGAAGGAGGGATTCGGGACGCAGTGATGCTCGCCCCGCGCAGGGTGTCAGCCGATCAGCTTTTCGGCCTCTGCCAGCATCCCGTCGAGCACGCAATCGGCCAACCGTTCCGGGAAGTCCGCCGGCAACTGCTCCCGCACCGCCTGAACCACCCGCGGCGCGCGTTCTGCCAGGTCTTGCACCACATGGCGTGCCGGGCGTCCGTCGGGCGTCAGCACGCCATGCCGCTCAGCGAGGGCCACCCAATGCCGGCGCTCGATTTCCCGCATCTTGTAGTGCGCGTTCTGCGACCGGACCGCCATGGCCATCCGGATCTTGTAGGCAGAGAGCCGGCCCGGGGCTTCCCCAAGGATGGGATGGGCCGAGAGCACATCGTAGAGGGGAGTCAGCTGATACCGCCCTTCCGGACGCAGGAACAGGCTGAAGTTCTTTGCATGCCCATCGGGAGCGCGCAGCATCCAGAAGATGACCTGTGCCTGGAAGAAGGTTCTGCGGTCCTGGTCCCGCGTCATCGAACCCGCCAGCGTGTCCATGATGGTGTCGATGCCCGGACCGCCATCGGCTTCGTACTTGGCCGTGGGCGGCACGCCTTTCGCCTGGCACATGTCCTCTTGCGGCAGCCGGACAAGGCGGCTGTCGCGGGCCGGGCTCTGCCACCAGACGCGGTCGAAGCGCTGCACGCTCAGCGCCTTCATGTCCTCGAACCGCACGAGTTCGCAACGGGCCACCGGCAAGCCAAATTCCTTCAGCACCAGCGAGCACAGCCACTCGTTCTCCACCGATTCGCTCAGGTCCAGCTTCAGCCCGCCCACCAGGCCGAGCGGCAGCTTCAGGATGTGCGTGGTCGGCGTTTGGCCGTGCGGCAGGCACCAGGCGCCGTTGTGGTACAGCAGCGCGGTCTTTTCCTGGGCGCCGGCAATCGAGATGCGGAACTCGTCCTCGTCGCGAACGATACTCAGCGGCGCCGGCGCCAGCGTGCCCCGCAGCACCTGTGCGACCTGCGCCTCGGTCAATGGCTCGGCTTGTACCGCCTGCACCGCCGCTGGCACGGCACCGTCCGGCAGCAGTTGCAGCGCGCCCACGCAATCGCGGCCGATTTCGGCGAGCAGGTCGAAGGCATCGATCGATCCGGTGCGATACCGCCGCGCAATGCGCTCGCGGATTTCCCGGGTGTCCGGCAGCAGGTTTTCGAAATAGGCCCGCACCTTTTCTCCCCGATGGGGAGCGTTGCCAGGGGTGAAGGGCAAGGACAGGGACAACGGCCGCCCCTGTTCGGAGGCCAGCCACTCGGGTGCGTATTCGAGCGTGTCGCCAGCGTGCGGATGGAAGCGCCACGTGCCGACGAAGGCCCCGTTCATCCACAGGCCCAGCGCGCGCGCGTGCGACCGTCGCCCCATGATCACCAGGCCTGCGTGGTCGACGAGGCTTCGTCGCTGTTGCTGGGCGACCCAGACTCCTTGCGCAGCACGAATTCGACGCCGAGGATGCTGAGCAGGCGCATCAGCCGTTCCACGCTGACGCGCGCGGCGTTGCGCTCCAGCGCGGACAGGGTCTGCTGGCTGACGCCCATGCGCAATGCGGCCTCGGCTTGCGTCAGCCCCGCTTCCTTGCGGAACGCTTGAAGCAGCTGCGGTAACTGGTCGGACGTTCGAACGGTGAAGTTGCGCATAGGGGCCTTGGCGGTTTGAGTCGAGTTACAACAGGTAGACTGTATTTTTAATTTACTCGCTTTCCTTTGTATCTGAAGAATACTCGCTATAGGCAGTAAAACAAAGATACAACTCAGAGGCAGTAAAAAAACCCCGGGAGGCGATGCGTCGGGCGCGGCGCGAAGCTGGTGTGTCTCGTCAACAATTTTTTCTTGCATCCCCGCTGATACTGTATATCCTTACAGTACCTGTACAAACATACAGTTGCGGGAGTGCCCATGGAAGACCTGATCCGGATTCAGAACGAATACGACCGTCTCGTCCTTCGGTGGCTGCGCCAACAGGTCGGTGACGACGCGGTGCGGCTGGCTGCCGGGCGCCTGAACGGCAAATCCAAGCCCTATGTTTCCGAAGTCTGCCGTGCGCTGGACATCCGACCGCCGGCGCGCAGCGCCTTCCGCAGGGAAGCGACCCGGGCCAACCGGGCCGTCGGCGAGCGGTATCTGGCGCGCATCCGGCAGATCCTGTCCGGTTCATCGGCGGATGGCCACCGGGCTGCGGATACGGGCTCCCGCCAGCGGCACGCGCCCGCGCAACCGGCTCTGCCTTTCGGGCAGGGTTTTGCCTTCGGCGGCGGGCTGTCCGCAGGCGAGCCGACCGCGGGCGCGCGATGAACGTCATGACGAGTTACCGAAGATGCAGCAAGGCCCAGATCCCGACGCCCTTCTGAACCTGAAAAAGATGAACTCGCGGCTGCATTTTGGCGGGGCGCTGCGGGCCGCGCGCACCGCCAGAGGCTTGTCGCAGGACGCGTTCGGCACCGCGTCGAGCCGCACCTATGTCAGCAGCCTCGAGCGCGGGCAGAAGAGTCCGACCCTGGACAAGGTGGCGAAGATCGCCGGCGTCCTCGGCCTGCATCCGCTGACACTGCACGCGTACGCCTTCTTGCGCCAACCGACGCCGGAGGAGCGAATCGTGCTGCTGCGGACAATCCGGGCGGAGTTGCGGCAATTGCTCGAGCACGAAGCGGCGAAAGCAAAGCGCTAAGGATCCGCAACACCGCCGGGTTGCGTCATATGGCGACGGAGACGCGAACGGGACCCACTGTCAGGCCGGTTCCGCCTCGTTGTCGGCAATCTGGAACTTGCGCATCTTCTCCCACAGCACCTTGCGGCTGATGCCGAGGCTGGCGGCGGTGTCCTGGCGGCGCCAGCCGTTGGCATCGAGTGCGGCGATGATGCGGCGGCGCTCTTCGACCTCGGTGCGCCAGTCGACGCCGCGGTCGTTGCCCTCGAACGCTCCCGGACGCAGCGCGCGGAACAGCGGCCGGATGCGATCCTGGTCCCACAGTCCGTCGTGCTGGACCACGATCGCGACCCGCTCGGCGAGGTTGCGCAGCTCGCGCACGTTGCCGGCGAAATAGGCGGTACCGACCGCGCCCTTGAGCCAGTCCGGCATCGGCGGCAGCGCCTCGTAGCCGGACCGTCCGAGAATCTGTCGCAGGAAGGCCTCGAGCAGTCCGACCTTGTCGGCGGCGCCGCGCTCTTCCAGGCTCGGAATCCGCAGTTCGATCACCGCCAGCCGGAAATACAGATCGGCGCGGAACCTGCCTTGCCCTACCGCCTCGCGCAGATCCTTGTTGGTCGCGGCGACCAGGCGGAAATTGAGCTTGACCGGCAGCGTCGAGCCGAGCCGGGTGACGACGTTCTCCTCGAGCACGCGCAGCAGCTTGACCTGCTGGAACAGCGGCAGATCGGCGATCTCGTCGAGGAACAGCGTGCCGCCGTTGGCCTGCTCGAAATAGCCGCGGTGCGCGTACATCGCGCCGGTGAACGCGCCCTTGGCGTGGCCGAAGAATTGCGATTCGAACAACCCGTCGGGGATCGCGCCGCAGTTGACGGCGACGAACGGTCCCTTGCCATAAAGGCTATGCCGCTCGTGGAACAGCCGCGCGATGCGTTCCTTGCCCGCACCGGTCTCGCCATACAGCATCACGTTGCTGTCGAAATCGGCATAGGTGTCGACATGCGACATCAGCTGTTGCATCGCCGGCGAGCCGGCCACCAGTTCGGCGATCTCCGGCTGCACCTCACTGGCCGCCAGCAGTTGCGGCAGCAGCTTGCCCAGTTGGGCGCGCAGGTCGGCGCCGGTGAAATCGGCGGACAGGATATGCGCGTACTCGGGCGGAAAGCGGCCCGGATCGTTCTCTCGCGTCGGGGCGGCCACCCAGATCACGGGCATGCCGTGCACCGCCTCCCAATCGAGCGCGGTGAATTTGGCCGCGCCGATCACCGACACGCTGATGATCGCGACCGACAGCTTCAGGCGCGGCTCGGTCGGCAAACCTTCGAGCCCGCCGGCGCGAATCACTTCGGCGCCAAGCGGCGCGAGAAAGCGGGCTACGCGGTCGGCAAATTCGTACTTGCCTTCCCACACGTAGACTTCGAGGTTTTCGTAGGCCCAGCGGTCTGTTTTCATGGCGATGCTGCTGTTGCCGCACGGCGGCTGATCGTATTCATGTCGCGGTTCAATAGACGAGTCTGGTGTTGTCGCAATCGACGTCGTGAACCCAGAGATCGGCGTTGCTCAATTGGATGCCGAGGGCGGCGAGGACGCCATCGAGGGCGGGGCCGAGCACACTGAACAGGACAGAGCCAAGCGCGCTGGCAACGGCACCGAGCTTCAGATCCAGCGTGATCGGAATGAGGTTCGGCGCTATCGTGACCTTGAGGTCCAGATTGCGCGCAAGACTTTCCACCAACGCCGCCAGCTGCCCTTGGGACGCCACGGCAGTTTGATCGCCGGGTGCCAGCGTGGAGGTCGTACTGCCGACCGTCGCTGTCTGCTTGCGTGGACTGGCCGTAACGGCGATGACCAATGGGACGTAGGCCAGTTCCACGTCCGTATCGGCACACTGGCTCAGGTCACCATCGCGAGCAAGACATACCGTGGCCGTGGTCGTCACGGTCTGGAGCGTCGCGCGGCGGTCCGATCGTGCCGCGGCACAGCGCAGCCCGGTCAGCGCCGATTGCGCGCTTCCGACCTCGACACGAAGCGGCAGCTTGAGGCTGGCCGGCTTCGAGAGTGTGTACCCGGGCACGCTCGCTCCCAATGACAGCTGGATGCCAAGATCGACCTGCGACGTGCGCGCCGTCGTCTTCCAGCCCATGGGATCGGTGCTCGATCGCTGCACCGGGCCGACAGCCATTTGCGGAGGCTCCACGATGCTGAGCGCCAGTTGCGTGCCCGGCAACAGCGGCACCGCGCCGGCGAGATCGACCGCCGCGCCCTTGTTGGCCACCTGCGCGGCCAGCATCAGCATTTCCGCGACATTGAGCCCCACGTCCGCCGCCGACGACATTGCAGGCGCCAGCACGCCGAGATCGACCACTTTGCCGACAGTCAGCCCTGCCGCCAGCGCCCGCGCATCGAGGTTCGCCGGCATCCCGCCCAGCATCGCATTGAGCAGCGACTCCTTGCCGGCGGCACGGAGCACCAGCTCATAGAAGCGCGTGAGCGACAAGTCGGCATTCAGCAATTCATCCACGGTGCCGACACCGGCCTCCAGACGCAATTGGTCCAGCGTGACGCGCGTATCGACCAGCCCTTGCCAGTCCGCCGCAGACAGGCTGATGGCATTGCCGAGCAGCAGCGCCAGCGCGCTTCTGGACGATTCGAAATTGAGCAGCCCGCTGCCGACCGAGAACGCCGCGACCGGCGGGCTGGCGTTGCCGATCGCCTCCGCGCGCAGCCGCCGTGCGTCGCCGCCCGGCAGCCCGAACAGGATCGGCACGGTTTGCGAAACGACGACCCGCACCGCGTTCGGGGACAACCGGGCCGGATCGAAGCTGCCGCGAAAGTGACGGCCATCGGCCGGGGCAGCCGCATCGTTGGGGTTCCACACGCCCGCGCAGACGGCCATGCCATCTTCGCCGCCGGGGCTCGCGCTGCAGTCTTCGCGTGCCGTGCCGGTAAAGCCGTTCTGGCCGGCCGACGCCTGTGCCGCCGCCAACGCCCGTCCGGTCATCGCCGCATTGCTATCGGCGCGTCGCAATTGCTGGGCGGCTGCCAGCGCCGCCATGTCGGCAACCGATTGCAGCTGCCGTTGCCGGTAAAACACATGCCCGACGTCGATCGACACCAGCGCGGCCATGCCGATGGTGGCCAGCAACACCACCATCAGAATGCTGACCCCACCGCGCGATTGCGCGCGTGTCCTGCGTGTCGCGCTACGCCGAGCCATCATCATTACCGCGACGGCGTCAATCCAACCAGGCCGAGGCCGCCACCGTTGCCCGATTGCCCCACGAAGCGCTCGGGAATCGGATGCTGGAAGCTCTTCAGATAGCGCGCGTGCGCCAGCGCGGCCTGCTCGCCCGGCATGGGGAGCGTGGCACCGGCCTGGCTGCCTTCGCGCTGGATTGCCAGCAGGCTGCGCGTGTCGGTGCCGATGGCACCGACTGCCGGTTGCTGGACTTGGGCGGCTGCGCCTGCATCGGTGCCGGCCGTTGCCACGGTCTGGGCGCCGGCGGCGGACATCCAGCTCGCCGCGCACAAGGCGATCGCGGCCATGCTCGCCATGCGCGAGGGTCCAATGAAGTTCATGCCCTTCTCCTGTTGCTGTCGAGCGCGGGTCGTCTGGTACCGGTCATGGCGCGCTCGTCGGTTTCTGCGCCGCACCCTCGCCCGGCTGCGCGGCGATCGTCAGGGCGATGCGCTGGGGCTTGGGGCGTGCACCGCTCGCCCGTGAAGCCGCGCGGTCCTGCCGCGTTGCCTCCCGCACGATGCGGTCCGCCTCCTGGGCGATCGCCTTGCGGGTCGGCGCCGACATCGAGGCGCGCTCCATCAGCGCCGTCGCCTGGTCGCGCTGGCGGTTTGCCAGCATCCACACCGCCGCATTGCTGACGATGCGCGGGTTGGCCCCATCGAGTTGCAAGGCCTGCATCACCGGCACGCGCGCCTGCTGCAACTGGCCGGCGCGCATCAGCGCATAGCCCAGGTCGCTGGCCACCAACGCGTTGGTCGGATCGCGCGACAACGCCGCTTCCAACTGCGTCACCGCTTCGCCGTAATCGCCGTTGCGGCCGGCCAGCAGGCCGAGGCCATGATAGGCGCGCGCGGCGTAGCCGCTGCCCAGCAGGTTGCGGTAGGCAATGGCGGCGGCTTCGTCCTGTTCGGTTTCGCGCAGCGCATCGGCGCGCAGCATCGCCACGTCGGCGCTGTCGCCGAACCGTTGCTGGTAGGCATCGAGATGGGCAAGCGAGGCGTAGTAGAGGCCCTGCTGCTGCATCCGCTCGATCAGGCCGCGGTACACCGCGCGATCGTCGTACTGCTCCTGCGCCTGCTTGTCCTGCAGCTTGGACAGCGCGATCTGTGCATCGGCCTGTTTGCTCATCAGTGCGACCGGGTCGCTGGTGGCGCAGCCGGTGGCGAGCCAGCCGGCGGTTGCGACCGTCACCGCGGTCCATGTCCGGCGCCAGCGAATTGCCGCAGGCCGAAGGCTGCCCTCTCCCCCGACCCTCCCGCTCGCGGCAGAAGAGAGAAAACATGCCGTCGCACCTGGTGCGCTCGCAAACAACGTCATTGCATATCTCCAGCAAACTTGGCCAGCATCCGAATCACGCCAAGGAACCCCGGCCCGGCGGTGACGATCAGCAGCACCGGCAGCAGGCTGACCACCATCACGCCGGTCATCTTGACGGTCAGGCGGCCGACCTTTTCCTTCAGGCGCATCTTGCGCGCCTCCTGCAGCCGCAGGCCGAACAGCTTCAGCGGCTCCTGCACCGCGCCGCCAAAGCGATCCACCTGGTTCAGCAGCATGATCAGACTGCGCAAGTCTTCGCTCTCGAACAACTTGCCGATGCGCTGCAGCGTCTGCTCGCGCGAGCGGCCCGAGGCGAACTGGTCGTTGGCGCGCTTCAATTCGGGACCCAGCACTGGCAGCATGCTGCCGAACTCGGTAACGATCAGTTGCAGGCTCTGGTCGATCGACATGCCCACTCCTTGCAACAGCCGCAGCATGTCGACCAGCACCGGCAATTCGTCGTCGAGCTGGCGCATCCGGCCGGCGGCGCGTCGACGCAGCACCGACTTGAACGCGAGAAAGGACACCGCGAAACCGCCGAACGCGGTAAAGATCGCGCCCTGCAGCGATTCCGGCAGCCGCCACAGCATCAGCCCTGCGGCAATCAGCAGCGGCACACAAAGACGCAGCCCGCCGAAGACAGCGCGGGCCTTCGGGCCATACCAGCCGCATTGCTCCAGCAAGCGGAACTCTTCCGGGCCGACGATGGCCTTGCCGAGCGGACTGGCGAGCCAGCGTTCGTCGAAGCGGTCGCCGAGCTGGGCGCCAAGGCGGGCCCGCGCACCGCTCGGGCCGCCGGCACCGGCCACGGCCGACGCTGTCGTTGCGTGGGCGCCGGGCGCGGCGGCCGACGCGTTGGCGGCAGCAGGCGTCGCGCCAGCTGCCGTGCCCGCGCCGGACTCGCCCGCGGCCGTCCTAGGCGCCTGGCCCGCCGTCGCCCCCTGCCGCGCCAGCGCGGCGTCCAGCGTACGCGCCGCGCGCCAGCGCTGCCACCACTGCTGCAGCAGCGGCAAGGCGAGCGCCGCCACACCGAGCGCGGCGATCAGCAGGCTGAGAGCGATCAAGCTGTCACGGTTCACGACGTCGTCCCTATACCGCGCGCGCCAGCCGATACAGCAGCAGCGCCCCGACGATCTCCAGTCCGAACGCCGCCAGCAGCAGCAAGCGGCCCGACGGATCGTTCCACATCATCAGCAGATAGCCGGCGTTGAACACGAACATCAGCCCGGCCACGACCACCGGCAGCAAACCCAGAATCCACGCCGACATCCGCGTTTCCGCCGACAGCGCCGACAGTTCGCGCTGCGCCTGCTCGCGGTCGCGCATATAGGCGGCGGTGCGCTCCATCACGATGTCGGCGCGTCCGCCGTAGCGCGTGGCAAGCCGGAGCACCGAGGCCAGCAGGATCAGTTCGTCGAAGCGGTAGCTGCGCGCGACCTGCATCACCGCCTGGTCCAGCTCCTTGCCGGCGCGCTGCAAATGCACGGCCTGCACCAGGCACTGGCGCAGCGGCAGCTCGGTATTGCCGATCGCATGCTGGAACGCCGCCGTCACTGCGCTGCCGATCGTCATCAGCCGCACCACGCCATCGAGAAATCCCGGCAACTGCTCGCACAGGCGCCGATGAAAGCGCGTCGTGCGGCGCCACAACAGGCAGGCGCAGATCGCGAGGCAAACCGCCGCCATCGCGGCGGCCGCAACGAACCCACCGCCGATCAAGGCCGCGGCGCACAGCAGCAGCGGTGGCCCGCCCCACAGCAGATAGGTGCGGCGCGTCGGCTCGAGGTCCGCGCGGCGCAGCAGATCGGCCCAGCGCCGCTTCAGGTCACGCGCGCCGGCGACGGGCGGCAGCTCGGCTCCCGTCGCATAGCGCGAGCGCACCTGCTCGGTCTGCGCCTGCACGAAGGCCCGCGCCGCCTCGCGCTGGGCGCGCGTACCGGCCTGCGCCAGCAACAGCAGCCCGGCGCCCAGCAGCAGCAAGGCGATGGCGGCGATGGCCAGGCTCGCGCTAGACATCGAAGCGGCCCAGGGGGTCGTCCATGCCGAAACCGGCCTGGCGCAGGCGCGCCAGCTTGGGCGAATGCGGCAGGATGCCGAGCGACTGCCAGCGATCGACCTCGACGCCGTCCGGCCCGATATACGGATCGTGGCGATACAGCTCCTGCGTGGTCACGATGTTGTCGCCCATGCCGGTCACCTCGGTGATCGACAGGATACGGCGCTTGCCATTCGAGAGCCGGCCGATCTGCACGATGAAGTCGATCGCATTGGCGATCTGCCGGCGCAGGCTGACCTCGCTGCCCTGGAAGCCGGCGAAGCCCGCCAGCATTTCCAGCCGGTACAGGCATTCGCGCGGGCTGCTCGCATGGATGGTGCCCATCGAGCCGTCGTGACCGGTGCTCATCGCCTGCAGCATCTCCAGCACCTCGCCGCCGCGCACTTCGCCGACGATGATCCGGTCCGGCCGCATGCGCAGGCTGTTGCGCAGCAGATCGCGGATCGACACCACGCCGGTGCCCTCGAATCCGCCGGGGCGGCTCTCCAGGCGGACCACATGCGGGTGGTTCAGCGCAAGTTCGGCGGTGTCCTCGATGGTGATCACACGCTCGCTGTCCGGCACGAAGATCGCCAGCGCATTGAGCAGCGAGGTCTTGCCCGAGCTGGTGCCGCCGCTGACCAGGATATTGCAGCGCGCCTTGACCGCGGCCTCCAGCAGATCGCCGATCTCCTGGTTCATGGTGCCCAGCCCCAGCAGCGCCTCCGGCGTCAGCGGGTCCTTGCGGAATTTGCGGATCGATACCACCGGGCCCTGCAGCGCCAGCGGCGGGATCACGACGTTGATGCGGCCTCCGTCGGGCAGCCGCGCATCGACCATCGGATTCGATTCGTCGAGCCGCCGGCCGATCGGCGCCAGGATCCGGCGCACGATGCGCAGCAGATGCCCCGCGTCCGCAAAGCGCACCGGAATGCGTTCGAGGATGCCGTGGCGCGACACGTAGACGTCGAGATGGCCATTGACCAGGATGTCCTCGACGGCGGGATCGTTGAGCAGGTCCTCGATCGGACCGAAGCCGGCCAGCTCCTTGGTCAGCGCCTGGGCGATCTGATGCAGCTCGGCCTCGTTGATCGGGATCCGGCGCAGCCGCGTGAAGCTCTCCAGCTCGAGATCGACGAAGCGCTGGACGGCCGTGCGCGACCAGCGGCCGAACTCCGCACCCAACTCCTCGATGCGCGTCAATAGGTGCTCGTGCGCGGCTTCCTTGATGGTGTGGAATTCCTGCGAGGTCGGAAACGGCGCGGCGGCGTTGTCGGAGAATTCGATCGGTTGCGTCATCTCAATGGTCTGCCTTGTTCTTGCCTGCTGCATGGCTCACGCGCAGCCGCTGCACCGCCTGCGCGATCGGTTCCAGCCATCCGGGACCCGACGCGCGCGCTTGGCAGCGGTAGCCAAGGCGCTCGAGCATCGGCGCCAGCGCGCGGACGTAAGGGGCGGTGGGCTGCCGGTCGGCCAGCACCACGCCGCTGTTCATCGCGGCCAGCATCGTCTCGCGGCAGTCGGGCAGCGTGCCGGCCAGCGGCAGCTCCAGCCGCTGGGCAATCTGCTCGGCCTCGAGACCGAGACGCGCCTGATAGCGCGACACCACCAGCCGCATCGACTCGCGGCCCGCCTCGCGACGACCCAGCTCCTCCAGCAGCTCGGCCGCCGACACGATGGCGGCGACGCTCTGCTCGGCCACGACCAGCACCTCGTCGGCGACCTTGACCAGCTGCGCCATGAAGTCGAGATTGCTGAATCCGCCCAGATCGATCACCTGCAGATCGAAGTGGCTGCGCAGCGTGCCGAGCAGCGCCAGCGCCTCGGAGAACGAGACGTCGCGCAACTCGGCCAGCGTCTGCGGCAGCGGCAGCACCGCGACGCCGCCTGCATGCCGGGTCAGCGCGGTCTGCACGAACACCTGATCGAACCGGCGCAGATTGCGCACCGCTTCGACGAAGTGAAAGCCCGGCGCGACATTGGTGTACAGCGCCCCGTCACGCACCGGCAATCCGAGGTCCAGCAGCAGCACCTCGCCATCCTGCCGGCGCCGCGCCGCCACCGCCAGGTTGGTGGCCAGTGTGGTGGCGCCCACGCCGGGCCGCGCGCCCAGCACCGCCAGCACCTTGCCGCGGCGAGCCGGTTGCACGACCTCGCGCGTGGCCAGCAGCCGCTGCACCGTGGCGATCGCGTTGGCGGCCGGCGAGCGCATGTCGACGAAGTCCTTCACGCCCGCGCGCAGCGCCGCCAGCATCAGCTCCGGCTCCTGGGCCTCGCCAAGGGCGACCAGCGGCAGGTTCGGGAACAGGCGGGCCAGCTGCTGGCCGAGCCGGGTCGACGCCTGGGCATGCGCCGCGCTGAAATGCAAGAACACGATGCCGGGGTTGGCGGTGCCGATCCGCTCGACGATGCTGTCGCGCGAAGGGTCGACGCCATCGACCGCATGCACCTGCCCGAGCGGCGCCAGCTCGCGTTCGAGCCAGCGCCGCGGCGCCTCATCGGTGGTATTGAGCAGGAAGGTCGCATTGCTGGCCACGGGGGCCGCATCGATGGGGGGCAGCGTCATGTCCATGCCTTCCTCTACCTCGAAAAGCCCGGCAATGCCGGATCGCCCAGTTCGCCGCCCAGGAACTTGCCCCAGACCGGCGGATTGGCGGAGGTGCGGCCATCGGCCCCCACCCTGGCCGCCGCGCTCGAGCCCTTGGCCAGCGGACGCACCAGGTGCGGCGTGACGATGATCACCAGTTCCCGGTCTTCCTGGTGGAAGTTCAGGTTCTTGAAGAAGGCGCCGATCAGCGGCAGATCGCCGAGCACCGGCACCTTGTCGATATTGCTGACCGTATTGCGGCTGACCAGGCCGCCGATCACGAAGCTCTCGCCATCGCCCAGCTCGACCGTGGTATCGGCGCGGCGGGTGACGATGGCGGGGATGGTCGCGCCGTTCATCACGATGCCGCGCGAGGGATCGAGATCGCTCGCCTCGGGCGCCACCTTCAGCGCGATGCGGTCCGGCGACAGCACCGTCGGGGTGACGGTCAGCCCGATACCGAACTGCTTGTAGTGGATCGTGGTAGTGCCCAGCGCCTGCGCCACCGGAATCGGAATCTCGCCGCCGGCAAGGAAGCTGGCGCTCTGCCCGGACAGCGCCACCAGGCTCGGCTCGGCGAGGATGCGGGCCATGCCGTTGCCCTCGAGCAGGCTCAGGTTGGCGAAGATGCCATGGCTCATCGACGCCGCGACCAGGTTGAAGGCACTGCTGATCGGCGCGGTCGCCTCGGTCACGAGGCCGCCGCCGGTGCTGCTGCCGTCGGGCCGGGGCGTGAAGTTTGCCTTGGTCAGCGTCGACGGCGAGAAGCTGCCGAACGCGAAGCCCGAACGGTTGCGATAGAAATTGAAGCCGGCCTGCTTGAGCACGTTCTTGCTGATCTCGACCACGCGCACGTCGACCTGCACGGTGCCGGTGACCGGCACGGTCGAACGGTCGATCACCGGACCGTTGCCCACCGCAGCGCGCGCCGCCTGCTGCGCGCCCGCGGCGGCCGCGGCATCGGAAGACTGGCCGCGGATGATGGCACCCTGACCCGTGACGTCGACCTGCGCACCCTGCCCATCGGAGGCCATCGCACCGACCTGGACCGTGTACCGGATCGGCGCCTGGCCGGACGGCCACACCATCAGATCGGTATTGCCGGGCTTGCGCGCGACCAGCAGCACGGCGGTGCTGGCGCCGCGCGACTTGAGCAGCAGCGCGTCGGCAACGTCGGGATTGCCGATGGCGATGCGTTCGAGCTGCCGGCCGATACGGATCTCACGCTGGGCGCCGACCGCGAGCGTGACGTGTTGCGATGGCGGTTGTGCCGCCGGCTCGGCCTGCTCGCGCGATGGCGCAGGCTGCGCGCCCAGCGGCGCGGTGCCGAGCAGGCTCATCGTCAGCAGCAGCGCAGTCAGCGTGCGCGGCCGGTACAGCCGGTGGAATGACTTCATGTGCAATGAGAGATCGGGGATGACCTGGAAGCGGGCTCGGCGCGTCGTCGGCAGCAGGCAATGCATCGTCGTGTCCCTATTCGATGGCGCGCTTGCCGGCGCGGATCACTTCGACGCCGGCGGGCGACGGCACGGCAGCGGGCCTGGCCTGTGCGACCTGCGGCGGCTCCGGACGGGCAAGCGGCACGCGCGGCCTGGCCGCACCGCCAGCCAGACCGGCCAGCGCGACACCGGCTGCGGCGCGGTCGGCCGGCTCGAGCGCGTCGGCGCTCGCCAGACCGCCTGCGCGCGTGGCAAGCGCAGGCGCCGGCTCCGCGAACAGCGCCTCGCTCGGCATGCCGTCATCGTGCGGATTGCGCAGCGCCAGCACCAGACGGCCCGCCTGCTGCGCCATCGTCAGCTTGCTGATCTGCGCCAGCGGCACCGTCAGCACCGCGGTCTTGGGGCCCTCGCGCCGGTTCATCATCTGCTCCGGTGCGCCTTCGCGCGCGTCGTTGACCGCGTTGGCGCCATACGCCAGCACGCGCAGCCTGGAGAGCAGCAGGCGCGCCTGGCTGCCGTCGATTTCCTGACTGTCGCGCCGCAGCACGAGGAACACATCGACAAGATCGCCGGGCCGCACGCGATGGCCGACGCCGATGACTTCATCGACGGCAATGGCGACCGCGCGCTCCCCTTCGGGCACCTGCGAGGCCAGCCCGCCGGCGAGCTGGCCCTCGAGCACCGGCACATTGGCGCCGAGCGCCACCAGCGGAATCTGGCCGGCCACAGCGTCCACCGACTGGTAGCCGCCTGCCGGATCGATCGGCAGCATCTGCACCTTCAACGCATCGGCGCTCAAGGGCTTGCCGGCTTCCACGGCGCGGGTGGTGATCACTACCGGATGCAAGGCGGCGGGCGAAGAAGCCGGATGCGCGGCCGGCTTGGCGGGTTGCCGCCCGACCTGCCAGGCGAGCAGCGCGAGCAGTACTGCCAAGGCCAGCAGCACGGTGGCGACGATTCGGATGTGTTTGCTGGTCATGGGTGATGTCCGTGCATGGCGTCGAATACGCGCACTGCGTAGCTGGGATGGAATCGGAGCGGTGACATGTTGGAGTTCAGATATCGGGCGCCAATTGGGCGACCGCACTGCCGACCAGCATGTCGGGGAGCGGCACGAATGGCACGCGCGGCAGCAGGTTGGCGGCGGGCAGGCGCAGCGTCACGCTGACGCAGATCGCATCGGCCGGTGCGCTGCAGGGAGCGGCAGAGGCGGTTTTGTCGGCAGAAGAGAGATTCGCCTTGATGCTGTTGGGTAGCACGGCCAGCGCCGTGTCGGCCGCCGCGGCCACGCGCAAATCCATGGAGGCCGCAATACTGCCGTCGACCGCGCCGCCGGGATAGCGCAACGCCGCACGCGCGCCTTCGGCCGCGGCCAGCGTCAACACCTGCTCGAGGACCAGGATCATGCCGTAATAGACAATGCCCAGCACCAGTGCGAACAGCACCGGCAAGACCACGGCGAATTCGAGCGCGGCGATGCCCCGCGCGCGGGATCGCGATGGCATTGACCCCCTTCTCCCCAGTTTCATGCTTCGATCCGGCTCGTCTTATGTTGGCGCCAACCGGTGGCGCATGTCGCCCTTCAGGAACTGCCTTGTTCGACCGATAGCCATAGCAGCACCCCGACGGCAAGGTACGCGGCATAGGGAATGCCACGGGTCCGATCCACTGTCTCTGGGCGCGGCACATGGAATATGCCGAAACGGCGCTGCCACTGATCGACGGCAATCGCAAACCACCCGACGACGATCGAATGACGGAGCGCGAGAACGGCGCAGGCATGGACGAACGCCAGCAACGTGCCGACCAGCCATACCGGCAGCAAACCAGACGGCCCGATGAACAGACCCACTACCGCGAAGAACTTCACGTCGCCGGCACCCATGCGGCCGAGCAGGTAAGCCGGCAGCATGACTGCAAACCCGATCGCGAATCCGAGCGCGCGCGTTCCCAGCGGCAAGGACGAGCCATAGCCGAGAGACAGCACGAGACCGGCCGCAATCAGCGCGCACGCCAATGCGAGGTTCGGTACTTTGCGGTAGTGAAAGTCAGTCCAAAGGGTCGTCACGCAGAGCAGCGTGACGATGAGCGCCATGGGGAATGCGCTGCTTCGTCAGGTTGGCGCCTTGACGTTGTTCGTGATCCAGGTCGCCAAGCTCGTAAAGGCACTGCCAAGATTGGTGCCGAGGGACTTTGCCCCGGTGGCAACCGCCAACGCGATAAGACCAGCGATCAGACCATATTCGATGGCCGTCGCTCCCCGTTCGTCCCTAATGAAACGCAAGAACTCCTGTTTCATGATGACCGCTCCTTCTTGTATTGCTAGTTATCCCAACACTTCGGATACCGCGTCGATCCGCGCGATCGCCCGCTCTTAATGGCTTGGCTGATCTCGTGCAGCAGTATCCGTGTTGTTTTTATAAAGGAATTTTTTAATTTCAGCTACATCCGTTTGCAGTCTTGACAAAAGTTTTAAATCTCCCGATTGACAGTGCCCGCGCTATCGATTCGGTCATTAGGACTACTACGGATGGCGGATGGTTTAACCGTTCCCCTGAATAAAAAAGGATGCGCAGCCGCGGGGATCGTCCGGCTGCGCACCGTCAAGCTGCCTGGCATGGCCCCCGGACTGGTGCCATGGCAGCAGTCGACTACGCCTTAGCGCCCAAGCGCTCCAAGCGTGCCGACCAGGCCGGTCACAGGTGCCAATAGCCCGCCGACCGGTGCCAATACACCGCCGGTCTTGCCGCTGCCGGCACCCTTGTCAGAATTGCCGCCCGCCTGACCCCCCGTTTGGGTGAGAGGCAGACCGCCAAGCAGGCCACCGAGCGGATTGCCGCTGCCGCCTGCCGCATTTCCTTCGCCGTGGACCAGGCCGCCAGCCGCGGCGACCGTCCTGCCGACCTCCGTCACGACGCCGCCCACCGGGCCGACCACCGGCGCCTTGGTGGCGCTCAGATGCGTGCCGGTATGCGCAACCACGCCGCCGACCTTGGTCAACAGGTTGTCGACCGGGGCACCGAGGCGCGTGGTGGCACCCAGTGCCTGCGTGGTGTCGGTCAGCTTGCTGGTCAAGGGCACGATCACCTTGCTGGCCTGGCCGGTCAGCTGCGCGACCGGACCGGTCGAGAGCTTGTCGCCGAGGTTCTCCCCCAGCCGCTGCACGCCGCCGGCCACATGATTGACCACCGCGCCCACCGGCGTGGTCACGGGCGAGAGCACCTTCAACTGGTCCTGGCCCAGCGAGTTCACCAGATCGCCCGTACTCGACAACGTATGGCCGGCCTGCGTGACGACATTGCCGGTGCTGGCGACGGTCACGCCCACCGGGTTGTCCACCGCGCCCATCTTGCCCAGGCCATCGCGCACGCCCGCACCGAGCGCGGCCACCGTGTTGCCGGCATCGATGACCACCTGGCCGGTCGCATTGCCGGTCGCATCGGTGACGATCGGCAGATTGGCCCCCTGGATCTGCTTGCCGATTTCCGTGATCGCATTGCCGGTGGCCGTCACCGTATTGCCGGCGCCTTCGGCCACCTGGCCCGTCGGCGTGGTCGGCTTCGACGTGGTCGGCGGCGGCGTACCGCCACCGTCGTCACCGCCGCCGCCCGGGGGCGGCGTCGTCGCAGGCGGCCGCGTGCCACTACCCGAACCGCTCGACGAGCAGCCCGCCATCATCCCCAGTACGCATGCGCATGCCAGTGCCATCATCGCCGGCGCGCGTCGCGTCGAATTCGTCCGCTTCATTGTGTTTCTCCTTGTCGATCGGACCGGCGCGGAACCTTGAGCTGTCCCGTGGCGCCGGCGGTCCCCGTGCAGCGAGGACTCGACGCCTTGGTCCGCAAAGCGCGTGCCATGAAACGAAACGACGCCAACCGTGCCGGCTGCGCGGCCCGGCACATCACCCGCCAAGCCTTGTACGGCGGGCCTTTGCAGGCGAAGCCCCGGCATCGAAGCGAGGCGGTGCAAGGATGCCTTGCCGGGCTTCGCGACGTTACGTGCTACGTAACGTGTTACGGCGCCCATCGCCACACGCCGCCGCTGGCGGACACCGCGCTGGCCGGCACCGCGCGCCATCGCCGCGCCCCATCGATGTTCCGTTCAGGCCGTAGCGCGTTACGTAACGCGTAACGCCGCCACACGCTGCGCGCATGGTCTTGCGCGCGCTTGACGCGGTCCCCCTCGTGGCCCGCAAACCCTTGTGCCACAAGGCTTTGCGGCGAACCACCGCGCTTGGCCATGCGCCTTGTGCACGGCGGGTCCCTCAGTGGCACACCGCTTGCGCTTACGACAGCAGCACGTCGGCGCAGCGCGTCCAGTGCCTTCCAACTCGGGAACGTCAAACACGAGAACACTTGTTGACCAGGGGATCCATGATGAAAAAAACCAAGACAACCTTGACCGCCACGGCACTGCTCAGCGCATTGCTGCTGCTTGGCGGTTGCGCGAGCGGCAGCGGCTCGACCTCGATGGGTACGGGCAGCAAGGGAGGCGGCACGGTCGGTGACACCAATGGCGGCACCGGCAGCCCGAACGGAGGTGGAACCGGTGGTGGAAGTGGTGGAAGCGGTGGAAGCGGTGGTGGTGGTACTGATGGTGGCGGTAGCGGCGGTGGTGGCACCGGGGGCGGCGGTACTGGTGGCGGCGGTAGCGGTGGTGGCGGTGACGGCGGCGGTGGCACCGGCGGCGGCGGCGATGGTGATGGTGGCGGTGGTGGTGGCGGCGATGGCGGCGGCGGCGGTGGCAGCACGCCGGTACGCACCCCGACCGGCGAGATCGTCAACCAGACCGGTGGCCTCGTCAGCAAGGTCGGCGACGTCGTCGGCGGCGTCGGTGAACAACTGCAGAACGCCAATCTCCCCGTGGTCCCGGACCAGACGCAGAACGGTGTCGGCGGCGCGCTCGTGTCGGTCGGCAACGCGGTCGACGCGCTGGGCACCGGACTGAAGGACGGCCTGGGCAATATCCCGAACGCCGTCAACCCCATCGGCACCACGCTGGCCAGCACCGGTAACGTCGTCACCAATGTCGGTACCGCCGTGACCCACGTCGGCAGCGCGGTCAGCGGCCTCGGCACCGGCCCGCTGTCGCCGCTCGGCGCGGTGACTTCGCCGGTGGGCGCGTTGGTCGACAAGGTCGGCACCGGCGTCGAAACGCTCGGCGGCACGCTGGGCACGGTGCTCTCGACCGGTCCGGTCGAGCAGCTGACCAGCGGCGCCAGCCGCGCGATCGTGCCGCTGACCTCGCAACTGACCAGCACCACGCAATCGCTGGGCGCGACCACCGGTCTGGGCCAGCCCGTGAACAACCTGCTGACCGTGGTCGGCGGCACGGTGGCACAGCTCGGCGGCAAGCTGCAGCAGACCAATACGCCGGTCGTCGGCGGCGTGGGCGGCGTGGTAACCGGTGCGGGCAACACCGTGGCTGCCCTGGGCGGCGCGGTGCATGCGCCGGGAGCGACCCCGAGCGGTCCGCTGGCGCCGGTCGGCAATCTCGTCAGCGGCATCACCGGCGGGCTGGCCGGTGGCGGCAATGGCGGCACGGGTCCGCTGGCCCCGGTGACCAACCTGGTCAGCGGCCTGACCGGCGGTTTGACTGGCGGCAACAACGGCGGCAGCGGCAGCGGTCCGCTGGCACCGGTCACCAATCTCGTCAGCGGGCTGACCGGCGGCTTGGCCGGCGGCAACAACGGCGGCAGCGCCAGCGGTCCGCTGGCACCGGTCACCAATCTCGTCAGCGGGCTGACCGGCGGCCTGGCGGGCGGCAATAACGGGGGTAGCGCCAGCGGTCCGCTGGCACCGGTCACCAACCTCGTTGGCGGCCTGACCGGCGGGCTCACCGGCGGCAATAACGGCGCCACCAGCGGTCCGCTCGCGCCGGTGACCAATCTGGTCGGCGGCGTGGTCGCCGGTGTCACTGGCGGCGCGGCGGGCGGCGGCACGGCGCCGGCTCCCGCTCCGGCTCCCGCTCCGGCTCCCGCCCCGGGTGGCACTGGCAGTGGCGCGACCACTGGTCCGGTCACGGGCGCAGTCGGCGGCATCGTCGGCGGTGTGCTCGGCACCGTCGGCGGTCTGCTGGGGGGCCGCCGCTGATGGCCGCCTGATGGCCGCCTGATGGCTGCATGGTGCGCGCCTGAGGCACCGCCGATCGGCCGCCCGGCCGGTCGCGGCAAATCCCGCGCATCGCCTCACAGAGCCTTGCAGTACAGCCGGTCTCCACTTCGATAAGCGCGCAGGCAGCGGCAGCCTGCGCGCCGGTGGAGATCCGGCTTCCACAGCCGCATCAGTTTCATTGTGAAAGGGGATTGACCATGTCGCGCACGCACACTCGCGTCGCCATGCTGCTGCTCGGCCTCGGTGCCTGGCATGGCGGCATGCATCCAGTTCTGGCCGCCGATCCGCGCAGCCCGGTCCAGGGGGACCCGACTCAAACGCTGCCGAAGATCGCGCCACCCAAGCCCACCGGGGAAGTCAAGGTGCAGGTCGAACGTCCGGACCCTGCCCTGCAGAATCTGCTCTCGGCAAAGCTCACGCCGACGCGCTTCCAGATCGAGGGCGTCAAGACGCTGCCCTTCGACCAGATCGCCGAGAAATTCAAGCCGCTCGCCGGCAAGGAAATCACGGTTGCCGAACTGCTGCAGGCCGCCACTGCGGTCACCGAGATGTACCAGCAGCATGGCTATCCGCTGTCGTTCGCCTTCGTTCCCGCGCAATCCTTCGAGAACGGCAATGTGCTGATCACCGTGGTGGAGGGCTATGTCGCCCGCGTGACCATTCGCGGCAATGCGGGGCCGCTGGAGAATCGGCTTCGCGCCATCGCCGAACGGTTGAAGGAAGAGCGTCCGCTGACGCGCGCCAGCTTCGACCGCTATTCCAGCGTGCTGGGCCTGCAGCCGGGCGTGCAGGTCGGCGCGACGGTGCAGCCGCCGACCACCACCGACGGCGCCAGCGAAATGGTGCTCGACGTCAAGCGCAAGCCGATCGCCTTCGGCACCGGCGTCGATTACATGTCGCCCGGCGTGCGAGCGATTGCAACCGCAACCGCCAGCGGCCTGACGCCGCTCGGCGAACAGCTGACGGTATCGGCGCTGTTCCCGAAGGGACGCGACGACGAGGAATACTACGCGCTCGGCTATGCGCAGCCGATCGGCACCGAAGGACTGATCGCGCGCGTCAACGCATCGCACTATCGCGGCGTGCCGCAGAACGCCACGCTCGAGCAGATCGGCTTCAACCGGCGCTACGTCAACGACAACAAGCGGCTCGGCGCGAGCGTGAGCTATCCGCTGCTGCTCAGCGCGCGGCATTCGCTGACGCTGAGCGGCGGCCTCTACGGGACCGACCAGTTCGAGCGCTATACGCAGGCCGGCACGGATCGCTCGGTGGCGATCGGCACCAATGTGCGGGTCGTCAATGCGGAACTGGGGTATGTCCAGCGCAAGGAAGGCGTGTCGCGCAGCGCCACGCTGGGCCTGTACAAGGGGGTCGACGCGCTGGGGGCACGACGCGAGAACAATGCCAACGACCTGAGCTTCCTGCGCACGCGGCTGCTGCTGTCGCAGGCGACCGACCTGCCCTTCGGCTTCGGCATGGCCGTGTCGGCCGCCGGGCAGTACAGCGGCGACCGCCTCGCGTCGAGCGAGCAGATCAGCTTCGGCGGACGCTTCTTCGGGCTCGGCTATCCCGCCGGCGAAGTGGCGGGCGACAAGGGTTGGGGCGCGTCGGCCGAGATCAGCCGGCTGTTCGGCATGGACATGACCTACCTGAAGACGCTGCAGCCGTATGTGCTGGCGGACGTCGCGCGGGTCTACTCGAACAGCTACTCGCTGACGCACCGCTCGCTGTCATCGGTGGCGCTGGGCGTGCGCTTTTCGGATCGGCGCTACTACACGCTGGACTTGTCGCTCGCGCAGCCGGTCGGCGACAAGCCGATCAACGCCGAACGCCGCTCGCCGCGCATCAACGCGAGCTGGTCGTATCAGTTCGATTGAAGACCGGCACGTGTCGTCGTCCCCGCGAAGGCGGGGACCCAGCGAATTGGCCCCACCAGAGGAAAGCCACTGGGTCCCCGCATGCGCGGGGACGACTACGGTGCCATTCGGCCCCTACTCGGTATCGCGCCGCGGGGGGCGCTCCTCGCGCCGATCAGTCTGGTCGGCGCGATCGGCGGGCGTGTCGGGCGCAATGCCCTCGGCCGCATCCTCGATGCGCTCGCCGATCTGCTCCTCCGGCAGCAGCGCTTCGGTCCGATTGTCGTGCGGATAGTCCTGTTCCTGCTCCGGCAGGCCTTCCAGGTTCATATCCGAGTCGATCGGCTCGATGTCCGTATCGGGATCGAGCGAACTCGGAATCGCGCGCGCTTCCTCCCTTACCTCGCGCTCGCGCTGAGCGTCGGCGCTGGAGGTAGTGCTGCCGTTGCTGCTCTCGTTGTCTTCGTCGCCCGCAGACTCGCGGGCGCGGAGCTTGTCGCGGACATCGTCCTGATCGCCGCGCTTGCTGTCGGTGTTCCGGTTCATCGTCCTCTCCCCATCACGTAGCGTGCTTGCCCGGCGTCGTAGTGCCGCCGTGCGGATCGGTACCCTTGGGCACTTCCCCGGCGCCGACCTCCATGCCGCCGACATAGCTGCTGGCGGTGCTGCCGGTGGCGCTGCCCGACGTACTCATGCCGGTCACGCGCCGGTCCTCCGATCCCGAGCCCGCGGCACCCTGTCCGACCTGGCCGCCTTCACGCTGCACGCGAATCCGGTTGTGGACCTCGCGCACGCCGAAGATATCGTCGGCGATGTCTTCGACACAGTATTTCTGGCGGCGGTCACGCACGGCGCCGGTCAGCGTGACCACGCCCTCGCTGACCTGAACCTCGACGTCCTGTACTTCGAGGCGGTCGTCGTGGGCCAGGCGTTCGCACAGGTCCTCGCGAATCCGATCGTCGCTGCGCTGGTAGCCCTTGGGCGAGACACGGCGGCCGGGGCCGCTGCCGCTGCCCGAGCCCTGCCCCCAGTTCACGCGCTGTGGCGCACCGCTGAAGCGTTCGTAAGCCTCGTCGCGGCCGTGCGATTGGCGTTGACCACCGGCGCTCCAGTCGTCGCCCGGCCAGCCCGACGGGCGACCGCCGCGTCCCGGACGCTCGCTTTCGGGGAAGCGTCCGCCTTCGTCCATCCAGCGCGCGCCCGCCTGGCGCCGGCCGGCATTGCCGCTGCCACGCTCGTCCGGCCAGGACGGCGCATCGAGCCGGTCCGCATCCGAGATGCCATAGGCCTGGGCGAGATGGGCGCGAGTCTGCGGGTCGTCGGGTTCGTAGCGGTCGCGCCAGGGCGTACGCGATTGATCGGGCCACGGGCCGCCACGCTGCCCGCGCGACAGCCGGCTGTCGGTCAGATCGCCGCCGCGCCGTTCGCCCTTGCCCGACAGCCCGCGGTCGCCGCCCATTACCTCGCCGGTCGATGGGTAGGTGCCGTAGGGATTGTCGCCAACCGGTTCTTCGTAGCTGCGGCCGAAGCGGCCTTCGCCGAAATGGCCGGCGCCGTAGCCGTGCTCGGCATGGCGCGGCGGCGCGAACGGATCGTCGCGGCCGCCGCCGTAGCGCGGCATGCCAGGCTGCCCCACGCCTCTTCCACGACGGATGTCTTCCTCGGCGTATTGCGCATAACGGCCGCCCTCGCGCGAGCCGCGCTGGTCGAGCCTGTCTTCGGCGCTATACGGCTGGCGGTAATCCCATACGCGGCGGCTGGTGCTGCGTTCGTTCATCTCTGCCTCCGTTGGTAAGAGTTTCAATTGCCTTGACGGGAACCGGCGCGAATCGGGCGACCGGTCCGGGATGAATCGGTGGTGATGTCCCTGGTGACGCAATTTCCATTCCGTGGCCGAGCGCTGTGTGTGCTAGGCGACTTTCGCGCTGGGTGGCGGCAGATAGCCTGTCGCAACGCGGGATAGACTGACCGCTCGCCCGCGCTTGGCGCCTCTCCCGTCCCCGGTGGAGAGGCGCCCTTTCTCATTCGACTGTCTCGCTGGCATTGCGCTGCGGGACGGCCACGCCCCGGCCGCACTGCGAACGGCGCGCGCAATCGCAGCACGCCATGGCGCCATCGCCATGCCTGCCGCGCGGCTGCCGTGCAGCGCAGGCCGGGGCTGGCCGCATTGGCGATCACGCAAATTGCGTTCCCGCGCAGACATGGCGCTGCGCGCCGCGCCCACGGAACCAGGCATGAGGCAATCAGGCAATGAGGCAATCGGGGGATCGAAGGTCGGCAGAGGCAAAGCGCGAACGGCGGCGCGCCGCCACCGAAACCGGCGGCGGCGCGGGCGATCGGAGATCGCTACAAGGCGACTACAGCGTGCGCCGGCGCGCGACGACGAACAGGCTCAGGGCAGCTTCTGCCGATCGTGGATCGATGCCGGACAGCCGCTGCGCCAGCCGGATCTTCAGCGGCGGGCGGCCCATCGCACCATCGAGCACGTCCTTGCCGACGTAGTGGTTGTGCGGATAGATTGCGATATCGAAGCCCAGCGGCCGCAGCGTCGTGTGTACCAGCTCTCGTGTGAGCCCGTCCCCGGGCCGGTGGTGCAGCTCGGTGGCAAGCGCCCAGAGCTGTTCGTCATCGGCCGCGGTATGGCCACCGCGCCGAAGCCAGCGATAGATCGGCAAGCGCATGCGCCAGAGCAACAACGCAACGCCGCGGAAATTCCACGCCGAGCGCTGCGGGTCATGATCGAGGATCAGCAGCCCGCCGGGCCGGACCAGCCGCGACGCCTCCACCAGCGCGCGCCGCATGTCGTCCAGATGATGCAGGGAGCCATTGATCGCGACCACATCGGCGATGCCCGAGCGCAACGGCATATCGTGCGCGTCGGCCCGCAACGGCAGATAACCGACCTCGGCCGCTCTCTCCAGGCTGCCCGGTGCGATGTCGACGCCGATCGCGACCCGGGGCTTGCCGCCCAGCGCGGCCAGCAGATTGCCGGGACCGCAGCCGACATCGACCAGCACCTTGCCGTCGAGCGACCCCATCACCGATAACCACCGCTCTCGCAATTCCGGATAGCGATGCACGCTGGCCAGCCAATCGTCCATCCACTTGGGATGGCTGAAGTAATGCGCGTTGGCCCGCATGCCGGTGGTGAACGCATCGATGCGCGCCTCGGGGAAGGCCTCGCCGCGTACCACCGCGCCCGGCTTCAGGAATGGCTGCAATCGCTCCAGGTAACTTTCCTCTCGGCTGGCCTGCGTCTGCATGGCCAAGATGCCATCGGATGGTTCGAGATCGCGCCGCACGACCGGTGGATCGAGGGGCTCGGCGCGCATTGGAACGCATGGGTCGGAGAGCAGGGCGTCGTTCATGTTGGATCCCGGGGTAGAAGCGCCGGCGCGGCCGCAACCACGGCACACACCAGACGAAAGACGCGAAGGGCCGGCCGGCCGCACGCCGTCGCCGGCGCGATGCCGTTCCTTTCCAAGGCGCTGCGTATTGGCAGGCCGGACCCGCCCGGTGCGTGCCGGTCGGTTTGCCTGGCCTCCTGGGTATGACATCGACGTGACCGGCCGCCATCATGCTTCGGCGGGCCAGCCCCAGACCCCGTGGACTGGCGCTGCCTCGCGTCCGTCCTCCCCCACGGTCTGGACGCGATTGCCTTGGCATGCCGGTGTACCGCCACGGTGGGTTGCAGCGGCCGCGACATGCAAGCTCTGCCAGCATGTCAGCGTTGACAAACCCACGAAGGCAATCTAGTTAGCGGTTGCTGCGCTCGCAAATAAAAAATTGTTTGCCTATGTGCGCGAGCCAACATTTCCGTCCATGCGGCCAATTGCGATCGCGTGAAAAGAAGCGGCGCCCGCATGGGGCGCCGCGCTCTGACAAAGAAAAGGGAACGATGCAGGAATGGCTCGCGCCAGCGGGCCGCTAGCGCGCCTGCGCCGGGGACGCGGAATAGCCATAGCTCTCCGCTGCCGAGGCGCTGCGGCTGTTGCCGCGATTCGATTTGCTTGCCTCGCCCCGCTTGCTCGTGCCGGAGCCCTTGGTCGCATCGTGCTGGCGCGTGCCGCCATGCGCGCCATGGTCGGAGGCGGAGCCGCCGCTGGGCCCTTGCACCGGACGGGTCGGTGCGACGTCCGACGCGGCCGTACCGGGTGCCTTGTCGCCGCCCGGAGGCGTTCCGGTGGCGGGCGTGGCGGTCGGTTGCGACATCACGGCGCCGGATATCAGCGCCAGCATGGCGAAGGTGGCGAAACGTTTCATCTCTGTCTCCTGCGTGGTCGAGGCGGCGGGCGCTGTCGGCGCGTTGTGCTTCGCGATACTGTGGCTCGCGATACTGTGGCTCGCGCTACTGTGGCTCGCGATATTGCGGCTCGTGGGATTCAGCGGCGAGCCGACTTGGCCGGCGACTTTCCCACCTCGTTGGCCATCTTGTTGGCCATCTCCAGATGATGTTGCAACGTCGGCAGCGTCTTGCCGGCAAAGGCCTTGATTTCGGGGTCGCGCGCCTTGGTCGAGGCCTCGCGGAACAGCGACACCGCCTTGTTGTGCGCCTTGACGCCAACCTCCTTCGCATATTCGCGGTCGAAGGTGGCACCCTCGAGCGCGCCCAGCGCCTCCAGCCGCTTCTTGTCCGCCGATGGCAACTCGGTGGGCAACTCGACGCCCTTGCTGGAGGCCAGCGCCTTCAGCTCGCTGTCAGCGGCCTTGTGGTCCTTGAGCATCTGCGAGGCAAAAGACTTCACCGTCTCGCTCGACGCCTTGCTTTCGGCCAACGTGCTGGCCTCGATTTCCAGCATGCCGCTCTCGGCCGCCTTCTTCATGAAGTTCGTGTCGGTCTTGCCGACCTCGGCAAACGCCAGGTTCATCGAAGCCGCGGCGGCAACCAGCAGCGCGGGACGAATCCATTGCATCGTTTTCAAGATGACCTCCATCGGCCAGATCAGTGACAAGGGCCGCTGCGCAACTTCCGTGCCGAGACAGCCTGAGCAAGCGCGGTGTATGGCGCGAGGCATGCGAGGCGGCCTGCGTGCGCAGACGCCTCGTTGCCACCTCGGAATTTCTACATCGGCTCGTAAGGATTGCAGTACGGGGCTGGGAGGCGTCGTCCAATTCCTACAGTCAATTCAGGCATCGTCTTCCTGAGCGGGCATGGCGCGGCACGTATCGTTAGGTAACGGGCATCGTGTGCCACCAGCCGGTGTCTGTCCGGACGGGCCTGCCCGTTCTCACGTTCAATGGATGGAGCCAACGATGAAGCGAATCGTCACCACTACCGCGCTTGCGCTGTGCGCAGCGCTGAGCCTGCCCGCGGTCGCCCAGCAGGCGCCCCCGAGCAACAACGCGCCGAACCCCAGCGCGCCCCCGACCGAAGGCAATCCGCCCGCGAGCCGCAGCACGACGCCGTCGGCCACTGGCGGCAGCACGAGCGGCAGCGATACCACGATGCAAAGCGGGTCGACCAGCTCGACCGGTTCGACCATGACCGGCAGCGAGACCCGCGACAAGAAGAAGAGCGGCACCACGCATCGCAGCAAGAAGCCGCGCCAGCAAGGCATGCCCGACGCGGTAACGCCGGACTCGCCGTCGGCGCCGAAGGGCGATTCCCCCAGCCCCGCGCCCAAGCAGTAAGCCTGGCGCTCACCGGGCGCATGGCTGGCCCGGCAAGTCGGCACGCAACGACCTTGCGTGCCGGCTTTTTTTGTCCGCGCTCATCGCTCCCCCGAGCGATCGCCGCCGTTCCTTACGGCTCCAGCTTGACCTTCATCCAGCCGGGCTGGCGCCGGTCGAACGCCTCGTACGCCTGCAGCGCACCGGTCAGCGGCTCGGTCTGGGTCAACACTTCGGCGGGATCGATCACGCCGGCGCGCACCAGGTCCACCAACTCGGGCAGGATCGCGCGGTGATTGCAGTTGCCCATCTTCAGCGTCAGGTTCTTGTTCATCGCCTTGCCGATCGGAAAGGTCTCGTGCGTCTCGGGATAGACGCCGATGATCGCCAGCGTGCCTGCCTTGGCAAGCGCCTCGACCGACCACATCAGCACCTCCGACGGACCATCCCCGGGTTGCCACAACGAAGGCTGACCGGTGGAGCCATCTCCATCCGCATGGCGGCGCTGCGCATCGATACCGACCGCATCGATGGCGCGGTCGGCGCCGATGCCGCCGGTCAGGCGCAGGATCGCCTGGACCGGGTCCTCCCGATTGAAGTCGATCGCCTCGGCGCCCTGCGCCTGCGCTGCCTCGAGCCGCGAAGGCACATGGTCGACGGCGAGAATGCGCGACGCCCCGAGCAGATGCGCCGATACGATGGCGAACTGTCCGACCGGGCCGCAGCCGAACACCACCACCGTATCGCCGCGCCGGATCTCCGCGAGCTGCGCGCCGAAATAGCCGGTCGGAAAGATGTCCGACATCAAAATGGCCTGGTCGTCGCTGATCTCGTCAGGCAGCTTGATCGCACCGATATTGGCAAAGGGAATGCGCGCGTACTCGGCCTGCAGGCCATGGAAAGGACCGGAGTTCTGCGGTCCGCCGAAGAAGGCCGTGCCCGCGCGCATGCCGTTCGGGTTGGCGTTATCGCACTGTGCGTGATAGCCGCTGCGGCAGTAACTGCAATAGCCGCAGGCGATCGTGGAAGGAATCACGACCCGATCGCCGGGCCGTAGATTGTTGACGTCCTGTCCGACTTCGGTCACCAGGCCGACACCCTCGTGGCCGAGGATGGTGCCCGGCCGCATGCCGGGCATCGTGCCGCGGACCATATGCAGGTCGGTGCCGCATATGGCGCTGGCGGTCAATTCGATCAATGCGTCGGTCGGCGCTTGCAGCACCGGATCGGACACATCGTCCAGGCGTATATCGCCGACTCCGTGGAATACGACAGCTTTCATCGCGCAACTCCGCAAGACTGGGTTGACGCGGTCCGACCCACCGGACCGCAATGTCACGGCAGGACGCAAATTGCATTCCGGGGTATGCGGCACGATGAGCTGCTGCGATGTCGCTCCCGCGCACGCGGGAACCCAGCGGCTTCATTCCATGCCGACGTGCGAGACGCTGCTTCCCCGCTTTCGCGGGGGCGACGACAAGGGAGACGAAAGAGACGAAACGGGCGGCTTACGCGTGGACCTACGGCAGGGCAAACAACGCGTCGCGGCAATGGGTCATCGCATCGCGAATCATGAAATTGACCAGGGTCGGGGACACGCCAAGGATGGCCGCGATCTCCTTCTGCGTCATCCCGCGAATCCGATACATCTCAAAGGCTTTCTGGGTACGCTCTGGGAGTTCGGCCAGCGCGCCGGCCACCGTGCCCAGCGCTTCGCGGCCCAGCGTGATCGACTCAGGCGACAAGGCATCGCTGGCCACCAGCAGGCCATCGTCCTCGCAGGCGGCATGCCGTTGTTCGAGCGCGGCGCGCCGGTGCCGGTCGATGGCCAGATTGCGCACGGTCTGGAACAGGTAACCGACGGGTTGCCGGACCACGATGGCGCTCTGCTGGTCCATCAGCTTCAGGAACGTGTCCTGCACCACGTCCTCGGCGCCGGCGCGACAACCCAGGATGCGGGCCGCGGCGTCGATCAGGGCTCGGCGATAGCTGAGGAAGGTACCGAACAATTCCTGATTCATATGGCGCGGCGGGTGCGCCTCGACAGGCGTCCGGACCTCGTTGATCGGTTGCTCGGTCATTTCGTGCCCCCTCCCAGAAGAAACCCACGGACATGCTAACGCAAATGCGACTCATTCGCAATTATAGCGATATGTTCGTGCGATTCGAAGAGGCAATGTGTAAAGGTTTGTGGCCACACGAAAGGCGCTCACCCGGGTCTTCTCCCCTCTCCGCAAGCGAGAGAGAGCGAAGCATCGCTAGAGCAAACGCCTTCAGCCGGGACGTGACGGGCGCGGTCCCGTCGTACGCGGCATGCGCGCCTCGAGCGCGGCCTGGATCGAGGGGGTCACCGCACCGGTGGCCTGCCACACGGCGCAGGCCTGGCGGAACGACTCGATATGATCGGGCGACTGGTCGAGCCAGTCGAGCAGGCGTTGTTCGGCGCTCGCGTCGAGCATGCCGTCCCGCATCAGCATCACCCAATCGAGCGCTTGTTGCCAGGCGATGTCGTTGCCCGGCGATCGGTTCTGGACCACGTACAGCTCCCCTTGATGCGTTCTTGTGCGCCGATGTCATGCACCGGCGTCGTGTGACGCGATTGTAGCGGAGTCGCTGCTTCGGCACCGGCGCAACGGCCCGGTGTTTCATGCCGCGCGCTGCCGCCCGGTGGCGATCGCCACGTCCGCCGGCTCTGCGGCCGGTGGGTGTTCGCGCTGGTGTTCGCGCTGGTATTCGCGCTGGTATTCGCGCTGGTGTTCGCGCTGGTGTTCGGTACCCTGCTCGCGTATGCGACCCTGCTCGAGCAGCACGATGCGGTCGCCCGCATCGAAATAGCGATCGTCGTGCGAGATCACCAGCACCGCCTTGCCCTGCGCGCGCAGGGCCGGCACGATCTCGCGATAGAACACGGTCTTGAAGGATGGATCCTGATCGGCGGCCCATTCGTCGAGCACGATCACCGGCCGGTCCTCGAGGCAGGCGGCCACCAGCGCCAGCCGTTTGCGCTGGCCCTGCGACAGCGCGCGCGTCGAAAACGCGCCGTCGCGCACGGTCACCTTGTGCTGCAACTGCAGACGTGCCAGAAGTTCGTTGGCACGCGCATCGAGCGCCGCGTACCGGCCTTGAAGATCGCCTTCCTCGCCCTCGGAGGCCGCGCCCAGCAAACTGTCGAACAGATGAAAGTCGGAGAACACCGCGGTGCACTGCTGCCGGTGGCGCTCGCGGCCGGGCGCATCGGCGATGGTTTCGCCATTGAGCAGCACGCTTCCCCGCTCGGGCGCATACAGGCCGACCAGCAGCTTGGCCAGCGTGGTCTTGCCGCTGCCATTGCCGCCGACCAGGAACACCACCTCGCCGGCGCGCAGCGACAGATCGATCGGCCCCAGCGTAAAGGCGCCATCCTCGCCGTCGCGGAAGTAGCGGTGCGTGACGCCGCGCATGGCAAGCTCGCCGAAGGGCCGGCGATCGGCCACCGCATCGGCCCGAGCCTGCTCCACCGCCAGCGGGCCGGTGGTATCGGCGATGCGCTGATAGGCGATACGCGCCAGGTTGAACTGCGGCAGGCTGTTCAGCAGGCCCTCCAGCGGCGCCATCATGTAGAGGAACACCAGCGTATAGCCGCTCGCGACGGCGGCATCCGCGCCGAGCGGGCGCTGTACCACGAACAGGATGATGCCAATCACGGCGAAGAACAGCGTGCTGCCGATCGTCAGCGACAGATACAGCAGCGACAGCCCCTGCGTGCGATTGACCCGGACCGCATCGATCGCTTCGGCAAGCGGCCCGCTGGCGAATGCCTCGCGGCGCTGACGATGCAGCTTCAGCTCCTTGGCGCCCGCGAAAATTGCGCCGAAGCGTTCGATCAGCACGTCGTGCCATCTGCCGGCGTCGCGCAGATAGCGCTGCGAGCGCTTGCGGCTGAGCCGATAGCAGATCGAACCGGTCAGCACCGCAATCAAGGCGAACAGGAAGACCTGCCACGACAGATAGGCCAGATAGGCCAGGCAGCCGAGCACGATCGTGCCGTTCATCACCACGAACGGCAGCGCGACCAGCAGCGTCGCGACCTGATTGGTGTCCTCGCCCAGCAGCGCTAGCCCCCGCCCGGTACCGACCCGTTCGAGCTCGGCATAGGGCGAGGCCAGCAGCCGACCGGCGATATGCTCGCGCAGGCTGGCAAGCACCGTCTGGTTCAGCCGCACGAAGAGCATCAGCGCGGCAGTACGGCACAGCAGCACCGCCATCGCCAGTGCCGCGAAGCGCAACCCGAGCGCAGTCAACTGATCGGCCGGCGTCGACAACGCGCGGTTGATCGTGGCGATCAATCCGACCGACGCTGCGCCACCGGCCAGGCTGGCCACGATGGCGAACGCCAGCAGATGGCCCGAGGCCCGGAACAACACATTGCGCAGCGAAGGGAAGGCGGACACGGTCGGCGGCTCCACGAGGAAGGGGTCTTCTTCCTGTGACGAACGACGGTGCCCGCGAATTAGGCGCCAGCGAGAGAGGAACCGGGCTTGCCGGCAGGCGGCACGAAACCGCAACTACAGCGTGCCATCCCCTGTCGTCCCCGCGCATGCGGGCACCCAGCGGCTTTGAATGCCGCTGAATTCCCGCTTACGCCGGAATGACGGGATGATCGCGAACGCGTGCCCCAATGCAGCCTTACCAGCGATAAGTCGCGGTGGCGAGGATGTTGCGCCGATAGCCGTAGTAGCAGGTCGTCGCGCCGCCGCACTGCCCGACGTACTCCTTGTCGAGCAGATTGGTCGCGGTCAGCGCAAAGCGCCAATGCTGGTCCAGCGTGTAGTGGATCGCCGCATCGGCCAGCCACACCGACGACACCTTGAAGGTATTGGCCGCATCGCCCCAGGTCGAGCCGATATAGCGCGCGCCGGCCCCCATGCCCAGACCGCGCAACATGCCGCCGCGCATTGTGTAGTCGACCCACAGCGCGGCCGTATGGCGCGGCCGGTTGGTCGGCGTCTTGCCCAGGTCGGTCCCGTTGGTCTTGGTGGTCTCCATATTCATCAAGGTGTACGACCCGATCGCCTTGAAGCCGTTCTGGAAGTCCATCGTGCCTTCCAGTTCGAAGCCACGCGAGCGGATCTCACCGGTCTGGACCTGGAAGTTGGTGCCGGCCGGACGCCCCGGATCCGGGGTCAACACGTCCTGCTGCCGCAAGTCGTAGACCGCCGCGGTAATGAAGCTGTTGCTCCCCGGCGGCTGGAACTTGACGCCCAGTTCGGTCTGCTTGCCGGTGGTGGGCTTGAACGGCGAGCCCTGCCGGTCGGTACCGGCCTGCGGCTGGAACGAAGTCGAGTAGCTGACGTAGGGCGTGATGCCGTACGGCGCCTGATAGAGCAGGCCGAGGCGATAGGTGAAGTCGTCCTGGTCGATCGGCGTCGTGGTCACGGTCCGTGCGTTGGTCGCCGTGACGATGCGTGTCGAGGTCGTATCGGAACTCGCCCAGTCCTTGCGCCCGCCGGCAACGAACGTCAGCCGCTCGGTCAGCTTCATCTGGTCCTGGAAGTACACGCCGAGCTGGCGCTGGGTCTGTTCCGCGTTGGTGTACGAGGCGATCGGGTTGATCGTCGCGCCGTAGGTCGGGTTCCACGGATCGATCAGGCCCAGCGGCGGAGTGCCGACCGTGCCGAAGCCCTGCCTGTCGTCGAACTTGCCGTGCTGGTAGTCCACGCCGACCAGCATCTTGTGCCGGACCGGCCCGGTGCTGAAGTCTGCCTGCAGCTGGGTATCGACGCCGATCGTATCGAGCTTGCCGCCCGCATCGAGCGAGCCGCGCCGCAGCTGCTGCTGCGCGGCGGAGTTCCAGCCCACCGCGTACACGCCCGTATAGGTCAGGTCGCTGTGCATGTAGCGCACGTTCTGCCGCACGCGGAAGGTATCGTTGAAGCGGTGCTCGAACGCGTAGCCGATCGCGTATTCCTCGCGATCGAAGGTATTGAAGCCTGGTTCGCCGGTAAAGAAGGAGCTCGAGATCCTGCGGCCGTTCACCGTCGGGATCACCGTGCCCTCGCGCGGCAGGAAGTTGATCGCGGTGCCCTGCCTGTCGCGCTGATAGTGGGTCAGCAGCGTGAACGTGGTATCGGCCGAGGGGCGGAACGTCAGCGCGGGCGCGATGAAGATGCGGTCGTCCTTGGCGTGGTCGGTCTGCGTATCGCTCTTGCGGAACAGGCCGGTCAGCCGATAGAGCACGGTCTGGTTGCTGTCCACCGCGCCGGACAGATCGAAGCTGGCCTGCTTGCGATTGTGCGAGCCGTATTGCAGGTTGACCTCGCGCAGCGTCTCGACGGTCGGCCGTTTGCTGACCAGGTTGATCAGGCCGCCCGGCGCATTGGCGCCATACAGCACCGAGCTCGGACCGCGCAGCAGCTCGACCCGCTCCAACCCGTACGCGTCGACGCGTGGCATCAGGTAGCCGCTCGTGTAGTAGTTGACGTACAGGCCGTCGAGATACTGCCGCGCAGGGAAGCCGCGGATCACCGGCTTGTCGTAGCGCGACTCGACCACGTTGTCGCCGACCACGCCCGCCGAATAGGCGAACGCCTCGGACACGGTCTGCACGCCCCGGTCCTCCATCTGCTCGCGGGTGATCACCGAGATCGACTGCGGCGTCTCCGACAAGGGCGTATCGGTCTTGGTCGCGGTAACGCTGCGCCGGGCGACATAGCCGCCGACGGGCCCTGTCCCGGTTTCCGCCCCCGCTGCCCGCACCGTGACCTCGGGCAATTGGCCCGCGACCGGCTGGCCGGCTGGCGCAGCCTGTTCCTGCGCATGCGCGCTGCCCGCCAGCGCAAACAACACCACTACCGCCCGCCGGATTTCCGTCCGCCGGCAATCGAACACCCGTTGCATCAGACTCCCCTTCTTTTTGGATCGCACCGGCCCGGTACGCAAAATGGCACACCGTAATGCTGTTGCGAATGATAATGATTCGTAATTATTACGTGAGTGGCAGGAAAACGGCAATAGGGGGCGCGAACTGGGGATTGGCGGCTGATCGGCACAGAATCGCCGCGCGGACTAAATTTCTTGCGACCCTGGTCCGTCTCTCGTGGGAGGCGGCGCCCGACTGCGATGCCGCCACACCGCCCGCCGGTCCTGGAGATCCCCTGTTGATTGCCGAACTCACGCCCTTCTTCCCCGGCCCACTGCGGCGCTTCGGCGAAGGGTTGGCCACGGCGCCGGCCGGCGCGGGAGCGCTACCCGGAAGCCGGTTTGCCGAGCCGGCGTCCTTGCAGCAACGGCTGGACGAATACCGCGACACCATCGGCGCCGAGCACGAGCGCGCCCCGCCGGCGCTGGCATCGTGGTGGGCCCGGCACTACTGCGTGGTGCTGGTGCCGCCCGTGCTGGTCGCAGCGGCTGCGCTCGGCCGTACGGTGCCGGTAGCGCTGGACGAGGTCGATATCGCCTTCGGCCCGGACGGTCTGGTATCGCGCATCCACTTGCGGTCAGCGGCGCTCGGCCATGGCGCGGCGACGCTGGACGAAACGCTGGCCGCGATGACGCACCGGCATCTGGCGCCGGTGTTCGCCGCGCTGTCGGAGCTGACCCGCGCCTCGCCGCGCGTGCTGTGGAGCCATGCCGCCGAGTTCGTGCAATACGTCGGCCTCAATCTGCTTGCCGATCCGGCGCTCGATGCCCGGCGTCGCGACACGCTGGCGCAGTGGCTGCGCCAGGACAGGGGCACCGATGGCCGCCCGCATCCTTATCGCGCTGCGTATCTGGACCGCCCGCAGCCGGACGGCGGCGAACGGCGCGTGCGCCGCGTCTGCTGCCTGAAGTACCGGCTCGACGGCGACGATTACTGCGGCACCTGTCCGCTGCGCGCCGAGTGCGCGGCATTGTGCTGATCTGCGCCGCGCCGCGCTAAATTCCCCGCCCCGCCCTTCGTCTTCATTCTGTCGGACGTGCTGGTGCAGCACCGGTCCATCGATTCGCAAAAGGACAGCAATGCAAGGCGAGACGCTGCTCGACTATTTGATCCATCACGCGGCAAGCCGCGCCGATGCGACGGCACTGACGGTGCTGGACGAGGACCACCCGGAAGGCACGCCCTACCGCCATCGCGACCTGCTGGCACGCGCGGTTGCCTGCGCCACCCGCCTGAGCGAGGTCGCCCAGCCGGGCGAGCGCGCGATGATCGTCCTCGATACCGGCATCGATTACGTCAGCGCGTTTCTGGGCTGTCTGCTGGCACGGGTGATCGCGGTGCCGGCCTTTCCGCCGGAATCGATGCGGCCCCAACATCTGGCCCGGCTCAACGCCATCGCGGCCGATGCGCGGCCCACTGTGGTGATTGTCGACGACGGACTGGCGGGCGACTGGGCCAGTGGACGGTCGGATAGCCTGCAAGCGCGCATCGTCACCGTATCGTCGATCCGGGAAACGATCCCGGAATCGGCCATCGACGACGCCAAGACCTGGGCCGGAGCCGTCCGCCCCGACACCGTTGCCTTCCTGCAGTACACGTCCGGCTCGACCGCGACCCCGAAGGGCGTAATGGTGACGCATGCCAATATCGTCGCCAACGAAGCGGCCATCGCCAGCCAGTTCGGCACCACGGCCGACGACGTGATGGTCAGCTGGCTGCCGCTCTATCACGACATGGGCCTGATCGGCGGACTGTTGCATCCGCTGTATGCCGGCATGTCGCTGGTGCTGATGTCGCCCAGCCATTTCCTGCAACGGCCACGCCGCTGGCTCGAGGCGATCGATCGCTTCCAAGGTACCGTCAGCGGCGGCCCTGACTTTGCCTATCGGCTGTGCGTGGAGCGCGTGCGTCCGCCGCAAGTCCAGACGCTGTCCCTGCGCAATTGGCGCGTCGCCTTCTGCGGCGCCGAACCGATCCGCGCCGAGACACTGGACCGATTCGCCAGCCACTTCGCCGACGCGGGGCTCGACGCCCGCGCACTCTATCCCTGCTATGGATTGGCCGAGGCGACGCTGCTCGCCACCGGCGGGCGTCGCGGCGAGGGCGCCACGATGGGCCGCTTCGACGAGGCGGCGCTCGCTGCCGGGCGCGCCGTTGCATCGATCGATGGCACCGGCACGCGGCTCGTGGCCTGCGGCAATGCGGCGCCCGGCCATTGCATCGAGATTCGAGATGTCGAGCATGGCACTGCCGTTCCCGAGGGGCGGATCGGCGAGATCTGCATCGGCGGGCCGAGCGTGACGGCGGGCTACTGGCAGCAGCCCGAGGCGACCGCCAGCACGTTCCCCCATCACGACGATGCCGCATCGCGCTATCTGCGCACGGGTGACCTCGGGTTCCTTCACCACGGCAGGCTCTATGTCGCCGGGCGGTTGAAGGACTTGATCATCGTCCGCGGACACAACCTGTATCCGCAGGACATCGAGATCGCGGTCGAAACCGCGGTCGAGGTCGTGCGCAAGGGACGCGTCGCCGCCTTCCCGTTCCGATCGACCGACGGGCAGGTCGAAACGATCGGCATCGCCGCCGAGATAGCACGCAGCATCCAGAAGTTCGGCTCGCCCGAAGCAGTGGAAACGGCCATTCGCGAGGCGGTGGCGCAATGCTGCGGCGAGCCGCCGGGATTGGTGCTACTGCTGCAACCCGGCGAATTGCCCAGGACCACCAGCGGCAAGCTGCAACGCTCGCGCTGCCTGCCGGCGTGGCGCAGCGGCGAGCTGGCACTGTGGGCGGCTTTCGAATCGGGGCGGCGGCTGGCATCCGCGCCATCGTCGGACAACGCGGCCTCCCCAGCCGCAGCCGGCAACGCCGTGGCGCTGCAGGGCACCGAGGCGACACTCGCTGCGCTCTGGCAGGAGGTCCTCGACGTTCGGCCCACCTCGGCCGATGAAAACTTCTTCGCCATGGGCGGCAACTCGGTGCGTGCGACGCAATTGGTGTCGAGAACCCGGGAACGCCTGCATCGTGGCTACGCGTTGGCGCATCTCTTCGCCGATGGGTCGCTGCGGGCCAACGCGGCGATCATCGATCGGTTGCTGGCTGGTGACGATGGCCAGAGCAGCCGGCAGGAAGCGGCAATTGCACGCCAGACCGACACCGAGCTCGCGCCGCTGTCCCCGGTGCAGCGCGGCTTGTGGGTACTGTGGTCGATGCAGCCGGACAGCGGCGCCTACAACGTCTCCGGCGTGTTGAAGCGCCGCGCCTGTTTCGACCCGATAGCGCTGCAGCGCGCAGTCGACGCGCTGGTCGCCCGGCACGAGGCGCTGCGCACGCGCTTCGAACTGGACCACCATGAAGAACCGAGGCAACGGGTGCTGCCTGCCGGCCCCTGCCCCATTGCTGTCCTTGACCTGCGCGAGCACGGGCCCAACGCGGCCGCCGAGGCGCAGGCAACGGCCCGGCAACTCAGCGCCGAGCCGTTCGATCTGCTCGCCGCCGCACCGCTGCGTATCGCGCAACTGCGGGTGGCGGACGATCAGGAATGGCTGTCCATCACCGTTCACCATATCGTGTCGGACGGCTGGTCGATGAATGTGGCGATCGACGAGTTCTGCCGGCTCTACGAGGGCTTCGCAGCGAATCGCCCTGTCGACCTGCCGCCGCTTGCGATCCGCTACGCGGACTATGCCTCGTGGCATGCGGCTCGCCTGGCGGCAGGCGAGCGCGATCGTCAGCTCGCCTACTGGAAGGATCGTCTTGGCGACGCGTCCTTTGTACTCGACCTTCCGGGCGATCGGCCGCGCCCTGCGGTGCAAAGCCATCGCGGCGGCGCGGTGCCGTTCGTGCTGGACGGCGCGTTGGCGACAAGGTTGCGCGGCATCGCGATGAGTGCACAGACGACGTTGTTCGCGGTGCTACTCGCCGGCTTCCAGACGCTGCTATACCGCTACACGGGGCAGCGGGATGTGCGTGTCGGCGTCCCGGTCGCCAATCGCGGCAGGGTCGAAACCGAGGGCCTGGTCGGCTGCTTCGTCAATACGCTGGTCGTGCGCACCGACATCGACGGCAGCATGCCTTGGGATGCGCTGCTCCGCGGGCTGCATGACACGGTGCTCGAGTCGCAGCAATACCAGGATCTGCCGTTCGAACAGCTGGTCGAGGCACTGCAGCCCGAGCGCAGCCTCGCCCATAACCCGTTGTTCCAGGTCAAATTCAACCTGGCGCTGCCGATCGCCGTTCCCAGGCAATTGGCTGGCCACGCCGTCACGGCCGAACAGATCGAAGGCGATGTCACGCGCTTCGATATCGCGCTGGACCTGGTGGAGAACGAGGATGGCATCGCGGGCCGATTTGGCTACGCGACGGACCTGTTCGATCACGACACCATCGAACGGATGCGGCATCACTATGTCAGCATCCTCGAACAGATCGCATCGGCTCCGGCGGTTCGCATTGGGGAGCTGGCGTTGGGCCATGAAGACGGGCTGCTCGTTGGCGAGGCTCTGGAGTCAGCACCGACCGCTGTGCTCGAGGCATGGCGGCGCAGCGTGGAGGCCGATCCTTTCGCCATTGCGTTGCGCCATGAGGATCAGACGCTGACCCGCGGCGAGACCGATCGGCTGGCCAATGGGATCGCGGCGACGCTGCTCGAGCGCGGCATTGGGCGCGGCATTGGGCGCGAGACGCGGGTTGGGCTTTGTGTCGAGCGATCGTGCGGCTTCGTGGTTGGGTTGCTTGGCATCCTGAAGGCCGGGGCGGTCTGCGTGCCGCTCGATCCGGCTCAGCCGGCCGAACGATTGCGGCAATTGCTGGATGATGCCGGGGCTAGTGTGGTGGTCGGCTCGGTTTCGGGCTTCGATTGCATCGATTCGGCCTCGGTGGCACCGGTTGCCGATGCGCCTTCTGCCTCGCTGCTTCCGGGCCAAGCCGCTTACCTGATCTACACCTCCGGCTCCACCGGTACCCCCAAGGGCGTACTGGTCAGCCACGATGCGTTGGCCCACTACGTCTCGGGTGTCCTGCACCGGCTGCAGTTGGCCCCGGACGCCTCGATGGCGATGGTCTCCACCACGGCCGCCGACCTCGGCCATACCGTGCTGTTCGGCGCCCTCTGCAGCGGTCGCACCTTGCATCTGATCTCGCGCGAGCGCGGCTTCGATCCGGATCGCTTTGCCGACTATATGGCGCAGCACCGCGTCGGCGTGCTCAAGATCGTCCCCAGCCATCTGCGTGGATTGCTGCAGGCGCGCCAGCCGGCCGATGTCTTGCCCGAGCAGGCGCTGATTCTTGGCGGAGAAGCCTCCTCGGCCGAACTGGCTCGCACGGTCCGCGACTTGAAGCCGCACTGCCGGCTGTTCAACCACTATGGCCCGACGGAAACCACGGTGGGCGTACTGACGCATGAGGCGGTGACCCTGCCCGCGCGGCAACTGCCCACCGGCACGCCGTTGCCCGGCTCGCGCGTCTATGTCCTGGACGCCGACCTGAACCCGGTGCCGACCGGCATCGTCGGCGAACTCTATATCGCCGGACCGCAGCTGGCCCGCGGCTACCTTGGACGGCCCGCCCTGACGGCCGAGCGCTTCGTGCCCGACCCCTTCGTCGATGGCGCACGGATGTACCGCACCGGCGACCGCGTCAAACAGGACGCAGAAGGCCGGATCGAATACCTTGGCCGCCAGGACGAACAGGTCAAGATCCGCGGCTACCGCGTCGAACTCGGCGAGATCGCGCATCTGCTGCGGTCGCAAGCCGCGGTCAGGGACGCCGCCGTGATCGTGCATGAGGACCGGCTGGTCGCCTACTGCGTGCTGGACGGCACGGATACCGTCGCGCTCAAGTCGGAGCTCAAGGCCCAGCTACCCGACCACATGGTCCCCGCGCAGCTCATCGCGCTCGACCGTCTCCCCGTCACCCCAAACGGCAAGCTGGACCGCCGCGCCTTGCCCGCACCGGTATGGGAGGCAGAAGGCTATATCGCCCCCCGCAACGAAACCGAGGCGCTGCTCGCTCAAATCTGGCAAGAGGTCCTGGGCGTCGAGCGCATCGGCGCCACCGACAATTTCTTCGAGTTGGGCGGCGACTCGATCCTGTCGATCCAGTCGGTCAGCCGCGCCCGCCGTCTCGGCCTGCGTTTCACGCCCAAGGACTTGTTCCTGCATCAGACCGTGCAAGCGCTGGCACAGGTGGCCAAGCGGGATGAGGCGATAGACCGTCGGGTCGAAGACAAGCCCACCGGCGAAGCGCCGTTGCTGCCGATTCAGCGCGCGTTCTTCGAGACGCCGATGCCGAACCGCAACCATTGGAACCAGTCGGTACTGCTGCGTCCGGTGGAGCGGCTGGATCCGGACGTGTTGCGCGGCGCGCTGAAGGCGCTGGTCGACCATCACGATGCATTGCGGCTGCGCTACCGTCAGCAGGACGGTCAATGGCAGCAACACTACGCCGCAGCCGGCGATTGCGAGCTGCTGTGGCAACAGCAAGTCGACGACGCCGGCTCGATCGACGCGCACTGCGATCGTGCCCAGCGGAGCCTGGATCTCGCACAGGGACCATTGCTGCGCGCCCTGCATCTGCAATTGCCGGATGGCAGCGAGCGCCTGCTGCTTGCCATCCATCACCTTGTCGTCGACGGCGTCTCGTGGCGCATCCTGCTCGAAGACTTGCAACGGGCATACCGGCTCGTGCAGCAACGCCAACCCATCGCCCTCCCGCCCAAGACCGCACCGTACAAGGCCTGGGCACAGGCACTGGTTCAGCATGCGACCTGCGACGAGCTCATCAGGCAAGCTGACTACTGGTGCGGCCAGCACGGCCCCGAGGTGCCTTGCGACCACGCCGCGGCGCAGGACCGCATCGCGGACGCCGCCACGCTGACCCTGCAGTTGTCGGCCCAGCAGACGCAACGCCTGCTCAAGCAGGCGTCAGCCGCCTACCGGACGCAGATCAACGACTTGCTGCTCAGCGCGCTTGCGCAGGCGCTGGGCCAATGGGCGGGCGTCGATCGCGCTGCCGTCCTGCTCGAAGGGCATGGCCGGGAAGCGTTGCGCGGCACGCCGGATATCGGGCGCACCGTCGGCTGGTTCACGACGATGTTTCCGGTCGTGCTGCCAGCGATCGGTGACACCGCGGCCAGTATCAAGTCGGTCAAGGAGGCGCTGCGCGGCGTTCCCGACCATGGCATCGGCTACGGACTGCTGCGTCATCTCGGGCCGCAAGCCATTCGTGACCAATTGGCGGCCCGCGCATTGCCCCGCATCACGTTCAACTATCTGGGCCAGTTCGACCAGAGCCTCGGTGGAGACGCGCTGTTCGACTTTGCCGCTGATCCCAGCGGGGCGAGCCGCGATCCCGAGGCGCCGCTCGGCAACTGGATCACGATCAACGGTCAGGTGAACGGCGGCGTGCTGTCGCTGGCGGTCACGTTCAGCACCGCCCGCTATCGGCACGAAACCATCGCCGCGCTGGTGCAAGCCTACCGCGAGGCGTTGGAGACCACCATCGACCATTGCCTCGGCGCGCCGCCCGGTGCGCTGACGCCCTCCGACGTGCCGCTCGCCGGCCTGACCCAGGATCAGCTCGATCGCCTCGACGGCCGCCAGATCGAGGACCTGTATCCGCTCACGCCGATGCAGCACGGCATGCTGTTCCACTCGCTCTACGCGCCGGAGGCCGGGCTGTACGTCAACCAGTTGGCCATCACGCTCGATGGGCTCGATGCCGAACGCTTCCGCTCGGCCTGGGACGAGACGGTGGCGCGGCACGAGATCCTGCGTACCGGCTTTGTCTGGATCGACGGCCAGGCCATGCAGGCGGTCTATCGGCAGGTGCCTTCGCCGGTTCGTCTCGACGCCAAGAGCAGCTGGACCGAATCGGCGTGCGAGGACATTGCGCTCGCAGAGCGGAAACAGCCCTTCGCCCTCGACACCGCCCCGCCGATGCGCGTGCGCCTGCTCCGCCTGGGCACCAACCGCTACCGCATGATCTGGACCAGCCACCATCTGCTGCTCGATGGCTGGAGCACCGCACGCCTGATCGGCGAAGTCCTGCAGCGCTACCACGGCCAGCCGGTCGAGGTGCCGGCCTCGCGCTATCGCGATCACATCGCCTGGCTGCAGACCCACGATGTCGCCGCCAGCGAGTCGTTCTGGCGCGAGCGGCTGCAAACGCTCGACGAACCGACCCGGCTCGCCGCCGCCCTGCCCGCGCCCGATGCCGGCAACGGTCACGCCACCTGCCGCACCAGCCTCGATGCCGACGCCCTCGCCCGCCTCCAACGCAGCGCTGCCAGCCAGCATCTGACGCTGAACACGCTGCTGCAAGCGGCCTGGGTCATCGTGCTGCAGCGCTATACCGGACGGCGTGCCGTCGCCTTCGGCGCCACCGTCGCCGGACGGCCGGCGGCCTTGCCCGGCGCCGAGTCGATGCTCGGCCTGTTCATCAATACCTTGCCGGTGATTCAGGCCCCAGCGCCTGACCAGTCCGTCGCCGGCTGGCTGCAGGCGCTGCAAGCCGAGAACCTGGCGCTGCGCGAGCACGAGCATGTGCCGCTGTACGACATCCAGCGCTGGGCCGGCCAAGGCGGACAGGCGCTGTTCGATTCGATCCTGGTGTTCGAGAACTACCCGGTCGATGCCGCGCTGCGCCAGCGCGAGCAGAACGGTTTGACACTCGGCGAAGTCAGCCATGCGGCGACCACCAACTATCCGTTGACGCTGGTGGTCTCGGCCGGTGCGTCCCTGGATATCGTGTGCAGCTATCAGTGCGAAGCGTTCTCGCACGCAGCCGTCGAGCAACTACAGCGACAGTACATTGGCGTGCTGGACCAAATCGCCGCTGAACCGACGACCCGTATTGCCGAGTTGAAGTTGCTCGATACCGAGCATCACGAGCCGACGGGCGCCCCGAATACGCCGGACCAGCGCTTCGCGACGGCCGAGGCGGTCCACGTCGCCATCGCCCGGCAGGCGGCCCAGCGCCCCGATGCCATTGCGGTGCGTTACGGCGAGCGTGCCGTCAGCTATGGCGAGCTCGATGCCGCCGCCGCGCATCTGGCCTATGCCCTGCATGCAGCCGGTGCGGGGCCGGAAACCGTGGTCGGCGTGGTGCTCGATCGCAGCCCGGACCTGATCGTGCGGCTGCTCGCCACACTGAAGGCCGGCGCCGCCTACCTGCCGCTCGATCCTGAGCTGCCCGCCGCGCGTATCGAGCAATTGCTGAAGGATGCCGAGGCGAAGCTGGTTCTGACCTCCAGAGTCCTGAGCGGTCGTGTGGAGACCGCTCTACCGATCATCGTCATGGAGGACATTGGCGATCCGGTACCCGTCCAACTGCCATCTGTCCAGCCGGGCCAACTGGCCTACCTGATCTACACCTCTGGCTCCACCGGCACCCCGAAGGGCGTCGCCGTCGAACACGGCCCCTTGGCCATGCACTGCCACGCCACCGTCGAGCAATACGGCATGGGACCCGATGACCGGGAGTTGCACTTCCTGTCGTTCAGCTTCGACGGCGCCCACGAACGCTGGCTGGTGCCGCTGATGGCCGGCGCCCAGCTGGTGCTGCGCGACGACACCCTGTGGAGCGCCGAGCAGACCCTCGAAGCGATCGCTCGCGAGGGCATCACCAATGCCGGCTTTCCGCCTGCCTATCTGCTGCGACTGGCCGACGCGGCCACCAAACCGGTACCGCTGCGCCTGCTGTCCTTCGGCGGCGAAGCGATGTCGCGCCAAGCCTTTGCCCGCATCAAACAGAAGTTCCAGGCCGGCACGCTGATCAACGGCTATGGACCGACCGAGGCCGTGGTCACACCGCTGGCCTGGGTCGGGCGGCACGACACCGACTGCCCGAGCGCTTACGTGCCGATCGGCCGCCCGGTAGGCGAGCGCACCGCCTACGTGCTCGACGCCGACCTCAATCCGGTGCCGGTGGGCGTGGCGGGTGAACTGTATATCGGCGGCCTCGGCTTGGCGCGCGGCTATGTCGGCCGGCCGGGACTGACGGCCGAACGCTTCATCCCGGACCCCTTCACCACCGGCGCCCGCATGTACCGCACCGGCGATCTGGTCCGGCGCTGCGGCGACGGCAGCATCGAATACGTCGGCCGCCTCGATCATCAGGTCAAGATCCGCGGCTACCGCATCGAACTGGGCGAAATCGAAGCGCGGCTGCGTGCCCATGCAACCGTGCGGGAAGCGGTGGTCGTGGCCCACGATGGCCCCGGCGGCAAACAACTGGTGGCCTATGCCGTTCCCTTCGAAGACCGATCCGGTGTCGGCGCCAAGCTGAAAACCTACCTGGAAGGCTGCCTGCCGCCCTATATGGTGCCCGCCCAGATCATGCCGCTGAACCAGTTGCCGGTTACCTCCAATGGCAAGCTCGACCGCCGCGCCCTGCCCGAACCGATATGGGAAACCCACGCCTACGTGGCGCCGCGCAACGACACCGAGGCATTGCTGGCGACGATCTGGCAGGAGGTGCTCAGCGTCGAGCGCGTCGGCATACACGACGACTTCTTCGAATTGGGCGGCCACTCGCTGCTGCTGACCCAACTCGTTTCCCGGCTGCATCGCGAGTTCGGCAACACGCTAACGCTGCGTCAAGCGATGGCGCTCCCGACCGTAGCCGAGCTTGCCGACTACATCGCGCAACAACAAGCGACCGGCGCCACGGTGAACGTCGCCAGCCAATTGCAGACCATCGACGACCTGATGGCCGACCTCGAAACCTCCTAATCCAATGAACGATCAGCAAGCGAGCCGGGACCTGATCCGGCGTTTCGTCGGCCTTCCGCCAGAGAAGCGGAACATTCTGCTCGAGCGGCTAGGACAGCAAGGCATTTCGCTGTCGGTACTTCCGATCACGCCGGACTGGCGGCCGGTCACCAGCGATCTGCCGCTGTCCGCGGCACAACAGCGAATGTGGTTCCTGTGGAAGCTGGAGCCGGCTGGCAGCGTCTATCACCTCGCCGGCATGCTGCGTCTGCGTGGGCTGGTGGACGATGGCGCGTTGCAGCGGACCTTCGACGCGCTGGTGGAACGGCACGAAAGCCTGCGCACCACCTTCCATCAGCAGGGAGAGCACGCGGTGCAGCGCATCCACCCGGCCAATTCGCTGCCCATCGCCACCAGCGATCTGCGCGACACCGATCCGGCGCAGCGCGACACCCAGGTCCAGTCACTGGTCGACGCCGAGGCCCAGGCCCCGTTCGACCTCGAACAGGGACCGCTGCTGCGCGTGCGTCTGCTGCGATTGGCCGACGACGACCACATCCTCTTGGTCACCATGCACCATATCGTCTCCGACGGCTGGTCCATGAACGTGATCATCGACGAGTTCGCCCGGCTCTATGCGGGCTTCGTCAGCGGCCAGCCGGCGCGGCTCGCCCCACTGCCGATCCAGTACGCCGACTACGCGGCATGGCAGAAGCAGTGGCTCGAAGCCGGCGAGCTGGAGCGGCAACTGCGCTACTGGAAGTCGCATCTGGCTGACGACGGAACCGTGGTGCTCGAACTGCCGACCGATCGGCCCCGTCCTGCGGTGCCCAGCCATCGTGGCGGCGCGGTTTCGTTCGCGCTCGATGCCGAACTGTCGTCGAAACTGCGCACGTTAGCCCGAAGCGCGGATACCACCCTCTTTACCGTGCTGCTGGCCGCCTTCCAGGTTCTGCTCTACCGCTACACCGGCCAGCGCGACTTGCGCGTCGGCGTGCCGGTGGCCAATCGCAACCGCGTCGAAACCGAAGGTGTGGTCGGCTTCTTCGTCAACACCCAGGTCCTGCGCACCGAGATCGAGGGCAGCATGGCGTTTGACGCGGTGCTCGCCCGCGCCCGCGAGTCGGTGCTGCAAGCGCAAGCCCATCAGGAACTGCCTTTCGAGCAGCTGGTCGAGGCATTGCAGCCCGAGCGCAATCTGTCGCACAACCCGCTGTTCCAGGTGATGCTGAACCATCAGCGGCGCGATCTGCGCGCGCTCGATCGCCTGCCCGGTCTGGTGCTGGAGAAGGTCGAACGCACCGCCAACGCGGCCAAGGTCGATCTCGCACTCGATACGCAAGAGGACCAACATGGCGTACTCAGCGGGGTGTTCGGCTATGCCGCCGATCTGTTCGAACACGACACGGTCGAGCGTTTGCAGCGGCATTTCGTCGGTGTGTTGAAGCAGGTCGTCGCCCGGCCTGAGGTTCGTATCGGCGAGTTGAACCTTCTCGATATGGACGAGCAAGGTCAGTGGCGTGACTGGAACACGCCTGACAGGCGGTTCTCCGCCGCGCAGCCGGTCCACGTCGCCATCGCGCGCCAGGCGGCCCAGCGCCCCGATGCCATTGCGGTGCATTGCGGCGAGCGTACCGTCAGCTACGGCGAACTAGAATTCGCCGCCACGCGTCTGGCCTATGCCCTGCATGCAGCCGGTGCCGGTCCGGAAACCGTTGTCGGCGTGGTGCTCGATCGCAGCCCGGACCTGATCGTGCGGCTGCTCGCCACGCTGAAGGCCGGCGCTGCTTACCTGCCGCTCGATCCTGAGCTGCCTCACGCGCGTATCGAGCAATTGCTCCAGGACGCTGGCGTGAAGCTCGTTCTGACCTCCAGAGTCCTGAGCGGTCGTGTGGAGACCGCTCTACCGATCATCGTCATGGAGGACATTGGCGAACCGGCACCAATGCCGCTACCGGCTATTGATCCCCGCCAGCTCGCCTACCTGATCTACACCTCGGGCTCCACCGGCACCCCCAAGGGCGTCGCCGTCGAACACGGCCCCTTGGCCATGCACTGCCACGCCACCGTCGAGCAATACGGCATGGGACCCGATGACCGGGAGTTGCACTTCCTGTCGTTCAGCTTCGACGGCGCCCACGAACGCTGGCTGGTGCCGCTGATGGCCGGCGCCCAGCTGGTGCTGCGCGACGACACCCTGTGGAGCGCCGAGCAGACCCTCGAAGCGATCGCTCGCGAGGGCATCACCAATGCCGGCTTTCCGCCTGCCTATCTGCTGCGACTGGCCGACGCGGCCACCAAGCCGGTACCGCTGCGGCTGCTGTCCTTCGGCGGCGAAGCGATGTCGCGTGAAGCCTTTGCCCGCATCAGGCAGAAGTTCCAGGCCGGCACGCTGATCAACGGCTATGGACCGACCGAGGCCGTGGTCACGCCGCTGGCCTGGGTCGGGCAGCACGACACCGACTGCCCGAGCGCCTACGTGCCGATCGGCCGCCCGGTAGGCGAGCGCACCGCCTACGTGCTCGACGCCGACCTCAATCCGGTGCCGGTGGGCGTGGCGGGTGAACTGTATATCGGCGGCCTCGGATTGGCGCGCGGCTACGTTGGCCGGCCGGGACTGACGGCCGAACGCTTCGTCCCGGACCCCTTCACCACCGGCGCCCGCATGTACCGCACCGGCGATCTGGTCCGGCGCTGCCGTGATGGCAGCATCGAATACGTCGGGCGGCTGGATCATCAAGTCAAGATCCGCGGCTACCGCATCGAACTCGGCGAAATCGAAGCGCGGCTGCGTGCCCATGCGGCGGTTCGCGAAGCCGTCGTCCTTGCCCACGACGGTCAAGGAGGAAAACAGCTCGTCGCGTATATCGTCGCCCGTCAGGACGCATCCGGTATCTCCGGCGAGCTGCGCACCTACCTGGAAGGCTGCCTGCCCACCTATATGGTCCCGGCGCACATCCTCGTGATCGATCGGCTGCCGGTCACGACCAACGGCAAGCTGGACCGCCGCGCGCTGCCCGAGCCGGTATGGGAAGCCAAGGACTACATCGCACCGCGCAACGACATCGAGACGCTGCTCGCCCAAGTCTGGCAGGACGTTCTTGCTGTCGAGCGCGTCGGCATCGCGGACAACTTCTTCGCGCTGGGCGGCGATTCGATCCTGTCGATCCAGGCCGTCAGCCGGGCACGTCGCGTGGGTCTGCGTTTTACCCCCAAGGACCTGTTCCTGCATCAGACCGTGCAGGCATTGGCACAGGTCGCCAGTCGCGACGACGCCCCCCAGGTGATCGACGAGACGCCGGCCGGCGAGGTGCCGCTGCTGCCGATCCAACAGGCGTTCTTCGAGACGCCGATGCCACAGCGCCACCACTGGAACCAATCGGTACTGCTGCGTCCCCGGGCACCGCTCGACCACGACGCACTACGGCAGGCGCTGCAGGGGGTAACCCGCCATCACGACGCGCTGCGGCTGCGGTACCGCCAGAGCGAGGGCGCATGGCGCCAGCACTACGCCGAGCCGGTAGAAGACGAATTGCTGTGGCAAGAAGATGTCGCTGAGCGGGAGGCCATCGACGAACATTGCAACCGCGCACAACAAAGCCTGGATCTGCAACAAGGTCCGCTGCTTCGCGCGCTGCACCTCCGGCTGGCTGACGGCAGCGAGCGGCTGCTGCTCGCCGTCCATCACCTGGTGATCGATGGCGTCTCGTGGCGCGTCCTGCTGGAAGACCTGCAGCAGGCGTACCGCCTTGCCTGCAATGGCCTCCCGAGCTCCCTTCCGCCCAAGACCGCGTCGTACAAGGCCTGGACACAGGCATTGGCGGCGTACGCGAACTCGGACGATCTGGTGAGGCAGGTCGACTACTGGCGCGCCCAGCAAGGGCCGGAAATTCCTTGCGATCGCGCCGTGGATGGCGATCGCATCGCCGATGCTGCCACGCTGACCCTGCAGCTGTCGCCTGCGCACACGCAGCGGCTGCTCAAGCAGGCGCCGGCGGCGTATCGCACGCAGATCAACGACCTGCTGTTGAGCGCGCTCGCACAAGCCGTCGGTCATTGGGCCGGTGTAGACCGGGCGGCCATCTTTCTGGAGGGCCACGGCCGCGAGGCGCTGTTCGAGAACCTGGATATCAGCCGCACCGTCGGCTGGTTCACCAGCCTCTTCCCCGTTGTTCTGCCGGTACGCGACGACACCCGCAGCAGCATCAAGGCTGTCAAGGAGACGTTGCGCGGCATCCCGCATCACGGTATCGGCTATGGCTTGCTGCGACATCTCGGGCCGCAGGCGATTCGCAATGAACTCGCTGCGCTGCGCTCGCCCCGCATTACGTTCAACTATCTGGGCCAGCTTGATGCCAACGTTGGCGAAGCGGCCCTGTTCGATCGCGCCACGGAGTCTCCGGGCCGGTCCGTTTCGCCCGAAGCCCCGCTCGGCAACTGGATCACGATCAACGGTCAGGTGAACGGCGGCGTGCTGTCGCTGGCGGTCACGTTCAGCACCGTTCGTTACCGGCACGAAACCATCGCCGCGCTGGTGCAAGCCTACCGCGAGGCGTTGGAGGCCACCATCGACCATTGCCTCGGCGTGCCGCCCGGCGCGCTGACGCCCTCCGACGTGCCGCTCGCCGGCCTGACCCAGGATCAGCTCGATCGCCTCGACGGCCGCCAGATCGAGGACCTCTATCCGCTCACGCCAATGCAGCACGGCATGCTGTTCCACTCGCTCTACGCGCCGGAGGCCGGGCTGTACGTCAACCAGTTGGCCATCACGCTCGATGGGCTCGATGCCGAACGCTTCCGCTCGGCCTGGGACGAGACGGTGGCGCGGCACGAGATCCTGCGTACCGGCTTTGTCTGGATCGACGGCCAGGCCATGCAGGCGGTCTATCGGCAGGTGCCTTCGCCGGTTCGTCTCGACGCCAAGAGCAGCTGGACCGAATCGGCGTGCGAGGACATTGCGCTCGCAGAGCGGAAACAGCCCTTCGCCCTCGACACCGCCCCGCCGATGCGCGTGCGCCTGCTCCGCCTGGGCACCAACCGCTACCGCATGATCTGGACCAGCCACCATCTGCTGCTCGATGGCTGGAGCACCGCACGCCTGATCGGCGAAGTCCTGCAGCGCTACCACGGCCAGCCGGTCGAGGTGCCGGCCTCGCGCTATCGCGATCACATCGCCTGGCTGCAGACCCACGATGTCGCCGCCAGCGAGTCGTTCTGGCGCGAGCGGCTGCAAACGCTCGACGAACCGACCCGGCTCGCCGCCGCCCTGCCCGCGCCCGATGCCGGCAACGGTCACGCCACCTGCCGCACCAGCCTCGATGCCGACGCCCTCGCCCGCCTCCAACGCAGCGCTGCCAGCCAGCATCTGACGCTGAACACGCTGCTGCAAGCGGCCTGGGTCATCGTGCTGCAGCGCTATACCGGACGGCGTGCCGTCGCCTTCGGCGCCACCGTCGCCGGACGGCCGGCGGCCTTGCCCGGCGCCGAGTCGATGCTCGGCCTGTTCATCAATACCTTGCCGGTGATTCAGGCCCCAGCGCCTGACCAGTCCGTCGCCGGCTGGCTGCAGGCGCTGCAAGCCGAGAACCTGGCGCTGCGCGAGCACGAGCATGTGCCGCTGTACGACATCCAGCGCTGGGCCGGCCAAGGCGGACAGGCGCTGTTCGATTCGATCCTGGTGTTCGAGAACTACCCGGTCGATGCCGCGCTGCGCCAGCGCGAGCAGAACGGTTTGACACTCGGCGAAGTCAGCCATGCGGCGACCACCAACTATCCGTTGACGCTGGTGGTCTCCGCTGGCGCGACGCTCGATATCGGTTGCAGCTACCAGTGCGACCTCTTCTCGCAGGGAACCGTCCAGCAATTGCAGCGCCACTATGTGGCTGTGCTCGAGCAGATTGCCACGGCGCCGCATGCTCGTGTCGGCGAACTACGGTTTGCCGGCGCGGACGACGGGAAACTGGTGGGCGAGTGGCTGGACACTGGAGCAGCCGACGTGTTGGCCGCCTGGCGGCACGGCGTCGAGGCCGATCCCTCCGCCATTGCGTTGCGATATGAGAATCAGGCGCTGACCCGTGGCGAGACCGATCGGCTGGCCAATGGGATCGCGGCGGCGCTGCTCGAGCGCGGCATTGGGCGCGAGACGCGGGTTGGGCTTTGTGTCGAACGATCGTGCGGCTTCGTGGTTGGGTTGCTTGGCATCCTGAAGGCCGGGGCGGTCTGCGTACCACTCGATCCGGCCCAGCCGGCCGAACGATTGCGGCAGTTGCTGGATGATGCCGGTGCTGGCGTCGTGGTCGGTTCCATGCCGGGCTTCGAATGCATCGATCCGGCCTCGGTGGCGCCGGTTGCCGATGCACCTTCTGCCTCGCTGCTTCCGGGCCAAGCCGCTTACCTGATCTACACCTCCGGCTCCACCGGTACCCCCAAGGGCGTGCTGGTCAGCCACGAGGCGCTAGCGCATTACGTTTCCGGCGTGCTGCACCGGTTGCAGTTGGCCCCGGAGGCCTCGATGGCAATGGTCTCCACCACGGCCGCCGACCTGGGCCATACCGTGCTGTTCGGCGCCCTCTGCAGCGGTCGCACCTTGCACCTGATCTCGCGCGAGCGCGGCTTCGATCCGGATCGCTTTGCCGACTACATGGCGCAGCACCGCGTCGGCGTGCTCAAGATCGTCCCCAGCCATCTGCGTGGATTGCTGCAGGCGCGCCAGCCGGCCGATGTCTTGCCCGAGCAGGCGCTGCTTCTCGGCGGCGAGGCAACCTCGGCGGAGCTGGCTCGCACGGTCCGCGACTTGAAGCCGCACTGCCGGCTGTTCAACCACTATGGCCCGACGGAAACCACAGTCGGCGTACTGACGCATGAGGCGGTGACCCTGCCCGCGCGTCAACTGCCCACCGGCACGCCGTTGCCCGGCTCGCGGGTTTATGTGCTCGACGCCGACCTGAACCCAGTGCCGACCGGCATCGTCGGCGAACTCTATATCGCCGGACCGCAGCTGGCGCGCGGCTACCTTGGGCGGCCCGGGCTGACGGCCGAGCGCTTCGTGCCCGATCCCTTCGTCGATGGCGCACGGATGTACCGCACCGGCGACCGCGTCAAACAGGACGCAGAAGGCCGGATCGAATATCTCGGCCGCCAGGACGAACAGGTCAAGATCCGCGGCTACCGCGTCGAACTCGGCGAGATCGCGCATCTGCTGCGGTCGCAAACCGCGGTCAGGGACGCCGCCGTGATCGTGCATGAGGACCGGCTGGTCGCCTACTGCGTGCTGGACGGCACGGATACCGTCGCGCTCAAGTCGGAGCTCAAGGCCCAGCTACCCGACCACATGGTTCCCGCGCAGCTCATCGCGCTCGACCGTCTCCCGGTCACGCCAAACGGCAAGCTGGACCGCCGCGCGCTCCCCGCTCCTGTCTGGGAAACGCAGGGCTACGTCGCCCCGCGCAATGAGATCGAGACCCTGCTCGCGCAGGTCTGGCAGCAGGTGCTTGGCGTCGAGCAGGTCGGCATCCACGACAACTTCTTCGAACTCGGCGGCCACTCGCTGTCGGTCACGCGCCTGTCGGCATTGGTCAATGCACGGCTGACGGCGCCGGTCCCGCTGCGCGTCTATTTTGAATCGTCGAGTCTCGCCGAGATGGCAGCCAGCATCAACGCAACGAATGGCAATCAGAACCGGCAAGAGAAGGCCGGCGAAGCGGAAAGCTGGGCCGACATGGACGCGTGGCTGAACACCCTGGAGACAGAAGCATGAGCGTTGACAAACTCCGTCTCGCACAACGTTTCGCCAGCCTGTCGCCCGAGGGACAGCAGCGATTCATTGACGAACTGAACGCCCGCGGCATGGATTTCGGGCGACTGCCGATCGCGGCGCGCGGACGTAGCGAGGCCACGTTGTCCTATGCGCAGCTGCGGCTATGGTTCCTGTGGCAGCTGGAGCGGGACACCGGCCTGTACAACATTCCGCGCGCCGTGCGTCTACGTGGCAACCTCGATCAGTCGGCGCTGCAGCGGACCTTCGATACGCTGGTGGAACGGCACGAAAGTCTGCGCACCACTTTCCATCAAGAGGGCGATCAGGCGGTGCAGCGCATCCACCCGCCCTGTTCGCTGCCCATTGCCATCAGCGATCTGCGCGACACCGATCCGGCGCAGCGCGACACCCAGGTCCAGTCACTGGTCGACGCCGAGGCGCAGGCCCCGTTCGACCTCGAACAGGGACCGCTGCTGCGCGTGCGTCTGCTGCGATTGGCCGATGACGACCACATCCTCTTGGTCACCATGCACCATATCGTCTCCGACGGCTGGTCCATGAACGTGATCATCGACGAGTTCGCCCGGCTTTATGCGGGTTTTGTCAGCGGCCAGCCGGCGCGGCTCGCCCCACTGCCGATCCAGTACGCCGACTACGCGGCATGGCAGAAGCAGTGGCTCGAGGCCGGCGAGCTGGAGCGGCAACTGCGCTACTGGAAGTCGCATCTGGCTGACGACGGCACCGTCGTGCTCGAACTGCCGACCGATCGGCCCCGTCCTGCGGTGCCCAGCCATCGTGGCGGCGCGGTTTCGTTCGCGCTCGACGCTGACCTCTCGACCAAGCTCAGGGCGTTGGCGCGTCGTGCCGATACCACGCTGTTCACGGTACTGCTGGCCGCCTTCCAAGTGCTCCTCTACCGCTACACCGGCCAGCGCGACCTGCGCGTCGGCGTGCCGGTGGCCAATCGCAACCGCGTCGAAACCGAAGGTGTGGTCGGCTTCTTCGTCAACACCCAGGTGCTGCGCACCGAGATCGAAGGCAGCATGGCGTTTGACGCGGTGCTCGCCCGCGCCCGCGAGTCGGTGCTGCAAGCGCAGGCCCATCAGGAACTGCCGTTCGAGCAACTGGTCGAGGCCCTGCAACCCGAGCGCAATCTGTCGCACAACCCGCTGTTCCAGGTGATGCTGAACCATCAGCGGCGCGATCTGCGCGCGCTCGATCGCCTGCCCGGTCTGGTGCTGGAGAAGGTCGAACGCACCGCCAACGCGGCCAAGGTCGATCTCGCACTCGATACGCAAGAGGACCAACATGGCGTCCTCAGCGGGGTGTTCGGCTATGCCGCCGATCTGTTCGAACACGACACGGTCGAGCGTTTGCAGCGGCACTATGTCGGCGTGTTGCGTGCCGTGGCCAACGAGCCGACCCTTGCCATCGCCGCGATCCCGCTACTGCTGACAGATGAGCAACAGCAGTTGGCCGATTGGAATGTCGCCGATCGCCGCTATTCGGCTGCAGACGCCGTCCACGTCGCTATCTCGCGCGAAGCGGCCCAGCGCCCCGATGCCATTGCGGTGCGCTGCGGCGAGCGTACCGTCAGCTATGGCGAGCTCGATGCCGCCGCCACGCGTCTGGCCTATGCCCTGCATGCAGCCGGTGCGGGGCCGGAAACCGTGGTCGGCGTGGTGCTCGATCGCAGCCCGGACCTGATCGTGCGGCTGCTCGCCACGCTGAAGGCCGGCGCCGCCTACCTGCCGCTGGATCCTGAGCTGCCCGCCGCGCGTATCGAGCAATTGCTGAAGGACGCCGAGGCGAAGCTCGTTCTGACCTCCAGAGTCCTGAGCGGTCGTGTGGAGACCGCTCTACCGATCATCGTCATGGAGGACATTGGCGATCCGGCACCCGTCCAACTGCCATCTGTCCAGCCGGGCCAACTGGCCTACCTGATCTACACCTCGGGCTCCACCGGCACCCCCAAGGGCGTCGCCGTCGAACACGGCCCCTTGGCCATGCACTGCCACGCCACCGTCGAGCAATACGGCATGGGACCCGATGACCGGGAGTTGCACTTCCTGTCGTTCAGCTTCGACGGCGCCCACGAACGCTGGCTGGTGCCGCTGATGGCCGGCGCCCAGCTGGTGCTGCGCGACGACACCCTGTGGAGCGCCGAGCAGACCCTCGAAGCGATCGCTCGCGAGGGCATCACCAATGCCGGCTTTCCGCCTGCCTATCTGCTGCGACTGGCCGACGCGGCCACCAAGCCGGTACCGCTGCGGCTGCTGTCCTTCGGCGGCGAAGCGATGTCGCGTGAAGCCTTTGCCCGCATCAGGCAGAAGTTCCAGGCCGGCACGCTGATCAACGGCTATGGACCGACCGAGGCCGTGGTCACGCCGCTGGCCTGGGTCGGGCAGCACGACACCGACTGCCCGAGCGCCTACGTGCCGATCGGCCGCCCGGTAGGCGAGCGCACCGCCTACGTGCTCGACGCCGACCTCAATCCGGTGCCGGTGGGCGTGGCGGGTGAACTGTATATCGGCGGCCTCGGATTGGCGCGCGGCTACGTTGGCCGGCCGGGACTGACGGCCGAACGCTTCGTCCCGGACCCCTTCACCACCGGCGCCCGCATGTACCGCACCGGCGATCTGGTCCGGCGCTGCGGCGACGGCAGCATCGAATACGTCGGCCGCCTCGATCATCAGGTCAAGATCCGCGGCTACCGCATCGAACTCGGCGAAATCGAAGCGCGGCTGCGTGCCCATGCAACCGTGCGGGAAGCGGTGGTCGTGGCCCACGATGGCCCCGCCGGCAAACAACTGGTGGCCTACGTTGTTCCGGCCCACGGCGAGGTGGAAGTCGCGGCGCCGCTGAGGGCCTACCTCGAGAGCGTCCTGCCGCCCTACATGGTGCCAGCGCAATTCGTGCCGCTGACCCAGTTGCCGGTCACCCCGAACGGCAAGCTCGACCGCCGGGCGCTTCCGGAGCCCGTGTGGGCGGTCCAGGGCTACGTCGCCGCGAGCAACGAGGTCGAGGCCAAGCTGGCCCAGGTCTGGCAGGACGTCCTCGGTGTCGAGCGAGTCGGCATCACGGACAACTTCTTCGAGCTCGGCGGCGACTCGATCCTGTCGATCCAGGCTGTCAGCAAAGCGCGCCGCCTTGGCCTGCGCTTCACGCCCAAGGAGCTGTTCCTGCATCAGACCGTGCAGGCATTGGCACAGGTCACCAGTCGCGACGATGCGCCCCAAGTCGCCGACGAGACGCCGACCGGCGAGGTGCCGCTGCTGCCGATCCAACGATGGTTCTTCGAGACGCCGATGCCCAATCGCCATCATTGGAACCAGTCCGTCCTGCTGAAGCCCCTTGTGCCAATCGATCAGGCTGCGCTACGCCAGGCGCTTCAAGCCCTCGTCGCCCATCACGATGCATTGCGCCTGCGCTATCGACAGTCCGAAGGCCAATGGCAACAGCATTACGCCGATCCGGGCGATCATCGACTGTTGTGGCATGAGGAGGTGGCCGACATCGACGCCGTCGCCGACCGGTGCAGCCATGCGCAACGGAGCCTGAATCTCGAACAGGGGCCGTTGCTGCGGGCGCTTCACCTTCGACTGCCCGATGGCAGCGAGCGGCTGCTGCTCGCGGTTCACCATCTGGTGGTCGATGGCGTGTCATGGCGCATCCTGATGGAGGACCTGCAGCAAGCGTATCGCCTCGCACGGCAAGGCGAAGCCATCGTGCTCGCGCCAAAGACGGCGTCGTACAAGACCTGGGCGCAGATCTTGGCGGCGCACGCCAATGGCGACGCCATGCGGCAGCAGGCGGACTACTGGTTATCGCAGCCCGAGGTGCCCGCGCTGGAACCCGATCACGACACGCCGGCACTGGCCATCGATGGGAGGCAACACACGATCCGGCTGGACGCTGCGAGGACCACGCAACTGCTGCAACAAGCGCACGCCGCCTATCGCACCCGCATCAACGACCTTCTGCTGGCCGCCGTCGCCCGAGCCGTCGGCACATGGACGCAACGGACGCGCGTCGCGATTCTGCTTGAAGGGCATGGACGGGAAACGCTCGCCGAATCGATCGACATCAGTCGCACAGTCGGCTGGTTTACCACGGTATTCCCCGTGGTGGTGCCCGTCGCGCCCGATATCGGCGACACCATCAAGCAGGTCAAGGAAACCTTGCGCGCAATCCCCGATAACGGCATCGGCTACGGCATATTGCGCCACCTGGGCCCCGCAGAGATCCGCTGCGAGCTGGCGCGTCGCGTCGCGCCGCGCATCACCTTCAACTATCTGGGGCAATTCGACCAGACCACGGGCGAGGACGCCGACTTTGCACTGGCCGGTGAGCCGAGCGGCGCCAGCCGCGATGCACAAGCCCCGCTGGGCAATGCACTGACCATCAATGGCCAGGTATTCGGCGCCGAGTTGGTGCTGAAACTGGGCTACAGCTGCAAACAGTTCGAGCTCGCCACCATCGAGAGCCTGGGCGATGCGCTCCACCGCGAACTGGAAGCCGTTATCGAGCACTGTCTCTGTCACGACAACCACGGCATGACGCCATCCGACCTGGTCAATGTCCAGATCGACCAGGCAGCCCTCGACGCGCTGCTCGATAACGTGCTCTAAACCGCTTGCTGCCTTTGAATCCCACCATGACGACTGCCACCGAACGACGCAAACAGGACATCGAGAGCATTGCGGCACTGACCGCGTTGCAACAGGGCGTCCTGTTCCACGCACTGGAACGCGGCGACGGCGACCCCTATCACTATCAGCGCGTATTCGACATTCGCGGCGAACTGGCGATCGATGACTTCGTCCGCGCCTGGCAATGGACCGCCGACCGGCATCAGGCGCTGCGCAGCGACATCATCTGGGGCGAGAGCGACGTGCCGCTGCAGATCGCCTACAAGCGGCGGCTCGTTCAACTGGAGCAGATCGATTGGCGCAGCATGCCGGCCGACGAGCAGCGCCGGCAACTGGAAGCCAGGCTGAGGGCACAGCGGCAGGAGGGGTTCCCCTTCCGACGGGCCGCCGATCTTCGGCTCTGTCTGGCCCAGGTGGAGGCGCGCCGCTGGTGGCTGGCCTGGTCCTTCCATCATGTCGCGATGGACGGCTGGAGCGTGGGCATCGTGCTGAGCGAGGTACTGCAGTCGTATCTGGCGCTGCGTCGCGGCCAGCCGCTGCCCGCCACAGGCCCGCGTCCCTTCAGCGCCTATCTGCAGTGGCTGGGCCAACGCGACAAGGCCGCGCCGGCCACCTATTGGCAGCAGGCGCTGGCGGACGTGGCAGTGCCGACGCCGCTGCCGGCCGGCGCGCCGGAACCGGGCCGCTCCGGCTATGCGGAGCAGAAGCTGTCACTGTCGCCGACTCTCAGCGAAACCGCGCGCACGCTGGCGCGCCAAGCAGGCGTCACCGTCAATACGCTGGTGCAAGGGCTATGGGCCTGGACGTTGGCACGGCACAGCGGCAGCGACGACGTGGTGTTCGGGACCACGGTGTCGGGTCGCTCCGGGGATTTCTCCGGCATCGAATCGATGGTCGGTCTGTTCATCAACACGATCCCGTTGCGTGTCCGCCTGCCGGGCGACCTGTCGGTCCGGCAATGGTGGCGTGCCATTCAGCAACAGGCCGTGGAGAATCAGCAGCATGAACATATGCCGCTGCCGGACATCCAGCGGCTGGCGCGCCCGGGCGAAGGCGGCGCGTTGTTCGACAGCATCCTGGTGTTCGAAAACTATCCGGTCGACGCGGCGCTGAAACAGCGGCAGGGCGAGATCGACATCGGCCTGCTGGGCGCCGCTGCCAGGCAGGACGGCGGTGAATTTGTCATCAGTGGTCGCAACAACTATCCGCTGAGTCTGATCGCGGCGATGGACGAGTGCCTGCACCTGACGCTCGCGTACCAGCGCGACCGCTTCGCCGACCGGGACATCACGGCATTGCTGGACCGGATGGAACAGGCGTTGCAACGTATGCTCGCCGATGCCGACCAACGCCTTGGGCCGATCGGGCTTCCGGGGGACGGGGGCGTGCTGATCGCCGATCCGGTCGGGGAAGCGCTGCCGGATGTCCTGGCTGCCTGGGGGCGCGGCGTCGAGGCCAACCCTTCCGCCATTGCGTTGCGCCATGAGGATCAGGCGCTGACGCGCGGCGAGACCGATCGGCTGGCCAACGGGATCGCGGCGGCGCTGCTCGAGCGCGGCATTGGGCGCGAGACGCGGGTTGGGCTTTGTGTCGAGCGCTCTCTGTCATTCGTCACCGGACTGCTTGGCATCCTGAAGGCCGGGGCGGTCTGCGTGCCGCTCGATCCGGCTCAGCCCGCCGAGCGCTTGTGGCAGTTGCTGGATGATGCCGGTGCTGGCGTCGTGGTCGGTTCCATGCCGGGCTTCGAATGCATCGATCCGGCCTCGGTGGCGCCGGTTGCCGATGCGCCTTCTGCCTCGCTGCTTCCGGGCCAAGCCGCTTACCTGATCTACACCTCCGGCTCCACCGGTACCCCCAAGGGCGTGCTGGTCAGCCACGATGCGTTGGCCCACTACGTCTCGGGTGTCCTGCACCGGCTGCAGTTGGCCCCGGACGCCTCGATGGCGATGGTCTCCACCACGGCCGCCGACCTCGGCCATACCGTGCTGTTCGGCGCCCTATGCAGCGGTCGCACCTTGCACCTGATCTCGCGCGAGCGCGGCTTCGATCCGGATCGCTTTGCCGACTACATGGCGCAGCACCGCGTCGGCGTGCTCAAGATCGTCCCCAGCCATCTGCGTGGATTGCTGCAGGCGCGCCGACCGGCCGATGTGCTGCCCGAGCAGGCGCTGATTCTTGGCGGCGAGGCCACCTCGGCGGAGCTGGCTCGCACGGTCCGCGACTTGAAGCCGCACTGCCGGCTGTTCAACCACTATGGCCCGACGGAAACCACGGTGGGCGTACTGACGCATGAGGCGGTGACCCTGCCCGAGCGGCAACTTCCCACCGGTACCCCGCTGCCCGGCTCGCGCGTCTATGTCCTGGACGCCGACCTGAACCCGGTGCCGGCCGGCATCGTCGGCGAACTCTATATCGCCGGACCGCAGCTGGCCCGCGGCTACCTTGGGCGGCCCGCCCTGACGGCCGAGCGCTTCGTGCCCGATCCCTTCGTCGACGGCGCACGGATGTACCGCACCGGCGACCGCGTCAAACAGGACGCAGAAGGCCGGATCGAATATCTCGGCCGCCAGGACGAACAGGTCAAGATCCGCGGCTACCGCGTCGAACTCGGCGAGATCGCGCATCTGTTGCGCTCGCACGCCGGCGTCAGGGACGCCGCGGTGATCGTGCATGAGGATCGGCTGGTGGCCTACTGCGTGCTGGACGGCACCAATACCGTCGCGCTCAAGTCGGAGCTCAAGGCTCAGCTACCCGACCACATGGTCCCGGCGCAGCTCATCGCGCTCGACCGGCTCCCGGTCACGCCAAACGGCAAGCTGGACCGCCGCGCGCTCCCCACTCCTGTCTGGGAAACGCAGGGCTACGTCGCCCCGCGCAATGAGATCGAGAATCTGCTCGCGCAGGTCTGGCAAGACGTCCTCGGCGTCGAACGCGTGGGCATCACCGACAGCTTCTTCGAGCTTGGTGGTGATTCGATTCTCTCGTTGAAGCTGATTGCCCGTCTGAAGAAGGCCGGTCACAAGCTGTTGCCCAAACAGGTATTTACCAACCCAGTACTGGGTGACCTTGCGCGAGCGATAGCGACCAATCAGAACGGCGCTTCGCCCTCCGCAGCAACGGGGGACCGCGCGCCGGCCCGTGCCGATCGCAACGGTCCGATTCCGTTGTCCTGGGCGCAGCAACGGCTATGGTTCCTGTGGCAATGGAACCGCAATAGCGCCGCGTACAACATTCCGCGAGCGGTACGCCTGCACGGCAACCTCGATCGGTCCGCGCTGGAGCGGACCTTCGATACGCTGGTCGAGCGGCACGAAAGCCTGCGCACCACCTTCCATCAGCAGGGAGAGCACGCGGTGCAGCGCATCCACCCGGCCAATTCGCTGCCCATTGCCATCAGCGATCTGCGCGACACCGATCCGGCGCAGCGCGACACCCAGGTCCAATCACTGGTCGACGCCGAGGCCCAGGCCCCGTTCGACCTCGAACAGGGACCGCTGCTGCGCGTGCGTCTGCTGCGATTGGCCGATGACGACCACATCCTCTTGGTCACCATGCACCATATCGTCTCCGACGGCTGGTCCATGAACGTGATCATCGACGAGTTCGCCCGGCTTTATGCGGGTTTTGTCAGCGGCCAGCCGGCGCGGCTCGCCCCACTGCCGATCCAGTACGCCGACTACGCGGCATGGCAGAAGCAGTGGCTCGAGGCCGGCGAGCTGGAGCGGCAACTGCGCTACTGGAAGTCGCATCTGGCTGACGACGGCACCGTCGTGCTCGAACTGCCGACCGATCGGCCCCGTCCTCCGGTGCCCAGCCATCGTGGCGGCGCGGTTTCGTTCGCGCTCGATGCCGAACTGTCGTCGAAGTTGCGCACGTTAGCCCGAAGCGCGGATACCACCCTCTTTACCGTGCTGCTGGCCGCCTTCCAGGTTCTGCTCTACCGCTACACCGGCCAGCGCGACTTGCGCGTCGGCGTGCCGGTGGCCAATCGCAACCGCGTCGAAACCGAAGGTGTGGTCGGCTTCTTCGTCAACACCCAGGTGCTGCGCACCGAGATCGAGGGCAGCATGGCATTTGACGCGGTGCTCGCCCGCGCCCGCGAGTCGGTGCTGCAAGCGCAAGCCCATCAGGAACTGCCGTTCGAGCAGCTGGTCGAGGCGCTGCAACCTGGGCGCGATCCATCTCGCAACCCCTTGTTCCAGGTGATGCTGAACCACCAGCGGCGCGACCGCAGCATCGCGCAACGGCTTCCGGGATTGCAATTGGCGCCGGTGGAGCGATCGGTCCGATCCACCAAGGTGGACCTTTCTCTGGACACGCAGGAGGACCAGACCGGCGCGGTGTTCGGGGCCATGGGATATGCGTGCGACCTGTTCGACCACCGTACGGTTGAACGAATGCTGCAGCACTACCTTGGCATCCTCGACCAGATCGTGTCAGCGTCCGCCCTTCGTGTCGGCGAGTTCATGTTGAATAGCGCGGGCGAAGGAAGGCTTGTCGGTGAGACGGTAGCGTCCGCGCCGGTCGATGTGCTCGAGGCATGGCGGCGCAGCGTCGAGGCCGATCCTTCCGCCATTGCGTTGCGATATGAGAATCAGACGCTGACCCGTGGCGAGACCGATCGGCTGGCCAACGGGATCGCGGCGGCGCTGCTCGAGCGCGGCATTGGGCGCGAGACGCGGGTTGGGCTTTGTGTCGAACGATCGTGCGGCTTCGTGGTTGGGTTGCTTGGCATCCTGAAGGCCGGGGCGGTCTGCGTGCCGCTCGATCCGGCTCAGCCGGCCGAACGATTGCGGCAATTGCTGGATGATGCCGGGGCTGGCGTCGTGGTCGGTTCCATGCCGGGCTTCGAATGCATCGATCCGGCCTCGGTGGCACCGGTTGCCGATGCGCCTTCTGCCTCGCTGCTTCCGGGCCAAGCCGCTTACCTGATCTACACCTCCGGCTCCACCGGTACCCCCAAGGGCGTGCTGGTCAGCCACGAGGCGCTCGCGCATTACGTTTCCGGCGTGCTGCACCGGCTGCAGTTGGCCCCGGACGCCTCGATGGCGATGGTCTCCACCACGGCCGCCGACCTCGGCCATACCGTGCTGTTCGGCGCACTCTGCGGCGGTCGCACCTTGCACCTGATCTCGCGCGAGCGCGGCTTCGATCCGGATCGCTTTGCCGACTACATGGCGCAGCACCGCGTCGGCGTGCTCAAGATTGTTCCGAGCCATCTACGCGGATTGCTGCAAGCGCGCCAGCCGGCCGATGTGCTGCCCGAGCAGGCGCTGCTTCTCGGCGGCGAGGCAACCTCGGCCGAACTGGCTCGCACGGTCCGCGACTTGAAGCCGCACTGCCGGCTGTTCAACCACTATGGCCCGACGGAAACCACCGTGGGCGTACTGACGCATGAGGCGGTGACCCTGCCCGCGCGGCAACTGCCCACCGGTACCCCGCTGCCCGGCTCGCGCGTCTATGTCCTGGACGCCGACCTGAACCCGGTGCCGGCCGGCATCGTCGGCGAACTCTATATCGCCGGACCGCAGCTGGCCCGCGGCTACCTTGGGCGGCCCGGGCTGACCGCGGAGCGCTTCGTGCCCGATCCCTTCGTCGACGGTGCACGGATGTACCGCACCGGCGACCGCGTCAAACAGGACGCAGAAGGCCGGATCGAATACCTCGGCCGCCAGGACGAACAGGTCAAGATCCGCGGCTACCGCGTCGAACTCGGCGAGATCGCGCATCTGCTGCGGTCGCAAACCGCGGTCAAGGACGCCGCCGTGATCGTGCATGAGGATCGGCTGGTGGCCTACTGCGTGCTGGACGGCACGGATACCGTCGCGCTCAAGTCGAAGCTCAAGGCCCAGCTACCCGACCACATGGTTCCCGCGCAGCTCATCGCGCTCGACCGTCTCCCGGTCACGCCAAACGGCAAGCTGGACCGCCGCGCCTTGCCCGCACCGGTCTGGGAGACGCAAGGCTACGTCGCCCCCCGCAACGAGATCGAAACCCTGCTCGCGCAGGTCTGGCAGCAGGTGCTTGGCATCGAGCAGGTCGGCATCCATGACAACTTCTTCGAACTCGGCGGCCACTCGCTGCTCTGTTTGCAAGTGCTGACGCGCCTGCGTGCCGCGACCGGCGCCGGGCTGGCGATCGAGCTGCGCCATCTGATGGAACACCAGACCATCGCTTCGCTGTGCCAAATGCTCGGCGGCGTGGATGCGGAACAGCATCGGCCTGTGCCCTTGAACCGGCCCGCCGCCGAGACGCCACCGCTATTCTGCTTGCACGCGTCCTTCGGCAATGTGTTCGACTACGCGCCGCTGGCGCGCGCGCTCGAGGGCACCTGCACGGTCCATGGGCTGGCCTGCCCACCGCTGGACACGTTCGACTCCCTCGAGCATCTTGCCCATCTGCACGTGATGGCGATCCGGGCCGTGCAACCCGCGGGACCCTATCGGCTGCTCGGATGGTCGCTCGGTGGCGCACTGGCGGCGCGAATGGCTGCCATCCTCGAAGACGCCGGCGAAACCGTGGCCTTCCTCGGCCTGGTGGACAGCCTGGTGCCGCGCCAGGGAACGACGCCATTCAGGCAACGTGGCTCGATCGAGGAACTCCATGCGTATCTGTTGCAGCTGTTCCCGCGATTGGCGGACAGCGGCTTTGCCGACGAGCTGGCCAGTGCCCGGGCGCAGCTGCAAGGTGCTGCGCTGGTCGCGCATCTGATCCGGCGAGCCTTCACGCTGGCTGGCGGCGCGGAGCAAGCGGGCACAGACGAGCTCTCACGCATGTTCGCCACCGCCGAACGGCTGCGCGAGCTCAGTCATGACATGTCGCTGCAGGGGCTGCAGGTGGCACCGTCCTGCTGGTGGGCGGCCGACCGCGCCGAGGACGATATCGAACGGTTGGTCGCCATGCTGGAACGGGAGCCGGCCTATTCGCAGCGCGTCGCGGCTACGCATCTGGGCATCGTGCGGGCACCGGCCTTTATCGACGGGCTGCGCGATCGGCTGGAGGCCGTACCCGCGAACGATTGACGCCGCGCTCGGTCGACGAGGCAGCCGGGATCAGCGCATACCGAAGCCCGGCTGCCGTCATCGCGCCCAACGCGAGCCACGAGACCCAGTCCCAAACCCCGTCCGCGAACAGGGCGGCGGCCAGACCGACGCAGCCGGCCAGTGCCAGGACGATCGGCATGCCGTAGATCCACAGGAACGTCCCAGGCGTTTTCATCGGCCGGCTCCGGTATGGGTCACGGCGGCGACCGCGGGGGCGGCGCGCTCGGCCGTGCGTTGTTCGTCTTCCATCTTGCGCAGCCGCGCATTTGTGGTACGCGTGCGTCCAACCCATAGATAGATGCCGCTGCCGAGCAGCACGATCGTGATCACATCGAGCACGGCCCACAGGATCTTCAGCGGCATCGCGCCGTAGTCGCCGAAATGCAACGGCCCGGAGATCCGCAGCGCGGCGACGTACCACGGCATCTCACGCTTGGCCGCGAAGGCGCCCGACTGCGCGTCGACCAGCACCGGCTTGATCAGGCGCGAGGTGATATGCGCGTCGCCGCGCATGAACACGGCGTAGTGATGGTTGCCGGCCAGCGGCGTCCCGGGGAAGGCGACGAAGGCCGTGGTCATATGCGGTTCCTCGGCCTTGGCCAGCGCGATCGCGGCATCGAGCGAGGCCAGCTTGCCCGGCGGCGACGCCACCGCGGGCGAGGAGCCGGCCTTGGCAGCGAACGGCGCGACCATCGCCTTCAGTTCGGTAGCCTGCCAGAAGCTGTAGGTCGGCTTGGCCAGCGTCAGCAGCACGCCGGTCAGCCCCACCACGAAGGCCCACGACAGCGTGGCCATGCCCAGCACGTTATGCAGGTCCAGCCATTTGAGCCGGCTCGATCGTTCGCGGCGCACGGTGCCGAAGGGCAGCTTCTTCATCAGCGGCCCATAGACAACGATGCCGGACACGATCGAGATCACGAACAGCAGGCCCATGAAGCCCAGGAACAGCGTGCCGGCCAGCCCCGCGAACAGGTCCGTATGCAGCTTCACCATGACCAGCATGAAGCCGGAGCGCAGCGGCGTATCGCGCAGCAGGTCGCCGGTACGCGCGTCATAGGTCAATAGCGCCCCGCCCTGGCGTGGGGCTTCGCGGGAGGACAGCGAGACGAACCAGACCGGCTCCTCGTCGTCGGCGGTGACAAAGCGGACCGCCGTGCCCGGGCGCCGCTCCAGCGCATCGGCGACGATGCGATCGACCGGCACCCGGCCCGCGTCGGCCGGCAACTCCGGCGCTTCGACGCCATTGCCGAGCCAGTGGTCGATCTCATGCCCGAAGATCAGCGGCAGGCCGGTCAGGCACAGCAGCAGCAGGAAAACGGTGCAGATCAGGCTGGTCCATTTGTGGACCAGATACCAGATGCGGAACGTTCGAATATGCATGGTGGCTGGCGCCCGGTGGCGGTCTATCCTATTTGCGAATGATTCGCATTCTATATGGGTCTGACGGCCACCGGATAGCCTACGGGGGCAGGTCTCGACCCGGCGTGTCCAGCGGGCTAAATTTCCCGCCTCGCCCACCGTCTCTCCAGCACAGGTCGAAAGCCTTTGCCGGCCATCACCATGGAGAACATCATGCCGATCGAACAGACGGGCAGCGCGACCGTCCCGTTCCAGGGTTTCCGCTCCTTCGAGGCGCGCGCCCACGCCCTGGCGTCGTCCTGCGAAGCCGGACGTCTGGAGGTATGTGACGCCCGCCGCAACGAGCCGCTCGCGGCCTTCGCCGTTGCCCAAGCGGCCCGCCCGGTACTGCGCCTCGCGGAGTCCTTTGCCGACGCCGAAGCGTCCGCCGATGCCACGATCGCCGCGCTCGAGGCGATCACCACACAGTGGGGCGCCACCGAAGTGCATGTCGATATCGAACACCAGCCTACGCGGGCCATGCTGCATCGGCGCGGCGTGGTGCGTCCGCACGCCGATGGCGACCGCTGCGAGGCCGCGATGCTGTGGCAATACGCGCCGCTTTGGCTGGGCAGCCATTGCGAGGCGCCCTATCCGCTGCGCTATGCGATGACCGGCGAGAAGCGCCATCCGGCGCGGCCGCCGAAGCCGGCAGGCACTGTCTACGCCCGATATATCCCCTGGCTGCGGCGAACCTTTACGCTGCATGCCGCCACCGTCGAGCACGACCTCGCCAGCCTGCACCGGTGGATGAACGACCCCGATGTCGCGCACTTCTGGCAGGAGGACGGCGACGAGGAAAAGCATCGGCGCTATCTGCAAGGGCTGATCGACGATCCGCACATGCTGCCGCTGATCGCGTCGATCGATGGCACGCCGTTTGGCTACTTCGAGGTCTATTGGGCCAAAGAGAACCGCATCGCGCCGTTTTACGACGCCAACGACTACGACCGCGGCTGGCATGTGCTGATCGGCGAGCCGGCGTTTCGGGGCAAGGCCTTCCTGACCGCGTGGTTCCCGGCCATCCAGCACTTCCAGTTCCTCGACGACCCGCGCACGCAGCGCATCGTCGGCGAACCGCGCTCGGACCACCATCGCCAGATCGCCAATCTGGATCGGGCCGGCTTCTCGAAGGTCAAGCTGTTCGATTTTCCGCACAAGCAGGCGATGCTGGTGATGCTGCTGCGCGAACGCTTCTTTGGCGAGCATCTGTACCTGCCCGCGGACCGGGACGGACTGGAAACGGCGTCCTGAAGGGGCAAACAGACGGCTGACGCAGCATCGGCCGCCCGCACGTCATTCGCGCGAACGCGGGAAGCCAGCGTCTTTTGAAGCCGCTGGGTCCCCGCATGCGCGGGGACGACACAGCAGGAAAGCAATCCGCCGGCTATGCCGTACCGACCAGCGGCCGCACATCGACCGCCTCGGGCGCGACACGCGCGGCATCGCGATCCGCCTGCATCCCCTTCTCCAGCACCGCCTCGGCGATCTCGTGCGAGCGCACGGCCAGCACCGACAGCAAGGTATCGCTCAGACCGTGGCTGTCCTCGCAGCAGCCCTGCAGGAAAATCTGCGGCAGGCAGCGCGCCGAGGTCTGCAGCCGATAGTGGCGGTCGACGCGGAAGCCCTCGCCGATCAGCGACGCCAGCGGCGCCAGCATACGCTCGTGGGCCTGTCGCCGATAACCGGTGGCCAGCACCACCAGATCGAACTGCCGGCGCTGCACGGCGCCGTTCGCACGATCGCGCAGCACGCAGGCAATCCCTTCGGGCTGCGGCGCGGCCGCTTCGATGTCCTTGCCTGGCAGCAACTGGTGCTGCGGGTTGCCGACCACCTTTTGCTGGTAGAGCAGCTGATAGATGCGCTCGATCAGGTCGAGGTCGACCACCGAATAGTTGGTATTGCGATATTCCTGCAGCATCTGCTGCCGGCGCTCGCCGGGTTGCCGATAGATGAAGTCGGTGAAGCCGGGGCTGAAAATTTCGTTGACGAACGGGCTGTCGTCCGACGGCTTGAGGGCGCCGCCGCGCATCACCATCGCCACCTCGGAGGCCGGAAAGCGCTTGACCAGGTCCATGAAGACCTCGGCCGCGCTCTGGCCGCCACCGACGACCGCGATCCGCTGCGGCGCCGCGTCGTCCCGATACTGGGCGATCCGGTCCAGATAGCCGGAGGAATGCACCACGCGCGCATCGCGCCAGCCACGGAAGGCCGCGGGCAGCTGCGGCTCGCCGCCAACGCCCAGTACCAGATTGCGTGCCACGCGCTCATGGACGCGCCCGTCCGCTGCCCGCGAGCGGACGCGCAGGCGTTGCACCACGCCGTCGGCCGGATCGGGCTGCACGTCGATCACCTCCTCCCCATAGTGGCAGCGCTCGCCGAAGTGCGACGCAACCCAAGCCAGATAGTCGTTGAACTCGATCCGGCTCGGGAAGAAGGTCTTCAGATTGATGAACGCTTCGAGCCGCCCGCGGCTGTGCAGATAGTTGATGAAGGTATAGGGGCTGCGTGGATTGCGCAGCGTCGCCAGATCCTTCAGGAACGAAATCTGCATGTCGGTGTCGTCGAGCAGCATGCCGCCATGCCAGACGAAATCGGGCTTGCGCTCGATAAAGGCATAGCGTGGCGGCCGTGCGGTCCGGGCCGCCGCCGCGGCGCCCGCGCGCTCTTCCATCGCAATGGCCAGCGCCAGGTTCGATGGCCCGAAGCCGATGCCGAGTAGGTCGTATTCCAAAGCACTGCTTGTCATCTGATGCCCCTTGCGGTGGGAGTTCGGCGACCGACGCAGCGGCCGACCCCGCGTCTCGTGCGGGGATATCCGATGTGACGATCCGGGGCGGGCGATATTTAGATTTTGGATTCGATCCGGCGATCGGCGACACGAGACCGCCGGATCCCAGTCGACTAAATTCGCACCCTCGCGGTCCGTCTTGTTGGCACAGGCGTTCGCATGGGCGTCGCCGGTCACGCATCCAGTCAGACGAGGGACACACCATGAGCTTCGACAGCGACACCCTGCTCTTCCAGGTCGTCATCAATCCGGAAGAGCAGTATTCGATCTGGCCCGATTACCGTCCGATCCCGGCGGGGTGGCGGGCCGTCGGGTTCAGCGGCCAGCGGCAGCAATGCCTGGAGTACATCGAGACCCACTGGACCGATATGCGACCGGCAAGCCTGCGCGCCGCGATGCAGGCGCAAGGCGAGTCCGCGGCGCGATGACCGCCACCGGGCCGGTCACGCTGTGGTGCCTGCCCAATGCGGGCGCGGGCGCCGCGGCCTATGCCGGATGGCGCCGCGCGGCGCCGGCCGGGCTGACGATCCGGCCAATCGAACTGCCCGGCCGCGGCACCCGCATCGGCCAGCCGCTGTGCGAATCGTTCGATGCGCTGTGCGAGCAGTTGGCACGCGAAGTGCGCCAGCAACGGCTGCTGGCCGAATCGCTGCGCTGCCGCCATGCGCTGTTCGGCCACAGCATGGGCGCGCTGCTCGCTTACGAGCTCGCGCACCGCTGGCAGGCCGAGGGAGAGCCCGCTTGCGCCCTGCTGGTGTCCGCATGTCCCGCTCCACGCCTGCGCGACCCCGACCGTTTCGCCGGACCGCTCGACGATGCCGCCTTGATCGCCCATCTGCGCGCGCTCGATGGCACGCCGCCGGAACTGCTCGAGCACGAAGAATTGATGGCACTGACGTTGCCGGTGCTGCGCGCCGACTTCCTTGTCTGCGCGAGTTATCGGCATCGCGAGCGGCCGTTGCTGCGCTGTCCACTGCATGCCTTCGGCGGGCGCCGCGACCGCAGCGTCGGCGGTGCGATCGCAGGATGGGGCCACGAAACGGAGGGCACCTTCACGTTGGACTGGTACGACGGCGGCCACTTCTTTCTGCGCGAGCACACCGCATCGATGCTGGCGCGGATCGGCACGCAGCTTGGCGTGGCGGCGGTGGAGGCTGCGGGGAGCGAAGCGGTGGAGGTAAGCGCATGCTAGCGCCACTGCGATCGCCGGGGCCAACGGCCGTGCCGCTGCCCGCGCCACTCGAACCCTACGACGTGCGCGTCTGGCGAATCGATATCGACGTCAAGGCCGAGCCCACGCCCGGGGACCTGGCAGTCCTGTCGCCAGACGAAACGGCACGGCTGTGCGACTATCGCCGCGGTCCCGATCGGGCTCGCTTTGCCGCGGTACGCGCCGCGTTGCGGCGTCTGCTTGGCGCGATGCTCGAACTTGCGCCGCAGGCGGTCCCGTTGGAGGCCGATCCGCGCGGCAAACCGATCTTGCCGCCGGCGATCGACGACGCACCGGGCTTCAACGTTTCGCACAGCGGCGGCATCGGATTGATCGCCATCGCCACCGATCCGGCGATTGCGGCGGTCGGTGTCGACATCGAGCAATGCCGCCCGGTGGAGCCGCTGGCGCTGGCGGCATCGGCGTTCTCGGCGCAGGAGCAGACCATGCTGCGGAGTTGCCACCCCGCCCTGCGTCTGGATCGCTTCTATGCGCTGTGGACCGCGCGCGAAGCCTTGACCAAGGCGGCCGGCACGGGCATTGCCGATGCACGCTGGCAGCAGGTCGCGCTGCAGGGGTCGGGCGACGGCTGCTGGCGGCCGCGCGGTACGAGCGCAGGGTTGCCGACCGCCGCCGCGACGTGGCATCCGGCGCAGGCGAGCCAGGTCGTTTCGCTGCCGTGCCCGGCCAACGCGGGCGACGTGCCATATCGTGCCGCCGTGGCCTTGCTGACCCGAGCTGCTTTTACTGCTCGCCCGCCACGCGGGAGAGGGAGGTACACCGCTTCCGCCCTTCCCGCCGAAGCCCTTTCCGCCGAAGCTCTTCCCGCCGAAGCCCTTCCCGCCGAAGCCCTTCCATTGAGGACCGCATGACTGATCTGTCCACGCCTGCCGTCGAGTCGCTGACCGCTGCGTCGTTGACGCAAGCGGCGGAGCTGCCCTTCACCATCGAGGCCGCCAGCGCCGGGGAACCCTTGATCGAAGCGTTGCCACGGCTGCGCGCCCAGATCGAGGAGCACCTGCGCACCACCGGCGGCGTGCTGTTTCGCGCGTTCGCCGTCGACGGCGCCGAGGGCTTCCGCACGTTCGCCGCCGCCTTCGGCCACCCGCTGCTGAGCTACGAATTCGGCTCCACGCCGCGCAGCAAGGTGACCGGCGGCGTCTATACCTCGACCGAATACCCCGCGCACCAGTCGATACCGCTGCACAACGAGCAGGCCTATACCCGCGAATGGCCGATGAAGATCTGGTTCTATTGCGAACGCGCGGCGCCGCAGGGCGGCGAAACCCCGATCGCCGACAGCCGCGCGATCTACCGCGCGATCGATGCCCGCACACGCGAGCGATTTGCCACGCGCGGGCTTTGCTATGTGCGCAACTTCGGCAACGGCATGGATGTGCCGTGGCAGCAGGTGTTCAACACCGAGAACCGCGCCGAGGTGCAGGCCTACTGCGCGCGGCATGGCATCGTCTGCGAATGGAAGGACGACGGCGAACTGCGCACGCGCCAGCGGGTGCAGGGCATCGCCCATCATCCGCATACCGGCGATCCGGTGTGGTTCAACCAGGCCCACCTGTTCCATCTGTCGGCGCTGGCACCCGAGATGCGCGAGGTGCTGCTCGATACGGTCGGCGAAGACGACCTGCCGCGCAACGTCTACTACGGCGACGGTGCGCCGATTCCCGACGCGGAACTGGACGCGGTCCGCGCCGTGCTGGACGCGCACAAGATCGTGTTCCCGTGGCGTCAGGGCGATGTGCTGATGCTGGACAATATGCTGACCGCGCACGCCCGCGAGCCGTTCAGCGGGCCGCGCAAGGTCGTGGTGGCGATGGCCGAGCCGCACGGCGCGCCGTCCTAGGCCGACCGAGGTCGCACGGCGGATTTCGTCCTCCCGCCGATGCGCAATACAGCGTCATACGAGCCGCCGCGTCCCCGCTTTCGCGGGGACGACAGCATTGCGCCCCGGTATGGCAGCCAGAATGCCCGACTGACGAGCCTACTTCAGGTCGCCGAACTTGCGCCCCTGCGCCACCAGATCTTCGAGGAGTTTGGCCGGCTTGAAGTCGGCACCGAAGTTCTCCTCGTAGCGCCGCAGCGTCTCCAGCACCTTGTCGAGCCCGATCGTGTCGGCATAGAACATCGGGCCGCCGCGGTAGACCGGCCAGCCATAGCCGTTGACCCAGATCACGTCGATATCGGAGGCGCGGATCGCCTTGCCCTCCTCCAGGATCTTGGCGCCCTCGTTGATCATCGGGTAGATGCAGCGCTCCAGGATCTCCTGCTCCGAGACGACGCGGCTGGTTCGGCCCTGCTTCGCGGCGAAGTCGCGGATCACCTGCTCGACCACCGGCGACGGCCTGGCGTTGCGCTTCTCGTCGTAGTCGTAATAGCCGGCGCCGGTCTTCTGGCCGCGCCGGTCCATTTCGCAAAGGATTTCGCGCAGTGTCGAGCTGCTCGACTTCTCCCGGACCCAGCCGAGGTCGAGGCCGGCCAGATCGCTCATGGCGAACGGACCCATCGGAAAGCCGAAGTCGTACAGCACGCGGTCGACGTCCCACGGCTGCGCGCCTTCGAGCACGAGCTTTTGCGCCTCGCGCTGGCGCTGCGCCAGCATCCGGTTGCCGACGAAGCCCGGGCAGACGCCCACCAGCGCGGCGACCTTGCCGATCTTGCGGGCCAGTTCCATCGACGTGCGAATCACCGGCTTGGCGGTCTTCGCGCCGCGCACGACCTCCAGCAGCTTCATCACATTGGCCGGCGAGAAGAAATGCAGGCCGATGACCGCCTCCGGCCGCGACGTGGCGGCGGCGATCCCGTCGACGTCCAGCGCCGAGGTATTGGTCGCCAGGATCGCGCCGGGCTTGGCGATGCGGTCCAGCCGGCCGAATACGTCCTTCTTGACATCCATGTTCTCGAATACGGCCTCGATCACCAGATCGGCGCCGGCCAGTTGCTCCATCTCCAGCGTCGGCGTCAGCAGCGCCATGCGGCGCTCGATGTCGGCGGCGGTGATGCGGCCCTTCTTGGCCGTGTTCTCATAGTTGGTCCGGATCGTGCGCACCCCGCGGTCCAGCGCCTGCTGCGACGTCTCGACGATGGTCACCGGATAGCCGGCATTGAGGAAGTTCATCGCGATGCCGCCGCCCATGGTGCCGGCGCCGATGATGCCGACCTGCTTGACCGGCAGCAGCGGCGTATCGGCGCCGATATCGGGCAACTGCCAGACCTGGCGCGAGGCAAAGAAGTAGTAGCGCTGCGCCGCCGACTGCGTGCCGTTCAGCAGCTCGACGAACATCGCGCGTTCGCGCTTGAGCCCTTCGTCGAACGGCAGCTCGACCGCCGCCTCGATGCAGCGGATGTTGTATTCCGGCGCATCGAAGCCGCGAAAGCGCCGGGCGTTGGCGCGGCGGAAGTCGGCGAAGATCTCCGGCTTGCCGCGCGCGGCCGCGATCTTGTCGTCGAGATCGCGGACCTTGCGCAGCGGCCGTGCTTCGGCCACGACCTGGCGGGCGAAGGCGATGGCATCGGCGCGCAGGCTGGCGTCGTCGGTCAGCAGATCGACCAGGCCCATCTCGGCCGCGGCCGGCGCCGGCACGTGCGTGCCCGAGGTGACCATCTCCAGCGCCTTCTCGACGCCGACAATGCGGGGCAGCCGCTGGGTGCCGCCGGCGCCCGGCAACAGTCCGAGATTGACCTCGGGCAGGCCGCATTTGGCCGAGCGTGCCGCGACGCGATAGTGGCAAACCAGCGCGACTTCGAGCCCGCCGCCGAGCGCGGTGCCGTGGATCGCGGCGATCACCGGCTTGGGCGCGTCCTCGATGCCAGCCTGCACCTCGGGCAGCGATGGGCCGGTCGGCGGCTTGCCGAACTCGGTGATATCGGCGCCGGCGATAAAGGTCTTGCCGGCGCAGATCAGCACGATGGCCTTGACCGCGTCGTCGGCGACCGCCTGCTGGATGCCCGCCAGGATGCCGGCGCGGACATTGGCCGACAGCGCATTGACCGGCGGCGAGTCGATCGTCAGCACGGCGATGCCGGCGTCCACGGTGAGGTCGGTGACCGGGTTGATGGTCGTCATCGAGATGTCTCCATTGGAATTGGGAATTGGGAATTGGGAATTGGGAATTGGGAACTGGGAATTGAAATCGGATCTGGAATGGAAGCCGGGATCGGGCCCGGCATCGAGCCCGGGTTCGGCACTGTCACGCGACCAAGCCGCAATCAACCCGCACGATCGCCGACATCCCGCGCGATCGCCAGAAAACGATCCAGCTCGTCGCGGATGCGCTTCTTGTTGTATTTGCCGACGCTGGTCTTTGGAATGTCGCGCGTGATCGCCACCAGCCTGGGCAGCATCCATTTGGTGATGCGGCCCGTGTCGACGCCATGGGTCTTCAGGAAATCGATGACCGCATACTCGTCGGCCTCGAAGCCGGTGCGCACACTGACCAGCGCCATCGGCCGTTCGCCCCAGACCGGATCGGGCACGCCGACCACGGTGGCCTCCTGCACGAAGTCGGCCATCGCGATCAGGTTCTCGAGCAGTACGGTGGGCACCATCTCGGCGCCGCTGCGGATCACGTCCTTGATGCGGTCCGCGATCGTGATGTAGCCGTGCGCATCGACCTTGGCCAGGTCGCCGGTATGCAGCCAGCCGCCGCGCCACAGTTCCGCGCTTTTCTCCGGATCGCGGAAGTAACGCTCCGTGGTCCACGGCGCGCGCACGACGATCTCGCCAACGGTGTGGTCGTCTTTCGGCACCGGCTGGCCGTCGTCGTCCACCACCTCGACATCGACGCCGAGGATCGGCAGGCCCGCCTTGACCAGCAGCGCATCGGTCTGCTCGCGGCCCAGGTCGACCAGGTCCTTCTTGATGAAGGAGCTGACGATCGTCGGGGCGGTCTCGGTCATGCCGTAGCCCGAGCTCATCCGGAACGACGGGATCAGCGCTTCGAGCTTCATTTTCAGGCCGAGCGGCAACGCGCCGCCGCCGACGTTGACGCGCACCAGGCTGCTCAGGTCGTACTTGTGCAGATCGGGGTATTCGAGCAGCATCGCCGCGATGGTGGCAACGATGCCGACCGAGGTCACCTTCTCGCGCTCGACCAGCTCGCAGAACCCCTGCACGGTGAAGGTGCCGTGCAGCACGATTTTCTGCGCGCTGTAGACCGCGATGAAAGGCGCGCCCCAGGCGTGGATATGGAACATCGGCGTATTGAGCAGCGGCACCGCGGATTCGCCGAGCCGCACGCCCAGCCCGTCTTCGATATCGATCGACGGCGTGTTGGCGATCGCCATCTGCGCCATCACGTGCACGGTCATCAGATACAGCTGGCGGTGCGTGAAGGTCGCGCCCTTGGGCTGTCCGGTGGTGCCGGTGGTGTAGCACAACGTCGCGTTGACGTCCTCGTGCAGGGCGGGCCAGTCGAACTGCTCCGGCTGCCGCGCCAGCAGATCCTCGTAGTGGATCAGGTTGGCGATGCGCGTCTGGGGCAGGCCGGGCTTGTCCGACAGGTAGACGAAGCGCTGCACCACGTCCTTGATATGGTCGTAGATGCCCTCGACCAGCGGCAGCAGCGCGTCGTCGAAGAACAGCACACGGTCCTGCGCGTGGCGGATCGTGTAGACGATGTGCTCGGGCGACAGCCGGACGTTGACCGGGTGCAGCGTCGCGCCGATGCCGGGCACGCCGAAGTACAACTCCAGATGGCGGTGCGTGTTCAGCGCCATGGTGGCGATGCGATCGCCCGGTTCGCCGGGCGTTCCGGCCACGACATCGAGTTCGGACGAGAGCGCGTTGGCCAGCTGGCAGACGCGCCGATACCACTGGTCCCAGGTGAAGCGGAAATACTCGCCGCTGAGGTGATTGCGGTAGACGACGCCGATCTGGTGGGGATACATCCGCACCGGCCGTCGCATGATGGTGGTCAACAGCAGCGGATAGTGGGTGCTGAACTCCGGATAGGTTCTGGCTTCCATCTCGTCTCCTGGTGTTTGTTTTTTTGCCCTCTCCCCTCGCCCCTGTCCCGCAAGCGGGCCAAGGAAGCAGACAGACCGTGCGCAAAGCGTCGGCGTCCGGGCATCGGCGTAGCGCAGCGTCGGTGCGTCACGACGTCATGGGATCGCCCTGGTTCGGCGGCAGCGGTCCGGGCCGTCGTCGCGGGTCCTTCATCGCCAGCGCCATTGCGAATGCCAGGCACTTGACCGCGATGGCCAGCGCGAACACCAGCCAGAAGCGCACACCCTGCGCCAGCACGCCGCCCAGTACCGGGCCGATCGCCATCATCGCGTAGGTGCCGGTGCCCGCGACGGCCAGCAGCATCGGCCGGTCCTTGCGTGCGCCGAATTCCATCACCAGGTTGTCGGCCGAAATGAAGAAGCCGCCAAAACCCGCGCCCAGCCCGCAGAAGGCCAGCACGAACCAGCCCAGCGAGCCGCAGCACAGCAGCAGCGCGGTGGCGGCGATCCATAGCGCGATGCTGGCGAGGAACACGAGCCGATAGCCGTAGCGGTCAGCCAGCTGGCCCCACAGCAGATTGCTGGCGGTCTGCGCCAGCAGATAGGCCAGGCTCAGATAGCCCAGCGTGGCGCCGGACAGGTGAATATGCTGGCCGGCATAGATCGCATAGAACGGCATCGCCATCATGCCCAGCGCCACCAGCGCGCGGGCGATGAAGAAGCGCACGAAATCGGGCTGCGCCCGCAGCAGGGCCGGCACTTCGCGGACGCGGCGCCGAAAGCCGACCGGCAGGCGGACATCCTGCAAGGCGGGCTCGCGCATGCCGACCAGCGCGGAGATGCCGAGGCTGGTCAGCACGAAGGCGGCCAGGAAGGTCGCCGCGTAGCCGTTGCCGAGCACGTCGTTGCCGACCAGATAGCGTCCGCCGAGCCAGGCCACCGCCGCCGCGGTCAGGCCGCCGAAGAAGTTGCGCAGCGCGCTGAGGCCGCCCCGGCGATGCAGCGGAATGATCTTCGAGGTCAGGTACTGGAAGGCGACGTTCTGCACGCCGTTGAGCAGGCCGAACAGCAGCAGGAACACGGCCGCGGCCGTCAGTGCCGCCGCGCCCGACAGCCACAGCGCCGACAGCGCGAGCCCCAGCACCTGCAGCCTTACCAGCCAGCCGACGCGGTACAGCATCGGCATCACCTGTTGCCGATGCTCGATCAGCGTGGCGCCCCACAGCGACGACGCGGCCATGCCGGCGTACTGCGCCGACAGCACCAGGCCGACGGTCAGCTTCGAGCCGGACAGCAGATAGAGATAGGCCGGCACGAAGGTCGGCGCGGTGACCAGCCGGAAGCCGGTCATCCCCAGCATGCCGTGTGCCAGAAAGGCCATCGCATTGCGGCGGAAGTGCCGGGACACATGGTCCAGATAGCCGCGCTCGGCATCGTCGTCCGCGTCGGCGGACTGGCGCGCGGACGACACGGCCGGGCTCATGCCGACTCCGGCTCCGGACGCGTGCCGGTGGCCGGCGCCGCCGCGTATTGCTGCAGGGCCTGATCCAGCACGACCGGCTCCAGCGACAGCAGCTCCATCACCGCGGCCAGCCACGGCGGTCGCTCGCAGCAGCAGACCGAGATGGGCATATCGAGGTCGGAATGCTGCGAGGCCAGCATCGCGAAACTCGATGCATAGCTGGGCGGGCGGACATCGTTGGCCAGTTCCGCAATCGCGAAAGGATCGGGCGGCGCCAGCTGATTCAAGTCCGGCACGGGAATATACGGGCTGCGCGCCGCGCTGCCGCCGCCGGACAGCCCCGGTCCGTCGCGCACGATGGCGCCGCGCACCTCGCCGGGACGCGCCCCGGCCAGCAGCAGCGCGACATAGCCGCCGATGCCGCGTCCGGCGACGGTGCACGGGCCCAGTTGCGCCAACGCGATGTCGGCATCGGCCATCAGGAATTCGCAGCTGTAGCCGCCGCCGCGCGGCAGGTCCGATCCGCCGTGGCCGGTGAAGTCGAGCGCGTGGACCGGGCCGGGCCAGCTCGCGTATTCGGCCGGAAGCGCAGCGGGCGAACGCTCTCCAAGCCCGTGCAGCAACAGCAGCGGATGTGCGTCGCCATCCTTGAGCCGATGCAGCGCGAGCCGCAGACGATGGTGACGCAGGTATTGGGTCGATGGCATGGTCATGCGCCAAAGAACTGCAGGATGCGGCGCGCCGTCTCCTGCGGCCGTTCGATATGGATGAAGTGGCCGACGTCCTGCATGCGATGGACCTCGGTCGTCGCCGGGAAGAACGGCATCAGGTCGTCGGCGGTCGCGTCCCAGCCCATCGGTTCCTTCTCGGAGCCGAAGATCGCCAGCATCGGGATCGGAAAACCGGGCAGCCTGTCGGTCATCCAGCGCACCCGCATCGGCCCGAAACCGCCCACGCCGATCGCAGGGTCCAGCTTCCAGCGCCAGCCCTGCTCGTCGCGGCGCGCGCCATGCGAGGCGATGTAGCACAACCATTCATGGCTCAGGCGCGGGTTCATTCTGGCGCGGCGCTGCGCCAGTTCCTCCAGCGTGCCGGGTCGCCGTTCGAGCTCGCCGCTGCGCCGGCGCGCATCGAGCCAGCGGGTAATGACGGGCCCGGTCAGCGATGACTTGCGTTCGCGTACGGCGCTGTCGGCATGCGGGCTGCGGAACGGCAGGCCGTCGATCGCCGCGAAACGGGTGAACCGGTGCGGCAGCGCCTGGATCGCCTGCACCAGCAGCGAGCCGCCCTTGCTGTGGCCGACCGCCAGGCAGGGCTCGCGCGTGATCGAATCCGCCACCGCCAGCATGTCGCGCACGTCGGCGATCCAGTTGTAGAGATCGGCGTGATCGGAATCGCCGTGGCCGCGATGGTCGTACGAGACCACGCGATAGCCCGCATCGGCCAGCAGCGGCGCGAAGCCATCGAAGGTACGGGCGAAATCGAGCGCGCCATGGACGAGGAGCAGCGGCGTGGCGTCCGGCTCGCCCCATTCGTAGACGGCCAGCCGCAGGCCGCTGGCGTCGACCCAGCGGCGTCGGTCGGGCGCGCGCGCGCCGGGGAAGGTCCACACCGCTTCGTCGGTCGAAGCCTCGCTGCTCACCATGTCTCCCCCTCGGCCGCGCCGGCACACGGTGCGGTCGGCCTGTTTCGTGATTTTGGTATGTTTCCGGCGATGCTAACACAGCGCTCGCGCTCCGCCATATTGCCTCCTAAGTCGCCCAGCTTGCGACATATTTGCTATGCGTGCTCTGCATGGCCGATACCGTTTTCGTAAATAGCGTATTGACGGTGCCAAGCGCACGCTTGTATAACGGCCCTGCCAGCCCCTGGATCGCCGCAGCCGCCATCCAGGCGGCGCACGGTTCAAGCAACGCACGGTTCAAGCAACAACACGGCCCGCAGAGGCCGCCCACCGCGACAGGAGACCACCGTGGAAGACCTGGAGACGTTCCGGCAGCAGACACACGCCTGGCTGCAGGACAATTGCCCGCCCGAGATGCGGCAGCCGGTGCAGGACGACGAGGACATCTGCTGGGGCGGACGCAAGTTCCGCTTCCGCTCCGAGGCCCAGCGCCAGTGGCTCGAACGGATGGCCGAGCGCGGCTGGACCGTGCCCGAGTGGCCGCGCGAATACGGTGGCGGCGGCCTGAGCCGCGAGCAGGCCAAGATCCTGCGCGAGGAAATGCAACGGCTCGGCTGCCGGGTGCCGCTGCAGAGCTTCGGCATCTCGATGCTCGGGCCGGCCCTGCTCAAGTACGGCAGCGAGGCGCAGAAGCGCGAGCACCTGCCGAAGATCGCGCGCGGCGAGATCCGCTGGTGCCAGGGCTACTCCGAGCCGAACGCCGGCTCGGACCTGGCGGCCCTGCAGACGCGTGCCGAGGACCGCGGCGACCACTTCGTCGTCAACGGCCAGAAGATCTGGACCTCGTATGCCGACAAGGCCGACTGGATCTTCTGCCTGGTGCGCACCGATTTCTCCGCGCAGAAGCACACCGGCATCAGCTTCCTGCTGTTCGACATGGAAACGCCGGGCGTGACGACACGGCCGATCGTGCTGATCTCCGGCAAGTCGCCGTTCTGCGAGACCTTCTTCGACGATGTCGTGGTGCCGCGCGACCAGCTGGTCGGCGAGCTCAACGGCGGCTGGGAGATCGCCAAGTATCTGCTGACCCATGAGCGCGACATGATCAGCGCGATCGGCAGCCGGGGCTTCCGGCAGCCGCTGGGGCGGCACGCCGCCAAGGCGATCGGCACCGATGCGGCCGGCCGGCTCGACGAGCCGATGCTGCGCGCGCAACTGGCCCGCTTCGAGATCGACGAGGCCGCGTTCGGCTTCGCCGGCGAGCGGGTGCGCGACCTGGCGAAGCAGGGCGAAGGCATCGCCGCCTTCTCGTCGGTGCTCAAGTACTACGGCGCCGAGCTGAACAAGCGGCGCTACGAGCTCTTGATGTCGATTGGCGGCAGCGACGCGCTCGAATGGGAAAGCGAGCGCAGCCATCAGGGCGCCACCGCGCGCGCCTGGCTGCGCACCAAGGCCAATTCGATCGAGGGCGGCACCAGCGAGGTCCAGCTGAACATCGTCGCCAAGCGGATCCTCGGCCTGCCCGGCGCCTGACGCCCTTCCCTCCTTCACCGTGCCGGGGCCGTGCGATCGCGCGGCTCTGCGGCTACTTTCGCGGACATCGACATGGCCATCGTACTGAACGACACCCAGGACATGCTGCGCGACAGCGCGCTGACCTTCCTGCGCGAGAACGCACCGATCTCCGCGCTGCGCACAATGCGCGACAGCGGCGACCCGGTCGGATTCTCGCGCGAGCTGTGGCAACGCTTTGCCGATCTCGGCCTCGCCGGCGTGCTGGTTCCCGAGGCATACGGCGGCAGTGGGCTCGGCGTAGTGGAAGCCGGCGTCATCATGGAGGCGATCGGCCGCACGCTGGCGCCCTCGCCCTTCCTCTCCACCGCGGTACTCGGCGCCTCGCTGCTGACGCACTGCGGCAGCGACGCCCAACGCGACGCACTGCTGCCGGCCATTGCATCCGGCCGGCACCTGACCGCGCTGGCACTCGACGAGGCCGGCAAGCATCGGCCGTTCCGCCTGGCCGCGCGCGCGACGCCGCATGCCGGCGGCTATCGCCTCGACGGCACCAAGCAGCTGGTCGTCGACGGCCACGTCGCCGATACGCTGATCGTCGCGGCGCGCACGGCCGATGCCCAGGCGGACGGCAGCGACGATGCGCACGGCATCACGCTGCTGCTGGTTCCGCGCACCAGTGCCGGTGTGCGAATCGAACGGGTGGTATTGGCCGACGCCACACAGGCCGCGCGCATCGCCTTCGAAGGCGTGCAGGTACCCGCGGACGCGGTGCTCGGCGAAGTCGATGGCGGCGGTGCCCTGCTCGAGCGCGCGCTCGACATCGGCCGCGCGGTGCTGTCCTCCGAGCTGCTCGGCATCGCGGACGAGGCCTTCGCCCGCACGCTGGCGTATCTGAAGGAACGCCGCCAGTTCGGCAAGATCATCGGCGAATTCCAGGCTCTGCAGCATCGCGCCGCGCATCTGTTCACGGAACTCGAACTGACGCGCGCCATCGTGCTGCGCTGCCAGCAACGGCTTGACGAGTCGTCGCCGGACGGCCCCGAGCCGCTGGTGTCGGCCGCCAAGGCCCGCGCCGGCGAGACCGCGACGCTTGCGGTGCAGGAAGGCGTGCAGATGCACGGCGGCATCGGCATGACCGACGAGTTCGAGATCGGCTTCTTCATGAAGCGGGCACGCACCGCGCAGGAGTGGCTGGGCGACGCCCACTTCCACGCCGATCGCTGGGCCCGGCTGCGCGGCTACTAGCCCGGAGCATTGAGAAAGCACGGACCGCGCGGGCGGCCCGCCCCCGGGAAATTCACTAGATCGCCGGGGGCGCTTCCGGGTTGTCATCGCTTCGAACGATGAGTATGCTGGGATCGCGATTCGCGCAAAGCCGATCGCTATATCGTCCCGCACAAAAACTGCATTCCGCGTGCCGAAATACCGCCACAGGCAATGACCGGTGGCCGGAAACAGGAGACAGCATGGCCGGAGCATCAGCAGAAATCGTGTTGCCGGTATCCCCGCCGGCGTCGGCGCGCGCGGGCAGCCGTGCCACCCCTCACGCGAGGCGCCCATGAGTGCCTACCTGATGCGCCGGCTGCTGGCGCTGCTGCCCACGCTGCTGTTCGCCAGCATGATCGTGTTCTGCATCGTGCGGCTGGTGCCGGGCGACGTGGTCGACCTGATGCTCAGCCAGAACGACATCAGCGCCGATGTGCGCAGCCGCGAGGAACTGATGCAGCTGCTCGGCCTCGATCGGCCGATGTGGCAGCAATACCTGCACTGGATCGGCAATATCGTGTTGCACGGCGATCTCGGCGTATCGCTGTGGCAAGGCGAGCCGGTGCTCAAGATGGTGATGGCGCGTATCCCGGTGACGCTGTCGCTCGGCGCCATCGCGCTGGTGGTGGCGCTGTCGGTGGCGCTGCCGATCGGCGTGCTGTCGGCGATCCGGCAGGACAGCGCGGCCGACTACGTGGCGCGCTCGTTCTCGATCCTGATGCTGGCGGTGCCGAGCTTCTGGCTGGGCACCATGGTGATGGTGTTTCCGTCGGTCTGGTGGGGCTGGTCGCCCGAGGTTCGCTACGTGCCGTTCCGCGAGGACCCGCTGCAGCATGTTCAGCAGATGCTGGTACCGGCGATCGTGCTCGGCATGGCGCTGTCGGCGATCACGATGCGGATGACGCGCACGATGATGCTGGAGGTGCTGCGCCAGGACTATATCCGCACCGCGTGGGCCAAGGGGCTGAACGAGCGGATGGTGATCCTGCGGCATGCGCTGCGCAATGCGCTGATTCCGGTGGTGACGCTGGTGGGCCTGCAGGCGCCGCTGCTGATCGGCGGCGCCGTCATCATCGAGCAGATCTTCGCGCTGCCGGGCATGGGCCTGCTGCTGCTCGACGCGGTGCACCAACGCGACTATCCGGTGATCACCGGCGTCTTCCTGGTGGTCGGCGTGGCGGTGATGCTGATCAATCTGCTGGTCGACCTGAGCTACGGATTGTTCGATCCGAAAGTGAGGCATCGCTGATGGCACGTTCCGCGACTCCCTTGACTTCCGTCGCGCCGGTGACCGCCGACGCAGCCGCGGCGACCGCAGCGGCGACAGCAGCATCCGCCGCAACGGCAACCTCAACATCGGCATCCGCCACGACCCGCCGCTGGCCCGGCTTCGGCCTGCTGCGCCGGCTGTTCCGCGACAAGCCGCTCGGCGCCGCCGGCGCGGTGATCTGCGCGATCTTCCTGTTCTGCGGCGTCTTTGCCGACGTGCTGGCGCCCTACGGCGTCAACGAGATCAACATGCTGCATCGCTTGCAGCCGCCGTCGTGGGCGCATCCCTTCGGCACCGACAATCTGGGCCGCGACATGCTGTCGCGCTGCCTGTACGGCGCGCAGCTGTCGGTGGTGATCGGCCTGTCGGCCGCGACGCTGGCCACCGCGGTGTCGGTGCTGCTCGGCATCCTGACCGGCTATCTCGGCGGCAAGTTCGATCTGGTGGTGCAACGCTTCGTCGATGCGTGGATGAGCTTTCCGGACCTGGTGATCCTGATCGTGGTGGTGTCGGTGCTTGGCCCGGGCAGCTGGCAGATCGTGGTGACACTGGGCCTGCTGCTCGGCATCGGCGGCTCGCGCATCGTGCGCAGCGCGGTGGTGTCGGTGCGCGAGAACATGTATGTGCACGCCGCGCAGTCGATGGGCGCGTCGACGCCGCGCATCCTGTGGCGCCACATCCTGCCGAACGTGCTGCCGCCGGTGATCGTGCTGTTCACCACGCGCGTCGGCACGGCGATCCTCGCCGAGTCGGGACTGTCCTTCCTCGGCCTGGGCGTGCCCCCGCCCGCGCCGACCTGGGGCGGCATGCTGTCCGGCGACGGCCGCACCTTCATGTTCCAGGGCCCGTGGCTGGCGCTGGCCCCCGGTGCCTGCCTGACCGTGGTGGTCTACGCCATCAACGTCTACGGCGACGCGCTGCGCGACCTGCTCGATCCGCGCATGCGGGGCACGCGGTAGCGACGACGGCATCCGATAAACAACACAAGACCAGATTGCTTGCAAGCCGGTCGTCCCCGCGAAAGCGGGGACCCAGTGGCTTCCAAAGACGCTGGATTCCCGCATTCGCGGGAACGACGTCGCCGCTACCGGGGCTTTGTCGGCAGTCAACAGAGAGGAGATGGAGATGATGGATGACGACAAGGCCGTCCGCCACGCGGTAAAACGGGGAGCGGCCATCGCCGGCGCTGTCGCGCTTGCCGTGGCTGCGGGCGGCGCCATCGCGCAGGCCGAGGCGCCGAAGTACGGCGGCACCGTGGAAGTCGGCTCGGTCTATCCGACCATCTCGGCACTGTCGTGGGATCTTGCCGACTGGAACTGGAAGCAGAACTACGACACCGGCCAGGTCTACGAGCATCTGTTCGCCGCCGACCTGAGCAAGGCCAAGCGCAACGGCGGCAAGTACGCCTTCCAGGCCGATGCCTGGCTGCCGGAGGACGCCATTCGCGGCGAGCTTGCCGAGTCGTGGAAATGGACCGATCCGCTGACGCTCGAGGTCAAGCTGCGCAAGGGCGTCAAGTTCCCGGCCAAACCCGGCGTGATGGAAGAGCGCGAGCTGGTCGCCGAGGACGTGGTGTTCAGCTACAGCCGGCAGGAGGCCAGCGCCAAGAAGATCCCGACCTACTTCGACCACCTGAGCAAGGTCGAGGCGCGCGACAAGCACACGGTGCTGTTCCGCTTCAAGGAATTCAACGCCGAGTGGGACTACCGCTTCGGCTGGGGCTACTACTCGGGAATCATGCCGAAGGAAGTGGCCACCGCAGGGGCCGCCAACTGGAAGAACGTCAACGGCACGGGCCCGTTCACGCTGACGCAGTTCGTGCAGGGCAATGCCAGCACCTACACGAAGAACCCGCAGTACTGGGACAGCGAGCGCATCGGCAACAAGGACTACAAGCTGCCCTTCGTCGACAAGGTGGTCCTGCGCACGATCAAGGACGAGGCCACGCGCAACACCATGCTGCGCACCGGCAAGATCGACATCATGGAGGGGCTGCGCTGGACCGCCGTCGATGAACTCAAGCGCAGCGCGCCGCAGCTGCAGTGGTCGCGCTGGCTGTCGTACACGGGCCAGTATCTGGCGCTGCGCGTCGATACCAAGCCGTTCAACGATATCCGCGTCCGGCGCGCGCTGAACATGGCGGTCAACAAGCAGGAGATCGTCAAGCAGTACTACGGCGGCAACGCCGAGCTGTTCGCCTATCCGCAGCATCCCGACTATGGCGGCTACTACGAGCCGCTCAGCGCGATGCCGGACAACATCAAGGAGCTGTTCACCTACAACCCCGACAAGGCGCGCAAGCTGCTGGCCGAGGCCGGTTATCCGAAGGGCTTCACCTTCAAGGTGCAAGTCTGCGCCTGCAGCCCGGACCATATGGAGCTGCTGCCGCTGATCGCCGCGTACCTCGAACAGGTGGGCGTGCGCATCCAGATCCAGCCGATGGAGTACGGCGCTTTCCTGTCGGCAATGACGACCAAGACCAATGCGCCCGGCTATATGATGAACAACGGCCATACCAATCCGACCACGACGATCCGCAAGAGCTTCGTCAGCGGCCAGGTGTGGAACGCCTCCCAATGGAGCGACCCGAAGTTCGACAAGCGCGTCGAAGAGGCCTTCGAGCTGCGCGACGTCGGCAAGCGGCAGGAAGCGCTGCGCGCGCTGACCCGCGAGATCGTCGCGCAGGCGCCGTATATCTGGCTGCCGACGCAGTACGTCTATACGGCCTGGTGGCCGTGGGTCAAGAACTATGGCGGCGAGCTGCGTGCCGGCGCGGTGCGGCCCGGACCGATCTACGCGCGGCTGTGGATCGATCAGGAGATGAAGAAGAAGATGGGCTTCTGAGCGCCCAATGATGGCCGCCCCCGCGCAAAGCGGGGACGACGGGATCGGGGAACATTATTGTCGCCCCCGCGAAAGCGGGGGCCCAGCGGCTTGATCCACCCATGAAGTCCCTGGGTCCCCGCATCCGCGGGGACGACGTGGATCGCATACCAGGAGGAAGCCAATGACGCAGCCGATCCTGCAGGTCCGCAACCTGACCACGCGCTTTCGTACCGATCGCGGCGTGGTCACCGCGGTCGATCAGGTCTCGTTCGACGTGGCGCCCGGAGAGACGCTCGCCATCGTCGGCGAATCGGGTTCCGGCAAGAGCGTGACCGCGCTGTCGATCCTCGGCCTGATCCCGCGTCCGCCGGGGTCGATCGACGGCGGCGAGATCCTGTTCGACGGCCAGGACCTGCTCAAGCTCGACGCCGACGCGATGCGCGCGATCCGCGGCAATCGCATCGCGATGATCTTCCAGGAGCCGATGTCGTCGATGAATCCGGCGCTGACGATCGGCAAGCAGATTGCCGAGCCGATCCAGCTGCACCAGAAGCTGCCATGGAAGACCGCGCTCGGCATGGCCGCCGACCTGCTCGGCCAGGTGCAGATCCCCGAGCCGGCCAGCCGCCTCAATGCCTATCCGCACCAGTTCTCCGGCGGCATGCGGCAGCGCGCGATGATCGCGATGGCGCTGGCCTGCAAGCCGCAGCTGATCATCGCCGACGAGCCGACCACGGCGCTCGATGTCACGGTGCAGGCGCAGATCCTCGATCTGTTGAAGGATCTGGCGCAGCGGCTCGGCACCGCGCTGATCCTGATCACGCATGACCTCGGCGTGGTGGCGCGCTACGCCGATCGCGTCGCGGTGATGTACGGCGGCCGCCTGGTCGAGATGGCGTCGGCCGAGGACCTGTACCGTGACCCGCGCCATCCGTACACGCGGGGGTTGATGGCGTGCGTGCCGCGGCTCGATGGCGACACCAGCCAGGCGCTGGTGCCGATCGAAGGCCAGCCGCCCGACCTGACCGCGCTCGGTCCCGGCTGCGCCTTCCAGCCACGCTGCGCGCTGGCCCAGGCGCAATGCCGCGCCACGCGCCCGATGCTGCGGACCACCGGTGGCCGCGGCCTGTCCGTTCACCTGAATGCGTGCCATCTGCAGGAGACGCCATGACCGCTACCGCCGCGCTCGACACGCCCGCCACCAAGGACGCCGCCCTCCCATGCAGTGGCATGCCGTTGGCCGCACCGACCGCCGCGCCGCGCCTTCGCACCATCGGCCGCGAGATCCTGCGCGTGGAGGACCTCAAAGTGCATTTCCCCGTCACGCGCGGCGTGGTGATCAAGCGCCAGGTCGGCTCGGTCAAGGCCGTCGACGGTGTCTCGTTCACGCTGCGCCAGGGCGAAACGCTGGGATTGGTCGGCGAGAGCGGCTGCGGCAAGTCGACCACGGGCCTGGCCATCCTGAAGATGCTGGCCGCCAGCGGCGGGCGCATCGACTACGACGGCACCGATCTGGCCCGGATGACGCGTGCCCAGGAGAAGCATTTCCGCCGCAGTGTGCAGATGGTCTACCAGGACCCGTTCGGCTCGCTGAACCCGCGCATGAAGGTGCGCGACATCGTGGCCGAGCCGCTGGAGATCCACGGCATGGCCGGCGATCGCGCGGCCACGCGGGCACGGGTGGGTGAGCTGCTGGAGATGGTGGGGCTGCTGCCGTATATGGCGGACCGCTATCCGCACGAGTTCTCCGGCGGACAACGCCAGCGCATCGGCATCGCCCGCGCACTGGCGCTCAAGCCCGGCGTGATCGTCTGCGACGAGCCGGTGTCGGCGCTGGACGTCTCGATCCAGGCGCAGGTGGTCAATGTCTTCATGGACCTGCAGCGGCGGCTCGGGCTGTCGTATCTGTTCATCGCGCACGACCTGGCGGTGGTGCGCCATATCAGCGACCGCATCGCGGTGATGTACCTGGGCCGCATCGTCGAGATCGCCGAACGGGACGCGCTCTATGCGCAGCCGCGCCATCCGTACACGCAGGCGCTGCTGTCCGCGGTGCCGGTGGCGAATGTCCAGGCGGAACGGCAACGCAAGCGCATCGTGCTGCGTGGCGAGGTCCCGAGTCCGATGCATCCGCCGTCAGGCTGCCGCTTTCACACGCGTTGCCCGGTGGCGATGGAGCGCTGCAAGTCGCAGGAGCCGGCGCTGCGCGACAGTGGCGACGGGCAGATGGTGGCCTGCCATCTGTATGACTGATCCTGACGGACGATCTTCGGCCGATCTTCGGCCGATCTTCGGCCGATCTTTACGGCCGATCTTTACGGCAGACCTTTACGGCAGACCTTTACGGCTGACCTTTACGGCTGACCTTTACGGCTGACGTTCACGGCTCATCTTGAAGGCTGGCCTGCCCGGTCGACCGAGCCGGCGGCGCCGATCGCCGCAACACCGCTACACCACTACGCCGGCGACAGGATTCCCATCAGCAGCGGCCGCACGAACAGGTCGGCCGCGTTGTCGGCCGAGGCATCGCGCACCCAGCGGCGCAGTTCGACAGCGGCGTTGATCATGCCGTTGATCTGCAACGCGGCGATCGACTGGTCCAGCGGCCGGATCGAACCATCCTGCATGCCCTGCACCAGGAATCGCACGAAGCGCGCCGACAGCCGGTTCATCGTCAGCATCTTCTCCTTGCGCATCTCCTCGGGCAAGGCGCCATAGATGCTCAGCCGCAGCAGCGGTCCCTGGCTGGAGAACTGGTAATGGACGAGCGCGCGCGTGACCGCGCAAAGCTTGTCCCAGCCGGTGCCCGGACCGTTCTCGACCAGCGTCTGCGTGCTGCGTATCACGTCGAACATGCGATCGAAGCAGGCGCCGATCAGGTCGTCCTTGTTTTCGTTGTGGTGGTAGAACGAGCCCTTGGTCAGATTGAGCCGGGCCGAGATGCGGTCGGCCGAGGCGCCCCGATATCCCTGCTCGTTCAGCAGTTCGGTGGCGGCGCGCAGGAAGGCCTGCTGGGTGGTTTCCGGCTGGTCGAGGCAAGGCAGCAGCGCGCCGGTATCGAGCGTCGGCTGCCAGCGCGCCGCGCGCGAGCCGATGCCGTGCAGCAGCAGATCGATCACCGACTCGGCGACCTTGGGGTAGTCCTCGGGCTCGTAGCGCTCGATCCAGATCACTGCGCCCGTTGCCAGCGACAACAGCAGGTGGGCGCGCGCGCTCAGCACGCTGCGTTCGGCGGCGTCGACCGGCGTGCGCTCGCGCAGCAACTGCCGGATGCGGCGGAACATGTCGTTGTACGCGCTGAACGCGACCTCGGCATGGCTGTCGGGCAGCGTGCGAATCTCGCGGAAGCTCATCAGCTCCGGACGCTCTCCGGCCGCCGTCAGCGCGAGCCGCGCAAAAAACAGACGGATGAACCCCGCCACGCGCTCGCCCGGGGTCGGCAACCCGCCGGCCTGCGCCGCGATGCCGACCATCTCGTCGATGGTCCGCAACAGGCAGGCGACCACAAGGTCTTCCTTCTTGCGGTAGTAGTAGGTGATGCTGTTGGTGCTCAGGCCCACGTCCTGCGCGACATCCGCCAGCGTGGTGCCACGCACGCCCTTGCGATTGAAGCGCATCGCGGCCGCATCGAGAATGGTCTCGCGCTTCTCGACATAGCGGCGCGTCGGGCGGGCTTCGACAGGGTCCTTGAGCATGGATGGGCGTTGGGCGGTCGATCGGTCGGCGGATTATAGCGGGCGGGTGGTGGGCGGGTGGTGGGTGGCTAGTGGCGGCGGGATGCAAACCGGGGGGGGGGGGGGGGGGGGGGCCGCCGGGGCGCCGGGGGGGGCCGGGGGCGAGGAGG